>NZ_AUBG01000006.1 GCF_000429125.1 Aequorivita capsosiphonis DSM 23843
TTCCAGTGGAGCGAACGAATGGGGGAACAGGCGGTGGACATCAACTTTAAGGCCTATCGGAAAATGGACTTCGGAGAGCTCTGGGGCGGGCTTTCCTACCGAAGGAGCCTGGACGGCGCCGAATATCGCAGCGGGATGGAGACCAAGGGGCAGAAGCTTAATTACATTACCCCGGTGCTGGGCATCAACTACAAGAACTTTTTGTTTGCCTATACCTATTCCTACCAGAGCGGCAACGTAAGGTTCGATAACGGCGGCTACCACCAGATTACCCTGGGCTATGACTTTGGCGGAAGGGGGGAACCGTATCAATGTAACTGTCCTGGGATAAATTGATGTGTATGTTCAATTAAATATAACTAGATATTTAATGAGTGGGATAAAGCAAGGCTGTATTCAGCTTAACAATCAGTTAGCAGATAAATAGATGCGAACTACATCTTCAAATAAAAATCTTTTACTAGATTTTGGTAATCTTCGGTAAAATCGTGACGTGAAGTTTCGATGGTTAGATTTTCAATTTTTGTAGGTGTCTTTTCAAACGAAAATTCTAGTATGCTTCTTTTTTCTTCAGATGCATCATTCCCCCGAACCCTGCAAATTCTGTTTGGAAACATGTTTACTTCCGAAGCCATTTTTATAAAACGCTCTTCTTCTTTCCGTGGAATGATAACTGCAAAAATTCCTTCGTCTGAAAGTAATCGTGAAGCGCTATCAATTAATTCATCAAATGGTAATGCATCGTTAAAACGAGCAATATCACGAGAGTCATTGGAGGTTTTGTAATCTTCAGAGTAGAATGGAGGATTCGAAATTATAAGATCGTATTTATCATCAATTTCCTCAATAAATTCTTCCAAAGAAGCGTGATAGCAAAAAAGACGATCGCCCCAAGGTGAGTTTTCAAAATTGTCAACACATTGTTCAAAGGCATTTTCTTCAATTTCAAGGGCATCGATCATTTCGGCATTGGAACGTTGGGCTAATTGCAAAGCTATAATTCCTGTGCCAGCACCAATATCCAAAATTGCAAAAGGATTTTTTTCTAAAGAAACCCAAGCTCCTAGCAAAACTCCATCAGTTCCAATTTTCATTGCGCAACGATCTTGTTCAATCGTAAATTCTTTAAAACGAAAAGGTTTGTTCATTAAAAATGCTTGCTATAAGGTTGTTCCTATTTTTTGGGATTACTTTTTTAAGTAGTATCAGATAGGGTTTTGTAAGACGGGAATTTCTTTAAGATTATACGCTTAAGATTTCTATCTTAATTTTTACCACAAAATCTAAATTTAAACAAAAGTAACAACTTTAGCAGACAGCTTATGGCCAAGCGACTATTAAAATTACGCCATTTTACATAATACGATTAGATTTTTATATGTTATATTGAAATTCTGTATTATTTCCTGACTAGCAGACACGTTAGTTCAGTTTAAGTAGAAAACCTAGATGGATAGTCTCGCATAACTTTAGAAATTTTTAGAGATGTAAAGCCCTTATATTTCTATTTACCTCGTAAATAGGTTCTTAGCTTTTTTCCTCTTAAAACTATTTTTAATCCTCTTCGTTTTAAAGAAACATTGGGGTGTTTTTTAAGATGTTCCTCCAAGCTATATTTATAGGTTGCAAGGATATCGCGGTAGGATAGAACGCCAATTATTTCTTTATTTTTGTTAGAGATTACAGGTAGCACATCTATATTTTCTCTTGCCATTGTTTCAACTGCAGTTCGCAATGTGTCGGTGGTTTTTATGTGTATGTTGCTATGAGTGGTTAAGGTTCCTACTTGGTTTTCCTGGATATGATTTTTGCTCAACAGTTTTGAGGAGCTTAAAATTCCTTTGTATTCTCCGGCAATGTTGGAAACAACGAAGTAATCAGGTTGATAGTCTTCCTCTTGGCTGAGCCATTCGCGGACTTCTTGAATGGTGTTTTCTTCGCCGATAATTATTCCACTATCGTCCAAGACTTGTTCCACTCTCAATTTTTCCAACGCATCAGGCACATAGGAAAGTGGAGTTGAGACACCTCTGCGCGCCATTTTTTCAGTCATTATAGTGTTTTCCATAATAAAATAAGACACAAAATATGCAGCGGTGCAGGCAGCCAATAAAGGTAACAAGGCATTGGATTGCCCAGTGGTTTCAAGTGCAAAGACGATGGAGGTAAGGAAGGCACGAGACGAACCGGCAAACATAGCGGACATACCAACCAAGGCTGCAAGGGGAAGGACGACACCTGAATTTGGAAACCATTGAATTATCTGAATTCCAATTAGAGCTCCGGCAGCCCCACCAATTGTCATTAATGGGGCAAGTGTACCGCCCGATGTACCGCTACCCAAAGCAATGGCCCACGAAATAAATTTCAAAATACAAAGCGAAAGAAGGACTTTCAGAGTCATTGTTCCAGAAAGTACATCAATAATATTGTCATAACCCACACCCAGAGTTCGAGGCGAGAAATAACCCACTAAGCCTACTCCCAGTCCACCAATGGCAGGCCACCAAGCCCAATGAACCGGAAGTTTTTCAAAACCATCTTCAATGAGATAAACTATTTTTGTGGCAAGTACGGACAATAAACCAATGACAATCCCCATCAGGCTATAAACAAAAAGAGCAGTGTTTGAGGGAAATTGTATTGCAAATTCAATAGGAAAGACAACCTGTGGCCCAAACAAAAAGTGATGTCCAGCGGCTCCCGTGATACAAGCCAACGCAACGGGGATAAAGGATCGTGGGGAAAATTCAAAAAGTAGCAATTCAATGGCCAGAAAGATTGCAGCCACAGGACTTCCAAAGATAGCAGCCATCCCGGCCGTGGCACCGGCTGCCAATAAAATCTTTCGTTCGTTATCGGTAATACGAAGCAGTTGCCCCAAAGTGGATCCTAAAGCGCCCCCCGTGGCAATAATAGGACCCTCCGCACCAAAAGGACCACCGGTACCAATGGATATGGCAGACGAAATTGGCTTTAAATAGGTAATGGCAGGATTTATTTTACTTTGGTTGGTCAGTATTTGTTCCATAGCTTCTGGAATCCCATGCCCACGGATAGCTTTAGAACCATAATAAGCCATAAGACCCACAATCAAACCACCAATAGCCGGAACAATAATCACCAGAAGCCCCAGATAATTATCTCCCGGGCTTGTATGCTCCATAGAGAAATTTCCAAAAAAGGAAATATTTGTAATTAGGCTAATTAGATGGACTAAGAATTTGGCAATAAAACTGATGCAAATAGCAACTACAACAGCCAAACAAGCGATTGTAAAGATTCTTTTTTTATTGTTTTGGTTTCCAGATAAAGAACCTTCACGCTCCATGGTATCGTCTAATGAGACTGAAACGGGAATTCCTTTTCTGAAGATGTTGCTACTTTTCATTATATACCGCGAGTGCAGTTTTTTTATTTTCAAAGAGAATAGATTATACAAATATAAAGAATAGCATAATTTTTAGACCAATTTTCAAGATTTTAGAATACTATAATCGTGGTAGGAAGCGACTTAGCAAATCGAAAAAAGAGTCTTGCTAATTAATAAAGACAATAAAATGACTTGCTTTAAAACGAACTTTAGTAAAATTATATTCGTTATTTTACACCATAGATGAAAACAGAGAAAATCATTTTAGGAATCGATCCCGGAACCACTATTATGGGTTTTGGGTTGATTAAAGTAATAGGAAAGAAAATGCAGTTTCTGCAGTTGAACGAACTTCAACTTAAAAAGTATGACGATCATTATTTGAAATTGAAGCTCATTTTTGAACGTACCATTGAGCTTATTGACACCCATAATCCAGACGAAATTGCAATTGAAGCACCTTTCTTTGGAAAAAACGTTCAGTCTATGTTAAAACTCGGTCGGGCGCAGGGAGTTGCAATGGCTGCCGGACTTTCACGAGAGATTCCTATAACGGAATATTCGCCCAAAAAAATAAAAATGGCCATCACTGGAAACGGAAATGCAACTAAGGAACAAGTAGCCAAAATGCTACAAAGTCTCTTAGGTCTAAAAGAACTGCCCAAAAATCTAGACAGCACGGATGGACTTGCAGCTGCGGTTTGTCACTTCTACAATATGGGGAAAGTTGAAGTTGGCAAAAACTACACAGGTTGGGCAGCTTTTGTTAAGCAGAATGAAGACCGCGTTAAATAAAAAAGTAGCAGTCCCGATAGCTATCGGGAGTTGCAGTTGGCAGTGAACTGTTGATCAATTTTAAAAAAACGAGGTTTATTCTCCTCCTTTGGGGGAAGGGGGCTTTCTAATTCCTAGAAATCCAATCTTCCACAATATGGGTAATTTCCTGGTTCTCCTGTAGATTTATTATTTGGAGATCCACTTTCCTTTTTAAATCGCTTCCAATAGGAAAGAGAAAACCGTAATATTGAGGCTCAATTCTTTTTTTACTCAATACAAAATCATCTTTTTTATCATCTTCAAAAATATATTCCAATGGGATTGCATCATAAATAACGGCGTCAACTTTCTTGTCCAATAACATTTGGTAGCCCTCTGAAACGTCTCCAACTGCAACTGGAGATCCGCCCACGTCTCTTACTTTATCGATGATCTTTTTGTAATTGGGAACGGCTACTTTTTTGTTTTCTAAATGTGTAAGCCCAGTAATTGTTTTATCGTCGCTTGTGCTTTTTGAAAATGTTGTAGCAATTCCAGCCACAAAAGAAGTCGCTAAAATCAATGAAGTTATCATCCAAGCGCCCAATATAAATCTTCCTGCAGCACTCCGTGGTGCCAAATCACCATAACCTACGGTAGTCATTGTTACGACGGCCAACCAAACTCCCGAAGCTGTGCCCTTAACAACGCCTTGGCCATATTCTTCAGGATACTTTCTACCCTCAACCGCCCAAAACAAAAAGCCTACAAAGGTTAATATAAACAATAGCCCTATTACCGCATATAAAAATGTTGTAGACATAAACGGTTTTATTTTACCCCAAAAACTAGTTTTCACCACTGGCGCTAAAATAGCGAGTTCCGTGTTATAGTAAGGTTGTGAGAAATTGACCAAAGCCGCTCTGGAAGAGTTTATTGTGATTGGCCCAATAAGAATATCCAGTTCTTTATTGTCAATTGCTTTTATACCATCTGCCACGGATTTATACTCTATTAAATTATAATTTCTGTTAATTCCGAAAGCAATTTCTTTC
This sequence comes from Aequorivita capsosiphonis DSM 23843, assembly GCF_000429125.1. GTDB lineage: Bacteria > Bacteroidota > Bacteroidia > Flavobacteriales > Flavobacteriaceae > Aequorivita > Aequorivita capsosiphonis. The sequence goes on from NZ_AUBG01000006.1 coordinate 5,185, forward strand.
CAGATATCTATAACAATACCTTCCTCTTTTTCGCTATGCATCACAAATGGTGCCGACCCGGCATAGCCTACTTTTAGTTTGTCCTGTTTTTCTTGGGCTATTAATAAAGTGTTCGAAAAAAATAAAAGGAAGAGTAAACTGAAATATTTATGCATCGAAAATTCTGATTTTTTTAAAATTTTTAAATAGCGCTATTTCATCTAGAAATACGCTTAGAGGTAAAAATATAAGTAATTTTGAACTTATAAAAAGATTGAGCGCTATTTTGCAACTGTTTAACGGTTTTGAAAATGGCTTATCTTCTTCTGAAGTAATTTTTAAATGATAGAAAATAAATTGGACAAAAGGATTATTAACACTGCAGAAGCATCGCTTTACATCCATATTCCCTTTTGTAAACAGGCGTGTCATTACTGCGATTTTCATTTTTCAACTTCATTAAAGAAAAAAGGAGAATTGGTCAATGCGCTCTGCAAAGAACTAATGCTTCGGAAAGATGAGATAGGTGGAAAAGTAGAAACTATTTATTTGGGGGGTGGTACGCCCAGTTTACTTTCTTCGGAAGAATTGCAGCAGATTTTTGATGCTATTTATAAGAATTATAGCGTTTCTAAAACTCCAGAAATTACCATTGAAGCAAATCCAGACGATTTAACACCTACTCTAATTCAGGAATTAGCGAATTCACCTATTAACCGCCTCAGCATCGGAATTCAATCCTTTTTTCAAGAAGATTTAAAGCTAATGAACCGCGCCCACAATGCCACAGAAGCTTTGGAATGTATAAAGGAAGCAAAGAAATATTTTGAAAACATCAGCATCGATTTAATTTATGGAATTCCGGGAATGACGAATGAACGTTGGAAGAAAAACCTTGAAATTGCTCTCAGCTTGAATGTGCCTCATCTATCGTGTTATGCTTTAACCGTTGAGCCAAGAACTGCTTTAAAGAAATTCATCGATAAGGGAATCGTGCCGCCTGTTGATGAAGACATCTCCAAACAACATTATGAGATTTTAGTGGAGGAAACTGAAAAAGCCGGTTTGGATAATTACGAATTTTCAAATTTTGGCAAGACAGGTTTCCATTCCAGGAATAATACCGCTTATTGGGAAGGTAAACCCTATTTGGGCATTGGTCCCTCAGCACACGGATATGACGGAAAATCCCGAAGTTGGAATGTTTCAAACAATACAAAATATATCAAAAGTATTGAAGCAGGCATATTACCTTCTAAAAGTGAAACCCTTTCAATTGAAGATAAATACAACGAATATATAATGACCGGCTTACGCACCAAAAAAGGTGTGTCTTTGGAAAAAGTTGAAAGTGAATTCGGAATAACGTATTCTGAATACCTTTTAAAACAGGCTGAAAACCCTTTGCAAAATGAATTGCTAATCCTAGAAAACCTAACCTTGAAAGTTTCAAAAAAAGGCAAGTTTTTGAGTGATGGGATTGCTTCCGATTTGTTTATGGTTTAGCGTAAATTAGACCTCAGTCATTGTGAGAAACGAAGCAATCAAACCTGTGAGGTTTAAATAATTGAAATTTTAAGAAATGAAAACTACAATTGAAATTAACAATCAAACTATAAAAGTTGATCTTTCCAAACCTTTGGATATTTCAATTCCATTACGTGCTTCCGAAGAAAATCCGTTGGCTTGGTATCTAAGCGAACCGAAAATCGAACCAGTGAAAATGGATGATTGGACAGCCAAAGTTTCGGAAGGTGCATCGGTTAATTTCAATAATATATTTTTCAATCCGCACGCTCACGGCACGCATACCGAATGTTTTGGACATATTTCAGAAGAATTTCACTCCGTAAATGACGCCTTAAAAACCTTCTTTTTTTTAGCCGAAGTGATTTCCGTAAAACCTGAAAAAGTGGGTGATGATGGAGTTATTTCCGAAGAAAGCATCAAAAAAGTATTAGATGGAAAGACTCCCGAAGCTATTATTATCAGAACACTTCCTAATAATTCTGTTAAAAAATCAAAGCATTGGTCTAATACCAATTGGCCGTTTCTTCACGAAAAAGCAGCTTTGTTTCTACGTAAAATAGGAGTGAAACACTTGCTAATAGATTTACCTTCAGTTGACAAGGAAAAAGACGAAGGGAAACTTTTGGCGCACAAGACATTTTGGAATTATCCAGAAAACCCACGCCAAGATTGCACAATTACTGAATTGATTTATGTTCCAGATTCAATTAGCGATGGAAGTTATCTTTTAAATTTACAGATGGCTTCGTTTCACAACGATGCCTCGCCTAGTAAGCCGGTTTTATATAAAATAATCTAAAAATGCAAACAACATTAAAAATTGAAGAATTAGCCCAATTTATTTTGGGGATTGTTCTCTTTTCACAACTCGACTATGTCTGGTGGTGGTTTCTGGTGTTAATTCTAACTCCAGATATTGGTGCGATTGGATATTTGATTAATACAAAAATCGGTGCTTTCACCTACAATATTTTTCATCACAAAGCCGTGGCCATATTTATTGGCTTGATAGGTTTTTACTTCGATAATTCATTGTTAATTTTAATAGGTGTAATTTTGTTTTCCCACGCTGCAATGGACAGAATTTTTGGATATGGATTAAAATATCCGGATAGTTTTAAGAACACGCATTTGGGAAGTATAGGAAAATAATGTTATGGAATATCTGTTTATAGGTTTAGCCGTGGGCGCTGTGGTGGCTTACTTTGTTTTCGCTCGTTTTGGCGGTGGAAAAAAAGAAAAGGTCAGTACGCAGTCCGTTATTTTAATGGAGAAAATCCGCAGCGTCTGCAAATTCATTACTGTGGAAGGTGATTTTTCTGAAATCTTCTACTACGAAAATGTAAAAGACAAATGGCTCAATTTAGTGTTAGGAAAAAAGAAAGCGCTTGTTCTAATTGAAGCAAAAGCACATATTGGCTTCGATCTTACTAAGGTGAAAATGCATGCCGATACAAAAAATAGAACCATAACCTTAACTAATTTTCCACAACCCGAATTACTTACCATTGAAACTGATTTTAAATATTATGACAAACGTGAAGGTTGGGCAAATCCTTTTACTGCGAGCGATTTAACGGACATAAACCAAGAAGCCAAAAAACATATAGTAGATAAAATTCCAGAAACCGGCTTGTTTAATGAAGCCTCAAAACAGGCTTTGGAAACCATTCAGCTTATGGAAACTTTGGTGCAAACTATTAATTGGAAACTGGATTATTCGGCTTTATACGCTGCAGAGGAAACCCCAAAGTTGAAAAAATAAATACCAAACCCCAAAATTTTTTGCCTTCCTGCAAGGTGTTCCCCGCATTTTCAGCGGGCTCCTTGTAGGTCTAAATACAATAGTATGAACATAGAACAATTCAGAGAATATTGCATTGCCAAAAAAGGCGTCACCGAATCTTTCCCCTTTGGCGAACAAACCCTGGTTTTTAAGGTAATGGATAAAATATTTGCGCTGGCAGGTTTAGATACTCATCCTGCAACGGCCAACTTAAAGTGTGATCCAGAACGCGCAATTGAACTGCGAGAAGAATACGATGGCTTGATAGTTCCTGGTTATCATATGAATAAAAAACACTGGAATACCGTGGAATTGGAAAGAAATTTATCACCCAAATTGCTCACTGAATTAGTAGATCATTCTTATGATCTAGTAGTAAAAAGTCTTACCAAAAAATTACAAACCGAACTGGATAAAATGTAAACCTAACAGATCGGAACTTGTCCGCCGAAGCTTTTTTAGCGTAGGAGGAAGACCTGTTAGGTTTCAACAAAAAGATAATGAATAAACCTTCAGATTTTTACAAGCAACAAATAGAAACCCATTCAGCGGAATTAAAAAACTTAAAGCATAAACTCGCTTTTTCCAGCACGCTTAGACTGCTGGTTTTTTTGGTGGCTTGCTTTGGTGTTTATTTTTTCTTCGGAAACATAAAAGTGATACTCCCCATTATCGTTGTCGCAATAGCAGTCTTCATTTATTTGGTTACAAAACACAGCGAATTGCAACATAAACGTGATCTAGAGAAAGCCTTGATAGCACAAAATGAAACTGAACTGGAAGTTTTAAGTCGTGTTTTCCATCATTTGCCTGCCGGCGAAAAGTATAGTGATCCGCTCCATTTTTACAGTCAGGATATTGATCTGTTTGGTCGCGGTTCTTTCTTTCAGTATCTAAATAGGACTGCTTTGGAAAGTGGTTCCGATTTCTTGGCGAAACTTTTTACAGAAAATAAAATCGATTCTATCCCAGAAAAACAAGAAGCGATAAAGGAATTGTCTGAAATGCCAAAATGGAGGCAGCGGTTTTCGGCAATTGCTTCCTTGGTTAAAACAGAGGTTTCCGCAACGGAAGTTACCAGTTGGCTGAAAGATTATAAAATTTTTGTACCGAAATGGATCAAGTTGGTTGCGCCTATTTTTTCAATCATTTCCTTAGGCTTGATTGTATTGAACTATCTCGATTTAGTTTCGGGTTATGCAATTGGTGGCTGGTTCTTTTTGGGGCTGGCAATTTCAGCGAAATATTTAAAAAAGGTAAATGATCTTTCCTCCCACACAGGAAAAATACAGAGCACTTTTGAGCAATTTCATAAACTTATTTTAGAGATTGAAACTCAGGAATTCTCTTCGGAATTACTTTCCCAAAAAAAGAATCTTATTGTTAATTCATCAGTAAATGCTTCTGCAATTTTAAGGAAATTCGCCAAACATTTGGATGCCTTAGATCAGCGAAGCAATATGCTAATTGGCGTAATCGCAAACGGATTTATGTTACGAGATCTACGCCAGAGCTACAATATTGAGCGCTGGATTGAAGAACATAAAGAAAGTGTGCCAATGTGGTTTGACGTCATTACATTTTTTGACTCATATAGCAGTTTGGGTAATTTCAATTTTAACCATCCCAACTATATTTTCCCAGAAATTAATGATAGACATCCTGTTCTAAAAGTAAAAGGTGCGGGACATCCGCTATTGAATGACTCGACAATGATTCGCAATGATATCCAGATTAATTCAGAAGAATTCTTCATTGTTACCGGCGCGAATATGGCGGGGAAAAGTACTTTCCTAAGAACTGTATCGCTTCAAATTGTAATGGGAAATATCGGATTACCCGTTTGTGCGGAAAAAGCGGAATACAACCCGATAAAGCTCATCACCAGTATGCGGACAACAGATAGCTTGACCGACGATGAATCCTACTTTTTCAGTGAATTAAAACGCTTAAAATTTATTGTTGACGAAATAAAAACCGATCGTTATTTTATAATCCTTGATGAAATTCTAAAAGGAACAAACAGTACCGATAAAGCTATCGGCTCCCGCAAATTTGTTGAAAAGTTGGTAGCTAGTAATTCCACAGGAATTATCGCCACCCACGATTTAAGCCTGTGTGTTGCCGCCGAAGAATTGCCAGAAGTAAAAAACTATTTCTTTGATGCACGCATTGAAAATGGCGAACTCTTTTTCGACTATACTTTTAAGCCGGGAATCTGCCAGAATATGAACGCTTCTTTTTTGTTGAAGAAAATGGAAATAGTTGATTAGATTGCGAAAATGGATTCAGTAACACAAATTGTTTTAGGTGCTGCCGTTGGGGAAGCAGTTTTAGGAAAGAAGATTGGAAATAAAGCAATGGTTTTGGGCGCGATTGCGGGAACCATTCCAGATTTGGATGTAATTTCAAGCTATTTTACCGGCACCGTTTCTGCATTGGAAATCCATCGCGGATTTACACATTCCATCGTTTTTTCGGTAGTTTTTGGATTTCTTTTCGCTTGGCTGCTTGCACTTTGGGATAAACGTGCAAGTTTGAAGGAATGGTTTTGGTTTTGGTTCCTTTGTTTCGTGACGCATCCGTTGCTCGATGCGCATACCACTTGGGGAACGCAGCTCTTTTGGCCACTAGATCTTCGGTTGGCGTATAAAAACATCTTTGTAATTGATCCACTTTATACCGTACCGTTTTTAATTTTCTTGATTTTGGCGATGCTCCAGAAACGAGGAAGTATCAAACGGCGAAGATTCAATAACCTTGGTTTAATTGTGAGTAGCGCTTATATGGTGTTAACTTTAATACTCAAGGGAATTACATATTTTAAGTTTGAAAATGCTTTAAAAGATCAAGACATTGCTTATCTGGAGTTGCAAACCAAACCTAGCCCGTTGAATACAATTTTATGGACGGCAAACGTGGAAACCAAAGATGCTTTTTTAATTGGCGACTATTCTTTTTTTGATACCAAGCCAATTCAGTTTTTTCCACATCCAAAAAATCACGAAGCGCTTGGAGATTTAGTGAATGAAGACAAAGTGCAGCGGCTTATAAAAATTACCCAAGGTTGGTACACTATTTCGGAAAAAGAAGATGGAGTTTATCTAAACGATCTTCGTTTTGGAATGATGAGTGTGGACCAGAGCGTTGAAAAATATGCTTTTAGTTTTCGGCTTGACAAAAAAGAAGATGGCTTAGTTGTTACCGAAGAGCCCAAAGATAGAAGCGAAGGTAAAAGACTTCTCTCAGATCTTTGGAAACGGATAAAAGGGAATTAACAGCTCATATCTGCGATTATGCGCCAATCGCCATCAATTTTTTTGAAAATAATCAAGAAAACACCATTTACATCACCCGCACTTCTAATGAGATGATATTGACCCATTACGTGATAGGAGTTTTCTTCAATCTTCGTAATTGCATCGACGGTAAATTCTAAGGTTCCGGTATATTCTTTTGAGGGATATCCTTTCTTATAGTTGTCAAGCGTTTTTTGCCAACCTTTTGCAAGGCCGCCTCTGCCGTAGAATTTTAAGGAATCGCTCTTCCAGTAGCCTTGCATATATCCTTCAAGATCAAATTGATTCCAAGCTTTTTCTTGTGCAGTTAAGACAGATAGAATCGCTTTTTTGTCCGTGGTTTCGGTTTGGGAAACTGCATTTAACGTGAGCGTTAAAAATGCTAGAAGAAAAAGTTTTTTCATAAGAAAGAAGTTTATAGGTGCGTATTTGCGTAAAAGTTTAATCGCATAGCTATTATTAAAAGATACAATAGATTATTTCTGTAATTTTCCGCTAAATTTACTTTAAGGGATTAAATTCTTAATCTTACATAAAAAATCTATTTTGAGCGAGTCAAAAATAAATATTTCAGGCAGTTATTTAATAAAAGCCCTTTTAATTTTAGGCGGAATATTAGCGGTGTTTTATGTGGGTGCTGGATTGTTGATGCCCTTGTTGGTGGCTGTAATCATTGCAATTCTACTTGATATACCAACAAAAAAATTTAAGCAATGGGGGCTTCCCAATTGGCTCTCCATTACGTTATCTGTTGTTTTGATGCTTATAGCTTTTTTTCTGCTTTCTTGGCTTATCAGTTCACAGATAAATAACATTGCCGGCGACTGGCCTAAAATCAAAGATAAGGCAAGCGAAAAGTTAAACAATCTCTCACAGTGGGCAAACCAAAATTTAAATTGGGACTATCAAAATTACATTGAAAACAATAAGCGTTTGGTGCAAAAAACGGAAAGTCTTGCAACTGCCTTTTTATCGAGTATTTTTAATCTATTGTCTCAATCGCTCATCATTTTTATATATGTTATTTTGTTGTTAATGCAGAAAAGGATGTTTATTGGTTTTTTCAAAAAACTTTCCTCCAATTCCGCTGCAATGGGTTCGCTTTTAAGTGAATCTGCTAAAATTATTAGTAGTTATCTTTTAGGAAAGAGCAAAATTATGCTTTTCTTATTTGGGATATATTACTTAGGTTTTACCTTAGGTTCTGTTCCTTTTGCACTTTTTTTAGCTTTGTTTGCAGCCCTGTTTTCCATCATTCCGTATGTGGGTAATTTTATAGGTGGCGGTATTGCTGTGGTACTATCCTATTTATATGCTGGCAGTACGCCTGCGCTTATTGTAATAGGAGTAATTACCGCAGCACAATTAGTTGAAAATTATATTCTCACTCCCTGGATTATTGGTGATGAAATTAATCTAAATCCATTTATGACGGTATTCGGGGTTATACTTTTTTCAACTTTGTGGGGAATGGTGGGTGCAATTATCTCTTTACCAATAATTGGGGTTTTAAAAGTGATTTTTGAACACACAAAAGGGATGGAAGCCTATGCTCATTTATTAAAAAGGAATGATTCTTAACCATACTTGCGTCTTCGCGGCTTTGCGTGAAAATTTGCTCGCAAAGCCGCGAAGACACAAAGATTTTCTGTATTAAAATTTCAATCTTTCCTAAGCCTAGCCGAAGGACATAAAATCCTCTCCAAAAACAACTTTCAACCTGAACAGTAGCTCTTCCGCATTATCCCTGCTGAAAACCATTGGCGGTTTTATTTTTAAAACGTTGTGATCCGGGCCGTCAATACTCATCAAAATCCCCAGCTGTTTCATTCGGTTTGCTAAATAGGAAGCATGCTCTGGCATCGGATTTTTTTCGAAATCATTTAACTCAAAGCCTAAAAATAAACCTTCGCCGCGTACATCGCCGATAATAGGAAATTGTTTTTGAAGGGTTTTTAATTCAGCAATTAAAAAACCGCCAACTTCTAAAGCGTTTTGTTGTAAATTTTCTTCCTCAATAACTTCCAAAACGCTTCTTCCAATAGCACACGAAACCGGATTTCCTCCAAAAGTGTTGAAGTATTCCATTCCTGTGTTGAATTTTTCAGCAATTTCTTTTGTGCAAGCTACAATTGCCAGCGGATGACCGTTTCCGGCCGGTTTGCCCATTGTTACAATATCTGGCTTAACGTCGTAAAGTTCAAAAGCCCAAAAGGATTTTCCCATTCTTCCAAAACCTGTTTGTACTTCATCTGCAATGCAAATTCCGCCAGCTTCGCGAACGTGCTTATAAACTTTTTTAAAATAATTTTTTGGAGGAACAATCTGTCCGCCACAACTAATCATTGTTTCGCCGATAAAACCTGCGATTTCCTTGCCTTCGGCTTTTAGGTTTTCAATGATTTCCTTGGCGTGATTGGCGTAATCAATGCCACAATTTTCTCCAGTATATTTTCCTCTATAGGAATTGGGGAGCGGAAGAATATGCGTTGTTTCAGGCTTTGGAAAACCGCCTTCGCCTTCAAATTTATAGGAACTCACGTCCATCACTGCATTTGTGTTACCGTGGTAACCTACTTCTATCGCTATAATATCTTTATTACCAGTCACTGTTTTCGCCATTCGCAGTGCAAGTTCATTGGCTTCACTTCCTGAATTTACAAAATGGATTACCGATAAATGTGGTGGCAGTTTTTTTAATAGTGCTTCAGCATAAGCGATGATTTCTTCGTGTAAATAGCGCGTATTTGTATTTAAAACCGCCATTTGTTTTTGTCCTGCTGAAACCACTTTTGGATGCTGATGCCCCACGTGGTTTACATTGTTTACGGTGTCAAGATATTTTCTACCTTCAATATCAATCAAATAAACCCCTTCTCCACGGACAATATGCAGCGGTTTATCATAGGAAAGACTTAAGCCTTTTCCGAGATGCTCTTTTCTGAAGTTGATAATGTTCTTGTCAGACAGATTTTTCTTAGTAGTTTCCAATTCCTCCGCCCCGGCGGACAAGTCTTTAAAAATAAAATTTGGATCGGGACAGATACTTTTCCAAATTTCAACTTTTGAAGGCAAAGCCACACCGTTAAAGTTTTCATTATTGCCCAACAGATCCAAAATAAGTTGGAAGTGAAGATGTGGCGCCCAATTGCCATTTTCATTCGGCGATCCAATATATGCGATGAGGTCGCCTTGTTTTACTTGTTGTCCAACTTTTAGAATTTCTAGCGAACTAAGAGTAAGATGTCCATAAAGGGAATAGAATTTCTCTTCTTCAAAACTGTGTTCTAAAATTAGCATTGGTCCATAATCCTTATCGTAATTGTTGTGATGGATTATCTTTACAATGCCTTCAAAAGGTGAGTGAACTGGAGTTTGTGCAGGAACCCAGAAATCGGTGCCCAAATGTACAGTTCGATATTGCGGGCCGTTATTGCCTTCACTTTTAAAAGCTTCGGTGCTATAAAATGGACGCGCTTCCATATAACCATTAAGCAAAATGGTTTTGGGATTTTGTTTTTGAAATTGTTTTAATTTAAATTCTGAAACCTCGGGATCGTTGTATTCTAAAAGATTTCCCAGCAAGGTACTGCCAACACTCATATCGATATTTACTACTTTTTCTGAAGCAATCGTCGGAAACATCGTTATTAAAGAAATCTGATTGCGTTTTGCCCAGGTTTCAAACTTTTCTTCCAATGGATGTGCAGCATATCCGCAGGCAATTCTGAAGGAATAATATGCGAAATTTTCATTTACATCAAACCATTTCTCTAATAAATCCCAGGCAGGTTTTTCACTGATTACGAAATATTCATCATTTGGAAATTCCGTCTTTTTCAAGGAAGCGCTTGTTACCGTAATTACCAAACGCATTCCCACCAAAGTGTAAAGGCATTTTAATTCTTCTTCTGAGAATTTGTATGCTTTATTATATCCTTTTAACACTTCCAGGGCTGCCGAAAGTGGATCTGGGAGATCCATTATTGCATACGCCAAAGCGATAGCTAAGTCGTTGATGGTTTGAGTGAAAACTGAATCTCCAAAGTCTATAAACCCTGCTATTTTTGGATTACTGAAATCTTTGGAGACTAAAATATTGTAATCGTTCAAATCGTTATGAACGATGCTTTTTGGAAGGTTTTTGTATGATGAATGAATTTCTGAAAACCTATTTTGAAAATGTTGAACAATTTCTTTCTGCTTCCCCGAAAATTGATTGAGATACTCGGTGGTCCAAGCTGAATTTGCCAAATCCCATTCCAGTTTTCTGTGTGCTGCTGGATGTGTAAAATCTATTAGCGCTAAGGTTAATTGCCCTGCAGTTTCACCCAAGTTGTTCCGTAAGTTTTCGGTTTTTGGATTTACTGATGCCCAAAGGCGGCCAGGAAGCCAAGAAAGTAAACGCGCCGATTTACCTTCGGAAATTCTAACCAGCGAATTATTGTCTTTGTCAGAAGTAACTCTTGCAGTTTGAAACGCCAAGGTTTTATTGGAAAGGTGTTCCAAGATTTTAACTTGAAAGTTTAGTTGCTCTTGGTTTTCTTCTGAAGATATTTTTAATAAATATTTTTCGTCATCCGAAGTTTTAAGCAGAAAGTTTTCATCTGCATAACCATCTAGTTTTGTAGCTTCCGCGATTATATCATACTCTTTTTCTGCAATTTGCGAAGCTTGTTGTGTTGTGGTTTTGGACATAGTTATTGGAAGCTGATTCAATAACAAAATTAGTGAAAACTTGAGGTTTAAAAGTTTCTAGGGTAATTCTTAATTTAGAAATTTTTTTCACGGATAATTTAAATAGGCATAACAACCGCTAGTTTTATTCCAGTTTCAGGTAGTTCAAAAATCATTTTATTATCACTTTTTATAGGTTTAATCTTCATTTCACTATTACTGAGCTCTATGGTTTGTGTGGCTTCGTTAAAACTCCAAGTAGAGTTTTTGAAGGTGTTATCATATTCATTTGAAGCTTTACTTTTTCTTTTCAGTCTCAATTGAAAGTTATGGTCTGGATATATGTCAAAGTATGCCGCAATCATATCTTCCGCCTGTTTTGGTTGGGCACCGGCATCTACTATACTTACAACCTGCCAAGTACCTGTGATTTCTTTATCGGTCAACGATTGGCTCTGCACAGAATAAGCGAGAAACATTAGAAGGAAAAGGAAAGCTAGTTTTTTCATTGTTTTTTTGTTTTTAATTTGCGGAAAGATAGGGGTTTTTGAATGAATTTTTCTGAAGATGGATTGGGTTCTTTAAATCTAGAAAGAATAGCATTTTATAACTACTAATGGAAGTAAGGGTTAGAATTAGAGATAGCTAGAAAAGGTTTTCTTTAATGCTTCAAAAAACAAATTCTAGAATCATTTGTAAACCAAATTAATTTATGGTATTATGTCGATCGAATAATATTTATAAAAATCACTATGAAAATCCCCAAGCTCAGCTCTTCTGAAGCAAAAAAGATTCCCGATTTTTTTTATAACTTCCAATTTCAGCCTCTAATTACTCGAGGTACTTACCACTGATTCATATTCATTACTTTAACGGGAGACCACACAGGTTTTTCCTAAGATTCCTGCTTTTCCATATTTAAAGAAATAGGATCGATTTCATTTTTTTAAAATCATTTTTTATATGTCGATTAAAGTCACTCGAAAAGATAGCACCTCAACATTTCTTGGTCTTGTAGTTAACAAAACGGTGTTTTTTACAGCGATTGCTGTTGTAATTATTAGCATTGGGTTTACCCTTGTATTTGAAGATGAAGCCGAACATTATTTTGGAATTGCACAAACTGCGGTGTCTGCTCACGGTGGATGGATTTATACCTTGTCAGTAAATTTATTTATTGTTTTTTGTTTATATATGGCTTTTAGCAAATTTGGACGTATCCGGATTGGCGGTAAAAAAGCAAAACCCGAATTTAGTATGTGGGCTTGGTTTGCGATGCTTTTTAGTGCCGGAATTGGAAACGGGCTCGTACTTTTTAGTATTGCAGATCCAGTTCGCGACTTTTTGAATCCACCGCGTTTGGCAGGGGAGGAGCCTGCGCTTATTGCACAAGAGGCTATTAATTTTTCATTTCTACACCACGGAATTCACGGTTGGGCCATTTATTCTGTAGTGGGGCTTTCCTTGGCTTACTTTACTTTTAATAGAAAAATGCCTTTAACCTTACGTTCGGCTTTCTATCCACTATTGGGAAATAGAATCTACGGATGGATGGGCGATGTGATCGATATCATGGCGGTTATAACCACGCTTTTCGGATTGGCTACAACCATTGGATTCGGAGTAGGGCAGATCAACTCAGGACTTACGCACGTTTTCGGCGTTCCGAGTTCCTTGTTTTATCAAGTGATTATAATTGTAGGAGTGACCTTGGCAGCCACCATTTCTGCGTTTAGTGGGGTGAATAAAGGAGTCCAAATGCTCAGTAAGCTGAACGTACGAGTAGCAGCAACTATATTTTTGCTGGTTTTGATTTTGGGGCCAACAACCTTTATTTTTAAATCGTATATACAGAATCTCGGAAGCTATTTGGTTAACTTTATAGATATGTCTACGTGGACGGAATCTTTACGTGGCACCGATTGGCAAAAAACCAGAACTATTATGTATTGGGGTTGGTGGATTTCTTGGTCTCCATTTGTTGGGACTTTTATCGCTCGTATTTCCAAAGGAAGAACGGTAAAAGAGTTTATTCTGTGCGTCTTAATATTACCTGCGATGGTAACTTTTCTATGGTTTAGTGCCTTTGGAGGTACCACCATGCGCGATATCCTTATGGGTGATACCGCGATGATTGCTGCGGTAAACGACAATATTTCCACAGCACTTTATGTGTTTTTTGATAAATTCCCATTGGCGATTCTTTTAAAATCCTTGGGAGTGATTCTTATTTGTAGCTTTATTATTACTTCGGCAGATTCGGGTGCCTTGGTTGTTAACAGTATTACCTCTGGGGGAAAACTAAAAACACCTCCGTTTCAAAGAGTGATATGGGCTGTTGCAACTGGCTTGATTGCAGCTGTTTTGATGTATGGCGGTGGATTAAATGCACTACAAACAGTGGTGACGATTTCTGGACTGCCCTTTGCCGTTTTATTGGTGATGATGTGTTTCTCATTATATAGGGGTATGAGCGAAGATTATGAAAAATCTGAACGAAAGGAAAAACTTCTTGAAAGGGAAAGCTACCGTAAAAACATACTCAATTTGGTAAATGAGGAGCGGGAAGAGAAAAACTTAAAGAAGATTGAACCAGAAGAAGAACCTGAAAAAAAACCGGAAACAACCAATTTATAAATATTTTAAATTTTCAAAAAAAACAGTTAAGTTAGAAAGATGACAAAGAAAATAAATTTAGAAAACGAGTTGAAACTGATGGTCGCCTTAGATCTTACCGAAATGGATCCCATTCTGTTAGGCTATGTAAGCTTTCTTTGTAAAGTGTGGAACATTGAACATCTGTATTTTACTCATAATATTAAAAAATATAAGCTCTATGACTTATATGACGATTTTCTTGAAGAGGGAATTACGGTAGAAGATATAGTAGATCGCGGCTTGCAAAAAACTATCGATAAACATTATACCTCATCTGTTCCACATACGGTCCTGATTACTTCTGATGATTATACCGAAAGCATTCTCAGTCATCTTGCTGAAGAATATAAGATTGATGTAATGGTTACTGGTAATAAGAATGAATTACAAGGCACAGGTGCATTGAGTCAAAAATTGGTTCGTATGCTGGATGCTCACGTGCTTCTTGTTCCCGAAGAAGCTAAACATACAATGCAAAATGTATTGGTGCCAACCGATTTTAGCTCTGGTTCAGCTAAATGCTTTCCAGTCGCGAGTAGTTTGGTGGAAAGATCAGGCGGGAAAGTTGAAGCAATACACGTCTATAGTCTCCCTTCTTTTTTCTTTCCATATATCAATACAGAAAAGGTCATTGATAAGACCAAACTACATTTAAAGGAAAAGGTAAAGCAATTCCGGAAAAAATACAAGCTTTCAGAAGAGCTTCCGTTTCGATCTTTCGATAGAGAAGATATGTCTGTTGTGGAAGCGATAGAATTTCACGCCGAAAAAGGGGATTTTGATATTATTGTAGTTTCGGCCAGAGGCGGGAACAATATAACATCTCTATTTGTGGGCAGTGTTACTAACGATTTATTGATCAGAAATAGAAGAATGCCTTTGTTGGTTATAAAGTAGCAGGAATTCTTTTATAGCTAGAATTTGTTATTATTGCCTCTCTTGGTTTTTACCTTGAGAGGCTTTTTTATTTCAACGTTGAGAAGCTATGGAGATTTTGAGGAATCTATCAGGCTCCCAGAACTTCCGCGGTGTTTCTTCTTTTCTTCTCAAACAAGCGAATCTTCACCTGCAATAATATCACCATTACCATAAAGGCAACAGCTGTAATCAACAACAAAATTCCTATTTCTGTTTTTATTGAAGCTAGATTTCCACCGTAAAAAGCTATTTTCCGAAACCCACTTAAAAATTGGGTAAGCGGAATAAACTGTGCGATATTGGTGATTGCGGATGGAATTGCCATCGTGGGCCAAGTAAATCCACTTAAAATAAATGCAGGGGTAGAAATAACCATCAAAAGTTCGGTAGCCTTTAACTGACTGGGGATGGCGATAGAAAATAGCATTCCAATAACCATTGACGCCAATGTCAAAAGGATAGTCAAAACCAGCATCGGAAAATTAAAAATATCGGCATCAATATTAAAGTATGGAAAAAACAAACTAACGGCCAGCCACATAAACGGGAGCATCAATAAAAATGGAGTGGCTTTTAATGCGATATGATAAAGAGACGATTTGCTTTCCTTTATCAAACTTCCAAAATATCCATCTTCAAAATCCCTTGCAAAAACCAGCGCCATCGCTAAGAAAATAACCTGTTGCATAATTCCTGCCAATAAACCGGGCAACATAAATGTCACATAATTGCCAGTGGAGTTATAGAGTTTGTTAAAGTTGATCTTAAAACTTTCGTACTGACTAAAAGCTTGGGTAGGATGCATTCCTTGTTTTTTCAAACCTTCTATTTCCATTCCGGCATTCAGCGTCATTAAAACGGATTGTATGCTTTTACTGGCAGTATTGGCGTTTAGGATATTTGCCATATTTAAATCCACTCGAATCTCAGGATGCTTTTTCTGAAAAACATTCGCTTCAAAATCAGTGGGCAAAGTTACTACGGCAGCATATTGTTTTATCGGCATCTCTGCTTTTATATCTCCAGCAGAATATCGCACATCGCTTACCAATAAACTTTCATTATCCTGAAAGGCATCGATGATTTTATCGGTTGTAGGACTGCGGTCTTGATCGATAATTACGATAGGCAAATCTACAACTTTGGCCTGTTGATATACATAGCCAAACAAAAACCCATATAGAATAGGCGCCCCAAATAAGATTGCGAGGAGCACATTGTTTGAAAAAATGCGCTTAAACTCAATTCGGACTAATCTTTTAAATTTCTTCATTGTTTCATTTTTTGGACTTAAGACGTAGGAGGAGTTATGTATTTAATTACTAATTATCTAGTCTATCATCTAAATACTTTTATAAAGACTTGATGATTAATAGTTTGTGTTTATAAGGATAAATATTTGACCACTCGATTTGCACTATTGGTACAACGCATTCATAACAGACTGAAAGTCTGTTCCATTCGTGAAATCCAAATCGATCGGCTTGCGTCATCATTTTCAAAGAAAGAATTAGTGTATATTAGTGCAATTCGTGGCGGTACTTTGAACGCGAGTTAGATCAAGTTCGTAATCTCGGGCGAGCCCGAGTGAGGGATTTATGTCTTACGTCTTGTCGTCTTATGTCATTTCCGATAAAAGCCTATTGCTTTTTAATTAGCACTGTTGCATTCAAATAAAACGTCAAATCCTCAACATTTTCCGTAGGAACCACTTTCAGTTCATAAATAGATTCATCCAATTCATATAAAGGTGCGGTGCTGGTTATATCGGCATAATGTGCGAGTTGGTTGATCGCAATGATTTTTGAATAGATTTCTTCATTGGTATAGGGATTTACTAAGGTCAATCTTTGACCGGCTTTGAAATCATAGATTTTTGATTCAGGGATAGTAAATCTAAAATAAACACTGTTTTTCTTATAGCCATTAAACAAGCTGTATCCTGGGGTTAACAATTCACCTTCATCTAAACTGATGGTTTCAATGGACATATTTGCTGGAGCGATTAGATATTTTTCATTAGCGGCTGAATTCACTTCTTCCTTAGCACCCAAAGCGCGATCCAATTGTCCTTTTGCCTGTTCAATTTGTTCTGCGCGCGTTCCGTTTCTCACTTCCGAACGTTTTGCTTCCACGGCATCCACTTGTGCTTTGGCCATAGCGAGTTTCATTTTAACCTCATCAAATTGCTGCTGACTTACCAATGAATCTTTATACATATTCTCCAGACGGTTATACGATTCTTGTGCGAATTCCAATTGCGCTTTTCCAGAATTCAACTTTTGATCAATTTGACTTAGCTGTTCTGAAGTAGCGCCGTTATAGGCCATATTCAATTGTCCTTGCGCAGAGGTTATCGCCCCTTCGGCTTGCATCATTTTTGCAACAACTTCAGGAATATCGATAAAGGCAAGGGTATCTCCTTTTTTCACTTCTTGTCCTTCGGTTACATATATTTTTGAAATTCTTCCGCCGAGCTTGCTGCTGAGAGAAATGGTTTCAAATTTTACTTTTCCTCGTTCCGAAGTGATCTTTTTATCGTTACTGCAAGAACTTAAAGCTAGCAAGGAAATGAGGCCGAATAGTATGGTTTTTATTGATTTCATTTTTTATAATTTCTTTTGTGCTATTAATATTTTAAAGTCCCTTTTGCGTGAAGCAATTCTGTAACTGCTCTTCGCTGATCAAAAAGTGATTCTTTCAGTTTAAAGTTGGCTTTTTCCAGATCGTTCAATGCGTCTAATACGTCATTTATAGAGGCCAAATCGTTTTTGTATTGTTTGTTGACCATTTCATAAGTATCTTTTGCCAACTCGATTTCCTTTTCTACAATCGTCGAATTCTGTAGCGTCGATTGATACGTTTGTTCCGCTTTTACAATACTTAGATCGATCATTTCTACAGCTTCCTCAATGCGTTCTCTATATATTTCACCTTCTAACTTCGACTTTTTAGCTTTTAAATGGGATTGGTTTCCATTGAAAACATTCCATTGGATTCCTACGCCCACGTACCATTTTGGATCGAGAAGGGAGAGGTAATCTTCAATAAATTCGTAATGCCCTTTTAAGGCAACCTTCGGAATAAAATGACTTTTTTCCATTTTGGATTTATAAAGTGTAGCTTTTTCTGCTTCTTCCAAAGCCTTCACCTCATTGCGTTTTTCAGTATTTGAAGTAGAATTCAAGGTGAAAGATTCTAGTTGAGGTCTTAAGATTCTTAAGTTATCTCGACTTTCTCCTGTAAGCTGATTTAGCACTTCAATCAAGAGTATTTTGTTATGTTGAAACTCTAATTGTTTTCCAGCCAATTGCTGTTGCGCCAATTCTATTTTTTTTCTTCCGATGGGAGTTGCGAGTCCGTTTTCAATGGCTTTTTGCACAAAATGCTCTTGTTCGTCTAGGTATTTTTCGGAAGTGTTTAATACTTTTTCCGAAGCATAAACCAAAGCGAGTTTGTCATAAGTTTCTATAATTTTAAGAGCGAGTTTGTCTTTCTCTGCCATCCCTAAATAGTTGAGCGAAGATTCTTTGTGTTTACTCGCTTTTATTGCGTTGCTCGCTTCGAGTCCGCTAAAAAGTACCCAATCGACATCAACTGAAGTTTTTAGAATGTTTTTATCCTGAAGGTTTGGCGTATCCTGTAATGGAATTCCATCTGGAAACGGGGCGTTAAAGGGAAGTCCTGCGCCTTCTTTTATCAATAATTTTTGCGTGGCAACCAAAAGATTCTGGGTGTCTTGATCAAAAGTGATATCGTCGTTTAAGCGAGTATAACTTCCATTCAGGGTGACTTTTGGAATAAAAACAGATTTTGCCAGCCGTTGATCCAATTTCGCTTGTTCTGCTTCGATGGAGTTAATGTTGACCGTCTGACTTTTGTTGAGGCCTTTACTTATTAGTTCTTGGAGCACAGGGTCCAATTGCTGAGAAAAAGTCATTGTTGAAAACATGCCAATCACACTAATAAACAGACAATTGGATATGCCTTTGTTGATTTTCATTGCTACTGATTTTTAATTACAGTGCAAAGTTCAGGCGAATAGGGATGTTTTCCTTTGACCTAAATCAAAAAGGGATAATCAGTTTTAGTTTTTTAGGAGACGACTTAGGACAGTAGGACAGTAGGACGTAAGACTTAGGACTATGTGGGACACACAATAGAATACTTGTAATAATTATGTTAATTGGTATTTCTCTATATCTTTTGGCTTTTTTTTACCACAAAGGCACAAAGGGCACTGAGAAATGCGAGACAGTCTTAGGCCTTACGTCCTAGAGCGCCCGCGTGCCGCCACAGCTTTACGGAGGAGCCAGCGGTCTTAAGTCTTTATTTCCGTATGCGACTTAGCGTTTCCTGAGTCATTCCTAGATATGAAGCGATATGGCCTAGTGGCACGCGGTATGAGATATCTGGAAATTCGGCGAGCATATAATCATAGCGTTCTCTTGCCGTTTGAAATTGGATGGCATTAAGTTTATTTACAACTTTAGTTAGCATTTCAATGGAAACTAATCGACCTAACTTTTCCATTTTATGATATTTGGAAAAAAGCAAATCCATTTTCTCGTTGGAAATTGAGTAGATAACGGAATCTTCCAATGTTTCCAAATAATATAAACTTGAGCTTTGTTGAAAAAAGCTATCAACACTGCTCATAAATTTTCCCACCCCAAAAAACCATTGGGTCACTTCTTTGCCATCTTCTTTGAGATAATAGCTTCTACCCATTCCCTTCTCTATGAAATATAGTTTTTTACTGATTTGCCCTTGCGCGATCAGCAATGTGTCCTTGGGAATATTTTCCTTTTCGAAATGTGAAGTGATGTCCTGCAGCTCATCAGGAGAGAAAGCGATTATAGAAAGAAGAAAGTCGGATAGATTCATAGAAGCTAATAGCGGAAACGGATGGATGAGATTATTAAAATCAAATATATTGAAAAATGATGGGAGAGGATTTTTTTTACATAAATGAAATTTGAGACTTTGTAAAATATTCCTCAACTTCAACTTCGATTTCGAAATTGATTTCAAGAAAAATGCCCCATATTTCAGGGGCATTCCTGGCTGTGTCCAACCTCACAAGCTATTAGGGATCTATTGTTTTATAATCCTTAAAATTTTCGATCCTTCTTTAGCAGTGCTTACTTTTACGAAATAAACTCCTGCGGAAGTATTCATTTCTTGTTCTAATGTTTTTGCTGAAGCATATTTGCTTGAATAGATTTGCTGACCGAGCATATTGTATATCTGTACAGTGACATCTGTATATTCCCTGCCAAGATCTATGGCGAAATTACCAGACGAAGGGTTTGGATAAATACTAAAAGCTTTTCTTTCTAAATCATCAACTCCTAAGTTAATTGTATTTTGAATGGCGAGAAGTGCATCGAGTTTTCCATAGCCCCACGTATTGTTAGGAACAGTACCCGTAAAGGAGTCCGTTCTGCAGGAATTACGCAACACAGGTTTTATTTCTGCAGGAGTAAGATTGGGCTTCACTTCCAACATCAATGCCATTATTCCCGTAGCTAAAGGTGCCGCGGCACTAACGGCATTCTGGATACCATAAAGGCCATTGCCACCTTGAACGAGTATATTTCTTGATCTGCTATAGTAGGTATCAGGACTGGCGGCACAAAAAGCGATTTCTCCTGGTGTTGCAAAATCTGGAGCCAATCTTCCATCCTGCGTAGGTCCCTCGCTAGAGCCAGGCCAAATTTCGCCAGGATTTCCTTGCCCTGTAAAATGTCGAAATACGCCATCTAAATCATACCAACCCTCACTTATTACATAGTCTGTAGGCACAATGTTCAATGTGGAAGTGGCGAAATCATTAATACTATGGCCAGGCACCACATATGAGAGAAATTTATTGCTTACAGCAAAATTAGCAGGGTTCAGCGTACTGTAAAACTCGCCATCAGCAGAGATCGTAGCACCTTGGAGTATTACTTTATATACTCCTGTGGCCCCACTAAAATCAACCAATAACTCTCTTCGGTCACTGTCTGATCCCCAGATGTCCTGGTTTTTCCCGCGATGCGCCATAAAAATATCTCCCAAGTTTCGATCCACATAATCATTAGGTCCAGTGGGTGCAGCAAAAGGGCCTTCCACAGACCCATTAGGTCTTTCAAAACTTACTGTAAAACGATCGTTTTCGCTATACCATAAATCAAAGCGCAAATTGCCTCCAACTTCTTTTTTTACCAAGTGCTCTATGGTTTGCCCTTGTGAAATAGTTCCTGCGGCATAATTGTCACCTCCACCGTCGTCTCCGATTCCGCAAACAAAAGTATGACCATTCTGAACGTATTGATCGATGGCTCTGCTGTAAACACTGCTTCCATCTGAAGGGCCACCTATGGAACCTAAGTTCATAAGAGTTACGGAAGGAAGTCCGAGTTCAGCAATTTTGTCCGAAGCAAATTGCAACGCAATAGCAATATATGATGGATTCCAAAACGGATCTTGCCCAGGTAGGCCATTAAATGGAGGGAAATAATCTTGGGTAATTTTTATACTAAGAATAGTGGCTTTTGGTGCAACTCCATGAAATTGACCATCGGAAGTGCCACTGCCATTACCGCATATAATCCCGGTGGTTGCTGTGCCATGGCCAAATCTATCCATAGTTAGCCGAGGTGCATTATTTTGGAGTGCAGTATTGATGGCTTCGTGCGTATGGATGGTTCCTACTCCATACGGATTGTTGGGGTCATTTGCTCCTGTTGGGTCAACCATATCGTAAATATAAGCTAACCTCGTATTTCCATTTTCATCAATAAAATCTGGATGTGTATAGTCAATTCCCCGATCAATCATAACAACTAAAACGCCTTCTCCGCTTAGATTGTATTGGGTATAGACTTCGTCTAAATTAACTTCAGCTCTGGGTATTGGTCCTTGGGCAATTATGTGTAATGAAAATATCAAAAAAATAAAAATGATAGTATTTTTCATGGCTTTTAGATTTAGTATATATACAACGGAGGACTTTTGAAATGTCATCAAATTTTATTCTGAAGTAGATTTGAAAATTCTTTAAGCGTGGATCTTAAAAAACATGCGTTTCCATCAGAAGAGATTAGAAGTCTGGATTTTACCACCTACAAAGGAAATAAAGCTGATGTTTAAAATGAACTTGAGTTAGTTGGTTTCTTCGTTTTAGAAAACTTAAATCGCTGTCCCCAGATAGTTTAACATCGTCTTCAACTTCATCTTCGTCTTCATCTTCGAAAAAACCTACAAGGAGCCACCGCCGAAAAAGTAGTGGAATGCCTTGCAGGTCAACTTCACAGGCTATTGAAAAACCTATCGTTTTATAATCCTTAAAGTTTTCGATCCTTCTTTAGCTGTACTAACTTTTACAAAATAAATACCTGCGGAAGTATTGATTTCCTGCCTAATCAGTTTTGTTGAAGCAAAATTTACAAAGGAAATTTGCTGTCCGAGCATATTGTATATTTGTACAGTGACATCTGTATATTCCCTACCAAGATCTATGGTGAAATTACCGTTTGAAGGGTTTGGATACATTTTAATGCTACTTAAGGTATTTTCCTCAATACCTAAAACAATAGAATTGACTGTTAAAACTACCTGATTGCCATTCCTGCAAATCACGTCGAAATTATATATAAAGCCATCAAAATATCCACTGGCGGTTGGCTGAAGACTGCATTGAGTTATAGTTCCCGTAGTTGTAGCAACTATAAATTCATCTCCAACGTTTGCGGCAAAGCCCATCAATAAATTAATACTACCATCAAATATGGCATTTCCTTGAACTGCTAATAAATCATAATCTGTTCCTTGATTACTTCCGTTCAATTCAATTTCGAGTTCAGAAGAAGATGTTGATTTAAAATCGCCCAGAACAGTTAGTATTCCGGCGGATTCACCTGGGGCGAAAGTACCATTGTTTATAAAGTTTGCAGCCGCAGGCACGTCTATTGTTGCAATTCCCATAACTTTTCCATCTGTAGTGTTTATAAAGTTTAATCCATTTATAAACTCTAATTCTCCAATCATTACATTAACAATCCCAGAGTTTGTGGTATTAGCAAGTATCGATGTGGTACCAACTCCTGCTGATTTTTTCAACAAGCCCATATTGTTGAACACGTGTGAAGAACCTGCGGTATAGGAAAGAATATTGCCATCGGTTATTAAGTCTATTACACCCGCCGCTTCATTATTTATTATTCCATCATTAACATAAAGAATGCCAACACTCTCATAATTGATTGTTCCATCATTGTTTAAGAGGCTATTATCGAATATATATTTACTCGCACCAGAAAGAAATGTAAGTTCTCCGGCATTAACTAAAGTACCTCCTCCTCTCAAATTGCCATCCTTCCAATTTACACCAATATTTCCGGTAAAATTGAAGGTAGCTGTCTTGGTTGGCTGAACGTTTACTTCATTATTCCAAGCAATCTCTCCATCCAATACTCCTTCTAAGGTACCTTCGCAAACTATTTGTGTATTCCATTGCAGATTATTTCCGCTGGAGACATTGTAGTTTCCATCAGTTAAGTATTTTGTAAGACCTGAAAAATTAAGGCTACCGCTTTCTACCTCAACGGTGCCGTCATTATTATTTAAAACTGCTATAAATGTTGAAACACCAGTAGTTGTGGAGCGTTTTAATAATCCAAAATTATTCAAAACATGGGTAGCACCAGCAGTATAGGACATTGTAGTTCCATCCGCTTGAAAGTCGATTAGTCCCGTTGGTTGATTATTAATGGTTCCATCGTTTATATATAAGAGACCATCGCTTTCATAATTGATAATACCCTCATTATTTAACTTGGTATTATTAAAGATGTACTTACTGTTGGAAGTGACCATGCTAATCATACTTTTATTGACCAAAGTTCCTTCCCCACTTAAACTGCCATTGGACCAGTTGACTCCCGTAGATCCGGTAAAGTCAAAATTGGCAGATGTGCCTGTAGGTACATTCACTTCGCTATTCCATAAAATTTCACCATCTAAGGCTCCTGTCAAGGTTCCCGAAAGCACTATCTGCGTATTAAATGTTAAAGATGTTCCCGTAGCCACATCATAAATTCCATCGTTTAAATATTTAGGTAGTGTCACAAAATTAAGGCTTCCACTTTCTACGGAAATTGTACCATCATTATTATGCAACTCAATAATAATTGTAGATGTTCCAGTAGGAACTGTAGATTTGATTAATCCATTGTTGTTTAACTTATGCGCATTACCCGCCGTGTAAGAAATGGTACTTCCATTCGCCTTTAAATCGATGATTCCTGATGTTTTATTGTTTATTGTTCCATCATTGACGTACCAAATACCTGTACTATCATAGTTTATATCTCCGTTATTTTCTAGGATTGTATTGTCAAATATATATTTACTGTTTGCAGTTAATAATGTTATTTCACTTTTGTTATTTAAGGTTCCTCCTCCTCTCAAATTACCATTTGTCCAAATAACGCCCGTACTTCCAGTAAAATTGAAAATTGAAGTTGTACCTTGAGGTATATTAACTTCACCATTCCAAGAAATTTGGCCATTTAGCGTACCCACCAAAGTTTGGGCACAAACAATTTGACTATTCCAAAGAAGGGAGCTGTTGCTGGCCACATTATAAGTTCCATTGGTTAAATTTTTCATGAGCCCACCAAAATCCAGTATGCCGCTATCTACTGAAATGGTACCAGCATTATTGTTTAATACAATGCCAATGCTTGATGTGCCATTAGTTAAAGATCGTTTTATAGTTCCAGAATTATTCAAAACATGGGTGCTTCCTGCGGTATAGGACATATTGTTTCCATCAGATTTTAAATCAATAAGCCCTCCAGTTTCATTATTGATGGTTCCATCATTAACATAGAAAACCCCTGTACTTTCAAAATTGATAACACCTTCATTTTTTACAGTAGTGTTTCCCAAAACATACCTAGAATTAGCCGTAAGCATGGTAATTTTGCTCTTATTAGTAAGAACACCACCCCCATTTAAGGAGCCGTTGGTCCAATTTACACCCGTATTGCCAGAGAAGTTAAATGTTGCAGCAGCGGGTACGGCCACGACACCTGACCAATCTATTTTTCCATTTAGAACTCCAGTTAGCGTTCCTTCGCAGGTTACAGAGTTTATCCAATTTAAAGAAGCATTGTTACTTACATTATATACACCTCCTGTTAACTTTATTAGACCAAAATTAAAAGTCAGACTCCCAGTTTCAACCGCAATAGTTCCCCCATTGTTATGAAGCTCCGCAATGATGTTTACATCACCTGTGTTTGAGGTGCGTTTTATCAGGCCAGAATTATTTATTTTATGAGTTGCTCCCGCAGTATAACTTATGTTTCCCCCGGCAGTTTGTAAATCCATAATCCCCAATGTTTGATTGTTTATGGTTCCATCATTTATATATACAATACCAGTTCCTGTAAATTTTATTTTACCCAAATTATCTAGGACTGTATTTCCAAATATATATTTTGAGTTTCCTGTAATAAAATTTATGATGCCATTGTTGGTCATCGTGCCTCCACCCTTAATATCACCATTAGAAAAATTAATAGTTGTATTGGAGCCAAATGAAGAAGGATTTGTAAAACTCAATGAATTGGAGATATTAAATGTTGAGTTTCCTTGAAGTGTAATAGATTTCGTACTTCCAGATACATTTAAATCTACCGTGAAACCAGTTGGTATCACCACATCTTGCGCCGCGGTGGGTACCGAGTTTAAACTCCAATTAAGAGTTGTATTCCAGTTGTTATTAGCGCCGGAACCTGTCCAAGTATTTGTCTGTGCTGAAATTTTTAAGCAAAAAATACTCAATACTGAAAAAAATAATAATCGTTTCATAATATTTGGTTTTAGGATTATATAGCTACATCGAAGTGATTTTGAAATTGTCATCACTTTTTTAGAAGAAAAAAAGTCACGCATGATTGATGATGGATAACGGAAGAAAAATTGAGGCTGGATAAAGTGTTTCGGGTTTCCACAAAAACATTTGAATTATATTTTCGTATCTCTTGGATAAGGTTTTTGAAATCTCATTGATATAATCAAAAAGTATTTTATTTTTGTGATACTATTCCCAAGCCATGCCAGAACATCGTTTTATTGTTTGCAACTACTCCCATCCTTTATCTTCCGGAACCGTTTCTTGGCAATCGCCCAGCAACATCGCCTTGGTAAAATACTGGGGAAAATATGGCGAACAGCTGCCAATGAATGCTTCCATCAGTTTTACATTGAAGAATTGTAATACCAAAACAAGGCTTTCTTTTGAAAAGCGCACCTTCGCTAAAGCTTCGGAGCGTGTAGGTTTTGATTTTGAAGTTTATCTCGATGGAGAAAGAGAAGTCTCCTTTGAACCTAAGATTCAGAAATTCTTTGAAAGAGTGGAAGTGTATTTACCATTTCTAAAAGATTTCAAATTTAAAATTGAAACTGCTAATAGTTTTCCGCATAGTAGCGGCATTGCTTCTTCTGCAAGTGGTATGAGTGCTTTAGCATTGTGTTTAATGGATATGGAAAAACAAATGCAGGAAGACATTACGGAAGATTATTTCATTGAAAAAGCTTCCTTTCTTGCACGTTTGGGCTCTGGAAGTGCATGCAGAAGTTTGGAAGGCCCAATCATAATATGGGGCGAACATTCCAAAATTGATGATAGTAGCAATCTCTTCGGAACAAAATACCCTTTTAAAGTTCACGAAAATTTTGAAAATTATCAAGACACGATTCTTTTAGTTGATAAAGGTGAAAAGCAAGTGAGTAGTACCCTTGGCCACGATTTGATGTTGGATCATCCTTTTGCCGAACAACGTTTTCTTCAAGCAAAAAATAATCTCACCAAACTGCATCCTGTTCTTAAAACAGGGAATATTTCAGAATTTATAAAAATTGTGGAGAGCGAGGCCTTATCTCTTCACGCCATGATGATGACTTCGATGCCATACTTTATATTAATGAAGCCAAATACTTTGGAAATACTGAACCGTATTTGGAAATTCAGGGAAGAAACGGGAAGTAATGTCTGCTTCACTTTGGATGCTGGTGCAAATGTGCATATGCTTTATCCAGAAGTTGAAAAGGAAACAGTTATGCAGTTTATAAAAAATCAACTTTCACCATTCTGTAAAAACGACGAGTTTATTGTCGATGAGGTTGGGATGGGAGCTTTCAAAATTTAAGCTCCTTGCCCTGTCATTGTGAGGCACGAAGGAATCAGGGGAAGGTGGTTTTTCAGCTTTTTCGCTTAAAAATCGGAAGGGGCTTTATAATTACCAATGCTAATGCCAAAGCCACCACTCCAGCCATGCCATACCACCACCAAGCTAAACCGCTGTTTAAATCTATTGGAGTTACATCACCAATAAGTACTAGTGCAGCCCAATATTGAGGCGCGGCAGTTCTTCCTTCGGCTGTGGAGATATAAGTTAGTTTTGCATTTCGCAGGGCTTCGTCTTTAGGCATGCCTTCTGAAAGTTTATTATAAAAAAGCTCCACAATCTTCGCGCTGGATTCTTCATCAATTTGCCAGAGACTGGTCAAAATACTTTCACTACCCGCATAGTTGAAAGCGTGTGCTAAAGAAATCATTCCTTCACCTGCCTGATACGTAGGTTTTCCAGTTTCGCAGGCAGTGAGCATAGCGAGGTTTGAAGAAAGATCTATATTGTAAATCTCGTATGAATACAACGAGTTTTCATCATAATTTTGATTTCCTTCCGTCTTCTTTGCGAAAATTAACCGACTGAGTTCGGGACTTATATTGTTGCTTTCGGCATGAGTGCCAATATGTATTATTTTATGTTCCTTGGCTTGCTTGATAAATAAATCCTTGCTCGCGTTTTCGTTTATAAAATAATTTCCATCAAAAATCTTGGAGTAGTGTTTAACCAGATCTGCACTAAAAGGTTGGGGTAGGAGCGTGAGATAGGTTTTGTCCAACTTTACCGAATCTTTGATTGCCAATTTGTACTCCTCTTTCATGGCTTTGTTAAATCCAGGGGCAAAGGCAATATAATCTGAAGTATAATTGGCCACTTTCCCTTTATCTTTATATAGAAGAAGACTAAAATTATACGAAATATCGTATTTCGCCAACAGGCTGTTAGTGGCCATTTCCTTAAAACTTTTAATTGGTTTTGGAGTAAGGGTTTCAAAACTTAGATTGAAAAGATCTCTATCTGGAATTATTACAAGCTTACTGGTTTGCACGTATTTTTCTAGCGGAAGCCAAAGTTCTTTATAAAGCTCGAAAAGTAAGGGACTCATTTTTTCTGCTGAATTTCCATAATCACTTAAACTTGAAATATAATTTTTAACAGGTTTATAATTTAGAGGAACCATTTTTTTTAATACAGAAGAAACAACAAAAGCATACAAGCTGTCTTCAATAAATATATAACGCACCACAGTAGTACTCTCTGGAATTTTTTCCTGTAGATTATTTATAGGTTCTTCCAAAGTGGCATAGCGCATTTTATAATACTTTGGAAATCTATTCTTTAGGGAATCCAGAAAATACTCCCAATTTTGAGAATCTTTAAAGAATGACTTTATATCACTGTTTTCGGAATCATTTAAGGACGAAGCTAATTTGTTTTTCAAATCACTTTCACGAGAAATTACTTCTTTGGGAATTTGTTGAAAATCCATATTTTCCCTTAAGTTTAATCGGGAACGGATCCGATTATAAATGCTGGATTCGTGAAGGGCGATTAATTTATTTAAATATACTTTATCTTTAGTGGTATTGTATAATTCTAATCTAAGTTTTTCCGCAAAATTGAGGAGCTCTTCGTTTTCGGTTATTAGCAGATTAATATCTTCAGGGGTATTAACCACTTTTTTTCGATAATCCAAAATAGCGATACCCTCTTCTACTTGTTGCAAAAGTTCCTTCAAAACAGAAGGGGATTTATCTTCGGCTTGATAATATTTTGAAGCAGCATTAATCAGCAATGCTTGTGGTTTTCTGTATTGGCTAAGAATGGAATCTGTCGCGCTGATCTTTTCTGTTCCTTCCGAAACATTAAAACACAATGCTTCTTCGCTATATTTTTCTGCTTCTGCATAATCTTTAAGGAGAAATTGTACCTGTGCCAGATTGATGATGTGATAAAACTCTTGTAATGTGTTTTTGAAATCGCCTTGATGCGTAAAATTGTAGGTTTCCAATGCTAATGCAACAGCCTTCTCCTTTTTTTGGTTTTTTGCGGCAAAGAGGGAATATTCTAAAATATTGTCCAAAAAATCCTTGGTGTAAATTCCACCCATTGACTTGCGGTAGGTTAGTTGGGCTTTTTCATAAAAATTTGCAGCATTTTCAACATCGTCCATAGATTCATAAATAGTGGCGCGGGTTGTGAGCGCTGCAGCTTCCCAATACAAATCGGATCCCGAACTGGTTTTTAAAAGCTCCAAGGCTCGGTCTGCGTTTTCTGCAGCACCTTTAAAATCGCGACTCGCAGTTTTAGCTTCCGCTAGAATTATATTCGAAATGATGAGGTTGATATCGTTCGCATCGTAAAGTGTTTTTTTCTGCTCAAAAGAATATTCAATCAATTCCTGTGCGCGGGAATGTTCACCAAGAGTATTATAAAAAGTAGCCATATTGTCTATCACCATGCATTGATTACCCTTAGCTTTGTAGATGCGGGCCTCATCTGTAGATCGATCTATATATTCTTGAAATCCTGCAATTGATTCTTCTGAAATTGAAATTGCATTTCTGTTCTTTCCAAGAGCATTCCACAAGACAGCGAGGTTTAGTTTCACCAGTGCTGGTCTGTAGTAGCGATTCATAATATCGGTTTCATCTGTTTTTTCCAAGACTTTAACAGCTTCCTGAAAATAGAATTTGGCGCTGTCAAGTTTCGCTTCCTGCCACATCATTCCGCCAAGCGCATTATAAACTTGATTGTAGAAAACATAATCCGGCTTTCCAGTTTTTTTTAAGAGGTTTAAGGCTTTTTGATAGTGTTGTTTTGCCAATGGGAAATCACCCATTTTTGAAGCATAATAGCCGCGACGGTAAAACACCCCTGCTAAATCGGTATTTTGAGGCTCCTTATTCTGTTTTGCGAAGGGAATGGCTGTTTCCAGAAGATCGTAGGCTTTTTGATGTTTCCCGGCATCATCGTAAATCCAGCCTAATTCTGTTATTGCCTGAACAATGAAATGTGGACTGGCAGAGGTTTTAATTTCTTCGGTAAGGGCTTCGGCTTTTTTTATTGCTTGGTTTTTATCGCCATTATTCAGCTTAAAGCTCCCTTCAAACTGGATATATTTGTAAAGACTATCGTGTTTTTTCTCAGCTTTGAAATAGGTAATGGTTTTTGCAACTTCCGCACGTGCTTTTGGAAAGGAATCTTGCTCAATAAGATTTTGGATATCTTTTACTGAAGATATTTTCTCTTGGGAATACCCGTGAAAGAACACCAGCATAAATAATAGCTGGAAGAGGAATGAAAATCTCCGGTTTTTAGATAGCATAATTTAGAAAAGCTTCAAAAAGATAAAACGCAACCGGGGATAATGCTAAGAAAGATACAAATTTATTTTTATTGTCTCTGTTCTTGGTTGTAAAAATTCTTTTTAAAGCTTTTCAACTTTGCTCTTCATATTCTGTTCTGGTATGCTTACTAGTGCTTTGATCCTGGTTTGGATTACTTTGCCGAGTATTGTGTTTTTGAGATCTTCGGAACTATTTTCTTTGTTACAATTTAGATTTTCTGCGTTGTTGTTGCCAAAGGAGCTATATTAAAGTTGAAACAAACTAAAGGTTTACATGGGGAATTGAATATTTCATTCTTTGGTTGTTGACTTCCTTATAAAAGACATCGAAATAAAATTATAATGTCATCAAGCAAGAATACCATCCTTATGTACAGTGTATTAAACACTTATTTTTCAATTAATTCCTGGTGCTTTGGTGAAAGATATTTGTTAAAATAGTTATCTTTGCAGCTTGTTACAGTTTTAAGAATAAAACTTGTACTTTTATAGTTACAACACAACAGCTTATGCACGGTCCGTTATTTTACTCAAAAATTCTTCTTTTCGGCGAATATGGAATTATAAAAGATTCCAAAGGACTTTCCATTCCGTATAACTTTTATAAAGGAGCCTTAAAAATTGATAAATACCATACCATTTCTACCCATAAATCGAATGGTGCCTTAAAGCGGTTTGCTGAATATTTGGAAAACCTTCAAACGGAAAATCCAGATTTAGTTTCTTTTGATATGGAAGCATTAAAAGCCGATGTGGAAAATGGACTGTATTTTGACAGCAGTATTCCTCAGGGTTACGGCGTGGGCAGTAGTGGCGCTCTGGTTGCCGCTATTTATGATAAATATGCGAATGATAAAATTACGATTCTAGAAAATCTTACACGCGAAAAACTGCTTGTTCTCAAAGCTGTTTTTGCCGAAATGGAATCTTTCTTCCACGGAAAATCTTCTGGATTAGATCCTTTAAATAGTTATTTGAGTCTTCCAATCCTGATTAATTCTAAAGATAATATTGAACCTGCCGGAATTCCTTCCCAGACCGAAAACGGAAAAGGAGCGGTATTTTTACTAGACAGTGGCAGCACGGGCGAAACCGCGCCAATGGTTCAGATTTTTATGGAAAATATGAAACAGGAAGGTTTCCGAAATATGCTAAAGGATCAGTTTGTTAAACATACAGATGCCTGTGTAGAGAATTTTCTTCAAGGTGACGTAAAAACGCTATTTGGAAATATAAAAGAACTTTCAAAAGTTGTCTTGGATAACTTTAAACCAATGATTCCTGCACAATTCCATAAACTTTGGAAAAAGGGTATTGATAGCAATGCGTACTACCTAAAACTTTGCGGTTCCGGTGGAGGTGGCTATATGCTCGGTTTTACTGAGGATATTGATAAGGCTCGCAAAGCGCTGAAAGATTATAAACTGGAAGTGGTTTATAATTTTTAATACTGGCTTTTTTTGAAATCCTTTCCGGATTTATTCAACTTCTTACTTTATGTTAACCCGAAAACAAAAACTCTTCTTATTAAAGTTTTTTAGCCTGTTTTCAGTGGTTCGCGGCTATAATATTTTAATTATTGCAATAGCCCAATATCTCACAAGCATTTACATTCTTGCCCCAGATTTACCCGTTCGGGAAGTTTTGTTTGATGTAAATTTATTGATGTTGGTGTTAGCGTCATCATCCGCAATAGCGAGTGGTTATATTATAAACAGTTTTTACGACAGTGAAAAGGATCTTATAAACCGTCCGAGAAAAACTATGTTGGACAGGCTCGTAAGTCAGCGCACCAAGCTTTCGGCCTATTTTGTACTCAATTTTTTATCGGTTGTTTTTGCGAGTTACGTTTCGTTTAAAGCCGTTCTTTTTTTCTCCATTTATATATTCTTTCTTTGGTTTTATTCACACAAACTAAAGAAATATCCATTTATAGGAAACATTACTGCCGCCGTTCTTGCGGTGATTCCGTTTTTTGCAATTTTCGTGCATTACGGCAATTTCGATATTATAATTTTTGTGCACGCTACTTTCCTGTTTTTGCTTATTGCTATGCGGGAATTAGTAAAAGATCTCGAAAATATAAAAGGCGATCTTACCCACGGTTATAATACGATCCCTGTAATCTATGGTGAAAAAACATCAAAGAGAATGTTGACGGTTTTAAGCGTATTAACCTTGGTGCCAACCTTTCTGCTCATCACAAAATTTAAGCAAGAAATTGGTTATATGGAATACTATTTTTACATCAGCATCGCTGGGTTGGCAGTGTTTCTAGCAGTTTTATGGTATTCCAAAAACAAGATACATTATATGGTGCTCCACAATATCCTAAAGTTCGCTATCGTTCTGGGTGTTTTTAGTATTGTACTGATCCATCTTGAGTTATTGACGAGTAGACTTTTTTAGATGGGGTATCTACCTTTGCTAAAGCTTCGGAGAACGAAGGAAGAGGAAAGAATAAAGAATATTTTTTCACCACTCACCACGATCAACTACCGACTAAAGACTACCGACTACTCGCTAAGCTTCACAAACAAATCCCAAACCACAACGCCAACGCTCACTGAAATATTTAGCGAATGTTTCGTGCCGAATTGAGGGATTTCAATCACTGCGTCACTGGCGGAGACAACTTTTTGTTGTACGCCCTTCACTTCATTTCCGAAGATGATGGCATAAGTCAACTCTTTCTGAACGGAAAAGTCGTTGAGGTTAACCGCAAGTTCAGCCTGTTCAATGGAAGCGACAAAAACGCCTTCATTACTTAGCTTTTCTATAACGTCTAAAGTGTTTTCGGCATATTCCCATTCCACGCTATCCGTTGCTCCCAAGGCGGTTTTTTGAATGTCTTTATTTGGTGGTTGAGCGGTGATGCCACAGAGATATATCTTCTTTACCAAAAAAGCATCCGCAGTACGGAAAACAGAGCCGATGTTATTTAAACTTCTAATATTATCGAGAATAATAATAAGAGGTGTTTTGTCTGCAGCTTTATATTCCTCAGCATTTATGCGATCCAGTTCGCTGTTTTTTAGTTTTCTGTTTTTCATAGGTTGGCAAAGTTAATTGTTAATCTTTAATAAAAGGGCACGCAGAGGCGCAGAGTCGCAAAGTTTTGATGAGGCCAGACGGTTTTATGACCTCAAGGGAATCACATTTCCCGTTCTATTTTTTTATAAATATTTGAACTTTATCTTAGATTGGCAACATTCAGGGCATTCCCTCCGCGGCTTAGCGGCTTGGCGTGCAATGTTTTCTCGCAAAGGGGCCAAGTAAGGAGTTAATTTTGATAAATCTCCGCGATCCTCTGTGAACCTCTGCGTCACAACCTCTACATTTTATCAATAAAACTCTGCACTTCATTTTTTAAAAAACCACAATTTCGTTACATTTATCGGTTAAAGAAAATTTTGAGTTATGGCGAAGAAGGAAACCCCGTTAATGAAGCAATACAATACAATCAAGACTAAGTATCCCGATGCTTTGCTATTGTTTCGCGTGGGTGATTTTTATGAAACTTTTGGGGAAGATGCAATTCGAGCTGCGGGAATTTTAAATATTACCTTAACCGCCCGAAATAATGGGGGTGAAAAAATGGAGCTCGCCGGTTTTCCGCATCATTCCTTAAATACCTATTTGCCAAAACTGGTTATGGCGGGATGCCGTGTTGCTATCTGCGACCAATTGGAAGATCCTAAAATGACCAAAACCATCGTCAAGCGTGGGGTTACAGAACTGATCACCCCCGGAGTTGCATTTAATGATGATATTCTAAAATCCAAGTCGAATAACTTTTTGGCGGCAGTACATTTTGGTACGTCCAAAGGTGCAGCAACAGCAAAAAATATAGGAGTTTCCTTTTTGGATGTTTCCACTGGTGAGTTTTTGGTTTCTGAAGGTTCTGCGGAATATGTAGATAAATTACTTCAGAATTTTAGTCCTTCAGAAGTACTTTTCTCAAAACAAAAAAGAAAGCTTTTTACCGAAACTTTTGGCAAGGAATATCACGTTTTTCACTTGGAAGATTGGATTTTCCAAAGTGACTATGCATTTGAAACGCTTACAAAACATTTCGATACAAAAAATTTAAAAGGTTTTGGCGTTGATCATCTGGAAGAAGGGGTGATTGCTGCCGGCGCTGCACTTCATTATTTAAGCGAAACGCGACACACCAAGTTGCAGCATATTTCGCGACTCTCCAGAATTGCTGAAGATGAATACGTTTGGATGGATCGTTTTACGATTCGGAATTTGGAATTATATCATTCCAATCAGCAGAATGCGGTGACGCTTTTGGATGTTATCGATAAAACCATTTCATCCATGGGCGGAAGGCTTTTAAAGCGATGGATGGCACTTCCTCTGAAAAATTCTGAACAGATAAATCGGCGGCAGGAAGTGGTCAGCTTTCTATTGGACAATTCCGTTACCTTGGAAAAAGTTCAACAATACACAAAACGAATTGGCGATTTGGAGCGCTTGATTTCAAAAATTGCAACAGGGAAAGTGAATCCGCGTGAGGTAATTCAACTTAAAAATTCCTTGGAAGCCGTGGTTCCCATAAAAGCATTGGCTTTAAATTCAAAAAATGAGTCGCTTAAAATTATTGGCGAGCAATTACACGACTGCGAATTGCTTCGGAATAAAATAAAGGAAACGCTTTTTGAGGAAGCACCGGTAAATATTTTAAAGGGGAATTCTATAGCCGAAGGTTTTTCTGAAAGTTTGGATGAGCTTCGAAATATTTCAGCAAACGGAAAAGAATACTTAGATGAAATGCTGCAACGCGAAACGAAGCTTACCGGAATTTCTTCACTTAAAATTGCTTCAAATAACGTTTTCGGGTATTATATAGAAGTTCGAAATACCCATAAAGACAAGGTTCCTGCGGAGTGGATCCGAAAACAAACTTTAGTAAATGCCGAGAGATATATAACCGAAGAACTAAAGGAATACGAAGCAAAAATACTTGGTGCCGAAGAGAAGATACTGGCTTTAGAGCAGGAATATTTTTCAAAATTGGTGGAGTGGATGCTGCAATATATTGCATCGGTTCAGCAAAATGCGGCTTTAATTGCGCAGTTGGATTGTTTGTGCTCTTTCGCAACTCAAGCCAAAGAAGCAAATTATACGCGTCCGCTGTTTGATGATTCTTTTGATTTGGATATCAAGGAAGGTCGTCATCCCGTAATTGAAAAGCAATTGCCACCCGACGCGCCTTATATTGCGAACGATGTTTTTCTAGACCGGGAAAATCAACAGATTATTATGATAACTGGGCCGAACATGAGTGGTAAATCTGCCATTCTTCGGCAAACAGCTTTGATTGTTTTATTGGCGCAGATGGGCAGTTTTGTTCCAGCTTCGGCAGTGCGGATGGGCTGTGTAGATAAGATTTTTACTAGGGTAGGAGCCAGCGACAATATTTCGATGGGGGAATCTACTTTTATGGTGGAGATGAATGAGACGGCAAGTATTCTAAACAACCTCTCTGATCGAAGTTTAATTCTTTTAGATGAAATAGGTCGGGGAACGAGTACCTACGACGGAATTTCAATCGCTTGGGCTATTAGTGAGTATCTTCACGAACATCCTTCCCGAGGAAAAACGCTTTTTGCAACCCATTATCACGAATTGAATGAAATGACCGAAACCTTCGCCAGAATCAAAAACTATAATGTTTCGGTGAAGGAATTGAAAGACAATGTGCTTTTTCTTCGGAAATTGGTTCCTGGTGGAAGCCATCACAGTTTCGGGATTCATGTGGCAAAAATGGCTGGAATGCCACAAGCGGTACTTTTGCGCGCCAATAAAATTCTAAAAAGACTGGAAAAAAGTCATGCTTCTGAAGAACTGACAGAGGAAATGAAAGCTGTTTCCAAAGAAGATATGCAATTGAGTTTCTTTAAACTTGATGACCCGCTGTTGGAAGAACTGCGCGAGGAGATTTTAGATATTGATATTGATACCCTTACGCCAGTGGAAGCACTGATGAAAATAAACGAAATTAAAAGAATGTTGCAGCGGTCCGCTACATTAAAGGTGAAGCGCTAAGGTTTCAGAAAAAATATTATTTTTTCTGAAAAGTAGTTATTCTACAGTAAAGGTCTTAACAAACGAAACAGGCGAGCCATCCACCATAAAACCTTCTAGCCGTACCTCAAAATTTCCCGAAATATCTGAAGTGAAAAATTTTATTCCCATTTCGCCTTCTTCCATCTTTATATGGGGCTGCCATAACAATTGCCTTCTATAATCGGGAATATGTGTAGTTTTACTCTCATTGAAAGCGTTGTATTCTTGTGAAAAATAACTTTTTACAGGTTGGTCTGGCAAAAGTTGTGTTTGTAAAATAAAATCTTCGTCTAGATATTTATTAAAGTCGTTGTCTTTGGTCTGAACAATCATAACGCCCTGAAAAGTCTGTGAACCCAAATAATATCTATCTCTTAAAACACTAATGCTTTCCACTTTTGCAGCTTTAAAGTTAGCCAATAAGTCGTGAGATTGCAAAAACACGCCATCCACTAAAAGCAACAGCGGATTGTTGGTTCGGCCGTACCCTTCGGGCTCACGGACCACGAATTTGCTTCGACCATCACTATTAGTTTGTAGCCAAGCATTTTCTACTATTTCAATCATGGTTTCCTTCATGGTCGGAAAACGGGTGTATTCGTCTAATACGTAAGTAGTAAATGTTTTACCGTAATATGCCTTTTCTAAAGGCTTTGTTTTAATGGTATCTGGTTTTACGTGATAATAGGCATTTTCAATTTGATTGTGAATGCTGCGTTCTTCAATCATTTTTTGCATTTGAGGCGTGATGGTAAATTTGTTGAATTTTAAACTCGCTTTGTTTATTGAAGGAAGTGAGTCTAATTGAATATTAAAATTATCTTCAGTATCGCCAATCACTTGAAACAAAGCCTTGTTTTGGGAGTGTGGCTTATCAATATTAAAGTAAAAATTTCCGTTTTCAGCAACATCAGAAACTTTAAAAACATAATCGTCTCCAGGAATTGAGAGCGTTACTTTCTTTCCTTTTACAGACTGATTTGGATTTGTCGAAACAATTTTTCCACTGATAAGTTTCCCTCTTAATTCGGGCAATATCGATCTTGTTGTACCTTCTTTTACATTAGGGTTGTTTTGTTTTATACGATAATTAAGGCTGGTTTTTAGCTGTGGAACATCAATTTCATTTTTCTTACGTACCGATAATGAATAAGTTCCATTTTTAATGTTTTTACTTTCGGTTGAAAGGCTTAGGTTTACAGCGGACCGATTGCTGTATTTATTTTTATCTAAATGAATGGTAAAATCATAGTCCTTGCTGGTTTCTTCTGAAATATTTTTGATTGTTAAAGTGTCAGAATCTTCGGTTTTCAACTCGCTTATGGCAGTTTGATCGCCGCGATATGGATTTATGATACCAATATCCTGCTGAAAGAAGTTTTCGTCAGATTTAACCAGCATATTTTGAGTGTATCCTACAATTTTATAATTGCCGGAAACAACATCTGTAGGAATAAAAAAGTCACCTTGACTTATGCCATTTTCCAATACAAGTTGCTGTTTAAATACTGTTTTTCCATCCTCCTGAATCAATTCAACATATCCTATTTTACTTAAGCTTGTTAATTGGTTTGTTGCGGTATTCTTTACATATATCTTATAGTACAAATATTCACCCACAAAAAATAAAGAGGAATTGACGTCAAGGTATGCTGCCTCGTTCGGCACTGGAGAGACCGAAATACTTGATGAAGTCACTTGTTGCCCAATAGCCAGATTCGTGCTGCTGAGTGCTAAGAAATATAAAATAAAAAGTTTAATGTTCATTATTTTATGTTTTATTCCTCCCAAAAATCAGGGACTTCGTTACTGCCAAAAGCTCTACAATCTATGCACGCTCTTGGCATGACATAATAAGGGCCTTCGCCAAGTTCTGGTGGGTCGTCTGGACTTGCCAGAAAATAAAAACGTACTGCATTATCGTTTATTAGACTCGGAAGTGACTCGATACTAGGTCGCGATTCTTCGCAGCCTCCGGCGAATTCTCCAGGCTGTGAGCCATCAAAAAAAAGGTCTTCAAAATTGAAAAACAGTCGTCTTTCAGATACCGTAGCGACATCGAAAATACCAATTACTTTTTCATTGTTATTTTGTGTACTTTGAATATTACCAGCTATAAAACCAGGTTGAACCTGTGAAAACAAACTTTCAGAACTTGAGAAATTCCGCAGTGTTTCATAAAAAGTATATGCCTCGCGGGAGATTACGTATTGCCGCACTAAAATACTATACCTTTTTCCAATTTTTGGGCTCCTCGCATCCAAAAATCGGACAGAAAAACGTGTTAGTCTATCCTCGGCGAATGTAGAAGTGTTTGCTAAAGAGATATTATTAGACTCTAAAGTATTATAGCATATCTTTTCTTCTTCTGTTTTTTGAACGAGACTAATTCTATTGTTTTCATCTACATGAAAAGTTCTTGAAGAACTAAATTTTGACACAATTTTGTAGGTCTCTTCATACTCAAAGCGATAGTATTTAGAATTATTGGTTGCGTCATAAGAATCTAAAAATATGGAAACTCCATCTACATTTTCTCCATTTGTGCTACGCTGCGCATAAATCTGGTCAATTTCGGTTCCTGCTTTTAAAGTTACCGCTGCTGATTGATAGGTTCTGCCATTTGCTGTAGTAATATTTAAGGTGTATTGTCTGCCAACGCTCGCAGCAAACGGAGTGAGAGAAAGATATGTTCCTAGATTTTCCGTTTCTTGAAACTCATAGGTAGTATTCAGGTCATCAATTATCGTTACGGTTGCATTGCTTTCAGGTGGTGGGCCATCATCTTCAAAAGCAAAGGTTCTGCTTAAAACCACCTTTTGTGGTGCGTTTTCATTGGTTAGGCTTGCCTGTACAACTAAAGCACTTTCAAATGTTTCGGTTTTAAAGTCTATTTCTTCGGTGCAGGAGGTAAAATTCAGAATAAATACGGCAAAAAGTATTGCTGCACTCATCTTCGAAAATGTCTTTGGCTTATAATTTTTTGGCTGCATCATCATCAAAATTTAAAATTATAGGTTATGGTTGGTACGGGTACAGAAAATATGGAGCTTTGAAAAGCTTTCACATTTCCATTTTCTACTACAAAAAACACAGAATATGGATTGTTTCTACCCAACACATTGTAAACTGAGAAACTCCAAAAACTATGTGCCAATTTTTTTAACTTGTGGTTTCCTTCAATATTCAAACTTAAATCCAAGCGATAATAATCGGGAATTCTAAATGCATTTCGGTCACTGTATGTCACAAATTCTGAATTATTAATAACATAACTTCCTACCGGATATGTTATTGGCCTTCCAGTTTGGTAAACAAAATTGCCGGAAAGACTAAAACGTTGCGTAAGCTTATAGTTTGCAACGATGTTAAAATCGTGAGGCTTGTCATAATTAGAGGGAAAGAAGTCGCCGCTGTTAACTATGTCTTCACTAAAATCGCTATCCAGCCTAATCAAGGCTCGCGAATAGGTGTAAGAAAGCCAACCATTTAACTTGCCCTTTTTCTTTTTCAACAGAAATTCTATTCCATAGGCTTTGCCTTCGCCTTGAAGCAATTCAGTTTCTACATGGTCATTTAGCAATAAATTAGCACCTGTTTTAAAATCTAAAATGTTGTCAGATTTTTTATAATAACCTTCCAAGCTAAGTTCGTAAGTATCATTATTTAGGTTTTTGTAGAAGCCTAAACTATATTGACTAGCTTTTTCAGGCTCAATATTATAATCTGATAATTTATACGTGTCAGTAGGTGAAACGGTGGTGTTGTTACTTAAAGTATGAATGTATTGATAAGTATTATTGTAACCAGCCTTTACCGAAAAAGTTGGAGTAAAGGAATACCTAAATGAAAGCCTAGCTTCTGGTCCGCTGTATGTTTTAATACTTTCGTTTTTTCCGAAGCTTAAACTATCAATTACCGATGCATCGGTAATGGGCGAATTTGCTTCATATTGTCTTTGTATAGATGGTCCAAGGGCTGCAAAAAACGAATACCGAACCCCTGCGTTGATTTGGAAAGCATCGGTAATTTTAAATTCATCTTCTAAGAAAATTCCGCCTTCAAAAGCTCTTTCCTTGGGAATAACTCTATTGAACACAATAGATTCATCATTTTTAGGCTCAATTGTTCCTGGTTCTACATTGTAGAGTTTCCCTTGAATTCCATAGTTGAGGGAGTGCTTTTTCTTGACCTTGGTATCAAACTTTAATTTAAGTTGGCTTTCATTGATTTTATAACCTAAATCGAAATCCGTGTTTGTGTCACCGTCATAATTTATATCAAAGTTATATTGGCTATTGGAAATCACAAGGGATGCCTTGTTGTTATCGTTAAAACGATGATTATAAGCTAAAGAAACCAAGCTGTTGCTATAGCTAAAAATCGAATCGGAAGTTATTCTGTATTTGTCCTTACTGAAATATGCCGTTGCCTTAATACTATTATTGTCATTTATTTTATAGTTGTATTTAACAATGGCATCATAAAAGGAGGCATTACTGTTTTTCAACGATTCTTCGTCGAGCAATTTTAAAATGTAATCTGAATACGTGGCTCGCGCTCCAATCATAATGGCAGCTTTATCTTTGGTTAATGGAATTTCAAGGGCGAGATTTCCGGTTACCGGACCTATGGAGCCTTCTCCAGCAAATTTCACGGTATTGGCATCACGGGTCTTTAAATCGAAAACGGAAGAAAGACGTCCGCCGTATTCTGCGGGAATGCTGCCTTTGTAGATGTCAACACTGCCTGTTGTAAATGGATTGATTGCCGAAAATATTCCAAAAAAGTGCGACGGATTGTAGATCACGGCATCGTCCAACAATATTAAGTTTTGGTCTTCTTTCCCGCCACGAACGTTAAAACCTGTGGCGCCTTCTCCAGCTTTTGAGATTCCTGGAAGTGTTGCTGCAACTTTTAAAATATCACGCTCGCCAAGTACTAGGGGTATGTTTTTAATCGCCTTAACATCAATAGTTTCGGCACCCGTTTTTGCATCTTCAACATTTTTGTTTTTGTTGGCGGCTATTAAGACTTCTCCCAATTCTTCATAATCTTCATCCAAACTTATATCCAACGTTCCATTATTATAGAGAATCACGCGTTTTGTGAGGCTTTCCATACCCAAGAGTTTAAAATCCAATAGATTCGTGCCACTCGGAAGCGTGAGTTGATATTGGCCTTGATCGTCCGTTGTTGTGCCAACGGAGGTATTCGTGCTCAAAACTATGGCCAGATTAGGCAATGCTTGCCCATTTACAGCATTGGTTATTGTACCTTTTAAACGGTAGGTACGCTTTCTGTTTGGCGTTTCCTTGCCAATACGAACGGTTTCAATTGGTTTTCGCTTTTTAGTACTTTCTTTTTGATAAAAAACAGGAGCTACATTTTTTGATTGAGCTGTCGTTTCTGTTATGATTTCGTCTTCCATCGGAAAAAAGCCTTCCGGAAGTTCATCGTAAATAATACTGTTTTGTGTAAGGATGACGCGTTGGTCTTGGGCAATGTAAAAATTTAATAAAGTGTTGTTTAAAACAGAATCCAGTAAGCTTGTAATGCTTTCATTATCATAATCTCCCGTAATGGTAGTATTGCCAAGCCATTCATCTAGATAGAAAAAACGATAATCTGTTTTGTTTTCAATAGTTGAAATAACTTCTTTTAATGGCGTATTGTTAAACTTGAAATTTACATTTAAAGTATCTTGTGAAAAAGAGGCTTGAAAGGTCAAGAAAAGTAAACAAGTAATTAGGTAAGGCTTTATTTTTGAATGAAACATAATTAGCGGTTCAGTAAGCTATTGATTGTTTTAGTAAGTAAGATTACTTCGCTATCTGGATTGTTTTTTATCATTTTCCTATCTATTTTTTGCTCTTTTAGTTCACCTTTAAACTGTGGAAAGAT
Organism: Aequorivita capsosiphonis DSM 23843; assembly: GCF_000429125.1. Classification (GTDB taxonomy): domain Bacteria; phylum Bacteroidota; class Bacteroidia; order Flavobacteriales; family Flavobacteriaceae; genus Aequorivita; species Aequorivita capsosiphonis. Next base: position 47,554 of record NZ_AUBG01000006.1, read on the forward strand.
TTCGATAAAGTCTTTCTTTCTATTGACTTCATGCATCTTATCATTAAATAAAAGATAATATTTTGGACTTCCCCATTTATAATGAAACAATACCGTTCGGTCTTTGATTTTGGTAGACTTTCCCTTCTGAAGTTTTTTGAAAAGCCGAATATTTCTGGAATCTTGAATTAGTTCCGAAAAGCCAGGCACTGGTTTATCTGTTTTGGATACCAATGTTTTATTTTGAATAAATTTTCTGTTATCGATACTGAAAGAGTCTACTTTTGCGGCGAAAATCTCAAAAACTTTTTCACTGGAGTTCTTGCCGATATTTACAATAACCTTATCGTCATAAACATTGAATCTTAAGGCGATGTCGTAATAGGTTTGTCCATCATAACTCACAAAACCAGTTGAAAAACTATTGGGATATAGAAATTTTGTAAAGCCGTCGGAACCTTTTTCAATTTCTATGTATTCAATGCCAGTAAATATACTTGTGTTTTCGATGCCTACTTGGTTATCAAACCAATTATAGACATCTTGATTGCTTTGGCCAAAGAATATTGATGGTGCCATGGCGAGAAGAGTGCACATCAAAAACATTTTTTTCATTACGTAAAAATAATAAATTTCTGGGCTTACGAAAATGTGGGTAGTTAAATTTTGAAGGATTAAAATTTCAAATAATAATTTATATAGGCTAGTTATATGGTTATCAGTATTTTGAAAAAGGGAGTTTTAAGAATCTCTAACCTTCAAGAAGAGAGAAAGAAATCGGAACATAATTTTACATAAAAGCCTTTGAAATTAAACTAAAAGTTTTAAATTTGCTGCCGCTTACAATGTGAGTGACGTTCATTAAATTACAATGCGAAAATAGCTCAGCTGGTAGAGCGCCACCTTGCCAAGGTGGAGGTCGCGGGTTCGAATCCCGTTTTTCGCTCAGATAGTGAAACCTTTTTAAGGTGGCGGGTTCCCCCGAAGCATCGGGTCCGTTTTTTCACTCAACTTTTAATGCCGAATGCCCTTCGGCATTTTTTGTTAAGTCCAGGTTGTAATAGACAACCTCATTATGCTGATGTGGTGGAATTGGTAGACACGCCGGACTTAAAATCCTGTGACCATTTGGTCGTGCGGGTTCAAGTCCCGCCATCAGTACTTAAACGCCTTGTAATCTATTGTTTACAAGGCGTTTTTATTTATTCCCTACTGAGAATCTGAATAGTTTAATAATTCAAGCTTATTCTTAAATCCATTTCAAGCAATTCATTAAATTTGCAGTTGAGCAATATTTTGATTCAGTGAAAGGTTTAGAAGCAAAAATTTATTCTCTTGGATCGGCACCTATAAGAAAAAGCAGATGGGATTTCATAAAACAATTTCTGAGTTTAGAGATAAACTCTCAAAATTACATGAGGGTGGTTTAAGCCTCGCTGATGTTGAGAAGTTTTATAATGACATAAACAGCTTTGATTTCCGTTTCGTATTATTCGCCGAATATTATCGAAAATATATTGAAAATCTCAATCGCTTTAAACCTAATACGGAAGACGAAAATCCTGATGTAACTTTTTTGTTGATTGCCATAAAAGAGGATAAGTGGAAGCCCACGCGTCCAACGGATGTATTTTTATATCATATACGCTATAAGTATAAACTGACATCAAAATTCTTTATTTCTCGACAAAAAAAGCAAAATCGCAAGAAATTGGATGCTACTGAAGAACTTGAAAAACAAAAAAGTAAATTCGATCCATCAAAGAAATGGACAAGGGTTCCAACTCGCCAGAATAAATGTAAGCCTGGCTGTGGTTGTTCTGAATAGGAGAGAAGTAAGTTGAACAAAAAGGAATCCTAATTTATTTGGAAGAATTCAAAAATCTCTAGCGCAAAAAAAAGCCCTTTCAAAAATGAAAAGGCTTTTAATTTTCTAAGCAAAAATTGTGCTTATTGACCGTCAGTTGCGTCTTCTACAGCATCTTTAGTGTCATCAGCAGCATCTTCGATAGCGTCGCCAGCATCCTCCATAGCATCTCCAGTTGCATCAACAGCATCATCAATAGCGTCGCCAGCATTGTCTAGTGCGTTATCAGTGTCAGCTTGAATTGATTCAGCAGTTTCTTCAGCATTTTCGCTAGTAGTTTCTCTACAAGAGTAAACAGAAGCAACTAATGCAAGAGCGGCAAGTGATAAAAATATTTTTTTCATTGTGGTAATAAATTAGTGATTAATAGTGCGCAAAAATAGTTAAATATTCGATTCAACAATTTTTTTATAATAATATTTTAACATCTATTTCAAAACTGTTTTATTGGAGCTAAATCTCTGGTATTTAATCAATTGAACTAGTTGCAGTAATAGGGGTTTTGACAGCGAGTTCTTTAAAATCGAATTGTTACTTTCGGGTTGATTGCAATTGTGGCAAAAATCTATTTTACCAATAGAAATAAAGTTTCATTTTTGGATTTTCATCCTGCTGGCTTTAGGTCCAAAGAAGGCTGTATTTTGCCGCCATTATAGCTACAGTTTATGATTTACTTACTTTTTTAAAATTTATATAAAATCTGAAATATTGAGAATATTAGGGAAATATTCCAATAAAATGAGCTAAGCTTTGATAAATATTTGGATATTTTCCAAATTGCATTATATTTGTGTATGGAATCAAAACTAAGTATTGAAGCACAGCGATTTAAAAAGATTCGCGAGGAACTGAGGCACACCCAGCAATCGTTTGCCGAACTTTTAAATATTGGTGCGACTACGGCAGATATTGAGCGTGGGAAGACCAAAATCACTGGAAAAATTGTGATGGAACTCATGGCGCAGTTCAATATAAATCCGCTGTGGCTTTACGGTAAAAGTTTTGAAAAGCATATAGATTCTTCACGTGGCGATGTGAGTCCGAAAGTTATAACCATTGACACAACGGGAGATGACAGTATCTTGCTGGTGAATCAAAAGGCAGCTGCGGGATATCCAAATAATATTCACGATATGGGTTGGTATCAAACCTTACCCGCATTTAATATTCCTTTGCCGGAATATCGAAATGCTTCCTATCGAGGTTTTCAAGTGGAAGGAGATAGTATGCTACCAAATATCAAGCCCAATGAATGGGTTTTGGGACGAGCGGTTCCGAATATTACCGAGGCTACAGATAGTAAAATTTATATAGTAGTATTAAGAGATTCAGTTTTAGTGAAGAAACTTCAAAAAGTACCGAACAGTTCCCAGGCAATCAGGCTGATTTCCCTAAATGATCAATATTTGCCAATAGATGTGAAGGTGAAAGATATTCAGGAATTATGGATGGTAAACAGTAAATTGAGTTTTGGCGTTGATGAGCCAGCAGAAAGCAACTTATTAAGACAATTACAACAATCTATGGACGAGTTAAAAGGACAAATTAGTGGTTTAAAATAAAAAGGGACGTCGTTTTAGACATCCCTTTCTTCTTTAAAAACTAAAACATAAAACTAGTCCTTGTCTTTTTTCTTTATTTTAGTATTTCCGTCGTCGTCGGTTTTTATCTTAACCTTTTCGTCTTCGGTTTCCATTTTAATTTTCTCGCCGTCGTCTTTTACTTTAACCTCGGCACCTTTATCTTGCATTTCTTCTACTAGATTTTCTTCAGTAGTTTTTTGATCTCTACAAGATGAAAGAGAAATCGCAAAAAATCCTGCGAATAAGGCAATCATTGTTAACTTTTTCATTGTTTTTAAATTTATAAGTTAGTGTTTAATACTATTGGTTAATCGTCAATTTCATTAATTTTCTCGTCAATTTTATCATTGACTTTATTATCTACTTTTTTGGCAGTTCTCTCAAGGATGCCTTCTCTTTTTTCAGGAGCTTCCTTCTCTACCTTAACTTCTCGAACTACTTCCTTTGTTTCTGTTTTATTTTCACGACATGATCCTAAAGCAATTGAAACAATTGAAATTAATACTAAAAACTTTTTCATAAATGGGTTGTTTATTATTATGGTTGGAGCAAATCTAGGTTTTAAAGGATAGAGAATTAATAATACTATCCCAAAAAATGTTAAAGGAATATGAATTTTGTGCTATTTTCTTCGATTATCTGAAAAACACCCTTCTGCATTAAGGATGATTAGCCGACATATAGGAGATTATAATTTCTGTGGCGCCCGTATTGCTGTTAACGAAATGCCCAGAAATCATTCCAGTTTTAGTCCTGAAACTGTCATTTTCAACTAGCTTTTTTAATATGGTAGAACATTCAGCAGCGTTTGATATTGAAAATAAACCTGCGAGTGATCTTAATCGTATGGCTTCTGGAAAGTCTTCATAATTATTTCCAATCACTATAGGAAGACCAAAAGTGGCAGGTTCTAAAACATTGTGCAATCCTGTTTTCCCCATTGCGCCACCAACATAAGCAATATCTGCATAGCTGTACAATTTGCTTAAAAGCCCGATACAATCAATAATCAACACATTATACCCAGCGATGTTTACTTCATCTTTATTAGAATGTAATATGGTTTTTTTAAGAATTTTACTTCTAAACGCATCAATCTTAGCTGCTTCAATTTTATGGGGCGCAAAGATGAATTTTACGTTCATGCGAGCCGTATTTATGTAATTTAAAAGTACAGCTTCATCTTCTGGCCAAGTGCTTCCACAGACAATACACAATGAATTGCCTTTGAATTCTTCGGCAAACTTTAGTGTATTATCCATTTCAATTTGATGCGAGACTCGGTCAAAACGGGTATCGCCGCTCACTGTTATATTGTTGAATCCAATATTTTTTAATAATGCTTCTGAATTTTCATCTTGTACAAAAAAGTGTTCGAAAGTAGCAAGTGCTTTTCGCATAAACCCGCCATAGCTTTTAAAAAACAGTTGGTTTTCTCTAAAAACACCAGAAACTAAAATAGTTGGGATTTTTTTCTTCTGAAGTTCAAAAAGATAATTTGGCCAAAATTCATACTTTACAAAAAGTGCGAAACTTGGATTGATGGCGGCAATAAACTTTCGTGCGTTAGACGGGGTATCCGTGGGAAGGTAAACAACGGCATCAGCCAAGGGAGTGTTTTTCTTTATTTCATAACCAGAAGGAGAAAAGAAGCTTACTACTATTTTATGATTCGGCTTTACTTTTTTTATAGCTTCCATGATTGGGACGCCTTGTTCAAATTCGCCCAAAGAGGCGCAATGAAACCAAATTGTCTCGTCGGTTGAAGCAATTTTTTCTTGTAAGGTTACAATTACAGCTTTTCTTCCGTCAACAAAAAGTTTTATTTTTTTGCTGAATAACGCTACAATTCTCAATCCGAAGGAAGCTATGTGAATTAGAAAATTGTAGAGTGTGTGCATATTGAACAAAAATACTAAATTCAGTGGTCAGTATTTCCGTTTTCTGTAATCTGTTTTAGCACCTTGCAATAGATGAATTTTCTTTAAATGAAAAATTTAAGGGACTAAGTGTTTTGAGGTCGAAGTGTTTTGATTTTGCTATTGACCTTAATTGCTTTCAAAAAGTACCGAAGTCCAAGTTTCATTTTCGTAATTTTGCACAACTTTATCCTATTCGAATATGAAGAAAATCCAAATGGTTGATCTTAAAGGTCAATATGAAAATATAAAAGAGCGTGTAAATAGCTCTATATTGAATGTTATAGAAACTACTACTTTTATAAATGGTCCCGAGGTTCACGAATTCCAAAAGGAACTTGAAGAATATTTGGATGTTAAACACGTAATTCCGTGTGCCAACGGGACGGATGCGCTTCAAATAGCGATGATGGGCTTAGGCTTGGAGCCTGGAGACGAAGTTATAACTGCCGATTTTACCTTTGCGGCAACCGTGGAAGTGATTGCACTTTTACAATTAACGCCGGTTTTGGTTGATGTAGATTCTATAAACTTCAATATTGACGTTGAGGCGATTAAAAAAGCAATCACACCAAAAACAAAGGCGATTGTTCCTGTACATCTTTTTGGCCTTGCCGCCAATATGGATGAAATTATGGAAATTGCGGAAGAACACAATTTATATGTAATTGAAGATAATGCCCAGGGAATCGGTGCAGATTATACATCAAAAGATGGCACGAAAAAGAAAACTGGAACTATTGGGCACGTTGCCTCAACTTCTTTTTTTCCATCAAAAAACTTGGGTTGTTATGGTGATGGCGGCGCTATTTTTACCAATGATGATGATTTAGCGCATCAAATTCGAGGAATTGTAAATCACGGAATGTACGAGCGGTATCATCACGATGTTGTGGGAGTGAATAGTAGATTAGATTCTATTCAGGCTGCCGTGCTTCGTGCGAAATTACCGCATTTAGATGCATATAATACGGCTCGACAAAGAGCTGCTCAGAAATATACCGATGCTTTTAAAGATCATAAACATATAATTACGCCAACGGGTTGCGGCAATTGTTCAGGAACCACTTTTGAGGCTTGCAATTGTCACGTTTTTCATCAGTACACTTTAAGAATAATTAATGCAGATCGTGATGCTTTGGTGAGCTATTTATTTGAAAATGGTATTCCAAGCGGAGTATACTACCCGATTCCGCTCCATCTTCAAAAGGCTTACAAGGATGAGCGTTATAATGAAGCGGATTTTGCAGTAACCAATCAATTGGTGAAAGAAGTAATTTCCTTGCCAATGCATACTGAATTGGATGATGAACAGATTGATTATATCACAAAAACGGTGATTGAGTTTATTGGATAAAAATATTAATTAAAGAGATACCCGTCTCTGCGCGGGCATTAACTATGAAAAAAATACTCGTTACTGGCGGTTTGGGCTATATTGGAAGCCACACCGTTGTTGAACTTCAGAAATCAGGTTATCAAGTTATTATTGTTGATAATCTCTCCAATTCTTCCTTAGACGTTTTGGAAGGAATTACAGATATCACCAAGACACCCCCAATTTTCGAAAGATTGGACCTTCGTTATAAATCAGACGTTTCCGATTTTTTTAAGGAACATAAAGATATCGCAGGTATTATTCATTTTGCAGCAAGTAAAGCGGTTGGTGAAAGTGTAGAAAAGCCTTTGCTTTATTATGAAAATAACTTGAACACCTTGATCTATTTGTTGCAGGAATGTAACTCTTACGGAATTGAAAACTTTATTTTCAGCTCTTCCTGCACCGTCTATGGCGAGCCTGATTCGCTTCCTATTACGGAAAATGCACCTATTAAGAAAGCCACTTCCCCTTATGGAAATACTAAACAAATAAGCGAAGAAATCCTCAAAGACACTTGTTCAGTCTCTTCTCTAAGATCCATAGCACTTCGTTATTTTAATCCAATAGGCGCTCATGAAACGGCTATAATTGGTGAACTTCCTGCTGGTGTGCCACAAAACTTGGTGCCATTTATCACACAAACTGCTGCGGGACTTCGCAAGCAGCTATCTGTCTTTGGCGATGATTATCCCACAGAAGATGGTAGTTGTATCCGCGATTATATTCACGTGGTAGATTTGGCGAAAGCACACGTTATTGCTTTGGAGCGATTGCTTAAAACGGATGTTTCGAATCTGCAGCACAATGAAAACTTTGAGGTTTTCAATCTCGGTACAGGTAGAGGGAGTTCTGTGTTGGAAGTTGTGAATTCTTTCGAAAAAACAACTGGCGAGAAATTGAATTATAAAATTGTAGATCGCCGGCCAGGAGATGTGATTTCAGTTTACGCTGACACCAAAAAAGCCAATGATGTTTTAGGATGGAAAGCACAGGAAACCATGGAAGATGCTTTGGCATCTGCATGGAAATGGGAGAAGAAAGTTAGAGGGATTCAGTAGTCAGTTTTCAATAGTCAGTGACAAGTAAATTAGTACTTAGCTTTTTTATTTTTCACAACTCACAACTCAATTAACCCATGTTTAACGCTTATTTCTTGGAATTGATGCTTAGGATTTGTTTCTTTGTACCTGAATAGCACTCTGAACTTTTGCTTCAAAATCAATATGTTGTGAGCCAAAGGGAGTCAAAAAAACAATGATGAGGTTAGTTTCAGTGAAACGACAAACAAAAACAGAAAAACGATTTACAGAAAAAATGGGGATGTTCACCACAAGTGTGATCTACATAAAAAAGACATTTTTAAATGTTCCCTTTAAAACAATCCACAAATACCGGGAAACCTATTATGGTAAAGTAAAAGATTGTGTGGACTGTAGCATAAACGCATAATGGATTCAAAGTTCAATAGTCAAATGTGAAATTGAACTAATAGAATTTATAAACTAAAAGCATCGAATGAAATTAATCATTCGGTGCTTTTTTTATGCTTGAATCTACCTATTTACTTAGATGAAGAAGTCCAAAACTGATCTTTCCATTCATCATCATTAAAAGCTAATTCCTGATGACTTTTCTCTATTTCCTCTAATTGTTGCGGACTCGCAATTGTTCTGATTTCATTATATAGAACACGTTCTTCAAACCCAATATAACTGCTCAATTCTTCCTCAATTTTGTTGAGTACTTTATTAAGTTCTGTAGTTTCATCAAACAATCGGTTCAGGCGTCTGTGGTTTGCTAATGCTCTTTTTACGCGTACGTTATTATTCCCAAGAATGGGAAAGATATATTTAGTTTCTATTTCAAAATGAGGATCCAAATATTTTACCTTAAACCAATCAATGTACTTTTTGATACGTTCTTCTTCTGTTTTGTTCCTAAGTCCTTCTCTAATTCGTTCACAAAAAAGTATAACCTCATTGTGCTCTTCAATCAGTGGCGTTAGTTCCAAATGCGATTTCTTTTTTTGTTTCTTCATATTTAGTTAAGGTACTTTTCAAATATACTTAATGAGCCTTTGATTTTAGAATTAAAAGACACTCCAAATTAATTTTCTAAAGTTATAAGTAGAATCAAACTAAGAATTTTTGTGCTGAATAATAAGGTTAGTCAGTATATTTTTACTAATTTTGAATCATTCTAAATAAGAAAATTTAAAACTAAAATAAATATGAAATTAGCATCACTAGTAAACAATCTTGAATACAATGAAAAAAGACCAACCATCCAGGTTTTAATGGAGACGGACGCGGGAAAAGAGATTAGAATTGCATTTAAAGAAGGCCAAGTTATGAAAGAGCATAAAACGCCTTTCCCTATTGTAGTTGAAATTTTTGAAGGCGCAATTGATTTTGGAGTAAACGGAGAAACCCACAAATTGAAAAAAGGAGATCTAATAGGTCTTGAAGGTGGTGTACCACACGATTTAAAAGCACTTGAAACGAGTACCGTAAGATTAAGTTTGAATAAAGGGGATACCGCCAAACGTGTGGAAGGTGTTGTCAACCAATAGTGAGTGCTAAAACCATTAATACCGAACAAGGCCACTGGATGCTCCCCAAAAAAGAGAGTCCTAGGCCTTGCGGTAATTAACTCACTGCTAAATTAGTTCAAGGAATTCAAGTCTAAACGTAAAGATGTTTTAGACCCTGAATTCAAAAAATCGTATCTGTTGTAATTCGTGTACATACAATAGACAGTCTGCGCTATAATAGCAGAAAAGGTATAATTAGCAGGTCGCTTTAGATCTGAGGAAAAAATTATAAACAACAAAATTATTTTAATAAACTACATTTATATGAAACGTACAGCAAATGCCGTATGGAGCGGCTCCCTAAAAGAAGGAACAGGAAAAATAACTACTCAAAGTAAAGTTTTAAACGAGAACGAATATTGCTTTAAATCCCGTTTTGGCGATGGCAAGGCTACTAACCCTGACGAATTGCTTGCGGCTGCGCATGCAGGATGTTTTGCAATGGCGCTTAGCCTTATTCTAGGGAAAGAAGGTTATACACCAGATACTTTAGATGTAACCTCAGAAGTCACAATGGATGCGGATAAACTGGAACTTACTGGTTCACATTTAACGCTAAAAGCTCGTATTCCTAATATCAGTAAAGACAAGTTTATGGAATGCGCAAACGCGGCTAAAGAAAACTGCCCCGTGAGTAAAGCTCTAAGCTTGAACATAACTATGGACGCCACATTACTTTCATAGTTTTTATAAACTTCCAGAAAGTGATTAATTAATGTTTTAGACCTAAGAGGAAAGGACTTAAGACTAAATGACGTAGGACTAAAACCTTTTAAACAGAAGCAGTCGTTTAAATTGGATGTGTTTGGTCTATCATCTAATTAAATTCAAAATTCTTATACTCTGCGTTCTTTGCGGCTTTGCGGTAAAAAATCATCGCGAGAGACGTAGAGTTCGTAAAGAAAAAATGTGCTTTATTTAAGGAAAGATTAAATTACCTACCTATTTCCTTATTAAATTTTAAGCAATCAAGATTTAAAATTTTAAAAAATGTATTCAAAAAATAAAATAGATTCATTTATAAAAGAGTCACCAATTTTAAAGGAAATTATTGACTTAAAACCTGTTGCGTGGCTCAATCCTAACAAGAAAAAAATGGCTGAAATGCCTTCATTTCCTATCAAAAAAGAGGAAATGGAAGCAGCGGAACAATTATGGCATCGCTTTGCACCATTTTTTGTAAAAGCCTTTCCTGAAACTGCAGCAACAGATGGTATTCTTGAATCTCCGCTAAAGGAAATTCAAAAGATGAAAACGCTTTTAAACCAAGAAAGTTCTATGATGCAAGGACGCCTCTTTTTAAAATGCGACAATGCCCTTCCTTTTGCTGGTTCCATTAAGGCAAGGGGAGGGTTTTTTGAAGTTCTTCATTATGCCGAACAACTTGCATTAAACGCGGGTATACTGAAAAAGGATGATGATTACAGCATCTTAACTAGTGATCAATTCAGAAAATTCTTCAGCAAGTATAAAATCGGTGTGGGCTCAACAGGAAATCTTGGTTTAAGTATTGGGATTATTAGTGCGAAACTAGGTTTTCAAGTAACTGTTTACGTATCTGGAGATGCTAAAAAGTGGAAAAAAGATTTATTGCGTTCCAAAGGAGTTGAAGTAATCGAGTTTGAAGGCGATTTTAGTAAAGCGATTCTCGCAGGAAGACAAAAAACAAACTCCGACCCAATGGGATATTTTGTGGACGATGAAAATTCCAATGAATTATTTCTGGGCTATACTGTAGGTGCAATTCGGTTAGCAAAACAATTGGAAGAGGCGAATATAAAAGTTGATGCCGAGCATCCATTGTTTGTATACTCACCTTGTGGCGTGGGAGGTTCTCCCGGAGGTACCGCTTTCGGATTAAAAAAGATTTATGGTGATAACGTACATTGCTTTTATGTGGAACCCACACATTCTCCGGCGGTTTTAACTGGATTGGTTACTGGCGAAATGAGCAACATAAGCGTTCACGATATTGGAATAGACAACAAAACCGAAGCCGATGGTTTGGCTGTTGGACGTCCTTCAAATTTTGCTACAAATATCAGTAATCACATTATTAGTGGCGAATATACTATTGAGGATGATCGACTTTTCGTCTTATTAGCGCAATTGATGGATACCGAGCAAATTTTCTTGGAACCTTCTGCAACGGCAGGATTGATTGGGCCACAAATGATTGCAAAGACCGATTATGCCGCTAAACACAATATCAATATGGAAAATGCCACTCATATTGCTTGGGCAACAGGCGGCGATTTGGTTCCCGATGAGGAACGAAAAGAGTTTTATAAAAAAGGATGTAGTTCCTTAGTTTAGAAATAGGTTTTAATCTATTCTAAATTCAAACCTATTTTTGAATTGTTTTCATTGCTACAAACTAAAAAGCGTCCAAGGTTATTTTCCTTCGACGCTTTTTTAATATTGAATTTTGAACTCTAAACCTTGAACTACGCTTCTGCTTTTTCAGTTTCTGCGGTTTTATCAATTTTCTTTACCAATCCTTGCAAAACATTTCCGGGACCAACTTCTATAAACTTGGTTGCTCCGTCTTTAATCATATTTTGGATACTCTGTGTCCATTTTACTGGAGAAGTGAGTTGGAAGATGAGGTTTTCTTTTATTTCTGAAGGTTTTGTAACTGCAAAAGTCGAAACGTTCTGGTATATGGGACAAGCAGGAGCTGTAAACTGTGTGGCCTCAATAGCAGCGGCCAATTCTTCTCGTGCAGGCTCCATTAACGGACTGTGAAAAGCACCACCTACTGGTAAAATCAATGCACGTCTGGCACCAGCTTCTTTTAAACTTTCACAAGCTAATCCCACAGCATCTACATCGCCGGAAATAACAAGTTGCCCAGGGCAGTTGTAATTTGCTGCAACTACAATTCCGGGAGTGTTTGCACAGATTTCTTCAACCAAATGGTCTTCCAGTCCTAAAACTGCAGCCATTGTTGATGGAGTTGCCTCGCAAGCTTTTTGCATTGCCAAAGCGCGTTTATAAACAAGCTTTAAGCCATCGCTAAAAGCCAGCGTACGATTGGCTACTAATGCCGAAATTTCTCCCAGTGAATGTCCAGCAACCATATCTGGTTTAAAATTGTTGCCCATTCCTTCCGCCAAGATGGTAGAGTGTAGAAAAATAGCGGGCTGGGTTACCTTGGTTTCTTTTAATTCATCGGCGGTGCCTTCAAACATTATTTTCGTAATGTCAAAACCTAGAACTTCGTTTGCCTGTTGAAACAACTCTTTCGCTTTTGAAGAGTTTTCATAGAGATCTTTCCCCATTCCGGTGAATTGTGCGCCCTGTCCGGGAAATATATATGCTTTCATCTTAGTTGATATATTTGTGAGGCCGTAAAAATAATAATAAAAATTCCCCTTTGCTAATTTATAGAAAGAGGAAAAGCGCTACATACTAGTGTAGGTTTTTACAAATCCATTTTGCCAGTAGTGCCTAAATCCTGGTCTTTTCCAGTTACCGCAGCAACTCCCATTTTAAATAAATTCACCAATTTTCCACCATCGGAACTCCAATAAGCAGCCTCATCGGGAGAAAATTTTATAGCTCTTATTTGTGGGTCATCTTCACCATCAAAATAGGCATTGTCCATTTTGCTATATAATGTTTTGATCGTATCTCTGTCATTTATTATTTCGGAGGAACCGTACACGCTAAGGAAATCTGAGCCGCCATCGCTAAAAAGCAACTGACAGTCTGCATCGCGAAGTATATTCTCGTTATGGTCGCTATTTACGCTGCTTAAAAACCATAAATTGCCAGATTCATCCACTCTTTTAGTGTACATGGGGGCCACGCTTAATGGCTTCTTGGTGAGATTGGTAGCAAACATGGCGATTTTTATTTTGTCCACCATTTCTCTGAATTTTTGCTTTGCTTCTACTTGGGATAAATTTTCTTTGCTCATAATCAGTTTTTTAGTTTCTCTAAAGTTAAAGCCTTTATGGAAGACGCGCCGCCAAATTATTACTAAAATAAGCCGAAGAGAATGTTAATGGAATTTTGAAATGATTGTTTGAACCTGATGGAGATATCCTTTTCCGAATAAATTTAAATGAACTAATAAGTAATAGAGTTGCCAAAGCGAAGTTCTTTCTTTCCATCCTGATTGTAGTGGGAAAGCAGCATAATAACAATCAAAAACTTCTTTGGGAAAACCGCCAAATAATTTCATCATGGCAAGATCCATTTCACGTGACGCAAAAGCAACCGCTGGATCTATCAAAGCTGGCAGACCTTTCTCGGAAACCATATAGTTGCCGCTCCAGAGATCTCCGTGAATCAAGGAAGGCGGCTCTTCCGAAATTGCTTCGGAAATGTTTGTGTAAAATTTATCTAGGTTTTTAAAATGAAACCCATTTTTTAAAGCCAACTTAAATTGTGGCTCTAAGCGTTGGCTGATATAAAACTCTGAAGCCGTTTTTCTAGATTCATTTTTCTGCGTAAGACTCCCGATATAATTATCGTGGTCTAAGCCAAAATCCTGCTGTGTAGTTTTGTGTAATGCTGCCAAATTCTCTCCAAATACTTGCCAGAAATTTGGAACAGGTTTTCCATTGGGAAGAAATTTCATCAACAAATAGGAAGTGCTTTCTATTATGCCTTCTCCCAAAACTTCCGGAATTTTAAAAGTTGATGTCGTATTTAATAATTCAAGTCCTTTTGCTTCAGCATAAAACATTTTAGGATATTTTGAAGCCTCATTCAACTTTGCAACAAAATTTCCTTCGTCGCAATTCAAAAGAAAAACTTGGTTGATATCTCCGCCAGGAAGCGATTTTGCGTCAATTAAATTGAGTTTGTTTTGGGATGCTATTTTTTGAAGAATGTCAAACATCTTTAATCGATCAGAAGCCTAGCGAGTGCAATTGCGAAACACGAACAAGTCTAACCTTGGAAGGCTTATAGTTCCATCCTCTTGGGGGAGGGTTAGGGTGGGGCTTATTTACGCACCCAAGTTTCATAAGTAAAGGAGTATTTATGCCTTTCATCTGTTCCGTGTTCCACTTCAGAAATAAGTTTCCATTCATCTTTTGAAAATTCTGGAAAAAAAGCATCGGCATCAAAGGTTCCGTGTACTCGTGTAAGTTCAATTTTATCGGCAAATGGAAGTCCCAGTTTATAAATTTCTCCACCTCCAATTATAAAAGGTTGTGGATCATCTTTTGCGATCTTGAGAGCTTCTTCCATACTTTGAACTACAATGGCAACTCCTTTTTTGTAATCTTTGTTATGGGTAATCACCAAGTGAGGTCGCCCCGGAAGTGGCTTGTCAAAGGAATCAAAAGTTTTTCGGCCCATAATTATGTAATGTCCTGTAGTGAGTTTTCTAAAGCGCTTAAAGTCATCTGGCAAATGCCAAATCATTCCATTGTCTTTTCCAAGTTCATTATTTTCGCCAGCGGCAGCTATCATTGTTATCATTGTACGTCTGGAGGTAAAGGGTTTTTTAATTCGGGTTTTTTTGGAGAAACTTCCTCCATTTTTGGCAATTGTAATTCTGTGTCAACTTTTTTCTGAAGTTCTGCCATGCGTTCCGCTTGGCGAGCTTTAAGTTTTTCCATTTGTCGATCTTCCCATTCTTTGCTCATAAATTTATTCATAACAAAAACATTAAAAAGATGTACCAAGAATATAAATGTCCAAATTAAAATGGCCCAAATAAACCAATCTTTGAATAAAATATCGTTCCCATATCCCAAGACAGGATTAATAATAATTAGTAATACCGAACCAACCAAATACAGAATAAAATGACGCATCAAGTTTTTCTTCTGCTTAATTCGGCGACGAGCATATTCATATTGCTCCCGCTGTTCTGGGTCGATTCTTTCAGTTTTTTTAGTTTTTGAAAACATAGTTGGTTAT
The DNA here is from genome assembly GCF_000429125.1 of Aequorivita capsosiphonis DSM 23843. Taxonomy (GTDB): domain Bacteria; phylum Bacteroidota; class Bacteroidia; order Flavobacteriales; family Flavobacteriaceae; genus Aequorivita; species Aequorivita capsosiphonis. Next base: position 62,762 of record NZ_AUBG01000006.1, read on the forward strand.
TTTCGTTACAGTATAACAGTGAAATGTCAGTCTTGTAAAAATACCTAATTTCACTGTTTTTAACACTCACTTATGGAAGATTTTATAAAACAGTTTCCCGCATTAGCTACCTCTACTTATCTCAATACTGCCGCTAACGGAATTGTTCCAAAAGCGGTCATTGATTGGCGACGGCAACACGATTTAGATTTAATGAACCATGCCAGCGTTTTTCGTGACAAGCATAAAACACTAATTGAGCAAGTTCGCAATACCGTTTCTGGTTTTTTTGAGGCGTCTGCTGATGAAACTGCGCTTATTCCAAACCTTTCCTTCGGAATAAATACAGTTTTGGAAGGATTACCTGAAGGACAAAAAGTGCTTCTTTTGAAAAATGACTATCCATCTATAAATTGGCCCGTGGAAACACGCGATTTTAATGTCTGTTACGCCAAGATTGATGCGAATCTTGAAAGAAATATAGAAGCAGCAGTTGCGAAACATAAGCCAAATATTTTTATTTTCAGTCTCGTGCAATGGCTTAATGGAATAAAGATAGACCTTAATTTTTTAAAGAAATTAAAAGAAGCTTATCCCAATTTATTGCTAATTGCAGATGGCACACAATATTTAGGAACTGAAAACTTCAGTTTTGCCAATAGTGCGATTGATGTTTTAGGAGCCAGCGCTTATAAATGGCTGACAGCTGGATATGGAAATGGTTTTATAATGATAAAGGAAGCGGCTCGTGAACGGATTTTTCCGAAAACTATCGGGTTTAATTCTGCGGAACGTTTTGAGAGTTTGCCCACGGAAACGGCGTTTATGAAACATTTTGAACCTGGACATCAAGATACATTGAACTATGGAAGCTTGGAGCAAGCCCTTTTATTTCAGCAAAATCACGGAGTAGAAAGCTTATATGAGAGAATAAAATCTCTTTCTAACGAAGCAAAAGATCGCTTTTCTGACATGGGATTGCTTCACCAGGATACTTTGCTCCGTCAAAACCACAGTTCCATTTTCAATTTGAAAGGCGACATAGCATTATTTAACACGTTAAAGGACCAAAAAATAATCTGTTCCCCACGCGACGGTGGAATTAGAGTGAGTTTTCATTATTACAATACTGAGGAAGATCTCGAAAAACTTGTTGAGGTTTTAAGATTAGAAGTTTAAGTGTTTATTTTTTAATAATCACGCCTTTCCAAAAGGCCACATGATTTTTTATTGCATCGGCCGCGGGTTTTGGATCTGGGTAATACCAAGCCGCATCCTTGTTTGTTTTTCCATCAACTTCAATTGTGTAATAAGAGGCTTCTCCTTTCCAAGGACAGGAAGTGTGCGTAGCACTTCTTTTAAAGTATTTTTCATTAATGGCTTCAGGAGGAAAGTAGTGATTGTTTTCTATAATTACCGTTTCTTTTGTCTCGGCGATCATTTTATTGTTCCAAAGTGCTTTCATTTTTTAAGTTTAGGCGTTTAAAAGTTTATCTACTTTTTTAAATTTCTGTCATCTGTCATCTGTCATCTGTCATCTGTCATCTGTCATCTGTCATCCGACACCCAACATCAAGCCTTTGTAAAAGCATAATTCTTATAAAACTCTTTTTCATCGGTAAAAGATGTTTCAATCCTCAGCCCAGATTCTTCAGCTAACCAACTGACGATTTTATCGTCATATTTTTGTGAAATTTCTGTGTGGATAGATTCCCATTGGTCAAAACTAACTGTGAGCTGGAGTTTTTCAATGCTTACTTTCATAGCTTCAGTAGCAACTAAAAAACTCTTAGCGGTACCCGTTTCGGGATTATAGGCTTCCCAATGCCTAAATTTTTCAACCTCAAAATCCGCTCTAAATTCACGATTTATTCTGGTCAAAATATTTCTGTTGAACGCTTCAGTAATGCCCGTTTCATCATTATATGCGTTCAAAATGGTCTGTGGATCTTTCTTTTGGTCAAAGCCCATAAAAAGCATATCTTCTGGAAGCATTGCATCTTGCAGTTTTGTGAGAAATTCAATTGCCTTGGGATGTTTGAGATTGCCAATATTACTTCCCAAAACCATAATTACTTTCTTGCGTTTGTTGAAACCTTTTAGTCTTTCCAGCACTTCAAAATATTCGCCTATCTCTGCTTCAACATTTAGTGTTGGCATTTCGTGGGCAAGGTTCTTTGAGAGCATTTCTACAGCGTTTTCGCTAATATCGATGGGTTTATACGTGAAATTAAAGTTATTTTCTGTCATATACTTCAGAAGAACCTTGGTTTTTTTACCATCGCCGGCGCCCAATTCAATTAAGTCAAGGCCTTTTTCCTTATCTCGAAAAAGCTCCCCGATTGCGACAGTGTTTTTTGAAATTATCTCGAACTCGCAGCCCGTGAGGTAGTACTCTGGCATCGCCATAATATCTTGAAAAAGCTTGTCGCCCTTTTTGTCGTAAAAATATTTTGAGGAAAGGTGTTTTGGGAAACTGGAAAGACCTTCAAAAATTTCATTTTTAAAGGTCGTGTTTCGTTGCGGTTGTGTTTTTGTATCCATATCGTTTTTGTCGAAATTATTTAGCCAGCCTTAATCCCGTGAATTGCCAGCGCAGGCCAGTTTGAAAGAAATTGCGATAGGTGTATCTAGTATGTTTTGGCGAGGTGGCAACAGAACCACCCCTGAGCACTTTTTGATTTACCATAAATTTTCCGTTGTATTCGCCTATGGCACCTGGAGCTTTGGTGTAACCAGGGTAGGGAAGATATGCGCTTTCGGTCCATTCCCAGCGACTGCCCCATTTGAAGTGTTCTTGGGAAGCTTCCCATTCAAATTCTGTGGGTAGACGGCATTCTTTCCATTGGGCATAAGCAAAAGCTTCATAATAGGAAATATGTGAAAGAGGCGCCTCAAGATCCAATTTTTTTAGGCCTTGGAGTGTATATTGATGCCAATCACCATCAATATTATGCCAATACATAGGGGCAGAAATATTATTTTGCTTCACCCAATCCAAACCTTCAGCATGCCACAGATTGAAATCTTTATAACCTCCTGCGTTTATAAATTCAAGATATTCGGAATTTGTAACGAGTTTGTTTGAAATCTTGTAATTCTGGAGAAATACCTTGTGATAACCTAATTCGTTGTCATAACAGAATTTTTCTGCATTATTGTGACCAATTTCATAAATGCCTTCATTCATTTCAATCCAATCTTGCTGAAAGTCTTGATGCGGATTTTCTGAGAAAGTATCATTGTATTTTGGCAACAATGGATTATTCCCAAGAATATATTTTATATCCGTAGTTAGAAGTTCTTGGTGTTGTTTTTCGTGATGGATTCCTATCAAGAGTATTTCTTTTATTTCATCAGAGATGTTTTCCGATAGAAACTCCTTCATTTCATTAGTTACGTAATGGCGATAATCATAAACCTTGGCTACTCCAGGTCTGGAAAGATTTCCACGGTCATTGCGAATAACACGTTTACCTACGTTTTCATAATAACTATTAAACACGAAAGCGAAGTCTTCGTGAAAGAGTTTATAGTCTGGTTTATGAGGTTTTAAAATAAATTCCTCAAAAAACCACGATGTATGGCCTAGATGCCATTTTGGGGGAGAAACATCAACAATGGGTTGGACTACATAATCTTCTATTTCCAGCGGTTTACAAATGTTTTCGGTATGTTGACGGGTTTCAGTAAAAAATGAAACCAAATTATTTGTTGCGATCATAAAAAAAGTGTCGCAGTTTTTTCTGACGACACTCTAAATATAATTATTATTATTGTTGAAGGCTATTTAAGCAACGTTAAACAGTTGTTAAACCAGTCTTGTTAGCCTTTTCTTTTATTTTTATTTTTTCGTTTTAATTCCTTTTTTGTTGGAGGTTCAATCTTGAAAATAATCGGAAGTGCATATAATACGCCTACTTCCTTTCCTTTTTGTTTTCCCGGTTTCATCTGGGGTAAATTACTCACCACGCGAACGGCTTCCTTTTCAATTGCAGGATATTCTGCACGGGCCCTCACATCTACTACATTACCTTTATTGTCAATCTTAAACTGGACGGAGGTTCTGTAAGTCTTTGGAGGTAAATCCATCGCCGCTATTTTTTTCATATCGAAATGGATATTTACAAAAGCCGAGATCTTATCAGACATGCATTTCTTCAACTTCATGTTGCTTTCGTCCGTGCATCCGGGATAAACTGGAACGTTTTCTATTACAGCAAAAGCAACATTATCAGTTTCCGACTCTTGAGCGAAGGAAACGGAATAGCAGATTATGGAGGCTAAAAACAATATCTTTTTAAACATTTTATTTTCCAGTTTTAAAAGTGAAAGGCACTTTCATTTTAATAGTGCGCGGTTTTCCTGCCATCATTCCTGGCTTAGACATTTTTGGTATGGCCATTATATTTCGCCTTGCTTCATCTTGTAAGGCTTTTGTTCCTCCAGTAACGCTATTCACCTCTACTAGGCCTTTTTCGTTTATGATAAAACTTACAATCACTTTACCTTGATCGTTGTTTTTATAAGCTTCTGCGGGATATTTAAAGTTCTTTGATATATGTGTTGCCAATTTTTGATTAAAGCAGTTGTCGCGTTCTGCTGCAGTACCATTTTCGCAACCAGGCCAAACAGGGCCGATTTCTTTAAGGGTTACCTCGTTTTTATTTACATCTCCCCATTCTTGGGCAAAAACAGAAGTTGAAACTAGTATGCAGAAGGCAATAAGTAGGTTTTTCATAGAGGAAATTTAATTTAGATGGCAACAGCGCCTTTAATGTGTGGGTGCGGATTGTAGTCCGTAAGTGTAAAGTCATCAAAAGTGAAGCCAAAAATATCTTTTACGTCTGGATTGAGTTCCATTTTTGGTAAAGGTCGCGGTTCACGAGAGAGTTGAAGTTCAACTTGTTCAAAATGATTGCTGTAAATATGTGCATCGCCAAAGGTGTGAACAAAATCACCGGCTTGATAGCCACAAACCTGCGCCACCATCATAGTTAACAAGGCATAAGAGGCAATATTGAATGGAACACCTAAAAAGATATCAGCACTTCTTTGATAGAGTTGGCAGGATAGTTTTCGGGTACTGTCGTCTCCTTCCACCGTTGGAGGGCCAACATAGAATTGAAAGAAGGCATGGCAGGGCGGAAGTGCCGCCTTTCCATTGGCAACATTTTCTGAAAAAGGTTTTGATGTATTGGGCATCACACTCGGGTTCCAAGCGCTGACTAACATTCTTCTGCTATCGGGATTACTCTTTAGCGTACTTATTATTTCTGAAATTTGATCTATTTCCTCGCTATTCCAGTTTCGCCATTGATGGCCATAAACCGGACCGAGATCACCATTTTCATCGGCCCATTCGTTCCAAATGCGAACCCCGTTTTCTTGTAGGTATTTAATATTTGTATCGCCATTTAAAAACCATAGAAGTTCATAAATAATCGATTTTAAATGAAGCTTTTTTGTGGTAACCATCGGGAAGCCTTCGCTTAGGTCAAAACGCATTTGATACCCAAAGACACTCTTTGTTCCTGTGCCTGTTCGGTCTTGCTTTTCGCTGCCGCTTTCCAGCACGTGTTTAAGTAAATCGTGATATTGTTTCATTATAAAGTAAAATTAATCAGAAAATAAATATAAATAATTAAACCAACTATTTAAACTGAAAATGGGAACATTTATTTCGAGTTGTATCGAATTGTTTTTTTTAATCTAAAATCTAGAAACCGCTAATCTTGAATTTTACCCAATTATCATTCCCGCAATTGTGGCCGAAATAAGCGAAGCAATGGTTCCGCCAATCAAAGCTTTCATTCCAAATTTTGAAAGCGTCTTCCGTTGCCCCGGCGCCAAAGATCCAATGCCTCCAATTTGAATACCGATGGAAGCAAAATTTGCAAATCCGCAAAGCATATAGGTTGCCATTATAATACTTTTCTCGTAGTTGAGGTGGAGTTCATTTGATACATTTTTAAGATCGGCTAACTGGATATAGCCAACAAATTCACTTGCTGCCAATTTAATACCTAGTAATTGGCCCATCATCATCATATCTTCTTTTGCAACCCCAATTAGCCACATCAGCGGCGCGAAAATTGTTCCGAGAATTGCTTCCAGCGAAAGACTGCCATAAGCAGAATTTGATGCAACCCAATGGTTAATGGAGGTTACATCTCCAACCCATCCAAGAATTCCGTTTAACATAGCGATAAAAGCTACAAATACTAAGAGCATAGCACCACGTTTACTGCAAGTTTTAGTCCTTCGGTCGTTCCGTTTGCAATTGCGTCCAAGAAGTTGGAGCCAATTTTTTCGGAGGAAACGTGAACATCTTTATCAATAGGTTCGGTTTGTGGATATAATATTTTTGAAATAACGATGGCTCCAGGTGCGGCCATCACTGAGGCTGCTAAAAGGTGTTTTGCAAAAGTAAGTCGCAAAGCGGGATCGTCTCCACCTAAAAAGCCGATGTAGGCCGCGAGTACTGCTCCTGCTACCGTGGCCATTCCGCCAATCATCACCAATAGTATTTCAGATTTATTCATTTTCTCCAGATAGGCCTTGATGAGGAGCGGCGCTTCTGTCTGTCCTAAAAAGATGTTTCCAGCCACGCTAAGACTTTCAGCGCCAGAAATGTGCAATACTTTCGTCAATAACCAACCCATACCTTTTACTACAATCTGAATAATTCCGAAGTAAAAGAGAACTGAGGTTAAAGCAGAGAAAAAGATGATGGTTGGCAAAACCTGAAAGGCGAAAATAAATCCGAAGGAATTGATATCCAGCATTCCCCCAAATAGAAATTCACTTCCTGCTTTGGTATACTCAAGTACGTTGACAAAAACCTGGCCTACAGCTTCGAATCCACTTTTAATAAAGCCTACTTTTAATACGCCAATTGCAATCAGCAGTTGAAAAGCAAGGCCAAGACCAACGGTTTTCCAATTGATGGCTCTTCTGTTTGAACTAAAAAGAACAGCGATTATAATCAAGGAAATCATCCCTAAAACACCGCGCCAGAGACTTTCCATGGAGAAACCTTGGCTGGGCGTTATTTCGGAAGAATTGACAACGGGCTGAAGTGCATGTGCAGCTTCAATATTGGGTGTTTTTAGTTGATATTGGAGGTTGTTTTCGGAAAGTGATAAGGTGCTGTCAGTGACTTTGGAAACGCGAAACCTGCGGATACTATCGTTTGGTTGGTTAAAGAAAAGAACCAGTAAATTATTCTGAAAAATATAATCGCCACTAGATTTTAAACTGTCTTTTGCGGCCATTTGATATTCAAAAGTGCCATCTTCGAGTTTTAAATAATCACTTTCAGGATTAACGTTGAGAATGGCAAGTCCATCTTGATCTTTAACTTCTGAAAAATGCCAAGTTTTTTCAATGCTCTGTCCAAAACCACTTCCGAAGAAAAATAGCGCGATGGCTACGAGTATAATTTTCTGCATAAATTATAAATCCCAATCCCGATAGCTATCGGAATAAATTTCAAATTTTAAATCTGTTTTTTGCCACTGCTCATTACTAATTATTATAAAAACTACTGTCTTTTAGAGATTTCATCTCTTACGCTTGCAGCTTTTTCGTAATTTTCGTTTTTTACAGCTTCGTCTAACATTTTGTTTAAGTCACTCATACTAAATTTGCTGTAATCTTCTTTTGAAGGCTTAACAGATTCTTTGTCTTCCCCTAAAATTAGATTTTCTATTACTGACTCTTCCTGCTTAGTGAGTGATTTTTTTGAAGTGGAAGTTTTTAAATAGATTCCTGCTTTGTCCAGAATGTTTTTATAAGTAAAGATTGGCGCATTAAAGCGGAGTGCCAAAGCAATGGCATCACTGGTTCTTGCATCTATAATCTCTTCAATTTTATCGCGTTCGCAGATTAGGCTGGAATAAAAAACGCCATCGACCAATTTGTGGATTATCACTTGCTTTACGACGATTTCAAATCGGTCAGCAAAATTTTTAAAAAGATCGTGGGTTAATGGCCGAGGGGGAGTTATTTCCTTTTCTAGCGCAATGGCAATGGACTGTGCTTCAAAGGCACCAATGACAATGGGGAGTTTTCGCTCGCCATCCACTTCGCTTAAAATAAGGGCATAAGCCCCGTTTTGTGTTTGGCTATATGATATTCCCTTTATGGTAAGTTTTACTAAACTCATTTTCTGTATCGGCTTTACCCCCAGCCCCTAAAGGGGAGTGTTTCTGGCTCCCTTAAGGGCTGGGGTTCGTTTTTGGTTAAACAATAGATTATAAAATTAACGAATCTATTACCAATAAAAAAAGCTGTTTAAATTAGGGCGTTTCCTTATTTAAACAGCCTTGTCTCGAGGCACAAATTAATAAAAAATTATGCGTTTTGCGCCTTAAATTCTTTTAATTTTTCTGTGAGTTTTGGCACAATTTCAAAAGCATCGCCTACAATGCCGTAGTCTGCGGCTTTAAAGAAAGGTGCTTCTGGATCATTATTGATAACCACTTTCACTTTGGAAGCATTAATTCCAGCCAAATGTTGGATTGCTCCGGAAATCCCAATAGCGATGTACAAGTTAGCGGCCACTGGTTTTCCAGTTTGGCCCACGTGTTCGCTATGTGGACGCCAGTCCATATCGCTCACAGGTTTAGAACAAGCGGTTGCTGCGCCTAAAGTAGCTGCTAGATCTTCAATCATTCCCCAGTTTTCAGGGCCTTTAAGTCCGCGACCACCAGATACCACTATTTCGGCATCGGCGATGGTTACTTTATCTGTAGCCTTGTCAACTGAAACAATTTCCATGTCGAAATCGTGTGCATCTAAGTTTGGCGAAAAAGCTTCACTTGTTGCAGCGGTTTCATTTTCTTTTAACCCATACGTGTTTTTACCTAGACCTATTATTTTAATATCGGTTTTTATTTCCGTGGATGCGAAAGCCTTGTTTGTAAAAACGTTATGCTTCACCTTAAAAGGCGAAGTGCTTTCTGGAAGACTAAATACGTTGGGAACGAAGCCAGCTTCCAAATTTACTGCCAAGGTTGGCGATAAAAATTTGCTGTTTGCACTAGAAGATAAGACGATAACTTTTGCATCTTCATTCTTGGCGGCTTGTCCGATTACATCGGCATAAGCTTCGCCATTAAATTTCTTTAATTTATCATCGGAAACTTCCAATACTTTAGAAGCGCCGTATTTGCCCAATTCCGCGGTGTCATCGGCATTGATACTCACAGCTGTAACAGTGGTCCCCATTTGGTCTGCAATTCCTTTTGCATACGAAACAGCTTCCAAAGCTATTTTTTTTATTTTTCCTTCTTCTGATTCGGTATATACTAAAATCATAGTTGTATTATTTTGTGATTAATAAGTAAAATTTGGAGTTTCAAATTACATTTCGAAAAAATCCAAATTTCAAGTACCAAATTCCAAAGTTTGGAATTTGGAATTTATGTTTTGGAATTTATATCACCTTGGCTTCATTATGAAGCAAGCTTATCAATTCGTCTACGTTGTCAACCAATTTTATGGAACCCTTTGGTGCGGGCTTTTCAAAGGAAACGGTGTTTGTTTCCGAATTTGCTTCAACAGGTTCTTTAACGTTAAGTGGTTTTTTTCTGGCTTGCATAATACCACGCATATTTGGAATACGCAAATCACTTTCCTCAACAATACCTTTTTGTCCACCAACAACAAGTGGCAATGAGGTTTTTAGTGTTTCTTTTCCACCGTCAATCTCACGGATTGCGGTAGCTTTATCGCCTTCTACTTCAAGACCGATACAGGTGTTTACAAAATTCGCTCCAATAAGTTTTGCGAGCATGCCAGGAACCATTCCCCCGTTATAATCGATGGATTCACGACCTCCGATAATCAAATCGTAAGCTCCTTCTTTTGCAACATTGGCAAGTTGTTTCGCTACTGAAAAACCATCAGTTGCTGGAGTGTTTATTCTTATAGCTTCATCGGCGCCTATTGCCAAAGCTTTTCTAAGTGTAGGTTCAGTTTCTGGGCCGCCAACGTTAATAACGTGAACAGTTGCACCTTGTTTTTCCTTAAACCACATGGCACGGGTAAGACCAAATTCATCATTTGGATTAATTACAAATTGCACACCGTTAGTATCAAACTTGGTGTCGCCATCGGTAAAATTAATCTTTGAAGTTGTATCTGGTACGTGACTTATACAGACTAATATTTTCATTTTGTACTATTTTTTGGATTGTAAATTAAATGCAAAGCATTAAGTTGTAAAACTCAAGTATTTGCTTGCGTTATCTTTCGCTTTTTAAGCTAGAGATTATTTAGATAATCCTTGGCTCTTCGAGCTTCGGACTACTCAGGTGCGAAGTTAAGAATAATTTAGGTTTTTTTTACTATGCGTGCATAATAAATTTCGGTTAAAAGTTGTGGTAAAATATAAAACCACACCGTTAAACATCTTCTTAGATTGTTCGGGGTGTGGTTTGGGTAAAACAGCTAACAATTATTCTTTTATAAATTTTTTGGTCATTGTTCCTTTGTCGGTTTCTATTTGAAGGAAATAGAGGCCAGGACTAAGATTAGATATGTCAATAGTGCTACTTGAATTATCAACTTTTATTTTTTGGCCTGCTATGTTTATAATTGATAATTTGTCTATTGTCAACTCTGAATTTGTTTCGATATTCAAAAATTTGGAAGCTGGGTTTGGATATATGGAAAACGATGTTTCGTTAAATTCTGAAATGCTTAATGCGTCACATTCGGCTTGCGTTTCAACGAAAGTAGCATTGGAATCTATATTCCAATTGGGGGGAATATTGTTTTTGTCATCGACAAAAACACAAGTGAGATTAATATTGTCAGTTGCTTCTATTGAACTTATATTAGCGTTGTTTCCATTTTTGATATTTAATGTAGAAATGTTGTTATGATCAAATAAAACCATGGCCAAGAGCGGATTATTGCTTAAATCAAGATCTCCCGTAAATTGGTTATAATTCCCACTGAAATTGCCATCCCCAATAGAAAAATAAACCAAATTTGTCCAACTTGAAAAAACAGTTGAGATATCGCCAGAAAGTAAGTTTCCGTTCAACCAAAAACTTGACATATTTGTTAGATTGGAAAATGAAGCGGGTATAGTACCGGTTAATGCATTATCCTCTAGTGAAAGGAGTTCTATTTTCGTGCAATTTCCAAGTTCATCGGGGATATTTCCAGTTAAGGTATTGTTCCAAAAAGCGAGGAATTCCAATTCTGTTAGATTTCCTATTTCATTAGGAATACTACCTACAAGATTGTTATAACTGAGATCTAAACTTTTCACATGATCTGTTCCACCGATATTCTCAACGGTTATTCCGTGCCAAGTGGAAACAGATTCTCCACTTCCCCAGTTGGTGTTATTCACCCAATTTTGACCATTGGTGCTGTTATAGAGCGCCATAAGCGCGTCGCGCTCCAGTTGCGGTACCTGAGCGATTGTTACTGTGCCGCACAGAACGACAAAGATGATGAGTAGTTGATTTTTCATGATAATAATTTTTAGTGGTTAGTCAATTATTGTTTATCAAGAATTGTTACGTGCTAAACTATTTAAGGAAACTAAAGGAAACAATACCTTGTATTGGGTATTTTTTAGGCAGTTAGGAGAAAAGTAAAACCACACCGCTAAACATCTCCCCAGATTGTTCTAAGTGTGGTTTAAAAAAAAATAGAACTCCCCACTATTTTTTTATGATTTTTTTGATAACGGTTCTTTGATCGGTTTTTATTTGAATAAAGTAAAGTCCCGCACTGAGATTGGAAACGTCAATTTGGTTTGAGAATTTAGCCTTGGTAATCATTTGTCCAGCAACATTGCTGATATTTAAGTCTTTAACTTTTTCATTATCGTAAACCTTCACTGTGATAATCTGTGAAACTGGATTTGGAAATATTTCGATTGGGTTGTCCGTGGCATAATCCACAATTCCTAATGTACAGTCTTCAGAGTAGGTGGCGCTTGGATCTTTCAGCCAAGAGGCGTAAACTCCTGTGCCAGCATTTGCTGCAGTCTCATCATCTACTTGAATACAGGTTAAATTTGGATTGTCACTGGCTAAGAAATTTGTAATGAGACCGTTATTTCCATTTTGAACATTCAAGGATTGTAGTTGTCCCATCTGACAATAAATCTCGGTTAGTTGCGTGTTTTCACTAAGATCTAAATCTGTTATTTGGTTCATTAAGCAGGAAATATATTTCAAATTAATATTTTGCGATACATCAAGGAAGCTTAAGTTGTTATCGTAACAATTTAAATATTCAAGATTAATAAAGCTGCTTACGTCCAAGTGAGAAAGATCGTTTTGTGAACAAGACAGATAAACCAATCCAATGTTTGAACCAAGGTTTAACTGTGTTAATTGGTTCTGGTCGCAGGATAAATCCGTTAAGGAATAAAAATCTTGTATTCCTGACAAATCACTGATGTTTTTGTTTTGAACACTAAGTGTTGATATATTAATTATATCTGCTGTAAACACTTGACCATTTATAATAGCATCGGTATCTATACCTAAATCAATAAGGGCTTGCTCGAAGTTTGGATCTGGAATTTGGGTGATAGCTAAGAAATTACCGGTTAAAGTTCTGTTATCTGTTACTGTAAAACTAAAAGTTGAATTGGTAGAAACAATGCTTCCGTTTTCTGTCCAGTTTACAAAGTCATATCCTGAATTTGGAGTAGCGTTAAGATTACAAGTGCTGTTGTATTGATAATTTCCACCACCAGTTATATTTCCTCCATCTGTAGGATTTGCAACAGTTGAAACAGTATAGGTATTCAAATCAAAATTGGCAATTAAGGATTTATTTTCCGTAACCGTAAAACTATAGTTGGCATCTGTAGAAATTACTGTTCCATTTTCTGTCCAGTTTATAAATGTATAGCCAGTATTTTCACTTGCCGATAAGGTGCAATTGTCTCCGTAAGAATAACTTCCTGCTCCAGTTATTGTTCCAGCATTTGTTGGGTTCGCCTCCGCAGAGATTTGAAATGTTCCCAATTCAAAATTTGCGGTAAGTGTTCTATCATCAACAACTGTAAAGCTGTAATTTGCATTTGTGGAAACTACTGATCCGTTTTCTGTCCAATTTACAAATCCGTATCCTGAATTTGGAGAAGCGGTGAGGTTACATGCGCTGTTGTATTGATAGTTTCCACCGCCAGTTATATTTCCACCATCTGTGGGATTTGAAATTGTTGAAACAGTATAGGTATTCAATTCAAAATTGGCAATTAAGGATTTATTTTCCGTAACCGTAAAACTATAACTGGCATCTGTAGAAACCACAGCTCCATTTTCGGTCCAATTAATAAACGTGTAGCCAGTATTTTCTGTTGCGGATAAGGTGCAACTGTCTCCGTAAGAATAACTTCCTGCTCCAGTTATTGTTCCAGCATTTGTTGGGTTCGCCTCCGCAGAGATTTGAAATGTTCCCAATTCAAAATTTGCGGTTAGTGTTCTATCATCAACAACTGTAAAGCTGTAATTTGCATTTGTGGAAACTACTGATCCGTTTTCTGTCCAATTTACAAAGCCGTATCCTGGATTTGGAGAAGCGATAAGATTACAGGTGCTGTTATATTGATAATTTCCACCGCCAGTTATATTCCCTCCATCTGTGGGATTTGCAACAGTTGAAATATCATAGGTATTCAAATCAAAATTGGCAATTAAGGATTTATTTTCCGTAACCGTAAAGCTATAGTTGGCATTAGTTGAAACCACTGTTCCATTTTCAGTCCAGTTATTAAATGTATAACCAGTATTTTCTGTTGCTGATAATGTGCAATTGTCTCCGTATGTATAATTTCCTGCTCCAGTTATTGTTCCTGCGTTTGTGGGATTCGCTTGTGCATTGATTTGATAGGTTTCCAATTCGAAATTGGCAATTAGATTACGATCCGCTTGGGCAAGAAAAGTATAATTCGCATTTGTTGAAACAACCGTTCCGTTTTCGGTCCAGTTGATAAACTCGTAGCCAATACTGTTGGTTGCATTCACCGTAACACTTTGTTCAAAACCATAGGTTCCATCCCCAGAAGTGGTTCCGCCTGCTGTTGGATTGGCACTTGTGGTTATATCATAAAAAATGGTTGAGGGGTCAATTCCGTAGGCTAAAGTTAAAGTAACTCCATCTGCGTAAAAGCAATAGTTTTTTGTCGGTAATACTTGGACTTCACCTGTAAAATCGGCTTCCCAAATTATTTTAGCATCATCACCACAGGCATCTTCATTAAATGCCAAAAAACTTCCATCTAAGTTATTCCTTAAGGTTAATTGAGAATCAATGGAAGATTGCCCTCCATCATCTGTACACAAAGACCAAAAATATGTTGTGCCTTCGGTAACGTTATATATAGAATAGCATAATGCAATGGTAGCGTTTGTTTGTGTAGAAGTCGTAGGGGTAAATATTGTTGTAGTGTATTGACAAGGACTATCGCAGCCAATTAAATTGTCGCTATAGGCAGCAATTATATCTTTCATTTCTCGAATAGTACGCGCGTTGTTGCCATCCATTGCATCTCCAACGGGGGTACCAAAATAGGTTATATTAGGATCGGAAAAATAATATATATGATAATGTGGTATCCCATCTGGAAAAGCTGCTCCACCCCCATAAGTTAATATCGATGCCCTTGGTATATCGTTATCTGAATTCCAACGCCAGCCAGCCGAATAATCAAAAAGTCCGGGACCAGGTTGAAAAAGCTGTTCTTTATGATGCCCTGCTCCGAATATATGTCCAGATTCGTGAATATTTAAATAATCTACGTTGTTTCCAGTAATGGTTAATGAACAGAAGGCAAAGGCTGGATCTCCATCCATGGTTTGTGGTATATAGGAAACACCTCCTCCAACAATTGTATGAAGTAGTACGACAAAATCTGCGTTCTCCTCAACCCTCAACGCATGAACTTCATCCAAATAACCATCATTTCTAATTCGAAGTCGTGATAATTGTTCTGGAAAAGTCCCTGACTCCACATAATCAGTTTTATGAGAATACACTACGTTATAATTTAAGTCTATCATTGAGTTGTCAAAAGAAGTTTGTGCAATAGTTTCCATCATCGCTATTGTATTTGCTATTGAGCCATTATTGGCAATGGCCCAATTTTCTGCTGCTTGTGTATAAACTACCATAACATCAATTTCTGTTGTGGCACTTGGCAATCTATTATTTGATTCTATACCTTCACTTGATTCATTGCTTTTAAGAGAATTTGGAAAATCTAATTGATCTATTGTTGCTAGAGGTTCATGGCATTCTGTTAAGCTCTGTTTGGCCAAGTCTGATTGTGCTAAATAAATCGTATCATTGTTAGGATCAATTTGAGTTGTATAGCTTTCCGCAGTTTCTGGAACTTCAATTCGCATCATAACTGTTCCATTACTTGCCAATGTTATTATGCAAAACCCCATTTGAGAATCTGTTAAGGTGGCTCGAATAACTAATGTGCCATTTGCATCTTGTTTTATGTCATCTATAATTGCTAAGTAGTTTTGCGAAGGAAAAAGATCCAATAATAACTCAATTCCAATATCATTTGCACTCAGTCTTTTAATATTTTGATTCAACGAAAAAGGACGTGCTTTTTTGTAAGGATATAAGAAATTTGACTCTGGAAGTGAGGTGTTTCTTGTAATTTCACTTTGGTTATAGGTGCCATCATTGATATTCAATTGTCGGTTTTGTGCCGAGAGACTTAGGACGAAGAATGTGCAAAAGAGCAGTGTAATTGTTTTCATATAGCTTGTCTGTTTGGTTGTTAGAGAAGCTAAGATGAAATTATATTACAATTATTAAAACTAAAAATGAAAATCTGCCCTAAACAAATGAAAATCTGCTATTTGAATTTCTGATATAAGAGTTCAAAGCGTTTTTCTACTTCCGGCTTATAGGTTTTGGAGATGTGGCAGATATGGTCGCCTATTTTTAAACGAATACCATTGATGCGACCATCCAGAATGTGCTCGCTGATATTAACGATTTCGCTTTCATTGATGCGGATAAAGTGATTGGGTAGCTTACCTAAAATTTCAGAGAGACTAACGGGAAGATAATAGGATTTTTCGTTAAATGTTGCAATGCGCACATAGTTGCTCTTTAGTTTTAGAAATTCAGGTTTCCCGGTGCGTTTGCTTTTTTCAAGATTGGGTTGGGTGGACTTCGTAGTGATCATGGCAATGTCCACAAACAATACAGGGAGTTCTGAAACTGTTTGGTTTCCGTGATTTTTCACATTGGTTATATAGTTTGTAAAGCATAGAATAGCATCTTTGCAATGGGTAGGTGTTTGCTTTTTATTTCGAGAGAGAGCAGTCTGTATGGCACGTACCACTTGCTTGGTATCGAGGTGTGGCTTAGTTTTTACTAGGAAATTTTCATGATGTGTTTGTAGTCCTTCAAAAAAGGTCTCATTGTCGTCATAATCGGTCACGTAGATAAAGGGAATGTTATAACTTGTGGATAGTATCTTTCCTAAGTCTATTCCAGAAAGCGCTCCTTCTAAATCAATATCTAAAAGAACTATGTCCGGCAATTTGGTCTGGAATCGTTCCAAGGCTTTTTCAACACTGGGGGTAAATCCGTCTACGCTGTAGTTTTCTTCCGAAAGTGCCATGGAAAGACGCTTGTAAAGTATGGCTTTGTCTTCTACAATAAGGATGTGGGCTTTTGGCTTCATAATAGATCTGAGATGTTAGACTTTAGAATTAGGGTATTGAATTTTTGTACTTAATTAAGTGAGTCAGTTATAACGATGAAAGATGTTTATTTTTTATTAGGAATCAATCTTCCTGCAAACTGCCACAGCTAATGCCCACTCCTTTTACGCTGCGTTTTTTGGAAAGGTGATATCCATTTTGGTTCCATTGTTTCCGTCCAATGCAAATGTGCCTTTGTATTCTTGAGTTAACAATTTTATAGTCTCCATTCCGAAGGAATTTAAACTATCAATGTCAAAACCTTCTGGTAAGCCTTTTCCGTTATCGTGCAACTGCAAATGATATTTGTTGTTTTCCTCTTTAAAGTTTATGGAAACAATTCCATTTTCATGATTTGGAAAAGCGTATTTATAGCTGTTGGTTACAAATTCGTTTACTATAAGTCCGATAGGGAAGGAGGTGTCCGCACGAAGGTTTGTGTCGGTCACGTTTTGTTTTAGGCTAATATTTTGTCTGTTGTAGGCTTTTTTTACATTTTCCACCAAAGCTGAAATATAGGTTTTGGCATTTACACTGGTAACATCCTCTTTTTTAAAGAGTTGTTTATGTACTTCGAACATGCTATTTATTCTATTTTGTAACTCGTCCAGTTTTGCGCGATAAGCGGGATCTGGGAACTTGCCTTTTGCCAAAGTGATAAAGAAATCTATAAACGAAAGATTGTTCTTTAGACGATGGTGCAGTTCACGCTGTAGTTGTTCTACCAGATCTTTTTGCTTTTCAATCTCGCGCTTTTGCTTTTGGTTTTTGCGGTAGGCAATAAAAAAGATGCCTAAGCCAGCCAGTGCAACTGTGAGTCCTCCTCCCAGGACCAGTTTTTGAGTCTTTTCCTTTTCGGTGTGCAGGGCCTGTTCTGCGTTTTGTTGTTTTAAGGCTAGATTTTCTTTTTCCTTTTTTTCGGTTTGGTATTTTGTATTTAATTCAGCTACACTTTCTACTTGACTTTTTGACAAAATTTCATAGGCCAAGCTAAAATATTTTTTATGGTAGAATAACGACTTTTCAAGTTCATTTTTCCCCTCATAAATCATCGATAGTAGAATATATGCGCTTCTCTCTGAGGTTTCAGGTAATGCAATTTTATCAATCGTATCATTTAAAGTTTTCAATATTATCCTTTCAGCTTCATTGAATTTTTTATCATAAACATTCAGTAGAGTGACGTTAATCGAGATTGTATTGATGCCGACTTTTGAATCCAATTCAGTTGCGATTTTTAATGCTTTGTCATAGTATTCGTATGCTTTTTCTCTATTATCCATTCTATTGTAAATACCTGCGGTAGTTATCAAAATGTCTAAATTGAGTAATTTATCACCATATTGTTCTAGCATAGTCAAGGCTTTGGAATTATACTCCAGTGCTTTTTCAAATTCTTTTGTTCTGGAATATGTTGTAGACAAACCTCTATAATGATTTAATGTAGTAAGAAATAAGTCGTTTTCTTCGGAAATTTTGATAGCTTTCTTGTATAATTCTTCTGCTTTTTTCTCATCGCTCAACCACATATAATTACCAGCGATTATTCCAATAGCATCGGATTCTAGTTGTAGATTATTTGTTTTTTCAGCAGTTTCCCTTGCGTTTATTGCATATCCCGTTGATGCATTATAATTCCTTTGGTTTTGTTTTACAATGCCGAGGTTTATATATGCTTTTCCAATATAGTCTAGATTATTATCCTTGCATATTTTTAATACTTTTAAATACTCATTCTCAGCTCTATTGTACAGTTGAAATTTGTTATATAAGCCACCTAAGGCTGTGTAATCTTTCGCAAGATTTAAGTAGTTGTTTGAATCAAGGTTGATTTTATTCGATTTATGGAAATATTCTAAAGCTTTTATCGAATCGCGTTTTTTCTCATATTCCCTTATCAATAATTGAAATCCATAAACCAAGGACTCTTGATCATTGGTTTCTTCTGCTACAGCTATTAATTCATCATAATACTGTTGTGATTTTTCAAGATCGTAAATCTCAGAAGATGCTTTACAGAGTTTCTTTAAAATATCTAACCGTGAGGTGTTATTTTTAGCGGTTTCCAAAACCGCCTTCAAACTATCAATCTTCCCCTGCTGCGAATAGGAAAAAGATATAATTAACATAAACACTGCGCATAATAAGATTGTTTTCATAAATAGGTTCTTGAATCTATAAAAATATATGTTAATGCTTTGTTAAACAAATATTTTTAAAGAAAACAATTTTACCGCTTTATCATCTTTTATAGTCTAGTTATCAGCTTAATGGATGTTATTTGAATTTTTACCGTAGGCATTTTGAATAATACGACGACTTGTATTAAGATAAGAATGGCTTAAATAGGGATGCTAAAAGCATTTCTGGAAATGTGAGCCACAACTCAATAATTAGTTTTATTTTTGTTCTCCTATTCTGATAGCTATCGGAATTCAGTTATTTATTTCAATTTAGAAAGATGAAAACACTACAATTTAGAGAAGCGGTTTGTGAAGCGATGAGCGAAGAAATGCGCCGCGATGAAACTATATATTTAATGGGCGAGGAAGTAGCCGAATACAACGGTGCTTACAAAGCCAGTAAGGGCATGCTCGATGAGTTTGGAGCTAAAAGAGTTATTGATACTCCTATTTCAGAAAATGGATTTTCAGGGATTGGGGTCGGTTCAGCAATGAATGGCAACAGGCCTATTATTGAGTATATGACCTTTAACTTCTCCTTGGTTGCAATTGACCAAATTATTAACAATGCGGCCAAAATGCGTCAAATGAGCGGTGGACAGTTTAATATTCCTATCGTTTTCAGAGGTCCAACAGCTTCTGCGGGACAACTTGCAGCAACGCATAGTCAGGCTTTTGAAAGTTGGTATGCCAACTGCCCTGGTCTAAAAGTGATAGTTCCTAGCAATCCAGCCGATGCAAAAGGCTTGCTGAAAAGCGCTATTCGCGATAACGATCCAGTAATATTTATGGAGAGTGAG
Organism: Aequorivita capsosiphonis DSM 23843; assembly: GCF_000429125.1. Lineage (GTDB taxonomy): Bacteria > Bacteroidota > Bacteroidia > Flavobacteriales > Flavobacteriaceae > Aequorivita > Aequorivita capsosiphonis. The sequence goes on from NZ_AUBG01000006.1 coordinate 82,448, forward strand.
CAGATGTATGGCGATAAAGGCGAAGTGCCAGAAGGGGAATATTTAATCCCAATTGGAGTTGCCGATATTAAGCGGAAAGGAACGGATGTAACCATTGTTTCCTTCGGGAAAATTATCAAGGAAGCTTATAAGGCCGCCGAAAAACTAGCCGAAGAAGGTATTGAGTGTGAAATCATCGATCTCCGCACCGTTAGACCATTGGATTATGAGGCTATTTATGAGTCTGTAAAGAAAACAAACCGATTGGTGATTTTAGAAGAAGCTTGGCCCTTTGGAAACGTAGCTACTGAAATTACGTATCAAGTGCAAAACAATGTTTTTGACTATTTGGATGCGCCAATCGTAAAAATAAACACTGCAGACACTCCAGCGCCATATTCACCTAATCTATTAGCAGAATGGTTGCCCAATAGTGAAGATGTGATTAAGGCAGTGAAGAAAGTACTTTATAAATAGAAAACCCAAATAACAAACTCCAAATATCAAACAAATCACAAAAACCAATTTTTAAGAAGCAAACAAAAACTCTCAAACTTCAAAAAAATTAAAATGTCTGAATCTTCAAATAATAAACCTTATGATTTGGAAGAACGAACCTTGTTATTGGCAAAAGATATTCGGATTTTCATTAAGACCTTAAAAATGACAGTTGCTAATGTTGAAGATTCAAAGCAATTGGTTAGGTCTTCTGGCTCAGTGGGTTCAAATTACATTGAAGCGAATGAAGCCTTAAGTAAAAAGGATTTCAAATTTAGAGTTAAGATAAGTAGAAAAGAAGCAAAAGAAAGTGTTTACTGGCTTAGATTGATCACTGAAACAAATGAATTGCTTAATGAAAATGAAGCTAAAGATTTAATTCAAGAAGCCACTGAGCTAAAAAAGATTCTTTCAGCTATCATAGAAAAGTCTTAAATACATTTTTGTTTTTTTATTTTTTAATATTGGGTTTTATTTGGAATTTGATTCTTGTTATTTGTTATTTTTTCTTCTAAAAAGTTTATTTTACCCCATAGCTAATCATAAATGAAGAACCTTCTAATCCTATCTCTATTAATAATTAGTGCTTCGGTTTTCGCTCAGACCAAAGTAAGCGGCGTTATAAAAGATGAAACCGGTTTTCCCGTTTCTTTTGCCAATGTGATTTTTAAGGATTCACAGGAAGGGACTATTTCAGATGAAAACGGTCGTTTTTATTTGGAAAGTGACAAGACCTACCAAACTGTAATTTTTTCATTTCTCGGTTTTACCACAAAGGAAATTGAACTTACTTCCCGTACCACCTATAATATGGAGGTCGTTATGGAAGAAAGTGCGGATGCCTTGGATGAAGTTGTTGTCTATTCTGGAAAGACTTCAAAAAAGAACAATCCTGCGCTGGATATGCTTCGGAAAATTTGGGAAAATAGAAGAGAAAATGGCGTTAAGAAATTTAAACAATATCAATACGATAAATACGAAAAACTGGAGTTCGACCTGAACACCATAGACAGTGCCCTAATCAAAAGTAAGGTTTTCAAAGGTATGGAGTTTGTTTTTGATCAGGTAGATACTTCAAACGTTACTGGAAACACCTATTTGCCCATTTTTATAAATGAAGCGGTATCAAAAGTATATGGTGATAATTCGCTAAATCAAGAGAAGGAGGTATTGCAAGGAAATAAAAACTCAGGTTTCGAAAACAATCAAACCCTTATCGCCTTTGTAAAAGATCTATACAGCGAATATGACGTCTATGATAATTACCTGAAATTTTTTGACAAAGCTTTTACGAGTCCGCTGTCACGAACTGGAATAGATGTTTATAATTACGTGTTGCAAGACAGTGCTTACCGCGACAATAAATGGTGCTATAATATTGTGTATTATCCACGCAGAAAAAATGAACTGACATTTAAGGGAAATTTTTGGGTGAACGACACTACTTGGGCTATTAAAGAAATTAATTTAAAAGCTTCTAAGAGTGCTAATCTTAACTGGGTGCGCGATGTGTATATTGAACAAGACTTCGATGTGTTGAATGATTCCACTTTCTTGATAACACGAGATTATTTTATGAGCGACTTCAGTTTTAGAAAGAAGGAAGAAGCGAGGGGGGTTTATGGAAAACGGACAACCTTATATAATAATTATGTTTTTGATATTCCCAAAGGAAAAAAATACTATACGCAACAAGTAGATCCATATAGCTTTGAAATTTATAATCGTCCAGATGATTTTTGGGATATAAACCGAATGGAAAAGTTGAGCAAAGATGAAAAAGGCGTGTATAAAATGCTCGATACGCTTAAAACAGTGGGTAGGTTTAAAGCACTCTATAATATAGGTGCTACTTTGGCAAGCGGGTATTATGAGGTGAATAACTTAGATATTGGCCCTGTGTTTTCAATATTTGGTTTTAATGAGGCCGAAGGATTGCGAATCCGTTTGGGCGGAAGAACTTACTTTGGACAAAATGACCCGTGGCGTTTGGAAGGCTTTGGGGCTTATGGGTTTAAGGATGACCGCTTTAAATACGGAATCTCTGGAAAATGGCTTTTAGACCGAAAGTCACGCTTAACCGTATTTGGCGGAAACCGGCGCGATGTGGAACAAACCGGTGCCAGTCTTACCAACAGCAATGACGTTTTGGGGCGCAGTCTTGCTTCATCATCGCTTTTCTCCGTGGGCTCTAACGATAGGCTTTCACGTATAAATCTCTCAACAATAGGTTTTGATATTGAGCCGTGGAAGAATTTTATTTTGCGGATAACGGGCTCTTATAGAACGCTAAAATCTGCAACAGATACTTTTAGTATTGACTATAAAGTACTGGAAGATGGCGTTTATACGGGCAAAATAAAAAGTGAATTGCAACAAGCTGAAATACAATTTGGTTTTATGTACACGCCGGGACGTAAAACCTCTGGTTATGGCGTGGAGCGTACGGTGATCAACAGTGGTGATTTTCCTTCTTTTTACGCCGGTTATAGTTATGGCTTAAAAGATATCATGGGCGGTGATTTTGAATATAAAAAAATACAGGCGCTCTATACCCAACCGTGGAACATTGGAGGCATAGGCCGTTTGCTCTCTACCGTTGAGGTTGGAACTACCATGGGTGCGGTACCCATTAGTCTGTTGAATCCTATACCAGGTAACCAGACCTATTTCAGTGCTTATAATTCATTTACCCAATTGGATTATTACGAGTTCGTTAGTGACACCTATGCTTCACTTCATTTAGAGCACAACTTTGGTGGGCGCATCTTTTCGCGTATTCCATTGCTGCGGAAATTGGATCTGAGGGAAGTAGTTGGTTTTCGAGCTGTTTACGGAACAATATCCCAAGAAAATATTGATTTGAACGCTTCCAATATTGTTTATAAAGCTCCCGAAGACGTCTATTGGGAATGGAGCGTGGGCGTAGGAAACATCTTCCGTGTTTTTAGATTGGACTTCAATTTTCGCGGAAATTATTTGGACATGCCAGACGCTCGTAACTTCGGGGTTACCGGAGTTTTTGGGTTTAGTTTTTAAACCTTGATGCGATGTAAAAGCGCTTATTTTCTACACAAATTTAAAAGACTTCCTGCGAAACATGACACATTGAAATTTCTTTTTCCAGCTTGGAATAAGGAACTAATGTCTTTTACCAACAGTAAAAATTCGAAGGATAGAAATAGGTTTTAAAATTAGTTTGGTGTAAATTTACACCAAATTAATTTTTTTATTATGACAAGACAAAGCATTTCCTTGACGAAAAAAAATGACGAATGGTTAAAAAATCAATTGTTAGAAGAAGAATTTGCTAGCAAGAGTGAAGCTGTAAATTATCTTATAAAACAAGCTCGAAATCAGCAAGAATATTATGATTTTCTTAGAATGAAAATAGAAAGAGGAGAGAAAAGTGGTTTAGCGAAAAAGCAAACCAAAGAAGAAATGTTAGCTGGATTTAAGAAGAACCTTCCGAATGTATAGCTACTTTTTAACTAATGAAGCGAAGGAGGATTTAAGACGGATATATTATTATGGAATTACAAGATTTGGGATTGATCAAGCAGACAAATATTTCGGAATGATGCACGATTGTTTCGATAAAATTGAATCTAATCCTTTTTTATTTCCTGCAGTACAGTATCTAAACAAAGACTTTCGCTACTGTTTTTGCGGTGTTGATACTATTTATTATAAAATAATCGAAAATAAAAAAGTTGAAATTCTAACAATTATAGGAAGACAAGATTTATCCTTTAGATAGTTCAGTTAGCAGAAGATTATTTTACAAATATTGTATTCGTATTTATTGAGAACAAAAAACAACTTCGCGTGATTAGATGGTATTTTTTTTAGAAATACTTCAGTTATCGTTCTATTAAAAACCGCATCCTTAGTATAGCTAAACCCTTATATTGCAACTTCACTACGTTTCACTTCTGCTTCAAAAAGCACTAGAAAATGTTTCAGTAATTTTTCTTTTACTTCTTCCATAGGAACTATTGCTTTTCCCAATTCAACGTTTAAAGAAGTTCCGGCTTTGTCTTTTATTCCGCAGGGAATCATATGGTCAAAATAACCTAAATCGGTATTTACGTTTAACGCAAACCCGTGCATAGTAACCCATCTGCTGGCGCGAACACCCATAGCGCATATTTTTCGAGCAAACGGCGTACCCACATCCAGCCAGACACCGGTCTCGCCTTTGCTTCTTTCAGCTTTAAGACCGTATTCGGCTAGGGTAAGAATGATCATTTCTTCTAACAACCGAAGGTATTTATGAATGTCTGTAAAAAAGTTTTCCAGATCTAAAATAGGGTATCCCACAACTTGACCAGGTCCGTGGTAAGTGATATCGCCACCTCTGTTTATCTTATAAAATGTAGCGTCAATGGCTTTTAGTTTTTCTTCAGAAATAAGAAGGTTTTCTAAATGACCACTTTTTCCCAAAGTGTAAACGTGCGGGTGTTCAACAAAAAGAAGATGATTGGGTGTGCTGCGACTTAGATTTTCTCTTTTGTTTAAGCTTTTAATGGAAAGGATCTCCTGAAAAAGTTTTTCTTGAAAATCCCAAGTTTCTTTATAATCCAAGAAGCCTAAATCCGATATTTCCAATATTCTGTTCAATGAGAGAAACTTTAAATTAAGATGTAAAATTATCACTAAATTCTTTTTTTGAAGGCGATTTCTCAAATTTTGTGATGTTTTTCGGTTTTAACTGAAAAGTTAACTTCTTAAAAATTCCTTAATTTACCTAAAGTCTATTATCTTTACGGCTCTAAACATTCAAAACAATCCAGAATACTATGAAAAAAAGTACATTAAAACACATGCTGATTTTATCCTTAGCGCTATTTTGCTTTGGGGTAAATGCACAGAACAATGCGTTGTGGACGAAAGCATCGGCCAGACAAACGCAAGACAAACAATTAGCCGAAAGAAATGCAATACCACAGGAATACGACCTGTTTGCTCTAAATACTTCTGCCTTAAAAAACATTTTGGCGTCAGCTCCGGATAGAAATTCGGTGACATCAAATGTTATTATATCGCTACCTACCAATGGTGGTGAGTTACAGAAATTTCGTGTGTACGAAGCTTCTGTTATGGAGCCTGCATTTCAAGCACAACATCCAAACCTAAGGTCTTATACTGCACAAGGTATCGATGATCCCTCTGCAATAGCGCGTTTTAGCGTTACGGATCTTGGAGTGAATGTAATGATCTCTTCTGCCAACTATTCAACAATTTATATTGATCCGTACACTCAGGATAAAAATTATTACATTTCTTATAACGTAGATCAAATTACTTCTTCAGTTGATTTTGTATGTCATTTTGAGAATGACGAAGCAATGGCAAGACCAGATGGTACAGAAAATGCAAAAGATGGCACTTTAAGAACCTACAGATTGGCATTGGCCTCTACGGCGGAATACTCTTATTACCACTGGAACCGTGCAGGAATTCCTGCCTCTGCTTCTGATGCAGAAAAAAAAGCAGCCGTGCTTGCGGCAATGGTTATTGCGGTAACCCGTGTAGATGGTATTTATGAAAGAGATGTTGCCCTAACCATGGTTATGGTTGACAATACGGATATTATTTTCCTTAATGCGGGAACTGATGGTTATGATAATTTTGATGGTTTTGCCATGCTAGCTCAAAACCAAAGTATTGTTGATACTCAAATTGGATCTGCAAATTATGATATCGGTCATGTGTTCAGTACTGGTGGTGGTGGAATTGCCGGTCTTCGTGTTCCCTGCATGAGCGGTCAAAAAGCGAGAGGAGTAACAGGTTTACCTTCTCCAATTGGTGATAACTTTTATATTGATTTTGTAGCTCACGAAATGGGACACCAATTTGGTGCAAACCATACTTTTAATAACCCTTGTGGTGGTAATAGAAATGACTCAACCGCTTTTGAGGTTGGTAGTGGTTCTACTATTATGGGCTATGCTGGTGTTTGTTCTCCAAACGTACAGGCGCATAGTGATCCATATTTTCAAGCGATAAGCATTCAAGAAATCTGGATCAACATTAAAAATGGAAATTCTTCTTCATGTCCAGAAGAAATCCCAACAAACAATTTGCCTCCAACGGCAGATGCAGGGCCAGACCGTACCATTCCAAAAGGAACTCCATTTATTTTAATGGGAACTGCTACTGACCCAGATGGAGATGCATTATCGCATTGCTGGGAGCAAATGGACAGTCAATCTGCTCAAATGCCTCCAAGAGAAAATTCAACTGTAGGGCCAGCTTTTAGATCTATTAATCCAATGGCAGAACCAGAAAGATATATGCCAGCTTTGGTAACTGTATTAGCAAACCAAACTAAAAGTAATTGGGAGGTTGTTCCGCAAGTAGGTAGAAATATGAGATTTAGATATACCGTTCGTGACAACGCTGCGGTAGGTGGTTCTAGTGCCAGTGACAATATGTTTGTTATTGTTGATGATGCTGCCGGACCATTTATGGTTACTTCTCAAGCAACCGCTACTACTTGGACTATAGGTAACACAGAAACGGTTACCTGGGATGTTGCAGGTTCTGATGTGGCGCCAGTTGATAGCCCCAATGTTGATATTCTGTTTTCTACGGATGGCGGACAAACATACCCGGTAACTATTGCCCTGAACGTACCGAACACCGGTAGTGCAAATGTTGAAGTACCAAACCTAAACACTACCACTGGTAGAATGATGGTAAGATCTTCAAACAATATTTTCTATGACCTTAACGATGCTGTTATTACTGTAAATGGAACTATAGGTGTAGAAGAATTTGCATTTGACAACTTTGCGGTTTATCCAAACCCTTCAAATGGAACCTTCAACCTTACATTTATGCCAGCTTCCAATGATAACATTGAAGTTTCACTTTATGACTTAAGAGGAAGAGCCATCAATCAATATAGTTTTGATGATGTATCTGCATCAAACACTTTCACCAAACAATTGGATTACAATTATGTGGAAAGTGGAATGTATTTCCTAGTTGTGAAAAACGGAGATAAAGTAACTACTAAGAAGGTTATTAAGAACTAAGCTTCACTAATACTCACGCATAAAAAAAGAGACGTTCAAAATTTGAACGTCTTTTTTATTTTATAGAATTTGGAAATAGTAGTAATTAAACTAAGACTCTTTTTCTCTGTGCAACTTTGCGTTTCTTTTTGATCCTCTGTGGAATAGCTGTAACCCGCTGGTTCTAGCGTCCTGCTCGTGTTTTCTAGGAAAACAAAAACCATACTGTAACTAACTATAAAATGAGGATGCCCTAAAAGAACAATTTATCATAACATAAGACAATGTCTTGCGCATGCGTAACCAATCTAAAATTAGCCCTATACAGCAATGGTAGCCGTTCCATAACATAGTTTATTATGACGCCCTTTCAGGGCTTTGGATGTTTAAGGTTTTCCCGTCATCGAGCGTTGCTCGATGTTAAGTTATTACGCTCTTTCAGGGCGAATTTATTATTTGCTTTTCAGATGTAGATTCTATTGACTTTGTAACATAGGTTATTAGTAGCATAATAATAAAATCAGGAACTTGCCAACAGAACTCGGCTGAACTTTCCGGGAGCAATGACTGCTTTGTATTCTTGACTCTATTCATTGAAGTTTTTAATCTGAGATTTTTACTTCGACTACCGACTACCGACTACCGATTAAAAACTTTACAGTTTCGTCGTCTCCCTAATATGCGAAATCACCTGAGTAGATTTTCCGGTATTGAATTTAAGGTCGAACATAATTCCTTGAGCGGTTTTTTCAACCAAAAGTTTTCCATTGATAACAGGAAAATAACCTGCATCCCTGCAGAAACAATGTTTTCCATAAAGTAAGCCCACATCACTCAAAGCGGCATTTTCCTTACTTAAATTTTTTACGCCTTCTGGGATTTCAAAATGGATGGTTTCGGTATAATCTGCATCGGCAACTCCTTCGGGTGCTGGTTTGTGATACGTGTACTCGATTACGGTGTTGTTTCCATCTACTAGATCGGGATAAAACGCACCAGTGCCATCATCTTTTACGGTCAGATTTTTATTCTGATGCACAACAACGCTACAGTTACCATCGTCTGGACAGCCGGATGATTTATTATCAATTTGTTCCATACTTGTGTTTTCTGAAGAAATTACTGTGTCCGTCTGTGTTTTACAGGCGTTGATCATTAAAAGAGGGATTAAAAAAAACAATGCTTTCATATATTTTATTTTTTGTGATTTGGGCTTCGATACTAACTTCTGTTTGCGTAGCAAACAGAAATTCACCTTCCAGAAAAAAAGGCAGGCAGGCTCAGCCACATCAATATTGGTTAATTAATTTATTTTAAACTATACAGGCCCTAGCAAAGGTGGCTGAGTGTCCGCCTCGGCGGATGTATCGAAGCCAACATCGAGCAATTATTAATGTTCTAACTCCACCTCCAAATCCAATACATCAGGATCTTTGAAATACTCAATAAAAGGTTTTTTCAAGGTTAAAGTTTTTTTGTCTGCGGAAAAAGTGGCGTCCGGATTGGATGTTGTTTTAATTTTCTTCGGAAACGTATATTTCAAAGTATAATACGATCCGCCCATAAATGCTGCGGCTTGTTGCATGCTATCCACTTGTTGCTGGTGCTGCTTTTCATCTTTAATATAAGCATCTCTTTTGAAAATACCTTTCTCGAAGGAATAATTTACGCCAATGATTTCTGGAGTATCTTTGTCTTTGCTAATGCCTTCTGGCTCGGCATCTTTGTTTGGGGCCATTTTGCTAGCTTGTTCCAGCCCATTCATAATATCGTTTGCCTCATTAACGGATTTAAAATTGGTAGAGATATCATAAAGCATTTCAGAGTTTTCCGTATTCATTTTTACGTGAATATTGAAGTTTTCCAGCTTCTTTAATTTCTCTTGTTCGGTTTTGGAAAGTTTGGAGATACTGTCTTTTTTCTCTTCCAAAAATTGTTTGATGTAAATCATGGTATCCACTTTTACCTGAGCTGTGTCCATCATCGCTGCACCACCAAATGCCATCATTTCGCTCAAGTTGACTTCAACGGACATAGAGCCACTGCCATCTTCGTTTAAAACCATGGTTTCATTAAATTGGCAACTAACTACGGAAAGAGCGACTGCGAATAAAAAAAGTAATTTCAGTTTCATCTGTATAAAATATTTGAGAAATAGGAAGATGGAATGCCCCAATATTCATCTTCAGTTGGTTTACAATTTGTTAACGGGCATTTCATACAATTAACTTTTAGGGTTGTTTAAAATGATTAGTGCAGCAATCACGCCAGGAATCCAACCACAGACGGTAAGTATTAAAACGATTAATACAGATCCACAGCCTTTGCCAATAACAGCAAGCGGTGGAAATAAAATTGCAAGCAGGACTCTCCAAAAACTCATATGCAACAAATCTACAATTAATATTTTTTATTTGAGGTTTTGTTATTTGGATTGCTTTGCTAATTGATTCATAAACGGAAATCCAAACACAAAAATTAAAAATAAATTCTCCGAGAACTTTGTGCCTCCAGTGTGTCTTTTGTGTTTAAGCCTTTAGTTGCGCTGATATTTATTTATAAATAAAATAGTATCTCGGATCCGGTTTTCAATATCTCTTATCTTTCTTCTCTAATTTCCAGATTCCCCAGTTATGATTTAGCACACCATTTGCCTATCTTTGCACCCGCCAGCCAGAGGCTGGAATTTATTTTTTATACATACTATATGCAACTTACTGAACTGGAAATCATCCGAAGAGAAAAACTCAATCAACTGCGTGAACGCGGTATCAATCCATATCCTGCAGATTTTTATCCTGTAAATATCACTTCAAAAAAGATAAAGGAGAATTTTAAGGAAGGGGAGAAAGTAGTGGTTGCAGGAAGATTAATGTCACGACGTATTCAAGGTTCAGCTTCTTTTGCGGAGCTTCAGGATGCTGATGGTCGGATTCAGGTATATTTTAACCGGGATGAAATATGTCCTGGCGAAGACAAAAGCCATTACAACGATGTTTACAAAAAATTACTCGACATCGGTGATTTTATCGGTATTGAAGGGGAACTTTTCAATACTCAAGTAGGTGAAAAAACCATTATGGTGAAGAGTTTTACTCTCTTAAGTAAAGCCTTAAAACCATTGCCACAACCGCGCGTTGATGCCGAAGGGAAAGTTCACGACGCCTTTACAGATCCGGAACAACGCTACCGTCAACGCTATGCAGATTTGGTAGTGAATCCGCACGTCAAGGAAATATTTATAAAGCGCACCAAGCTTTACAATGCCATGCGCACTTTCTTTAACGAACGTGGGTATTTTGAAGTAGAAACTCCAGTTTTACAACCGATTCCCGGAGGTGCTGCGGCGCGACCATTTATAACACATCACAATTCGCTTGACATCCCTTTGTATATGCGAATAGCCAATGAATTATACCTAAAAAGGTTGATCGTTGGTGGATTTGACGGTGTTTATGAATTTTCTAAAAACTTCCGAAACGAAGGAATGGACCGCACCCACAATCCTGAGTTTACGGCTATGGAAATTTATGTTTCCTACAAAGACTACAACTGGATGATGGATTTCTGTGAGCAATTGCTGGAATTCTGTGCTATTGAAGTAAATGGAACCTCAAAATCTACTTTTGGAAAACACGAAATAGATTTCAAGGCGCCTTATCCTAGAGTGACCATGGCGGAATCTATCCAACACTTCACAGGTTTTGACATTACTGGAAAAACAGAAGACGAAATTCGTAAAGCTGCTTTGGATATGAAAATCCCTGTAGATGAAACTATGGGGAAAGGAAAATTGATTGATGAAATTTTCGGCGAAAAGTGTGAGGGCAATTACATTCAGCCTACTTTCATTACAGATTATCCGAAGGAAATGAGTCCGTTGTGCAAGGAACACCGCGATAATCCTGAACTTACCGAACGTTTCGAATTGATGGTTTGTGGGAAGGAAATAGCAAATGCCTACAGCGAATTGAATGACCCCATTGACCAACGGGAACGTTTTGAAGCCCAATTGAAACTGGCGGATAGGGGAGACGATGAAGCAACTGCATTTATTGATTACGATTTTTTACGTGCATTGGAGTACGGTATGCCGCCAACAAGCGGAATGGGTATAGGGATGGACAGATTAATAATGTACCTAACCAACAATCCTTCTATTCAGGAAGTGCTTTTCTTCCCACAGATGCGCCCTGAAAAGAAAAAAGTGGAAATGACGGAAGATGAAAAAACAGTCTATCAACTTTTAAAAGTTAAATCTCCTGTTGCATTGGTAGAGCTAAAAACCGATAGTGGTTTAAGCAATAAAAAATGGGATAGGGCAATAAAGGGATTGACTAAAAACAAAATAGCTAAAGTTGAAAAAACGGATACTGATTTGATGGTTTCGATAATTTAAAAACTAGTATATTTTAACTATATATAGGAGGTTTCAGCAATGGAATCTCCTTTTTTTATGCTGAATAATTCCTTAACTCTGAGAGCATATTTTTTTTATAATCAGTTTCTTTAAACTATATGGAGATTTGTTGGTCATACCTATGTCGAACATTTAAAAAACATATAATGAAAAACCTAATAATAATTTTTATGGCACTTGCCACTTTTGCCGTAAACGCTCAAGACAAGAATTTAGAGAAAAAAGCGCATCGCAAGGAAATGAAATCGAACCTCACACCGGAGCAACGCGTTGATTTAAAGGTGAAAAAAATGACGTCTAGCCTAGATCTTACTACAGATCAACAAGCAAAAATGAAACAACTTTTTCTTGAAAAAAGAAATGAACGATCTGGAATGTACAAGAACAGAAAAGAAATGACAGATGCGCAAAAAGATGAAGCCAAAAAAGCGATGCTTGACCGAAGAATTACATTTAAAAACCAAATGAAGGATATCTTAACCGAAGAGCAAATAACAAAATGGAAAGATATGAAAAGTGAAAGACACAGCGTAAAACGCAATAAAGATCATAGAGGAAAGGCTAGAATGAGCCATAAAAATAGGCTTCAAGATTAAAAATGTCATAAATTCTAAGTTTCTGGCTTAGTTATTGTCTCTATTATGATAGAATTAGTTACATTAGTAACTTTAAATCAAAACCTAAAACAATGAAAAAAATAGTAACAGTTTTTGTCTTCGCGATAACAATGATTCTAGGCGTGCAAACAAGTTCAGCCCAACAATTATCGCAAGATAATAGTAGACCAGAAGTAATTGCAAAAGCCGAAACCGCTAAACTTACCGAAACTCTTGACCTAAATGGCGATCAGAGCCGTACAATTTTTAGAGCTCTTGTAGCAAAAGAAGTTGGTTATCAAAAAAGTGTGCAAGGTAAAGACGCAAAAAGTGCTGCTGTTTCTTCCGAAAAGAAAAAATTGGATGATCAGTTAAGCGCTACTATGAAAAAAACCTTAACAGCTGATCAATACGCTGAATGGCTTAAAAACGAATAATTAGTGATTAATTATAATTAAATAAAGCCCTTTCCATATTTTTGGAAAGGGCTTTATTTTAGTTTATGCTTATAAGATCTATCCTTACTTTAATCCAAAGTCTTTGCTACTTTTTTACAAGCTGCAATAGTAGCGTCTAAATCCTCGTAGCTAAGTGCTTCACAGATAAACCAAGTTTCATAAGCACTAGGTGCAATATAGATTCCCTCGTTAAGCAAACCGTGAAAGAACTTCTTAAAATAATTATTGCTAGCCGCTTCTGCAGCAGAGGTGAAGTCGATAACTGGTTTTTCGGAAAAATGCACTGAAATCATTGAACCAATACGATTGATTGTAAACTTGACATTTTCTGAAGTCAAGGCTTCGTGCAGTCCTTTATGTAAATATTCTGTTTTCTTGTTTATTGAATTGAAAATCTCATGGTTTTCATTTAATTCCTTCAGCATTGCCAATCCAGCGGCCATCGCCAAAGGATTTCCGCTTAGGGTTCCAGCTTGATAAACTGGACCAATGGGCGCCAAATAATCCATGATCTCGGTGCGTGCTGCAAAAGCGCCAACGGGTAATCCACCGCCAATTACCTTTCCAAAGGTTACAATATCCGCTTTCACACCAGATAGTTCTTGAACGCCTCCCGCAGCGAGTCTAAACCCTGTCATTACTTCGTCAAAAATTAGAAGGATATCATTTTCATCACAAAGTTTTCGAAGACCTTCCAAAAATCCATTTGCAGGGGGAATACATCCCATATTTCCGGCTACAGGTTCTAGAATGACGCAGGCTATTTCGCCTTTATTAGCAGTGATAACTTGTTCTACGTTCTCCAAATCATTGAAAACCGCCATTAGGGTGTCTTTTGCTGTACCTTCAGTAACGCCAGGACTGTTGGGAGTTCCAAAAGTTACGGCGCCACTTCCCGCTTGAATTAGAAAGGAATCGCTATGGCCGTGATAGCAGCCAGCAAATTTTATAATTTTATCTTTTCCTGTAAACCCACGTGCAAGTCGCACGGCACTCATACAAGCTTCGGTGCCACTATTCACAAAACGGATTTTATCAATATTGGGAACCATAGAAACTGCTAAGTCTGCAATTTCGGTTTCAATTTCCGTGGGCATTCCAAAGGAAGTTCCTTTTTGGGCTTTTTCTACAACTGCATTTACCACGGGCTGATGGGCATGGCCTAAAATCATGGGCCCCCAAGAATTTATATAATCTATAAATTTATTGCCATCAACATCATACAAATAGGCTCCTTTTGCTTTTTCAACAAAAATTGGGGTGCCGCCAACCGCTTTAAAAGCGCGAACAGGTGAATTAACCCCCCCCGGAATAACTTTTTGTGCTTCTGTAAATAGGGCGCTGCTTCTTTGGTACTTCATGATATTATTTCAAAAATTAAACTATTTGTTTCTATGCTACGAAATATTGATTCGGAGATTACTCTCTATCCGTTACCGATTTTTCACTGGATGGAGGTATAAAACTTGTCCGATGGATATTTCATTTCCTCTAAGTCCGTTGTACTTTTTAAGTGTCTCCACGGTAAGGTTGAACCTGCGAGAAATATTGTAAAGGGTATCGCCAGCTCGAACCGAATAGGTTCCTATTTTGGAATCATCAGGAGCTGTTCTGCCCAACTTTGTGCCTAAAACCTCATGGTCGTATTCATGCAGATTGTATCGTTCTATAATGCTAATTAGTTTTTCGGGATATCTGGGGTCGGTTGCATAACCTGCCTTCCGCAAGCCTTTTGCCCAACCTTTATAATCGTCTTTCCGAAGTTTAAATAGAGATGCATAACGACTTCGTTGCGATAAAAATAAAGAGTGATCTCTATAAGAATACTTTGGGTCGTTGTATTTTCTAAAACATTCTCCCTTTTCATCGTCGTCGTGATAGGCTCTGTCTCCTTCCCAACCGGTATGACATTTTATGCCAAAATGATTGTTGGCTTTTCGAGTAAGTTCTCCAGCGCCAGCTCCACTTTCCAAGATCCCTTGGGCCAGGGTAATACTGGCAGGAATTCCATACTGAAGCATTTCTTCCTTGGAAATGGTAGCGTATTCATTGATGTAATTTGCCACGCGTTGGTTGTAGGAAATATTTACGGGAACATCAACAACAGATGGTTCTTCGGCCTTGGTATTCTTTTCATTAACGGTTTTTTTCACTCTAACAACACGTTCGGTTTTATGTTTTTTTCGGTGTTTGGAAGCGGTTTTTTTAGATTTACAACTACTGAAACAAATAGTGCAAACAAGAAGAAGCGTTAGTATTCTGGTAATCATTCTATTTAATTATAGGTAGGTTTTTCTTTTTCAATTTTTGGTTCATTCCATCAACTCCTTGCAAGCCTCCAGTATGAATCGCGAAAATACGGCTATTTTCTTTGAAATGCCCCTTTTTTAGGAGATCCATGATGCCGTATAACATCTTTCCAGTATAGACTGGATCTAATGGAATATTGGTTTTTTCCTTAAATTCATTTATAAAACGAACTAAATCCATATCTATTTTACCATAACCTCCAAAACAATAAGAATCGGTGATTTCAAAGTTCGTTTTTGAAGTGTATTTCTGTATTTCTGAAGTCTGAAAACTGCCTTTTAATGCGGAAAATCCCAATACTTTTTGACTTTCATTTGAAGCTTTTACCAAGCCCGCCATCGTACCTCCAGTGCCCACAGGAACACAGATATAGTCGAAGGAATTTCCTTTTGGTAAAATTTCCTCGCACCCTTTTACGGCTAGTGCGTTAGTTCCACCTTCGCGAATTAGATAGAAATCATCAAATTGTTCTTTTAAATGATTTTTATATTTGGAAGTGTCTTTTAGTCTGTAGACTTCGCGCGTAACAAATTGCAAGTGCATTCCACATTTCCTTGCAAAAGAAAGGGTTGCGTTTTCGGAGATTTTCGAAATCAGTTCTTCCCCACGAATAATTCCTATAGTTTTCAAATTCAACTCCTTTCCCGCGGCGGCAACCGCGGCAATATGGTTTGAAAATGCACCCCCAAAAGTGAGCAGTGTGTTGTATTTTTGCTCTTTTGCTTCAATTAGATTGTATTTCAGTTTCCTAAATTTATTTCCAGAAACAAAAGGGTGAATAAGATCTTCGCGGCGTATAAAGAGCGAGTATCCCGTTATACCGAATTTATTTAAATTTATTTCTTCCGTAATTATTTTGGAGCTGGGGAGAAGGTATTCCATACTTGAAAAATTATTCAATAAAATCTTCTTCTGGTTAAATTTTAAGGAAGGTATGTATCTCTTGCGAATTATGGTTTGTTTTTAAAAAGAATACATTAAAACGCTATCGTTTTCGCCTCTCACAATAAGATTTATTGTTTTTCCACCTTCTAAAAATGCTTCGGAAGTCCCATAAACGGGAAACCCATTTAGAAGAGCTCCATTTTCATCAAAAACATAAACCTTTTTCTCCTGTGTCTCTGTTATTGTCACGTACACATTTCTGTTCATGCTGAACAACTGTGGTTTTGTGTACATCCCTAACGGAAGCTCAGCTAATTTACCGTCAATTCGCAATAAATTATTGTCTAGAGTCGCTTTTGTATTTCCTTCCATTGCAAACCAGTAATTACCGCCAACGTTCAATTTTATCGAAGACACTTGTCCACTTTGTGAAATCTGTTCCTTGGTATTTTCTTTGGTGATCACTACAAAATTATTACCTTCTTCGGTAATGGGAATATCAGAAAAATGGAAGCTTGTTGAAACAGAAATCCTAGGTTTTCCAACCCTGCTTAGGATATTGAGTTTTCCGCTTTTCTCTGCAATTACAATATAGTCCTTATTGCCCATTCTAATATGTACAGGCGATTGTACAATGGTGCTTTTAGCCTTGTTAAAGCCGAAACCTTTTACGACTTTCGCATGCTTATCATACATTAAAACCTCTTTGTTCTGAACCACAATAAAACGATAGTTTCTGTTGCCGTCATAGTCGAAAACTGAAAGTGGCTGCGTTACTTCGTCTTTAAATTTTATAGGGAAAGAACTTGCATCCTTTCCATTGCGGTCTAATAGGTAAAAAGCGTCTTTCGTTGTAAATGCAATATGTTTGCTTCCTGAGATTTCTACATCTTCAACTTTACCCAAAATGGCGGCACCCAGGTTTTTTGTCCATAGAATTTTTCCACCTGCGGAAATAAAATAGAGCTTATTGCTTATGTCCTGAACTACCACATTTGTGCTGCCATTATTAGTTTCAATAATTTGTGGATGGCCTAGAATGGTGTTTTCTAGTTTCAAATTGAATTTTTCCGAAACCTTCCCTGAAATACTTTTTACACTGGCACCAGACTCTTTAATGCTGAGTGTTATATGTGCAAAATTTCTATCATAACTTAGCTGTAGCGCTGCCAAAGGAAATTTTTCAAGAGAAATATTCTTAAAGTCTTTTTGGCTTGTCGCATCAAAAATCCCTGAGATGGTTTCTGAAAAATCGCCGTGCATCTTAAAAATCAATAGGGAAGAATCCGTGCTTAAATCACTTGCGGCATTTTGAAAATAAGGAGTATTTTTTAAGGTGTTGTTATTTTGAAAGTCACTGATGATTTGTTTTGCGGTGATTTCATTTTCAGTAAAAACGAAAAAGTTTTCAAGTTGAACTAAAAAGTTTGCTTTTTTCGAGCTTATAAAGGGAGAAAAAGTTTTTTCAAATAATTCTGGCTCACTAAAACTGCTGATTTTAATTTCACGGAAAGAATCTACTGCCGAAAGATATCGTGCCAAAGCATCTCCAGTCATCAGTGGATCGATACTTTTGATAAAAACGGCACTTTCGTTTTTAAGCTGAATGGATCCAACTTCGCTTATGGAACCAAAA
Organism: Aequorivita capsosiphonis DSM 23843; assembly: GCF_000429125.1. Taxonomy (GTDB): domain Bacteria; phylum Bacteroidota; class Bacteroidia; order Flavobacteriales; family Flavobacteriaceae; genus Aequorivita; species Aequorivita capsosiphonis. The sequence goes on from NZ_AUBG01000006.1 coordinate 100,255, forward strand.
ATTCCAGTGGTTTCAATATTTTCTTTTTCGCCTCTAAATTTTCTTAGATTTCGTTGAAATTTTTCGGCATCATTAAAAGTAAAACTTATCGCACCCACAGCATCTGTTGGCACTAATTCGGAAAAATTATTTTGTTGTGGAACTTGATCTTTAAAAACATTGAGTAATTGCGGAATGGTATCGGTTGCCAAGGTAATTCCAGTTGCGGTCAAGGCTTCAGGAGCAATGTTGAAATCCAAAGCACTCCATGAAGTGAAATTTATTTTTGTAGAATCGTTTTTTGCAACTTTATTTCCACGAACCAATACGATAAATTCACTAGTAGTAGGTAAATTAAAGACTTTGGAAAAAGTGGCTTCTCTTTCGGTTTTTCTATTTAAAATATCAAGTAGCAATTCTTGGGAAGAGGAGGCAATAAAAACACTGTCAATTAATGCAGAGTAGGTTGTTTCATCGTTAATGGTAAGCCTTTGGAAGCTTTGTTCGTCGATTTTTAAGGTTTCAATAGTTTTATTTTTAATTGAATCTACCTGAAAAAGATTTTTGGTGTGTTTTGAAATGAAGGTATAGGCCGAAACTGAATCGTTGATCTTATTGATACACAGAAGGCTTTCAGATTCAGGGTGGAAGTTTTTTAGCAAGCCCGCCTTTTCGGTAAAAAAGGAATAGGGAGCGGTTTTTTTAAATTTTGACAAGAGTGAATTATTGGCAATATCTGCCTGTAAATTTTCAAAATTAGAAATCTTAAAAACCACTTCTGGGTTTTGAGGAATATAATCCATCAAAGTTCCCGTTTTTGGAGGTGTTTGATCACAACTCGTCAAAATTCCGAAGCACAGCGGTACGAAAAGTAAAACCGTGAATAACTTCCTGCTAAAATTTCCCATAGCGCAAAAATAACAAGTAAAAGTAATGATATGGTGAAATCTATAAATAGTTTATTGACGGGTTGTCAACAGTAATCCCCTGCCAGCCTCCCCAAAGGGGAGGAGCTTGTTCCCTACTGAAATTAGGGGGATAATAACTTAAAACTTTTCCTGTGAAAAATGCTTGCGCCGTGAATTCGGATGGCCTCGCGATGTTCTTTGGTGGGATAGCCTTTGTTTTGCTTCCAATTATAGTGAGGAAATTTTTCGTGAAGTTTGGTCATATATTCATCCCGATAGGTTTTCGCCAAAATGGATGCGGCAGCAATATGAAGGTACTTCCCATCGCCTTTTACCACACATTCAAACGGTGTTTTTTTAAATGGCTTAAAGCGATTGCCATCAACGGCGATAAATTCTGGAGCGCTTGAAAGCCCTTTTATGGAACGGTGCATTCCCAAAATGGAAGCGTTGAGGATATTGATTTTGTCAATTTCGCCCATCATAACGTGCACAACTTTAAAGCAGACCGCTTCACGCTCTATGATATCTTTTAATTCGAGTCGTTTTTTCTCTGAAAGTTGTTTGCTATCAGTTAAAAATGGATGTTGAAAATTGTCAGGAAGAATTACTGCCGCAGCAGTAACTGGTCCAGCCAAACATCCACGCCCCGCTTCATCAGTGCCGCATTCTAGGAGACTTTGATTTATTTTTAGTTGAAGCATCTTAAGGTTGCAAATTATAAAAATGAAGAACAATTGGAGTTAAAGTGGCAAATGTAAAAATTTCTAGACTTCGATACAAATTTCAGTTTTGCTGCGCGCACTGAAATTCACCTGCCAGAGAAAAAGGCAGGCAGGCTCAGCCAACTTGAAGTCGTCCTTGTTTTTTTATTTTAGTTTAGATACAAATTTCAGTTTCGCTGCGCAAACTGAATTATATCTGCCAGAGAAAAAGGCAAGCAGTTTTGGAATTTGGAGTTTGGAGTTTGTTGTTTGATTTAAGTTATAAATGAAAAAGAGTTTTGGGCAAAACATGGAATCCCTCTTCGTGAACTGCTGCCTCCACTTCAGTTACATTAACAAAAGCCGAAGTAAGTACGGTGATTTCTCGAGGAAAGATTTCATTGTTCAGTAATACATCACTGACTCCCTCTATTCTTAAGACAGCCTTTTTAATTTGTTCCAGTTCACTTTGATCTTTAGCATTTGTCTCGAAGATTTTTCCGTGATCTCCAGGAATAACATTTTCTGATATTATATTCAAAATTATATGTTTTTAGTTTTTATTGGTATGATAGGAATAAGTTGAAAGATACTGAATAATTTCTACAGAAATAAATCGAAATAACTGTTTTAACTTTTTATTTAACTTTGCTTTATCCACTTTATGTACACTCAAAGAGAACTATGGCAGGAGAATCCCTTGTCATTCATAATGATGATTACTGAGAAAATACGATAGCTCGGATCAGTAGGTTGAATGTTTACAATAAAAGTACATTGGTTTGTGATTTGGAATTTCATTGCCATTCTGAATTCCTTAAATTTTAGAACTAGTCATTTGAATTTTATTTGTTTTTTGGAGCTTGTAGTTTGGAATTTATTTAAAGTTGATATCTTATGATTTGGAATTTTACAGCCGATGGATTAAACCAAAAAAAATATACCTTTGCTGCAAAGTTTTCCTAAGAATGAAAAAAACACTTTTGCTATTCCTTTTTATCTGTGCCTCGGCAACTGTGTTTTCACAAACTCCTTCCACTAGAACAGAAGGGGAGACCACAAAAAAGGAGAAACCGCCAATTGATTTATACAAGATTATTTCGGCAGCACGTGATACTACCTTTGTGGACACGACACTTTCCATTCAGAAAAAGTATAAATTCAATTACCTGAGAAAGGATAACTTTGAATTGCTCCAATTTTCCAATGTTGGACAGACCTATAATTCATTGGCTTATTCGTTTGATAAATTGAACTTAAAGCCGCTTTTTGCTGCACAATCACATCATTTCAATTATAAGGAAATAGAAGATATAAATTATTATAACGTTCCCACGCCGCTAACGGAATTGTATTTTAAGACCGCTTATAACCAAGGGCAACAGCTTGATGCTTTTTTTACGGTGAATACTTCGCCTCAATTCAATTTCTCTCTTGGGTATAAAGGAGTGCGTTCCTTGGGAAAATATCAACATATTTTAACCAGTACTGGGAATTTCCTTTTCACCTCCAACTACCACACAAAAAATAAACGCTATACTGCCCGTGTACACGTTGCAGCCCAAGATAATTATAATCAAGAAAACGGTGGATTGACAGAAAATTCATTAAAGCTTTTTATAAATGATGATCCTGAATTTAGCGACCGTGGAAGACTGGATGTAAATTTTGAAGATGCTGAAAACAAATTGGAAGGTCTTCGTTTTTATGGGGATCATTATTATGAATTGCTCAGCAACCGCGATAGCACTGGATATTCTGTATTGACCATTGGTAACGTATTGAGTTATGAAGACAAGTTTTTTCGATATAATCAAAAAACCCCTTTTGAAGATTATGGGCCTTCTTACGAATCGTCAAATTTGGCCACAAAAACTAAATTGGAAGATTTCAACGTCAAGGCTTATGCAGATTTTGATAATTCGCTAATTGGAAAAATAACCGCTTGGGCCGGTTACACCGATTTTAACTATGGTTATAATTCGGTTTTAGAATTGGATGAAGAAAGAATTCCGAATAGAATAAAAGGAAACATCATTGAGGCCGGAGCCGCTTATGAAAAGGAATATCGCGGTTTTAAACTCTTCGGAAAAGGAGCAATAAATGTTGCTGGAGATTTTGATGGAAATTATATTCAAGGTGCCGCTTCCTATGATTTGAATGATGATTACAGTGCAAAAGCTTCCATAACTGTTCATTCTGTGGCGCCAAACTTCAACTTTCTTTTATACCAGAGCGATTATCAAAATTACAACTGGAAAACCGAATTGACCAATGAAAAAACACAGGAACTGAAGTTTGAGATCAACACCAAAAAATTTGGAAATGCTTCTGTAAGTTATACCGGAATTGATGACTATGTCTATTTTGGAATAAAGGCTGACGAAAGTACGCCTTCCCCAATGCAAGCTTCGGAACGGGTTAATTATCTGAAAGTAAAAGCTGAAAAGGAATTTACTTTTGGACCTTTTGCTTTAGATAATACGCTAATGTACCAACAGGTTTTAGGTGGTGAATCGGTTTTTAATGTACCACAATTAATAACCCGAAATTCGCTTTACTTTCAGGATCATTTATTTAAGCGCGCTTTGTTTTTGCAGACCGGAGTAACTTTTAAGTACTTTACTGAATATAATATGAATGCTTATGATCCAGTGCTTGCAGAATTCTATGTGCAAAACGATCAGAAATTAGGCGGTTTTCCGTTAGTTGATGTTTTCTTAAATGCAAAGATACGGCAGACACGGATTTTCTTTGTCTATGAAAATATCACGACCCTATTTGGTGGAAAAAACGAGCATTTTGCTGCTCCCGGATATCCGTACCGAGATGCTGTTTTGCGGTTTGGTTTGGTGTGGAATTTCTTTTTATAGCTTCGATACAATTTTTTATTTTTTTGTTTTACAAAAAAAATAAGAAATCACTCAGCTACCTTAAACTCTCCTTTGGATGATTGTTGATTTTAAAACAAAAAAAGTCCCGCACTTTCGTGCAGGACTTTGAGTTAATTCTAATTTGATTTATAACGATGGATCTAGTTTAGCATCAAACTTCATTTTCAATTTAATGTTTAAATTGACCGCGTCTTGAGTACTTTTAAATTTAATCACCAATTTTAAAGTTTCAGATTTAGCATATTCATCTATATATAAATCATCAATCGTGTTTAAGTCTAGGTTCGTAACTTCCGTAGGTACGTTATCTATAGTAGCAACTTCTTTATAAGGTAAATCGTCAGTTTTAATTCCTAGAGTAACTGAGTCGAGAAAATCAAAATTATCTTGATCGTCTGCGCTTACTAAGTCTATTACCATATCGTCCAATTCAATCTCTTTTACTTGATTTAAAACTTCATCAGTTCCCAGCTCATCTTCAATTAATTGGCGCAAGTCTAAGCTTTTTTCTACAGGAATTTCAAATATGTTGATAGGTAAATAATCAATGCTCAAATCTGCATTAGCTGGAATGTCATTAAGCGTTCTTAAACGATCAATTACATCATCATCGCTGCTACAAGAGCTAAATAAAATTGTAATTAAAACTACGGGTAAAAATAAAAATTTCTTTTTCATATTGAGGTTTTTTGTTTGTCCAAAGAAACTAAGAACCAAAGGAACCTAATCTCAAATAAGCGTTAATACTTAGACTAAACTTGCTAAAATTTGCTTAAAAGCAAGCGTTGACTCTATGCTTCAGAACTTTTATTTGGTTAATAATTCGCATAAAAAAACCCTCGAAAGATTCAAGGGTTTGTTGGGATTTATGATAGTTTAAATTGAAAAGATCAATCCAGCAATTTTATAGAGTGATTCGAATTCTACAAAGACAAGATTAAAAATTTTTAGCCTAATCTAAGGTAGTTGAGTGATTTTCATTCGCTAAAAAGCGAATGAAAATTGTACCGAAACCAAATTTTAAATAAAAATATGAATTAAAGGTAGTTGAGTGATTTTCATTTGCCCAAAGGCAAATGAAAATTGTACCGAAACTAGTCTCTCAAAAGTCCTCTAGAAATTACGATTTTCTGTATTTCTGAAGTTCCTTCGTAAATCTGGGTAATTTTTGCATCGCGCATCAGACGCTCTACGTGATATTCTTTTACGTAGCCATTTCCGCCGTGAACCTGCACTGCTTCAATCGACACATCCATTGCAGTTTGCGAGGCAAATAATTTCGCCATCGCACCACTCATATCATAGTCGTTGCCGTTGTCTTTGTCCCAAGCTGCTTTCATAACCAAATGACGCGCAGCGGTAATTGAAGTGTGCATGTCGGCCAATTTGAAAGCAATAGCTTGATGGTTGCAAATTTCTGTTCCGAAAGCTTTTCGCACTTTAGAATATTCGCGAGCTAAGTCATAAGCGCCAGCGGCAATTCCCAATGCTTGTGCAGCGATACCAATACGACCGCCAGAAAGAGTTTTCATAGCAAATTTAAATCCAAAACCATCTTCGCCAATTCTGTTTTCCTTTGGAACTCTTACGTCATTAAATATCAAGGAATGTGTGTCGCTTCCGCGGATTCCTAATTTATCTTCTTTTGGACCAATTTCAAAACCTTTCCAGCCTTTTTCAACAATAAAAGCGTTGATGCCTTTGTGTTTCTTTTCTTTATGTGTTTGCGCGATTACCAAATAATAATCTGCAGAGCCTCCGTTGGTAATCCAGTTTTTCGTACCGTTTAAAATGTAGTGATCGCCGTCTTCAGTTGCAGTAGTTTTTTGTGAAGTTGCATCACTACCAGCTTCGGGTTCGCTCAAACAAAATGCACCCAATTTTTCGCCAGTGGCTAGTTTTGTTAGATACTTCTGTTTTTGATCTTCATTTCCATATTTTTCAAGGCCATAACACACCAAAGAGTTGTTAACTGAAACAATCACAGAGCACGAAGCATCAACCTTACTCAATTCCTCCATCACTAAAACGTAGCTCATCGTGTCCATTCCACCACCACCGTATTTTGGGTCAACCATCATTCCCAAGAAACCGAGCTCGCCCATTTTCTTGACTTGTTCGGTAGGGAATTTTTGAAGATTATCACGTTCTATAACGCCCGGAAGTAATTCGGTACGTGCAAAATCGCGAGCGGCGTCGCGAATCATTAACTGTTCTTCGGATAGACTGAAATCCATAGGCTTTTTATAAGTAAAAATTGTGTTTTTATAGGAAAAGGCAAAGATACTGATAAAAAGCAAATTCCAAAAAACAAAGAAGTGCCAAATTCCAAAACCCAAAAAGGACAAATTTTTTGTTTGAGGTTTACTTGCCTACCGGCAGGTTTGGAATTTGGAGCTTGTAATTTGGAATTTATTTAAAATTTGGGTCTTGTAATTTGGAGTTTTTAACTTCATCCTTGGTATCTTTAAATTTCAAACAGAATTGAAAATTTGAAAAAAGAAACATATCATATTATTGGCGTAATGAGTGGCACTTCGTTGGACGGAATCGATTTGGCGGAAATAGTTTTTAATTATACTGATGAGAAATGGAGTTTTGAAATTCAGGCAGCTGAAACTGTTCCGTATTCTTCCTATTGGAAAGATAAATTACGAGATGGTATAAATTATTCCGAGGGAAAATTGGAACGGCTCGATTTTAAATACACCGAAAAGCTTTCGGAAGAAATTTTGAAATTTATAAGAGAACATAATATTCAGGAGATTGATGCTATCTGTAGTCATGGCCATACTATTCTGCATCAACCCGAAAAAGGCTTTACCTATCAAATAGGGAATTTGCCACGCATCTCGAAAATTCTTGGCCGAACTGTTATTTGCGATTTTCGAACGCAAGATGTAGCGCTTGGCGGACAGGGTGCGCCTTTGGTCCCCATTGGTGATAAGCTACTTTTTCCGGAATACGACTATTGTTTAAACTTAGGTGGTTTTGCAAATTGTTCCTTTGAAAAAAATGGCGAACGAATCGCTTTCGATATCTGTCCCGCAAATATCGTTTTAAACGAATATTCAGAAAGACTGGGGAAAGATTTTGATGAAGGTGGGAAATTGGCAGCTTCCGGAAACATCAATACACCACTACTAAATCAATTAAATGCACTTTCTTTTTATGCAGAAAAACCTCCCAAATCTCTAGGGCTGGAATGGGTTAAGCGGGCTGTTTATCCACTATTGGATGGTTTCGATATTTCTTCCGAAGATGTTTTAAGAACCTTTACAGAGCATATTGCAGTACAACTTTCCAAGCAGTTTTCGGCAAATTCTTTGGTTTTGATAACAGGTGGAGGTGTGTATAATTCTTATTTGATTGAAAGGTTGAAAAACCTGACATCGATTGAGGTGGTTATTCCTACTTCAAATATTGTAGAATACAAGGAAGCTTTAATTTTTGGACTCCTAGGGGTTTTAAAACTACGTGATGAGGTGAATTGCTTGGCTAGTGTAACTGGCGCTTCAGCAGATCATTCTTCTGGGAAAATATTTTCACTTTGAGATATAGTAAATGAAAAACATAATATTTTATAGTTTCTATTTAATCATTTCTTTACTAAGTTGTCAGGTAAAAGACAAGAGCTTCCTATTGAATGGGGAAATTAAAGGGAATTATTCTGGATATTTATTTTTGGAATATGACAAAATCATAGACAGCTGCTTGATTAAGGATAAGAAATTTCATTTTCAGGGGAAAGTCAATCGGCCAACTTCCGCATTTCTTTATGCTGAAGGATTCTCCGCAAACGACCGAAATTTTTATATTGAAAATACCGAGATGATTGTAAATGTATCATTCGAAAAAAGAAAGATTCAAAAATATGAATTAAATCATGTTTCAATTGATACGGTTATTGGGACAAAAACCTCGAAACTTTTTTATGATTTTGAAAAGTTCAAAGATCAAAATTCTATGAAGTCGAATTGGAATGAAATGTTCTATTCCAAGCTATCAGATATTTTTACAAAGAATCCTAATAGTGATTATGCAGAGAGTATATTGAAGGAATCTACTTTTGATACGATTTTAAAACCACAACAATTAAAAGATTTATATGAAAAACTCGACATTAAAAATAGGGACGCGCGAGATAATAGAAGACTGGAACGTATTATCTTTCCTGAAAGATTCCTAAATGTGGGTGATGCTATTAAAGATTTTGAGTTGCCAAATCAATTGGATTCTATTGTAAATACCAAAGATTTTAGGGGAACATATTTATTAATAGACTTTTGGGCTTCTTGGTGTAAACCTTGCCGAGAGCTGTTTCCAGAATTAAAACAAATTGCAACTAAATATAAAGAAGAAGGTTTTAGAGTTTTAGGCGTTTCAATAGATGATGATAAAGAAAAATGGATAAATGCTATTAAAACTGATAGTTTAATCTGGGTAAATGTAATTGATGGAGGTGCTTTAAATGATGATGTAGAAAATGAATATGGAATATTTTCAGTACCGAGTAATTTATTAATTGATCCCAAGGGTAAAATTGTAAAGAAGAATATTTCTCTTGATAAATTGGAAACAAAACTTCGTGAAATATAGCTCCCATAATTTTTTATTCAAAATAAATATAAACCCTAAACAAGTTTTCTATATTTGCCTTAGTTTTTTAGAGCTTTAGCGAAAAAAGATGATTATTATCCGAAGCTTTGACAAAGGACAGTATAAAACACCTCGGCATTAGCCAAAGAAAATTTTAATTCTCCAGATATTAATGAAAGAACTGCTTAAAAAGTACGAAGAAAAAGAGCCTGAAATAGTTTTCCATTGGAATGATCCTGAAACAGATGCCGAAGGTTGGACCGTAATCAACTCCCTTCGTGGTGGTGCAGCTGGTGGTGGTACTAGAATGCGAAAAGGACTTGATATGAATGAAGTGCTTTCTTTGGCAAAGACCATGGAGGTGAAATTTTCAGTTTCCGGACCTGCCATTGGCGGTGCTAAATCTGGAATTAATTTTGATCCATCCGATCCTCGTAAAAATGGGGTTTTGGAAAGATGGTTTAAAGCGGTTGCCCCTTTGCTTAAAGGTTATTATGGTACAGGTGGCGATATGAATGTGGACGAAATTCACGAAGTGATTCCTTTCACCGAGCAGGTTGGTATCTGGCATCCGCAAGAAGGTGTTTTTAATGGACACTTTATCCCAACGGAAGCAGATAAAATTAACAGAATTGGTCAGTTGCGCCATGGAGTTATAAAGATTTTGGAAAGCCCTCAATATTGTCCAGATATAACTAGAAGTTATAGAGTGGCAGACATGGTTACTGGTTTTGGAGTTGCAGAGGCTGTGAAACACTATTACGATATTTACGGTGGAAGTGTTAAAGGAAAACGCGCGGTAGTCCAAGGATTTGGAAACGTAGGTTCTGCAGCAGCTTATTATCTTTCGCAGATGGGCGCTAAGATCGTGGGGATTATTGACCGCGATGGCGGTATCATCAATAAGGATGGTTTTTCCTTTGAGGAAATTAAACAACTCTTTCTAAATAAAGATGGGAATACATTGGTGGCTGATAATATGATTTCTTTTGAAGAGATCAATAAAGAAATCTGGAAATTGGATATGGAGATCTTCGCTCCCTGTGCCGCATCAAGATTGGTTACGCAAGACCAGATTTCCGAAATGATAGATCACGGACTTGAAGTGATAAGTTGTGGCGCAAATGTGCCTTTTGCCGATAAAGAAATTTTCTTTGGGTCTATTATGGAATATACCGATGAACGCATTAGTTTAATTCCAGACTTTATAAGTAATTGTGGTATGGCGAGAGTTTTTGCTTATTTCATGGAACGCAAAGTGCAAATGACCGATGAAGCGATTTTTAATGATGTTTCAATGACCATCAAAAACGCTATTCAAAATACATATAATAATAATAGTTCTAAAATAAATATAAGTAAGACCGCTTTCGAAATTGCCCTGAAGCAATTGTTATAAACCATAATAACCAACCTCGAGTATGGCATCAATAGTTATTTTAATTTTCGTAATTGGATATTTATCCATCACCCTGGAACATCCTCTAAAATTGGATAAAACTGTGCCAGCGCTTATCATGGCTTCTTTAATTTGGGCTGTTCTGGCCATTGGTTTTACAAGTGGATGGTTTGATATAATCAATACTGAAGAACATGCTTTTAACTTTCTTTCTGGAGGAGAGGCTGCCATGGAAGGTTTTGAAGGAACCCTCCTGCATCATTTAGGGAAAACCTCCGAAATATTGATATTCCTGATAGGAGCGATGACCATTGTTGAGATAATTGACCTTCATCGAGGTTTTGAAGTATTGAAAAGTGCCGTTAAAACCAAGAGTAAACGAAAACTTTTATGGATAATTGGGATACTTGCCTTTTGTCTTTCTGCAATTATAGATAACCTTACCGCAACTATAGTATTGATTACTCTTTTGAGAAAACTCATCTATAAAAGAGAAGATCGAATTTGGTATGCAGCCATGGTTGTGATTGCCGCAAACGCGGGTGGTGCTTGGTCTCCTATTGGAGATGTAACGACCACAATGCTTTGGATTGCTAAGAAATTAAGTGCAGCAGGATTGATTGAATTCGTTGTTCTGCCTTCTATTGTATGTTTTGTAGTTCCATTTTTAATTGCTAGTTATTTACCTCCGTTTAAAGGCAAAATTGAAGTAGATACTAATGAGGAGAATACTGAAGGCGCTCTTTTAAGCAGTAAAACGATGCTCTTTTTGGGTCTGGGAATGATAGTTTCTGTGCCAATTTTTAAAACCTTGACCCATTTGCCACCCTATATGGGAATGATGCTGGCCTTGGGTGTGGTTTGGTTAGTTTCTGAATATATACATCCAGAGGAAGATTTTAGCAAAGAAAGAAGGCATTTATATTCTGCACATAAAGCATTATCACGTATTGAGATTTCCAGTATTCTCTTTTTCCTCGGAATTTTGATGGCCGTTGCAGGGCTTGAGTCCTTGGTTTACGGAGTTATTGACGGAGAACAAGTGGGAACGCTTCGTTATGTTGCGGAACTACTTCAAAATGCAATTCCCAACCAAGATGTTGTAATTCTATTACTGGGGGTGTTATCTGCAATTATAGATAACGTGCCTTTGGTTGCGGCTTCCATGGGGATGTATGATCTGCCAATGGATTCCGTGCTTTGGCACTTTATAGCTTACTCTGCTGGAACGGGTGGAAGTATGCTTATTATTGGTTCTGCTGCTGGCGTTGCTGCTATGGGAATGGAGCGAATTGACTTTATCTGGTATCTTAAAAAAATCACCTGGCTCGCCTTTATTGGCTTTATTGCAGGGGCTGGAGTGTTTCTTTTATTTGAGAGGGTACTATTTCACCATGCCTAACAATTTCTGAAACCTATTCACGTTATCCACTAAAACAAAACAATTTTTATGCTAAACTTCTTTATTCAAGAAGGTGCTGAAGTAGCACAAGATCTTGAACCTATTGCCGAAGAAAAAACCCTGTCTATTATGGACCTTCTTTTAAATGGAGGCGTGGCAGGCCAAATTATTATCGGAGTGCTTTTTGTGCTTTTATTTGTTGCAGTTTATATCTATTTTGAGCGGCTTTTTGCTATAAAGGCAGCTTCCCATCTGGACGGCAATTTTATGAAACAGATTAAGGATAATGTAGCTTCAGGTAATATTCAAGCAGCAAAAGTATTATGCGCGCAGAGTAATACGCCCGTTTCGCATTTAACTGAAAAGGGAATTTCAAGAATTGGAAGCCCGCTGGAAGATATAAATACTGCAATTGAAAATGCAGGCAAGCTTGAAGTTTACAAATTGGAAAAAAATGTTAGTGTTTTGGCAACAATCGCCGGGGCAGCACCTATGATTGGTTTCTTGGGAACCGTAATTGGGATGGTCTTGGCATTTCACCAACTCGCTACCAGCAGCGGTCAAGCTGAAATGGGAACCCTTGCCGAAGGTATCTATACCGCAATGACCACTACGGTTGCGGGATTAATAGTAGGTATTATTGCCTATATGGGCTATAATCACCTCGTGGTAAGAACCGATAAAGTGGTGCATCAAATGGAAGCCACGGCTGTAGATTTCCTTGACATGTTAAACGAGCCTACTTAATGAATTTACGAGGAAGAAATAAAGTTAGCGCTGAATTCAGCATGAGCTCTATGACGGATATTGTGTTTCTGTTATTGGTGTTTTTTCTGCTTACTTCACCTGCTATTACACCAGACGCATTAGATTTGATACTTCCGAAGGCAAAAGGAAAAACTTCTAACGTACAGAAAGCCTCTGTTAGTATAACAAAAGATGGGGCATATTATGTAGATAAGGAAAGAGTTAGTGAATACAGCATTGAAAAAGAACTTAAAAAGGTGCTCGTTGGGCAAGAAGAGCCTACGATAATATTACGTGCCGAAGAAGGAGTTCCAATTGAAGACGCTGTTTTTGTTATGGATATCGCAAATAGGAATAAATATAAAGTAGTTCTTGCCGTTAGACCAAATTAAGTAGCAGTTACCAGTTGCGGTAGGCAGTTTGCTTTCTTAATGAAATCTTTTAATTTTTTTCTAAAATCAATTGGGAAAATAATTTCCATTGAGAATCAACTATCCAGAATTTTGAATTTAAATCTCGTTTACGGAGCGAAGTCGAAGTATGAAATTTTTAAACACAGAACATGAGCGCAAGAGTATGATCATCACGGTAATCGTGCATTTGGTCATTCTAATTCTCTTGTTTTATGTGGGTATGAAGTATCTCGATCCACCAATTGAGCAAGGAATTGCAGTCAATTTTGGCACTACGGAGACTGGTAGTGGTACTATTCAGCCTACAGAAAAAATACAATCTGCACCAAAAGAAGCAACTCCTGAACCCGTTTCACAGCCCAAAGCTGAGATTAAGGAAGAGGTGGTAACTCAAGATAATGAAGAAGCACCTGTAATAAAAAAGGAGAAGCCTAAAAAGGAGCAAAAGGAAACACCTGTAAAAAAAGAACCTAAAAAAGAAGTAAAAAAGCCAGATCCTAAGCCCGATAAAACAACAACAGATGCACTTTCGAGTATTCTGAATGGCCCAAAAAGCGATGGTACTGCAAAAGGGGGTGAAGGCGACGATAAAAAACCTGGAGATAAAGGAAGTCCTGATGGTGATCCAAATGCCAGCAGCTATTATGGCACAGGTCAAGGTTTAGATGGCGATGGTAATTATTTGCTCGGTGGTAGAAAAGCACTAAATAAAGAAAAGTTTGTGCAAGAATGCAACGAAGCGGGAATTGTTGTGGTGAGTATTGAAGTAGACCGAAATGGTAAAGTGATTAATGCGACACCAGGAGTGCGTGGTACCACAAATAACGCCAGATGTCTTACTGACCCTGCAAGACGTGCCGCCATGGCAACAAAATTTAATGCGGACGATAAAGCTCCTGCAAAACAGATTGGCAAAATTATATACAAATTCAGTCTTTCTGAGTAATTTTGCAATTCATTAAACTTCACTTCTATCAATTATCCAGAAACCATAGCGTGGCTTTTTGCACAGTTACCCATGTACCAAAGAGTGGGACAATCCGCCTATAAAGCAGATCTTTCTGCCACAACAAATCTTGCCAACTATTTAAAAAACCCTGAAAATAACTTTAAAAGTGTTCACGTTGCTGGCACCAATGGAAAAGGCAGTACCAGCCATATGTTAGCTTCCGTGTTTCAGGAAGCGGGTTATAAAACTGGACTTTATACTTCTCCGCATTTAAAGGATTTTCGTGAACGAATAAAGATTAATGGCGAAATGATTCCAGAAAAAGCTGTTTCTGAATTCGTAGCAATGCACAAACCATTTTTTGAAAGCAATCAGGTTTCATTTTTCGAAATGACCGTAGGATTGGCATTCGATTTTTTCAGAAAAGAAAAAGTGGATATTGCGATTATTGAAGTTGGAATGGGAGGAAGGTTGGACAGCACCAATATTATAACTCCAGAAGTATCTGTAATCACAAATATTGGCTTGGACCACACGCAATTTTTAGGAGATACTTTAGAAAAGGTTGCCGCAGAAAAAGCTGGTATTATAAAAGAAAAGGTTCCCGTTGTTATCGGTGAATCATTACCGGAAACCAAAATTGTTTTTGAACGGATTGCTTCGGAAAGCAATGCGCCTATAACTTTTGCTGAAAATTTCGATGCAAGTTGTTATACTACAGATTTAAAGGGAATTTATCAGCAAAGGAACTTAAAAACCGTTTTGGCGACGCTGAATATCCTTCAAAAGAAAGATTGGAACATTTCCGAAGAAAACATGAATAAAGGCTTGCTGAATACCGTAAGAAATACTGGTTTAATGGGGCGTTGGCAGGTTTTAAGAACAAAGCCTAAAGTAGTTTGCGATACAGGTCATAACAAAGAGGGATTGCGCTTGGTTATGGAGCAAATAAGCAAAGAAGCGTATAAGACGCTGCATATTGTTTTAGGCGTTGTAAGCGATAAGGATTTAGCTTCCATTCTACCTTTGTTTCCAACAGACGCGATCTATTATTTCTGTAAGCCAAATATTCCACGTGGTTTGGACGCGTCACTTTTATTTTCCCAGGCCAGAGGATTTGGCTTGGTAGGTGATGACTATATTTCGGTGCTAAGCGCTTATAATGCGGCTGTAGATGCAGCCTCTGTAGATGATCTTGTGTTTGTTGGAGGAAGTACTTTTGTAGTAGCAGAAGTGCTTTAAACAAGATTTTATAAAATAAAAAAACCGAAGTTTTCACTTCGGTTTTTAAAAACTGGTGGGCGATGAGAGCCTGTTCCGAATTAACTTCGGAAGGTTCGAACCCCCGACCCTCCCGAAGTTAATTCGGGATGCTCTGTACCAAGTTAGCTATAACTGTGAATGTATCAATTTCTCAAGCATTATCCGACTCTTCCATTTTTTCATTTGCGTTTCGCGCTTTCTAGCCTCCATTTTTGTTTCAAATATTTCGGAATATTTGAGTTCCCAATCCTTGGCTTTGGCAGTAAACCCCTTATGTTTCCACAAATGCTCCTTGAGCCGTGTTGAAACATTTTCGGTTGACCCAATATAGTATCTATTGAGTTTGGCGGAATATAGGATGTAAGTGTAATAATTCATAATAAAAAAACCGAAGTTTTCACTTCGGTTTTTTAAAAACTGGTGGGCGATGAGGGGTTCGAACCCCCGACCCCCTCGGTGTAAACGAGGTGCTCTGAACCAGCTGAGCTAATCGCCCTTCTTGTTAGCGGTTGCAAAGATAGGTTACTTTTTAATTTCACCAAACATTTATTTGAAATATTTAATTAAAAATTACTGTTGTATAGTTGAAGTTTTCGCGACTTCCTAAAAATCAGGCCAATAAAGACTTTGATGCATTTGGCTTATTAACAACTCTACTTTTCATTTTATTTAAATACAAAGCAAAATTATCGGAAGGGAGGCTCAATTTGAATTTTAATAGCTGAATGTTCAGTGTTTTACACTTTATTCCTATAGATTTAGCAGACTCTTGGTTCTTTTACGAAGCGGTCTTTTATCTTTTCTCGGATAATACTGATTAAAAATAGATTTGCCTAGTTTATAAAAGTGTCAAATGCATTAACTTTGAATCTTCATAAACTCTAAACATAAAGCCTTTGGTCCCATTCTTTAAGAGAATTATAATTGAAGTAGTAAGTCTTCGTAATAAAAATAGGAAGCAACCTGCTTCTTCAGAATCCTTTAATAAAAGTGTCACCAATCTTGAGGTTGAAGTAACACATGAAATTTCGGAGTTATTTATTTTGATTCTCGGGGTGTTATCAGCATCTTTCGGGCTAAAGGGTTTCTTGATGCCGAGTGGTTTTCTTGATGGCGGTGTCACGGGGATTTCGCTAATGATAAACAGCTTGTTTGGAGTCTCGCTCTCGTTGCTCCTTGTGTGTTTTAACCTGCCGTTTTTGATTCTCGCATATTTCTCTATTGGGAAAAGATTCGCAATAAAGAGTGTCCTGGGTATTGTTTTACTGGCAGTAGCCGTAGCATTGATTCCTTTTCCGCAAATAACTGATGATAAAATATTGATAGCGGCCTTTGGAGGACTCTTTTTAGGTTTGGGAATAGGTCTTGCCATTAGAGGGGGAGCAATTATTGACGGTACCGAAGTTCTGGCTATATACATTAGCAGAAAAACAAGTCTTACTGTAGGGAATGTCATCATGCTATTTAATGTGATTATCTTTATGACGGCCGCATACATTCTCTCCACCGAAACTGCCTTATATGCAATTCTCACCTATTTTTCAGCTTCCAAAACAGTCGATTTTGTAATTGACGGTATTGAAGAGTTTATGGGAATCACCATCATTTCTGAGAAAAGTGAGGAAGTACGCTTAGCTATAATCGAAAAAATGGGACGAGGTTGCACTATTTTTAAGGCTGAAAACGGCTTTACTAAGGAAGGCGATCCCCGTAGACCCGTTGATGTGGTTTATACCGTAATTACCCGTTTAGAGATGAGTAAACTGAAAACGGAAATAGAGAAAATAGATAGTCAGGCTTTTATAATTATGACCTCGGTAAAAGATGCCAAAGGAGGAATGATAAAAAAGAAACCCATTAAAAAGTTTGATAAATAACTTTTCAACTTGTTTTTTGTTTTGGTCCCGATAGCTATCGAGATTATTATTTGTATTTTTCCGCTTTAATAGAATAGGGCCATTAACTCAGTTGGTTTAGAGTGTCACGTCGACAACGTGGAAGTCGTTGGTTCGAATCCAACATGGCCCACAATAACCTAGATTTTTCAGTAGATTTTTATTTTATAATAGATCCAGAATTCGTTCCAAAGCCATTCCCCGTGAACCTTTTATCAAGATCCTTGTATTTGTTGGGGGCTTATTCTTAATGTTTGTTTTTAATTCGTCGAAATCTTCAAATTGTTTGATATAGGAAGTTTTGTTTTTTGCTTTAAAAAAATGGCTTCCCACCAAAAATACTTTTCCGAATTCATCTTCGCTTAAAAAATCTACAATGTTCTGGTGTTCTGCTTCAGATTCTTGCCCAAGTTCAAACATATCACCTAAAAACATTATTTTATTATCGCATTTTACTTTTTTAAAGTTTTCCAAAGCGGCCATCATGCTTGTTGGATTTGCGTTATATGCGTCCATTAAGATCGTGTTGGTGTCTTTTTTTATTAATTGGGAGCGATTGTTTGAAGGGACATAGCTTTCAATTCCCGCTTTTATCTTTTCTAAAGAAACTTTGAAATAAGCCCCAATTGCGATTGCAGCCGAAAGATTGGCAAAATTATAAGCTCCTACTAGATTGCTTTGTATTACAGTGCTTTTGAATTTAATAGCAAGAAGATCTGTGCCATCTACCAACTGAATGTCGAAATCTTCACCGGTGGACCCAAAAGTGATTCGGTCTATACCTTCGGAATTATCCATTTGTATGGGATCGTCTGCATTTACAAATATCTTCCGATCGTGTTTTTTCAGAAATTGATAAAGTTCGGTCTTGCCTTGCACAACTCCTTCCAAACTTCCAAAACCTTCCAAATGTGCTTTGCCAAAATTGGTAATATACCCGTAGTTGGGTTCTGCGATTTCAGAGAGCATTTTAATTTCGCCTAAGTGGTTTGCACCCATTTCTACTATTCCCATTTCAGTATGCTTGTCCATTTTAAGCAGGGTCAAAGGGACGCCAATATGATTATTGAGGTTTCCGCGGGTTGCAACAGTTTTAAATTTTTGGGAAAGCACCGCATTAATGAGCTCTTTGGAAGTTGTTTTTCCATTACTTCCTGTAAGAGAAATGATAGGTAGGTCTAGAAATTCTCTGTGGAATCTGGCTAATTGTTGCAGACATACCAATACATTTTCTACAAGAATTGTTTTCCCATCATTTTTATGAAATTCCTCTTCGTCAATAATAACGGCTAATGCGCCTTTATCTATAGCTTCCTCGGCAAACATATTTCCGTTGAAGTTATCGCCTTTAAGCGAAAAAAAAAGACAGTTTTGATAAATGTTGCGAGTGTCTGTACTACCCCCGCTACTTTTTAAAAACAATTGATGTATAACTTCTATATTCATAAAATAAATATACTAAAAAACCCTCCGAAGCTAGATGCTAAGGAGGGCTGTTTTTTAAAAATATTTTACTTAATTTCTTGCACGTTTTTTCTTCTTGGATTTTGAACCAACGCGACTCATAGCACATCTAAACCCGATGTTGTCTGATGCCATATCTTGTGGAAAATAGCGACGTTGTGCAGGGTCTAACCAGTATGCTCTGTCTCTCCAAGAACCGCCTTTGTAAACGCGTACTTCGTTATTTACCAAGGTTGTTCTGCTTGTTGATTTATCATACTGACGATCCAGAGTTCCAGTGCTATCGGCATAAACGTGCTGTACAGGAGAATTATACATTCGGTTCGAGCCTTTTTCATCATCATCTTCTGAGAACGATTGGTAATATCTAGAGGAGCTTTTGTCACCATCTCTAAAATCACGGTTATCGCTTTTTGAGAAATTGGTACGCAAATAAGCGTCGTCTTCGGTGATAGGAACTCGAACAAGGTCGCCTGGTAAATTACGCGCGACAATTTTACCATTACTTAGGGTGTCAAAGATTATTGAATCCTTAGTTACTATTTTAACTTTTCCGTCCTCTCCAATGGCGTTTTTTGAGTAAACATTACCACGATAATAATTAAAGTCATTAAAGTCATCATCTACAATGGGGCGATAAACATCTGCCACCCATTCGGCAACGTTTCCGGCCATATCGTAAAGACCATAATCGTTTGGTTCGTAAGATTTAACTTGTGCGGTAATGTCAGCACCGTCATCACTCCATCCGGCTATTCCTCCGTAGTCACCATCTCCTTGTTTAAAATTGGCTAATTGGTCACCACGAGATTTTCTTTTTCCTGAGCGGGTGTATTGACCCTCCCAAGGATATTTTTTCTTTCCGCGATATGCATTATAATTACGGATTCCAACCAAACCTAAAGCAGCATATTCCCATTCCGCTTCGGTAGGAAGTCGGTATGATGGCATTAGCAATCCATCTTTACGTTGAATATAAAGGTTTGTACTGTCTTTGCTTCTTTTAGCCATAGACTCAGATTTTTTACCACCACGGGTAATAGAATCGTTACCTCCATAAGCTTGTGTTGGAGCATTTAAATATGTTTCTGTGCTAAAGGTTTGCCCAGGTTCTGCATCATAACGTGCATTACGAGAAGTGATTCCTGCACCTTCCAAAGCCGCTTCGTTTACACGATCAGTTCGCCAGTTGCTGAATTCAACAGCTTGAACCCAACTAACTCCTACTACTGGATATTCAGCATAGGCAGGATGACGAAGATAGTTATTGGTCATAACTTCATTAAACCCTAAACGGTTTCTCCATACAAGTGTGTCAGGCAAAGCACCTTCGTAAATTGTTCTGTAAACTTCATCCGTAGGTGGAAAAACTTTCTTTAACCAATCCAAATATTCAAGATACATAAGGTTGGTTACTTCAGTTTCATCCATATAGAAGGATTGCACGTGCTGTTGGTTTGGAGAGTTGTTCCAGTCGTGCATGGGATCGTCTTGTACTTTTCCCATGGTAAAAGTTCCTCCTTCAACAAAAATAAGGCCTGGGCCTGTTTCCTGTTCTTTGGCCTTGGGGTCATATTGGAAGCCACCTTCTTTGGCGTTCATCTTCCAGCCCGTAGCACGGGAGCTGTTCTTATAATCTCTGGTTTTGTTACAACCTACAAAAAGTGAGGCCACTACTACTGTAATAAATAGCTTAAATGCTAGGTTTTTTCTTAACATCATAGATTCAAATATGATAAAATTGGGTTCGCAATATAGTAATTAACGGTAAAAACACAATAATATTTCATTATAATTGCGTTGTGGATTCTTCTAAAGGTTTTAAGACCAACCAGTATGCAAACGTATTAGTTTTAAAATTATTATCCTAATATCATATTATAGAAAAAGTTTAAATTGTTGCCCTATACTAAGTGTATATTTGCTGCGTTAATGTTATTAATGAGAAAAGCTATACTTCTTTTTGTTTTGATTGCGATGCCCTTTTTAGGAAGAGCACAGTCAAAAAGCATTATTATAGATTGGGGTGAGGCCAGCACCTCTAGTAGTTTTAATGCTAATAAACCTAGTGTTTCAACCACGGATAGGGCGCTTGAATCACTGAAGATCCAAATGGATAAAGAGACGGTCCGTTATACCACACAGTGGGAAGACGGTGCTTTTGCAGATCCTAATTCTGTTAGGGTAACCAATGTTCGTTATGGATCGGTTTCTTCTGAAGAATTAAGCAGAATGTCTCCTGAATTATTACCAAATACCTTGGAATACGCTATTGGTAGCTCTATGGCAAGGGATGAGCTCTTGACTATCTTTAATATTTCACCCATCATAAAAAACAACGGTAGCTACCAAAAAGTGCTTTCTTTTGATGTAAATTATAGATACGGGCCACAAAATCGAAATCCGCCTCCAGCTATTGTCAATTCAGTACTGGCAACAGGACAATGGTTTAAGTTTAAAGTGGAAAAGACAGGTGTTTATAAAATTGATAAGTCTTTTCTAAATAGTTTGGGAATGAATACCGATGGTATCAACCCGAGAAATCTTAAAATTTATGGCCACGGCGGAAAATCACTACCGCTCCTTAATAGAAAAACACGTTTTTTTGATATTCCTGAAAATTCAATTCAAGTTGTAGGCGAAGAAGATGGTAGTTTTGACGGCGGTGATTATATTGTGTTTTACGGCACCAATACGGAAGGCTATGTTAGGGAAAACGACTCTAACTTAAACCCGTATAGTGATGATTCCTATTATTATGTAACCGCTGATGGTGCTGCAGGAAAACGGATAAGCACTATGGTGGAGCCCACGGGTGCGGCTACCTTGAATATTAGTGAATTTGATGAATATCAGTTTCATGAAAAAGATGAGTTTAGCCCAACCAAATTGGGAAGGAAATGGTACGGAAACCGATTCGATATTGAAAGTGAACAGAGTTATAGTTTTGAATTTCCAAACATTGTCGCGGGAAAACCAATACAATTGGTTTTAAAGGCTGCCGCTGCTTCAGAAAGTATTACTTCTTTGGCGGTTTCAGTAAACAGCACAAGCTTAAATCCAATAAACTTTTCTGCTTTGGGGGACCAAGGCTTATTAAAATTGGGGTTTTTAAAAACTTCGGTGCCGATTAATAACGAAACTGTTACAGTGGATCTGGCCTATAATAATGCTGGAAATCCATCTAGTGTAGCCTATCTTGATTATATTGGTATCTGGGCAAAACGAAAGTTGAGTGGTACCGATGGACAATTAGCGTTTCGCTTTAACGATGCCGCTACTGTTTCAGGCATTGGCGAATATCAAATTAGCAATGCTTCCCAGTTTTCGCAAATTTGGGATGTTACCAATCTTGATTTTATAACCTCCAAGCAAAACGGGGAAGGTGCTTCTTCCATCAGCTTTAAGCAGACATTGGGTCAAGTTCGTAACTATGTGGCGATTAATCCCAATGATTATTATACGCCTACAAAAATTTCAAAATCGGTAGTTCAGAACCAAAATTTAAAGGGAACTATATTTAATGATGAATCTGGCAATTTTAAAGATGTAGATTACATTATTATTACCGCGCCCTTTTTGATTCAACCAGCCTTACGCTTGGCCACCCATAATAAAAACTTGCAAGGCCTTAATGTGAAAGTAGTAACTACGGATAGAATTTATGAGGAATTCAGTTCGGGCAGACAGGAAATAAGTGCCATCCGCAACTTTATAAGATACGTTTATTACAATGCCTCAACACCATCAAAGCGGATCAAGTATGTTGGAATCATGGGCGATACTTCCATAGATTATAAGAATAGGCTTTTTAACAATAACAATATTGTTCCTACTTATCATATACAAGAAGGAACTAGTATTAGCAATTCCTTTATGTCTGATGATTTCTTCGGAAATATGGATGAAAATGAAGGTACTATTGGCGGAAATACTTATGAAAATGATGACGACCGATTTGCTTTAAGCGATATTGACCGGCTAGACATAGCCATGGGGAGAATA
Source organism: Aequorivita capsosiphonis DSM 23843 (assembly GCF_000429125.1). Lineage (GTDB taxonomy): Bacteria > Bacteroidota > Bacteroidia > Flavobacteriales > Flavobacteriaceae > Aequorivita > Aequorivita capsosiphonis. Next base: position 122,876 of record NZ_AUBG01000006.1, read on the forward strand.
GTGGTTGATGATGTTTCCTTGGCCAATGCTATGGTGGATAAGATTGTTAGGTATAATGAGAAAAATTCCTATGGCAACTGGCGAAATAATTTCGTGCTAATTTCAGACGATGTTGACAAACCGACTGAAGCTATCCTACAATCAAAATTAGATGCGCTAGGCAATACTATTTCAGAACAAAAACCCTTTATAAATGTAAAAAAAATTCATTCAGATGCTTTTCAACAACAGGCTTCTGCTGGTGGTAATAGATATCCTGAAGTCAATGAAGCTATTAAAACAGCCATCGAGGCTGGCGCGATAATCATCGATTATTTTGGTCATGGCGGGGAAGACGGACTAGCCCATGAGGCTATCTATACCAAAGAAGCTGCCCAGGAATTAAAAAATAAAGATAAGCTTCCTTGTTTTATAACCGTTACTTGCGAATTTACAAAATTTGACAATCCATTGCGTATTACGGCGGGTGAATTGACCTATCAGAACAAGGAAGGCGGTGCTATTTCATTGGTTACAACAACAAGGGCCGTATTCATAAATGATGGCGTTGACCTTAATGATCTTTTGGGGGATCAACTTTTTGGTTATGATAGAGATGTGCCCGTGCCGCCTGCGGAAGGGCTCAGAAGAGCAAAAAATTTAACGGGAACAGCATTGAGACGGGTAGTTTTTTATATAGGTGATCCTGCAATGCCTCTTGCGTTTCCGAAGAAAAATATTCGCCTTACCACTTTAAATGAAGTGCCTATTGATCAGGCCACGGATACGCTTAAGGCTTTAAGCAAAATAAAACTCCAGGGTGAGGTGGTTAGTGCCTCGGGAGCTTTGTTGACAGATTATAATGGTATACTAGAAGCTAAGATTTTTGATAAAAATGTGATGCGTCAAACCTTGGATAATGATAATCAAGGAGTTGTTATGGATTTCACGACTTTAGGAGAAAGCCTCTTTAACGGACAGGCGAGTATAGCCAATGGACGCTTTGAGTTTGAATTTGTCGTGCCTCGGGATATTCAAATTCCAGTAGGAAATGGTAGAGTGAGCCTCTATGCAAAAAGAAATGATGCCTTGGAAGATCAGACTGGTGTAAACCTGGACCTAAAAGTGGGTGGTCTCAATGAGGATGCTCCTGAAGATAATGAAGGCCCATTGATACAGCTTTTTATGAACGATGAAAGCTTTGTTTCAGGAGGAATAACTGATGCCAGCCCTATACTTCTGGCCAAATTGGAGGATTCGAATGGAATAAACACCGCAAGTGGTATTGGCCATGATATTGTCGCCGTTTTGGATGGCGATGAATCCAATCCATTTTTACTCAATGAATTTTACCAAGCAGAAGTTGACGATTACACAAAAGGGAAAACCCATTTTAAGTTTCGCGATTTAGAAGACGGCTTGCATACGCTTAAACTGAAAGCTTGGGATGTTTACAATAATTCATCAACTGCCGAAATACAGTTTATTGTTGCCGGTAGCGGTAAGCTCGAAATTTCCAAAGTACTCAATTACCCAAATCCATTTGTAAATTATACCGAATTCTGGTTCAATCACAATAGACCCGATGAAACCTTAGACGTACAAGTACAGGTTTTTACCATTACTGGAAAAGTTGTATGGACCAAAAACGCTTCTTTACCGCCGTCGGGCAGCTATTTGTCAAGAGAAATAACATGGGATGGACGTGACGATTTTGGCGATCGTATAGGAAAAGGTGTCTATGTATATAAGATTACCGTTAAATCTGCGTTAACAAACCAGCGAGTTGAAAAATTTGAGAAACTCGTCATCCTTTAAAAATTAAAATTATATTTGTCCAAAATTAATTAATATGAAGAAATTATTTATTCCAATTTTGTTGGGCCTCGTGGCTTTTAAATCTGTTGCTCAAGAAGATAATGCAGGTAACACCGGAATTGAAAACCGTGTGATCACAACAGGTGTTCCGTTTATTTTGATTGGTGCAGATCCGCGTGCTGCTGGTATGGGTGATATAGGGGTCACTACCTCTGCAGATGCATTTTCACAACAATGGAACCCTGCGAAATTTGCATTCTCAACTTCAAAGCAAGGGATAGGAATAACCTATACCCCTTATTTAAGTAAATTGGTTAACGATATATTCTTAGGTAACCTTACCTATTATAACAGAATAAATGAAAGAAGTGCTGTTGCAGCAAGTTTTCGTTATTTCAGCCAAGGTGAAATAGAACTTCGCCAAACGCCAGATGACGTTGGTCTAATCGTGAAGCCAAATGAACTTCTTTTTGATGTGTCATATTCCCTTCGTCTTAGCGACCGCTTTTCTATGGGTGTTGCCGGTAGATATATACGTTCCGATCTAAAATTGCAAACATCTATTGAAGATGCTAATGCGGCAAGTTCTTTTGCAGTGGATATCTCTGGTTATTACCAGAGTGAGGAAATTCCTTACAATGATTTTGACGGACGTTGGAGAATGGGATTCAATATTTCAAACATTGGTCCCAAATTAAAGTATGATGAAGTTGGTTCAGAAAGTAGCCTGCCAACAAATCTTGCTCTTGGGGGTGGATTTGACTTCATTCTAGACGAATACAACAAAATTGGTGTTTCTGCAGAAATTAATAAGCTATTAGTGCCCACGCCAAGCGATTCTAATAATGATGGTAAAATAGATAGAAATGATGATTACTATAATGAAAGTTTCGTTAGTGGAATGTTTTCATCTTTTGGAGATGCACCTGATGGCTTTAGTGAGGAGTTAAAGGAAGTAACTTGGGCTTTAGGGGCTGAATATTGGTATCAAGACGTATTTGCTTTCAGAGGGGGGTACTTTAATGAAAGTGATGTAAAAGGATCACGAAAGTTTGCTACTATTGGAGCTGGCTTCCGTTATACTGCTATCAATATTGATATTTCGTATCTGTTTTCTACTTCCAAATTGGCAAACAGTCCATTGGACGGAACGCTTCGTTTTGGTCTAACATTTAACTTTGGTGATACTTACGACGAGTATTAAGGAAAAAGGTTTATGAGTTTAAACGTTGAGGAGTTGAGAAAAACTCAGAACATACTTTAAATTGTCTTGTCATATAAACACAAAACTCATCAACTCAAATTTAACCATCTGCAAGGCGTCATTGCGAGTGCAGCGAAGCAATCTCCTTGTAGGGCTATAATAAACTATTGAAGAAACAAAAAGTTGAAATCCAATTAGAAGTTTTTGAATCCGTTTCAGAACTTCCAAAAGATATCCAGGAATTAATGAACAAGGCGCAGCAAGCACGTGAAAATGCTTATGCGCCTTATTCGCGTTTTAAGGTGGGGACCGCAATCCAGCTTTCTTCGGGCGAAACTACCATAGGTAGTAATCAAGAGAATGCTGCTTATCCCTCTGGCCTCTGTGCAGAGCGAGTTGCGATTTTTCATACAGGAGCTCTTTTTCCCAATCAAGAAATTAAAGCAATGGCAATTACAGCGAGTTCTCCCAGCCAAGTGCTCTCAGAACCCATTGGTCCATGTGGCGCCTGCCGTCAGTCTATGGCAGAATATGAGCAAAAACAAAATGCCCCAATTGCCGTTTACTTTATGGGCGAAACGGGAAAGATTGTAAAAGTCAATAAGGTGATGGACTTGCTTCCGCTGGGTTTTGATGCGACATACCTTTAAAACGAAAGCGCCAAACTTAAAGTACCAAATTCCAAAACTAAAACTCCAAATTCCAAATTTCAGACAATTTGGAATTTGGAGTTTTTATTTTTTGGAAATTATTTGTCATTTGTTTTTTGGGATTTGGAAGTTGCATTTTCTCCTTATAAAGTGCTACTTTTGTTACCCGTTTAATAATTTTCCCCTTTGGGAGCACTTATCGCAGATAGATGAAGAAAATCACCAAAAAAACGTATCTTGACTGGTACGAGAACATGCTCTTTTGGCGCAAGTTTGAAGATAAACTAGCGCAAGTTTATATCAATCAAAAAGTAAGGGGCTTCTTGCACCTTTACAACGGTCAGGAGGCAGTTCTTGCGGGAGCACTCCACGCAATGGATCTTTCCAAAGACCGAATGATTACAGCATATCGAAACCACGTACAACCAATTGGAATGGGCGTGGATCCTAAAAAAGTAATGGCAGAACTTTATGGTAAGGCAACTGGTACCTCACAAGGGCTAGGTGGCTCTATGCATATTTTCTCTAAGGAACATCGTTTTTATGGCGGTCACGGTATCGTGGGAGGCCAAATTGCACTTGGAGCTGGATTGGCCTATGCCGATAAATATTTTGACCGTGATGCTGTTACCCTCACCTATATGGGCGATGGCGCAACACGTCAAGGATCGCTTCACGAAACTTTTAACCTTGCCATGCTTTGGAAACTTCCAGTGGTGTTCTGTGTAGAAAATAACGGATATGCTATGGGAACTTCCGTAGCTAGAACTGCAAATCACACAGATATCTGGAAACTCGGTCTTGGTTATGAAATGCCTTGTAAACCGGTTGATGCCATGAAACCTGAAGTGGTTGCAAAGGAAATGGACGAAGCTATAAAACGCGCGCGTCGCGGTGATGGCCCAACCTTTTTGGAATTGCGTACCTATCGTTACCGCGGGCATTCTATGAGTGATGCACAACATTATCGTACCAAGGAAGAAGTTGCCAAAAAGCAGGAAGAGGATCCAATTACATACGTGCTTCATCAGCTTTATGAAAATAAATGGGCAAACGAAGAAGATATAAAAAAGATTGAAAAAAGAGTAAAGGATTTGGTGACCGAGTGCGAAAAATTTGCCGAGGATTCTCCATATCCAGAGAAGAATGTAATGTTTGACGCTGTTTACGAACAGGAAGATTATCCTTTTTTATCAGATAAATTATAAGAGATGGCAGAAGTAATAAAAATGCCGCAATTAAGCGACACGATGGAGGAAGGAACGGTAGCAGCCTGGAATAAAAAGGTGGGCGATGCCGTAAAGGAAGGTGATATTCTTGCAGATATCGAAACCGATAAAGCCACGATGGAATTTGAATCCTTCTATGAAGGAACCTTATTGCATATTGGTATTCAGGAAGGAGAAACAGCTCCTGTAAATGCATTATTGGCCATTATCGGAGAAAAAGACGAGGATATTTCGAAATTGATTGACGGATCCTCAGCGAACGATGCTTCGGAAGAAGACGAGTCGAAAGGTCATGATGCTTCCAAAGAAGAAAAATCATCGGCTGCAAACGATAAAAAAGATAACGAGGATGATAAATCGTCTTCTGCTGAAGCTAAAGATGACGACGAATCTGAAAGTGATTCTAGCTCAACTGATCTACCTGAAGGTGTTGAGGTAATTAATATGCCGCGTTTGAGCGATACGATGACGGAAGGTACCGTTGCCGCTTGGTTAAAAAAAGAAGGTGATAAAGTAGAGGAAGGCGATATTCTTGCTGAAATTGAAACCGATAAAGCCACGATGGAATTTGAATCCTTCTACTCCGGAACCCTTTTAAAAATTGGTCTTGGTGAAGGCGAATCAGCGCCAGTTGATACTATGCTCGCCATTATTGGCCCAGAAGGAACAGATGTTTCGGGAATTTCTAAAAAATCCAAAAAAGAATCTTCGGCTAAAGCTTCTGATAAAAAAGAATCTGCAGCTACTGAAAATTCGAAAGATAAAGCTTCTGATAAAAAAGAATCTCCCGCTACCAAAAGTTCGGAGGAGAAAGGTTCCTCCTCTGCCAAACCTGCCCGTCCGGCAGGCGGGGCTACGGAGGACAAAGGAACATCAGAAACAATAAATGAAGGTCGTATTTTTGCTTCCCCGCTAGCTAAAAAATTAGCCGAGGAAAAGGGAATCAATTTGCGCCAAGTAAAAGGAAGTGGTGAAAACGGACGTATCGTTAAAAGCGATATTGAAAATTATCAGCCTGCTGCCAGTGGTGGACAAGCTTACGCTCCAGTTGGAACCGAAAGTTTTGAGGAAGTGAAAAACTCCCAAATGCGCAAGACTATCGCCAAACGTTTGGCAGAGTCTAAATTTTCCGCCCCTGAATACTATTTAACGATAGAGTTGGATATGGATCACGCCATTGCAGCTCGCGAAGCAATCAATGCAGCACCAGATGTCAAGATATCCTTTAATGATATGGTAATAAAAGCCTGTGCCATGGCCTTGCGAAAACATCCGCAAGTAAATAGCCAATGGACGCCTGAAGTGACCAAAATCGCAAAACACATCCACATTGGGGTTGCCGTTGCGGTTGATGAAGGATTGTTAGTTCCAGTTTTAAAGTTTGCAGATCAAATGACGTTCTCGCAAATTGGCGGACAGGTAAAGGAACTTGCAGGTAAGGCTAGAAATAAAAAAATTACTCCACAGGAGATGGAAGGAAGCACGTTTACGGTTTCTAACCTTGGAATGTTCGGAATAACTGAATTTACATCTATTATAAATCAGCCGAATTCAGCTATTTTATCCGTGGGAGCAATCGTTCAAAAACCTGTTGTGAAAAATGGGCAGATTGCTGTGGGCAATACCATGAACATTACTTTGGCCTGTGACCATAGAACTGTGGATGGCGCAACAGGAGCAAAATTCCTACAGACTCTGCGACAGTATATTGAGAATCCTGTCACGATGTTTGTGTAAATAAGAAAATCAAGTGAGTTAGACCTCACAGGTCTTCCTTCGTCATTCGTAGCTTTATGCGAAGTATGAAAGACCTGTGAGGTCTTTTATTTTTCAGACTTCCGGTAAGGATTTATAGACCTTGCAGGTATAAAATATCTTAGCATGAAAAACATAATAATTACTGGAACCTCCCGAGGTATCGGTTTCGAAATGGTAAAGCTTTTTTCTGAAGCTGGCTATAATGTATTGGCGCTTTCGCGGAATTCAAAACCCGTTTCAGCATTAAATTTGAAAAACGTAACTGCTTTAGAGTTTGATATTTCCGATCAATCTGAAATAGTAAAACTTGGCGGTTACCTTCAAACAAAAATGCAGTCTGTTGATGTCTTAATCAACAATGCTGGATATTTGATAAATAAGCCTTTTGCCGAAATCACTTCCGAAGAATTTAAACAATCTTATGATGTAAATGTTTTTGGTCCTGCTTCCTTGATAAGGACCGTCCTTCCATTTATGCACAAGAAAGGACATGTGGTGAGCGTGAGTAGTATGGGTGGAGTACAGGGAAGTGTTAAGTTTCCAGGACTCAGTGCTTATAGCAGTAGCAAAGGCGCAATCATCACTTTAATGGAGTTGCTCGCTGAGGAATACAAAGAATCTGGACCTTCCTTTAATGTTTTGGCCTTAGGCTCTGTACAAACTGAAATGCTGGAAGAGGCTTTTCCAGGGTTAAAGGCACCACTTTCTGCTTCAGAAATGGCACAATATATAATGGATTTCTCCCTCACGGGGAATAAATTCTACAATGGAAAAATAATGCAAGTTTCGAGTACAACGCCTTAAAAGCATTTTCTTGCTCCTTAAAATAATATTGGCGAACCTGTTTACAAACCTAAAAATACTTAAGACGGTATTACGTAGGGTTGAACCCTTCGGGTTAGCTTCCAAACCCAAGCATTAAAACCAATTCTAAACCAATTAATTTCTACTTATAATCCTAGGCTACACGCACCTGTTAATTAAATTTTGCGATCTCGGGCATGCCCGAGTGAAGGTCTTACGTCTTACGTCCTTTCGTCTTAGGTTCTTTTCAACCATTGGTTAAATCTACGCGCAATCATTAAAAAATAAAGGCACGACTTAACATCGTGCCTTCACTAATTAACAACTCAAACAATTAAAAATTATAGCTTAAAACGCCGGCAAAAGATCTTGGATCGGTTTGATTAATAAAACGTGTTCTATAGGCATTGTAACCTACTTTGTCAAACACATTGTTCAATAAGAACTGAAGGCTCCAGTTTTTGTTGAACTGGTATTCTGCTTGAAAGTTTACCAATGTATAGGCATCAACATTAAATGGTTTTTGGCCTGGCACAATACCTTCGTGTGTTACTGGCCCAGAAGACCAATCGTTAATTGGACGCTCTCCGGTAAAATATACACCCGCACCTACTGAAAGTCCTTCTAAAGGATTGTTTCTAAAAGAATAGTTTGCATAAGCATTAAACGTATGTTTTGGCGTATTTAAAGGTGCTGATCCATAAACATAGGAGGAATGTTCTTTATACTGCGCATCAATATAGGCGTAACCTCCAATCAATTCTAAGTTTTCAAGTGGGCGTCCTGTTAATTCCACTTCTATCCCTTGACGTTGGTCATTTCCACCTTTTGCGTAGTAGAGAATATTGGCCCAGGTTTCATCATAAACAGGAAGATTGATATTCTTGTTGTTGATTTTATAAAGCGTTAAATTAAATCGCAACCTATCATTAAGCCAAGTGGTTTTAAAACCAGTTTCAAATTGATCGTAACGCTCATTGCCCAATTCCTCTCCATTTTGCCCCAATCGGGAAGCTGTTCTTGGGTAAGAACTGTTCGTGTAAGAAGCAAAAATATTTACATTTTTAATAGGTGAAACAATAATTCCTCCTAATGGATTAAAAGCGTCACTTCGTGTGTTTTCTACTTCTGAAATTGTTTCAGTAGAGCTATAACGTGCCCCTAAAAAGGTTTTTAACCAGCTATTCCAAGAAATCACATCTTGAGCAACAAAGCCTAAGGAGTTTGTTTTTCCACCGCTAATATTAGCTTCACCGAGTGTTACATTCGGCAATGTATGTGCGATATTTTGATAGACATTAATAGTGTCCACAACTCCAGCAGATTGGCTCATAGTACTAAAATGTGAGGCACGGTAATCAAAACCAACCTGGAAAGTATGTTTTATAGAACCTGTATAAACATTATCTCCAATCAAGTCAAATTGTAGCACGCTGTTGTTATCATCACGGGTAGAAGTGGAGTAACTACGCTGACGTACATTGTAAATGGATTCTTCCCCTTCTTTTATAACTTGCCCTAAGCTTGCGCCTTTATCGTTCAACTTTAAAGAAGAGCTATAGAAAGCCCCTTTTAAGGTGAGCTGCTCGTTTAACTTTCTATCCATTCGAATGGCATAGGTAGTATTTTGAGTGATGGAACGGTCATTTTCAAAGCCCAGAAACTGTGAATGTGGCATGTCGTAAATAGCATTTACATCATTCTCGCCCAAGTTTACAGTACCTAAATCTGGCGTTCTGCTGTCATAATAATGATCCAATTCTAAAGTTACCTTAGTTTTGTCATCGATTTTCCATTCAAAAGAAGGGTTAAAGTAGAAGCTTTCTTTTTGAACCAAACTTCTATAGCTATCGGCTCTTTCCAATGCTCCGTTTAATCGGAACCCAAGATTTTTTTCTTTGTTTAGCGGGCCGTAAAAATCGAAGGTTGGTCTAACTTGTCCGTAGCTTCCACCGCGAAGGCTTACGCTTCCTCCTGTAGTATATTTAGGAGTTTTGGTAACGATGTTTATAATCCCTCCTGGACTTCCCAAATCTGTTGCAACACCTTGAGTTATAGCAGCAGTTCCTTTTAAAACCTGGATGTTGTCCACACCTTGCATATCGGTCAAGACCCCAACGCCACGGAAATCTGAATTTACGCGAACCCCATTTTTAAGAATAGGAATCCCTCTAAACCCACGGGAGGACATACTTTCACGTTTGTTGCCATACGTAGCAAAAGTATAAACGCCCGGTACATTTTTAGTGGCTTGAGAAATAGTTAGCGCACCTTGATCTTCAATCAATTTTTCGGAGAGTACTGAAATACTTTGAATCTGCTCATACGTTTTTAAAGGTAGTCTTGTTATGGATTCTATTTTATCTGGACGATCGTTACGGTTTCCAAAAACTTCTACTTGATCTAGTTCATTGTCGAAAGTAAGCTGGAAAGTAATGCCACTTAAAATAGGCTCATTTGGGTTTATGGCTATTGTTGAAGAATTATAGCCAACGGCACTTGTGGTTAGTTGCCATTCACCATAAGGAATATTGGAAATTGTAAAGCTACCATCGGCGTCGGCGGCGCCACCCTTTTTTAATTCTTGTATATATACACTGGCAAAAGGAACGGGATTATTATCTACATCGGTTACAGTTCCAGAGATTTTTGCTACTTCTTGTGCAACCATAAATTGGGCACATAGGATGAAAAATAGCGATTGAATGATTTTCATTATTTGATTGTTTTTATTTAGACTGAATTTAAATAGGCGGCAAAAATAGAACGAACTTTTATAATTTCAAAGCTTCTTTAGAACTGTTTTAAATACTATTTTATAAATGCTTGAAAGCAAAATAAATGAGAGTTGAAATTTTTTTGAAAACCAATGCTTTTTCTTTTTTTTACTGATAAAAACAGCCTTATATTGGTCTTTACTGGGTATTTTTGAACTCCTAAAGGAAGAATTAAAACCTCCATGTATAGTATTTATGACAGAAATTCTTGAAAAATACATTCCACAAGCTTCCGTGGTACCTGCTTTTGAATTGATAAAAACACATAATGTTCACCTGAAGATTGTGAACGAGCGCGTTACTAGACACGGCGATTACCGAAAAATGGCCAATGGGCAGCATCAAATTACCGTGAACGCATCTTTAAACAAATACCGATTTTTAATTACGCTGGTGCATGAAATAGCCCATTTGGAAGCATTCACGAATTATGGTAGGTTAATAAAACCACATGGGTTAGAATGGAAGCGCACCTTCCAAATATTAATGCTGCCCTATTTAAGACCAGAAGTTTTTCCCAATCAATTATTGCCACTGTTGGCACGTCATTTTAAAAACCCCAAAGCCTCAAGTGATACCGACGCCGCTCTGGCTCTGGCTTTAAAACAGTTTGACCCACCAAACGATAAAAATTATATCTTTGAAATACCATTTGGCAGTCATTTTAGATTGTATAATGGCAAAATATTTAAACGTGGAAAGCAGCGTGTAAAACGTTTTGAATGTCTGGAGGTGGCCACGGGAAGAACATACCTTTTTAATCCAAATGCGGAAGTAGAGTTTTTGAAATGAGTTGAGAGTATTTAGGTGTTGAAAAGATTAATCTTTTAAACTCAAATGAGAATAATAATTTTAAAATGTTGAATAACTTATTAAGGGTTTACCTAGTTTTCACCTAAACTAATAAACTAATAAACTCCTCAACTTTTAAACTTTTTTAGCTCCTAAAGAGGACCAGATCCTCCTACAAGGTGTAATTGCGATTCCTATACCTATCAGTAGAAGTAATCTCCTTATAGGTGTTTTAAAATAGCTGTTGCAATTATTAAAGGACACTAATTGAAATAGATAAAAAAAATTAAAGCTATAAATTAACTAGAGAAGTGCTAGATTGGGAATCTTAACGTATTGACTTCTCAACTCATCGACTATAGATATGAACAAAAACAACTATGCAGTAATTATGGCGGGCGGCATCGGGTCGCGATTCTGGCCAGTGAGTACGAAGGAATTTCCAAAGCAATTTCACGATATGTTGGGAACGGGGCAAAGCTTGTTACAAAAGACTTTTTCGAGACTTCAGAAAATAATTCCATCGGAAAATATCTATATTCTTACCAATGAAATATATCTGGAGCTTACATTGCAACATTTGCCGCAAATTTCGAAAGAGCAAATAGTTTTAGAACCTGCCATGCGGAATACGGCGGCTTGTATTTTGCTTTCTGCCTTAAAAGTTCGAAAGGAAAACCCGGACGCATTAATGCTTGTTGCGCCTAGCGACCACTGGATTGAAGACGAAAATGCATTCGCGGCAGACGTGCGAGCCTGTTTTGGCGCTGCGCAGCGGGAAGATATCCTCCTTACCTTAGGCATTGAGCCAACTTTTCCAAATACAGGCTATGGTTATATTGAAAGTGATAAAAACGATCCTTCTATAATTACAAAAGTGCAGCAGTTTCGGGAAAAGCCGGACTATAAAACAGCCAAAAAATTTCTTACTGCTGGAAACTTTCTTTGGAATGCAGGAATTTTTATTTGGAGCGCAGAAAGTATTATAAACTCCTTTGAAAAATATTTGCCCGAAATGACTTCCCTTTTCTTAAGTGGAATAGATGCTTTAAACACTTCCAAAGAAAAGAGTTTTGTAGATAATAATTATCCCAAAGCAGAAAATATCTCCATAGATTATGGAATTTTAGAGAAGGCGGAGAATGTTTTTGTGAAAAGAGCCAGCTTTGATTGGAACGATTTGGGAACTTGGGGAGCCCTGCACGAAAGGTTGGAAAAAGACGATTCAAAAAATGCTATTGTTAATGCAGAAACTTATTTAGATAATTCAAAAAATAATATGATCTTCACAGCATCTAAAAAGTTGGTTATTTTAGATGGAATTGACGATTATATTGTAGTAGATAATGAGGATGTGCTCTTGCTTTTTCCAAAGCAAAAAGAGCAGGAAATAAAAGAGTTATTGAAAGTGGTTTCAGATAAATTCGATAAAAAATATTTATAATGAGTACATCAGGTAATAAGGATGACATTAATATAACTCCAAATGATGAAGAATTTGAAAATGTAAAACTCAATACTTGGGAGAGCATAAAAAAATTCTTGATTGAGCTTTTTGACATTCGTTCAGATACTGACCGTGATGCGACCATAGATGCTGTAAAGAAGGATATTTCATTTAAAGGACACACAGCCTGGATTCTTATCTTCTCTATTTTTGTGGCCTCCATAGGGCTTAACGTTAGTAGTACGGCAGTAGTGATTGGAGCGATGCTTATATCGCCTTTAATGGGACCGATAGTTGGTATTGGTCTTTCTGTAGCCATTAATGATGTTGAAACTTTAAAACGCTCTTTAATAAACCTTGGAGTAATGGTTTTTTTAAGTGTGCTTACCGCTTTTCTCTATTTTAAGCTTTCCCCACTAACCGAAGAAACACCAGAACTTATTGCTAGAACCTATCCTACTATTCTGGATGTGTTAATTGCAATATTCGGTGGGCTAGGCTTGATAGTAGCAAAAACAAAAAGTGGAACTATTGCCAGTGTTATTTTTGGGGTTGCGATTGCCACAGCGTTGATGCCACCTTTGTGTACCGTAGGTTATGGGCTCGCAGTGGGTAGTGGAGAATATGCGCTTGGGGCGATGTATTTATTTTCTATAAACGCTGTTTTTATTGCGCTTTCCACCTTTATTGTTTCAAAAATTTTACGATTTCCGTTGGTGCGTTATGCCAATAGCAAACGCCGAAGAAGAACTGCGCAGATTGCCTCTGCTATAGCAATTGCAGTGATGGTGCCCAGCATCTATCTTTTTATTAATCTTTTGGATCAACAAGTTTTTGAAAACAAAACGAGGGATTTTGTAAGGACTATTATTAAGTATGAAGGTGCCGAAGTAGTCAAGTTCACACATGATTATAAATCGAAAAATATTGATGTTTATTTAATTGGACGGCCTGTGCCGCAAAACAAAATAAATGATTGGTTAGCTGAACTTGAAAAAACAGAGAGTTTGGAACAAACACATCTTCGCATCTATCAAGGGGCAGACCAATCAGGAGAAATGGCGGCAAAGCTTTCAGGTGAAATTAAGGCAGGAATATTGGAAGATTTATACGTAAAGAACGAACAGATAATTCAGGGTAAGGACGAGAAGATTCGGTTTTTAGAAAATCAGGTCGCACTTATGAAAGTTAGAAATGTGCCTTTTAAACAGTTGAGTGAAGAACTCAAGATAAATTATGAAAACGTAGAGACTTTTAGTTTTTCAAATAAAATTACTACCAACTTTCAGAAAATGGATACCTTGCCTGTAATAAACATTGGCTGGAAAAAAGATATATCAGCTAAAGAAAAAAAGAAAGAATTGAAGAAAATCGAGAATTGGTTAAAATATAAACTGAAATTGGATACCCTTCAGGTTTTGGAATATCAGTAGTTTTTTATCCTTCTTTTAGCTGTACTTCACGGATTTTTTTGAAAAGATTTGAGGAATACACAAAACTAGTGACGTCTTCATTATCGGTTTTAAAGATCTCTTCGTTATCTCCTTGCCAAACTAATTTACCGTTTTTAAGTAGCACTACTTTTTGACCTATTTCCATCACGGAGTTCATGTCGTGTGTTACGACAATTGTAGTAATATCATACTCGTGCGTAATTTCTTGAATTAGATTATCTATCAAAGTGGCTGTCTTAGGGTCAAGACCTGAGTTAGGCTCATCACAGAATAGATATTTTGGCTGATTTACAATAGCGCGAGCAATTGAAACTCGTTTTTGCATCCCTCCAGAAATTTCTGCTGGAAACTTTTTATTTACGTTCTCAAGGTTTACACGTTTTAGAACTTCATTTACGCGTGCTACCATATCAGATTTCTTCTGTTTTGTAAACATGCGTAATGGGAACATCACGTTCTCTTCAATATTCATAGAATCAAAGAGGGCTCCACCTTGAAATAGCATACCTATTTCTTCGCGTAGCTTTCGTTGCTTGTCATCATCCATGTCTTGGATGGCTTCGTTTTCATAATAAATACGGCCTTGTTCAGGTTTAAAGAGACCGATAAGACATTTCAGCAAAACGGACTTACCGCTACCACTTCTACCTATAATTAAATTGGTTTTTCCCTTGTCAAATTCAGTGGAAATTCCTTTTAGGATCTCTTCGTCCCCAAAACTTTTATGTACGTCTTCAATTTTTATCATGAGCTTAAAAGAAGTTGGGTTATTATAAAGTTTGAAGCAATAATAAGAACACTGGTCCAAACAAAGGAATTTGTGCTGGCCTTACCTACTTCTAAGGAGCCACCTTTCATATAAAATCCTTGCCAAGAAGGAACTGTTGCTAGAATGAAAGCAAAAACGAAGGTCTTAAAAAACGCATAAAATAGTTGATAAGGTATAAAATCCTGCTGTACTCCAGCTATAAAGTCTGATGAACTGCTAAAACCACCATACACGCCTGCAACCCAACCGCCTAAAATCCCAAGGAACATAGCGATTACTATTAAGAAAGGGTAGAACATTAAAGCAACTATTTTTGGAAAAACTAAATAGTTTAGCGAGTTGACTCCCATTACTTCCAAGGCGTCAATTTGTTCTGTAACGCGCATAGAGCCGATACTAGAAGTGATAAACGATCCAACTTTCCCCGCCATAATAATAGAAATAAATGTAGGGGCAAATTCCAATATTACAGATTGCCTGGTGGCAAAACCAATTAAAGTATCAGGAATAATAGGGTTATCCATGTTTAATGCAGTTTGGATTGCAACAACCCCGCCCACAAAAAAGGAGATAAACGAAACGATGCCTAATGAGCTGATAATCAGGTCGTTAATTTCCTTAAAAATCAAATGCTTTAAAACCGACGTTTTGGTAAAACTACCAAACACCTTCTTAAGCATTAAAAAATAAGATCCAATATCTTGTATATACTTCATAAAAACGATAGCTACGGCTAAAATACTAAAATTACAGCACTGAAATCAAAAAAGCGCGTTAAGAAAAAAGATTTCGACGGATAGTTGGTAGACGGTAGTCTTTGGTCCGTAGTCGGTAGCGAGACAGTGCTGTAAATTAGCGACAAAATTTCATCTTCAATGTAGTTGCTTGAGCTCCAGCGTAAACATTCTAAACCAAAATATTAAATCGATTAACAATCAAAGGTGGTTGCGTGAATTTCATCGCAGCCAAGCCTTATCTATCGTAATATTAAATAGGTTAACAGTCAAAGGTGGTTGAGTGAATTTCAGCGTGCGCAGCAAAGCTGAAATTAGTACCGAAACCTGCAACCTTGTTCATCTATTTCGCCAAAAGCGCTTTCATTTTATGATAAATCTCGTTGCTTTCATAAATTCCGTTGAAAAGTGAAGCTCCAGGACCTTCTGCAAAAACAGGAACCATAGTTCCAGAGTGACCTGTTGTGGAAAAAGTAGGTTTAATTTTATTGTAATTTTTACCATCGGTAGCAAGTGTAAAACCGCCAGTTTCGTGATCAGCGGTTACAATTACAAGAGTTTCTCCGTCTTTTTTGGCGAAATCCAAAACTTCCCCAATGGTTTTGTCAAAATCCAAAAGCTCTTCAATTAAATAGTCGGCATCGTTGGCATGACCGCCCCAGTCTATCTGGCTACCTTCAACCATCAGGAAAAACCCTTTTTCGTTTTTAGATAATTTTTCTAGTGCCAGTTTTGTGGCATTTGGCAAAAAATCACCTCGACCTTCGCTCATTTTTGGCATTCCGTCTTCAGCAAGAAGGATTATTTCATTGTTTCTACTTGGAGTTTTTGGAAGTTTATCAGTAAAGACATCATATCCTTTTGCTTTCATATCATCTAAAAGATTTTCTCCATCTTTTCTATCGTTGAAAAACTTTAACCCACCGCCTGCGAAAAAGTTGACGCCGCTGTTAGGTGCAAAAGCGGTAATATCTTCATAAAATCTTCGCGATTTTACGTGCGCATAAAAACTTGCAGGCGTTGCGTGTTGAATGGAAGAAGTGGCAACAATCCCAGTGCTATAACCTTCTTTTGAAAGTTGTTCCACGATTGTTGGCACGGCAATAGTGTCTTTGTCAACGCCGATTGCGCCGTTATATGTTTTTACTCCAGCGGAAAAAACCGTAGCTCCAGCTGCAGAATCGGTAACCAAGTCGCTTGAAGATGAGGTTTTGCTGAGTCCAATGGTGTTAAAGCGTTCAAAATTTGGCTTTCCATCTTTTTTATAATAAATAGCAGCAGAAACCTGACTCAAGCCCATTCCGTCACCAATAAGAAGGACGATGTTCTTTGGTTTTCTTACTTCAGAAGAAACAGCTGAAACAGTATTGTCACTAACTTTTACTGAAATGCAAGATGTTGTAATTACGGAAAATGATAAGAGAAGCGCGAGAAGGGAAAGCTTAAAATTCATTGTAGTTTGTTTTTATTGCAAAAATAGGCAATATAATAGATTTTGAAATGAAGTTGAAGTTGAAGATGAAGTTGAAGGTGAAATCGAAATCGAAATCGAAAATGATAAAAAAGTTGGCAGTTGCAGTTGGCAGCCCCAGTAATTTAAAATCTAAATCAGAAAATTCTATTTCTAATTAAACAGGGCTAAAATAGAAAAGTAAATTCTGATCAACGGTGGCTGAGTGTTTTGAAAGCAGACCATTTATATATATTGAGAGGAATAGGTAAACTTTCAAAATGTATCGAAGCCGAGTTTTTTTCGAATTTTGCGCCAGCGCAGTTTTCTTATAAATTCTCCTTCTTCTTCGGAAACGATATAATCCAGTTTCTTTTTTTTAGCTTTTTGATAGCCTTCGATACAATTCTTAAAAAACCGGAAATCTTGTTTTTTTGAAGCGAGTTTGGCTGAAGCAATCAGGGTGAGCGAGAATCCATAACGCATTTTATAGAAAGCTTCACCTTGTCGGTATTTTGCGGCTTCAGTATAAACCTTTCCAGTCGGTTTTAGGTGTTTTACCTGAAGTGAAGGATATGTTTTTACTTTCCATCCGTGAAATTGGGCGAGGAGTTCATCTACGGTGTCCCAGCCCATGGATTTTTTGAGTCCGCCTATTTCTTGAAAACATTCTTTTCGATAGGCTTTTAAAGCTCCTCGAATATGGTCTTTGTTCGTGAGGTTTTCCACAATCCAATTGCCATCTTTTTCAATAGTACAAAAGCCTCCCGCGATTCCTACTGCGGGATCGTTTTTGAAAGCTAGAGCTATTTTTTCTAAATAATCCTTTGGAAAAATTAAATCTGCATCAAATTTGCAAATAATGTCGAATTCAGTATCTAGTGTTTCTAAGCCTTTATAAAAAGCGTTTATTACCTTGCTTCCCGGCTCATGAAGTTTATCTGAGTTGTGAAAGATCCCTTTAATAAATTGGTATTTTTCTGAAAATTGATCAATTATTCTTTGTGTGCCGTCTGTGGAAGCATCGTTCACAACTATTACTTTTTTTGGAAGTAGGGTTTGTCCAACAAATGACTGGAGCATGTCGCCAATAAATACTTCTTCATTATGGGCAGGTATGACGATGTAGAAATCCATTAATCTCTTACTGCATATACCAAGTAATAGCGCGGCGTAATCCTTCGTAGAATAGGACGTATTCCGATTTTCTTAATTGGATTTGTAAATTTTTCACTTTTTACAATTCGCCATCCCGCTTTTTCCAGTAACCAGTCAAATTGCCAATCTTCAAATTCGTGGTAGTGACGGTCCCATTTGTCCGTCTTGCTTTGGTATGCTGAGGCGAACCAAAGTTTTAAGGGAATAGAAGCGACTAATTTTTTGGCTTGAATATCTTTTAAAACATTGAAGGGAGAAACTAAATGTTCAAAGATTTCAAAAGCGGTAACAACATCATATTCTTCTGTTTTTACAATAGCTGTTTTAAGATCCAGATCTTCTCCTTTGGAATTGGTAACCTTAAAACCTTCTTTCGATAAGATTTCTGAAAAAGGATTCGGAACACCCAGATCGAGAATTTTTTCTTCTTTAGAAATAACTTCGTTTAAAAAACTTAAGGTGTGCTTGTATCTTTTCTTTGGAAATTGGCCTTCGTACATTGACTTGGTTTCTTAATCGTATAATATTTTGATGCAGACTTAGGATATGTCACTTATGAAGTCTAAAACATTTTGTCTTACGTTCTAAGTCGTTTAGTCTTAAGTCTTTTTTTTAAACCTTATAAACAATCGCATTAATATTCATCCCTGCGCCAACGCTAGCAAAAATAATGACGTCACCCTTTTGAAGTGAATGTCCTTTTAGTTCACCGTTTAACACTAAATCATAAAGCGTGGGTACGGTTGCTACGCTGCTATTGCCCAGTCTGTCTATACTCATTGGCATAATATTTTCTGGCGTGGCTTTGCCGTATAGCTTATAAAAACGGTTTACGATGGCCTCGTCCATTTTTTCGTTTGCCTGATGGATCAGGATTTTTTTGACGTCATCGATTCCATATCCGCTTTTTTCCAGACAAGTTTTCATAGCGTCTGGCACGTGGTTTAAGGCGAATTCATAAATCTTTCTACCGTACATTTTAATATAGCGGCGATTGTCTTTTTTTTCTAGGTTGTTGCTTTCACCGAAATAGATAAAATGCGCCTCATCAAAAGCATACGTGGCGCTTATATGGCTAAGAATTCCACCCTCTTCATCTGTGGCTTCAACAATAGCGGCGCCAGCTCCATCACTGTAAATCATCGAGTCGCGATCGTGCGGATCTACCACTCTGGAAAGTGCCTCGGCACCAATCACCAAGCATTTTTTGGCTATTCCCGATTTTATATATGCATTGGCCTGGATCATGCTTTCAATCCATCCTGGACAGCCGAAAAGCATATCGTAACCTACGCAACTTGGGTTTTGAATTTTAAGATTGTGTTTTACACGAGTGGCAATACTGGGCACAGTGTCACTTTGTACAGAACCGTGTTTTACATCGCCATAATTATGCGCTACAATAATATAATCCAGTTCTTCCTTATTAATACCGGAATCTTTAAGGGCGTTTTCTGCCGCAAAAGATGCAATGTCTGAAGTGTTTAAAGTTTTAGGAATGTATCTGCGTTCCGCAATTCCAGTAATGGCTTTAAACTTTTCAATGATGGTTTCGTTCTCTTGGCCAAAACGTGATCCATCTTCATTGTAAAAATGATGGTTGCCAAATTGTTCATTTTTTGCAATCTCGCTCGGAATATAACTGCCTATGCCTGTAATTTTGACATTCATAAAGTAAAAGTTTCGTTAAAAATACGGAAAATTCAGTAATCAGTGGTCAGTATGCAGGAGTCAGTGAGTAATTGTAAGTAATTAAACTTTGTTTCTACACTGATTACTGGCCTCTGACCACTGAATACTATTCCTTAAGCTTCCATATAGGCTTCAATTGGGTCACAAGTACAAATTAGGTTTCTGTCGCCATAGGCATCATCTACTCTTCTAATTGATGGCCAGAATTTATTATCTGAAACATATTCTATCGGAAATGCTGCTTCTTGTCTAGTATATGGATAAATCCATTCATCTGCAGTCAGCATTTGCATGGTATGTGGTGAATTTTTCAACACATTGTTTGGATTATCCTTATCGGCTGCTTCTATTTCTTTTCTGATAGAAATCATCGCATCACAGAATTGATCCAAAGACATCTTGCTCTCACTTTCCGTAGGCTCTATCATCAAGGTTCCTGCAATTGGGAAAGATACCGTTGGCGAGTGGAAGCCGTAGTCAATCAAGCGTTTTGCAATGTCCGTTACTTCAATTCCTTTTGCTTTAAATGGACGACAATCCACAATCATTTCATGAGCTGCACGACCGCGTTCTCCAGCGTATAATACTTCGTAATGTCCTCTCAGTCTTTCTTTGATATAGTTGGCATTCAAGATGGCGTGTTGGGTAGCTTTTTTCAAACCATTTACACCAAGCATACAGATGTAGGCGTAGCTTATTAAACATACCAAAGAGCTGCCATAAGGCGCGCCTGAAATTGCCGAAATGGCTTTATCTCCACCGGTAGCTATTATAGGGTTTGAAGGCAAAAACGGAACAAGCTGCTTTGCAACGCAAATAGGTCCAACGCCTGGTCCACCGCCACCGTGAGGGATAGCGAAGGTTTTATGAAGATTTAAGTGACAAACATCGGCGCCAATTGCTCCGGGATGTGTCAGGCCAACTTGTGCATTCATATTTGCACCATCCATATAAACCTGTCCACCATTGTCGTGAATGATACCTGTAATTTCTCGAATTGCGGATTCATAAACGCCATGAGTTGAGGGATAGGTAACCATTAAACAGGAAAGATTGTCTTTGTATTTTATCGCTTTTTCGCGAAGATCATCAACGTCAATATTTCCTTCATCGGTAGATTTGGTAACCACTACTTTCATTCCTGCCATCACGGCGCTTGCGGGATTGGTTCCGTGAGCAGAAGATGGAATTAAACAAATGTTTCTATGGTCTTCTCCACGAGATTCGTGGTAGGCACGAATAACCATCAAGCCAGCAAATTCACCTTGCGCACCACTATTTGGTTGCAGCGAAGTGCCTGAAAAACCAGTGATTTCAGTAAGTTGTTTTTCTAGTTTCTTTAAAATTATTTGATAGCCTTCAGCTTGTTCCACCGGAACAAAAGGATGCACGTTGCCCCACATTGGGTCGCTTAACGGAAGCATTTCGGCAGCGGCATTCAGTTTCATGGTACAAGAACCCAATGAAATCATAGAATGGTTCAACGAAAGATCTTTGCGTTCCAGTTTTTTGATGTAACGCATCATATCGGTTTCGCTGTGGTATTTGTTGAAAACCTCCTGTTGCATAAACTCGGTTTTACGAGCTACTTCCTGAGGGATTTTGTTTCCGGTTTCCAGTTCTGTGATTTTTAGGAAATCTTTTTTGATTGCTTCGGAAAAAATTGCAAGAATCTTGTTGAGGTCTTTTACGGTTGTGGTTTCGTTTATGGAGATTGAAACCGTTTCGTTGTCTGGGTAATAGAAATTCACCTCTTTCGCTTCCGCCAAGAACTTAATTTTCGTAGCATCGGTCTTTATTGCGATGGTGTCAAAATAAGTTTCGTTTAGTTGTTCAAAACCTAGTTTTTCCAAAGCATTTGCAAGCGTTGTGGCTCCGTTATGCACTTTACGGGCAATATATTTCAAGCCTTCAGGACCGTGATAAACGGCATACATTCCTGCCATAACGGCCAATAAAACTTGCGCAGTACAAATATTTGAAGTCGCTCTGTCTCGTTTAATGTGTTGTTCGCGGGTTTGAAGAGCCATACGTAGGGCTCTATTTCCGTCAGTATCTTTTGTTACGCCAATAATCCTTCCCGGAATATTGCGTTTGTACTCATCTTTTGTAGCAAAGAAAGCAGCATGTGGCCCTCCATAACCAAGTGGAATTCCAAATCGTTGAGTAGTTCCAACAACCACATCAACGCCAAAATGGCCTGGAGATTCCAGCAATACAAGGCTTAGAATATCTGCTGCAACGGCAACTTTTATATTGTTGGCATTTGCTTTTTCAATAAAATCCTTATAGTTGTGAACTCTTCCTGTTCTGCTAGGATATTGAATAATTGCGCCAAAAAATTCTTCTGAAAAATCGAACTCTTCGTGATTGCCTACAACCAATTCTACACCAATAGGTTCTGAACGGGTTTGCAGAATAGCAAGTGTCTGCGGAAATATATCGTCAGAAACAAAGAACTTGGAGGCCTTGTTCTTTTTCTTTTCTTTTTCCCGAACGGCAAAAAGCAGTGACATGGCTTCGGCTGCGGCTGTAGATTCATCGAGAAGAGAGGCATTTGCCAGCTCCATTCCGGTTAAATCTGAAACCATAGTTTGGAAATTCAGTAACGCTTCCAGTCTGCCTTGGGCAATCTCAGCTTGGTATGGCGTGTAGGCCGTGTACCATCCCGGGTTTTCAAGAACGTTTCTTTGAATTACTGGCGGTATATTGGATTGATTATAACCCAAACCGATGTAAGTTTTGAAAATTTTATTTTTTGAAGATAGCTCTGTAATGTGCTCAAGATACTCCTGCTCACTCATTGCTGTTTCCAAATTGAGTGCTTTTTTTAGCAGAATGTCATCTGGAACTGTTTCGAAGATAAGTTGGTCAAGTGATTTTACACCAATGATTTCAAGCATTTCGGGAAGGTCGCTTTCCCGGGGACCGATATGCCTTAAAGCAAAAGAATCTGTATTCATAGTTGTGCTGTATTTCGCCGCAGCCTGTTCTTAGTACAATATAAACTTCCGCGGATATTTTTTTATTACTTTTCCGTTTTGTGCTCGGTCAACTAGAGTAAATCAATAATTGACAAAACGGTGCAAAATTACAATTTTTAAGGTGAATTTATAGGCTTTTAAGTCATTGAAAAACATAATTTTTCAACTAAATTTAAACCCTGCAAATACTCTAGCTATTCTTGAATTTATGAAGCCTTTAATCGGCGTTTTCGATTTTTATATAAACAGTAGCATTCATGTTGCGCTAGCTGTCCTAGCATTTTTGGCCATCACTGTTATGGAATATGAATTGACCATACCGCCGGCGCTGTGGGCATTTGTATTTTTTGGGACTTTAACCGGCTATAATTTTGTGAAATATTCTAAAGTAGCAGGGCTTCATCATCACAGATTGACGCGTTCTTTGAAAACGATCCAGATCTTTTCAGCCGTCTCTTTTATTTTGCTTGGCATTGTTGCTTTTCGTCTTTCAATCCAGGTATTGTTAATAACTGGTTTGTTTAGTTTGGCAACTTTTTTTTATGCGGTGCCATTGATTCATAATAAAAATCTTAGGAGCCTTTCCGGAATAAAAATCTTTGTAGTTGGCTTTGTCTGGGCGGGAGTAACTGTTATTGTTCCCGTTGTAGCTTCAGAAATGCCAGTTTCTGGAGATGTATTGCTTACTTTTCTTCAACGTGTTTTAATTGTTATTGCGCTTATTTTACCTTTTGAAATTCGGGATGTGCCTTATGATCCACTTAACCTTAAGACCTTGCCACAACAGTTGGGGATTTGGAATACTAAGATGTTAGGAGAAGCAATTCTATTACTCTGTATCGTTTTTGAATTTTTTAAAGAGGATTCTCAGATAGCTTATATTGCAAGTCTCTTAGTTTTTTGTGCAATTTTGGGGTGGGTGTTGATTATTTCAAAAGCCGATCAAAAACGATATTTTGCCTCTTTTTGGGTAGAAGGTTTGCCTATTCTTTGGTTTTTATTGTTTTTGCTTTTGGAAAAATTTTAGGGTTTAGGTGTAGTATTCATCTCTTGTTGAAGTTGCATCTTCAGGCGCTGTTTCTCTTCTGGATGAAGTGTTTTTAGTTTTGAGGCCGCTATGATGTCGGTAAGTTTTACATTCTGTTTGGAATAATTACGGCATAGTTTACAAATTGCTAAATGCATTTTCAAGATGACTATATCCCAAAATCCCGCCTCATTATACTGGCTTTTATCGCAGACATGAGCCGCTTCATTACATTTTAAAAAAAATCTCATATTAATACTTTAATTGAACCAGTTTTTCTCTAAACACTCGATTAATGATTTTCGTGCTCGATGAATTATTACCCATAAGTTAGACGGCGTAATATTGTATTCTTTACAAATGGCATCGGTATCTTGGTTTTCGATGGTTTTCTTTCTAAAGATTGCGGCTTGTTTTTCGCTGAGTTTATCTAAGCATTCCAGAATAGCAAGACCAAGTTCTTCATTTTCCATCTTGTCCTGCGCATTTTTATCGAATGGATCTGCGGCGTTTTCTTCAAGCCAATCGCCTTCGGAACCTTCATCTTTATAGGAAATATGAACCTCAGTCCTTCCTTTTTTCGAGCTTCTTTTTCGGTAATAGTCAATTATTTTTCGCTTTAAAATTGAAATAAGCCAAGTGCGTTCGGTGGCTTCCCCCTTAAAATTGTTTTTCGATTTGAGGCCTGCTAAAAAAGTTTCTGAAATCAGATCTTGGGCAACAATAGGGTCATTAACCCTAACTATGGTGTAGTTATAGAGATAATCGGCATATTTATCGACCCAGTGGTCAGGATTTAATAGTTCCAGAATGATAGTTTTAATCTATTATAAAAGTAATGAAGTTAGCGCAAGATATACGAAAACTACACGCTTTTGTATTTAAATATTTATAAAAAAAACAGTTAAAATTTTATAATTCAATGATATATTAGTGAGAAATTTTATTTTTACGGCACAAATTATATAACCTTCTCGATGAAAAAAATTACTATTGGAATATTTTCCTTCCTATTATTTACACTGACTGCTATTGCCCAAAACGGCAATTCTATTTATGCTACTATGGATGCGGAAGATGCGGCATCTTTTAAAACGCTCTATCCTAATGATGTACAGATTTTAAAAACTGAAAACAATCAATCTGCTGTTTTTATTTCTGAAGAAGTGGCACATCACATTCACGACAATGTGCAAACCCATGGTCCTGGCTATATCTTTAAAGCTTCTGAAGAAAAAGCGCTTTCGGCTTTAAATCAGTTGCAGCGCAGACCTTCAGTCTTGGACTACTCCATTACTGAAGATGCTTTTGTAAACGAATGTCTAGATTTGGTTGATAGTCAGAATATTGAGGATAACATTTTGCTGTTACAAGCTTATGGCACACGTTACCACACAAAACCACAAGCAGAGCAGGCGGTTATGGATCAGCAGGCAAAATGGGATGCGTGGATTTTGGCTTCTGGAAGAACGGATATTCATACACGAATTTATAATCACGTCAATACGCCGATGCCTTCTGTAATTCTAACTATTGATGGAGCAAATACTCCAGACGAATTTGTGATTATTGGTGGACATATAGATTCAACTTCACAAGGGGATAAAAATGATGCTCCCGGAGCCGATGATAATGCTTCAGGAATTTCCTCGCTTAACGAGATGGTGCGCGTGCTTTTGGCCAAAAACTTTGTGCCTAATAGAACTATTGAGGTCATGGCTTTTGCTGCCGAGGAGCAGGGTCTTGTAGGCTCTGCAGAAATAGCGGAGGAATATGCAGATAACGGTGTAAATGTGGCCGCGTATGTGCAATTTGATATGACAGGTTATAAAGGTTCCAGCAGAGATATTTATATAACTACCGATTATTATAATAGTTCAACTTTAAACGACTATTTATTCGCGTTGATGGATCATTACAACGCCAACGGCGCTCATAACTTTAGATATGCCACAACCGAATGCGGTTATGGTTGTTCAGATCATGCTAGTTGGGCGGCAAATGGCTATGACGCGGCTTTCCCATTTGAGGCTGCAATGAGTCAAGACAACCCTAATATCCACAGTTCTAACGATCTATATTCCTTTTTTAATACCCCGGATCACGCAACTAAATTTACAAAACTAGGCTTAGAATTTCTTATTGAAGCAGCTAAGCCAGAAACGCTTTCAGTGAATGATTTTTCTGAAAAAGCAATTACTGTTTATGTGAAGGATAAAAGTTTGAATTATCGTTTAAACAATAAGGTATCAGATGTGACAGCCATTGCCATTTATAATGTTGCCGGACAAAGAATCTATTCAGAAAAAGTGAATAATGAAAATGGAAGCTTGCAACTTCAACAATTTGCAAAAGGTTTCTATATTGCGCAGTTTGCTTTAGAAAACGGGCATACCTTAACGAAGAAGTTTATTTTGAACTAGTGTCAGGAGACATTTGGAAAAAACCTAACAGGAGATTGCTTCGTTCCTCGCAATGACGCCTGTTAGGTCTTTTTCATTCTCCCCCTTAGGTGGTTGGGGGGACTAATCCCGCACGTTTTAAAAGTGCTTCTGGATCTGGTTCTTGTCCGCGGAATTGAGTATAAAGTTCCATTGGTTCCTGAGTTCCACCTTGTGAAAGCACAAATTTTTTAAATTTGTCTGCCACGGTTTTGTTGAAAATTCCTTCCTCTTGAAAATATGCAAATGCATCTGCATCCAACACTTCAGCCCATTTATAGCTATAATATCCTGCCGAATAACCCCCTTGAAATATATGTGAAAACGAAGTACTCATGCAATTCCATTTCACATCTGGGTAAAGTTGGGTGTCGTCAAAGGCAGCAACTTCAAAAGCTTTTACATCTGTTATTCCTGAAGGATCTTGGCCGTGCCAAGCCATATCCAATAATCCAAAGCTCAGTTGGCGTAGCGTTGCCATTCCTTCATGAAAAGTAGCGGATTCCTTAATTTTTTCAATGTATTCCATCGGAATAACTTCTCCGGTTTTATAATGTTTGGCGAAGAGTTCCAAACTTTCCTTTTCATAACACCAGTTTTCT
Organism: Aequorivita capsosiphonis DSM 23843; assembly: GCF_000429125.1. Classification (GTDB taxonomy): domain Bacteria; phylum Bacteroidota; class Bacteroidia; order Flavobacteriales; family Flavobacteriaceae; genus Aequorivita; species Aequorivita capsosiphonis. The sequence goes on from NZ_AUBG01000006.1 coordinate 149,645, forward strand.
AAAATCTGACTTGGTAATTCCACAAAATCCCAATATACGCTTGTGCCAGAAAGGCTAGGGTAGTGAGTGTTTGCCAACATCCCATGTAGCGCGTGGCCAAATTCGTGAAACAAGGTTGTTACTTCATTAAAGGTTAGAAGTGAAGGCTTACTCGCTGTAGGTTTTGTGAAATTACAAACTATGGAAATATGTGGTCGATCGTTTTTACCTTCCTTTATTTGCTGAGGTTTATAAACAGTCATCCAAGCTCCATTTCGTTTTCCAGCTCTTGGGTGGAAGTCGCCATAAAAGATAGCAACCAATTCCCCGTCATTATCTTTAACTTCGTAGGTTTTTACGTCTTTGTGATATTTATCGATGTTTTGTACTTCTTCAAAATGAAGTCCGTAAAGCCTTTCAGCAACGGTGAAAACCCCTTGAATAACATTCTTTAATTCAAAATAAGGCTTTAGCTTTTCATCATCTAGATTGAAGCGCTTTTGTTTTAGTTTTTCGGAATAATAAGCACCATCCCATTTCTCTAAGTGATCGATACCATCTAGTTCTTTTGCAAAAGCCGTTAATTCTTCAAACTCTTTTTGTGCGGCTGGTTTTGCTTTTTCAAGCAGTTCATTTAAAAATGATTTTACTTTTTCAGGAGTTTCGGCCATCCGTTCTTCAAGAACAAAATGGGCGTGACTTTTATAGCCTAACAACACAGCACGTTTGTGACGTAGATTTGCAATCTGCAACACATTTTTCTGGTTGTCTAATTTATCATTGTGAAAACCCTTGGCGCCAAATGCAATGGCCAATTTTCGGCGAAGTTCACGATTGTCCGCATAAGTAAGGAACGGCACATAACTTGGGTGATCCAAAGTAAAAACCCAACCTTCTTCTCTTCCGTGTTCTTTAGCCGTTTGTTCGGCAGCTTCAATTACTCCTTCGGGAAGACCCGAAAGATCTTCTAAATCTGTAATATAAAGCTCATATTTATTAGTTTCCGCCAGAACATTCTCGCCAAACTTAAGACTGAGTTTAGAAAGTTCAGTGTCTATTTTGCGCAACTCCGTTTTCTTTTCTTCGGAAAGGTTTGCGCCGTTTCTTGAAAAGGACTTGTATTTTTTATCGAGCAGCATGTGCTGTTCTTCGGAAAGATCTAGTTCGTCTTTTTGGGTATAAACGGTTTTTATTCTTTCGAATAAAGCTTCGTTCAGCAACATGTCGTTACTAAATTCTGTAAGCAATGGTGAAACCTCCTGTGCTATTGCTTGAATTTCATCATTGGTTTCCGCAGAGTTTAAATTGAAGAAAATGCTAGTTGCCCTTGCTAGTTTTTCTCCTGTGTTTTCTAAAGCCTCTATCGTATTTTTAAAAGTTGGTGCTTCAGAATTTGAAGTGATTTTATCTATTTCGGTCTTTGTTATCGTAATCAGTGTGCTGATTGCCGGAAGAAAATGTTTGTTTTCTATTTGGGAAAATGGGGCTGTATTGTATTTTTCGAAAAGTGGATTGTTCATTATCAAGTGTAATTTTTAGCCCGCTGATTACGCAGATTTTCGCAGAAAATATATGGAATAAAAGTCTGCGAAAATCTGAGAGATCTGCGGGAAACTTTTTTGAAACTATTTGTTTAATTCTTTTGAAGCGGCTTCAACCTTAATCTTCAATTCTTCTTTATAGGCGATAATTCTATCTAAAACAGCTTTATCAGAAGCTCCTAGAATTTGCGCGGCCAAGATACCAGCATTTTTTGCACCGTTAAGTGCTACTGTTGCAACAGGAACACCGCCTGGCATCTGTAAAATTGAAAGCACGCTATCCCAGCCATCTATAGAATTGCTGGATTTTACAGGAACGCCAATTACGGGCAATGGCGAAAGCGAAGCGATCATCCCAGGAAGGTGTGCCGCGCCACCTGCTCCAGCAATGATTACTGAAATTCCGCGGGTATGGGCGTTTTTCCCGTAATCAAAAAGTTTGTCGGGGGTTCGGTGGGCAGAAACGATGTCTATTTCCACTTCAATATTAAATTCTTTTAAGATGTCTACCGCGTCCTGCATTACTGGCAGGTCGCTGGTGCTTCCCATTATTATTGCTACTTTGTTCATAAATTCCAAATTTTTAAATTCCAAATTCCAAAAGATGGACATTTGAATTTGTGTCTACTTGTTATTCTTTAGTATTCATTAAATTAATGATTACGTTAATCATCATTTCCTTTTCCGCGGGATTGCTTTCGGCAATCATCAAAGTTAAGGCAACTAGTGTATTGTTTGTTATCTTTTTTGATCCGTCTTCATTGTAAAGAAAGTTGTTTTTTGCTAAGTACCAAACAAACAGCCATGCGGCAATCCGTTTGTTTCCATCTGTAAATGAATGATTTTTAACTACTAAATACAGTAGGTTAGCAGATTTTTCTTCTAAACTTGGATAGAGGTCTTTATTATCAAATGTTTGATCTATTACAGCAATGGAGCTTTTAAACGATTGGTCTTTTTCATTTCCAAATAAACTGGAGCCGCCAAATTTTATTCTTAACTTTTCAATTGCCTTTATTGCTTCGTCATAGTCAATGCTGAATGTTACTTCTCTGTCTGTAACTGTTTTTAATAGTTTTTGATGGTCATAATCATCCAATATGTCTAGTGCTCTGGAATAGTCAGAAAGTACTTCCATCAAACCTTGCGCTTCGTCTGTATTAGATATTTGTTTCGATGCGCGTTTTACTAGCTGAATTGTTTGTTGGAGTTGTTTAAGACGTTTCTCGTTTATCGAATAACCTTTAATGAGATGATCCTTTAGTTTGTTTGTAGCCCAAATCCTGAATTGGGTTCCTTTTTTGGAATTTACTCGGTAACCAACTGAAATGATTACATCTAGATTGAAAAACTCAACTTGATATGTTTTCCCGTCAGAAGCAGTTGTTGCATTTTTTGCAACAACTGAACTTCTTTCAAGCTCACCTTCTTTAAAAACATTCTTAATGTGTCTTGATATTACTGATTTATCTTTATCAAATAAAATCGAAATTTGATTTAAGGAAAGCCAAACTGTTTCCTCGTCCAATTTTACTTGAACGTCCAAAAGACCATCGTCGGTCTTATAAATAATGATATTTGAAGTGTTGTTACTGATAATATATGTTTTTTGAACTTGGCATAAATTCCGCCAAGTTGCATTTCCCTCTTTGGGAGATAGAGGCTATGAGGCTATAACCTCAATCGTCTTCTTTACCAGCTCCGCAATTTTTCGTGCTTTGTCCAAGTCTTTGTTTACTATGGTCACATGCCCCATCTTTCTAAAAGGTCGCGTTTCTTTTTTGCCATAAATGTGCGGTGTTACGCCTTCCATGGCTAATATTTTTTCTATATTTTTATAGACCACTTGTCCAGTGTGTCCTTCTGCACCCACAAGGTTGACCATAATCCCGCCCACTTTGCTTTCTGTGTTTCCTAATGGCAAATCTAAAATGGCTCGTATCTGTTGTTCAAATTGGTTGGTATAGCTGGCTTCAATGCTGTAATGACCGCTGTTATGAGGTCTAGGTGCTACTTCGTTTACTAGAATTTCATCGTCTTCGGTTTGGAACATTTCTACGGCTAAAAGCCCTACGTGCTGAAAAGCTTCGGATACTTTAGTTGCTAAAGCTCTTGCTTTGTTGGCAACGGCATCGTCTATTCTTGCAGGGCAGATTACGTACTCTACCTGATTGGCTTCGGGATGAAATTCCATTTCTACAACGGGATATGTTTTCACTTCCCCGGAAGGATTTCGCGCAACAATTACTGCCAATTCGTTTTTGAAAGGAATCAGTTTTTCAGCAATACAAGAACCTTCTGAAAGTGGGATTACATCTTCTTCAGTCCTAATCATGCTAACGCCTTTCCCATCATAACCACCAGTGCAGCTTTTCCAAACAAAAGGGAAATGTAGCTCCTTGCGTACAATCGCTTCGTTTAAATCGTTTTTATCTTTGTAAACTTTAAAGGGAGAGGTTGGGATTTTATGTACTTTGTAAAACTGTTTCTGTACACCTTTATCTTGAATGTTTCGCAAGGTAGCAGCGCTTGGATATACTTTTACGCCTTCGTTTTCCAACTTTTCTAATGCTTCAATATTTACACCTTCAATTTCAAAAGTAAGTACATCTACTTTTTTTCCGAAGTTATAAACAGTTTCGAAATCCATTAAATCCCCTTGCTCAAAATAATCTGTGGCTATTCGGCAGGGTGCTTCGGCACTGGGATCTAGAACGTGTGTACGAATGTCCCATTTGCGGGTTTCATAAAGCATCATTTTGCCCAATTGTCCGCCGCCAAGAATGCCGAGGGTGAAGTTGGTGGAGAAGTAGTTCATTGGTTATTAATTATTAACTATTGTTATTATTATCCGTGGTGCATTTTGAACATTTCATCGATTTTTACCCTAACCCTAAAGGGAATATGGATGAAATTTCAAGTTCTTCCTTTAGGATAAGAGGCAAAAAACTTGAAATTTTACCAAAATTGAATGATATTCATCAAAATGCACAATAGGTTGTTATTTTCTATTTTGCAAAGATAGTTATTTCGTTACTTGGAGTCTGTTCAGTATAATACTTTTGTGATGGATTAATTGTCCAGTTTCAGAAGTCAGTAATTTTATTCATTTGTAGGTGAAATGGTTCTGTATTTTTAAATTAGCTTGCTGGATTTTGAAAGAAAACAGATGCTTTGAAATTTATAAAAGTAGAAAGTAGAAATTCAAAAATAGAAAATAGAACTGGGAATCACTTTTTAAAACTATTTTTGTCGTACGTCTCAAGACTCACATCTCAAATCTCCCTTCTCAAATCTCTTAAAAAAATGAAAATTCACATAGAAACAGATCGCCTGCTATTGCGCGATTTAATAGCTGAAGATGCTCAAGCCATGTTTGAAATGGACTCAGACGCTGAAGTGCATACTTTTCTGGGAAACAATCCGATTGCTTCTTTAGACGAAGCTAAAATAAATATAGCCTTTATTCAAAAACAATATATTGAAAATGGAATTGGTAGATGGGCAGTTGTTGAAAAGGAAAGCGGTGAGTTTATTGGGTGGAGTGGGTTTAAGTTTGTGACCGATGTTGTAAATGAAAGAACCGGATACTATGATCTGGGATATCGATTTCTGAAAAAATACTGGGGAAAAGGATATGCTTCAGAAACTGCAATCGCTTCCTTAAATCACGGATTTACAAAATTAGATTTTAAAGAAATCGTAGGTATTGCTGATGTTTCGCATATAGCTTCAAACTCAATATTGAAAAAAGTGGGGCTTATTAAAAGAAATGAATTTGAATATGATGGAACGCTTCATAATTTTTATTCGTTGACTAGAGAAGAATGGGAGAATGAAAAATAAAATGCAATTTGAAAAGATTTATTCCTATGTCAATCCCGAAATTTGAAGCTGTATACTTGCTCATTAGTAGTTTGACCTTCTTTCAAAATGCTCAGAGGACTTCCTGTCGATTCGTGATATTGATAAATGGTAGTATTTTTTAAATTTCCACTTTCTAGATATTTTATTTCTTCGAGTCTATTTTTAGCATCGTAGGTAAAAAAATATTGATGTCTATTACTGTCAAAATAGCTTTCCAATATTTTTCCATCATCGTCAGTCAATAGCTCTACAGAACCATTTTTCATGGCTTTAACTCCAACAACTCTTTCTTCTGAATCATAAATTAAACAATGACTATTTCCACAAGCCATATTTTCTGAATTATGACGACCATTGATACGCTCGGAAATGTCACCCACAAGATTAAATGAAATGTCATAGCGATACTTGTCGTTATAGATAAGATGATGTTGTCGGATTTTTAAATCAGTCTGTTTGTAAGAGTCGTATGGATTTCCTTGTTTTTCAAGTTCGATCATTTCTGAATAAATCAATTCCTGGTTTTTGTAATAATAAAGAGTCAGGTTTTTCCGATATCCAGTAGTTGTCACACTTTCTAATTCTTGAAAATCAGTGTATGTAAATTTTTCTTCGGAATGTATTTCTCCCTTAGAATCTCTATTTTCAATTAAGTGAATACTCTCATCTTCATTAAAAAGAAATATTTTGGAACCTTGAAATCTCTTTTCTTTATCAGAAATTTGAAAATTATCAATTTTCATTTCATAGATTTTTTTGTCGAAATCAAATAGTTTTAAAATCGTTAATTCCTCCGGACCAGATTTAAATTTGTCCAAATATATTTGTTCGTCCGCCAGTCTATCCTTGGTGGTTTTTGATGCGGGTTTTAAATTCTGAGAAAAGTATTTTTTGAATTTCGGAAACTGTGCGATAAAACTTTCCAAATCCTTGTCTTTTAATAAAAACCGAAATGATTGTCCATCCAAAATTTTTGAAGACTCAGAATAATCTGGGAATTCAAGCATTACGCCAGCAGTATAAGGAAAAATAATAGCTTCGGAATAGTCTATCTTTTTGGAGAATAAAGAGTCAGCTTGAATCGGATTATGAATTTTCGCGACATCATTCATTTCCAGTTTTTCGGTTTGCAGCAAATAGATTTTTTGGAATTCTGAAATACTAAGCGTTTCCAGTATTTTTTGTTGTTCTTTATTAGGTTTTATATCAATATTTTCAATGGAACCTGTATTTATATTTGCGCTATAAAAATACCTTGCAACAAGTTTTTTAGAAGTTCTAGAATTGGATTGATCCCTTGATTCAAAATGATACTCCAACGCATAAATCGCAAAATCGTTGACTACGCTGAGTAACTTTATCTTCAAATTTTGAAAAACGGGCTCTCCGTACTCATTTTCTTTGCGGTAATTGATAGCGATATCCTTAGTAACCTGGAGTTGTTTCTTAATGTTGGCGTTTATTTCAAAGAATGAAACTGCATTTTCAATTCTTTCTAATGCTATTTTTTTAAGTTCCGTATCAATTTTTTCCCAATCCTTATTTCCATCTTTCAATTTGTCGTGATTACCTTCTATTTCAGATGGCAGATAATCTTTGTCGAATTTTTCTTTTAAAACATAGGAAGAAACCTCGTAGCTTTTATTTTTAAAAATATCTAATATCTGTGCAGATCCAATTTGAAAGACAAAAAATGCAAGAATAAGAAGAAATTGTTTTTGCATAGTTGCTTAATTTTCTGAATAAAACTGAAGGATTAGTTTTTGCTTTTCTTCACTGAAGTTGATTCGAATTCTGTAGAAACCTTTACTTTCCAAAAAACGTTTTAAATCTTCAAAATTGATGATTTCGATTGAATTGTTCGGAATGAATTTATTTTCACCAGCTGTTTTCCCTTCAATCTCTATTTCAGCGGCAACAAAATTGGAACCTGCTAACATTTCAGTAGTCTTAGCTTTTAGGTGGATATTTTTCTCATTGTTTGTGTAAGTGAATTGTAGCTTAGCTTCTGTGATTTCAAAACCATAAAACCTGTCTATTTCATTTTTTATCAATGGAAAATCTGAAGTTCGAGGATGCCAAGAAGTCAATTCTGGTTCTATTCGCGGTTCTGCCTTTATTACTTCTACCTTAATAAAATCTTTTATGATGCCAGGGGTAAAGCAGGCATTTTTATCAGTTGCATAGTTTACATCGAGTTTCTCCTTCCGTAGATTAATGGATTTGGTGTCGAAGTAGCCGGTAAATTCTTTATTGTTTGAGGAGCTTTTTAAAGGACTGTTTTCTAAACTAATTGCAATCCGATTAGGTTGAAGGCTTCCATAGATAATCTCGTTTTTATTGTAATAATAATTAAAATTGACATCGAAGTTACTTATATAGCCTTCGGTTTTACACGGATTGAGATTGATTTTAATATGTTTGGCCAGCGGCAGGTAAAATGAGAATTCTTTAAATAAAAGTAGTTTCATACTTGAATGACCCGCGCTTTGATCATTGTCTGAGCGGAAATTGATAAAAAAAATCTTATCGTAGTTTAAGTCTTCAAAAGGAAGAAGGTAATCAGGGAAATAAGATGCAATTTTTTTATAATCACTTACTGATGATAGGGTTTGGGCAAACTTAATTTGCTCGTTGGGTAAAGATCTATCGTAGCAAGCGCAATCGGCTTCATCTTCAGCAAAAATTATAATTTCCCCTTCATTATAATGCAATATTTCATCTTTTCCATTAACATTGAAGTTGATCCATTCCCCATCTCGTTTTCTGGATTTAAAATGACCTCTTGTGAGTAACTTCCCTGCTTCATCATAGAGTTCGTAAACACCATTGGGTTCGTCATCTTTCATTTGATGAAAAGTTCGCATTTGCCCGTTTTCAAAATAAGCTTTTGATTCGCCTTCTCCAGTTCGAAGGTTTATTTCTCGAACATTTCTCAGTCTATTTCCCGAATAAAAACTTTTCGAAATGCGAATAGTATCTTTTCTTATACTTAGCAAATTACTGGAAAGCGTGTCACCTGTAGCCTCAAGATGAAGAGAGGTGTTGTTGCTGTAATTTTGCAATTCCTTTAATTTCCCGTTTGGGTAATACTCAAAATTTAAATCGGTTTTGCCTAAGGAGTCGTTGGTGGATTTTCTAATTAGTTTTCCAAATTCATCATATAGAAATGCTTCTTTTACGCGATGATTTGGATAATATTCTTGGCTACTCATTACGATTCCTCCGGATTTCTTTTTCAACCAAGTTCCTACCGGTTTTCCGTGCTCAAATTCATAATGTATAAGTGTGTCCTTGGAAACAGCGTCGTAAACTATCCATTTTCCATTTGGTAAACCTTTGTCGAATTCAATGCTGAAAAATGGGCTGCCATCTGCATATTTCCAATGGTGTTTGCCTTTTGTTTCGGCGGTTGTAACCAAGTCTTCAGTAAACCATTGCGGATTGGATTTTTTTGTAATTTCGGCAGATGTTTTAATTAGCTTTTTTTGCTTCTCTTCTTCAAATCTACCATTCGTTAATACTTGAACAACTTTGCCATTTTGGGTTAGACTTGCCGTTTGTAGGTTATAATCATCTTCGGCAATAAAGTGAATCCTTCTGAGTTGCTGGTTGCTAAAAAAATCATAGCCATATAGCGGATGGGAAGAATTGTTCATCCAAAGTACATCGGCGAGTTTTTGTTCTGGAAAAAAATCCAGTTTAAATACGCCGATTACATTTAAACTTTTTCGCAATCCATTCTCAAAATTTTCCTCTATGATATTATCTCCATCGCCTTTGGCATAAAACCTTCGCGATATTTTTCCGTTTTCGTCGTAGGTTTTATTCCATCCTATATATTTAGAATCTTTTGCATTGGATTGATAGTTGAAATCTTGATGAAGGGAACCGTTTTCATAAAAATTTTCAAGTTTTCCGTCGAGCACGCCATCTTTATAAAACATTGTTTTTTCAAGTTGACCATTGGCATAATAGACATTAAGAACCCCGTTTAAGAGTCCGTTTTTCCATTCGGCCTTTTTTTTCAATGCACCATCCTGCCAAGTTGTTTCTGTTCCCGTTTGCTGAGAAATACGCTTTTGGTCCACTTCTACAATTTCAAAATAGGCTTGGTAAACTAAATTTCCCTCCTTGTCCCAGCGTTCTTCCATTCCATCTTTTAGATCGTCCGTGTAGTTTTCACGTTTATATAGTTCTCCCGATTTATGAAAAAATGATTCCAGTGGGCCATTTTTCTTATAATTTCTCCAGTGTTCCACTCGTTCTTTCATTCCGTTTTGTTGGTAAACAATTATTTCACCCTCATAAACATTTTTGAGAATGCTATCGTTCACCATTATTTCTTGGTAGAATATTCCTTTACGTTGTGGCTTTCCATCATAGCCGAAATTGGAGTAAGGGCCGTGTTGCAAATCGTTTTTATAGGAAATTTCAGATTTTAAAGAGTTGGTTTTGTTCTTGTTGTATTCTTTACAGATGCCTTCTTTCTTGCCTTTTTTGTAATAACAGTCAGACGAAATATTGCCGTTATTATAAAAATATTTTATTCTGCCGTCCAAAACCGAGACCTCTTTTCCTTCTTCGTTGGTATGTATGATAAAGTTCTCATCACGCAGTAGAATTCCGCTGGCATCATAAGTTTTCTTTTTATTTATATGGAGTCCGTTTTTAAATCTCCCTTTTTCCCTCAGACTTCCGTTCGGATTATAAAGCCAATATTGTCCATCTTTTTTTCCATTTTTATAGTTGGTTTTGTCAACTAGCACCTCGTCGTTTTGATAGACTTTTCGAACTCCATCCAGCACCGACTTATCATCTTTCGGAATGGATTTGTAATGTTCAATTATTTGGCGGGATCCATCCCTTTGGAAATATTCTTTTTTACCGGATAACAACCCTTTTTTGAAATGGGCGATGGCACTCAAGTTTCCATTGCCACGAAATAGCTTTTGGACTCCATGTTTCTTTCCGTTTTTTATTTTACTTATTTCTAGAGTATCCTTGGAAGCATTTAAAACCAAGATTTGATTCTTTTCCCAAATGGTATCGCTTGGAACCTGATAAAGTGAATAGTCACCTGGCTGGGCAAAAGAGGTGGCTGCAAAAAGCGCGAGAATAAAGAAAAGTCCACAATGAAAGAGATATTGAAAGCGCATCGATTTTGGAATTTATAAAAACAAAGATATTGATCTCTGCTAAAGTTTGGTGCTGGGAATAGTAGTCAATTTACTTCTTTATTTCTTAAGTAAGGATATTTGATTCAATAGTCTTAAACATTGTTTCATCATCTAGGAATAGTAATTGCGGCTTTATTTTTACATTTGGAGGAATTTGAAAATAGAGTCTTCACTTTAAAAAATATAAAGATTTAGAAAATAGGGACTTATAAAATATAGAGCTAAAATGCACGAAGATAATTTTGAATTAATAAAATATACATTTGAAGATAGCATCCCAATGCATAAGTTTTTGGGATTAAAAATTGAACTACTCGAAAAAAATTTCGTCAGGATTACGGTGCCTTTTAGAAAGGAATTGGTGGGCGATTTTAGAAATAACCGATGGCACGGCGGTGTTATTGCAACTGTTATGGATTCCGTAGGTGGCGTGATTGGCGCGACGCATTTTACTTCCCTTGAAGATAAAATCTCCACTATCGATTTAAGAGTAGATTACCTGCGAGGCGCCGAACCTGAAGCGATTATGGTGGAAGGTAAAATCATTCGGTTTGGTAATAGAATCCTTGTTGCCAGAATGAAAGCATTTCAAAATGATAAGTTAATCGCCGAAGGGAAAGGGGTTTATAATTTTGTTAGAATGAACAATCCTAGCAATGAAAACGAAGATTCTCAAAATGAATAGTTGGATTGAAAACAGTTCCGAGGTTTCGAACTTACTTTAACTTGGGCCCAAAGTTCAGCCTCGAATGGCACTAATTTTCACGAATCTGCTAGCCGGTTCATTCTTTCCTTATAATGATGACGTAAATAGATTTCACGAATCTAATAGACTTTTAGTCTGTTTTGAATGCGTTATAGTATTAGTACAGAATCGTTTAGTCATATCTTTATCTTTGAATATTTTAGTTTAACTATCAAGTTGTTTCAAAACCAATTAGATGGTAGACTAAATTATTACTTTTTGAAAAACGAATATTAAGGCCAAACGATAAGAACTATTTCTTAAGAGAAGTCTGGAGTTCTAACGGGAAAAATTGAAAAGTTACAAATTTTTAAACAATGGATGTTGAAACTTTAAATAAATTGATTGCATCGGAACCAGCTGTAGCGGTTTACTTTTCTGCGCACAATTGTGGGGTTTGTCACGCTTTAAGACCGAAAGTGGAGGCCTTGTTTTCTAAAGAATTTCCAGCTGCAAAATTTATTCACATAGAAATTGATAAATCTCCTGGAGTTTCTGGAGAGTACGGTGTTTTCTCTGCGCCAACCTTATTGGTTTTCTTTGAAGGAAAAGAGTTTTTAAGGAAAGTTAGACTGATGGGAATTCAAGAATTACACGATATAATTGAACGACCTTATAAGATGGTGTTTTAACGTTGCCTACTCTTTGGACAGTCTTTTTATAAATCATACATTTAAACTTCTTAATAAGACTTAAATGAAAAATCAAAAACAGGCCTATATCTATGCGGGCGTCGCTGTTGTTTTATGGAGTACGGTTGCAACCAGTATGAAAATAGCGTTGCAAAGCTATAGCTTCTTACAATTGCTGTTTTGGTCTTCTGCAACTGCTTTATTGACATTGAGTATTCTCATGTTAGTCACTAAGAAATATGTTAATTTGGCTAAACTCCCTGCAAAAGCTTTTCTGAATTCAGCTTTTTATGGTGCCGTAAATCCGTTTTTGTATTATATCGTTTTGTTTAAGGCCTATGAACTGTTGCCTGCCCAAGAAGCGCAGGCCCTTAATTATACTTGGCCAATAATGCTCAGTTTATTGGCGGTGCCCTTGCTCAAACAAAAAATAGGGTTTAAAAATATAGTCGCAATTGGCATTAGCTTTATTGGAGTACTAATTATTGCCACTGGAGGAAACCTGATTAACCTATCGTTTACCAATGGGCAAGGTGTGATTTTCGGATTAGCTTCTGCTATTATCTGGGCCTTGTTTTGGATTTTTAATATTAAAGATGAACGCGATGAACTCAGTAAACTCTTCCTCAATTTTTTCTTCGGGTTTATATATATCCTTGTTGCCATACTCCTTACTTCAGAAATAGTCTTTATCGACTTAAAATCTTTTGGAGGAGCCGTATATGTAGGCTTTTTCGAAATGGGGATTACTTTTGTTATCTGGTCCATTGCCCTTAAAAAATCAACTACGGCTGCTAAGGTGAGTAATTTTGTTTATTTGGTGCCGTTTTTATCTTTGGTTGTAATCTATTTTGTGTTGGAAGAACCCATCGGACTCCCAACAATTATTGGGCTTTTCCTTATTGTTGGAGGACTTACTTTCGACAAGATAAGCTTTAAGCAATTGCGGTTTAGAAGTGGGAAATAGGTTTTCTTAGACATGAGACATGAGATTTGAGACGGATGTTCTTCGTTTTTAATGTCATTTCTACACTAAAAGGGATAGACTGTTTTGATGAATTCTTCTTTCATCAACATCTTGTTTTGCTGAGGTTTGCGATTGGAAGATGCATTTTGTAATTTATGGGCTACTAACTAAAACCCCAAATTATGAAAAGATCACTTCTATTATTCACAATCTTCATTCTAAACATTTCCTGTGGAAATTCTGAAAAATCAAAAGAAGGAATCAGTAGTTCCATTTTTAAATCTGAAATTGATTCTCCTTGCGAAATACTATCCGAATCCGAAATTAAAGACGCTTTAGGAATTCCAGCAGATGCAGAAACTACCATGGAGGAAAAGGAAAGAACTTTTCCCATGTGCAAGTATAAGTGGGAATCAGTTCCTTTTTCTGGCACTGTTGAGCTTCCTGGAATTGTAAAAACAAAGAAGAGTATCAGTCAACCTAAAGAGATGTATATTACTATGCTAAAGGACATGACCGATAAACAATTTGAACAAGCCACCTCCTATTATAAAGATGGTGTAAGCCTTGAGGGAATTGGGGAAATGGCCAAATGGAGCGCCAAAAAACGCCAAGTTACATTTCTGGCAGATGGGTATTTGGTTCACGTGTATTTAAGAACTTCCTCCGATGAAGCTGTCAATAAAGATGAGGTTATTAAAATGGCAAAATTGATTAGTGGGAAGTTTTAGAGTTTTGAGTTTTGAGTTGTGAGATTTTAGACTTGAGATTTGAGAGTCGCAAAAAGTACAAAGTCTTACCTGTATTTTGGGATATGAAAGATTTATTCTATGTGCGAACGTAAAGAAACCTACAATTTTATCTGTTTTTCTGAACTGGCTTATGAGTAGGAATCAACTGATAAAGAAAATGTAGAATTGAAAATAAAAAGAAGGCTGAAGTCACTAAATAAAGAGTATAACCAGTCAAGAATTGATAATATACAATTCTTAAGAAATGATTTGTTTGAAGAGATTGCGTTGCGAAATAAATCTAAGTATTTTGCAGGATCAAATGGAATGTATTTAGACATAGGTGATTTTAACTCAGGGGAAATGGTGATTGATTTTAAATAATATATGGATATAACCGAATTTGAACTGTTAATCATTTTTGAGTTTTCAATTTATCGGTTTTATGTTAGATAATTTTGAATAATCTGAAAAGAAATATATTTTGAAAACAAAGGACCAAACAATTATCACTTGCCAACTCCAGAACCTCATCAAGCAATTGATCATAGGTCATTTAAAAATTGTTTGTTGGAACTTAAGTATGTTTTCTGATTTCTGTTTGGCGAAAAGTTCACGAGCAACATCTGTATAGAAATGATGCGTTTTTAAAAATTTAAGATTTAGATCCGTCCATTCTTCATCAGTAAATATCAATCCCAAAAAGTTTGCCCATTCTTCTCGCAATTGAAGATTTTGTTCTAAAAAAGAGGCCATTCCTAAATGTGCTAAATCTGCATCGCAGATAATTTCCTCCAATAAGGTGGTTGGTTCTCTATTAATTTCGGTTGCCAAAATTATCTTTTCGATTGTTTTAATTTTATCTTCCGCATAGTTTTCTTTTTCCAAAAATTTTCGAGCGATAGAACAGCTCAACATTTCGTGTTGTCTATTAGTTTCGATATTTCCAACATCGTGGAAATAAGCTGAAATTAAAACCAGTTCTAAATCTTCTTCACTTAATTGAGATTTTACTGCAATTACTTCAACACTTTGCACAACATTTAAAGTGTGTTGGTAATTATGGAATTGCAATGATTTACACCTGCTTTTATTCAATAATTCTTCGCAATAGCTTCTAACCGTTTTCAATATGTCATTTTCCATTCTAATCCAATTTCTTTTTGTGGCTGTAAAACACCAAAAGCCCTAAAATAGTAATACTTATTAAAGTAGCAGGAATTGTACCTAGATTTAAACCACCTTGTGCAATGGGTTTGGTAAGCAAATCGCCGAAAGTGGCACCAAATGGACGCGTGAAGATGAAGGCAATCCAAAACAAAATAATATAGTTTATTTTTGTTACATAATGCAACAGAACAACTATTATAATAACTCCAGCTGTTACCATTGCACCTTGCAAATAACTCAATCCCACATTATCGCTTAAAAAATCGCCAAAAGCAGTACCAAGACTATTTGAAAAGAGAATTGCAGTCCAATAAAATAGTTCTACTTTTCTATTGAAAATAGGATAAACCTCAATTTTACCAATAGTTCTATGCCAAATCCATAATGTGTTTAGCAACAAAGTTATCAAAATTAAAGAACCGGCCAGATAACCTAGATGAAGCGTTCTGTCCATAAAATCTGATACTTCCGTGCCAACGGTTGTTGTGCCCACTATAACCAACCAAAACAAAATAGGAACATACTTTTTAGCCTTTAATTGGATAAATAATACAAGAATAAAAAACACCCCTGTAATTCCCAGTCCAAAAGCATAGCCTAATTGGAGTGTCTGTGCCAATAAATCGCCTAAAGTTTCACCTAAAGTTGTAGCGATGATTTTCATAACCCAAAATAGCAAAGTAATCTTCGCTACCTTGTTTAAATTACTTGTTGATTCGTTGATTTTTTCCATTTCATTATTTAATTGATATAAATTTTCCTTAATTCCATTTGATAAAGCCTTAAAGTAAGACACGTCTTATTTATGATTCATCAACTTGTTTTTGTATCTATAATCGTTCGTTTGGTAATAATCAATAATATCTTGTAAACGTTTAGAGTTGCTATTTTCAGAGATTAATGCGTTCGTTTTTTTATCGTATCTATAGAAATAGGACTTCTTTTGATCGCCTAATATGCTCAAGTTATTACCTCTTAACAATCCAAGTTTTCTATAGTTGCCAATAAAAGCTCTTTGTTGTGAGACATCGATGGTGTTTATGTCCATTCCGTAAAAATTAGAGGTATAATCCCATCCTAGATACCCAAACAAAGTTGGAAAAAAATCAATTTGAGAAGCTTGGGCTTTAATCTTTGTGTTTGGCGTATTTGGCAAATTGTAAATAATGGCCGGAATATGATATTTCCCTACATTCAACTCTCGTCTTCCAGCTGAACTTGAACAGTGGTCTGCCATAATTGCAATGACTGTATTGCTAAACCAAGGTTTATCTTTTATTTTATTTAGAAACTCGCCAATGGCAAAGTCGGTGTATTTAACCGCTCCATTTCTTCCGTTACCTGAAGGAATATCTATGGAGTTTTCTGGATAGGAATAAGGCCTGTGGTTAGAGGTGGTCATAATAAAATTGAAAAAAGGCTTGTTGACTTCAAAACTGAGGTCAGCTTCTTTTATAACCTGAGCATAAATATCTTGGTCAGAAATTCCCCAAGCATTTTCAAAATGTACATCTTCATCTTCAATGTTTTTTCTTTTTGCCTTAAAGGAATCGTCAAACAAATAGCCACGTCCTCTATCTACAATATCAAAACCATTACCTCCAAAAAAGTTGTTCATATTGTCAAAATAGCCATCACCTCCATAGAAAAAGGTTCGGCTGTAGCCCTTTTCTTTAAAAACATCCCCTATGTTATATAAATTGCTGTTTTCTTCACGCTTAACAATACTTCTCCCTGGGGACGGAGGAACAGAAAGCATAATGGCTTCCATACCTCGAACTGTTCTTGTTCCGGTGGCATAGATATTTTCAAAATAAACACTCTGATCAAGTAGTGAGTCTAAATTTGGGGTTAGCTTGTCTTTGTTTCCGAAATGCGTTAAAAAATTAGCATCGAAGCTTTCTAAACATATAAAAATGATATTTGGCTTTATTTCGGGATGATAACTTTTTATCTTTCTTTCAATGCTGAATTTATCGTTTGATAAAAAAGTAGCGTTTTGAGTGACTAGCTTTTCTTTTAAGCGGCTGAAAGATTGGTCAATATTCTGCGTTAAATAAAATTGGGTGTAGCTTAATTCATTATTTTGAAAAGCAGCAAAAAAGGAATAAATCCCCGCTTTTGAAATTTCATTTTCATATGTATTTTTTGACCATTCTGCATCAGAATTATGGATAAAAAAACCAAAGAATACAGGAATCAGAAGTCCGGTAATTAAGAACAAATGTTGAGCTTTGGTTCTATTGGTTGAAAAAGTTACACGAAATGCGCCTAATTTTTTTAGAATCAAAAATTGAAGGAATACAAGTGAAAATATGATAAGAAGAAGTAGCGGTATAGGATATGACTGGTTTATATTCTGAACAACTTCGTAGGTGTAAATCAAGTAATCAACAGCAATAAAATTGAATCGATTTTGAAACTCTTCCCAGAATGTAAATTCTGCAAAAAATGAAAACGTAAATATCAACGTAGTTATAAAGTAAAACCCATAAGTAAGGGTTTTATCGAATATATTTCCAATATATTTATTCGGAAACAAGAGTAAGTAAAGGACGTAAAAAATACTGAAGAATGAAATCACACCGATATCAAAGAACACGCCTGTAAATAAGATGCGTAGAAATCCAAATACGGTAAAATCAATCGCAGAAAAAGACCAAATATAAAATGCGAATCTTAGAATAAATGAAATAATTATAAACTGTAAAACAAACAAATTTAAAACCGATAGGCGGCTATTTTTCATCTTGTTAAGCATAGTTAAAAGAAATAAGGTAGATAGGTGATTAGGAAAATTGTTAAAAATGTAAAAGCAGCGAATGTCACAGCACCGGCAGCGACATCTTTAATAAATCCAATTCTTGGATGGTGCTCTTTATGGGTAAAATCTGCTAATTTTTCTAAAGAAGTATTTAAGCCTTCAACACTTAAAACCAAACCCATTCCAAGGCTTTGATTTATCCATTCTTGTTTCGATATACCTAAATAAAGTCCTAATAAAATTAGTAGCGAAAAAACAATTAATTGAGCTATTATGCTGTCTTCGGTGGTTAGTAATAAATAGAAACCCTTAAAGGCATATTTAAAACTTTGAAGGCGTCCTTTAATAAAATTATTCATTCAATTTTTTGATTATAGCTTTTTCATGTTTTACTCCAAAAAGGAAATTTCTACTGTTCGTTTTCTGAACAAAAAGAAAGGGATTGAACCTCTAAAAAAGAATGAGAAAAATGAAAGGGCGTGTAAATAATATGATTTGAACATGATGAAAATTGTTTTTCACTGTTCAAAGGACGTACAATTTGTAAGGGAAATTTAAGGGAAGATGTACAGAACAAGCTATCTGTACATGTAGACGGTTTTAAGACAGGGTTTTCTTATACTCCGTAGGCGTTAAGCCCTTGTGTTTCTTGAATGTAGCGTTAAAAGAGGATTTTGAGTTGAAGCCTACTTCATTAGCAATTGCTAAGAGTGTAAAATGGTCATTCTGGTGGTTTTTTAACCTTTTTATAAATTCTTCGACTCGATACTGATTAATAAAATCTTGAAAACTAACGTCCATATGTTCGTTCAAAACTTCGGAAATGTACTGACGTGGAATGTTTAGTTTTTCTGAAACATCGTGAATGGATAATTTGGCATTGAGATATAACTTGTCCTGTTCCATTGACTGGATTAAATCAGATTTGTATTTGGCAATCAACGTAGGATTTAGATTGGAGTTTTTGTACTTACTTATTTCGGTTTTAGGTAAAATATCATCGCTTTTCCCCAACAGTTTAAAGGCAATAAAATAGAATAAAAAAGCAACTACCAATAAAAGATAGGTGTTGAAATCCTGATTATAAAACAATGGTAATTCTGAAAATTCGAATGCTTTTAAAAGTTCATTTATGGAAGAAAGCACAAACAAAATTGCGATTGGAATAGCAAAATAAATTATCCAATGTTTCTTTTTGGTTGTAAGAATTGAATAGATAATTATGGACAAATAAACTACAAAAGTGAACTCGGTGAGGATCTCAAAAATTTCAACTATCAAATCTTCTTCATCCATTTTAATTTCAATGGCTTCTATTAAAAAGTAAATGATATTGGGAATAAAAAAGAGGAAATCGACTTTAGCGAATTTTTCTTTTCCGCTTTTGAAGTATCTAAAAAATAGAAAAAGAAAAGTTATAAAAAGTGAATTGTCAAAAAGGAACCAATCTGCACCCTCTTCGAATAAGTTATTTTGGTCATCTCCTAAAATATAGAACAGCACAGACACCAAACTTCCGAATAACAGCCAAAAGGTTGTCTTTTTATAGTCTTTACGATTGATAAACAAAACAGAAAGAACAAACAACCCTTGGAGTATCGCGATTATTTGAAGTGTTAGTAACATTGTTTTTGTAAATAATTTGGCAAGGTAGGAAATTATGTGGCTGGGATAACTGTTCCATACACTTTTAGGCCAACTACATAAACTAACGCAAAAAAGAATATTCCATTACATTGAAGAGGAACATATACAAGAAAACTTTTCAGATACTTTAGTGCTTTTAAAAACTAATTTAAATTTTAGCATTGAAAATTCTAGCATTCCTTTAACTTAAAACTTTTAACTTCACACTAGCACGCAAAAATTGATAATAAGTCACTTTGCAGTAAATTTGAGACTATAAAATCTAAAAGGAACCTCAAGATGATTTCCGCGATACTGCCTTTACACCAGACCTTATCCGTTATTTAAATATCGTTTCGATTATTTTGTTTGTTTCGATTATTTCGATTAAATTTAATTAAAAATAATAGTTATGTAAACCTTAATCAAAAGAACAACAAAAGAAGATCAAAAGATTGCTTTAAGCTCATTACAAGGATTTCAAGTTGTATCGGAAAGTATTAAATCTTCTCCAAAGCAAGGAGTCAAAATAAAAATACAAGAAACTGGAGAGTTTATAACTATTCCAAAAAAGGCTTTAACATTACTTTCTGCTATTATTCAGAATATGGCTGAAGGAAAAACGATTTCAATTGTTCCTTCAAATTCAGAAGTAAGTACACAGCAAGCTGCAGATATGTTGAATGTGTCAAGACCTCATTTAGTCAAGCTTTTAGAAGCTCAAAAAATTCCGTTTAAAAAAGTGGGAAGCCATAGGAGAATCCTGTTAAATGATATAATTGAATATAAATAACAACAAGCTAAACAGAGAGAAGCTCAACTCGATTTTTTATCCAATCAGGCTCAAAACTAAAAACTTGGTTACGAGTGATACATTCCCCAGACGGCGAAAGTTTGTAACCTACATCTTCCGTCCTAATCATATACACGGACTACAGTGCCGCAAACCTCTCGCTCGTAATCCAATCACTAACCAACTGTTGTTTTCCAACTTCGCACTACGCCAAACAATTGATAACTAATCCCTTTGTAGTATATTTGATATTAGAAAATCTAAAAAGAAGCCGATTTTCTTAACTTATCAAATATGCAAAAAGCCATCCTTTTAATCATTAGCCTCATTTTCTGCACGGCGCAGCAAGCATTTGCACAACAGGAAACTACCTACATAAAAGCTGGATTTTTATACAATAGCGAGCAAAACACCTTGCAGAAAAACAAAGTAATAGCGGTTAAGGGAAATAAAATTGTAAGCATAGGAGATTATAGTACAATTCCCCAAAATTCAAAAACCATAGATTTAACAGCTTATACTGTCCTTCCGGGATTGATAGACGCACATACGCACGTTCTTTTTTCGCAAGATGCCAATCAAGATTTTGCCGAGCATAGCATGCAAATGCTAACTATGGAAAGTGAGGCTTTAAGAACACTCAGAGGCTCTAAAAGAGCGAAGTCTTATCTAGATGTTGGGATAACAAGTATTAAGGACTTAGGTAATTCTGGACTTTTTCTGGATGTTGCGCTGCGAGATGCTATAAATGAAGGCACGATTGTAGGACCGCGGATCTTTGCTTCAGGCCCTATTATTTCTGCTACTGGCGGACAGATTTATGGGGTTAATCCTGCGCATCAACATTTGATAGATTTGGAATACAGAATTATAAAAAGTGAGGCGGACGCCAGAAATGCCGTGCGCGAGCATGTCAATCAGAAGGTGGATTTAATAAAGATTGCTACGGATAATATTCCGAATAATTCCGCACTTAGCGTTGCCGAAATGAAAAGTATCGTAAAGACTGCCCATGCATCCGGTCTCACGGTTACTGCACATTCCATTACCAACCAATCTGCTTACAATGCAATACAAGCAGGGGTAGATGGCATTGAACATGGGTTCAATCTCGCCGATTCTACTTTGACCCTAATGGCGAAGAAAAACGTGTTTCTTGTACCTACAGAAAACAGTCGCGCTTATTCGCTTATCTACAATAAACTCGCCGGCTTTGACGAGACAGATGTGGAATGGATTGACAATTATCTACAAAGAATGAAGGATAGGCTAAAGCGAGCAATAGCGAAGGGAGTGACTATAATTGCTGGTTCTGATAATTATACAGACATAGAAGTTACGCGTGGCAATTCTTCAAAAGATATGTTCCGCGCCTACTTTGAAATGAGGATGAAACCTTTGGATATTTTGCAATCTGCCACTTATCTTTCTGCGCTTCATTTTAATAAGGAAAATGAAATTGGGGTGCTGAAGCCAAATGCTTATGCAGATATTATTGCAGTGAAAGGAAGCTTAACAAATGATTTTCTTGAGACATTAAGCAATGTGGTATTTGTGATGAAGGATGGGGAGGTTTATGTTGAGAAATTTAATTAGTTTCAGAAGTGGTTTTCTTCTAAAAATTTAAGACAGAACATCTTGTTTTATAAATATTTAATTGCAATCAGTTGTAACACAGCTTATTTTCATGCGTCTTATTTACAATCAAAATAATTTATCAATCAAAAATCAATCAAATCATGAAATCAAAAACAAACACCTTTCGCAGAACTGCCATAGTTGTGGTAGTCGCTTTTGTGGCAACGCTAAGCATTAGTTTCGCACAAACAAAAACGGCGCAATTAGACGAGCTTTTAAACAAATACACTGAATACGGCCAATTTAACGGGTCGGTATTGGTGGCAGATAAAGGGAAAGTTATTTATGAAAAAGGCTTCGGAATGGCCAATATGGAATGGGATATTCCAAATTCACCTGATACCAAATTCCGTTTGGGAAGTATCACCAAGCAATTTACAAGTATGCTCATTATGCAATTGGTAGCCGAAGGAAAGTTGGATTTGCAAGCCACGGTTTCTAAATATCTTCCAGATTATTCAAAAGTGAATGGCGATAAAATCACTATTCATCAATTGCTGACGCATACTTCTGGGATTCCGAATTATACTTCCTTCCCTAATTTCTTTAAAGAACTGAGCCGAAATCCATATACGCCTACTGAAATGTTGGAGTTATTCGCAGATGCTCCCTTAGAGTTTACTCCGGGCGAGCGGTTTGCATACAGTAATTCTGGATATGTTTTGCTGGGTGCTATCATTGAAAAAGTGACCGGTAAATCTTACGAAGATGTTCTACAGGAGAAAATTTTCGATCCCTTAAAAATGAAGGATTCAGGATATGATCATCACAGTACTATTCTAAAAAAGCGAGCTTCTGGTTATGAAATGAAAGGAAGTGTTCCTGAAAATGCGCCTTATATCGATATGTCTTCGCCTTATGCCGCAGGGGCGCTTTACTCAACTGTGGAAGATCTTTATTTGTGGGATCAAGCATTATACACCGAAAAATTACTTCCGAAGAAATACAGAGATATGCTGTTTAAACAATACATTCCTGCTTTTGGACAATATTATGGCTATGGTTGGGAAATAGGCAAGATGCCAATTGGAAGTACAAAAGACAGTGTTGCAGTTATTGCCCATAGTGGTGGAATTAACGGTTTTAACACAGATATAACGCGTATTCCACAAGATAGGGCGACTATTATTCTTTTGAACAATACCGGAGGAGCGCCTTTGGGTGCTATCACCAAGGCTGTTGCTGGAATTTTATACAATAAGCCGCATGATCTCCCGAAAAAATCCTTGGCAAAATCACTTTATAATGAAATCATAAATAATAACTTAAAGGCTGGACTTGTGTTTTACGAAAAAAATAAGGATTCAAAAGAATATTCGTTAAATGAAGATGAAATGAACAGCACAGGTTACAGTTTGTTGCAAGCGGGAAAGAAGAAGGAAGCGGAAGCAATTTTTAAACTGAATATGG
The DNA here is from genome assembly GCF_000429125.1 of Aequorivita capsosiphonis DSM 23843. Taxonomy (GTDB): domain Bacteria; phylum Bacteroidota; class Bacteroidia; order Flavobacteriales; family Flavobacteriaceae; genus Aequorivita; species Aequorivita capsosiphonis. The sequence goes on from NZ_AUBG01000006.1 coordinate 172,688, forward strand.
AAGCCTTTCCAAAATCTTCAAATGTGTATGACAGTTATGCTGAGGTGTTAATGGAACAGGGAAAGAACGACTTAGCGATTGCCAATTATAAAAAATCCATCGAACTTAATCCAGCCAACCAAAACGGGATTGATATGCTAAAAAAGCTGGGTGTAGAAACTGAAGGAATAGTGAAAGATGTAACTGTTCCGGATGCAATTTTGGAAAGCTATGTTGGCGAGTATGAACTGAAACCTGGATTTGTTCTAAATGTTACCAAAGAAGGAGATCAGCTAAAAGCGCAAGCAACGGGACAACCTGCTTTTGATATTTTTCCAAAATCTGAAACCGAGTTTTATTTAAAAGTAGTTACCGCGCAGATTGTTTTTAATAAGAATGAAGCTGGGAAGGTTGAAAGTTTAACTTTATTTCAAGGAGGACAGGAGCTTCTTGGGAAACGTATTCAGTAATCGGTGCTCAGAAAATTAGTGGCAGTAGGCAGTTTCAGTAGGCAGTGTGTTGGTATAACTGTTCCCAGCTAGGCTAAAGTTTCTGCACACGAGAATGTTGAGTTTGCAGTATATTTGAAGGGATTTTATAATTGTATTTCATTTTGTATTTTTAATCCTTAGTTGATAAACATCCCTTTAGAATAATCTACCATAATTCTTGAAAATAGCGAGAATTTAAAACGCTGGCGATAGTGGTCAATTTCAACTTGAGTATTCATTATCATACACTGAAAAACCCAACATTATGAAGAAAGTACTTTTATTAATTACTGTTTTTATTTTCGCAATAGCTTGCGGAAATTCTGAAACTTCCAAAATAGAAAATGCCGAAACCGAAACGAGTGTAGCTGAAAAAGCAACTACTCCTGACGCAACCAAAACTGCCAGCTCCCCTTGTGAGTTCGTCTCCGAATCAAAAATTAAAGAAGTATTGGGCATACCTGCTGATGCTCCCACAGAAATGAAAGACGTGATGCGAACCTACCCATCCTGTTTTTACGAATGGGAGTCAGTAACGTTTAATGTAAAACGAAATATTTCAGGAAGGGAGATGAGTCTCGATTATCCCGCAGAGGCAAGCATTGTATTAGTTAAAGATGCTTCGGAAAAAATGTTCGAAATCTCTGGGAATGTTTATAAAGATGGAGAGGCGCAGGACGGCATTGGCGGGATGGCGGTTTGGGGAGAAAAAATGTCCCAACTTACCTTTTTGGCAAAGGGAACGATGGTTCATCTGCACGTGAAGGTTTCTAGTGATCCTGCGGATAACAAAGCGAAGGCGATTGAATTGGCAGATTTAATTATTAATAAGCTTTAATAACCTAGGAAAAACTAGTTATAGAAGTGAGAGGTTAGATTTGAGACTAAATTTCAACTAATCGAAGATCATTTTTGCGCAAATCCTTTTTAAAAAGAATAAAGCTCGCAACTTGGAACTGACTTGTTTCAGAACGGATAAGAACTTGTCAGGAAAAGTAGGAAATAAAGTTAAGTTTAGAAGAATGCCAAATCAAAAAAAGACATATTTCAACTGGAGCACTGGAAAGGATTCCGCTTTGGCATTATATTACTTGCTGCAGGATAAAAATTACACGGTAGATTATTTGCTTACTTCCGTCAATGCACATTTTCAGCGGGTAAGTATGCACGGGTTATCTGTAGATTTATTACAGCAACAATTTGATGCAATCGGGATTCCACACGGAACAATTCAACTGCCAGAACAGCCCACAAATGTTGAATATGAAAACCTGATGGGTGAAAAAGTAGAACAATTAAAAGCCGAAGGATTTGAATATTCCGCATTTGGCGATATCCTTTTAGAAGATCTCAAGAAATATCGGGAGGAGCAGTTGGAGCCTTTCGGCATAAAAACAGTTTTTCCGTTGTGGCAAAAAGACACTTTGCAGTTGATGGAAGAATTTATCGCCTTGGGATTTAAAACCATTGTAGTCTGCGTAAATGCTGCCGTGCTAGACTCGTCATTTGCGGGAAGAATAATCGATAAGGAGTTTTTAGACGATCTGCCAGAAGGAGTTGATCCTTGCGGTGAAAATGGAGAGTTCCACACTTTTTGTTTTGATGCGCCCTATTTTAAAAATCCAATAGCTTTTGAAATTGGAGAAACAGTTTATAGAGAATACACGCACGGAGAATCAAAAAATGGATTTTGGTTTTGCGATCTTCTACCTAAAATATAATCGACACTTCCTATTAATCTAAGTTGGCTAAAAAAATGCTGTTTATAAGTTATATTTGTGCCCCAGCATAAATCAAAACTCTAAACAGGCATGCCTATTTTCAAATTTTCAACCTTAGCTTTGCTGTGGTGTTGCTTTCTAATGCCGCAAATGGCACAAACGCAGGAGCAACAGGAACAGGAATTTGCCAAGGAATTGCAAGAAGCCAATCTAAGTGTTTATCAAGATGCTGAAAAAGCGGTAGAGATCAGTGCTTTCGTTTATAAAAATGCCAAGAATACCAGTACAAAGATCACCGCACTTGTAACCTTAGTCAATGCTTATACGGCCCTTAACCAAAGTGGGGAGGCTTTAAAATACGCTACTGAAACTTTTGAATTGGCAAAAACTTCAGAAAATATCCAGTACAAAATCTGGGCGCTCGGACTCTTGGGGGAGCAGTATCAAGTATCGCATTTAAACGGTATTTCTCGGGAATACCTGGATAGTGCAGAAGTATTGATCCAAAATTCTAATTTATCTGAAGAAGGAATGGCCGTTTCTCGCGGAAATATTTTCGCCATTAAAGGCAACGGTTATAAAGATGAAATTGATTGTGAATACGCCATTAAAAACTATGACTTGGCGATTGATTCCTATAAATCCATCCCAAAGTATTCTGCTGCTAGAAATAATCTGGCTTTGGTATTTCTGGAAAAGGGCAATTGCCTGCTCGAACTCAACGCCCTAAATGCAGCTGAAAAGAACTTTCGTTTAACACTTGATATTGCCCAAAAAAATGGCCTCGAGGAGTATATGCAAAGAGCGGAATTGGGTTTGGCAATGATAAAATCGCGGGAGGGAGATTTTACAAATTCAAAAGACGATGCCGAAGCATTATTGGCCACAATAGATACTAAGCTCCACCCAAAGTTAAAAAATGAATTATATCTTCTGTTGCGGGATAATTATCTCGTTCTGGGAGCTATGGAAAAGTACAATTTTTACAATCAGAAATACGAAAAGTCTGCTAGGGAAATTACCGATCTTGAAAAACATCAATTTCAGCAAGTACTCCAATTTGTGGAACAGAAACCGACGCCAGCAACAAATAATATCGGAATTGAAAATATCCTGCTTTATTCACTTTTACTTTTAAGCACGGCCATTGCTTTTTGGGAACTGTTTCAATGGGCAAGGAAAAGATGAGTTTAAAAATGAATATCCACTTCATTTTTCTTCAACTATTTTTGGAAATGGCTACTTGAAAAGCACCATTTTCTCAGATTTTCCTAAATTCCGTTCTTGCATTCTATTTTTCGGTCAAATTGCCTAATCCCTTTATATATAGGTTTTTTAAGAGTTTTTTGTTTAATGAATTCACGTAATTTTCGTTGATTTCGGTAGTTCCTAGTTTTTTATTGGGTATTGTTTTTACTTGTTTTGTTTTGAAATTATCACAATTCTAAATTAAAACTTTTACAGATGAAATTGAAATTATTACTCGTATCCCTTCTCTTCAGTTTTGCAGCTGCAGTTTCACAAAACACAGAAACTCCAGCCCAGGACGCAAATACAATTAAATTGGCAGACAAACCTTCCCGTGCTTTTAAACAGTTCGATTTGAAGACGCTTAACAGGCCAAAATCCATTAGTTCTCCTTTTGAAAGCAACAACGGCGGTGCTGCTTCAGGAAATACTGCAGGACGCACTTATAATGAGCTTGAGCCTTTTGCACAAATAGACATTCCACGTTGGGGAGTGATTAGCAATATAGAAACTGGTGGAGATGTTCTTTTCTCTGCACAGCGAATAGGCAATGATTTTAACGTTAAAACCTATGACGAAGATATTGAGATTGCAGAAAGTTTTTCGATAGAAGTTCCTGAATCTGCCAATCAGGTGGAGGTGATGAACCATTACTCTTCTAATTTCTTCAGCAATGATGGTTATGCTGAGTTTATGGTTTATGTTCATTATTTTGAAGGAACAAATCCAGGGCCAGACGATCAAGTTTGGGAAGTTTGGGTTGTAAACAGTAATGGCGAAATACTTGAGAAATTGACAGGTTTTTCCGCAGAGGCTAAAATAGATGCAGCTGGCAATCATAAATTGTTCACCTATTTTGACGATGATACAACGGTATCCATAAATTCAATAGATGTTGCTACGTGGGAAACGGTGGACACGTATACGTTCGATTCAGAATTGTTAATTTTCTTCTCAGGTTCTCCAATCAATTATATTACGGTAGATGGTGAGGAATATATTGCGGTGGCTCGTTACAAACACTTGTTTATGGACAATATGACTTTTGAAGTTTTTCCAGACAATAATTTAATAATCAAATTACTGGACTATAATTTGGAAGAAGTTAAAACGATGGCCTTAGATATTGATACCCGTTATCCAGACGCTGGGGAATTTGTGATCCCTATGGCCGATTTTGGAACTTTTTATAGAGATCAGACTTACGATATTTCTAGTAATATCTTTAATGCTGACAGTAAATTAGAAGTGGCTTACGGAATCTATTATTACGATATGATTAACGACACGGAGTGGAGCACCTATATGGTTGCCAATGAAGATGGTGAAATGATTCACGAGCTTAATGAGTATATCATTGATAGCTTTAAAGAAATGAACAGCATAGAAGGTCAAGACAACCAATTGGGCTTTTTGATGGGAGAAAATGGAGAGGCAACGAACTTGGCATTTTTCAATATTGAGAGCTGGGAATTTGAATTGAATTTAGAAGCTATGCACAATGGCGACAGATTATCTAATGATTTCAACAGAATTCCAACAGACGATTCTTACCACTTTGTAATTGGCCTAGGTGCGCCAGACGAAGAAAATGGCAATATTTATGGGGTTGTAAACGAATATGAAAGAGATGGTTCTCTTTTTAACAGACAAAGATTCCTTTTGCCGGAAGACGTGGTTCTTTTTCAACCAATACTTACGCGTTATGCTTTGATTCCTAATCTTTTTGCTGATGATGACGAGTTGTATTATATGTATTTATATAAAGAAATGGAAGCCAATGGTTCTGTTTTTAACAACGTAGTTATTTCAAAAGATACTGAAGATTATCTAGTAGAATTCAGAGGTGATACAGGCATAGGCAATATCATTGGTTCCACTTTCCTTACAGACGGTAATGGTACTTTTAATAAAATGACCCTTCAGTATGAAACTGGTAATGATGGCCTGTTAACAGATTTTTACAGACTTCCTTTCGAAGATATTTTAGGAGTTGAAACTCCAACTGAAGCTACTCAATTTGCTTTATATCCGAATCCAACTTCTGATTTCGTAAATATAAAAGCGAGTATGGCAACAAAAAACATTCAGGTTTACAACATAGCTGGTACTCTTTTAATCAATAAAATTTTAGGCAATGTGCAGGAGAGTATTGATGTATCTGCCTTGGCAACTGGATTATACATTGCAAAAGTTACTATGGAAAACGGAACCTCGCAGCAGGTAAAGTTTATTAAAAAGTAATATAACTACGATTAATTGTTCATTTACTTTGTTTGCAAAACTCCCCAATCTGAATATGATTGGGGAGTTTTTTTATGAAATTGCAAAAGAGCAGCCTTGCTAAAAAGATGTAGTTTTGCAGTTCCGAACAAAGGAGCTTATGAAATTCAGATTTATTTTATTCTTTCTATTTTTAATTCTGAGTGAAACGCTAACCTATTCCCAGAATTCAGAAAGAGAAAGATTGCTTGCAGAGGCTAATCAAAGTCGTTTTAACGATCCGCTCAAATCGCTCAAACTCTATGATTATTTGCTCACAAACAGCAATAATGAAGAGGCAATAGCCATTGAAATTAAGAGAATACAAATTAACCGTTTGCTCGCTCGCTACCAAGAAGCGGTAGAAATATCCCAAGAAATTAGAAGTGAAATAGCCCCGTTATCAAATGCTAGCTTAAAATTTGAATACTGGAGAGAACTTGCGATGCTTTACAGTGATTTGGATCTTAAATTAGAAGGAGAAAAGCTAGTTAAGAAAGCTCAAGTTGGCTATAATCGTCTTTCTACTGAAGCACAAAAAAAGTATGTCATTGATTTGCAATTGCTTTTAAATAAATACAAAGAAGATAAAACTCCCGAAGCCGAAATATATCGCTTACAGAATATTCTAAAAGAGATGAATGGTGAAGATGCGCGTCGGTCTTGGCTCCAATATCAAATAGGCACACTTTACTACTCTTTCCAAAAAGACTCCGCTAAAAAATATTTTGATAAGCTCATCCAGCCAAATACCACTTCTTCACTTAATAATTCTGCTGAGGTATATTCTCAGTTGTTGGATTCCATAAAAATTGAAGATAGTGTGATTCAAGCAAGTGCTAATCGAGATTTGTTCGATAGCAATTTGCGATTGATTCTTTTAAACAACGCCATAGATTTCTGGGAAGAAAGCGTAAATCCTGACAGTTTGATATACTTTCAGAAACAACTAAATACTGCAGAAAAAGGAGCTCAACTAGAACAGCGGCAGGCCAAAGTAGCTTTACTCCAGCATATTTACAGACAGAAAAAAATTGCTGTTGATGCCGAAAATAATTTAGAAAAAAAACGAATAGGAATTGCCATTGGCTTCTTGTGTTTAATGTTGTTGATTTATTTTGGATACAAGGTTTACTCAAGGAATAAACCCGTCAAACCTGCCGAAGAAGAAGCATCCAAAAGCATTGTTATTTCCGATAAAACGGAAGAAGAGATTCTGCAAAAACTTAAAAATTTTGAAAATTCAGAATTATTCCTTGACAAACAGATGCGTGTTGCCACCTTGGCAAAGCAGTTGGATACCAACACACGTTATCTTTCTACTATTATCAACTCAGCAAAAAATAAAACTTTTAATAATTATATAAATTCGCTTCGCATTCAATATATCCTTGATAAGCTACAGACAGATCCCAAATACCATAGTTATAAGATAAGTTATCTGGCCGAAGAGAGTGGTTTTGCTTCCCAAAGTAGTTTTACAACTGCTTTTAAGGATGTCACTGGTTTTACGCCTTCCGCGTATATCAAAAAATCAACGAGCTGAAAATTTTATAAAAACAACGTGTTTTGATTTCTATTTCCTTATAAATAACTAACTTAGTGTCGGTTATAAAGTTATAGGAATGAAATCTATTCAAATCCGTTTCTCGTTTTTTACGCTTTTAAGCTTGGTTTTATTGCTTGGCTGCCAGGCAACGCTAGCACCTGCTTATGACCAAGCTATTGTAGAAAAAGTAACTGAAAGCAGCGATTTGGCCATGCGCTTTTTTGCTGAAGTTGATGAAGGAACTGATAGTGATAGTTTTTTTATGAGACAACCAAGCTATGATCAACTCATAGGTGCTTTCGAATCACTGAAACTTCAAGCCAAAGCCCGTCCAGTGCCAAATAATATGGCAATGGACAAGATAAACAAATTGCTTCAGGACCGGGGAAGTGCACCCATATCAGACAACTATCCAAGTGCCTTCGCCTTTGAACAGATAGCCAACACCTTCAAGAAAATGAAGCAAACGGATAGAGAAAAAGGCTTAAGGGAATTCGCCATTAAAGCTTTTAAGGGGCAAGTGGAAATCTTTTTGGATCAAGCAATCACCTATGAATCATTTTTAAAACGCTAACGTCATGGCCGAAAATGTAGCTACAATCATCAACGAAATAAAAAGTATCGCTTCCGGTATTTTGCAAGAAGATATTTCCGAAGTCCGTGGTTTCAGTGAGCGGCAGGTGGAAGCCATCGCCATTCAAACAGAAATTATTCAGCAAGGAATTGCTAAAGGAGATATAGATGAAGATCTCCGCGAGTTTTTTCTAGACGGACTAGAAGCAATGACGCGCAATTTTATTAATACTCTAAAAGGTATTTTGATTGTTACCCTTGAAAAACTTTGGAATGCCTTGATAAACTTTCTTTATAAAGCCGTAGGAGTTGTAATTTGAGTAGTAAGTCTATTATAAAAAATCAGAATTCATTTTATAAAAAAACCTCACAAACGCTAACGTCTGTGAGGTTGAAATCAAAAAGCCTTTGACTTTACTTATTTTTTTACGATTTTCTGTGTAGCTGTATAATTACCGTCAGTAACGTTAATCATATAAACTCCATTAGAAAGTGTAGCGATATTCAACGAGTTCGTTGCGTTAAATTTCATAACTTCTTTGCCTAACATATCAGTAACTGTTACTGAAACATTATTTGCGTCAAATTTTGAAGATAGGTCAATGTTGAAAGTGTCAACAACTGGATTCGGGTAAATTGAAGCTACCGCTGTGTTAAAATCTGAAGTGCTCAAAGTTTCAGCTGTTACCATAAAATCATCCATCATTAACAATAACCCATCATTTGTAGTACAGTGAATTGCGATATAAATCTCCTGACCATCGTAATCTGATAGATCGAAATCAAACATTTCATATTCTGTTCCCGGGTTGATCATTGCAGAGATACTGTCAAAGTCGTCAACGCTGTTTCCTGTTGTAGATACTGCGATTTCAAATTGATCTGGTCCGTAGCTGTCTGTAAGTGCTTTGGCATAAAGCGATAATTTGGCATTTGTAGCACCAACTAATGAAATTTGTGGGCTAATTGTCCAGTCATCATTTGGAAATGGAGTGCCGTTAGCACCAGCCGCGAAAAAATATAAGCCTTTATCACCTGAGTAAGCATGGTAGATCGCTCCCGGATCTGGACTGATAAGCGTTGTATTGAAAATCATTCCAGCACCTACATAATTTGCATTTGGGAAATCACCTAATTCGGTAACACCCCAAGTATCTGACCCGTCAAGATCTACCTGAACCCATTCACCAAAGTTATCATATGTAAAATCTTCATAATCTTCGAAACTATCTTCAAAAATAGTTACTTGCGCATTCATGGTTGTAATTCCAGCTAGAAGAGCTAGAGAAAGTAGAGTTTTTTTCATTGTATTTGTTTTAATTTATTAAAGTTTGGTCTCAAATATTGAATTAAATTTTCAGAAATGTTCATTTCAAATGTTAATTAACTATTGAGGTTTTAAGACAAATTACTTCATAGAAAGCGTTTTGCGTTCTTTTTCATTTAGTTAGGAGTTTGTATTAATCAAAAAAAATATTGTGTATCGTATAGGCTAAAGATTAATCTTAAAATAACTTTAGATCATTTTAGACCAATAATCCCGATCCAGCTCTTTTATTATTTCGTAAATTTGCGACTTCATTTTTTCAATCATCACCAAAAAACCATACGCAACATGACCAATATTATTTTATTTGGCCCTCCGGGTGCAGGAAAAGGAACACAAGCTAACTTTTTGAAAGAAAAATACAACCTCGTACATATATCTACTGGCGACGTTTTCAGATTTAATATTAAAAATGAAACAGAGCTTGGTAATCTTGCGAAATCTTTTATGGCAAAAGGAAAATTGGTGCCAGACGAAATCACCATCGATATGTTGAGTAACGAACTCGACAACAACAGTGATGCCAATGGTTTTATCTTTGACGGTTTCCCAAGAACAGAAGCCCAAGCAGAAGCCCTTGGCTATTTAATGGACGATAAGGACTCAGAGATACACGCTATGGTTGCTTTGGAAGTAGATGACGAAGTATTGGTGCAGCGACTTTTGGAAAGAGGTAAAACCAGCGGCAGAGCCGATGACGCCGATGAAAACATTATTAGAAATCGTATAAAAGTATATTACAACGAAACCGCTATTCTAAAGGATTATTACGATAAAAAAGATATGTACTACGGTGTTGATGGTGTGGGAAGTATTGAAGAAATCACCGAAAGATTAAATAAGGTTATAGATAGTTTGTAGTTTGGAGTTTATGGTTTGGAGTTAGTTCAACGATAAACAGCAGGAATAAATAATAAAAATTAGTAATAAACAATAGAAAAGGTGACTGAAGGCAATTTTGTAGATTACGTAAAGATCCATGTTACTTCCGGAAAGGGAGGGCAGGGTAGTAAGCACATGCGACGGGAAAAATATATTCCCAAAGGTGGGCCAGATGGTGGTGATGGTGGTCGCGGTGGACACGTAATCGTAAAAGCAAACAAAAATCTTTGGACGCTTTATCATCTTAAATTTAAAAGACACTTTAAGTCGGAACACGGTAGTGCGGGAAGCAAACAAACTAGTACTGGTGCCGATGGGGCTGATGTGTATATAGAAGTACCACTGGGTACTGTTGTTCGCGATAAGGAGAGCAATGAAATACTCTTTGAACTAACGGAAGATGGGGAAGAGAAAATAGTAGCAAAAGGCGGTCGTGGCGGACTTGGAAATGCGCACTTCAAAACCTCAACGAACCAAACTCCGCGTTATTCCCAGCCAGGGGAAGAAGGGAAGGAAATAGATATCATCGTAGAACTGAAGATACTTGCCGATGTTGGTTTAGTAGGATTTCCAAATGCCGGAAAATCCACTTTGCTTTCGGTTATTACCGCTGCAAAACCCAAAATTGCCAATTACGAATTTACAACCCTAAAACCCAATCTGGGAATTGTAGAATACCGCGATTTCCAAACTTTTGTTGTAGCCGATATACCTGGAATTATTGAAGGTGCTGCGGAAGGAAAAGGGATTGGACATCGTTTTCTTCGCCATATTGAAAGAAACTCCACTTTGTTATTTCTCGTTCCCGCTGATGCACCCGATATCAAGGAACAGTACGAAATTCTTGTAGACGAACTGCGTCGCTATAATCCAGAACTCTTAGACAAAGAGCGCCTAATTGCCATTAGCAAAAGCGATATGCTTGATGATGAGCTAAAAGCAGAAATGAAAACCATCTTAGACAAGGAGTTTAAGGATATTCCATATCTATTTATTTCTTCCGTAGCCCAACAAGGGTTGACTGAGCTGAAGGATAAGCTTTGGAAGATGCTTAACTAACAGTTGGTTGCCGAGCGGCTCGGAGGTAGGGAAAATGTTGAGCTTATTGAGGGGCGAAGTTTGACGCCTAAAATTTTAAATTCCTAAAATTAATCATTCCGTTTTCCGAGCTGAAAATATCATTTTTTCCGTCGTATATCACTTGAGTTGAAACTACATTGGTTCCTGCTACTTTTCGAAAATAATCCAAACTCGCCATAAAACTTTTGGTAAATGCCTTTGCCGATTTTATTTCATAAGCGTACAGATCAACTCCTTTTTCTTCTATAAGGTCTACTTCAATTTGCGATTTGTCGCGATAGAAATAAAAGTGTGGCTCTTTGCCTTGGTTGTACCTATGCTTGAAAAACTCCAGTACAACCATATTCTCGAAAATAGCCCCACGCAATGGATGGGTTTCAAGTTGTTTTTCATTTTCTATCCCCAATAAAAAACAGACCAGACCCGTGTCATAAAAATACAGTTTGGGCGATTTGACCAAGCGTTTTCCTATATTTCGGAAAAAGGGTGGCAGACGGAAAAGTATATAAGAAGCCTCCAAGGTGCTTAGCCATTCCTGTACCGTGGGCACAGAAACACCAATGGCATTGGAAAGTGCCGAGGCATTGAGTTCGGTTCCTATCCTGCCGGCACATAATTTTATAAATGTCTGATATTTGGTGATGTTTTTTACGTTAAGAAGCTGGCGTACATCGCGTTCAATGTATGTGTTGTAATAATTTCTCGCCACGTCCTGGACGGGAATGTTCTTTCCCCAAACGGCTGGATAGCCACCATTGAATAATAAAGTGTTGGTTTCTATTCGGGAAATACTGTCGCTCAATTCTTTTAAAGACAAGGGTAAAAGGGTCAAAACCGCTACTCTTCCTGCCAGCGATTGTGTGATCCCTTGCATTAAGGAAAAATCGCTACTTCCGGTAAGTATAAATTGAGCCTCTTTATTTTCATCAACTATTAATTGTATGTAGGAAAAAAGCTCGGGCAAATGTTGGGCTTCGTCTATAATCAAGCCTTCCAAATGTTGTTCTAAAAATGCTTTTGGAGCAGTTTGGATTTGCTCTCGTGCGCTAATGTTTTCAAGATTTATATAGTGAAAATTGGCAAATTGATTTCGGCATAAAGTGGTTTTGCCCGACTGACGGGGCCCAGTAACTACAATTACAGCGAAATCTTCAGACAGTCGAGCCAATTCGTTCGAGAGCGTTCTTTTAAGATATGTATTTTTTGTCGACACTTTTAAAGTTGCGCTTTAAATCTGTCCAAATACATAAAATATTTCCTTTTAAAGCTAATCCTTATACCATATAGCAAAGAGATTAATGTGTAAGGGTAGATTATTTTTCTAAATTCTTAAAATTTTCTTAAAAAAACTTTCATAAGTACTTTTTATTCTTTTTCTTACGACTTTGAATTTATGTATTATGAAAAAAGGATTACTCTTCGTATTATTTTTAATTTCTTTTGTTGGATTTGCACAGTGTCCTTCTGATCCAATTACGCTATCCTCCCAAGCGGAAGTGGATGCTTTTTTAATAGACTATCCAAATTGTGCCGAAATTAGTTTTGGGATTACAGTTAGCGGGAATGATGTGGTAAACTTGTTAGGGCTTGAAAATATTGAAATAATAAATGGTGAACTTAATATCCATAATGCATCGGCCTTATTGTCATTAGATGATTTACATTCCTTGGTGCAATTGGATAAACTGAGAATTGATACTACGGGAATTATTGATATTACAGCACTCGGAGGAGTAAACATCTCTCAAAGTGTATATATAAGTCGAAATTATGATTTAAACAACTGTAATATTTCTAGTATTGAGCCAATTTTAGATGTTCCAGAAACCTATATTCAGTACAATGCTTTCAATTGCGATAAAAACAGACTCTTAAATAATTTTGGCGATTGCCCCAAGGTTAACTATGAAATCACCTCTCAAACCAAAGCGAATAATTTTCCTTTGAGTTACCCAGACTGTACGCAATTAAGTGATTTTTGGATAATATCTGGCTCCGATATTAATGATTTAACGCCTTTTTCAAATATTACCAATTTTAGAAATTTAAGGATTCTCTCTAATCCCATATTAGAAAACCTACAAGGCCTTGAAAATGTAATTGCTGTTAAGGAATTAAACATCTCTGATAATCCCAATCTAATAAATCTTCACGAGCTTAACAGTATTAGTACTTTCGATAATGTATTTATAATCAATAATGATCTTTTGGTAAATCTCGTTGGGTTGGAGGGACTTACGCAACCTAACCAAAGTGCCCAAGGTATTATCACCTTACGCGATAATGATTTACTTAATAGTCTTGAGGGCTTAGATAATTTATTTGATATTGATTATTTTAATATTGAAAACAATAATTCTTTAACAACTTTTAAAGGTTTAGATGCTTTACAAACGGTGTATGAGTTAGTAGTTAAAAACAGCCCTAACCTTACTAGTATTTCGGCGCTACGGAATGTTCAAAGTTTTAATCGCCTCGAAATTAATAATACTAATGCCTTAAGTGCAATTGGGTTTGGTGCAGATTCAAACTTTACTATTGGTTATTTATATCTTAAAGGCACTTCGCTAGAAACTTTACAGGGTATGGAAAAACTGGTGGAATTAGAAAACAGTCTTCGTATAGAAAGTAATCCTAATCTTTTAAATCTAAATGGACTTCAAAATGCAACTGGAGTAAATTATCTGGAGCTTAGAGACAATACAAGTCTAAATGATATAAGCGATTTATCTGGTATTAATCGTGCAAATTCTATAAATATTATTGATAATGATAATCTCGTTTCTCTGGATGGGGTTAATTTTAACTCAACGGGCTATCTCAACTTGATTATTAAGGACAATGAGATATTAAGTGATATTTCTGTGCTTTCGGGACTTTCAGGAGAATTGGGAGGAGTAGAAATTATTAATAACCCGACGTTAGCAAGTCTGTCCAGTTTAAATAATTTTACGCAGGTGGATCAACAATTTTTCATAGAGGAAAATACAGCATTAATAAGCTTGGACGGTCTGCAAAACATTAGCCAATTTGGTTATGCCATAAAGCTTAACGTTAATAATTCATTAACAGATATCACGAGCTTAGAGAATGCCGATTTGACATATATTAATACTTTAGAAATTACAAACAATGAAAATTTATCGCAGTGCAGTATTCTTTCTATCTGTAATTTTCTAAATAATGGAACCATTACTCCTATAATTGAAAATAACGCTACGGGATGCGCTAGTAAGAATGAAGTTTTGGTTAATTGTGGTATTACAAACAACATTATTGAAGGTACAATCAATTTTGACTTTGATAATAATGGGTGCGATGGAAATGATTATGCCGTAAACAACATTTTAGTGTCTACAACGGATGGAACTTCCACTTTTACTACTACTACCAGTGAGGTTGGAACGTATTCTTTTTTTGTTGGTATAGGAACATTTAACACTGAAATTAATCCTGAATCTCTGCCAATAAATTTTCAAGTGCTTCCTAATACTATCGAAACCACTTTTACGGATTATGGAAATACTGAAAACGTCAATTTCTGTTTAACGGCCACTTCGGTATTTAATGATTTAAAAATAGTTCTTCTTCCTCTTAATGCTGCCCGTCCCGGCTTTGATGCCGAATATCAACTTCTGTATGAAAATGTTGGCACAACAGCATTAAGCGGTGAAATCACGCTACAATTTGATGATTCACGACAAACATTTTTGAATGCGGTACCCAATGCAATTAATGTAAGTGGAAACACAATTACTTGGAATTACGCAGATCTTTTACCATTTCAGTCCGAAACAATACTTATTAATTTTAATACATTACCTCCGCCAACAAACAATTCTGGAGATATTCTCGCTTTTGAAGCTATTATAAATCCTGTGACAGATGACGAAAACCCACAAAATAACACCTACAATCTGGAACAGATTATTGTAAACTCCTTTGATCCCAATGATAAACAAGTAAATCAAGGGGAAGAGATTTATGAAAGTGAAACAGCTAATTATCTTGATTATATAGTACGTTTTCAAAACACAGGAACTGCCGATGCTATAAACGTTCGTATTGAAGATTTGCTAAGTGATAAATTAGATTGGAACACTATCCGTCCTTTGTCTGCAAGTCACGAGTACAGGGTGGAAATTATAGACGGCAACCATGTTTCCTTCATTTTTGACAATATCAACTTGCCGCCAGAGGCTTCAGACCCTGAAGGCAGTAACGGTTTTGTGGCTTTTCAAATTAAACCTATTCAAAATATTGCCTTGGGCGATGTGGTTCAAAATACTGCGGATATTTATTTCGACTTTAACGCAGCCATCGTTACAAATACCGTCTCAACAACCGTGGTGGAAAATTTGGGTGTCGAGGAATTTGGTTTAGATGGAATGGTTCAATTGTACCCAAACCCCGTTTCTTCAAGCCTTCAAATAAAAATTCCCAAAATCATTTCCTTCGAAAAGGCAACAGTTTATTCTCTTTTAGGTGAACAGATTCTTCAAACTTCAGAAAAGCAATTAAATTTGGATAACCTTTCTGCAGGAATCTATTTTGTGGAAGTAGTAACCGATAAGGGAAATGTTACGAAGAAAATTGTTAAAGAATAATCAAGCTCAAAACTAGAAGTATCTTTTTTCCGTATTTTTAATAAAAATTAAGCAATGAAGTTACTCCCAATATTATTACTTTCCATATTTCTAACTTCCTGCGGCGCTAGCGTGGCGGTAGATTATGACAAACAAGTAGATTTTTCAAAATACAACACGTATAACTATTTTCCCACTATAGATTCTGGTCTTAGCGAATTGGACGATGATAGAGTCATTCAAGCAGCTGACAGTTTGTTGCAGGAACGCGGATTTGTAAAAAGTGAAAGTCCCCAACTGTATATCAATTTTTATGCACGTGAAAGTCTTTCCAATTCCCGAAACACTATTGGTATTGGTGTAGGTGGCGGGGGTCGTAATGGTGGGATTGGAGTTAGTGGAGGCATTCCTATTGGTGGAAAAGTTATAAACCAACGCTTAACCATGGACTTTATAGATGTTCAAAAAGACGATCTTGTTTGGCAAGCCATTGCCGATGGTGAAATGAAAGAACGTGCAACGCCGCAAAAGAAAGAAGCCTACTATTATTCGGTGATTCAGAAAATCTTAAAAAAATATCCTCCAAGAAAGAAGTAGGCAGTAGCAGTTGCAGTATTCAGTAGGCTCGATATTTATCCCGCGTAGAAGGTTGAAATATTAATTAATCGGTTGACTTCGGAGCAGCAAGTTTTTTAAATTTGAACATTGAACATTGAACATTGAATAATATCACTATCATCAAACGATTAACTCTTTTACTTTATATCCTTCCCTTGTTTATGGTTGCCCAAACCAACTATCAACAAGCAGAAGAATACTTTAAACAGGAAAAATTCAGTAAGGCGAGACCTGTTTTTGAAAATTATATAAAGGAACATCCCACCGACAAAAAGACGCAAGAATATTTGGGTGATATTGCGGCTTATGGCGAGGAGTGGGATAAGGCGATTTCGTATTATAAAGAATTAGTTGAAGAAGAACCAAGCAACGCCAATTACCACTTTAAGTACGGTGGAGCACTCGGAATGAAAGCCATGTCCATTAGTCGTTTACGTGCCATAACCTATATTGGCGATATTAAACGCGAATTTGAGACGGCCGCAAAGTTGGATCCAACCCACATAGATACCCGTTGGGCATTGATAGAGTTCTATATTCAGGTTCCCGGAATCTTGGGTGGAAGTGAATCCAAAGCACTTGAATATGCCAAAGATCTTTTGAAAATCTCTCCTGTAGATGGCTATTTGGCCGAAGGTTATATTGCTGAATTATCTAATAGACCGAAGGATGCGGAACGTTATTATAAAAAAGCAATTGAAGTAGGAGGTTCCCCGCACACCTATGAAAAACTTTCAAAGCTTTACGAAAACAACAATCAACCGGACAAGGCAATTGCGGTCGCTTCCAAATCCCTGAAGCTTCATAAACGCAATCAACTTAATTATCAGATAGGGAAGGTTTGTGCTAAATATGATATAGATTCCCAATACGGAATAGAGTGTTTGGGTGAATATATCGCGAATTATACAATTACAGATGGAGTGCCGAAAGAATGGGCATATTACCGACTTGCTCAGATTTATAAAAACCTCGGCGAAAAGCAATTGGCGCTTACCTGGATAAATAAAGCATTGAAGAGTCCCGATGATTTTAAGGAAGCCAAAAAGGAAAAATCGCTCATTTTAGCGATGTAAGCTTGAATTCCGTTGCGATAGATCTTGGGATGAGAATTAGAAAAAAGTATCTTTACACAACAAATATAACCCAAATCATGCCGGCACTGAGCGCAGTCAAAGTGTGGAAGGGCTAAACCTTTAAACTAATACCCCAACCCTAAAGGGAGCTATTATTCTCCCCTTTAGGGGGCAGGGGGTAAAGCAAAACATATGAGAATCCACTTTATAGCCATTGGCGGCAGCGCGATGCACAATCTTGCATTGGCATTACATCAAAAAGGAGATACGGTCACCGGTAGCGACGACGAGATTTTTGAACCTTCCAAAAGCAGATTGGATAAAAAAGATTTATTACCCGAAAAAGAAGGTTGGTTTCCGGAGAAAATCACTTCAGAAATTGATGCGGTGATCCTGGGGATGCACGCCAAAGTAGATAATCCAGAACTTCTAAAAGCAAAGGAGCTCGGACTTAAAATCTACAGCTACCCCGAGTTTTTATACGAACAGTCCAAAAACAAAACCCGCGTAGTGATTGGTGGTTCTCACGGGAAAACTACAATTACCTCCATGATTCTTCATGTGATGAGCTATCACGGAAAAGAGGTTGATTATATGGTAGGTGCACAGTTGGAAGGTTTTAATACGATGGTGAAAATAACCGAGAATAATGATTTTATGGTCATTGAAGGCGATGAATATCTGTCTTCACCTATAGACCGTAGACCAAAGTTTCATCTATATAAACCAAATATCGCTTTGTTAAGCGGCATTGCTTGGGACCATATCAACGTTTTTCCTACTTATGAAAACTATGTGGAGCAGTTCGAAATTTTTATAAAGGAAATAACCGATGGTGGCGCGCTAATTTATAACGAAGAAGATACTGAGGTAAAACGAGTTGTTGAAGAAGCTACAAACCCGATTAAAAAATATCCGTATCAAACCCCAGAATATTCCGTGGAAGATGGAACTACGCTTTTAGATACGCCAGAAGGCCCGATGCCTGTTGAAATTTTCGGAAAGCATAATCTAAACAATCTGGAAGGTGCCCGTTGGATCTGCCAATTGATGGGTGTAGATGTCGATGACTTTTATGAAGCTATTTCTACTTTTAAAGGCGCAAGCAAACGTTTGGAGAAAATTGCTGAAACTAAAAATTCTGTGGCTTATAAAGATTATGCACATTCTCCAAGCAAGGTTAAAGCAACAACCCAAGCAGTAAAAAATCAATACCCCAATAGAAAACTCATAGCATGTTTGGAACTACACACCTACAGTAGTTTAAATCCTGAGTTTCTAAAAGAATACAAAGGAACATTGGATGCAGCCGATAGCGCCGTGGTTTTCTATTCTCCACACGCCGTGCTTATAAAGCAGCTAGAAGAAATAAAAGGCGAGCAAATTGAAGAAGCTTTTGATCGAGATGATTTGGTGGTTTTTACAAATCCAGCCGATTTTAAAACCTATCTCTATTCCCAGAATTATGACGATACCTGTTTGCTTTTAATGAGCAGTGGAAATTATGGCGGTTTGGATTTTGAAGAGGTGAAGGAATATGTTGAAAGCGTTTAGGACTATCTTTTTGAGATAGAAACCCTCAGCTTCCTTAGCACCTCTGCGATGAAAAATAATCACAGAGGCACAGAGGTCACAAAGTTTAATTTGGTGCTTTGTCCTACGTCCTATAGTCCTAGGTCATTTTTTAAGTTTTTCCTCAATAAATCTTGAAGAAAACCTTCTCCTGATCAGAAATTATGCTAGGCTAGATTTTGAAGAGATCAAAGGATATTTCAATAAGAAAAAGTCAATTATAGGCCATAGCTATATCCCGGAGGGATTAAATGTTTATAGAAAACCGATACGCTTTATGATACGACCCCGTCGGGGTCGAATTTTGCGTTTTATAATTCGATCTATAAATATATGAATCCTTCGGATTCTGGGGTTTGATTTTAAATCGTAAAAGGGATATGTTGAAAGCGTTTAGAACATTGTTTTTTGAAATAGAAACCCTCAGCGTCCTCAGCGCCTTTGCGTTTATTATTCACCGCAAGGACGCAAAGGACGCAAAGTTCAATTCAGTGTTTTGTCCTACGTCTTATGTCCTATAGTCCTATGTCAATTTTTATAGATTCCTCCATAAATATTTAAGAAAACTTTTGTCTGAGTCTAGATGATAATCGATTAAATTTTGGGGTGGTGAATAGAGATTTGAAATAAACCTAGTCTTCGTCACGTTATCATAGCACTAACAACTAAAACTGAATCTATGAAATCTTTGCTCTTATCCTGCTTTGTTTTTAGCCTGATCTTTATCTCTTGTAATAAAGATGACAACCAACCTGAAGAACAGCAACAAACTGAATCGAATTTTTATGCTTTAACTATAGGAAACTCTTGGAGGTACGAATATTTTAAAAGAATTGATAGAACGGACGAATTTGAAAGTTTAAATGCTTTCGATGATGTAGCTATTACAGGAACATCTGAAATTAATGGGAACACATATTATACGTTTGAAACCACTACATCGGGAAATGATAATACTAGTATTCTTGTACCAGAAAATGGAACAGTGGTTACAAATTTAAGAGATTCCCTTGGTTATTTAATTAATGAAAATGGAGTAAAACAATTTTCCTATTCCAATCCTGATCAAGAATATTTAATTAGACAGATGACTAATGAACTTAATATATATGGTGTACTAACTGAGAGTGATAGCGCTTTGGAGGTTCCTGCTGGAAATTTTGAGTGTTTCGTTAATGAACTTTACGTGAGATTCTCAGATGGAAATACTTCCCCAGGTAGAGATTTTTATTTTTATTCTGAGAGAATTGGAAAGATAAAATCTACTATTTCGTGGGTTTCAGATTCCTTGCATAGTGCTGAAATAAGATTGGTTTCTTACAGTTTTCCTAACTAAAAACTTATTTATAAATAGCTTCAATAAATCCCGAGACATCTTTTCGGGATTTTTTTATTAATTCATTTTTTGCGTTCTCGAAATCTGCTTCGTTTTTATTTTGAGAGAGCTTAAACTTTCCTTCCCAATTGGTGATTTCAATTTCAAAAGTTTGGATGTAATTGATAAAACGTTCCATTTTTGAATCGTCTTTCTTCAGAATATACCTATCCGTCATTTTGGTGGGGTTTTGTTCACTTCGTTCTAAAACTTCAGTCATAGCAATCATGGTTTTTTTGACTGTTTCCGCATCATTTAAAAGCTTCAGTTTTCCTGTGATGTGAACTATTATATAATTCCAAGTTGGCAATTGTGGTGTTTTGTAGATGCTTGGAGAAATATAAGTATCAGGACCTTTAAAAACGATCGTAACTTCGGTACCATCCTTTAACGTTTCTATTTGCGGATTGATTCGGTCTATGTGCGCGACTAGCTTTTTTGAAGTTTCATTATAGATAAAAGGGATATGCGTTATAAATGGTTTCCTATCCTTGGCCGTAACCAACATTCCCAACGGAAAATGCTGGATTACCAAAATCATCTTTTCAATATCGTGGGATTGGTGGTGTGATGGTGGATACATATTGATTTTAGATTGCCGATTTACAATGGCTGATTTTCGAGCGAGCTACTTTGTGGTCCTTTGTGTCTACTTTGTGGCTCTCTGTGGTAAAGCTATTACGCAAAGTTGCACAAAGATTCTCAAAGTTTCACAAAGTTTTTAGGCCTTAGAGGTCAAGGATTTAAAAAACACAAACCCAAACCCTAGAAAGAGCATCAAATGAAAAGGAAACAGTCCAAAGTCGCCACCGTGATCGCCAACAATAAATGCACTATACATTCCGAAAGCGAAATATAGCATCAACACACCCTCAATTATCACATTTGGTGAAGTGTTTTTAGTGACGTATTTATTGCCTTTCCAACCATTCTTTAAATCGCCGATATTGAATTTCGGAGTTCGGATAAATTCACTTTTCTTTCCGAAATGCCCTTCCAAAACTGCAATGGAATTATGTACAGAGAAACCCATTGCTACCGAAAAGAAAGTAAAAAACATTCCTATATATTTTAGAAATCGTTTAAATCCGCCACCGTAAATACTTTTAAAAGTAAACCAATAACAAATAAAAAAGATGATTGTGCTTATCACAAAAAAGCTCATTACAAAGAAGTAAACTTTTAAATGTTCGTATTCGTTTTTAATATAAAGCATCGGAATACTTAATATCGCGACGATAAGAATATTCAAAAACATGGTACTGTTCAGCAGATGCAAAAAACTGTGAATTTTAGTTTTTGAGGAAAGATCAGGACTTTTAAAAACGCGCCAAGCCATTTTTTGAAAATTCTCTGCGCCACCTTTGTTCCAACGAAATTGTTGCGAACGCGCTGCGCTAATTACCACAGGAAGTTCGGCGGGAGTTTCCACATTTTCCAAATATTTAAATTTCCAGTTTTTCAACTGCGCACGGTAGCTGAGGTCGAGATCTTCGGTTAGCGTATCGCCTTCCCAATTGCCGGCGTCTAGAATACATTCCTTCCGCCAAACACCCGCAGTTCCATTGAAATTAATAAAATGCCCTTTAGAATTTCTTCCTACTTGTTCCAAAGTGAAATGTGCATCCAGAGCAAAGGCTTGTACACGAGTAAGTATGGAATAGTCCCGATTTAAATGTCCCCAACGGGTTTGAACCACGCCAATTTCTGGATCTTTAAAATAGGGGATTGTATTTTTTAACCAGTCTTTCTTCGGAAGAAAATCCGCGTCAAAAATAGCTATATATTCACCTTTGGCAGTTTTTAGACCTTCCTTTAATGCGCCTGCTTTAAAGCCTACTCTGTTTTCACGAGAAATATGTTGAATGTCTAAACCTGTTTTCTGAAGGGCTTGAATGTGGATAGCCGTTTCTTCAAAAGACTCATCGGTACTATCGTCCAAGACTTGTATTTCTAACTTATTCTTCGGATAATCAATTAGTGCAATATTTTCCAGCAATCTATCCATAACGTACAATTCGTTATAAACAGGAAGCTGAATAGTGACAAAAGGAATTTCTTCTTCTTGTGAAAAATCGAAAGTAGGAGAATCTTTGTGGTTTTTGCGGGCACTCAGATAGTTAAATAGCAAGTTGAGTTGCGCCAACGCGTACATAAAAATGAGGAGAAGGGCAATGGAGTAAACTGCAATGATTATTGATTCAAGAATCATTTTTTGAAACTGTATTTAAAAATCCAGGTTAGAATTTTTACGCCTGCAAATATAGCACCTTTTACTGTACCTGAAACTTTTGAAACACCAATCCGGTTTTTGTATTTCACTGGAATTTCGACATAGGTGAATTTCTTTTTGAGCACCTTCAGTTGCATCTCAACCGTCCAACCGTAGGTTTTGTCTTCCATTTCTAAAGCCAGCAACTTTTCATATTTAATGGCGCGAAAAGGTCCTAAATCTGTGAATGTGGAATTAAAGAAAAGCTTCATCAGTTTGGTTGCTAGTCCGTTGCCAAAACGTTGTGGGAAACTCATGGAGCCTTTCTCGCTGAGTTCTTTCACTCGTGCTCCCACCACAAAATCGATATTATCTTCAATAATAGGTGCGACGATTCTTGACAATTCTGTAGGATAATCGCTATAATCGCCATCTAGAAAAACAACAATATCCGGTCGTTGAGCGGAGCGTTGTGCTGAGCCTGTCGAAGTGTCGAAACGCGAAATGTGTTCCATTCCTTTTAAACACGCATATCCATAACCTGCATTGGGTTCAAAAAGTACGGTAGCTCCGGCTGATTTCGCAACTTCCGCAGTATTATCGGAGGAATTGTTGTTCACCACAATTATTTCTGAAACTATATTTGGAATTTCAGCAATCACCTTCCCAATCGCTTCTTCCTCATTATATGCGGGGATTATTACTTTTATATTTTGTTTCATTAAAAACTTGCATCTGGATTATCTTGTTTAAAGGCTGAAATGCTAGTCCAAGTACCTGTCTTCAAGTCGTTTTTATATTTTTCGGCTCTTATCAAATTATTATTTTTATAGCATAAGGCATATCCATTTTTCTTATTGCTTTCGAATTGAATCTTAGATTTATAAGGAGTGCCAATTTCGTAAAAAATCCACCAATTCTCGGCACTTCCATTCACAAAATGTCCCTCTTTTTTAAGGTTAGCACCTTCGTCAAAGAAATACCAATAACCATTTTTTTTATTGTTTTTAAAAGGACCTTTTGAAGAAAGATTTGCGTTTTGGGTATAAAACTTCCAATATCCGGATTTATAATTGTTTACGAGCCAACCTTCTGATTTTATGATCCCGTTTTCATAATAGTTTTTTATGTATTGCTTGTTGTCTGAGGGGGCGTATATATTGGTGAAAATACTTAAAGCGAAAAATAGATAAATAGACATGTATAGTATGCTAATGGTTAAGACGTGAATTTGTTAAATACTGACATTTAATCTGGCTGAAATTCCTTCAGACTTTTTCTGCGTCATCTTATCTACGACTAAACTTGGAAGGAGGTTTTATTTACCGCTAATAAAACCACTCCTTTCTTTTCTGCGTAAATGATGGTATAATCTTAAATTAAAACACTTAAAAATGAAACTACCATCAAAATTATTAGCAATGCTTTGCTTGTTGACATCCTCGTTACTACTCGCGCAAAGCCCCGTAAGCGGGTTTATGAAAAAAAACAATGAGGGCTCTGTCGTTATTTCCTATTCTATGGAAAAATATGACAAGGTCTTTTTAGTGCCCCAAGAAGTAGATGGTGTACCCGTATTTAATGAAGTTACAAATACCAGTATCTCCCTTTATGGTGAATTTGGAATTACAGACAACTTGAACGTTGTATTTAATGTTCCCTATATTAAATCTGAAGGAGAGGCTACCGAAGGAACGCTTGAATCTCTTGGATTCGAAAATACAAGAGAAGGAATTCAGGATTTAAGTCTGTATGTTAAGTACAATTTTCACACCTTTAACTTAGGTAAGAGTGACTTAAGTTTTATTGGTTCTATAGGTCTCGAGACTCCTCTTAGTGATTATGAAGCCAATGAAGGGCTTCAGTCAATTATCGCGATTGGTAACCACGCCAGTAGTTTTAATGCTCTTGGGATCGCGATGTTTAAAACCGATTCTGGGTTTTTTACAACAGGACAAGTAGGATATAGCTTTAAAGACAGTGGCGCTCCCCATGCTTTCTTGAGTCAATTGAAGGTGGGATATGCCGCATCAAAATTTTATGTTGATGGCTACATTGCAAACCAACTTTCTGAAAAAGATGGAGTAGATATTCTAGGCGAAGGTTTTACAGGTTATTTTCCTGCAACTCGTGTAAACTATACCCGTGTGGGTCTTAATGCGTTTGCACCCATTTTTGATGGCATAGGCATTTCAGCAGGTGCAAATACTTATATCGCTGGACGTAATCTTGGTAAATCCACTGGATTTTACGGCGGATTGGTCTATTCTTTCTAAAAAAACATTAATATCCTAAAAAACACTAATATGAAAAATTTATATATAAAATCAGTAATGGCATTAGCCTTAATTTTCACATTTGGCGCTTGTGAAACCGAATCAAACTTCGAAGATTCAGCACCTTCAATATCATACATTGCAGTATCAAACCCAGCTTTCAGTGCATTAGAAGCGGCAGCTGTTTATGGTGGAGTAGCTGGAGTTTTGAGTAATAGCAATCCAAACGATCCTGATGGAAACTACACCGTTTTTGCTCCAAATAATGATGCTTTCGCCCGTTTGGGTCTAAATGAAGACAATCTTGGGGTTCTTCAACAGTCTTTTTTAACCAATACCTTGTTATATCACGTTTCCAATGGAAACTCTTTTGGTAGTTCTTTTGTAAACGGTTCTACTTCAACGTCTGCACTTAGTTTGGACAGAAGGTTTATAACTAGAGGAGGAGATACTTATATAAATGGGTCAAAAATATTGGCAACAGATATCAACGCTAGTAATGGTACAGTTCACGTTATTGATAAAGTAATGATAGCCACTGGAGGCGATATAGTACAATCTGCAATAGCACTACAAAGTGCACAGGTTTTTAAAGCACCAGAGTTGACTTTTCTCGTTGAAGCTGTTGTATATGCCGATTTGGTTGGTGCTTTAACTGCTTCAGAAGGAAGTCCTTCTTTTACTGTATTTGCCCCAACGGATCAAGCTTTTAAAGATCTTGGAACCGCGCTTGGCTTGACTTTTACGCAACCAACAGATATTAGACAATTGCCAAAGGAGGTTGTTGCAACCGTATTATTGAATCATGTAATAGCCAATGGCGGTAAATTTACATCAGAACTTGATGCGGGTATACTAAGCCCATTGGGTGGAGATCCCTTAACACTTGGAGCATATACTAACGGAACCTTAACCGTTACTGGAGTTGGAAACGGGAGTGCGGTAGCAAATATGGCGATTCCAGATGTACAGGCCACGAACGGCGTTATTCACGTTATTGATAGAGTTTTATTGCCCAATCTATAGTTGTTTCTTTTTTTGTTAATTGTTAGTTTAAACAGCACCTTGAGCCCCGCTCAACGGTGCTGTTTTATTTTTATATGTATTTCGTTTTGTTTGAAGAGAATCTTCAGTTCTAAAAATATTGTAACCTTCATCTCTTTAGAAAGCTAAAGTGTTATAAAAATCATTTAGCCTACAATTTGGAACTTATTTTCAACTCAACCCCCACGACTTCTTTTACCTTAAAGTGAAGCTATCAAGAAATTTCATAATAGTGAAGGTTTTATGAATAGATAAGTTGAATAGTTTGAGTGGTAAGCTTGGAAACAGGAATCCGTGTACATTTGCGCATCAAATATTTTTCTAAAATGAAGAATGATTGAAGAGACCTTCTTGAAGAAAAGAGGATCTAGATTTGAGTGTCAATTTACTGTAAATCAGTGGTTTTATCTCTCGCAAAGTCGCAAAGCCGCAAAGTTATTTTTTATTTTTGACTACTGCTACTGCTACTGCTACTGCTACTGCTACTGGCTACTGATTCACATAATCCATTAAATTCAGATCATTCCCTAAAAGAATTTCGTTAGAGCTAATTCGGTTTTCAAGAGGTCCATTTTCAAGTTTTAAAACCCCACGCGGACAAACAGCGGCACAAATTCCGCAGCCCACACAACTAGAGCGGACAATATTCTCACCTTTTTGGGCGTAGGCGCGAACGTCGATCCCCATTTCGCAATAGGTGGAACAATTCCCACAACTGATGCACTGACCGCCATTAACGGTAATTCTAAATTTTGAAAATAATCTTTGTTGGAAACCTAATATTGCAGCCATCGGACATCCAAAACGACACCAAACCCGGTTACCTAAAAGCGGATAAAATCCAACTCCGATTACACCGCTAAAAACAGCACCAATCAGAAATCCATAAGAAGATCGCAAGGTTTCAGGGTCAAAAAGGAATAGTGTTTTTCCTGTTGTAAAATGTAAAGCTATCAAAGCGATTATAATCACAAAATAGGCAATAGAACCAATACGTGCATCTTTTTGCAATTCTTCCCTTTTAAAGATCCAAACACCTGCAAATACTATGGTTAGAAAAACTGCGACACCTATTAGAAAAGTATCTTTTGTAAGCCAATATTTTGAGCTGTCATCTCCTAAATAGGAATGTACGACTGCCGTAGTCATTAAAATCACAAAAACCAAAACGCTGTGAATCACCCATCGCTCAACTTTCCAAGCCACTTGAGTTTTATCACTTAGATGTCTAAAAGGATCACCGGCAGTTTCTGCAAGTCCGCCACAGCCACAAACCCAGGAGCAGTACCAACGTTTCCCGTATTTATAGGTTAAAATAGGTGTGATTATAAAGATAGATACAACGCCAAAAATCAACAAGCCTACACCAACATCACCAGCGGAAATAAAATCGTCTACGCGATATTGTTCGAAATTATAATAGTTAAGCGGCCAGATATTTTTTAGATCGTAATATGGAAGTGAAAAAGTTTCACTGTTTAATCGTTGCATTAGTTCAGGGATCAAAAAGGCAAAGCCAAGTTGAAAAAACATAACAGAAAAGGTTCGGAGTTTCTCGTATTTGTTATGGCGATATTTCATTATAAATTTTACGCCAAAAGCCACTATCGCCAAAGTATAAAGTGTTCCATAAACGAACCATTGACTGGCCGGGCCGCCATTGAGCAATTTGCTAAAAGGATCAAAGAGTGCAACCAATCCCTTGTTATCGCCATCCTGAACCAAACCTAGATATTGTGGAAACCAATACAGCAAGATATAAAATAAGGTAAGGGAAATCCCCATAATCCACGCCCAAAACCCTTTTGATGTTAACGACTTAAATTGCACACCATCGTTTTTTATTCCAGCATGCTTTTGGGAATAAGCCGCAATGGAAAACCAGATGGTTCCACCTCCAATGGCCGTTAAAGCAGCGGTAAGCCACAGACTTTTATTTGGAAAATTAACGTTAAAGATTGCCAATACCAATACCATTAATCCTAGCAACCCGATAAAAGACGCTATTTTCTGTTGTGTATTTATCGTTTTTGGTGGCTCCCCAGTTAGGGACATATTTCTTTGCACTGTGCTCATATTTTTTATTGTTTAAGCCTAACAGACGTCATTGCGAGGAACGAAGCAATCTGAACTGTTATGTTTTAAAGTGTTGCCGTTTCGTTTAAAGCTTGATATTTCTTTAAAATCTCTTTTTCATATCTCCTAAAAAACTCAGGATCAAAATTAGCTTTCCTTAAATTCGCGATTACATAATCCACGCTACGTTTTTCGTTTAACCAGTTATCAAAAACTTCTTGTTTCATCCGAATTCCGAAAGTATTTATTCCTAAAAATTGTCCGGTATCTTTATGATGTGAAATTGTTATACAGCGTAAATTACTCTTGCATTTCCAATGAAATTGCGCTTCATAGTCTTTTCTTCGTTCTTCCGAAAAAACCCAGCCATAGGTTTGATATTCAATATCGAAAAACTTGGCGCTGTTAAACCAATTGCCGGGATTGTAATTGAATGGATTTCCACAAATGGTTTGGGCCAATGCTTCGCCCATCATTCGGCCCGTGTACCAAACGGCTTCTACTGGCGGTCTCAGACCAACCGGAATCCGTTGTTGGGCGCAATCGCCAATTGCAAATACATTTTCTATATTGGTTTGTAAATTTCGTTTTACTAGAATTCCTCTGTCAGTTTCTATTTTTGAATCTTTTAGAAACGAAATATTCGGCTTTACCCCAGTTGCTATTCCAACAACAGTGCAAGGAATCTCTTCTCCATCTTTTGTAAGCACCGCTTTTACGTTTCCATCAGCATCACCAATAATTTTATCGAGTTCTGAGTTATTTCGAAGATCTACACCGTGCGAAATAATATGTTTCGATATCATTTCTGCATCAGAGGTTGGTAGCGCACTTGCCCAAAACTCGTCCTCGCGGATAAGCATGCTAACTTCAATGTTTCTGGTGCGCAACATTTCGGCCATTTCAATTCCAATCAATCCGCCGCCGATAATTACAGCGCGAGGACATTCTTTATTGTTTGGAGCATTCTTCTCTAGGTTTTCTAAATCCTGTTTGGTAACCAAACCTTGAACACCGTTTAATTCCAAACCTTCCCAACCAAACGTATTGGTGACGGAGCCCGTTGCAATTATTAGTTTATCGTAGGTAATGGAACCACCTTCTTTAAAATGAAGGCTTTTGTTATCGGTGTCAACCCGCTCAACGTAGGCTTTTTTCAGTTCTAGGCGGTTCTTTTTCCAAAACC
Organism: Aequorivita capsosiphonis DSM 23843; assembly: GCF_000429125.1. Classification (GTDB taxonomy): domain Bacteria; phylum Bacteroidota; class Bacteroidia; order Flavobacteriales; family Flavobacteriaceae; genus Aequorivita; species Aequorivita capsosiphonis. Next base: position 201,821 of record NZ_AUBG01000006.1, read on the forward strand.
AACTTTCATAAGGTTCTATGTCGCGCCATCGCATATGCCCCATATACACGTACATTAATGCGGTGCGAGAGAAAAAATGATCGGCTTCTGCAGAAATTATGGAAATCTTTTTGTCGGAAAGTTTTCGGATATGTCTTGCTGCGGTTATGCCCGCAATGCCGTTTCCGATAATGACAATATGTTCCATAATTTTGATGCGGTTTTACTTTGGTTTATAAATTTACGCAATTAGAGATGGGATGGATTGAAAAGAGCTCTTAAAGTTTTCAATTAAGTCTCAAATAAACATTACTTTCATATTTAGCTATTTTATATATGTCCATAGTACTGCGTTACAGTTTTTGTGTTTGTCTCTTTTTACTCTTTTCAAGTTGTTTTGAAAAGCGTGACTCTTTACAACTTTCTTCAATGAAAGATGAAGAAACGCTGGTTAGTAACAAGAATATTTCAAAAATAAATGGCGTGAGCTTTGTTGCCTCCCGTGATTCCCTTAAACAGAAAAATATTGAATCTATATTAAGGATCCATGCGAACTATGCCGCAATAATGCCTTTCGGATTTATAAAAAGTCTAGATCATCCCGAAGTTGTTTACAATCAAGATCGGCAATGGTATGGCGAAACTAAAAAAGGTGCGAAGCAATATGTCAATTTGCTTCATAATAACAATATAAAGGTAATGATGAAACCTCAGATTTGGGTCTGGCGTGGAGAATTTACGGGTTTGCTAAAAATGGCTTCGGAAGCAGACTGGCTGCAGCTTGAAGCTTCCTATAAAAGCTTTATAATTGATTATGCAAAGTTGGCTGAAACGGAAGGAATCGAAATTTTTTGTATTGGCACAGAACTGGAAACATTTATAGAACATAGACCGGAATATTGGCGAGAATTAATTTCTGAGGTTAAAACGGTTTACAAAGGAAAACTAACCTACGCCGCCAATTGGGACGAATATAAACGCGTCTCTTTTTGGGATCTATTGGATTATATCGGTGTAGATGCTTATTTTCCTGTTTCGGAAAGTAAAACTCCAAGTCTTGGAGAAGCAAAAGAAGGTTGGGAGCGATGGAAAAATGAATTGAAAGCATTTTCAGAAAAGGAAAATAAGAAAATCCTTTTTACTGAATACGGCTACCGAAGTGTTAACTTCAGCGGAAAGAAACCTTGGAAAAGCGATAGAGAGATGAATTCTGTAAACTTGGAGGCCCAAGCTAATTTGTTGAAAGGATTGTATCAATCTGTTTGGGAAGAAGATTGGTTTGCGGGTGGTTTTCTTTGGAAATGGTTTATTGCCCACGAAAGCGTGGGAGGATCTGAAGACAACCAATTTTCGCCTCAAAACAAACCTGCGGAAGTGATAGTTGACAACTGCTATTCTGAAAATTAATAGAGATACAGGCTTGTTATTTATTCTTTAATAATTGTGAATTTAACCGCGGCACAGAAATTGACTTCTTAAATCCGAATCAAAATAAAACCTCTTATGAAAACCTTTTCACATTCATCTTCGTCGTTAATAGCTTTTCTGTTTATAATAGCTAGCGTGCAATTTACATTTGCACAAACTGTATTAGAAACCAACGCCTCTTTATTGGATGCAACTATTTTTGGTCGCGGTGCCAGTTTGCATCATACGTCTAAAGAATTGTCTGTGCCAAGCGGAAACTCTGAATTGGTGATTAATCAAATAGCTCAGCATGTGGATCCACAGAGCATTCGTGTTACCAGTGAAAGTAGCCAAATAACAATACTTTCCGTTTCCTTTGAACGAGATTATTTAGTAAAAGGTGAAAATCAAAGCGCACAATTTTTAGAGTTAAAGACAAAATATGAAGCGGCGAAAGCAGTTTTAGACGATTTGATAAACGCCAGAAAGGGAGAGGAAAGCACTTTGGCATTGCTGGAGGAAAACAGGAAGTTTGGAGGACAAAATGGAGTATCACCAACGAGTATGGCGAATATGATAAAATATTATCGGGAAGAATATAAGTTGTTAGCGTCGAATATTATAAAGTTGAAGAGTAAAGAACAAGAACAACAGAAAAGAGTTGATAAACTAAAAAACCAAATGCAGGAAGCTGGTGGAAGTGGTCAAAATGCAGGACAATTAGTGGTTCGTATGAATTCCAGTCAGGCGGTGAAGACGAATTTTGATATTAATTATTTTACGAATAATGTTTCGTGGTCTCCTTTTTATGAAATCAGGGTTGATAATTTAAATGAACCTGTTCAATTAGTATATAAAGCGAATGTTTCCCAAAGCACAGGAATTGATTGGAAACAGGTTAAATTGGCTTTTTCCAGTGGAAATCCCAAACGAAACAATAATGCGCCGCAGTTAAATCCTTGGTGGGTAGGTTTTCAGCAGCCATTCGTACGTAACCAAAGAAAGGAAAACAAGATGGCGGGGGTACAGATGGAAAGTGCAGGTATGGATGAAGTTGTCATAACCACCGATATGGCGGTGGTTCAAGAAAACCAGTTAACTACTTCCTTTGTGGTCAATACGCCTTATGATGTGTATTCCAATCAAAAGCCACAGGCTGTACAACTGAAACAATATCAGCTTCCTGCTAAATATTCCTATTTCACTGCGCCGCGATTGGATGATGCCGCTTTCTTGGTCGCGAAGGTTTCAGATTGGAGCAAATACAATCTTTTGCCAGGAGATGCCAATTTGATAATTGACAATAATTTTGCTGGAAGTTCCTATATTAACCCGAATTCCACAGAGGATACCTTAACAATTAGCTTAGGAAGAGACGAACGTATTATCACCAAGCGCGAAAGAATTGACGAGGAGGGAAGCACGTCCTTTTTTGGAAGTTCTCAAAAACGTGTTTATACTTATGAAATCTCTGTTAGGAATTCACGAAAAGAAGCGATTGATATAGATGTGAAGGAGCAATTTCCTTTATCGACAGAAAAAGATATTGAAATCAAACTTTTGGAAACTTCCCATGCGAAAGTGGATGATAAGAAAGGTGAGTTAAGTTGGAATTTAAATTTAAAAGCAGGAGAAACCAAGAAGCTACGGTTTTCTTATTCTGTGAAATTACCCAAGGATAAGGTGATTTCGGGGATGTGATAATCAGACAGACCTAACAGGTCTCAGAGACCTGTTAGGTCTTTAAGACCTTTGGTGTTTTATTTCCAATGTATGTTTTATAATAAACGTACAACTCCTCCGCATCCGCACCAAAAAATTTCTTTAAGTGAATCATCCAGAAATGATATTGTAATCTCCAAATTCCTAGTTCCCGATAGCGTCTTGCCGATGTAGTAAGCGAATGTGGAATTACAACGAATTTTTTTCGTTTATAAAGTTCACTGATCAAAATATTATCTTCGTAAATAACATAACTTTCATCAAAACCCCCAACTTCTTCAAAAAGAGATTTCGTGATAAACTGGCTTTGATCGCCACCACGACAGCCTTGCCATTTAAATTTAGTTAGCCAACCTGCAAGTTGCAACCACCAATGATTACTGTCAAATTTCATTCGAAAACATCCGGCTGGATTTCCTTTTTCAACTTCGGAAACAATATAGCTGTCAAAATTTTTAGGAGGAAAAGAATCGGCGTGCAAAAAGTAGAGTATTTCTCCAGCCTGCCCGCCGTGGTACGAAGCTAATTTTGCACCAGCATTCATCTGTTTTGCACGTCCTTTGTTTGAAGCGATAACTTGAATGTTAAAAGACCTGTCAGGTTTTTGAAACCTGACAGGTCTGGAAAACCTCTCGACGAAATTTTTAATCACTTCTTTTGTTTCATCAGTACTTCCGCCATCTACAAGAATAACTTCTATATCATTATCTCCAGCACTGTTTTCTGAAAGATGGATTAATAGTTTTTCAATAGTTTCGGCTTCATTTAATACCGGAATGATGATGGAAAGCATTTTGAGGTTTCTAGTTTATGGTTTCAAGTTCAGGTAAAATAGATAATTAAGTGATTTTAAATTTATGAATTTGATAATAACTTTATTCTAACGAAAATGTAGAAACGTATTGAATTTTTAATTTTCGAACCTTGAACCTTGAACCTTTATTTCTGTTCGTTCAAATTCCAGTTATAATCCTTGTACATCAAAGTAGCACCAGGATTTATCTTGATTTTTGAATATTGATTGATAAAACCAATTACATCTTGCTTCCCGTTTATTCTATAGTCTTTTTGATACCAGTCAAAAATAGAGGAAACTTTAGGATTTGAAGCTGAAATATCGTTTTTGTCACTATTGATAAACTCACTTACGGCGCGATCTAATTGTTCATTGATCTTAGCTGCTGTATAAGCATCCCGCATTAATTTTGGGCAAGAAATAGAAGCACAATTTATGGCGAAGTGAATTCTTGGCTCATTCATTTTCCGAAGGATTCCATTTTCAATTCCACCTAGTGAAAGTTCTTTCTTACCGACAGCAATTCGTCCTTTAGTCCAATTACCATCAATATCCTTGATGCTTTTTACTGGATAATTTTCCACGATCAATTGTACCGTTCCTGCGTTGTAAAGGTTAATATAATAGGCCAATAATTCCTGAACGCTCCAATCATTAGAGGGGTCCTTTTCTGAAAGCATTTTTAGATATTCATCCAGTTTAGCGCTATCATTTTTAAATCCTTTGTAATCTACCATTCCTTCGCTGTTCACGTATTTCTTCAGCAATTTGTCCCAAGCGGAATGGTCAACGTTTACTGCGGAATTTGCAGTGGTAGATGTCAATGTAGATGTAACTTCTTTAGTGGGCTGCCCTTGGCTACTAACGCCTGCTGCAGAAAGTAAATTGCAACTCTGCATAAGGAGTGCGGCCAAAATTAATGTAGTAAAACTGTGTAAAACTCTCATTTTTGTTATTTTTCTTGTTCAATATTATGTACGAAAGAAATCACTTTTTGGATTTTATGGGATACATCATTTGGGGAAGAAATTTTGGTGGAAATTTTTCATCGCCATCAAAGCCTAGCTCAATGTCTCTGCCATCATAAGGAATGTGATCTGTTCTAAAAAGGTAATCCCATAAACTCAAACTTATCCCAAAATTAACACCAGCTTGTGCCTCTTTTGGCAAAACTTTGGCGTGGTGCCAAATATGCATTTTCGGATTGTTAAAGATATACTTTAGGAATCCGTAATCCCAGCCTAGGTTGGCATGGTTTAAATGGCCAATGGCAAGGGTTGAAAAATGGACTATCGCCACCGCTTCAATGTCAAAACCTCCAATAAAAGCAAGCGGGATATAAAGCAAAGACTTATAAACTATCGGCTCCATCCAGTGATAGCGTAAATGCGCCGCAAAGCCCATTTCCTTTACGGAATGATGCAATTTATGGAAGTTCCAGAGAAGAGGGGAGCGGTGTAAAAGTCGGTGGGTGTTCCATTGCACAAAATCCGTAACTAAAAAGAAAATCAAAAGACCCAGTCCATAAGGAAGCGTATTCAGTTCTAAAAGTTGAAAGTCTGAAATTTTTAATCCTATTATGTTCAAGAAATCATTAAATAACTCGGCAGTAGCATTGGAAAGGAAAATAAGCACGATTAAATTCAACAGAAAAAAGTTGAAGAACATATAAAATGTGTCCAACCAAAAATCTTTTCTAAAAACCTTCTGATTCTTTCTCCAGGGAAATAGTAACTCTAGTGCCCAAACTAATATGGAAACCAAAATAAGTCCATAGAAATAATTTTCCCAGTGGAAGTTTGTGATCTCCGACCATAGATAGTTAAAGTATCCGTGATATGAGTTTTTAAAGATTTCTATGTATTTCTCCATTGTTATATTTGGGTCAAATTTTCTCCCGCAGATTTCGCAGACTACATGAATAGATTTTCTGCGAAAATCTGCGCCCCGAGCGATAGCGAACTGGCGAAGCAAATCTGCGGGAAACTTTACAACTGCTTAATCAATTCGGTAAACAAAGTTATCATATTGGGTTCTGCTTTTTCTGCGGAAGCAATTATGTCTGCGATGTCTACAGCCTTTAAATTATCTGGGTCGCATTCATCTGTTAAAACAGAAACAGCAATCACCGGGATCTTTAAATGGTTGGCTACAATAACTTCGGGTACGGTACTCATTCCAACAGCATCTGCACCTATTATTTTTAAATATCGATATTCAGCGCGTGTTTCAAGTTGTGGGCCAACAACGCTAGCATAAACTCCTTTGTGGAGGGTTATATTTTCTTCGGAAGCAATCTGTTGTAGTTTTTTATTCATTTCAGCGTCATAAGGCGCGCTCATATCTACAAAACGTTCGCCCATTTTTTCAACACCGCGGAATGCTAGGGGAGAGTCTCCTTGCAAGTTGATATGATCGTCGATTAGCATGATTTCTCCTTTTTTGAAATTCAAGTTAATAGCGCCGGAAGCATTGCTCACCAATAGTTTTTTGATTCCCAACAAGTGCATCACCCGTACCGGAAATGTAACGTCCCGCAATGAATAGCCTTCATAAATATGAAATCTTCCCTGCATAACGACCACTTTTTTTCCTTCTAAAGAACCGTAAAGCAGTTTGCCTTTATGAAATTCTACCGTTGCAGTTGGAAAGTTGGGAATGTGATTATAGCTTACTTCAGCCTCAATTTCTACGTGGTCGATAATTTTTCCTAGACCCGTTCCCAGGATGATTCCTACTTCAGGTTGCTCAAAACCACGTTGTTTTAAATAATCTGCGGCTTCTTCAATATATTTAGTAATACTCATAATTTGTTTAGTTTTTTATTTTAATTATTACGTAGTCCAAAGAAAAGTAAGTCTCTCACTCGGGGCCGTGAAAGTTCACGAACTATATCTAACTTAAGTATTCTAACCTCCTCTTTATTAAAATGCCTTTTCTCTTTGCGTTCTCTGCGACTCAGCGGTGACTTTTTACTGCAGAGACGCAGAGGCCGCAGAGCTTAAGAATTTTGAATTTAGTTAGATGATAGACTAAATCAATTTAAATTCTGAATATTTTTGTCCTACGTCCTACGTCCTACGTCCTACGTCCTACGTCCTACGTCCTACGTCTTACCGTCCTAAGTCATTTTTTCAACTATTTATAAAAAATCATTATCTAAATAAGGAGGTAAAAATTGCTGAAAAGCAGCTTCGTCCCTAATGTCCTGATAATAATCTATATCGTTTCGCTCTTCGAGTAAAACGTATTTTTCATTTCTTAAATCTAATAAAGTGGCTTTTAAAACGGTGTCTGTACCCCAGTTTTTATTCTGAAATACGTCAGAATTCAATTCTTTCATTCCCAATAAATAATAGCCGCCATCGGTTGCTGGACCCAAAACAAATTGATTGGTCTGTAATGCTTCATAAGCATTATTCAAATCATTTTTGTCCATATCGAACATATCGCTTCCAATAATAATCGCTTTTTCATAACCCATACCGAGGATTTCTGAAAAAGCATTTTTCATCCGTTCTCCCAAATCATCGCCAGTCTGCAATTTTTTTCTGAAAATAGTTGCATCCCAAATATCGTTGCGATGGATATCTTCTGAATAAAAAACATATTTATCTACGTTTAGATCCTTGGTTATTTCTACGGTATGATCTAATAGGAATTTATAAATTTTCAAGGCACTTTCGTCTCCGATTGACTTTGCCAAACGCGTTTTTACCTTCCCCAATTCTGGGTTTCGGGTAAAAATAAGCAGTGCTTTTTTTGAGGTGGGAAAATAGAAATCTGAAGCCATTTCATTGTCGCTGTCTGTTTCTTTTGAAGAAAGTAAGCCCATTTTTTAGTGTTTTAATAAACTGGATTTCCAGCCTGTAAATACCTACTCCACATCTTCGAAAAAGTGTGGACGTTTTCTGTTTCTACTCCTGTAGAATCAATCACGGGGTAATCCTTGTTTTTCCATTCAAAGATACCACCGTAAAGGTTTTTTACATTGGTAAACCCTGCTTTTTTTAATTTTTCGCCAATTTGCTCAGAGCGGATTCCCACGGAACAATATACAATTATTGGAGTGTTTTTTTTTATTTTCTGGAGTTGTCCCTCTTCGGAAGAAAAAGTATTGAAACCAATATTCTTAGCTGAAGGAATGTGACTTACATTAAATTCGGCAGGCTCACGCGCATCGAGAATTTCTACCGTATCATTTATTTGCAACATTCGTAAGCCTTCAACGGAAATGTATGGAATGCTTCGAGTGTTATAGGTTTGCAACAACGCGTCCAACTTACTTTGAGCAAAGCCATTTACTGCGATTAAAAATAGAAGAATGAAGATTGTTTTCGTTTTCATAAACTTAAGATTCTCGCCAGAGTTTATCCTGAGCGGAGTGGAAGGACAGGAATTTTATAAGGGAATGCGAAAACCTTGCCAACCACTTTCAAGGCTTGGAAGGATTTCAGTATTATCCCAAATCCCAGTTAATATTGTTTTTGCGTATTCCTGCGGAAGTAACGCGTTTTGCATTAATTTGCTTGTGAGTGTAAAGTTGTAATCTAGTCTGCGATGCGTAAAACTGAGTTTTTCTTTTTCATCATTTAAAACCATATACCAAACTTGTGGTGTACCATCATTTGCAGGCATCCCAATAACACCGGGATTGAGCCACATTTTGTTTTCTTCCATGTGATGAAATGGTAAGCCGCAATGACCGGCGATTATTACGTCACTTTTAGTTTCTTTAAAATTTTTAAGTTTGGTTTCCCAGGGAGTTGATTTAAAAATAAATTCCGAAACATTAGAATACGAGCCGTGTACAACGGTAACTCTTTTTCCGGTATATTCAAAATGTAAACTTTCTGATAGCGTTTTTATAAATTCCAACGAACTTTTTGAAAGCTTGCTTTGGGCATAGGGATACCAAAGTTGCGAGAAACCGTCACATCTACTGCCAGCCTTAAAATCGCAACCACAATTTTCAGCTCCATCTCGGAGTTGGAGTTCCACATTTCCAGCAATACTTTTTGCACCCCAAAGCTTAAAAAGTTGAACGGTTTCTTCCGGTTGGGCACAATAGCCAACAATATCGCCTGTGCAAATGCAGTTTTCTGGGGAAATATTTTCTGCTTCAGCAATACGCTTTAGCTCTTCAAGCGCTTGAAGATTGCTGTAAACACCTCCAAAAAGAAGTACTTTCTCTTTTAAGTTTTCTATATGTTCTGTTTTTTTATCCAAGTTGGTAATAAATATAAAAGAATACAACTGCCAATGCCCCAAACGTTCACCCAAAGCAAGTCCGCATATTTTCCTTCAGTAAAGATAAGTTGCTTCGGAAATATTTCAAAAATTAGAATAAAGCCGAAGGCAATCCCTGTAAAGATACTTACGTAAAAACTCACTTTTGGGACTTTCATTTTCCAAAATAAAAATACTGGTGTCAATCCAATCACCATAGTTCCAGAAATGGTTGTGGCCGAAAGGATTTCGGCATTCAAAAATACTGGAATGGTTCCCAATAGTGCAATAATTATCATGGATAATCTTCCGAAGGAAAGACTTTTGCCCCATTTTAAATCTATTGCCAGTAATTTTGAAAAAGATGAAAATGTGGAATCCAATGTGGAAGCGGCTGAGGTTATCATTATAAAGTTGATTACCAAAAGGAAAATCAGCCCGAAGGCTTTTCCCACTTCCACAGCAGCTTGGCCTTCCATTCCTTGCGTCTGTGCATAAATACCGATTACGCTGAAAAGTACGATACTTAATCCACCCAATAACGTTGCCCATAAGAAACTTCGCAAGGTAGTTTTTGGGGAACTCAAAAAAGCGCGATCCGTCAAAACGGGATCGTGAAACGGATAACTAAATGATTGAATGATTGCCGCAAAAAACAAATTAAGTCCCAAACTAAAACTCCAGGTTCCTGAAGTAGCAACTTCCGAAACCGTAAAATCTTGTATTGAAAATACCTTCCAAAGAATAATACAAAGCAAAATAGCGAAAAGCCCCATTTGGATTATATCCGTAAAAATGGAACTGCTTAAACCACCTTTCAATGTGTAAACTAGCGTTAAGATTGTAAAGACTATAATGGACCAATAAAAGGCCTTACTGCCTTGTTCGCCAAAATAGGTTCCTATCACCATGGTGTTGCTCCAAACCTCGTTAAAAAGCCGAATGGCAATCAATACTGAAAAAACACGCATGGCGCCTTTTCCAAATTTACTTGTTAAGAAATGGTGGATGCTTTTGAAACCGCCGTTTTTTCTGAGGAAATAGATAATTATACCAGCGACGGCAAAGGACAAGTAGTAGCCCGCGTAGGCAATACCGCCTACAATTCCAAATTCCAATCCTAAATTTGCAGCATTGGTAATACTCTTGGCAAAAATCCAAGAGATAATCAAGCTTCCCGTAAGTATAAATGTATTTGGAGGTTTTTTACGTTTGCTGGCCTTAAAAAATTCTTCCGTAGTTTTTGCTAATGGCGAAAGAAAGAAAAGTATTAAGCTTGAGGTAATAATCAGACCCCATTGCCAAAGTTTTACGTCCATAAAAGGTTTAGAGATTATTCGCTATATAGAAATGTAATGCTTTTTGATTGATCCAGTAATACATTAGATTTGATTTTCGACATCCATAATTTCATCGCTTAAATCTCGTCTCTCCAAATATTATATCAGGATCCCGGAAGAAATTATTTCTGATTATTCGGAATAGAGATTGTTTCATTTCAATATTGGCGAAAAAATATTCTGAAGATTTTTCCGCCTGATAAAAATGTAGAAATAACGATCTAATTATTCCGTTACGGAACCTTGGCAACTGCTGCCAGCTCCGGCGGTACAGCCGTAACAGTGTTGTGAAATTATTATATTTCTATCATTTAAAATGTCTTCATTATATTCTGAAATGTGCTGTATTTTACTGGCAACTTTCAATTCAAGCATTTGGTTGAAATCGCAGTCGTATAGATAACCGTCCCAGCTTATTGAAATAGTATTTCTACACATTACATTCTTAACCGCAGCCGGATTGTATGCTTCCACTAACTGATACATATAATCCTCGTAGTTTTCCGAAGCAATTAAATAATCTAAAAATCGCGCCACAGGGAGGTTTGTAATAGCAAAAAGATTGTGGAAACGGATTCCGAAATCCTCGAGCAATGCTTTTTTGAAATCCTTTTCCATGCTGGCCTGATCGCCCGGTAAATAGGCACCACTTGGATTATAAACCAAATCGAGGCGCAAATCGCTGTCTGGCATTCCATAACCAACGGCGTTCAACTCCTGCAAGGCTCTTATGGAAAGATCAAAAACACCCTCACCTCTTTGTTTATCTGTTTTTCCACGAGTCCAGTGCGGCATGCTGCTAACAACATGAACGTTGTGACTTTTGAAAAAATCGGGTAAATCGTAATATTTTTTATTGGCGCGAATGATTGTTAGGTTGCTTCTAACAATAAAATCCTTGATTCCGGCTTTACTGGCTTCATCGACAAACCAACGAAAATCTGGATTCATTTCTGGGGCACCGCCTGTGAGATCCAGGGTATGCGCGCCTGTGTTTCGGATTACATCCAAACACTGCATCATGGTTTTACGCGTCATTATTTCCTTTCGGTCTGGTCCCGCATCTACGTGACAGTGCTCGCAGACTTGGTTGCACATATAGCCAACGTTAATTTGAAGTATTTCCAGTTTATTAGGGCGAAGCGGAAATTGTCCAGTTTCCTTTATTTTTTCAGAAAACGTTGGAAGTTCGCCGCTAGCAAAAATTCCGTTGGAAAGTTTTTCGAGTTGTTTATTTGCAACAGCATATTCGCTATCACGCTTATGTAGGGATTGTTGTTTTTTCTTTTTCTCTTTTAGCATAAATTTTTTCTGAAATCAATTTTTAGAATTATTCAAAGGATCCCAACAAACAGATTCGGGATGAGTGACCTCCATATTTTTCTTAAATATAGAAAACATAGAAGTTGCTCACATTTCCAATTTGTTGACCTTATTCATCATCATTACTCCGTGAGCCAAGGTCGCACCGCTTTTAATTGCAGCACCTACGTGGATGGCCTCCATCATTTCTTCCTTAGTCACGCCACGTTGTAGGCTATCTTTTGTGTAGGCATCAATGCAATAGGGGCATTGTTCCGTATGTGCAACAGCAAGAGCGATTAGCGCTTTTTCGCGGGCCGTAAGCGCACCTTCTTCAAAAACCTTTCCGTAGTAATCGAAAAATTTTTCTCCCAGCTCTTTGCTCCATTCAGTTATATTTCCAAATTTTCTAAGATCGGCGGGATCGTAATAATTGTTAGCAGCCATAATATGGTTTTATATAGTTACGAAAAAAAAACATGTTTGGTTTTTAAATGTAAATATAGAAAAGTAGTCCCTTAAAAGATGAAATGCTTACTAAAGTTTTAACTTTTTAATCGAAAGCATAAACAATTCCGCTGGTAAGTTCATATTGTGAATTTGGAATTCCAATAGCGGGTGATTCATCGAATGTGAAGGTGTAAGTGGTTTTAAGGGAAAAATTTCTATAAAGCTTTATTGCTAGGGAAGTTTCAGACGCTATTCTGAAATCGCTAAAATCCTTAAGTCTGGGTTGATAGTAGGTAGTACTTGAGATACTTAGGGTTTCGGTAGGAAAGAGACTAAACGAAAAATAGGCTGAGCCGCGGTAAATTCGCTCTATTGGTGTTACATCGTCGCTCAGTTCTTGATGTTCATACATGACTAAGGTGCCTAGATATAATTTATAATTCTCAAGCTTTGTGAGTTTAAATCTTGGTCCCGTTCCCACGAGTCCTCGAAAATTTATTTTGGACACCTTGTTGTATTGGGCTTGTGCAAAGACTTCCCAAGCTATTTGTGGATATATTTTATAGTTGTAGCGTAAATGTTGTACTCCTTTATTTTCGAAATTACTACTTTCTATTTTTTGGAATTCAATTTCATTTTTCAGCAATACTAAATGTCGGTTCATTTTATATTGCACGTTGATGTTTGTTTTGATCGAAAACTTATCGTTTACATCTCTTTTCAAAGAAAATTCCAACCCAGCTGAACCTGAAAATCCAGAAGTATCCGTTACTTTTCGTAAAGATTCCGCATTGATAACTTGAGAGAAAGCATTAGCGGATACTATAAAAAAAATAGCGAATAGTAATTGTTTCATTGTTTTGATAAAAAACCAATTGTACTTGAAAGCCTAATTATTTTAAAAGGAATGTTTTTAGCACTACAGCTTGATTATACTCTTCATTTTTGGCACCATAAAGCAGGGTAAGACGTTTCTTTTCGGCTTTGTCTTGAAGTTCTTTTACTAATTCAGGCTTGTCCTTCAGCTCCGTCTCATATTTTTTTGAAAATTCCTTAAAACGCTCTTCTTTGTGATCGAACCATTTACGTAGTTCAGAAGATGGAGCAATCTCCTTCATCCACTCATCCAGATGTGCGTCTTCTTTACTTACCCCACGCGGCCAGATTCTGTCTACCAAAATACGTGTGCCGTCATTTTTGGTGGCATCTTCATAAATACGTTTTATTTGAATATCCATAGAGTTAAAAAAAATTCCAAATATCAAACTCCAAATTCCAAACCTGCCTGCCCTCCTCAGGCTGGTGAATCAGCAGGCAGGTTCCAAAATCCAAAAGCCAAACAACAAAAATCAAAGTTCAAAAAACCAAATTGATGGACATTGACAACTTCGCTTTTATGAGCCCCAGTTTTCTATTTCGGCTTGAGACCAAAGTTCTGGGAAGAATTTGCGTTGTTGATATTTGGGGTGTAAATATTTTTTCCATTCCGAACCTCCGGTAGCTGCTTTGGTTTCACCTTTTCGGTCTAAATAGTGTTGTGCGGTGTCCAAATGTACCAAGGGCCAAGCCACGTTATAAAAATGGTCGAACTGTTTCAGTTTGTCTTTTAGTTCTTCGGAAGGATTGTCCATCTGAGCAATTCGCTCTTCAAGAGTTTTTCCTTTTACTTGTTCCGCCAAAGTTTTAAAACCAGCCTCATATTTTTCTACGAAAAGTCTAAGCGTAAGGGACGATTCTTTCGTTTTACGGTTTAATCCTGCATCTTTCCAATAAATATGACTAAAATAGTCATCGGTGGTTGGGTTTTCGGGCAGACGTTCTTTTCCTTGTTTATTAAGTAGGTTTTCAAGACGCGTACTGTATAATTCTAAGTAGCGGAAGGAAGCGCATTGAAAGCCACTAGCGGGTGTTAATGCGGCTCGAAAGATGTTGTAATCGTCATAACTCATTCCGTCTTTCATAATATCAAAAGAAGTGATGAGCATTCTTGTGTATCTTTTTAGTCGATCCAATTTTGTTATCCAAACTTCTTCAGATAGATTTTCACCTTCGGATAGCTGTTTTATTTCGTGGATCATCATTTTTAAGGTGAGTTCTGTAACCTGATGATAGATTACAAAAATTTCTTCATCCTTAAAATCGGTTCTCGTTTTTTGAAGGGAAAGAAGAGTGTCCACCTGAATATAATCCCAATATGTTATGGGTTTTGTCTGAAGTAAGCCGTTCAAATAGGTTTCAGGGTTTTCTCCAAGGTTGGTATATTTTTCTTCAATTGATTTTATGAGGTCGTTGTTCATTGGTCTGTTTTTTATGGAATGACATTCGAGTAAAAATGCCGTTCAAGAAATTCTTTATAAAAATAATAGAATATTTCGAGTTTATCTCGGATAAATTGGACTTATAAAGAAAAAGCCTTATTACGAATTTGTAATAAGGCTTTTCAGTTATTTATTGTTGTATTTCTTAATAGAAGTTTGCACGATTATCTTCTATTTCGGCTTTCTCTTTAAGTGCGTTGAAAACTGCGTTTTGAGCAGCTGGAGCTGTTTTGCTTGTCATCTGGTTTGCATAATTAACGTACGATTCCATTTTTGGAGATGGATTGAATGCTGTCACTTTAATTTTATAAACTCCTGCTTTACCATCAATCAACTGTGTAGTTTCCGCTGGTTTTGTTCCGAAGGCAATTCCAACAACTTTTGGTTCTCTATTGGAGCCAATCATTGGGTTTGCCATGGTTACACCTGTAGCATTCTGAACAGATACACCTTGTTCTTTTGCGATTTCTTGAAGCGTACTTCCTTTAATAGATTCGCGTATTTTTTGTGCTTTTTTCTCGTTGCGTAAAATTGGAGTTACTTTAGCTGAAGCATCTGCCGCTTGCATTAAACCTTTTGGATTCTTACGTGTAAGCTGTGCAATAACATATCCATCAGTTACATTAAAACGCTTGGAGTCGCCAACATTGGTGTCTTCATTAAAAGCCCAGTTAACGATGGGGCGGCTAGAGCCTAATCCTGGAATATTATCGTCCATATTCCCCAATTTATTTACAGGTTTCACTTCTAAACTTTGGTTTTTAGCTAATTCGGTAAAGTCACCTTTTTTAACGGCTACTTCAAACCTTGTGGCATCAGCAAATACCTCGTTGATAGTTTTATCTGAAGATTCGATGTTCTTTATAACGGTTGCAAGTTTAATAGCTTTTTTAGGGCTAGATTGTTTTTCAATTTCCACCACGTGATAACCGAAATCTGTTTCAACAAGACCAATAGTACCTGCTGGGTTGCTAAAGATAAATTCATCAAAAGGAGGCACCATTCTCCCAGGACTTGAATTTCCAAGATCACCGCCGTTCTGAGCTGAACCATCATCAGAGAATTCCTTTGCTAGTTCCACAAATTTTGATCTGTCTTTTTTTACAACATTTAAAATACTGTCAGCTAATTTTTCAGCTTCTTCTTTCGTTTTAGTAACTGTTTCAGGCGCACGCATAGTACCAACGTAACGAATCAAGATGTGTCTTGATTCAGCAGAATCTGGCATTTTTTTAGTGTCTAACACTTTAACTAGATTAACAGTGTTGTCCATTGAAAAAGGACCGTAAATGTCACCTTTGTTCAATTTGATTAGTGTGTCTGCAACTCTTGGTGGCAAGTTTTCCTTAAACAACCACTGCTCGAAATATGGAACATCTGAATTGGCATTTACATACTCTTCGTAGTTTTTTGTATTTCTAAAGCCAGCAATGGTGTCATTGGCTTTAGTGTCTTTATTGAATTCAATTTTATCGTTAAGCATAGCAGTAGTTTCTGTTCTTGCTGCCTCTATATCTTCCTCAGATGGTTTTTCTGAAAAAAGTACATATTGAATATCTGCTTGGGCATCCACTTGGTAATCGTTAGGATGTGCCGAAACGTATTTTTTAATTTCGTCGTCAGAAACCTTAATGTCTTCATCAGCAATTTTGCTGTAAGGCATCACTACATATTGAAAGTTTAGGTTGTCGTTTTGAAAATGATATTCTTGTTCACCCTCTGCAATTGTGGTACGCAAACCACCTTTTATCATGTTGTTATAAGTGGATTGAAGTACATTGTCTGAAATATTTTCTTCAAATGTTAACCATTGTCTATACATTTCTGGAGAGGAAGCTTGAATACTGGCAATATATTCTTGAATCTTGCCGTCATCAACTTGTCCAGCTTCGTTTAGAAAGGTTGGGTTGTTGGCCAATGCAGATTTTAAAGCATTGTCTATTTGTGCCTTCTCTACGGTAAGCCCAGCTTTTTCAATTTGCTCTTCCATGATAACGCGACGAAGTTCTCTATCCCAAACGCTGTTCATTGCTTGAGAAGCATTTCCGTTTGGTCCCATATTTCGTTGGGTAACTTCAACTTCTTCCATAAACGACTGTCTGGAAATGTCAGTACCATTTATGGTAGCAATGTTAGTTTGGCCTTTAGGACCGCCGCTACTCTTGGTTAAAACATCGCTTAAAATAAAGGCAAAAAGTGCCAATGCAATAATAAGGATAAGAAATATCCCTCTTTTTCTAATACTGTTTAAGATTGCCATTTATTGTTCAAATTTATCCTCCTTACATCCGATTATTCCGAATAGAAGGCTTTGTTTGTCATTCCTTTTAGGCCCTCATGCTAATTAAAGGGTTTTAAGGCTTTGTTTTTTAGGTGATTTTAGGTGGCGAAAATAACATTTTCCGCTCAGTAATAAAAAACTAAAGTGAAAAAAGTTATGATTTAGTTAAAAACTAATCTTCCGAGATATTTTTTAATTCAACCATTTCTATCTTCGTGCTGGAAACTTCTAGAATAGTAAATAGATAGTTGTCTATTTCTACAGTTTCTCCTCTGGCTGGAATTTCTTCGGTGTGATTAACAATCAGACCGCCTAAGGTTTCATAGTTTTCGCTTTCTTCCAGATCCAATTTGTAAGTTTCATTTAGATAATCTACTTCAAAACGTGCTGAGAATTTATAATGCCTTTCGCCCAATTCTTCCTCTATTAATTCAACGCTGTCGTGTTCGTCTTCAATTTCACCAAAGAGTTCCTCTATGATGTCTTCTACGGTAATAATACCACTCGTGCCGCCATATTCGTCAATTACTACTGCAATACTCTTTCTTTTTTTGCTAAGAATTCCCAGTACATCTTTGATAAGCATTGTTTCTGGAACAAAAACCACGGGCATTAAAACTTTTTTAATGGTAGCTGGTTTTTTAAAGAGTTCAAATGAATGCACGTAACCCAAAATATCATCTATATTCTCTTTGAAAATCAGTATTTTGGATAGGCCAGTTTCTGTGAAAAGCTTGGCGAGTTCTTTAGGGGAAGTATCAATATCTACAGCCACAACTTCAGTACGTGGTAACATAGCCTCGCGTGACTTTACTTCGGAAAAGTCTAGTGCATTTTGAAATATCTGTATTTCCGAATCCATTTCCTCCTTGGTTTCTGCTATATCCATTTGTTCTGAAATATAATTGCCAAGTTCAAGTTTGCTAAAAGTGAGTTGCACGGTGTCGCCTTCAGACTTAAAAACTAATTTCAAGACTAAGTCTGAAATCCAGATAACGAATTCAGAAATGAAGGAGAAAAGAACATAGAAGAAGTATGCTGGAATGGCGAATACCTTTATTAGATTGTTCGCGTAGATTTGAAAGAATACTTTGGGGAGGAATTCCGCGGTCAGCAGTATTACTAGTGTAGAGATAATAGTTTGAACTAGTAATCCCGTAAAACCCGCGAGCGGAATGTATTCCATTAGCAAATCGCCCATAAAGAATCCGTAGATAACTAAGGCGATATTGTTACCCACTAACATAGTGGCAATAAATTTTGAAGGGCGTTTGGTTATTTTCTTCAAAATTCCAGCTAAAAAGTTGTTTTGCTTCTTCTCAATTTCAATATGGATTTTATTGGAAGAAACGTAAGCAATCTCCATCCCCGAGAAAAAAGCGGAGAAAACAAGCATTGAGAGTATGATTATTATACTGTAATCCATCTAGAAATTTAGGGTTCAAGATTCAAGGTTGCAATTTTGATAACTTTGAATCTGAAATTTTGAATATTGAATCATTTATTCCGTTCATCCATTTTTTTTCTGAAATTTCTTTTAAAGAAAAACATAAAAATAGAGACCACAACAAAAAAGAGGAACAAATAGGCTTTGTTTGGTTGTTCGTTCCAGTTATTTATGGCTTCATAAGCAAAAAATACGGCCATGATAAGATAAGCGTATTCAAAGAAGCGAAAAATTTTATTTAGCATCGTCAATTTTATTTTTGTCAACTAATTGTACTCCTTGATTTTTTCTGGAAAGAAAGGTAGTGAAATCTTCACTGCTGTCAAATCCCACAGCGCCATCATTGTAAGAGCCGTCCTTAAATTTTATTTGGTAGGGTTTGTCTGTAAACACCCATTTATTTTTTTGGTCCCAGTAAAGCTGATCTGCTTTAAGCACAACGCTATCTGCTGTAACCAACACTACATTTTTCCGAAGATCAACCAATCCTGTTTCGTCAAACTGAATGGCATAATCTGAAGTTACGGTACTTTTTTCACCTTTGTCGTTCCAATAAAGTACTTTAATTCCGTTTGGAAATTCTTTGTAAGGAAAATCTAAATTTGAATAATCGAGTAATTTTTCAGCTATAAGATTGGTGACCAATTTTCCCGAATCCGTGTATTTAAAGTTTATGTTTTTTCCTTCGGCAATGGGCGCACCGTCTGATAGACTTAAATTCTTTACGTTTTGATAATTACTTTCACATGCAAAAAGCGTGATGGTCAATACCAAGACCATCACGCTTTTAAACATATTTATTGAGGTGTGCATCCTTATAAGTTAGGAACTCTTACGCTTCCACCAACCCAACAATTGAATTTAATGGTTTTGCCAGCCATACCTTCACTAAAGATATCACTTTTTTGAGGGGCGCGTTGTCTATATGAGTTTGCAGCGGCTTTTGCGTTTCCAGCAACAGTCCCGTCAACACGGGCAGCTTTTTCCATCATATCTGCAGCTAACCAGTACATGGCTCTCTTTTCAAAAACTGTGGTTCCACAGTTGTTTGCGCTATCTGCGTACATCGAACCTATTTTATAATAAGCAATACCTGCAGATGGTTTTACATCTAGCATTTTATTGTAGTAGCTTCTTGCTGTGCTAAGACTTCCTTTCTTACGGTAGTTTTCAGCAATACTATAATATATTCTTGCTTTTTTAGCATTATCATTTTCAAGATCTGCAGCTTGGTTAAAGTATTCTAGAGCTTTAGAAGCTTTACCATTAGCCTCAGCTTGTTTACCCAATAGATATGCAGATGTAGAGCTCGGCTCCAATTCGTGAAGGCGTACTGCCAATTTATTTGAGAGTGGGCTATCACAATCTTTAGCATCAAGTCTATTACTTGCAGATTTAATCCAATCTACATCGTTCTTTTTCTGCTCGTAGTCCTTTTCATAAAGTGGAATTAGGTTCGGGCAATCTGCCAATTGACCTAATTTTCCGCTTACACTTCCTTCAACAGTAGCATAAACACCAAGATTGTTTTCGTACACATCTTTAGCGCGTTTTTCTTTATCTGTAAGAGCTGTTCCAGCTTCTTCCTTGTCCATTAAAGGGGTTAGTTTTGCAGCAAGACTGTTTTTCTGCTCGTCTATTTTTGCTGATACTACATCGTAAAGGTTAAAAATTTCTTGAAGATCTTTTTCACCAGAATTCTGTAAATCTACAGCCAATGAAAAATAGGCGTAGAGACTTTTACCGCTGGTGAAGTTTTCAGGATCTTTCTTAAATGCTTCGTCAAAAGCATTAAACTGTTCTTCCTTAGAACCTATATTGTTATCAAACTTTATTTGAGCGATCGTTGAAAGTACATCGCCTTCTTTGGTTTTCGCTGGAAAGTTTTGAAGTCTCAATTCCCAAGCCTTTATAAGGTCTTTTACTTTGCTTTTATCACCTTTCTCATCAATAAAATATTCAAACATTTTTACCGCATACTGATAAATGGCGAGATTGTAATCTGGACATTCCTTTATCAATTTTTCATAATAAGGAAGTGCAGCATCATAATTTTTTACTTTAGCAGGTTCAGTAAAATAAGACAATGAAATTGCGCAATCATCTGGTGCTTGGGCAAATGTTATTCCTGAAATGGAAACGAGTAAAACTGTAAATAATAATGTTAATTTTGTTTTCATGGTATTGCTGTTATTGGTATTAATCGTATAATCTTTTTTCGAACCAACGGTCGTTTAATGAGAAGCTTAAAAATGTATTGACAAAGTTTTCTTGTATCAAACCAAAGTCCGTAGTTCCGCGTTTTCCGACTTCTACCCCAATGTTCACATTAGAGAATAATCGTCCTACAGGTAGTCCAGCTCCAAAAGATATGCCAAACTCGTTTATGTCGTGACCATCCACGGCTAAACCTGTTTGGTCAAATCGCACTCCAGCTCTGTAAACCACTCGTTTAAAGTATTTTCCAAACGAATTATAATTTGGAATATAAAATCCACCTATATTAAATTTAGATGCATTTTTATAGGTTACTCTTTCAATTGCTAATGAACGGTTTGTAAAATTACTACTTTTTTGGTTGGTATATTCAACGCCAACACCCCAAAATTTTGGTTTGCTTATTCCTGCGCCAATTGTGAACTCTGAAGGAAAGGTAAATTCGGTATCATCAATCGCTACATCTCTATCATCAATAGCAAATATTCCATTTGGAAGTATTGTAACACTTGCGGTATTTCTGAAGTTTTCTGAAGTGAAATTAGTTCCAGGGCTAAAGGTTACCGACCCAGTAAGTTCTAGGTTTTCGGTGATCATTCTCTTGTAAAGTGCTCCAAAATTAAAACTGAAACCTGAAAGATTGGATTTATTAATAACCCGTGTTCCGTATTGCATTTCTGGTCTTTGGGTAACAGCGGTATTTTCGATTTTTCCGAAATTGTAATTGGCATCTACACCAAGACTAAGTTCTGGAGTAACTTGATAACCCAATGAAAGAAATGCCTTGTTAAGGCCGCCATTTCCATCGAATTTTGTAACGCCGCCCTCAGGAAACTCTGTGTAAAAATCATAACCAACCGAGGTGTAAGGAATCAATCCAAAACCCATCCCGAGTTTACCCATAGGAATTCCCATGGTCAAATAATCTAAAGTGGTAGCGGAAGTATTTTGGCTATCCGATTCGTTTTTTTGATTTACAGCTTTGTTGCTTGCACCAACATTAAAATTAATCAGGCGCAATCCAGCATATCCCGCTGGGTTCTGTAGGTTTACGTGAATGCTGTCAGAGAAAACACCAAGGCCTCCCATAGATTTATTTTCCACGGTACCACGAAATTCTGTTAATCCAATGCCATAATATGAATATGGAGACTTGGTTCCATGTTGGGCTATGGCAGAACTCGCAACAACTAAAAATAAACCAATTACTATTTTTCTAAACATCAATGTTTGTTATATTCTAAAATATGGTTCAATCCCTCCAATAAAAAATTTGAGTTGGCAAAGATGTCATTTTTTAAACTATCTCGCAAAAAATGTACGTCTCCTCCTGTTAAAATAACTGTTAAATTGTTCCATTTCTTTTTGGAATCTTCTATAAACCCATCTATTTCGTATAAAACCCCATTTACAATTCCTGAATGAATTGCGGTATTCGTGGTGTTTCCAATTACTTTCTGAGGGTTGTTTGCTTCCAATAACGGCAATTTTTCGGTGAACGTGTGTAAAGATTTATACCGAAGTGAAAGTCCCGGCGAAATCGCACCGCCTAAATATTTATTCTCGGAGGTCAAAAAATCGTATGTAATACAAGTGCCAGCGTCAATAATCAGCACGTTTTTTTTAGGAAATTGTGCAGCGGCCGCACTAACTAATGCAATACGATCTATACCCAAGGTATGGGGAGTGGCGTATTCGTTATTAAAAGGAAGTTTTGTTTCATGGGTAAGATTCAAAACAGGAAACCACTGCTTTAACTCGAATAAATGTTGTTCCGTGATATTACTTACAGAAGAGACAATTGAATTCTCTATACCCGGAAAGGTCTCGGAAATAGTATTAAGCGTGTGCAGAAAATCTTTCTTTACGCAGGTTGTTCTGTGTTTAAGATGCTCTTTGTCAAACACTCCAAGTTTTATCAAAGTGTTCCCAACGTCAATTACAAGATTCATTTTTTTCTTTAAGACCGTAAAAATACGATTACAAATAGCAGGAAATTGTTAATGGGTTATTAAATTGGGAAAATATATTTTCATTTTTTTTGATTAAAGTTTTGCGAAAACGAAAATAGCTTTATATTTGCCGTCTCAATAATGGTGCCTTAGCTCAGTTGGTAGAGCAATGGACTGAAAATCCATGTGTCCCTAGTTCGATTCTTGGAGGCACCACTTAAAAACCCGAAACGCAAGTTTCGGGTTTTTTGTTTTTGGGATAAGGGTGTTCCTAGTGGATCGAGGGATCAAGTCAAAAATTGTTGTGTTTATGCAAAAATTGAGGTTAATCTATAAGAGGATGAGTCTTTAGGTTATTTTAAAATACATACTTGAAAGCATAATATACCGCTACAAACTCTTCAATTGAAACAAGACCATTCATGCTAAAAAGAACGTCGCCACTGTAATTTGAATTGCCGTCATACACCTTTCCATCACTAATGGTCATTAAGATATCACCTGAATAGCTTGAATTTTTATTATACACCTTTCCATCCTTAATGTTCATTATGATGTCTCCCGAGTAATTGGAATTACCTTTATAAACCTTTCCTTTTGATATTGAAAATAGAATATCTCCGGAATAGTTTGAATTTTTTTTGTAGATTTTATTACCGGATATGCTACAAAGGATGTCTCCTGAATAATTTGAATTTTCCTTGTAAACTTTGCTATCCTTGATATTACAGATAATATCACCGCTATAATTTGATGTTCCAGAAAATACTTTTACTTGAGATACGGATGCTTCAATACAGAAGAAAGTCAATGCAAATAGGAGGAGGAATTTCATTTTTTATGAGTTTTAATCATTTCTTCAAATGAAATAATCGTTCCAAAGCCTTTTTTTCTGAAATATTCCTGGTCTCTTTCATTTCCCGTTGCCAAAATAAAATCGCCACCCCAAGCGCCCAAACTCTTTATGGTTCTTGGATAAACGCTAAAAAGTTGTTCTTTGATTGTGGGAAGACTTATAGTTTCTGAAATAATTGATTCGTGTAAATTCATCAACTTTTCAAACTCTGAAAGTGAATTACACGTCAAGAGATTATTGCTGATGTCTGAAATTCGTTGAATGGATTTTGCCTCTACCGAAGCATTTCTGTACCTCGAAATCCCTTCTTTGCTATCCTGTTTTTGGTTTAAATGAACAAAAAATAAATGATCTGTAAAATCCCAGGGCAGAGCTACTTCTTTGAACGTGGATTTTTCATCTTTCAACTCATATAAAATAGGAGAATCATTTTGTGCAGCCGCAATATCGTAACCACTCCCGCCAAAACTCTTGATGAGTAATTTAAATGGATCTACTGCTGCCCATTGTGCAATATTGTTAATTAAGGTTGAAGAAGTACCTAAGCCCCAATTTCGAGGGAAATCTAGTTTTGTGATTACACTGATACCTTTTTCCTTGGAAAGAAAATCTGGATTCAGTTTTTTTGCTTCACGAATAATTTTTGAAAGCGTTTTTGAGATTGTATTTTCAGTATTTAGACTTTTTAAATTTTCTTGACAAAAAGTATCTTCAAACCAAACAACATCTTCTTCATCCAAACTTTTCCAGTGAATTTGTTTCTTTTCTGAATTTGTGCCTGCCGACAGATAGGTGTTAACCTCCAAGGATTGTCCATATTTTGTGGGAATTGCAAGAGCTTCAGCTCCGTCAAGAACTACATATTCACCGGTAAGCAATAATTTCCCGTTGCTGTGGAATGTTTTTTTCAAAAGTTTAATTGCTATGTTTTTTTATTAGGATTTTGACGTGTGCTAAAAAAATAGGTGGTATCTGTCTCAGTATCTCCGAAGTAAAATAAAGTGATAAATTTATAGATTACCGCTTTTCTGACAGATTTCTTCTGCGTTTTTGGTCCAGATTAAATTCATTTTAAAAAGGGAAATTTGTTGTTTACTCGCTGACGAACCTCTTCCGAAGAAAAGATTTTACCTTCCCTATAATCTTGTCTGCCCTTTTCGATTGATGCTTTTGCTGCATCGGGGAGTTCATCATACCAATCTCCAGCCGTACTTTCTTTAAGTTGGTAGATTTTTTCAATAGTTGCCTCATCTTTAAGGTGTAACAACCACTGAATCAAATCCAGTTTTTTTGACTTTACATCCATGTTCATAAAATTACAACAATTTTTAATATCTTCTCTTTGCTGCTTCCCAACTTATAGTAAAGAATCTTTCATTTTTTCTAAATTTCTAAATTTCTAAATTTCTAAACTTCTAAACTCTTCAACTTCTCATCATCTCCAAAAAATCATTCACTGTACCATGCGAGACTGCATTGTCCTTGAAATATTCCAAGGCCTCATTTTTTTCTTCTTTTGAAGCATTAAATTGATTCAATATATTCATCAAGTGCATTTTCATATGTCCTTTTTGAATTCCAACGGTAACCAGAGAGCGAATGGCAGCAAAATTTTGGGCCAAACCGGCAACTGCCATAATTTTCATCAATTGCTTGGCATCTGGTTTTTGAAGAATTTCAAAAGCCAGTTTTGTCAAGGGGTGAAGGGAGGTCAACCCGCCAACGGTTCCAACAGCCAATGGCAGTTCAATCCAAAAAGTAAAAACACCATCTTCGATTGTTGCGTGAGTAAGACTGCCGTAGTACGAGTTTCTTGCAGCATACGCATGAACTCCTGCTTCCACGGCACGGAAATCATTTCCAGTAGCCAAAACTAATGCGTCCACACCGTTCATGATGCCCTTGTTGTGGGTTACGGCACGGCGAGATTCGGTTTTTGCGATTTCAATGGCACGGATAAATTTTTCAGCAAATTGCAGTCCGTCCTGATGTTTTGTCGTTAGTTTTTCTACTTTACAACTCACTTCGGCCCGCACCAAACATTCTGGAACATAATTGGAAAGAATGCTCATCACTACTTCTGGATAAACTTCTTTTTTCTGAAATGGTTCGTAGTTTTTTGCTTCATCTTCAAAAGTATGTGCCATTTGTTCCAGACAGCTATTGATGAAGTTGGCACCCATGGCATCCAAGGTTTCAAAACTTGCGTGAATGTAAAAATATCCGTCCAAAATATGTGATTTATCCACCAACGAAAGCTCTAGAAGTCCACCGCCACGGGCTTTCATGTTTTTCTCAATAGATTGGATACTCTCTCGGAGTTTTGGTTTAACCTCTTCAAAGAAATTTTCAATATCTTTTTCACTTCCGAAGAAATCAAAATGTATTTGTCCGTTCTTTTCCGTCGAAATCACTTCGGCTTTAAATCCGCCGCGCTCCAACCAGAATTTGGCAGCATTGCTCGCCGCAGCCACAACCGAACTTTCTTCGGTAACCATTGGCAGGGCATGTAGGTCTCCATTGATTAGAAAATTTGGTGCAATTCCGAAGGGCAAGTAATAATTGGAAAGTGTGTTTTCTATAAAATCGTCATGAAGCTGCTGTAAGGAAGCATCTTCATTCCAGTAATTCTTTAAAATTCGAATTGAATCTGAGTTGTTTTGCAGGTAATTTTCTGCAAGCCATTCAATTTTTTCAGCTTTGGTTTTCTTTGAAAATCCAGAAACGGGTTGGTTCATTTAGATAAATATGAGTTCCTTGCAAATATAGTGAAGCCCCTAACCCCCAAGGGGAAATTTCTAAAAAAAAGCAATTAAAGACAAATACTCAAATCGAAAAAGGTATTCTAGAACAATAATCTGTTCTAAAATACCTTTTTCAGTTAACTTAAAACAAAATGTTATTAAGCTTCTTTTTCTTGTGCATCCTTAACTGGTGCTGGACGTACGTTAAATTTTTTACGTTTCGGCCTTAATTTTCCATAAGAGCCAATATTTATCTTTCCGCGCTTCGTTTTCTTATCTCCTTTTCCCATAATTAATTTTTTGTTTTTTAATTCCGTTGCAGACAGGCAGTGACGGAAGTCGATTATTTTTTATTTTGTTGTTTCTTTATAGTCTTTTCATTGATATCAAACTCATTGGTTTTTTGATTTGTATTACCAGTTGGGTTCGTAGGGTTCTTTTGCTCTGTTTTTCTTTCAAATTTCTTTTCCATGATCTTGATTTTTTAGTGTAGGCCTAATTTACAGAAATCTAAACACAATTTGTATTAAACCCTTGCTAAATAATGGTTAAACCTTTCGAATGGAGCTGACAAACTCTGAAATTCCATATAGCCCCTTTTCTAAAATCATTTTTATAAATGCACTGCCAATAATTGCGCCATTGGTATGGGAAGTGGCTTGTGTATAAGTTTTCGAATCCTGAATCCCAAATCCTACGATTAATGTATTGGTAAGTTCCATAGAAGAAATACGTTGAAAATATTTTTCCTGTTCTTCTCCAAAACCTTCTGAACTGCCAGTAACACTCGCGCTACTTACCATATAAATAAAGCCTTCGGAAGTAGCATCAATTTGGCGAATTCTTTCTTCTGAAGTTTGCGGAGTAATTAGAAATATATTGATTAAACCGTATTTCTTGAAAGTTTCAGCATAATGTTCTTGATATTCAGCCAATGGAAGATCTGGTATGATTAAGCCATCAATACCAACTTCCGCACATTTCTTGCAGAAATTCTCAACCCCATATTGAAGCATAGGATTAAAATACCCCATAATTATTAAAGGTATTGAAACCGTTTTCCGAACATCTTTTAGCTGTTCAAAAAGATGATTTGTTGTCATTCCGTTTTTTAAAGCGACTTGAGAACTGGCTTGAATAGTAGGGCCATCAGCCAATGGATCGCTAAAAGGCAAACCAATTTCGACCATATCTACTCCGCTTTTTTCAAGTTGTTCAAGTATTTCAACGGTATCCTCTAGTTTTGGATATCCTGCGGTGAAGTAGATGGAGAGGAGTTTTTTGTTCTGCTTTAATTTCTCTTTAATTCGACTCATAATATAGAAGATTAAACCTGACAGGTTTTAAAACCTGTCAGGTTTGGATTTGTTTATAAATTAAAATATTTGATATAAGTGTCAAGATCCTTATCTCCTCTACCACTTAAATTCACAACCACGACATCCTCCTCTTTGAATTTCCTGTTTTCAAAAATTGCGAGTGCATGACTGCTTTCGATAGCGGGAATAATTCCTTCCAGTTTGCAAAGTTCGAGACCAGCTTGCATAGCTTTATCATCGGTAATTGAAATGAATTCGCCTCTCCCGCTTCTAAAAAGATTGGCGTGCATAGGACCAACGCCTGGATAATCCAAGCCTGCGGAAATAGAGTAGGGTTCTGTGATTTGTCCGTCGTTAGTTTGCATTAACAGTGTTTTACTTCCGTGGATAATCCCCACTTTTCCTAAGGCTGAAGTCGCGGCACTTTCGCCTGAATCAATTCCTTTTCCGGCCGCTTCTACAGCTATAATTCCAACTTCGGGAATATCGAGATAATGATAAAATGCGCCAGCTGCATTACTGCCGCCGCCAACACAGGCAACAACAAAGTTTGGGTTTTCTTTGCCTTCTTTTTCTTTGAGTTGCACTTTTATTTCTTCGGAAATCACACTTTGAAACCGTGCCACCATATCGGGGTATGGATGTGGGCCAACCACACTACCTATTATATAATGTGTGTCCACAGGGTTATTGATCCAATCGCGAATCGCTTCGTTAGTAGCATCTTTTAAGGTTTTACTACCGCTAATAGCTGGAACCACTTTTGCACCGAGCATTTTCATTCTGGCTACGTTTGGCGCTTGGCGTTCAATGTCTATTTCTCCCATAAAAACAATGCACTTTAAACCCATCAGCGCACAAACTGTTGCCGTTGCAACGCCGTGTTGACCTGCCCCAGTTTCGGCAATAATTCGAGTTTTGCCCAAACGCTTCGCCATCAATATTTGTCCGATGGTGTTGTTTACTTTATGTGCGCCTGTATGACAGAGATCCTCGCGCTTTAAATAAATTTTGGTGTTGTATTTTTCTGAAAGCCGTTTTGCAAAATATAGCGGCGTTGGCCTACCCACATAATCCTTTAGCAATGCTCGGAATTCCTTTTGAAAAGATTCCTCAGCCATTATTTTCAAATAATTTTGACGCAGTTCTTCCACATTTGGATAGAGCATTTCTGGAATGTATGCTCCACCAAATTCTCCGTAATAGCCTTTTTCGTTTACATTATAATTCATAATTCAAGATTCAAAGTTTCAGGTTCAATGTGTAGTTGTGATTTATTATAGTCTAGTCCTATTAAAAACCTTGTCCATCCGGCAGGCTGGCTTGCAGAATGTTCTGAAATTCCTTCAATACGGAAACATCCTTCAGACCCGGTTCAATTTCAAACTTGCTATTTACATCTATCGCATGAATTGGGAGTTCTGTTTTCAGCAATTCTTTTAACGAATCAACTTCTTCCATACCTATGCCACCGCTTAAGATGAATGGTTTTTTTAAGGTGTACTTTTTCAGAATCTCCCAGTTAAAGGTGAAACCATTTCCTCCTTTTTCTTTTCCTTTGGTGTCAAAGAGGAATTTGTCGACCTTATTTTCAAAAATTGATAGCTGATTAAAATCGAAATAATCATCAAGGTTAAAAGCTTTCCATACCAATGTTTTTGAAAACACCAAATACCATTGTAAATCCAGTACATATTCCTTGCTTTCGTTGCCGTGAAGTTGGATAAAATCTAACGAATGCTTTTTAGTCAGCTCAATAACCCTTGAGATTTTTTCATCTACAAAAACGCCAACTTTT
This sequence comes from Aequorivita capsosiphonis DSM 23843, assembly GCF_000429125.1. Taxonomy (GTDB): domain Bacteria; phylum Bacteroidota; class Bacteroidia; order Flavobacteriales; family Flavobacteriaceae; genus Aequorivita; species Aequorivita capsosiphonis. The sequence continues at coordinate 230,978 of NZ_AUBG01000006.1, forward strand.
TTAACTCCGGGTGGAAGCGGCGGAATTTCTTCAGCATCAAAATATCTCGGACTTTTAGCATAAAAGATGAAGCCTAAATATTCTGGCTGAAGTTCGGCAACTTCGGCAATGTTGTGTTTCATTCCGCAGATTTTCAGTTTTATATCCATTTTTCGAATTTTATAATAAGTAATTAACCACCCCGTCTTCGGCACCCTTTTGCATTCCTCTCACTCTTTCATCATTCGTCGGATGCAATGAAAAAAGGAGGGAATACTAAAATAAACCATTTATAAATTGTTTAGCAGCTTCTCCAGGATTTTCGGCTTTCATAAAATTCTCCCCAATTAAAAATCCTTCAAAACCATAAGTTTTTAAATCTTTAATAGTTTCAATATCGCTGATTCCACTTTCAGAAATTTTCACAAACTCTTTGGGGATTTCTACCGAAAGCTTCTTGCTGATGTCAATATTAACTTTGAAATTCTTTAGGTTTCTGTTGTTTATGCCTATTATATCAACATTCGGTAACAATGATTTTTCAAGCTCTTCGCGATTGTGAACTTCTAACAAAACATCTAATTTTAAACTTTTTGCCAAATGTGAAAACTGCTTTAGCTCTTCCGCAGAAAGACAGGCGGCAATCAATAAAATTGCATCTGTACCATGAGCTTTAGCTTCGTAAATTTGATACGGATCTACAATAAACTCTTTCCGAATAATGGGAACGGAAACCGTTTTTCTAGCTAATAATAAATCATCCAACGAGCCACCAAAGAAATTAGAATCCGTTAAAACTGAAATCCCCGTAGCTCCAGCTTTTTCGTAACCTGAAACTACTTCGTGCAATAAAACCTTGTCATTAATAACCGATTTACTAGGAGAACGGCGTTTGTGTTCTGCGATGATTCCTGTGGTTGAAATTCGCAAAGCTTCCGCCAATGATTTGGTTTCTTTGGAAAACAACGGAAATTTCTCCAACAAACGAGTTGGAATAGTTTCCTTTTTTGCTTCTACTTCCTTTTGTTTATAAGCTGTTATTTTATCTAAAATGGTCATTTTTTTATCTTTAGATTACGCCGATGGTGATAGGTTTGTTAATTCGGGAATTGGGATGAGCTACTTTGCCTATTATTCACCTCGAACCCGCGTGCCGGACGGGCAGGTACACGAATTATTATTTACTGTTACTGTTACTGTTACTGAATACTTATTAAACGATTCCTGATAAGTCCTGCAATTTCGTCAATGAATTTAAAGCTTTTTTTGAATTTAGAGACTCTTGAGCTTTTTCAAAGCCTTCTTTAATTGTGCAACCGTTCACAACTGAAATCGCCATTGCTGCATTTGCGCAGACCACATTGTTCTGGGCTTCAGTTCCATTTCCGTTTAAAACACTCATAAAGATTTCTGCGGAAGCTTTTACTGTTTTACCGCCAAATATTTCAGATTCTACTATTTGCTTTACTCCAAAATCTTCAGCGTTCAGAATATTTTCTGAATCTTTCGAAATCACTTTGGCTGCGCCAGTTAAGGAAATTTCATCATAACCGTCCATTGCGTGGAGAATCTTGTAGTTTTTCTCGCTTTTTTGATAGAGATAACCGTACATCCGCGCTAATTCTAAATCGAAAACTCCTACTAATTGGTTTTTGGGAAACGCAGGATTCACCATAGGTCCCAGCATATTGAAAAAGGTTTTTACACCTAATTCTCTGCGGATTGGTCCCACGTTTTTCATTGCGGGATGGAATAGGGGAGCGTGCAAAACACAGATTCCCGCTTCGTCTAAACCACGTTTTAAAAAATCTTTTTTATTGCTGAATTTTATCCCCAAAGCTTCCATAACATTACTGCTTCCGCTGACAGAGGAAACGCCGTAGTTACCGTGTTTTGTGACTTTTACTCCAGCGCCAGCCGTAACGAAAGATGCCAATGTTGAAATATTAAAAGTGTTTTTTCCGTCGCCGCCCGTTCCACATAAATCTACGGTATTGTAGTCGCTGAAATCTACCGCCAAACACAAATCCAGCAAAGCATCACGAAAACCTTCCAGTTCCTCTAGAGTTACATTTCGCATCATAAATACCGTCAAAAAAGCCGCAATCTGGCTTTGATTGTATTTGTCTTCGGAAATGTTTACCAATACGGATCGCGCTTCTTCTTTTGAAAGTTGCTCGTGGTTTATTAATCTGTTAAGTATCTGTTTCATTTTTTCTCTCGGGTTTCGGTACAATTTCATTTCAACGCTGTTGAAATGATATCACTCAACCACCTTGTTTTAGGTTATTTTTTAATTTACTTTTTTTACTATTAAAATTAAATTTCAAGTTTTAAGGTGGGTGAGTGATTTTTTAGTTGATTGAAAATCAAATAAAAAATAGTATCGAACCCCTAGCTTTCCACCCAATTTCTAATAATCTGTTTCCCCATTGGAGTCAGCACACTTTCAGGGTGAAATTGTACGCCGCAGATATCGTAAAACTTGTGCCGGAGCGACATTACCTGTCCGTTTTCATCTACGGAAGTGATTTCCAAAACTTTCGGAAACCCTTCCTTTGATACCACCCAACTGTGATAACGGCCAATTTCTATTTCTTTTTCCAGTCCTTTAAAAAGTGGTTCATTTTCTGAAATGATCATTGCTTTTGTTGCAACTCCGTGAAAAACTTTGCTCAAATTCTCCAGCTTTCCTCCAAAAACTTCGCCGATGGCTTGTTGCCCCAAACACACGCCTAAAATTGGTTTTGAGGTTGCGTATTTCTGAATTATTGCTTTCAGTAAACCTGCTTCATCTGGAATCCCTGGACCCGGAGAAAGTAGGATTTTGTCGTAGTTTTCCGCTTCTTCTAAGTGAAACTTATCGTTTCTTCTTACAGTTACTTCGCAATCCAACTCCTCTAAATAGTGGACTAGATTGTACACAAAACTGTCGTAATTGTCGATGACTAATATTTTCATAGTAAACTTGATCTATTCATTAAAATAATTTCTTTAGACCTATAAGGAGGTTTTCTTTTTCGCTTTCGCAAAAAGAAAACAACACCTTACAGGTCAAATGGATTCCGCTAATTCCAGCGCTTTCGTTAGTGCGCCCAATTTATTATAAACTTCCTGCAATTCATTTTCTTCATTGCTTTCTGAAACCACACCAGCACCCGCTTGATAATGCAACGTATGGTTTTTGCTCACAAAGGATCGGATGATAATTGCGTGATTGAAATTGCCGTTGAAATCCATAAAACCAATGGCGCCACCGTAAAATTCGCGACTTCTATTTTCATATTTTTCAAGTAATTGTAAAGCTTTATGTTTTGGTGCACCGCTTAAAGTTCCCGCAGGAAAGGTGTCTGCCACAATTTGCATCGTTGATATTTTTGGGTTCTTGATGGCGGTTACCTTACTTACTAAATGGATTACGTGCGAAAAAAATTGGATCTCCTTATACGTTTCTACTGTTACGTTCGTCCCGTTTCGGCTTAGGTCATTTCGAGCTAAGTCTACTAACATCACGTGTTCACTGTTTTCTTTTACATCTTCGGCAAGTTTTTTAGCAAGCTCAGCATCTTCCTCGTCATTTCCCGTTCGCTTAAATGTTCCTGCAATGGGATGGATTTCTGCAAGCTCTCCTTTTACAACAAGTTGTGCTTCTGGAGAACTTCCGAAGATTTTAAAATTTCCATAATCAAAGTAGAAAAGATAAGGTGAAGGATTTACACTTCGTAAAGCTCTGTAAACATTGAATTCATCGCCTTTAAACTTTTGAGAAAATCGTTTGCTGGGTACAATCTGAAAAACATCCCCACGCTGACAATGTTCTTTACATTTCCGAACTAAATCCTTAAAATCTTTGTCATTAAGATTGGTGGTTCGTTCGCCATCTCTTTTAAAAGGAAACTCAGCAAAGCTTTTCGATTTTAAAATTTGCTCAATTTGAGGAATGTTGTTTTCGGCGTCGTAACAATGTGCAAAAATGTAGGCCTCATTATTAAAATGATTTATCGCGATGATGTTTTGATAAACCGCATAATACAAATCGGGCATTTCAAGGTTTTTCTCTTTTTTTGAGATTTCTATGTCTTCAAAATAACGCACGGCATCATAAGCCATATAACCGAAAAGGCCATTAATCCCCCCTTGGTCCCCCTTGGTCCCCTGCGGGGGGGAAGGACTTACTGGTTCAGAAGAAAATGAAGCTGCAAATTCACTCAAAAGATTCGGAACATTTGTGTCTGATTCAATTTCGATAACTGAACTCTTTCCATCAGGAAAGGTTTGTGTTATGATTTCATCTTGAACCTTTATAGATGCGATTGGGTTAAAGCAGATGTAACTAAAACTATTGTTGTTTGCGTGATAGTCGCTGCTTTCTAATAAAAGACTGTTCGGGAATTTATCGCGAAGCCGCAAATAGACTGACACAGGAGTGAGTGTGTCGGCTAATAGCTTTTTTGAGTTCGTTTTTAGCGAATATTTTTTATTATTTATTTTCATTTTTCACTAACTTATTGAATTGATCTCTAATTTCGATAGGGCACAAAAAAAAAGGCTTGTCGTGAATGACAAGCCTTTTCGTATATAATTTATACCATAGGTGTTCAGCTCACGATGTTTGCCGTAAGTTTCTCCACCACCAAGTATTTGTTGTAATTGTGTTCATTGTTTGAACTTCAAAGATAGAAAGGTTTTTTAAAAAATAACGATAGTCTGATATTTTTTTTGAAATTTACATACACTTTGTTGATATTGATTAGTTTTACAAAAAAAACAAAATGGCAGACTTGACCCAAGAACAGTGGAGTGAACAACTGGAAAATGATAACAACGCTGTAATAGTAGATGTTCGTACCGACGCAGAATTTGAGGAGGGTTATATTCCCGGTGCAATCCAAATTGATATTTATAACGGAGCTGAATTTCTTAACCAGGCAAAACAGTTAGATCCAAAAAAAAACTATTATGTGTATTGCCGTTCTGGAGGTAGAAGTGCTCAAGCTTGTATGCTGCTTAATTCTGTTGGTGTGAAAAATGCCTACAATTTAAAAGGCGGGATTACAGAATGGAAAGGAGAAACAACAAATTAAAAACAAATCAACAATGAAAAAATTAGTTATACTTTTCACGTTTTCAATGCTCTTGCTGTTTACATCTTGTAAAGGCCAAGACTCTTCTAATGTGATTGAGGTAATGCCAGCGCAGGAATTTCACGATGCAACTGCGGGAAATGATGTTCAACTGCTGGATGTTCGTACTTCTAAAGAATATAAGGAAGGCCACGTGGCACAGGCTTTGAATATTGACGTTTTAGAAGATGATTTTAGTGAAAAAGCTAAAAGTTTAGATAAGGATCAGCCAGTTTACCTATACTGCCGAAGTGGAAATAGAAGTAAAAAAGCGTCAGCTATTTTAAAGGATATGGGTTTTAAGGAAATTTATGATATGGAAGGTGGTTTCCTTAAATGGGAAGACGAAGGCCTTGAATCTGAAAAATAATTATTTCCTCTTAATTTTTTAACTTAATAAATTTCTCGCCGTTAAATTCGCGCCAAAGTACGCTGTAAACAAATCTTTCCCTAGAAATCCTTCGTAACTTCATTATAATGTAACAATACTATTTTATAATGGACAGCGGAGAAGAAAAAGTACAAAAAGAAATAAGAGCGCTTATTGATGTCAGTTGTCGTTTTAATAAACGGCCAAATGAACAGTTCTGCGCATTTCATAAAGCATATCTAAAATTTTGCTTTAACGCGGTTGATGTGGAGATTAATTATGAGAATCAACAAATTTACTCATCAAACTCTAAACCTTTGACTACAAATCCTGTTCGGCTTTTTGATATGAATAAAGCCGTTGCAGATCAACTCTCTTATTCCGATTTGAAGGAAACGCTCACGGGTTGTCTTAATGATAGTCATCTCCATTATTTATTTTATAGGAAAATGCTACTGGAATACGGCGATTTTTCTAAAGATGAGCTGGATAATCTATGCGCTTAAAAAATAACTTACGGTTGTTGCAAAGGGAATTTTTCATCAAATTTTAAGCTATTAACCTTAGTCTATTTTGAATCATCAGCAGAAGGGCCGTAACTTCCGGGAACAGGAATATCCAACAACCTGTAGTAAACCCCCAACTGGGCTCGGTGGTGTGTAATCTGGTTGAGGCCATGGCGGATGGCTCCGTATTTTGTCCACTCCATTAATTTTTCACCGTTCATCTGGATGCTCCAATTTGGATTTAGATCTTCTTCTTTCGCTTGCTCCAATGCTTTTAAACCTGCGTTGTACTGTTTGTTCAAGTAAGCCTGTAAATCTTTCTTGTCGTTCATTTTCTCAGGTTTATAATCAGCGGAAAGATCCAAATAATCTGTGTTTAAAATTAATTGTGGCCAACCAAAAATATCGACAATATGATTTGCCAAATTCATTAGCTGCATGCTTTTTTTATGAGGCGCATAATCGTTTTTATTCGCGGGAAAATTGTTGAGAAACTTCTTTGTTGTGTGGTATTCTTCAGAAAGTTCGTTCTTTAAGTTTTTTAATGTATCCATGATTTTTGAAGGTTGTGTTAGAACTTAAAACTTACAATTCCGTCATCTTGAAATCTTTTATAGAAAATTAAAAATTCAATTTTTTAGGAATTGTGTTTTCTAAAACTAATTTACCCATTTAAAAGTATTTTTCTCCCATAAAATTCCTTTAAATTTGCAGCCTAAAATTTTCTACATTGGCAAAACAAATCACAAATACTATCTTAATGATCCGCCCAGTTGCGTTTAGAATGAACGAACAAACGGCAGTCAACAATTTTTTTCAGGAAGAAATAGCGCTTAAAAATGCTGAAGTAAATAGCCAGGCGCAGGCAGAATTTGATGCTTTTGTGGAAAAGCTGCGTGCTGTTGGGGTAAACGTGATTGTGGAGAATGACGATGTAAAGATGGATACGCCAGATTCTATTTTTCCGAACAACTGGATTAGTTTTCACGCAAATGGCGATATTGGTTTATACCCTATGTTTGCTGAAAATCGCCGTCGAGAAAGACGGGAAGATATTTTAATCCGCTTGGAAAAAGAAGGATTTATAATTAGAAATGTCTACGACTATACATCTGCCGAAGATGAAGGTATTTTCTTGGAAGGTACGGGTAATTTATTGTTGGACCGTGTAAACAAAAAGGCATATTGCGCACTTTCACCCAGAGCACACGAAGAGCTGTTAATTGAGTTTTGTGAAGATTTTGACTACATGCCGGTAATCTTTACTGCGAACCAAACAGTAGACAGCAAACGCGTGCCAATCTATCATACTAATGTAATGATGTGCCTTGCGGAAGAATTCTGCGTTATTTGTTTAGACACCATAGACGATGCCGCCGAAAAGAAAAACCTTGTCAAGCACCTAAAAGAAGATAAAAAACAGATCATTAAAATAACTGAAGCGCAGATGCATCATTTTGCGGGCAATATGCTTCAGGTTCAAGGGAAGGATAAAAAATATTTAGTGATGAGTACCGCTGCACACAAAAGTTTGGATCAAAATCAGATTTCAGAAATTGAAAAACACTGCGAAATAATGAGTAGCGATCTTACAACCATTGAAACCTGTGGTGGTGGAAGTGCACGCTGTATGATGGCCGAAGTATTTCTTCCCAAGGAATAGTTTTTAAGAAACCTCTTCAATTTTACTGATATTTCGAATCATTCCACCAAAAATAAAATAGTGGAAGGGGAGCATGGTGTACCAATATAAACGCCCCCATATTCCTTTGGGTCTAAAGGTTGCTGTTTGTATAAGTTCATTTTTCTCATTGATACAGAATTCTAGCCAAGCTTCGCCAGGAAGTTTCATTTCAGCAAAGAGTAATAGTCTTTTATTTTCTTTATCGGCGTAAAGTACGCGCCAAAAATCTAAAGCATCGCCAGTATAAATCTGATTGGGATTTGTACGTCCGCGTCGCAAACCAACTCCGCCAACAATCTTATCCATAAATCCACGTAATTTCCAAAGTGTATTTCCATAATACCAGCCTTTTTTGCCTCCAATAGCCCAGATATTGTCCAAGACTTTTTCAGGGTTTTCCACCTTTAAAATCTTTCTATCTTTTAAGCATCCGTATTTTGGCACTTGGATGTATTCTTTTAAATTAGTTATTCTACCAGCGACCAGGGAGTCTTTCCAACTTGAAACCACCAGATTTTGTTCAATTTTTACAAAGGCTTTTCTGATGGCTTCTTCGTAGGTAATTGGTTGGATGCCCAATATTTTCTGAAGTTTATTGTCCTTTGCCACAACTTCCATTTTCATGCTGTCCACTAAATTTACAGCTAGTTTATATGAAGTTGAGGTTACAAAATACAACCAATAGGATGAAAGTCTTGGTGACATAACAGGAACCGAGATGATCCAAAGTTTTAATCCGCGAATTTTAGAGTATTGCTGCAACATTTCTTTATAGGTCAAAACGCAGGGGCCGCCGATATCAAAAGATTGGTCAAAACATTTTTCATTGTTTAATACTCCATATAAAAAGGAGATAACATCGCGAATGGCGATGGGTTGTATTCTAGTTTTTAACCAAGATGGTGCTACCATTAAAGGCAATTTTTCACAAAGATCTCTGATTATTTCAAAGGATGAACTTCCGCTACCCACAACAATTCCGGCTCTAAGAACTGTAACTTTATAATTACCTTGGTATAAAATTTCTTCTACTTTTTTTCGGGAAGAAAGGTGTTTTGATAGTTGTTCCTGATTTACAATTCCACTTAAATAAATAACCTGCTTTACGGAAGTTGTTGCCATATATTTATTGAAATTTTCTGCGGCACGTGCTTCTATTTCATCAAAATCGGTAGTAGAACCGCTCATAGAATGGATCAGATAATAAGCGGCATCAATATCTTTAGGAAATGATTCCGTATTTACTTCCTTTGCGAAATCTACTTCCACAACAGAAACTTTTGAAGTTGTTTCGGGATCTAATGGCAGTCTATTTTTATCGCGGACGGCACAAATAACGTGATGCCCGTTTTCTAGAAGTTCGGGTAACAATCTCATGCCAATGTATCCGTTGGCGCCTGTAAGTAAAATTTTCAATGGAGTTTATTTTGTTTAAAGATAGGTGATAATAGTTGAACAGAAGTTAAAAAGCCGTTAACTTCCTACGCGCAGTAATTAGTAAAGACCTATCTTTAAGAATTCAACCAAATAAATCGATTTCTATGAAAATTTTAAAAATAGTACTCCTTATCGCTGGGGTAGTTTTAATAATTTTTGGACTCTATAATGCCTTTGTTCCACAGACAGTTGTTGACATTGGGCCTTTAGAAGTCAATGCAAAAGAAGGCTTAAACAATCAAACCTTAGGAATGATTGGGATTGGTATTTTGGCACTTCTTGGCGGCGCTCTTCTTAAAAATAGGCGCTAAATTTTAAGCATTTATCGTTTTAAGAATAGAAATCACGGCGGCACTTATATACTCCACGCCTATAGATATCACGATAAACCCAACAATTCGAGAAATAGCATTAATGCCAGAAGCACCTAAAAATTTGCTGATGTAATGAGAGCTTCTCAATATAATAAACGTAGCCAGACCTACTGCCAAAACGGCTAAGATTACCGTCAACATATCATTCCATTTTTGATATTCTTGATTAAAGCTTATCAATAATGAAATTGAACCAGGTCCGGCAAGCATTGGAATGGCTAGTGGTGTGAGTGAAAATCTTTCCCGCTTGTCCAAATCTTTTTGAACCCGTTTGTTCTTCATTCCTTTGTGTTTTGAAAAAGTTCCTGTGAGCAAAGCAAAGCCCGAAGTAACGATTATCATTCCGCCTGCAATCCGTAGCGCGTTTAAACTTATACCGAAGAAGGCCAACAAATACGTGCCGGCAAAGAAGGAAATAATTAGAATGACGACCACGTTTATCGTGGTGAAAAGTGAAGTTTTGTTGCGCTCCTTTACACTTTCTTCACTGGTAAGGCCTACAAATACGGGTACAGTTCCCAAAGGATTTATAACTGAAAATAGTGCCGCAAAAACATATAAAAAAATATCCATCGTTTTTTTGGCAAAGAACGTATGGTTTTTCTATTTGAAGTTTACTGAATTGTTATGATAAGATTAAAGTTGCGGTAAGTTATTGGTCTTCCCAACGATCAGGTGTGGCGTGGTTTTTCGCGGCCACTAATTTTTTCATAAAAGCGTGAACACTTTTATCTGATGGATGCACTTTTATCTTAAAGAAATAATTGTCCTTATATATAGCATATTCCTCTGTCTTCCCCTTGTATAGCACTAATTTATAATAGGGGATAATTAATGCGTATGAGTTTAATTTACTTCGGAAACCAACAATAATGCCTTTAGGTCGCATTTCGATATTGCAGACGTTTCGATTATTGTCCAAATTCATTAGGTTACTTATTTGAAGACTCGTCTCACTTAAAATGAGTTTTGGCGAACCTATTCCGCCCATTTTAAATCTTTCCATTAGTGGAAAAGATTTGCCAAGTTCATTATCTATTTTGCGAGTTACTTCGCTGTCCTTGTAGGAAACATTTAAAAGCATTTTTTTACTTTAAAGATAGTGGTTTCTGAAATACTTAAAATTTAAAAACGTGTATCTTTGTCCCCAAACTCCGAAGCCTCAGCAAAGGAGTTCATTTATTAAAAGAATTTATTGAGAGGATTTCTAATATCTCAAGTCTCATATCTAATATCTATTTAAAAAGATGAATTTTCAGCAAAAAATAGAATCCGAAATTAAGAAAGCAGTTTCAGCCATTTACATTGCTACTTTGGAAACGGTCGAACTACAACCAACCCGCAAGGATTTTGAAGGTGATATTACCGCCGTTGTTTTTCCTATGTTGCGCGTGGTGAAAGGGAATCCGGTGCAAATTGGTGAAGCTATTGGAAACTATTTGGTTGAAAATGTTGAGGAGATTGAAAAATTCAACGTGGTTCAAGGTTTTTTGAATATGGTGTTGAGTGATTCGTATTATTTAAACTTTTTTAATTCGGTAGAAGATTTTTCTTCCTTCGGAAAAGTGCCGCAGGGAAAAGAAGCTTTAATGGTTGAATACTCTTCGCCAAACACAAACAAACCTTTGCATTTAGGGCACGTTCGAAATGTTTTACTGGGCTATTCGGTTGCTGAAATTGAAAAGGCCGCGGGTAAAAAAGTGTATAAAACGCAAATTATAAACGACCGGGGAATTCATATTTGTAAAAGTATGCTGGCTTGGGAAAAATTTGGAAATGGCGAAACTCCCGATACCGCAAATTTAAAAGGCGATAAGCTGGTTGGGAATTATTACGTAAGATTTGACCAAGAATACAAAAAGGAAATTGAGACTTTAAAAGCTGAAGGTAAAACCGAAGAAGAAGCAAAAGCGCAAGCAGCATTAATTTTGGAAGCACAGGAAATGCTTCGAAAATGGGAAGCTGGTGATGAAGAAACCGTTGCGCTTTGGAAGAGAATGAATACTTGGGTTTACAAAGGTTTTGAGGAAACATATAAATCCATTGGCGTAGATTTCGACTTTTATTATTACGAAAGCGATACCTATCTTTTAGGAAAAGATATTATTGAAGAAGGCATAAAAAACGATGTTTTCTTTATGAAAGACGATGGCTCGGTTTGGTGCGATTTAACCGAAGATGGCCTCGACGAAAAACTTGTTTTGCGAAGCGACGGAACTGCGGTTTATATGACGCAGGATCTTGGAACCGCAGTACAGCGTGTAAAAGATCATCCCGACGTTGGCGGAATGATTTACACCGTTGGAAACGAACAAGATTATCACTTTAAAGTCTTGTTTTTAATTCTGAAAAAACTAGGCTATACTTGGGCTGAAAACCTATTTCACTTAAGTTATGGAATGGTAGATCTCCCTTCTGGAAAAATGAAAAGCCGTGAAGGAACCGTTGTAGATGCAGATGATTTAATAGCACAAATGACGGCGACTGCGCGCGATATTTCCGAAGAACTTGGAAAGATTGACGATTTTTCAGATGAAGAAAAAGACGAACTCTATAAAATTATTGGGTTAGGTGCGTTGAAATATTATATCCTAAAAGTAGACCCTAAAAAACGAATTCTTTTCAACCCCGAAGAAAGTGTAGATTTTCAAGGAAACACGGGTCCTTTTATTCAATATACATATGCACGGATTCAATCTATTTTAAGAAAAGTCGCTGATGTCAGGTTAAGCACTTCGACTGCGCTCAGTACAAGCTCCGTCGAAACCTCATTCAACGACGAAATCGAAATGCATCCAAAAGAAAAAGAACTGATTAAAATTATCCAGCAATACCCTGAAATTATTCAGTTGGCAGCGGCTAATTACAGTCCAGCATTGGTTGCAAATTATACGTATGATTTGGTAAAAGAATTCAATAGCTTCTATCAAAACGTACCAATTCTTGCTACAGATAATGAAACCGAAAAAGCATTCCGTGTAAAACTTTCTGGCGCGGTGGCTTCAATTATTAAAAGTGCTTTTGCCTTGTTGGGGATTGAAGTTCCGGAACGAATGTAGATTTTACTCAGCGTCTTGACGCCTTTGCGTGCAACTACCTCTCGCAAAGTCGCTAAGACGCAAAGCTGATACTCCTTATAATATCATTCCCAGTGCAGTTTTGTTTAGATTAAGTTGCTAATAATGATTCTGATTGTTCTAATATTTTGAAAACCAGTCATTAGTTATTTTGTTCAACCTTTAACTTAAAAGCATAAACATAAGTTAAATACTATTGCTTTCACTTCTTCAGTAAATAGATTTGTTTTTATAAATTAAACTTTAAAAACAATGAAAAATTTACTGAAATTAACTCTGATTGCTTTTATCACCATGGGAGTTGTCTCCTGTAGTGATGATGACGATAATGTTATCACTAATCCTCCAACAGACAGTATTGCTGATTATGTAGCGTCTCAAGAAAACTATTCTTCTTTAAAAGCAGCTTTAGACAAAGCAGGACTTACTGAAACACTAAATGGTGAAGGAAGTTTTACGGTTTTTGCTCCAGATAATGAGGCATTCGCTAACTTTTTGAATGCCAATGGATTTGCCAATTTGGACGAGATGCCTATCCCATTTCTTAAAAATGTTTTATTAAATCATGTTTTGGGTACTAAGGTTTTATCTGATGATATAACTAATGGTTATACTAATACTTTAGCTACTGAAGCTTATTCTGGCGCCAATTTAAGTTTGTATATGAACGTATCTTCTGGAGTGAAATTAAATGGGGTTTCAACAGTTACTGCTGCAGATATTATGACTTCCAACGGCGTTATACATGCAGTTGATAATGTAATACCTATGCCCACAGTAGTTACATTTGCCACCGCCGATCCTAATTTTTCCATTTTAGTTGCTGCCTTAACACGTGAAGATCAACCTGATTTTGTGAGTATTTTATCTACTCCAGAAGGAGCTGATCCAGCACCTTTTACCGTTTTTGCACCTACAAATGATGCTTTTGGAGCGCTATTCACTGAATTAGAAGTAGGAGGTCTTGAGGATATTGACGGCCCCACACTTACTGCTACCCTTAATACACACGTTATAGCCGGAGCGAATGTTCGGTCTGAAGATTTGGTTAATGGTCCGGTAAGTACTTTGGGAGCAGATGTAATTGTAGATGCAGACAACGCAACTTTAACAGATCCTAATGGCAGAGTAAGTAATATTGTAGTAGTAAATGTGCAAGCTACAAACGGCGTTGTACACGCTATTGATAAAGTACTTCTTCCCCAATTATAAAAATAGGTACTTTATCAAAAAAAAGCCGCTTTCTTTATGAGAGCGGCTTTTTCTATTTTGATTCAATTTCATCTTTATCCAAATGATAGATTTCCATAATCCCTTCCAATACTTTTTCGAAATCGATTTTTAAATCTATTAATTTTCCGGTGGCCATATCCATCACCCATCCGTGAACTGCAAGGCGGCCTTGCCTTACGGCGATTTGAACGTCAGCAGTTTTTATCACGTTCACGCATTGTTCTTGAACGTTGAGTTCTACCAACCTTCTGTACTTTTCTTCTTCGTTTTCAATATCTTTTAGTTCATCGCGGTGTAAACGATACACATCCCGAATATTTCGCAACCACGGATTCAAAATTCCTAAATCTTTAGATTGCATAGCCGCCTTAACGCCACCGCAACCGTAATGGCCACATATAACAATGTTTTTTACCTTGAGCACACTTACTGCATAATCTATAACGCTCATGGCGCTGAGGTCCAGATTAGAAACCATATTTGAAATATTCCGCATCACAAAGACGTCGCCCGGTTTAACGCCCATAACCTCTTCTGCGGTAACGCGGCTGTCGCTACAACCTATATATAGAATATCGGGGTTTTGGCCACTAGCTAGATTTTTGAAATAGTCGGAATCGACTCCCAATTTATCGTTTACCCAGACTTCGTTGTTTTTAAAAATTTGTTCTATGTTCATTTTTTGTGAAGATTTTTTTCAGGCTATAAAGGTACAGAAAAAGCAGTTTTTCTTGCAATATGAGATTTAAAAAATAAATCTCCTGGTAAATTTTTATGAAGTCTTATAATACTTGTGTAGTTTTTTCCATTCCTTTTAAAACAAGCAATCTGCTTGGTCCATTTTTTAGAGCAAGTTTATACTGTAATGCAGCTTCTTCCTTTCTATTTTGAGTGAGTAACCAATCTCCATAAAGTTCGTGAGTAGGTTTTTGAATGACCGGTGGGCCATAGCTGTAGCTTATACTATTTTCAATACTTATGGACTTCTTTAAATGTTCTTCTGCCAGTTTCGAATCATTATCTAATTGTGCGCGAAGTGCTGATAATTGGTTTTGTCTAATTTCGGCTTCCTTTAAATCCATTTCGGAAGCTTCATCACGGGTAACTGCTGAACAGAGTTTAGCACTTCCTTTTGAAACAACAAACGATTCTCTATTATGGTCTTGATCCATAATACGTATTACGCTGTCTAGTTTCTGAATGTCACCTTTTTTATAAGCTTTCATTCCTTGCAAAAAGTGATGTCGAGAGCGCACCGACACATTCAAATCGGTTATTTCTACTGGAATATTTGCGATTTCACCTTCCCATTCATCAGTTTCATTTAAATATGTTCCTTTTAAAAATACTAAATGAGTCCGTGCTTTTTTTGAGGGTTTTTCAGTAGCGTATTTTTGCATATTGAGCACCATCTTTTTTGCTTCTTCGTAATCTCCTTTTTGAAGATAGCCGTATTCCAACCAGTGAAAAGCGTGATATCCATGCGCATCGTTGTCTAATTCCTTTTTCTCCATTCTGTTAATGCTTGCTTGGTATGAATCCATATTTGAGGATATAACATCATCCCACATTCCCATTGCAACAAAAATATGTGAAGGCATATGCAAGGCGTGCCCAGCATCTGGCGCTACTTTTGAATATGAATTGGCGGCATCTAATGCAAGGATGGCGTGTTCGGGATCGTCGTAGGAATGGATTAGATAATGCAGCGCTCCTGGATGATTTGGGTTTTCCTTTAAAATCCCTTGAGCTATTTTCGCTCCCTTTCCATACAGCGCATCGTCCCTTCCTTCGGGCACGGAACCCAGTAGTGACAGTGCATAAAAGGCGGCTACTTCTTGGTTGGCGGGATATTTTTTGTACAAACCTTCCATAAATTCAGCATAGGCAATATCGCGCTGTGTTTTTTCAGTTTTTGGTTGGTAGAGTATTTGAGTGGCTTTAATTAAATCTTGTTCTAGCTCAGTTGTTTTTTGAACTAAATCAATCTCGTCAAGCTTTGCCAAAGCAGTGGTTGCAGCTTCATAATCTTGGTTTTGCCACAAGCTGTGATTATAAGTCATTGCTTCGCCCCAATAGGCCATCGCCATTTCTGGATCTTCCTTTTGTGCTTTTTGAAAAGCTTCACGCGCATCTTCATATTCAAAAGAATGTAAAAGTAGAAGTCCTTTTTCAAAGTGTGGCTGGGCACTTTTTTTTCCGCTAACGGATATGTCAACAACACCTAGAAAACTGTTTTCTGTTTTTTGTTGTTTACAGGAAACTATAAGAAGCAATATAAAGAAATAGGTTACAAGTCTCATAATTAATTATTTAGATTAATTTTTAAAGATAGCCATTTTTGTATCGATAATCATTTTTTGGCCAAATGCTCAAACACGTTTTCTAAAGAACTTTATCATTCCACTTTCTTTTTTAGAAATTTAATAGCGAAAAATATAAGCGTTAGTACACCTATAAATATTCCTGTACCAATCATTTCATTTGCCGAAAGACTTGATAAAAAGTATAGAATTATAGCAATTGCTAAAATGGGAACCGCCCAACCTCCTGGAATTTTAAATCCGCCATCGTATTCTTTTTTAGATTTACGCAGCTTCATTACAGATAGTGCTACACCTAAATAAAGAATTAGCATAGAACTACTAGCTATGACTGCTAATTGCTCAAAACTGCCAGAAACAGCCAGTATAATACCAATGGTTGCATAAATAATAATGGCTATGTATGGCGTAGCAAACGATTTGTGAATTCTGGAAAGTGCCTTTATTGGGATTACCTTGTCTCTGGCAAGTGCGTAAACTATTCTTGGACTATTAAGTATAGTACCACTCATATATCCAAACATAGAGATAACGGCACCTACAATTAAAAGCGTAAACCCAAGAGGTCCAAAAACTACTTTAGCAGTTTCAGCAAGAGGAGCCGCTGTAAAATTTGGTAAAGCATCACCTAAAACACCTTGGGAAACGGTTTGGATTAAGATATAAACAACCGCAACTGTTGTAATACTTATTAAAATAGCTCTAGGAACTGTACGTTTTGGGTTAACAACTTCTCCACCAACAATAATTCCCGTTTCAGAACCTTGAAAAGCAAAAAATAAAATAAGCGATGCTTCACCTAATGTTTTAAGACTTGGCATTTCTTGAAAATACAAATTGCTTACCGAAACATCTTTAAAGCCAAAAACGATTAGTAAAAGCAATGGTATTAGCTTAACAATGGTATTGAACTTTACTAAGCCTATGCCTTGTTTTAAGCCAATAACATTGATGTAAACCAAGCCGTAAAAAAGAATAAATAAAAACAAAAAGCGAGGCCATCCGGTTTCAAATACTGGGTATGCCGAAGCAATAACATTTACCAATGCGTTAGAAACTGCGGCATCTGCAAACAAGTTGCTTCCAACAGCAAAAAAGCCTGCTACAAAGCCAGCATAATCTCCAAAAGCTGTTTCAATATAAGTATACGGTCCGCCAGTGTTTGTTACTTTACTTCCAGCTTCGGCAAAGCAAAGCATTACCATTGCCATTAACAGTCCGCAAAACAGATAAGCAATGATGCTGGACGCTCCCATATAACTAGCCACAATTGCAGGCAATACAAAAATACCAGACCCGATGATAATGTTGACGATATTAGCCGATAAGCCAAATACACCAACTCTTCTTTTTAATCCTTCGTCTTTTTGAATCATAATTTTATCTATTTGAATTCTCCATGATCCACATCTTTTATAAATTTTATCAATCCTGTGAAATAATTTTCTGGATCGTCATATTGAGAAATGTGTCCAGAATTTACAGTGAGACTTCTTCCATTTTGAACTTCGGTACTCATCCATTCCATATATTTTGGATCCATCGTGTCGTATTTGCCACCAATCATCAAGGTTGGTGTTTTTATTTCTTTCAGTCTATCGGAAACATCCCAGTTTTTTAAAGTTGCGTTGCCCGTCATTCCAAATTCACTGTGACCTTGCATATAGATATAAATAGCTGGGTTGAGGTGCGAAAAAGCGCGGTTTATAAATTCTGGCCATTCGGCCACAGGTTTTCTCAAGATGTGTTCTGTGTAATAATGATTCATAACCAACTCTGTATATCTTGGATTTTCAAAATCTTCGTTGGCTTCCATTTCCTTGATTTCTTTGTAAATTTCTGGTGGTAATTGTGGGCCTAAAACTTCATCGGCATATTTTTGATATTCTGCCGCGCTCGCCATCATATTCGAAATAATCAAACCTTTTAAATTATCTTGATATTTTAGCGCGTATTCCATCGCCAGAATCCCGCCCCATGATTGGCCGAGCAAGTAAAAGTTGTCTTTGTCAAGATTTAATGCTTTGCGAACTTGTTCTACTTCTTCCACAAAATGTTTGGTGGTCCAAAGGGTGGAATCGTTTGGTTTATCGCTGTAATAGCTATCGAGTTGGTCGTAATAGATGTATTCAATTTCTTCATTTGGAAGATAGCCGTCAAAGTTTTCAAAAAACTCATGCGTACCTCCAGGACCTCCGTGAAGTAATAAAACTTTCATTTTTGGATTATTGCCCACGCGTTTTGTCCAGACATTAAAGGTGCCTTTTGGCGTTGTGATTGGAATCATTTTGATGCCGCCGGTATTTTGGTCATCGCTATTAGAATAATCGAAATAGGTAGATTTGCAATCGGTTTCGGTTTTTGCGATTTCTTGTTTTTCGGTACAGCTTAAAAGAAGTGTTGCTGAAATAATCAGAAAGTAAATTGTGTTTTTCATAATGGTTGGTTTTAGTTGATTTACTTTATCCTGCAAGGTGTTCCCCGCTTTTTCAGCGGGGCTCCTTGTAGGTATTTATCAGGAGTTTGTTGTTAAACCTACAAGGTCTGAAAAAGACCTTGCAGGTTAGACCTTGCAAAAATTATTTCCTATTCATTCGCCTTCAATACCCGCAGCAGATTTCCGCCAAGGATTTTATCAATAGCTGTTTCGCTATAGCCTTTTTCAAATAAAGCTTTTGTAATCAATGGGTAATCGGTAACGTCATCCAATTGTTTTGGTGGCAGAAAAATGCCATCAAAATCGGAACCGATACCTACGTAATCCACACCCACCAAATTGATGACGTATTCTATATGTTGAATTACCATTTCAAAAGGTGCACGAAGCTGTTGGGATTCATCTGCATATTTTACGTAGATACTTTCTTGTGCGATAAATGGATGCAACCCAGCTTGTGCTAGTGAATCTATTTCAGATTTATGTTTTTCTAGAAAGGCACTTTCCCTATTATCAACAGTTGGATCAATAAATCCTGAATTAAAATTGATTTGAATTACGCCACCATTTTTGGCAATCGCTTTTATTTGATCGTCTTTCAGATTTCGAGGATGTGGACAAAGCGCATAAACCGAACTATGCGAAGCAATAATGGGTTTTTTGGTGGTAGCAATTACATCATAAAAAGTTTGCTCACCAGAGTGCGAAACATCCACCATCATTCCCAAGCTGTTCATTTTTTGTACTATTTGTTTCCCAAAAGCGGTAAGCCCTTTTTTATCTTCGGAATTTTTTGCGCCATCGGGATTGGTTTCATCGGCAGCGCTTGTTGCCCAAGGGGTGGAGTTGTTCCAAGTAAGTGAAATATAGCGCACATCGCGATTGTAAAGGGATTCAAGTTTGCCTAAATCGTTCTCAAATTGATGGCCGCCTTCCACACCAATTAACGCAGCAATCTTTTTCTGCTTAACAGTCTTTAAAAGTTCTTTTGAAGTGGCGACTTTTACAATTTTATCGGGATTTCGAGAAATTACGGCATCCAGACTATCTATTTGGCGGTTTGCAAACGCATACGGATTTACCTGTTCGCCATCGCTCCAAACCGAAAAGAACTGCACATCCACGCCGCCTTCTTTCATCCTGCTGAGGTCACTATGGGTTTTGCCTTTTAAATTGGTATCAAAAACAAAATTCTTTTCCATTGTTTGGGTAAGAAAGTCATTGTGGGTGTCCACTAATATGGCTTTGTTGTGAATTTTTTGATAGCTTTGGGCGCTTAGTTGAAGTGCTGCGAGTAAACTGATGAGAAGTAATTTTGTTTTCATTTTTTCTAAATTAAATCATTGATTTTAAGTTGTTTGTTATTCCCTTCATTAAGAAGGTTTTGGCGGATGTTTCGGAATAGTTTAATCATCTTCTTTAAGTTTGGTCAACAATTCTTGGGTCTTTATTTTTTGTTTATTCAGATATCTGTAATGAAGAATTGCCAATTGGTATCTGAAATTTATCGCATTGATCATTAAAAGTTGTTTCTCTGGAATTTGTAGATTAGATCGTGTAATTGCTTCTAAATTAGCTTCATTTAGACTCACAATATCAGTTGAAATTTCTGCAGGAATATCGGATAAGAGACCTTGAAACATTTTTCTTTCATAAAGGTCAGTCGATTGAATCTCAGTCAATTTGAGCATTTCGGGAACAAATACAGCATCGGTAAAAAGATTGTTGTTTTTATTGATGACTTTTTCAATACGTTCCATTTCTTGGTAATATTTTATCAACTCGTTTTTTAAGCCATCATTACTGATAATATCGATATTTCCCGACGAAAGCAATTCAATGTAAGTTGGGTTGTTTTTTACAAAAGTCATACGTGCGCTTAATTTGCCAATGGTGGCTGTAAAGGTACTGTCCACCTTAAATTCGTGATGTGCTTTATAGTAGATGATAATGGGTTTCGCAGCTTGGTTAATTTCAAATTCGAAAGCCATTTGTTGCTCGATGGATATGAGCTGCTCTTCCAAATCGCGTTGAATATTAGATAAATATACAGCTTCCTTCTTTTGCTTAATCCGGTTGGAATTCCAGTTGTTGATGCTCAAGGCAATTAAAATACCTATAACCACAAGCACAATTTCGCCTATGGCGTACTTTAGATATTTTGAAGTTTTGCCTTCTTTTAAAAGGTTTTTACGAATGTTCCTAAAGAGTTTTATCATTTTCTGTATACTAAGAAATTCAGCTCCCTAATGGAAACTGACTTTTACTAAGTGGTTTTATTCATTCACAGCATCAGCTACCTTTTTAGTATCCAAAAACTGCTGAAAGGCAATTACTTTTCCATCCTTAAGTGTCCAAAGATGTGCAACCTGTGCATTATAGGTCTTTCCGGTTTTCTTTACTTTGGCATCATAGCGAAGGGTTGCCAATACTTGGTTGTTGTCCATTCCGTGAAGCTGAATATCGGTTAGTTTGAAATATTCGTTTTCCGCGCCAAGTCTTGCGAAAACACCATTCAAAACCGCATCTGGACCTATGTATGGATTACCGTCGGCCAATGAATTACTTTCTGCTTCGTTCCAAACTATTTTGGCATCCATACCAGCAAGGACTGTGGGAATATCTCCTTTTGCAAAAGCCTTGTATAGACCATCAATAATGCTAACATTTTCTGGATTTGAAACCAATCCCAATTGTTGCATAAGCACGCCATTGTCCATAAAATCTTGCTCTTGGGCAATGCGTCCATTTTTCATTAAAACCAAGGTAACGCCATCTACATTAACCCTGTTTCCAGTAGCTGGAATGCCGAAGAAATCGCCTGTGTGCTTTCCTTCAAATCGCCAATGTTTTACAATTTTATTGCCTTGTCCAAAGGCATCCTCTACAGTGAATTTGATATTTGAAAAACCAGTTAAGAAATTTTGGTAATAAGACTTAAACTCTGCAATACCATTAAGGTTTCCCGTATTGTTAATCTGAACAATATTTGGATCGAAGTTTTTATCATTTATAAGCTCTATTTGACCTTTGTTAACGATATCATTCCAAACCTGTTCGTACATTTTCAGGTCTTTTTCAATGTTGCTTTCTTGTGCAAATACTGTTGAAATGCTTAAAAAAGCGAGAACGAATAGTAATTTTGTTGTTTTCATTTTTTCGATGTTTAAAGTTTATAATTGCTTGGTTACTATGAAATATGTTTTAATTTTCTGAATACTGAATACTGAATACTGAATACTGAATACTGAATACTGAATACTGAATTCACTCTTCTCTCGGCAAAAGCCTATCCATTTGTGCAATTTGATAAACAAGTGCTGCAATTACTGTTGCATTGACCATCATATCTCGTTTTGGAACATATTCTAAAACATCTAAATTGGTATGATGTGTAACTGTTTTATAGTTTAACGGATCCTGAATAATTTGAAATCCGGGTATTTTGTAATAATCAAAAACCTCATGATCGGTAAAATTTGTGTTTTCAATGGTTAGGGTGTTGACATCTAAATATGCATACGGTTCTAACATTTCTTCAAATATGGGTCGTACCGCTTCGTTTCCCTGCAAATAAATGCCTCGCATTTGTCCAGCACCGTTATCCATATTGATATAAGCCGAAATTTTTTCAACCTCTTTCTTTCTAGTTGTTTCATTTACTTTTCCAAAATGTTTTTCACCATAAGCTCTTGAACCTACAAGTGCTTGTTCCTCGCCTCCCCAAAGTGCTATTCTAATGGTTCGTTTTGGTTGTAATCCAGATGCTTTAATAATGCGCATTACTTCCATCATTACGGCAGAACCTGCTCCATTATCTGTTGCGCCAGAGGCAGGATGCCAAGAATCAAAATGCGCACCGATCATAACAAATTCATCCTTTAATTTTGGGTCAGATCCTGTGATTTCTCCTATGATATTCACATTGTTTTCAGGTTTTAAATAGAGGTCAGCGTCTAAATTGAATTTTATTTTAGGGTTCATTCCTCTATCTGTCAACCGTTTTAGTTTGCCGAAATTTTCGGGTGAAATTGCAAAATAAGGTATTGGCCGCGCATCATTTTTTCTATAATTATAAGTGCCACTAGGATGAATAATACCTGGAAACATTGGGGAAGTTCCTAAAGCACTTATTGCACCTTCTTCCTTTAAAAACGCAAAAAATGCATCGTCTTTTTTTGCAAATTTTTCAAAAAGAATATCAAAATCTTTAATCAAATCTAGATTCCCAGATGATGGTCCTAATGGTTTATCGACCACCGGTGTTATTGATTTTTTAGCTTCTTCAAGTTGCTCTTTGGTATAACGTTTTGAAAGTGGTTCAAATAGCATATTTTGTTCTGGAGCTGAACCAAATAGTATTATTTTCCCCTTTAATTTTCCACTCCATTGTATTTTTACTTGCTCTAAATCATCTTGATTTTCAATTGAAACTACATCGCCAATCTGTACACCATTTGAACTTTCTGTCCACGCATACGGATAAGCTTGTATTTTCATATAGGCAGGTTCGGTCATTTCTACATTAAATGATTTTACTTCCCAACCCATACAATCGTCACAATAGTTTTCGAAATACACCTTATCTATTCCCCAATTTTCCAGGGTTTTCTTAGCCCATTCTGCGGCTGTAAAATATTGGTTTGTTCCTGTTAATCGAGGGCCGTACACATCAGACAAGTCTGTAATAAGATTCATTACCTGTGATTTTTGGAAACCTTCGGTATTTATTTTTGAAAGTGCTTGCGGTAGGGATTGGCTGGCTGCAGAGAATCCTATAAAAAGAAATACTGTAATAAGAATTTTAGAATAGATTTTCATTTTGTTGATTTTCAGTAATTAAAATTGAATGTGAATTATTTGGTTGGTTCTACCATTATTTATAAGCAATCGCAGCACTGGCTGGTCCTGCCAAAGGCATCAATTCAGTAGATGTAAAGCCTACTTTTTTTGCCCATTTGTTGAAATCGTCAAAGGTATAATCAAACCCATCACCCGTTTCAATGAGCATGTTTAGGCTCATCATCAATCCAAAAACATTTTGTTTTCTATCATTGTCAATAACATTTTCAATGGCGATAAAAGCACCTCCTTTTGGTAGCGCATCATAAGCGATTTGCATCAGTTTTATTTTGGTGTCTTCATCCCAATCGTGCAGTACATTTCCCATGGTTACTA
The DNA here is from genome assembly GCF_000429125.1 of Aequorivita capsosiphonis DSM 23843. GTDB lineage: Bacteria > Bacteroidota > Bacteroidia > Flavobacteriales > Flavobacteriaceae > Aequorivita > Aequorivita capsosiphonis. Next base: position 254,700 of record NZ_AUBG01000006.1, read on the forward strand.
TATCTGCCTTTGGCAGTCCATTCTTGAAAAAATCACCGTTCAAAACTTTCACACGATCTTCTAACTGGAATTTTTGAATGGTTTCGTTCGCCATAGTTTCCAGCGGAGGTAAGTCGAACGTGGTACAGCTTATATGTGGATTATTCTTGGCGACCATCGCAGAAAGTACGCCTGCCGATCCCCCTGCATCTACCAAAGTTTTGTAGTTTGAAAAATCAAACTTTTGTGCCAAAGTCATAAAATTCCCCATCTGTACACCTGTCATTCCATTTACGAAGTTTTTTAATAAGTCAGGATTGCCATAAAGTAAATCGAAAATGCCTTCGCCACCTTCTTTGGCTTCATTCTGAATCAAGCCAGTTTTTAAACCATCATCTAGATTTCCCCAAAATTCCCAGAGTCTATTGTTCATCATTTCAAGAATTCCACCGATATATGAGGGTTTTGCTTTATCTAAAAATACATCGGTATCTACAGTATTTGAATAGCGAGCTGTTTCCAAAAGCCCTTCGCGTTTCAAAAATCCAAATGCGGTCAGACAGTCCAAAAAGTCGTAAGTGTTTCTGTCTGTACATTTTAGGTCCAATAAAGATTTGAGATTCTTGGCAGACTGATTCGGTTGCTTTGCAAGATGTGTAAAGAGTTCGAAATTTACAGCTGTCAATAAAATTTTTGACGCCCAAAATCCAGTTCCCATTTGAAGGATTGCTGCTGGTGTTGGTTGTGTGGTTGTAGTTCCCATTTATATTTTAAATTTATAGTTCCTATTACCGATATGTTGTCCAATTCGACTTCCCTCTGTACTCCGCCTAACGGGACAGTACATAATTTTAATTTTCAACACCATATTTAATCTGCCTACTATATTCTTCAGCATCAAAAGTGCCTTTGGAGTCTTTTATTAAACCGTTCTGGTCCAATTGCCAAACTTCAAAACCGCTTATGTTTACTTTTTTTCCTGTTCCGTTTGGGCCAGTATTCGTACCTGTAAGCGTCCAATGGAATTCGGTGCCTTTTTTGGTTTTTACCAACTTGTCAAAAGCCACGACCATATCATCGGGGAAGGCATCCATAAAGGCTTTGGTACTCTGGGTAATTGCAGTTCTTCCTACAGCGGGTACGCCTTTGTTTATAGTTAATGAACCATTTTCAGTATAAAACGTAGCCACGAAATTTGGTCTTTGACTGCTCCAGGATTGTGCATAGCCACGAGCGAAAACTTCTAAATCATAGGTCTTTTTATTTACTGGAATATCTACTACTGTCCAAGATATATTGAGTATTTTCCATTCCCAATTGTCTTTGATGAAAGTAAAATGATTTATTTCTCTTCTTTCAGGAATTCCCCATCTATAAAGAATACAATCAGCTCTAGCTAAAGCGACCTGACCTTCGGTAATTAGAATATCATAGCTGTTTGGTACCTCGATGTAGGGTCTACGTTCTCTCTTTTTTACACTTTCAAAGAAATCATTTATGGGTATTTCCGAATTAGACCAAGTTTCATCTTTTAGTCTGCTTATGCCGAGCATAGCATTGTCGGAAACCATTGCATCCAATTTTGTTATGTTATAATTTCCAGCATTAAACAATAATGTATTGATAGTTGCTTTAATGTTTTCTTCATCCTGCGTCCAAACTTTTTTTATAGTGATTGTTTCATTCGGCTTGTCCATTTTATTAAAGTTTTCACTAATTTTTATTTCCGAAGAAATCATTCCGGTAATTGCCGAACCTTCATTTCGGTGCGGGTCTGCGCCTTGGGCGTTCATTGCGAAGCTTACTAATAACAAAGACAGGATTGGTATTATAATTTTCATTATTTCTTAGATTTTCAATTTCGATTTAGTCTTAGGTTTTAAATCTAATTTTCTTCAACCGTAAAACCTTCGTGCGAAAGTTCAATGCTTTTATAACTCGGTCTGTCATTTTCTAAACGATCAATGACTTCAAATTGTAATGCTTTACAATTATTTAATTTCCAAGTTTTTACAGTTTTATCATTTTCATCTTTTTCTTCTATAGTAACTGTGCCTTTCTTATCAAATGGCGTTGCGTAACCCGCCCAAAGTTCTGTTTGGTCGTCAAAAACCACGTCGTTTAAAATTACACTGCCATTTTCTGTTCCGCAGTTTTCTAGTCCAGAAATTTCATTGAACTTTCCGTTTGCTCCTGAAATATGTATTGTTTTCATTTTTAAAATATTTAAGAGTTATTAGTAAATTGATTATCATTTTTTTTTAATAGATTATATTATCCAAAATCCTTCCCAAGTTGCTTTCAGACTATTTCTTTAAATTTCTTAGCGTTCTCTGCACCTTTGCGGTTTTAATATTTTACCGCAAAGCCGCAGAGACGCAAAGTTTTTATTTTCTTTCAGCAACTTTTACATCGCCACGAATGCCGCTTAATTCTGGAACATAAGTCCAAATTTCGGTATCGCCGCCGTTGGTTACGTCCATCCAACCCTTTAAAAACTGATCCCAACTACCAGCTCCGTACATTTCGTCATATTTATTTGAAATGTCGTGATCTTCGCCTAGCCATGATGATTTATCGAAAAACGAAATGACCGCCAGGTCCCTTCCTTCTTTGGTACTCGGAAATTCATTGGTGTAAATACCATAGGTATCGTTTGGCGATTTTGCGGCGTACATGTCGTGGACTTTTTTAACCAAAGCCATGGCTTCTTTGTATTTTCCTCGCTTTATGTCCCAAGTGTCCACCTCCATATTTTTTATGGTGAAATCCTTCGAAAATCGAGACATTTCTGAGTTAAAACGCCAGTAGCTTTGCGTGCCGCTATCTGTTGTTGTGTATGGTGCTACATTAGCGTTCCAATCAGCATCGTGACCATCTTTTTGGGCAGGTCTGTTATCTAAGGAGCTCCAAGGAAATGGCCCCATAGTCCAAACATAACTACCTGTTTTTGGGCCGTTGGCAATCCAATACACACGTACGCCGTAAGGACCTTCACCGTGAAATTTTTTATTGTGTGCGGCAAGTCCTTTTTCAAACTGTGTTACTTGAGCGGGATTGGGTGTTAATAGTGCATTTTCGAATACGCCGTATTCGGTACTGTTTTGTGATATTGCCATCAACGGCAATAAAAGCATGGTAAAAATTAATTTTCTCATAATGTTTGATTTGTGTCTCTGCCTTGGGCGGAAACTGGTTAATATTGAATTATTTCGCTCTATAAACCGGGGAGTTTATAATGATAATTTCGGTTAGTTAGTCCAACAGTTTTGGGTTGTAATAAGCTGTTTCAGCAATTATTTTTCCTTCCTTGTTGAAATCGTGTAGGTAATGCATGGGTAGTGCAATTGCTTTTTTGTCAGCTTTGCGAATTAAATTAATGTTCCACCAAGACTGAACTACACGTGCATCCCCCAATTCGTAATGTAAATAATCTGGATAGCCTACCATATCTATACTGGCAACTTCATACTTGTCCATAATCTGTTTGTCTATCGCTTTTTGCTCTGTTAAGGAAATACTTTTCTGATCTGGCGAACTTGAATCTACGAAACGTACATTTTCATCATAAGAACCGTACATTTTATCCAAATCGTTGTTTTCCAAAGCATATATCATTTTTCGAACTTTGTTGATGTTTTCGTGATGGTTGTAGATGGTCCCGTTGGTTCTGTCTGTAAAGCTGTCTCTTATTTCATCTATTACTCCTTCGTTCCCGTAGGTGATTATGTTTTTGATTTTGTTGTCCTTGGTAAGTGTATATAATCTATGGCTGGCGGCATCAATTTTTACCCCAGTGTTTTTGTGGACTCCCTTAATCAAATCCCAGGTCTGTACCCATACCTCGCCATTGGGATTGTCTTTCTTGTATTCAATGGCATCGGGATAGGAACCAGGATAGGTTACATTGGAATAATAATCCAATTGGTCGTGATAGACCATTTGATTGTTGAGAAAGGCAGCTTTATCCATTCCTTTATCGTTCGCGCGGTTCGAGGTGCCGTTATAGGCTACAAAGTCCTCAGTTAAATAATTTCCCATTTTGGTTTTGTCACCTGCAACGGATGCTTTTACAAAATCCTGTATAACATGGATTGCTGGATGTTCGTCATACACGGTTCCATTCTTTTTTTGTGCTGTGGAAATGAAGGCAATTAGCATCATTACCGAAATAATTGTTGTTTTAACTGTTTTCATTGTTTCTATATTTATTTGGTTAAAATTCTGTTTGATTTTATTCTGAATAATTGTTTAAAGTTTCTTGAACGGGTCTGAATTTCATCCCCAAATCGTTCATTGCCAAGTCATTCTTATAAATTATTTGTGGTTTGTTTTTTGGGCTTTCGTGGTTCAACATTAGTGTTGCGTCAGAAACGGAATAGGTTTCACTGCTCAGCAAATAGTTTTTGCCGTGCAAGCCGGAAATTGTAGCAGCTTTGAAAATGGCTTCCGCAACGTCTCTTACATCCACAAATGCAAATTCGGCATTGGTGTCATAGAGCATTTGTACAAATGGATTGGGGGCGATTTTGTTTTTAAACAGAAATTGTAATCCAGTTGAGGTGGAATCTTCCCTCTTTGATAAGGATTTCCCCATAACCCCAACGGGTGAGACCGAAATGATTTCAAAAGAAATATTTGGGTTTTCTTCAATAAATTTCTCTACCGTTTGGTTGGCCATAAACTTGGCCTTTGCATACGGATGACTTTCGGCGCTGATGTATTTTTTGTCGGCTTCATCAAAAGTATCAGTAGTTGTTTTGCCATAGGAAGGCAACGGGAAGTTCGTATTATAAGCTGCGACCGAAGCTATTATAACAACCTTTTCAATGGAAGGAGTTTCACTTACGGCTTTTAAAAAACTCTCCGTTCCTTTAATAGTTGGATCAAAAAGTTCTATCTGCGGATCTTTCACATCCAATTGAAAAGGTGTGCCTCCGTGAATTACAATTTCGCAATCGCGTATAAAGTCTTTTAGATCTTCAAGGTTTTCAACTAATAATGGACTGATATTTAAATTATCTGAATTTTCGAGATTAAATAAATGCTCGTATTTTTCACTCTTTTTAATATCGGTAACCGATACTTTTACGCTGAATCCTTCATTCAAAAATTTCTGTGTGGTGTGGCTTCCTATAAAGCCTGAGCCGCCTATAATTGCTACTGTTTTCATAATTCTTCTGCCGTAAAGACGGTTGGCTTTTAAATTAATGAGAGGTTTTAATAAAGACCTAACAGGTTAATTACCTCCTCACGAGCAATGCCTGTCAGGCCTTATGGAGTTGTTACTCCAATATTGTTGTTATTTAAGAAACGGTTTGGCTATGAGGTGTTATTTGTTTTTCAGTACTATTCTAAACCTTGCTTTACCGTTTTCTAGGTGTTCAATTGCTTCATTTACATTTGTCATTGGGAATTCTTCAACTTCTGAATAAATGTTGTGTCTTTCACAAAAATCTAGCATGGTTCTAGTTAATGCAGGACTGCCTATTGGGCTTCCGCCAACCGTTTTTTCGCCCAACATCAAACTGAATGCAGGAATTGCCATCGGCTCCAAAACTGCTCCTACTGTATGAAATTTTCCTTTCGGTGCTAAAGCTGTCAAGTATGAATTCCAATCCAATGTTACATTTGTGGTATTCAAAATAAAATTTAGTTTTCCGATGATGCTTTCTAATTCTTCGGGAGCTGTAGAATTAATCACTTGGCTGGCTCCCATATTCAAAATTTCCTTCTTTTTATTTGGGTTTGAGCTAAAGGCAATCACTTCGCATCCCCAATGTTTTAGAAACTTTATAGCCATATGTCCTAATCCTCCAATTCCTATTACACCAACCTTATCCGTTGGTTTTACACCAGCTAATATTATAGGATTGAAAACTGTAATCCCGCCACAAAGCAAGGGTCCTGCTTTACTCATATCTATGCCCTTTGGAAGTGGAATTGCCCAAGACCAATGCCCACGAACATAATCTGCAAAACCACCGTTTCTACCTACAATGGTAGCCTCGCCTTTGGCGCAGAGATTGTGGTCGCCGTGCATACATTGCTCGCAACTCATGCAGGAAGAAGCCATCCATCCCAATCCTACTTTATCTCCAACTTTCACATTTTTAACTGCATTACCTGTAGCTATTACTTCTCCAATTATTTCGTGGCCAGGAACAAATGGGTATTGCGACATTCCCCAATCATTATTTATCATACTTATATCTGAATGACATAAGCCACAATAGGAAACTTTAATATCTACTTCTTCAGAACCTCTCGCTCCTAATTCATAAGAATAAGGCGTTAGTTTTGCTTTTGGGGCAGTGGCTGCGTATCCGTTAACTTTCATAATTTTAATTTTATAAATTGATTGAATCACTTTTAATAGCTGCTTCTGCATGCTGCATTGCTTGTAAATCCACCATAATTTTTGAAAGGTCCCAATAGCCAAATTCTTTTACAATTTTGCCATCTATAAATTGGGCTGAAATGTGTGTCGGAATGGTGTACGTTTTATTATTTGCGACTAGAGAACCTTTCCAGGTTCCCCAAAAGTTTACATAGGTTTTACCTTCATCGGTAATTGTCATTTCATATTCAGATTGGTCGTTTACATATCCCCAACTTGAAAACAGAGCGGCGTCTTCTTTATCACTAGCAACCAATTCTGCTAGAGTTTGTCCTTCCGCTTCAGTGACATTATTCATTATTTTTGCGGTATCTGCATAATGCCTAGTCATAGCTTCCCAATCTTGCTTATCATAAGCTTCAATCACTTTTTTGTAAGTGTCTATTTCTGAGGATTGTTGGGTGTAGCGCTTTTCCTGTTTTTGGCAAGCGGTTAATGAAAGGACGATTGCAAGCCCCAAAAGAAGTACCGTTTTCATAATTGAAAGATTTTATTGTGAAACAAATTTCGTGAGGAAGTACATCTAAGTAACGGACAATCAGCGAGAAGGAAAAGTTGTTTAGGACGAAGAGCCTTTAAAAGTGTCCGAATGTATCTGTATGGTTATCAAAGAATATGGATGGCCACTGAACTTTAGCTATTGGTTAAAAATAAGTAATGGAAATTGGCTTTTTCCATAATGAGAATAGAATGCATTACTCGAATATGAAATGGAAGCTTGGAGGTGAAAAACAGAAAAAATTATACCTACAAGAATATTGCTTCGTGCCTCGCAATGACACCTTGCAGGAAAGACGTCAAAAAATCAAATAGTTTGCAATCGCTTAAGAAGTTCTGCCCGCATGACCTTGCTCATCGGGATGGCTTTTTTGGAAATAACCACATGCGTACCAGCCACTTCATCTATTTGGGAAAGATTGATGATGTAACTGCGGTGAATTCTGAGGAAATGTTTTTGTGGAAGTTTTTCGTCAATGTCCTTTAAGGTCATTACTAAAAGATACTCTTTACCATTGGCGAAAATACGGCAATAATTCCGGTCCGCTTCAATGTAGTAAATGTTCTTAATATCTATTTTCAACATCTTTTCGTTATGCCGAATAAAGATGCGATCGTTTAATATAAAATTGGTTATAGGACTTTCTGTTTTGGATTCCAGATTTTCAGAACTCGCTTCTCCTTCGGTTTTCTCTTCAGCTAAACGGTCTATAGTCAGTTCGATGGCCCGTTGCAAATCCAACTTCTTAAAAGGTTTTGAAATAAAAGCGTATGGATGCGTCTCTTTGGCGCGATTAAAATGCTCTTTGTCCGCGTTTCCGGTAAGGAAAATAATAGGTATGCAATACTTTAGGTGGATTAGGTTTGCGGTGTCAATTCCGTCCAGTTCACCTTTTAACCGTATATCCATCAAAATGATATCGGGTTGCTCTATTTCAATATGTGATAGTGCTTCTTCGCCTCGGGGCAAAACACCTATCACTTCATAGCCCAGCTCGGTTAATTGTAAAGAAATATTTGCGGCAATCACCATTTCATCCTCCACAATCAATATTTTCACCGCTTTTTCCATTAGGCTGTCTTGAAATTTTTAAAGTTGAAAAAAACTGAAGTTCCATTTTTATAATCTTCAGAAATGCTGCCGTTTAGCTGTTTTGTAAGCAGTTGAATTAATTGCGTACCAAAACCTGTTCCCTTAGGTTTTGAACCTTCGGTTTTACCAATGCCGTTGTCGGAAACTTTTAGTAAAAGATCGTTGTCTTCTTGAGTAAGACTTATGTTTATTTGCCCTTTAGTTCCTTCGGGGAAAGCGTATTTTAGAGCGTTGGTTAAAAGTTCATTTACAATAAGGCCGATGGGTACAGCGGTGTCCACATCTAAATTTAGATCGTCCATGGCGCATTCTATCTTCACTTTTTCTTCGGCATTGAAAGTATCTAGAATGCCTTCGCCTAAATTCACAAAATAATCCTTCATTTCAATCGCGCCCAGATTGGTCCCTTGATATAGTTTTTGATGAATGATGCCCATACTCTGCACTCTGTTTTGGCTAGCGAGCATAGCTTCTTTGCTGACACCGTCTTCCAGTTTTGCCGATTGAAGCGCGATAAGGCTTTTCACCATTTCAAGATTGTTTTTAACGCGGTGGTGAATTTCTTTCAGCAGCAATTCATTTTGAAGGTTTTTGGTGTTTAATTCTACATTTAATGCAGAAAGCGCTTTCCGTTTTTTGCGAATATTTTTCATCGTGAAATACATTCCGAAGAGAATGATTGCGAGTAATACTGCCAAGACAATATATAGGCTTTGGGTTTTTCGCTGTCGTGAAATCTTAGCCTCTTGGTCTAAGATTTCGATATCTTTTTTGGCCGTTTCATACTTCACCTGCAACTCACTGTCCTTCCGTGCTATGATGGTGTTGAGGTATTCGGCGTGGCCTTCTTGGTAAAGTTCGTGGTATTCCAGAGCTTTTTTATAATCGCCCAATTCACTGTAAATATTGGAAACGTGCATATAGTTTTCCCAAAGATTTTTGGTGTTGCCTATGCGTTTCATTATTTCAATCGCCTTTAAATTGTAGGGTAGGGCTTCGGTATATTTTCCCTGTAAAATATAAACGTGGCCAATATTTGCTGTTGGTGGCATCATATAGCGGGTAAGCCCTATTTTCTTAGCGCCTTCATAGCAACGCTTATAATCTGCAATTGCATCATCATAGCGTTCCATGTATTTGTAAATGTTCCCGCGACCATTATAACAAGCCAAGAGCGGTGGACCGGTTTCGCCAATTTTTTTATAGAGGGTGATGGCGTGGTTCATGTTTTCCAAACTTTCTTCCAGATTACCTAAAAATAATTGGTTTTCCGAAAGCCGTCGATATGAAAGAGGTAAATCATCTTCATAACCGTTTTTTTCTTGAATGACGATGGCTTTTTTGCAATATTCCGCACCTTCGGCATAACTGTCTGAGTAATATAAAAGATCGCTTATTTTTGTGTAGCTTTTTGCAATTCCGCGCTGGTCGTCAGTTTTTTCGTAAAGCGCCAAGGCTTTGTAAACAGCTTGAGATCCTTTATCGTATTCCGCAGTTCCGCTGTAATTGGTTGCCAATAAAAGGTAGGTATCCGCCAAAAGTTTGGGCATTTTCTGCTTTTCGTAAATGGCAATTGCTTTTTGCAGATAAACTATGGAAGAGTCCAGCACCGTATGATCTTCGTGCCATTTTGCCAAACCGATATAGGCATTGCCAAGGCTTTTGAAATCCTTGTTCTTTTTGGAAAGCTGAATGGTTTTATTGAAGTTTTTGTAAACTTGGAGTGTGTCTTTTGGTATCGGAATTATTTCCGAAGCGGAAGTTTTAGACGTGTCTTCTTGTGTCTGAGAAGAAGCTTGAGGCCGACTGCTCCACGAAACGCAAGCTAATACTACGGTGAGTAATAGTCGTTTCATTTTGTGATAATTGGTTGTTTGTGGATTCTAAATTTACGATTATTTTATTTTTTAATAAGAAATCTTTTCATTTATTTGAAACTAATTTATTGCAAAAGAGTAATCTAGCTTGCGTTTTACTGCTATTGCTTTAAAAATAAAAACCTTCCCTTCCGCGATAAAAGCTGGTAGGGAAGATTTTTCAACAAAACTAGTGAGTCGTGAAATTTAGTTTTTAAGAGCACTCAACTTAGCCAAAACATAAGCAGAAGTCGCCATCACAATGTCGCGAACCGCCACATCTGGATGATGCCAAGTAAAAAGTAGACTTAAAGCAATAAGTAATAACCAAATGGAGACAATATACGCCCCCAACTGGGTTTTAAAAAGAACGATTATTCCTGCAATAATCTCGATTACGCCAACAATCATCATAAAAGTAGCGCCGCTAAACGGAAGTAGATCTAAGGTTACAGGTGCTAGATAGGTATCCCATTGTACCAAAATGTTGAAAAATTTGTCCAGTCCGGCGACGATGGGAACAATCCCAAAGACATATTTTAAAAGGTTTTGTAATTTGTTGATTTCAGTCGTATTAGTTAATGTCGTCATAGTTTTTTTAATTTTTAAGTTCTATTCATTTGATGCCACAAAAGAAAAACGGTTACAGAATTTGTAACTTTAGGTTGTCTATGGCATCTAAAAAGAAAAACAGATCATGAATGCAACCCAACCCGACCGATTTACCTTGACAAAATTGCCAGATTCTAAAGTGGTGGAACGTGTTTTGGATGGCGAAAAAGAACTCTTCGAAATTTTACTTAGGCGCTACAACCAACGTCTTTTTAGGGTGATAAGAAGTTATGTTCACTCTGAAGATGACGTTCGGGATATTATGCAGGAGGCTTATGTAAAAGCGTATCTCAAATTATACCAGTTTAATAACGAAGCCTCATTCTCTACTTGGTTAATAAGAATAGGGATTAATGAAGCTCTGCAATATTTGCGAAAGAATAATAGAATAGTAACTAACTACGGACAAACAGAAAGCTTGGAAAACATTTTTAACTTACCAGATACAAATCAAATGAATCCAGAAAAACAAGCTATTAAATCTGAAACGCGCGTCTTGATTGAACGGGCCGTGGATCTATTGCCGGAAAAATATAAAGTAGTTTTCGTGCTTCATCAAATGGAAGGTTTGTCCAATCCAGAAATTGCGGCTTGCTTAAACCTGACGGATAGCAACGTGAAAGTGCGATTGCACCGAGCTAAGAATTTACTAAAGGATGAACTCTTTAAAAACACCCACGATGCTTCCATCTTTGAGTTTGGAAATCATAAATGTGATGCAATGGTTGAAAAGGTTATGGATCGAATCCAAGATTTGTAAGGATTGTTCTTTCCATTTTTTTTGCAATAAAAAAGGGGCGTAAATTATTTTAGGCCCCTTTCATTATTTAATAATAAATAAAATTATTGCTTTAAAAACTTCAAACTGCTAGTCTGATTGTTGCTGCTAACATTTACTAGATAAACTCCATTCGCAAAAGCCGAAACATCTTTACTAAAGCTGTTAGAATCGTTTGTAAATGTTCCAACAAGTTGCCCGGTGATATTGTAAATTGTTACACCCTCTATCTTCTCGCTTTTAGATTGAAGGTTGAAAGTTTTAGAATTTGAATTGTAAAAGCTTATAAGTTCATTTTCTGAAATTCGATTGTCTTCTGTTCCTAAGAATACGTCCTCAAATTTTATCATAATCCCACCCGAACCGCTAATCAATCCTGATCCATCTTCAAAAAATTCTATATCGTATAATTGATTTTGACCGTTTCCAACAAAGATTTGACTCCAGTTTGCACCATTGTCTTCAGAAAAATAAATATCTGTATCGGTACCACCTGCCATTAGTTGATCTCCTTTATAGGCCAATGCATAAAAATGATGATAGCCAGTTGCAAAATCGCTCCAAGTGGCTCCGCTGTCGTGCGTTGTTTTTAATAGTCCATCTTCTCCCGCAACAACGCCATTATCTTTATCCTTGAAATAAACTGAAAGGAAATAATTTTGAATCATTCCTGAATAAATTGCGTTCCAAGTGTCTCCGCCATCGGTTGATTTTGCAATGCGCTCGTCTGCACCTACCGAAAATAAAGTGGTTTCATCAGCATAGGCAATGTTGATTCCACCGGCCGCAAGTATGTCTGAAGCTGCTGTCCAAGTATCACCGCCGTCAATGGTAAGATAAATGGCAAAATAGGGCGCATCGTCAAGTTGTGCCGAAACAAAACCTACGTCTTCATTGTAAAAAGAAAGGTTGTTGTAAAGATAAACGTCGGTTCCGACCGTCATTGGTGTCCAAGTAGTACCGCCATCTTCCGTTTTCATAAAAAGATTGTAGCCAGCAACGAAACCTTTTTCCGTGGTAACAAATTCAATTTTTTCAAAACTTGTTGAGGTTCCGGATACTGGATAAATAGTTTCCCAAGTTTCTCCAGCATCTTCTGTCTTGATAATAATACCTTCCGTGTCAAAGGTGAATTTTGATCCTGCGGCATAGGCAATGGAGCTTTGGCCTTGTGGGATGGAAAGGTCGTAAAGAATGAAATCTGTTCCTGAATCTTTGTACTCAAAAGTCTGTGCTTGCAATAGTGTTGCGCTGCTTAGTATTAGAGTCAAACTGAGAATACATGTTTTTAAAAGGGATGTACTGATTTTCATAGTGGGATATTTTTAAGGTTTGTACTGTAAATATAAAACCTAGGGTGGTATAAAAGACAAAAAATAGTAGCAACTATTCCCAAATTGTCCATGTTTTCAGAAAGTAAAGCCAAATTTTCTATATAATTCATTGAAAAACCTCCACGCAGAAAATTAGCCGTACCTTCGCGCCTTAATTAAAAGTTCAAGGTTTAAAATTCAAAATTCAAAATCTGCAACCTTAAATTTTGAACATTGAATCAATTTTATGTCATTTAAATCACTTGGGCTATCCGATGCCCTGCTAAAAGCTATTAGCAAAAAAGGATATGATACGCCATCGGCTATTCAACAAAAAGCAATTCCCTTAATTTTGGAAAGAAAAGATGTGTTGGCTTCAGCACAAACGGGCAGTGGGAAAACTGCGGGCTTTGCTTTACCTATGTTACAAATTTTAAACAGCGAACCAGCTTTACGAAAAAGGCCGATTCGCGCGTTAATACTTACCCCAACCCGTGAATTGGCCGCCCAAGTGCAGGCTGAGTTTCAGGAGTACAGTGAATTTACAGATTTGCGTTCTACCGTTATTTTTGGTGGAGTAGGTGCAAATCCACAGATTAAAGCCTTGCGAAACGGTGTAGATATCTTGGTGGCAACACCAGGAAGATTATTGGATCTTGAAAATCAAGGCGCGCTTTCGCTTGCCAAAGTTGAAATCTTGGTTTTAGACGAAGCCGATAGAATGCTCGATATGGGTTTTCTTCGCGATATTAAAAAAGTACTTTCTTTACTCCCTTCAAAAAGACAGAATCTTTTGTTTTCTGCAACTTTTTCAAAGGAAATAAAAAAACTGGCCAATGAGTTTCTTCACCATCCTGTTTTAGTGGAAGCTACACCGGAAAATACTACGGTTGAAAAAATAGACCAGACGGTTTATAGAGTTGATAAAGCACTAAAAACAGACTTAATTATTAAGCTTATTTCTGAAGGTGACTGGCAACAGGTTTTGGTGTTTACGAGAACCAAGCACGGTGCTAACCGTTTGAGCGAAAAGTTGGAAAAAGCAAAAATAACTTCTGCGGCAATCCACGGAAATAAAAGTCAGGGCGCAAGAACAAGAGCACTTTCTGGATTTAAGGAAGGAAAGGTTCGTGTTTTGGTTGCAACAGATATTGCAGCTCGAGGTTTGGATATTCCTTTATTGCCACACGTTGTTAATTATGAATTACCTAATATCTCGGAAGACTATGTTCACCGAATTGGACGTACTGGAAGAGCGGGCGCTAGCGGTGAAGCACTTTCGTTAGTTAGTCTTGATGAAGTTGGTTATTTGAGAGATATTGAAAAATTAATAGGCGAACGTCTTCAGCCTAAAATACTTTCAGACTTTGAACCTACCGAAACCATGGCCGATGTGAAAGAAGCCGAGGCAGAAAAGAAACGCCAAAAAGCCGCGCACCACAGTCGTGGACGTAATTCTGGAAGCAGAGGGAGTAGTTCTTCTAAAGGAAAAGGTAACAGAGGTGGAGGGAGAAGATAATTATTCTAAGAACTTCGATTTTACTGAGGCTCAATAATTTTAACCCACTTTAGATAGTTTTAGCTTGTTAAGCTTTTCATTTCCTATCTTTATTTTGGAAATATTATTATAAAAAAGTTCGGATTTTATCCGGACTTTTTGCTTTTATACAATTTTGGAATTTATGAGCAAGGAAATGGAACGGAAAATGAACAAGTTTAAATGCTACATTACATTGTCAATTTGGTATAAGGGAAATTAATTAGTTCGATAAACTTAAAAAGGTAAATCGTCGTTGCCAAATATAATGTCATCGTAATCTTCCATTTCATCGTCGCATTCATTCCAAAATTCCAAACAGGGGCAATAAGACTTTAAATCGCAGTCGGGCGCATATCCACTACAAAAATCAAAAGTTATCATTCCTGTTTTAGGAATGTTGGTTTTGGTATTGAGCATATCTACCGTTAGGTGGTATGCAAATGGCAATGGCAAATTATCAGGTAAAGCGATAGACAAATTCCATGTTTGCATCATTTGCTCAAATGCTTTACAAACTTTTTTTAAGTCATCGTCGTCCAGCTGTTCGGGAGGAGGAAAATCTATGGATTCCAAGCCACAATAATAAGCAAAGGTGGGCTCCTCTTTACCTGCAATATACCGTTCCACATCCGCAAAAAGCTCTTCAAGAGATAAATCATCATCTTCATGATCAAGATAACCCGCCTTAGACTCTTTTTGGTGAGCTGCGGCGATATCCGAAAGCAAGTGAGGAATGTATGGATGCATGGTTTTTATTTGGAAAATTAAATAATATTTTTGAAAATCACATCATGAAATCATTATAAAATAATCATTTACAGTATTTTATGAGTAACAGATATGAAATTAATAGACAGACGTCTTCCACTTAAAAAGCTTTAGAATTAGACTTTGGCAAAATATTCTTTGAATAAGAATAATAATAGGGGCAAAGCTCTCTGAAGTTTTCGACATCATCCAAATTGAAATCGAAACTTACTTTTTTGGTAACTTCTTTTTCAAAAGATAAAACCCGTAACTTCTTTAATCTTATGCTTAACTTTGCGTTCCATCTAGCATGAAAAACAGCATCATCACATTTATTGACGCCTTCTATTTTATATTTAGGCGTTTTCTTCCCCTAAAAACATATCGTTATGCAGCGTGCGGCGGCGGTAACTTGGTTTTAGATACGGTGCTTTATTTTATCTTTTACAATTTTATTGTTGCCAAACAGAATGTGGATCTGGGCGTTGTGGTGCTAAGTCCGCATATTGCTTCGCTGTTTTTTGTGTTTCCAATTACTTTTGTGACTGGGTTTTTGTTGCAGAAGTTTATCACCTTCGAAAAATCTAATTTACCTTGGAAAACCCAGTTTTTTAGGTACTTTCTGGTGGCAATGGGGGCGCTAATACTCAGTTATATCTGTATGAAATTTTTTGTTGATTTTCTTGGCTTTTATCCTACGCCTTCCAAAATTCTTACTGTTTTTATCGCGGTTGCTTATAGTTATTTACTTCAGAATAAGTTTAGCTTTAAGGTTGTTTGATTGTTTTTTGGTTAGAATTCCAAATCTTATTAGAAAGGAGACTGCATTTAGTTAACTATTGTATAATTGATCGGCTATTCAGCTACATTTCCTTTATTTTTATGAAAATTGAAAATATATTATGGAAAAAAGAGAACTCGGAAAATCAGGACTTAAAGTAGCCCCATTAACTTTTGGCGGGAACGTATTTGGCTGGACAATAGATAAACAACAATCATTTAAAATACTTGATGCCTTTGTCGATGCAGGCTTTAATTTTATTGACACTGCTGATACATATTCTTGGTGGGTTCCTGGAAATAAGGGAGGTGAATCTGAAGCGATAATTGGGGAATGGCTTGCCGAAAGAAAAAATCGTGATAAAATCATTCTTTCTACTAAAACGGGATCTCAAAATAATGAGCATCCAAAGGATGTTAGTAAGAAGGCGATTCTGGAAAATGTGGAGAAATCGCTACTGCGTTTAAAAACCGACTATATCGATTTATTCCAAACTCATTTTGACGATGAGATTACTCCAGTTGAAGAAATACTTTCTGCTTATCAACAATTGATAAAGGAAGGGAAAATTCGCGTTATTGGTACCAGTAATATGTCACCCGAGCGAATTCGTGAATCATTAAAAGCTTCAGAAAGAGAAGGACTTCCAAAATATCAAACCTTACAGCCGTTGTATAATTTGATGGAACGTGACGCTTATGAAAACGAATTGCGCAGTATAGTTGAAGAAAATAATATGGGTGTTTTGAGTTATTCCTCTTTGGCTTCTGGGTTTTTAACTGGAAAATATCGAGCTAAAGAAGACCTCAATAAAAGTCAACGAGGTGGGGGAGTGGAAAAATATTTAAATGAAAAGGGATTTAAGGTTTTAGAAGCTTTAGATAATATTTCACATAAACACGGCACCACACAAGCTGCTGTTTCCTTGGCTTGGCTACTGGCTAGACCAACCATCACCACTCCAATTGTTAGTGCGACAAGTTTAAAACAAATGGAATCTATTATCAAGGCACCGCAATTGCAATTGAATAAAGAAGATATGGAGGTTTTAAATGAAGTGAGTTCTTTCTAAATTTTTCACTTCCTAATTCGAATTAAAATTTTCGAGTGTTTTTGAAAAAGCACTGCTATAAGTTGTTGATGAAATCAGACTACTAGATTGTGCCAGTCATAGTATCATTTGATACTATCAATATCTAAAACGAATGTTTGGCAGTTGTTGTTGATGAATAAAGGAGGAGTATAAATTTTGAATAACCCGACCATCTAATTATCATCTTGTTTTGTGCTGTTTAGGAAACCTTTTTTAAAAATCCACTCTACGATAAAACAGATAATAATAATGCCGATAGAAATAGACACTCCCAAGATATTACTCCCAGACTGTTGTACAATTAGCACAATAAAAGCCAAAGCACATAAGATGGCACCGAGGAGCGTAATTATTTTACTGGCATTTATCTCCTTGGCTTTTTTGTAAGCCGTAAAATTAACCACGGCAAAAATCATTAAAAAACCAGCGCTGCCAGAAGTAGAAATACTTTCCAGGTTTAGAAAATTAGCCGCTAGTAAGGTTAATATAGCGGTAATAAATAAACCGATGGGTTTGTTCCAAAGTTGGGAGGTAAAGGAGTGTGGCAGTTCGTCATCTTCGGCAAGTTCGTAGCTCACGCGGCTTCCGCCGTAAATAGTAGCGTTTATTGCTGAAAATGTGGAAATGAGTGCCGCAATAGTCATAATTGTAAATCCTAACTGCCCAATCATTGGTTTTGAGGCCGCGGCCAAAACATAATCTTTTGCATTGGCTATTTTGTCAAAACTCAGCGAACCCACAGTAATCATTGCGATAACGATATAAAGTAAAACCACAAAACCGACAGAGATAAAATAGGCCCTAGGCACGTTTTTCTTTGGGTTTTTTAAATTTGGGACTGCATTGGCAATCAGTTCAAAACCTTCATAGGCCACGAAAATTACCATACCCCCGGTAAGTAGTAAAAACGGACTTTCCCAGTTAGAGGGGTTAAGTTGGGAAACATTTGCGTTTCCGAAGAGACCGTAAACCCCCAGGGCGGCAAAAGCAATAAGAATACAAAGCTTGACAAAAACAGCTATACTTTCTATTTTGCCCACGACTTCTAAACTATAATAATTTATAAGCGAAGCCAAAATTATAACACCACTCACGAAAATGTGGGTGTCAATGGCTTTAGAACCTGTAATGGAAAAAAGATTTGGCGCGTACGAACCAAAGGCGCTCGCATATAATGCCAGCATAATAATGTAGCTCACCCAAAGTACATTGTTTATACCTCCGCTGAAAATTCCTTTGCCGAAACCTTCATTTACAAAACGTACTGTACCACCACGGTCCGGAAAGGAAAGCGAGAGTTTTGAGTAGCCATAGGCAGTAAATAAAGCAATGATGCCGGCAAATAGAAAGGCGAGCGGCGTACCACCTTTTGCGAGGGAGACTGCCAACCCCAAAACCGCAAAAATCCCACCGCCTACCATGCCTCCAATGCCAATTGCTATCGCATCTTTTAATTGGATGGTTTCCTTAGATTTTTTCAAAACTTTTTTCTTGAAGTAATATAAAGGTAGTTTATAATCAGGAAATTATGAATTCATTTAAATAAAAATTGGCTAGTTGATTTTAGTAATTATAATCCAATTTGTTTATCCGTAATCAGTAACATGATTATTTTTGTTGTGCTGAGAGTTGAGTTTGACCCGCAAACAAGCCCTTTGAAGCTGCCGAAAACAAGAGCCAACCTTGTGTTTTTGAAAAGGTAATTTTTGGAAGCACTGTACTGATCAGGTTATCCCCGCTGCTGCGAGCACCTCGCTTGTGTTCTCAACGAAAGCAAAAACCATCTCGCAACCTGCTATAAAACGAATATGCCCTGAAAAGGCAACGTACTATAACATAAGGCAACGCCTTATGGGTCGCATAATCAGTCTAAAACCAGCCCTGATAGGGCGGTATTAATGGCAATGTCCACCGTTCCATAATATAGTTTAACTATTTCGCCCTTTCAGGGCTTTAGATGTTTAAGGCTTTCCCAGCATCGAGCGTTGCTCGATGTTAAGATATTACGCCCTTTCAGGGCAAACTTATTAATTGCTCTTCAGTTGTTTAACCCCAGCCGATAAAAAAGGGCCAATAGGCAAACTACTCATAATCTTTATGTCGTCCACGAGGGAGCTTTCATTGGCCAGAAATTTTAAAATCATTTCAGGGGAACGTTTCCCGAATAATAATGAAAAAACCTCTTTTCCTTTCATTTTGTTGGAAATAAGAACTTCCAACAAGGTGCGATCATACCATTGAAACATTTTCTCTCGGAAAGTCATTTTTACATTCGGATTGCCACTCAGTTGTAATTGGCTTATTATCCGTTCGGTGTTTTTCTGAATAAATTGGAAGGTATAGCCGCTGCTTGCCTTTGTATGTCCTCCGGCGGTTCCTATGTTTATTATTAGTTCTGAAGCATCTGTAGTTCTTGAAAATTTTGCTAAAGACATTGGAATTACGCCGAACTCTGTGTGGAGAATTTCATAATCATCAATATGGAGATAATTCTTAATATACTCCTTTAATGCAAGTTTGTATTCCTCTTTCTTTAAAAGCGCAGGGCTAAATAAAGTATATTCAACCAAAGCTTCCGTAGAAGAAGTTGGTAAAACATACATAAACGTGGCTCCGTTTTTCTGATCGAGTCTAAAGTCCATCAAGGTTCCGACTTCGCTGTTAAAAGTAGGTTCTTTGGTTTTTATCACCCAGCCTTCAAAATGCTGTAACAGGGAGTTTTCTTTGTTTATTTCAGGGTTAAAAAGGCTGGTGGAATTGAATACGTAATCTGAAGTATATTTTCCATTTTCAGTTTCCACCAATGCAGCATTGGTTTCAGTTTGAATACTTTTAATGGCTTCCTGTTTAAAAACTACATTTTCGAATTCTTCAGCAAAACTTAAAACGTAGCTGTAAAAATCAAGACCTTTGATCATTTTATAGCTATAGTTTTCCAGATGGAATTCTTTGATAAATTCTGAAGTTAAAAATTGAAGCCTTCGCCATTCGTGGGTTACAATAGCTTCAAATAAACCTGTGCCTTCTTCCCAATAACACCAAGTTCGGTCGTTATCGGTTTTTTTACTCTTGTCAATTACTAAAATCTTTTTGTTCTTTAAAATGGGATCTTTTAGCATCCTAAATAAAAGACTCAAGCCTGCACATCCTGAACCTGCAATTATATAATCGTACTTCATTTTTGGTTTTTATTTTACTTAGGAGGAGCTTGACTAGGTTCCTTTAAATTTAAGTAGAAACTTCTTTACTGACTAATTGGTTCGTTCTTCATTGGAAATTCATTAATCTTTCCATCCAAAAACATTCTTAATTCATGATCAGAATGGACTAAATCTATTCTAATTCCTTTCTCTTTTAGAAATTTTAAAACTTTTCCAAATTCAAAGGGATTAGTTGAGATTAATATTTTAATATTGGGTTTATGGTTTGTTTCTAAATAAACAGCACGTTCCTGTCTTAGCCCGCCCTCATTATATCTAACACTTTTAATAGTATTATAGTCTATACTTTGAAATAGTGTTTTCCCCTTTATATTTTTACGAAGAAGGCTTATTCGCTTTTCAGATATTACTATTCCAGTAGCAAAGTAGCTTTTAATAATATCTAAAAGAGCTGGAGCAATAAAAATGCCGGACATTAATAGTTTTATAAACAGTAAATCTGAATAATATAAAAGAAATCCTCCTATTGAAAATGAAATTATAATTACATAAATATTGAATATCTCAGGTTTCGCCCTATATATAATTATGTTTTTCGTCAAGGATTAAATAGTTTGGATTAGTCGATGGTTTTTCCTTTCAAATAAATCTCTGGTGTGAATACGGCCAGAGTGCTTTTCTTATAATCCTTAATGTTTCTAGTAAGAACGATATTGATTTTTCCATTTTGAACCGCGGAAAAGATTTGTAATGCATCTTCAAAATCCTTGAATTCTGAATTAAGCGCATCAAAAACAATCGTTTTATCCATTGCTGTAATTTCAATTATGTTTAAAAGCTGTTTTATCTTTTCTACGATCAATTGATGCGAAGCTGTTTTCCGCAATAAATAATAAACATTGCAGATTATAACCGGAGTAGTAAAGCCGTTCAGTTTTTTCGCTTCGCAGCGATTGAATATTTCAGTTGCAAATCCTGAAAATGGCTTGCGGTCAAAAAAGAAATCCATTATAACATCGGTGTCGATTAAAACCTGGTCCATTATAAGTACTTTTCTTCTAAACGATTTCTAAGTTCTTCCTTATAATCCATGTCTTTCGGCATTTTGAAAGAACCTTTTAAAGATTTTACTATGGGATTTAGTTTTTCCGAATCCTCAGCCTGATCTTTTTTTGTGAGCGTCTTTAAATAGTTTTCGATAATGTCAGATAAGCTCCTATTTTTATCCTTCGCGTATTCTTTCGCTTTTTTGATGACTTTCTGCTCGATGGTCAAAGTGAGTTTAGTATTCATTTTTATATCACTTAAATTTTTAAATAATAAAGATAAGGAATTATTTACTTGCACGTGCTATTATAAAGTAAACTACACGTCTTAATAATTACGTCATGGTCTTCGTCAGTAATCCTTGTTGCTCTTTTTCAAAAACTCATTACTATTCCCGTGTTATCCTTATATAACTTTTCAGAAGAATTGGTTCGTATTCAGAAAATAGAAAAGTCATTAATTACTTTCAACAAAATCGGCAAAGACTTTCTTATGAAGATCCAGATCTAAGTTAGGAGAAACCGATACACGGACAATATAATCTTTGTCACCTTCTTTCGTCGTGCCCTGTGTTGATGTTGCCGGAATGGTCCAATAACATCCTTTTAATTGGCCATAGCTCACACAGAACTTACTTTCATTTGGAATTTCGGTAATCATTAAGTTGATTAATTTTAGATTTAGCTTCCGTTTGTAAGCTTCTCTTTCTTCATCTGTATTTCCTTTCGTTGGAAGATCCAATGAAAACACCGATGGCGTAAATCCGGCATCAGCCAATTCTTCTGAAACAAAATTGATTTTTGCGTCTGGTAAGGTACCGTGGATAAAGTTTACAAATTCCCGTGTATTTTTATAAGCGTCCTTAATTCTCTGATTCATGGAGGGCAATTGCTTGGCCAATATTTTATACTGAAGCGCTGTAGCCTCGTTATCGCAAAGATTTAGGTGAATTTCTATTTTCTCCAGCAAATCTTCTGTCTTATTATTTCCTACGCAATACCCGGCCGTACATTGTCCGCCACTTGGGAATTTAGATCCGCTGGCATACGAAATAGCCCGCACGGTGGAAAGTATTTCTCCTTCCCCTAGAAAGAGGTAATTAGGACAAAAAGTTTGATCTAAAATAAAGACTGGATCGATGGCAGTTTCGCCATTTGCGGTTTTGCGCGCCTTACTTAAAACAGCTTTTAGTTCGTGAAGATCAGGAACCTCAACTCTGGGATTTGTAGGGATTTCAGCGATTATATAAGGAACAGCATCTTGATTCGCGATTTCAGCTAAAACACTATCGATGCTTTGCACCATTTCATTATCGCCATCAACCAAGAGATCTACAACTTCAACATTATCAAGGCAGGCAGCCACACGTCTCGCTTGATCATTTGTGCCGCCGTAACAATTTGGAGGAACAATAAATTTGATGGTTTTTCCCTTATGTTTTTCTAAGGCGTCGTCAACTAAGCCCATCATAATGGCATACTGCATGGAGAGTCCGCTGGAAGCAACGAGTGGTTCTGCAGTGGTGCCAGTAACGTCAGCAATTGAATCTAAAACCTGTGTTTTATTTGTTTCGTTAGTGCTTTTTTGGTTCTGAGAGCTATCGGAATCTAAAGAGGATTTATCAACTAACATTTTTAAGGCTGTAAGACAGTTGTCTGGGGTCATCGCCACGGTTTCTCTTCTTCGCACATGCTGAATATCGGAGATATAACTTTCATTTTCCTTGCCATCTACAAGTAACACACTTCCAAGCTGGGCGTAGGTAGCAATATAGAAGTCGATATGGTCTGGGAGATTAATTTCACCAAATTGGTTTTCGTGGGAAATGAAAATCCTAGTGCCATTGTTCCGATAGCTATCGGAATTATCAATTGCCGATACATTCTCCACCTGCTTTAATTCAAACTTATACCCATAAACTTTTCTCAGAATGTCAGCATCAAAAAATTCTGGCAACTTTCCTGAATATAGGATTTGCGTATTTTTATTCTCCAATAAATTCTTTCTGAGGATTGCTAAAACCGGAACCGTCTTTGAGGAAAAACTGATTACACTTTCTGAATCTAGATTATTCAATTTCGCAATTCCCCATTCCAGCACACAGGATAGCGGATGCCCTAAGCGGATATAATCGTAAGCCGTAGGTAATTTTTTGAGTTCCGCTACATCGAAATCATCAGTTTTCAACAAGGCTTCAAACTGCGCTAAGAACTGCGTTTTTGCCAAGTCTTCATTATAAATATCAAGCCGATGGGTTGTTAGGTTTAACCAATCTGCTGGCATGTTTTCCAATACATCTTTTATATAATCTCGCATTTTATTTGCTTCCATAATCTTCACTTTTAGATAGACCGGTAGTATACATTAATTAGATTTATTTTAAAAGCCTTTTAAGACGATTTTGTTATAGTCTTTCTTTTTCGTTTTCGATTTCGATTTCTCCCGATAGCTATCGGGATTGATTTCATTTTCCCCTGTACTCTACGCTCTTCTTTTCCAAAAACTCAATAATCTCCATGCTATTTTGTTTCATAACAATTTTATAATCCGGATCGTCTTCGCAGAAAAAAATAAAGGAATAGACTTGTAGCTTATCAATCTTTAAGGCATCGGTAAAATAGGTTTCGGGGAATTTATCAAGTAGGGCAAGGGTTAACACGTGAATTTTTTCAAGTTCCAAGCGTTTTTTTATCATTTTTGTCCTCCCTGAAAGTGCATTTATAAGCATATCAACCGGGCCGGAATTGGCGGCGTAGAGTTGGCGTCGGGTTTTTGAAAGTTGCGGTAAATCTGCATTAGGAAGACCAATGGAAGTAGCCGTGAGTACCGCTTGCACCGGAATAATATTGGCATCACTCCCTATATAACCTGTAAGTGGTCTGTGAATGGTTACCGTACTCAACTCATTCATTTTCTCGCTGAGGTTGATGATGATTTTTTTAGTCTTTATCTGATCGTTCCCGATAACAATCTTTTTATCCTGAATATGAACCGCTGAAATAGAAAGTGAATCATTTAAGGAAACCAGCATTCTAAATTCTCCCTCAGCATTCGTGACCGTACCCTTGCTAGTAGTAAGATTATAGATATTAATGCCTTCAATATCGATATCCTCGGTGGTGCCAATCTTGCCTTCCAAATGTACTTCTTGCGAAAATAAATTGCAGGAAAGGAGAATCCCAAAAACCATTAATAAGTTCTTTAACATTCTAAATGAATTTTGGGAAGTGTTTGTAGGGGAGATATGGGTCATTTAAAATTGTGGTTGGCTAGCTATCTAAAAGACGGTAATATATGGGGAATGTTACAGGGTTTTGGGTTTATATGGGTGATTGCTATTTTTTGAACTTAGGGCAAAATCCGTATTTTAAGTGAGCTAAGTATTTTATTTTTAAGTCAATTATTATGAAACGATCAAATTGATCGTTTATAAACATCTATAGTTTTTTCACATCTTATATTTCTTTATAGCTTCATACCTTTTTCCAATTACTACTCTCCCTCGAAAAAATCATTATCCACTTCTTTTACTTCATAAATAGTTTTTATCTGAACTCCTACATTAAATTGATGCATTAATTCAACTAACTTAGGACCATCAATTAAGATAATAGTATGATGAGCTTCTCTGGCCTTTTTAATTGCAGAATCGTCAAAAGAAGAGGTAGTAATGAAAACCCCTTTTTTAGTGTCACCGCTCATTGCCCCGATAAAGTTCCTTATATCTTTTTCACGTACCTTATTTTCATTATAACGTTTTGCTTGTGTATAAATCCTTTCAAGTCCCAATTTATCTTCGTTTATAATACCATCAATACCCCCATCACCAGATTTTGAAGTTTCGATAAAATCTCCATAACCCATTTTTTTGAGAAGGATTAGAATTACTTTTTCGAAGTAATACGGATCGATCTCTTTTAATTTCTCTAAAAGTTCAGTTTTAACCTCCGCCTCAATTGTAGCAAATCCAGAGTCTATTAAATCTTGCGGTGAAGCATTATCTACATTATCTGTCTCCAGTTCTACCTCATTTTCTTTTTTGATTTGTACTGATTCTCTGTGCTTTATAAAGTCCTTATCGTTTTTAAGGTCTTGTATTGATAATTCACCTATGTCAAGAATGCGTCTGCCTTTTTCAGTAAGTTGCACCCTACCTCTTTGAGGATAAGAAACAAACTTTGCCATTTTAAGATAAGATTTTCCCCAACCGATCCTGTCAATTAAAACATTTGCTCCAGAACTTGTCTTTTTATTAAGTAATTCTTTCGGTAACTCTGTGTAATATTTATCACGTACTCTAATAGCTAATTCTCTACTATTTAATGAGTCTTCTGCAATTAATGTTTCTAATATTGGTATAAAGGTTTGGTGATATTTTGGTATTTCCATTTGGTTAAATTGTAATTTAAAATAGCGTTCTTGTGTATGCTTATTTGGGTGGTTAGGCACCTAATTTAGCAAATAAAAACTGAATAGAATATCTGCAAGGATTTTCGAAAAGATGCTTGTACTAGCAACTAACTTTACCAAATATTGGCTATTGGCCTAATTCAGTTCTTGCTTCTGCTGTTAATAGTAAAGTCATTAATCTCAAACTCTTCGAGTCTTTAAATCCAAGTTCTTTCCGCATTTCTTTTAAAAAATAATCTGTATTATTTAAAATAGCACGAGTGTTGTCTTTATGAATATCAAGGTTGTCTTCATACTCAATATACTTTTCTATTATACTTTCGCTTCCCCAGTTCATTAGGCCTTTTTTAAAGAGCGCCATTTCATCAATTGCTTTTTTAGTGAGACCCTCACGATTATTTTTTACCTTTTTAAAAATCTCAAAAAAAGCATTATAAAAGTGCTCACAAACCTTTTGCTTTTCTTTTAATATGTGCAATTCATATTCTCTTTCTCGTGTTTTATTATTATTTATGTTTACTGTCATAACAGATGTAAAGGCAGCAACAATCAGTGCTACTATTCCAATAACCGATATTTTTGAATCTAAATCCTTTATGAAGAAAATCCCCCAAAATGATAATGAAACTAATATTAGAATTAGAATGAATAACCAAATATTAATAAAAAAAGTTTTTGTCATTTGCATTATTTATGTTTTCACGACTTGTAGTTAATGTTCTTATCTATGAAAAGGACTGCGGAGAATAGATGAATACTTTTCGATTAAGCATAAGCCGAATTTTTAAATTTTTCTAATTATCTTTCTTTTCCGGATTAGCCAAATTTAAAAATTTGACAACCTAACAAATATGCCGGAACAATTCAGTTTGGCACTTACTTGCCGTATCTTTTTTATACAATAATACCAGTAATTTTTATTTTCTCATTTCTGCAACTAATTTTTCAGTTGCATCCTTAATAAAGATTTCCAATTCGTCTCTTTCAACTCCTTCATATCCTTTAACTCCATCTCTCAATCTTTTTTTTCTTTCTTTTTGCAACTCACTCAAGGATTTGGAAATTACACATCCTTCAACACAAGGTGTATAATTGAATTTATATACACCTGCGAATTCATTTGAATTAATCATTACCACTTTAAATTCTACTGATGCCCCATATTCTTTATATGTGAATGAATTTTCTACTTTTTCTCTATCATTTTTGTCGTAATATTTATTAGTTTCATATAAGATTTGTGGATTTAGCCTTACTAATTCGATAATTAAATCCGTATCTGATTTTTCTTTTAGTTTCTGATAGTCAATATTATTTTCATCATTAGCAATAATTTGATTGAATAATTGTCTGTCTCTTACGATAAAACCACTTGCTAGTAATTGATTTTCAATTGCATTGTAGATATAATCATTGTTTTCGTCTTGTGTTACTGTCATTGACGATTCGTTTACTCTTAAAACTACTTTTGGTTTCTTATTGGCTGTTAAAAAATTCTTTAAAGATTCGGTTTTGACAATGTCGTCACTTTTTTGAGTGAATTTTAATGTTTTAGTTGTTGAACAACTTGCAAATATTATGCTTGAGAGTATCACTAAAGTATAAATTTTTTTCATCTTGTTGCTGGTTTCTAGTTAGTTGTGTTAATTTTTAATAATTATCAATCTTTTGTTCAAATTGCTGGGAACATTTATATATAAAATGTGGTATATACCTACATAATTGGATATATTTAACTCTTGTCAAATATAACAACAATCCCTCGACCCATTTTACGGAATCCCGTAAAGGCAAGCTTTCTTAAATATATAAGTTTTTGGGAATGTTATATTAAACGAAGGTCAGCCATTAACAAAATTTGAAATTGTATTATCTATATCGGCTTGAGAAAAAAGTCTTGAGTCGTTAGGGATTATGGCTCTGGGAGCTTAAGTTTCGGAGCTAATTTTGTTTTTGGTAAAAATGATTTTTACAAACTCCCCAATCCTTTCTGCTTCTTTTAAGTTAAAGGGAAGGGTTTGAATACTGTTTAGTGGCCAATCGTCTAAATTTCCTAGAACACAATATGCTGCAATTGAAATAGTAGGAATCTTAAGGTTTATTTCGTTTTACGGGAAATATTTAAAGATTAGGCGGTTACCCATCTGCTTGACTACCAATAGTGCCTACACACTGTTAAACGTCCACTGAAAGTTTTAAACTCCCTCCAAGTCCCTCACGGATAATCCGCATTAAGGTTGATAGTCGGATATCACTCGCATTGTTCTCGATTCGGGAAATGTAATTTTTAGTTGTTCCTGCTTTTTCCGCTAATTGCTGTTGAGTCATTTTCTGTCTTTTTCTTGCTTCTTGGATAAGCACTCCGATTTGAAAAGTCTCAAATTCTTCTTCGAACTTTTCTCGGGATTCGGTTCCTTTCTCGCCGTATTTTTTATTGATATGCTCTTTCCAACTTTTTGGATTCTCACTTGTTTGCATGGTATTTCTTTTTTAAGGTTTCCGCTTTCTTGATTTCCTTTTTTGGAGTTTTTTGGGTCTTTTTCTGGAATCCGTTCATTAGGATTATAACATTGCCTTTGTCGAAGAAGGAGAATACCCTGTAAATATTGTTACCTGTTTTTACGCGTATTTCCCAAAGTCCGTCCGTTCCTGTTAAATGGTCGAAGTATTGTTTGGGAACTATTTTCGTTCGCTCGATAAGTGAAATTGTCCAATCGAACTTGTCCTGTACTTTCGGGTCAAGCTTATTATAAAAATCCCAAAAGTGATTTTCGAACAGGATTATCTCTCTTTCAAATTCGGCCAATTCATTTTATTTTTTTTTGACTCAAACACAAAGTTACCTGAAAAGGCAACATTTTCCAAATCGAGTTGTGGTTTTATGGTGAAGACTTATCTATTTTGAATTAATGACAACTTGTGAATACAAAACATTTCAGTGTTGTATGTCTCCAAGTATCAGATGAATAAAATAAACTCACTAAATATAACAATAATTCCCCAACACATTTTTCGAAATCACGTAAAGGTGACGTTTTTCTTATAAATAGTTCCCGAAGAACATTTCCTCAAAAATCAAGATCAAATATTCACCCCAACAATTCCAAACCTCCCAAAGGTTTTTTATCTTAGCCTCCCGATAACTATCGGGATGCAGCAGTAATCCTATTTTTAGTCTTCCTTGCCGCATTTTTTAAACACTAGATTTTGAACATGCTATCTTTTCGATCCAAAAAAACCATTCTGATGAAATACTATATCGCTTCCCTATTTTTCTTTTTGTGCTTTTTAAACATTCAGGCACAAGAAAAGGAACTCACCCTCAAAGACGCGGTATTGGAGCAATACGGCAAATTTTATCCAGAGCACGTTACCGGATTTCAATGGATTCCGAGAACGAATTCCTATGTTTATCTTAAAGGTGATACCCTTAAAAGATCCAATGTTAAAAGTAAAAGAATGGAGGAGCAGCTTACAATTGCTGATGCCAACCAAAACTTAGGAACCGCCTTAAAGCGTTTTTCTGGCCTTACTTGGAAAAACAAGGATGCTTTTTATCTGTCGGGAGACAACTCCTATTATCTATACAATTTCAATACGAAGAAAGGAGAATTCGTTTTAAAAGTTGATGAGGCAGCAGAAAATGAAAGCTTACAAGTTGAAACTGGAAACGTAGCATACACCATAAAGAACAACTTATATATTCAAACAAAAGATGGTGAAACTGTTGCGGTTACCGACAACACAGATTTAAACATCGTTTCTGGTCAGGCAATTGCACGAAGTGAATTTGGAATAACCCAAGGTATCTTCTGGTCGCCTAAAGGGAATCTGCTCGCCTTTTATCAAAAAGATGAAACTTATGTGGCAGATTATCCGTTGTTAAATATTATTCCAACTCCAGGGGAATTAATGTCCATAAAATACCCAATGGCTGGACAGAAAAGTGAGCGGCCGAAAGTTGGAATTTACAATCTGGCAACAAAGCAAACGGTTTTTATAAGCCCCACAGGAAATGTGGAAGATTATTTAACCAACCTATCTTGGACTCCAGATGAAAAAAATGTGGTTATCGCAGAATTAAACCGCGATCAAAATCATATAAAATTGCAACTTTTTGATGCTAACACAGGAAAACTTGTAAAAACGATGCTAGAGGAGAAAGATCCAAAATGGGCAGAGCCGCAACATCCGGCCTATTTCTATTCAGATTCTTCGGAAGACTTTATTTGGATGAGTGAAAAGGATGGGTTTATGAACCTTTACCTTGTCAACACCAAGAAAGGTGTGGTAAAACAACTGACCAAAAATAAGTGGGTAGCCAAGGAAATTGTAGGGAATAATGATAAAGGAACAGAAGTGTATTTTACCGGTACTGGGGATTCTCCTTTGGACACCAAATTGTATTCGGTAAATATTTCAAACGGAAAACAAAGAGAATTAACACCTGTAAGCGGAGTGCATAATGCGAGCGTTTCTTCCGATGGAAAATATATATTCGATCAATATTCAAATCATGATACGCCCGGAGTTGCCCAGATTTTGGATACTAAAGGAAAGTCGGTACACAACTTTGTAAAAGCCGAAAACCCAATGGCCGATTATATAATGGGAGAAACTACCATTGGGAAATTAAAGTCGCACGATGGTTTTGATCTTTATACGCGCCTTATAAAACCTTCTAATTTTGATCCTTCCAAAAAATATCCAGTTTTGGTTTATGTTTACGGAGGCCCAAAGGCACAGTTGATCACAAACAAATGGTACGATGGCGCCTCATTATGGATGAATTGGATGGCGGAACAGGGTTATCTCGT
Organism: Aequorivita capsosiphonis DSM 23843; assembly: GCF_000429125.1. Lineage (GTDB taxonomy): Bacteria > Bacteroidota > Bacteroidia > Flavobacteriales > Flavobacteriaceae > Aequorivita > Aequorivita capsosiphonis. The sequence continues at coordinate 284,825 of NZ_AUBG01000006.1, forward strand.
GTTTACCATAGACAACCGAGGTTCAGCAAACAGAGGCCGTGCTTTTGAGACGGGCATCTTCAGACAACTAGGAACTGAGGAATTAAAAGATCAGTTGGTTGGGGTAGATTATTTAAAATCGCTTCCGTATGTAGATTCAGATCGTCTTGCCATCCACGGTTGGAGTTTTGGAGGATTTATGACGGTTTCAATGATGCTTCGCAATCCTGGAGTTTTCACGACTGGCGTTGCTGGAGGTCCCGTAACCGACTGGAAATATTATGAAGCAATGTACGGCGAACGCTATATGGATACGCCAGAGCAAAACCCTAAAGGCTATGAAAAGGCCAGTTTGCTAGACAAAACGCAGAATCTAACTGGAAAACTATTAACCATCCACGGTTCCATAGATCCAGTGGTGGTTATGCAGCACAATCTATCATTGATAAAGTCTTTTGTCGATAACGAAAAGCAAATGGATTTCTTTATTTATCCAATGCATGAGCACAACGTCCGCGGAAAGGATCGGGTACATTTAATGACGAAAGTTTTGGATTATGTGATTGAGAATAATAAGAAGAATTAAGAGGGTAGATGGGAGCGGTGAGAGGTTTAGACTTGAGATTTAAGACTTTAGACTGAGATAATGAGCGATAGCCGTAACCCACTGCATACTGCCACTGCCAACTGAATACTGTTGCTTTTATGTTCACCGCGGAGTCGCAGAACATAGTTAGATGTGAGATTTTAGACTAGACTTGTGATAGTGAGCAAAAGCCATAACCCACTACATACTAAAAACTGACCACTGCTACTGCTTACTTACGATTAAAGTATTTTTTGATGTTTTAATCTTTCTTCTCTGTGTGTAGAAAATTCAGTTATTCCCTTTAGGGTCGGGGTAAAAATAATTGAATTTTCGACTTGAGATTTTAGACGTAAGATAATGTGCGATAGCCGTAATCCACTGTATACTGCCACTGCAAACTAAAAATTGCCCATCCAAACTGACTACTGATCACTGATCACTGACCACTGAATCAACCTCTCTCCGAGTGATCAAACTTTCCTTTTACAGTATTAAATCGAAGTATACTAAACCCAATTATTGCTGAAATAAAGGAGCCGATTAGAATTCCGATCTTGGCGGAATCTATGTATTCGGGATGGGTGTTAAAGGCTAAGCTAGCGATAAAGATGGCCATGGTAAATCCGATTCCAGCCAAGAAAGAAACGCCAATTATCTGTTTATTGGTAATATCTTTTGGCACCTCGATAATCTTAAGTTTTCTGGCCAAAAAGATGATTCCTGTAATTCCGATACTTTTCCCTAATATCAAGCAAATGACGATATTTATAACTAATGCGGATTCTAATCCGCCATCACTATTTAGTGCCACTCCGGCATTAGCAAGCGCAAAAATGGGGATTACCACAAATGCCACCCAGTTATGAAGTTTGTGTTCCAATGCTTGTATCGGTGATCGGTATTTATCAGACCAGTCTTCTAAATCGTCTATGAGCTCCAGTTGTCCACCCGAAAGCACAGGTCTTTGAAGTATGGTGCTATGTTTTATCGCTGCTACAATACTCTCCAGTTGATCGGTAAATTCGTGGGTACTTATCTTTTGTCTTACAGGTACGGCGAATGCCATTAAAATTCCCGCTAAAGTTGGATGTAAACCAGCTTTTAGGAAGAGTAGCCAAATAACAAACCCGGCAATCATTGTTAAAATTTCAAAATAAATTCCTTTATAGCTTAAGAAATAAATAAATGCTAAAATCCCTAAGGCCCAGGCTAAGAGAACAAGGTTAAGGCTACCGCTATAAAAAATTGCGATTACCAAAACAGCTCCCAAATCGTCAACGATGGCAAAAGCGGTTAGAAATATTTTTAAACTCAGCGGCACGCGATTCCCTAATACTTTTAAGATGGCTAGCGAAAACGCGATATCGGTTGCCATCGGTATTCCCCAACCCTTGAGGGTTTCAGGGTTTTCGTTAAGCATGACAAACATCAATACTGGAAGAGCAATCCCGCCCAATGCTCCAAATAGTGGGAACATGAGTTTTTTGGTGGAATTGAGTTCCCCAATTAAGAATTCACGTTTTATTTCTAGTCCGATGAGAAAAAAGAAAATCGCCATCAACCCATCATTCACCCAAAGAATTAGTGGTTTTTTAAGTTCGAAGCTATCGGTAATAATACCGAGTTCAAAATCCCAAAAGGATTGATAACTATCTGCAAAGGCTGAATTTGCCCATACCAAAGCGATAATTGTTGTTGCCAATAGAAGAATTCCACTGGAACTTTGAAGATTGACGAATTTTTGAAAAGGAGAGAGTATTTTTTCTTTGATCATATACTTTTGGTCGGCCTGCAATATACCGAAAACAGAGCAAATAGCTTATGATGGGGTATGTATAGCTAGTTGATTTATGAAAATTTTATGAATTTCTGGTTTTAAAAGTCGGTGGACTGTAGACGATAGTCGGTAAAGGAGATGTGATAAAAAAACTCAGAGTAATAGAAGTTGAAAATGAACACTGCTACTGCATACTGCCACAGCTCATTGAATACTGAGCACTGAACTGCATACTGCCACTGTGAACTGAATACTGAAAAACGAACACTTTTTTTTGATACTCCCTTTCAGAGTGTTATCTTTGCAACCTTGAACTCTGAAGCCTTGCATTCTCGCCTTAGCGCAATTGCTTGAAGAAGGAGTTAACCTATTAAGAAAGTAAGAATATGTTCGATAATTTAAGTGATAAGCTGGATAAAGCGATGCACGTGCTGAAAGGTCACGGTAGCATAACAGAAGTAAACGTTGCAGAAACTTTAAAGGAAGTGCGTCGTGCTCTTTTGGATGCTGATGTCAACTTTAAAACCGCCAAGGAATTTACCAATACAGTAAAGGAAAAAGCCTTGGGTCAAAACGTACTTACTACGCTACAGCCTGGGCAATTAATGGTGAAGTTGGTAAAAGACGAACTTACCGAATTAATGGGTGGGGAAACTGCTGGAATCGATTTAAGCGGTGCGCCAACGGTTATTTTAATGTCTGGTCTGCAAGGTAGTGGTAAAACTACTTTTTCTGGAAAACTTGCCAATTACTTAAAAACGAAAAAGACTAAAAAACCACTTTTGGTTGCCTGTGATATTTACAGGCCCGCTGCAATAAATCAGTTGCACGTTGTTGGAGACCAAATTGGGGTTGAGGTTTATAGCGAACCTGAAAATAAAAACCCAGTGCTAATTGCACAAAACGCAATTGCACACGCCAAGAAAAATGGCTTTAATGTGGTAATTGTGGATACGGCAGGTCGTCTTGCTATTGATGAGGCGATGATGGCGGAAATTGCAAACGTGCACAAAGCCATCCAGCCCCATGAAACCCTTTTTGTGGTTGATGCAATGACTGGGCAAGATGCTGTAAACACTGCAAAAACCTTTAATGAAAGACTAAACTTTGATGGAGTCGTACTTACCAAATTAGACGGTGATACTCGCGGTGGTGCTGCTATTTCTATTAAAAGTGTAGTAGATAAGCCTATCAAATTTATCGGTACCGGTGAAAAAATGGATGCGATAGACGTGTTCCATCCAGCGCGTATGGCCGATCGAATTTTGGGGATGGGAGATGTTGTTTCTTTGGTTGAAAGAGCTCAGGAACAATTTGATGAAGATGAAGCCAGAAAGATTCAGAAGAAAATTGCAAAAAACCAATTCGGTTTTGACGATTTCCTTAACCAAATACAACAGGTTAAGAAAATGGGAAGTATGAAAGATTTGGTGGGAATGATTCCCGGAGCCGGAAAAGCCTTGAAAGATGTAGATATTGACGATGATGCTTTTAAAGGAATTGAAGCTATAATCCATTCCATGACCCCAACGGAAAGAACCCAACCCGCATTAATAAACGGAAGTCGCAAAAAACGTATCGCAGCTGGAAGTGGAACGAGCGTTCAACAAGTAAATCAACTTCTAAAACAATTCGACCAAATGAGCAAGATGATGAAAATGATGCAAGGTGGCGGCGGCAGAAAAATGATGCAGGCGATGGGGAATATGAAGTAAATGAAGTAGCAGTTTTCAGTTGCAGTTAGCAGTAATTGAAATTGCGTTTCAGTTAGTTCATGAGGTATATGTAGTGGTAATTTTCAGTTGCAGTGAGCAATGAGGGGCCTGACGAAGTAGCTAATCAGAGATTTAAATTTATATAAATATGAGTTTTAAAACTTTATTGGCATATCAAAAAGGATTCTCATTGGCAATGGAAATAATGGAAATATCCAAAACTTTTCCAAAAGAAGAAATATATTCTCTGACTGATCAAATCAGAAGATGTTCTCGTTCTGTTTGCGCTAACATAGCTGAAGCTTATCGAAAAAGAAAATATGAAAAGCATTTTGTCAGTAAATTGACTGATAGCGATGCTGAAAACTCCGAGACACAGGTATGGCTGCAATTCGCTAAAGCTTGTGGTTATATTTCATCGGATATTGAAACCGATTTCAACAAAAAGAGTGAAGAAATTGGGAAGCTTATAAACTATATGATTGATAACCCAGGCAAATTTGGGGTGTAAACTACTGCCAACTGCAACTGCCACTGAATACTCCTAAATTATGACAATCCTAGATGGAAAGAAAGTAAGTAACGATATTAAAAACGAAATCGCTGCCGAAGTTGATAAAATGAAGGCTAATGGCGAAAAAGTACCGCATCTTGCTGCAATTATTGTAGGAAATGATGGTGCTAGTCTTACTTATGTGGGCAGCAAAGTGAGGGCGTGTGAACGTGTTGGTTTTGAATCAACACTAGTGAAAATGCCTGATACTACTAGTGAACTCGAGTTGTTGAAAAAGATTAAGGAGTTGAATGAGGACGACAATATAGACGGATTTATTGTTCAACTTCCACTGCCTCCGCAGATTGATACGCAGAAAGTACTTCTTACTGTAGATCCTTCAAAAGATGTTGATGGGTTTCATCCCGAAAACTTCGGAAAGATGGCTTTGGATATGAGTACCTTTATTCCTGCCACCCCATTCGGGATTTTAGAATTATTGCAACGTTACGAGGTTGATACCAAAGGAAAACATACCGTTGTTATTGGGAGAAGTCATATTGTTGGTAGACCGATGAGCATTTTAATGAGTAGAAAGGGATGGCCAGGAAATAGTACAGTAACCTTAACTCATAGCAACACCAAAAACATTGCACAGATAACCACGCAGGCAGATATTATTATTTCGGCCTTGGGAGTTCCAAATTTTCTAAAAGCGGAAATGATAAAAGATGATGCCGTGATTATCGATGTGGGAATTACAAGAGTTGATGACCCAAGCCGTCCAAAAGGCTATAAAATAACTGGAGATGTGGATTTTGAAAACGTCAGTAAAAAAGCATCGTTTATTACACCAGTACCCGGAGGAGTGGGGCCAATGACTATTGCGATGCTTCTTAAAAATACCTTATTGGCTAGAGAGCAACGAAGAGTTCATTAAATATCTTTTCCTTCATTTATTTTCCAATCTAGATATTTGTGTAAATCTGTTTGGATCCACCCAATGCTGATTCCTAATATGGCAACATCATCGATATAACCAATTCCTGGGATAAAATCCGGGATAAGATCAAATGGATTTAAAACATAAAGTAAAGCAAGTGCCGCAGTTGCTATAGTAAACCAAGGAACTTCTTTGTAAACCCGATTTTTTACATCTTTGAGCATTAAGATCATTATTTTTCCGAGTTCTGCATATTTTGCCAGTGTATTTTCACCACTGAACTTTTTGTTTATGGCTTCTTCGTTATCCAAAACGACCTCAACATCTTCGTCTTTTATTTTGATAACTTCCTCTTCCATATAACTCTTGGTAGAGCGATCCATTGTGTGGTGATCCATAGCGCCATCATCGCGATTGCCTGGATTAAAATATCTTGATAAAATTCCTTTAAATGACATATTTTTTATTTTAAAGATACAATTTTAATAAAACCGAAGGTTTAAAATTATGTTATAATCTAAAAAGCAAAAATGCAACTGTAAAAATTATAAGCAGGAGGAACAACCAATAAGGCTTGATGTTCTCTGGATTTTTTCCGAAGAAAATTTTTGTTACCTTAAACATGAAGCTTCTGTTTTTCGCAATAAAGTTATAGGAGTAGTCGCAAAGAATAGTAAATGCTTTAAGTTGCGAATACCATAAATGCCAAGACAAAGAAGGGTTTTTGAAATACTGAAAAGTTCTAAAGGCAGAATCCGGGCCACTATAAACAGAGCCGTCGCTCTTAATGAGTCGAGAGGCTTTTTTAAACTCTTTTAACGGTATGTCCGCAAATTGCCCGGCAACTTCTTGAAATGTTTTATAAATGATGCGATCGCCGGTTTTGGATTTCCAGTTTATAATCCAATAGTTACAAAAGTCACATGCTCCATCCCAAACCATGATAGGTCTGTCTTTAGGCGGAAAAACGGTTTTATGGATTTTCGAGAACATTCATATTGCGTTACAATTACAATCTTTCGGCCTTGCTTTCTGTTTTTGATTTACCATATTCTTTTCGATAGATCTTCACGATTACCATAAAGAGGCTGATGAGCAAGGGTCCAAAGATTAACCCGATAAAACCAAACAAGGGCACGCCAACTATTACACCAATAAGTGTGACCAATGGATGTACGTCGTCCAGTTTTTTTAGCACATAAAGACGAATGATATTGTCTGTTGAACCAACGACTACAAAGCCATAAATAAGTATTCCCCAAGCTGCAAAGTTGTCTCCAGTAGATAGCGAGAGTAGAAATACTGGTAATATTCCCAGTAAAGTCCCGACAAAGGGAATCATGCTGGAAATGGTCACGATAACGAACCAGAAAAATGGATCTTCTGTTCCAAAAATCAAGAAGCCTATAAGGGCCACAATTCCTTGTGCAAGACCAACCATCGGAATTCCCAAGGCATTGGAGCGCACCATTTTTTGTACTTCAACCCCAACTTCTTTTAGATTTTCACGATTCATTGGAATGTAATCTCTAAGAGATTCTCTTAAGTCTTTCCTGTTAGTAAACATATAAAAGAGCATAAAGTACATCAATCCAATAGCGATAAATGCGTTGAATGTACCACCCACAAAGCCCTGAAGGTTTTCAGAAATCCATCCAGTAATGGCAGAGGCGTCAATTTGTGAAGTTAAATCATAGCCTATCTTATCTTGAATTTTACTCAATTGTTCTTTAAAAGCGTGAACAACTTCTCCAGAATTTTCTACCGCTGTACCAACTTTGTTAGTTAGCATTAAAATGATTCCAGCAATAGGAATAAGAATTCCAAAGAAAGAAATGAGCATCAACATAGTTGCTGCCAAAGATGGATTCCATTTCTTTTTATTGACCAATGTTGCCATCCATTTACGCATTAAAACGTAGATGGTTATCGCGCCCAAAACTCCTGTGAGATATGGAATGAGTTCTCTAAATATAAGACTCCCCATTAATAAGATGAGCAGAATAACAAAAACTTGTCTAATTATTTGAGGTGGTATTTCTTTGGTCATTTAGCGAATAGTTGTGTTAGGTCTTTAAAAGCTTTGAATTCGAGCGCATTTCCTGATAGATCTTTAAAAAACATAGTTGCCTGCTCTCCAACTTGGCCTTCAAAACGAATATAGGGCGCAATGATGAAAGTAATGTTTTTTTGAATAAGTTTTTCAGAAAAAATCCTGAAAGTTTCCACATCCAGAACCACACCAAAATGTGGTATAGGTATCTTTTTCCCATCAACTGGGTTTAAGTCTCCTTTTTCGAGTTCCGAGGTAGTTGTTTTTGAACTTTCTTCTTTTAAATGAATAACAAGTTGATGTCCAAAAAAATCAAAATCTACCCAATGCTCACTACTTCTTCCTTCGGGAAGTTCGAGAATATCTCTGTAAAAAATCCGACAGCTTTCCAGATGGTTTACTGGAATGGCAAGGTGGAAAGATCTTAGTTGATTGGACATTTAGTTATTTCTCAAAGCGTGAATAAGTTCCTTTTTCTTCATTTTTGAACGACCTTCAATACCCACATTTTTTGCTTGGTCATAAAGTTCGTCCTTGGTCCATTCTTCATAAGGTTTAGCTTTCCCACCTTTTTTTCCTGAGTCTGATGTATTGGCAATACGAGCAGATTTTTCTTTGCTGTAACCTTTATCTAACAAGGCTTCGTACTGTGCTTCATTTTTAATTCTTGACTTTGCCATAATCGTATTTTTTAAACGTAAAAACCCCTTGTATAACAAAGGGTTTTTAGATTAATATTTATGTTTGATCGGTATCCTTTCGATTTTTTAGAAGTCCAATCCCTGACAAGAAGAAAACAATACCTAATATAATAAGTGCCCAAGGGCTCATACCTACATTCATACTGCCAAATGCTCCAAGTACTCCCATCACCAGACTGATTCCTCCAGCGATGGTTAAAATAAAACCTAAAATCTTAATCATAATTCAACTGTTTAGATGGTTAATTCGATTAAAATTAAGGGAAAGCATTCATTCATTAATGAATGTTAACAAAACCTTTGCAGGAAAAGTTTATTGAGCAGAAGGTTCCCAGCCTAACATAAAATATTTAAAAGTGGCTGCATCCGGTATTTGTGATGCTTCCACCTTTACGCTAGGGTTGTATCGTAATTCTTCTGGTAGTTGCTTTTTATCGATTGTTAAATAAACATCTGTGTCTTTTAAGAAAACCACAACAGCATTGATGGTGGTCTCTATATTAGCAACGGTATAATTGGCCTTTACATCTTTAAATGTACTTGCAGAATTCAAGCCTTTATCTGTTTTATAACGGGAATCGAAAACTTGAATATTGGTAATGGTTGAGTTTGGATCAGATTCATTATCTGGAGAAAGTAACAATAGTTTTTTTCCTCCTTTTTCGTAGATTTCCACTTCGCCCTGTGTTTCCAAAGCATTTGGCGATGAGTTGATTTTCACGATAGAGTCCTTAGCAAATATAGAATCTATCTGCTTAATTTTTATTTCATTGTTTAAATTCCCAATCGAGCCTTTATTTATTGTAAAAGGGTCACTGTCTTTTCCACATTGCACAAATAATAATGCCGCTACAGCACCAATAATTATTGTTTTTTTCATTTTATTTTTCAGTTACTATGTTAATGCGTTATTCGGTCGCGAAGGTAACAAGATTTTGAGAGGATGAGTTTAGAGTTTATTGTTTATTTACAAATTGTTACCCGCTCGGATCTTCCTTCAATAGACTGTGGGTTATTTCATCATTTTGCTCAAAATTCCTAAAATACTCCGGATTACCGTTGGACTGGAGATTGTTTTAATCCAAGGATTTACAGTGCTTTTTCGGCTGGAAGTAGTTTTTTGACTCGCAGTTTTTTTTGCTGCTTCTTTTTCTTCTTGAGCTTTTTCTTTTGCTTCCTTTGTGTTTGCAGTTTCAATTTTTTCTGTCAACATTTCATAGGCACTTTCCCTATTGATTACCTGGTTGTATTTAGGAATTAGTTTTGACGTTTTCAATAGATCAGACAATTCACTATCTGTTAAAATATCCATTCTACTCATTGGCGCGCGGAGCATTGTGCGGGCAAGGGGCGTAGGAATTCCTTTTTCGTTTAAAGCGCTTATCAATGCTTCCCCAATACCAAGCTGCGTCAATACTTCATCCGTTTTGTAGTAATCTGATAGTGGATAATTCTCTGCGGTAAGTTTGATTGCTTTTCTGTCTTTTGCAGTAAACGCACGTAAGGCATGCTGCACTTTTAGTCCTAATTGACTCAAGACTGCATCTGGAACATCGGTTGGGTTTTGGGTTACAAAATAAAGCCCAACGCCTTTGGAACGAATCAATTTTACAATGCTTTCAATTTGGTTGAGCAGTGCTTTACTAGCTTGATTAAAAATTAAATGTGCTTCATCCACAAAAATTACCAGCTCTGGCCGGCCACTATCGCCTTGCTCTGGAAATGTAGCGTAAATTTCCGCCAAAAGACTGAGCATAAATGTTGAAAAAAGCTTTGGTCGGTCTTGAATATCCGTCAAACGAATGATGTTGATATAGCCCATTCCGTTTTCATCTATACGAAGCAAATCTTGGGGATCGAAGGACTTTTCACCGAAAAATAAATCAGCACCTTGTTGTTCCAAAGTGATTACTTTTCGAAGGATAACACCTGTGGAAGCCGTGGAAATTCTACCGTATTCGTTGGTGAACTCTTCCTTGCCCTCGTCCGTAGTGTATTGTAGAATTTTTTTGAAGTCGTTTAAATCAAGCAATGGCATTTTATGGTCATCGCAATATTTGAATATTACCGAAACAATACCAGATTGTACATCACTTAAATCAAGGATTCTCGAAAGCAACACGGGTCCAAACTCACTTACGGTTGCTCTTAGGCGAACGCCTTCTTGGTTTGAAAGTGAAAGAATTTCCGCGGGAAACTTTTTTGCTACATAAGGAAAACCAATTGCCGCGTGACGTTCTTCAATCTTGGCGTTGTTTTCACCGGGTTCAGCTATGCCGCTCAAATCACCTTTTACATCCATTAACAAGACCGGAACTCCTTTTTCTGAAAGGTTTTCAGCAAGAATCTGCAATGTCTTTGTTTTTCCTGTACCTGTTGCCCCAGCAATAAGCCCGTGACGGTTCATGGTTTTCAATGGAATTTTTACATAAGCATCCTTCACGGTTTCATCGCCCAGCATTGCTGCTCCAAGGTTGATAAAGTCCCCTTTTGTGGTATACCCCGTGTTGATATAATCCTTAAAATCTTGCTTGTTGGCCATCACTTTAAATTTTCTTCAAATGTAACAAAATATAAATTTCAAATTCTAAAAACCATCCCGATAACTATCGGGACCAAATAAAAATCAAATTTTCAAAAACCAATTGAGTACAACTTATATTCAAATGTTTTATGACCTAAAGCGTGGTTACGGGTTTCATATTCCGTTTTTAAAATTTGTTGCTTGTTTTTTGGAATTTGGTACTTGTAGTTTGGTTTTTTTAGAACCTGCAGTCGGTATTTTGGAATTTGTTTTTTGTTCTTTGGAATTTTCTTGTTCGTTTAGAGTATTTTTGCCGCGATGAAAAAGGAAATACAAAATCTAGTAGATAAAGGAGTGATGCTTCCGTTGATGGAGGAGTTTTATACCATTCAAGGTGAAGGCTTTCATAAGGGAACTGCGGCCTATTTTATAAGAGTTGGCGGCTGCGATGTGGGTTGCCATTGGTGTGATGTAAAGGAAAGTTGGAATGCTAATTTACATCCGCCAACTGCCATTGAAAAAATAGTTGAAAATGCTGAAAAATATTCAAAGACCATAGTTATAACTGGCGGTGAACCGTTAACGTGGGATATGGGGCCTTTAACTGAAATGTTAAAACAAAAAGGGATGCAAATTCATATAGAAACTTCGGGAGCTTATAAACTAACAGGAACTTGGGATTGGATTTGCCTTTCTCCAAAGAAAATGAAATTGCCAACTGAGGAAGTATATCAGGTTGCCCACGAGTTGAAGGTGATCATTTTTAATAAAGATGATTTCCGTTTCGCGGAAGAACAAGCTGCAAAGGTGAATAAAGATTGTATTCTGTACTTACAGCCGGAATGGAGCAAACGTGAAAAAATGAGCCCGATGATTGTGGATTATGTTATGAAAAATCCGCAATGGAAGGTTTCCTTGCAAACCCATAAATATTTGAATATCCCATAAAAATAAATTCCAAAATAAAAGCACCAAATTCCAATGGCAAGTTTTGGGATTTGGTGCTTTTTATTTGGGTTTTGAAATTCCTTTTAAAAAGGCGTCAGACTCTTTTAAAAGGAATTTCAACGTAATGGTCATCCCAGCCTATCATTAATATCGTTCCTTTATTGTCGGTTTTAAAAATCATGGAGAGGGATTCAATTGGTGCTGCAGCTTGTTCGCATGGCACTTTCATTCGGGCAACGTCCTTTTCTTTTTTATAACTGAAGGCTCCCCAAACATTCGTGTCACTATTTATAATAATTGTCCAGTTGTCTTCATCTGGAATGGTGTACAACGTATAAGTTCCTGGTTTTAATAAGCTTTTTCCGAACATAAGCGGAACATAGGTCGTTAGTTCCGTCGCTTCATTGGCTCCCGTGCGCCATACTTCACCATAAGGCACCAAGCCGCCAAATATGTCCCGACCTCTTTTTTGTGGCCTACTGTATATAACCCTTGCCAAAGGTGGACTGTTTTTATCTGGTCTGGCCATTGCGAGATCCATAGGAGAAGCATCTCTGTCAGGAAAGCCTTGTGCAGATAAATCTTGAAATGTGAATACAGATAGCACGATAAAAAATATAGCGAATGATTTTTTCATGGATTTTTGAGGTTTTTGATATTATGACGGAATCTTGTAGGTAAATTTAAGAAATAATCGTTTAAAACATAGTGATTTAACATCGTTGTTGCTGATAAAACGCAAAAGGGATTGGGAATAGTGTTCCATTATTCTGCCAAAATAGTAAACTCATAAATTTCTACTCATAATCACTGTTTTTCCACATAAATTTGTTAATAACTTAAACTTCTTAAATAGCGTAAACCCTTCATTTTATTGGGGATTTCGTTATATTTGTTCGTTACGAAAAAAACTGAAAATCATTCAAGTAATTATATGAGCGAAGAACAGAAAAAAGGCAGCTACGGCGCCGACCAGATTCAGGCTTTGGAAGGAATGGAGCACGTGCGTATGCGCCCCTCCATGTATATTGGCGATGTAGGCCCACGCGGTTTGCACCATTTAGTTTATGAGGTGGTGGACAACTCCATCGATGAGGCTATGGGTGGCTACTGCGACACGATTAGAGTGGTTATAAACGAAGACAATTCGGTGTCTGTAGAAGATAACGGTCGTGGAATACCTGTAGATCTCCACAAAAAAGAAGGTGTTTCGGCACTTGAGGTTGTGATGACCAAAATTGGAGCTGGTGGTAAGTTTGATAAAGATTCCTATAAAGTATCCGGTGGACTCCACGGGGTTGGGGTTTCGGTAGTGAACGCGCTTTCTGAAAAGTTGACTGCTACTGTTTATCGCGACGGTAAAATATGGGAACAGGAGTTTGCGCGTGGAAAAGCATTGTCTCCAGTAAAGGCTATCGGTGATACAGAGCTTCGTGGTACCATAGTTAACTTTAAGCCAGATCCTGAAATATTCCATCAGACTCTTGAATATAGTTATGATACCCTTGCAAGTAGAATGCGGGAGCTTTCGTTTCTAAATAAGGGTTTGACGATTTATGTTACGGATAAACGCCATACGAACGAAAAGGGTGAAGTTGAAACTGAAAAATTTCACAGTGAGGAAGGTTTAAAGGAGTTTATCCGCTTTTTAGATGGTAACCGAGAGCCTATTATTGCTGAGGTGATTTCAATGGAAGGCGAAAAGAACGATATTCCTGTTGAGGTTGCCATGGTTTACAATACCTCTTTTAATGAGAATCTACATTCTTACGTAAACAATATTAATACGCACGAAGGAGGAACCCACCTAGCAGGGTTTAGATCCGGGTTGACGCGTACTTTGAAAAAATATGCAGACGCTTCCGGAATGCTCGACAAGCTCAAGTTTGACATTGCTGGAGATGATTTCCGTGAAGGCCTGACGGCCATTATTTCGGTTAAAGTACAAGAGCCTCAATTTGAGGGGCAAACAAAAACGAAGCTAGGTAACCGCGAAGTTACTTCGGCAGTAAGCCAGGCTGTTTCTGAAATGCTTGAAAACTATTTGGAAGAAAATCCAAATGATGCCAAAACCATAGTTCAGAAAGTAATTCTTGCCGCACAGGCACGTCACGCCGCTAGAAAAGCTCGTGAAATGGTACAGCGTAAAACCGTGATGAGCGGTGGAGGTTTGCCAGGGAAACTTTCAGATTGTTCGGAGCAGGATCCTGAAAAATGTGAAGTGTTCCTAGTAGAGGGTGACTCTGCGGGTGGAACTGCAAAACAAGGTCGTGACCGTAATTTTCAAGCTATTCTTCCGCTTCGAGGTAAAATTCTTAACGTGGAAAAAGCAATGCACCACAAAGTTTTTGAAAACGAAGAAATTAGAAATATTTATACTGCATTAGGTGTAACCATTGGTACCGAAGAAGACAGTAAGGCACTTAACCTTTCAAAACTACGCTATCATAAAGTAGTGATTATGTGTGATGCGGATGTGGATGGTAGCCACATTGCAACATTAATTCTGACCTTCTTTTTCCGTTATATGCGCGAACTAGTTGAAGCTGGTTGTGTCTATATTGCAACACCACCACTTTATTTGGTGAAAAAAGGTGCTAAAAAAGATTATGCTTGGAGTGATAAAGAACGTGATAGATTAAACGAAGAGTTTGGTGGTAGCGCTTCTATTCAACGTTATAAAGGTCTGGGTGAAATGAACGCAGAGCAACTTTGGGATACTACAATGAACCCTGACTTTAGAACCCTTCGTCAAGTAACTATTGACAACGGTACGGAAGCCGATAGAGTATTCTCTATGCTTATGGGCGATGAGGTGCCACCAAGACGTGAATTCATTGAGAAGAACGCTGTTTATGCGAATATCGATGCTTAAGCCTTTCTAAATCTTATATAATTAAAGACTCTCTATATGGGAGTCTTTTTTTTGCTTAGTTTTATGAAAATACTAAATATGAAATTATTTCTATTTCTAAAATGTGGGATGTTGTGTTTGATATCTACGCTGATTTTGTCTTGTAATCAACGAAATAATATAATTCAAAATTCTTCAGAAGAGGTGAATTATAACGTTTTCGAAAGAGATTCCATTGTTGATCATGTTATGTATTCAGTGAATCGACTTCCAATCAATTCAGAAAAAAGGAGAGTGACATTAGATAGTGCTATTGCCGAATATCCTTCCATAGCCTATTTTCAGCAACAACGTGCTATGCCATTATACAAACAAGATAAGGATGAATTAGGGAAGCCGTTTCTGGAGAAAGCAGCTAAACTGGATCCTCAAAGATATTTGGACTATAAAGCTTTTATGGAGTGTGTTTTTTCACAAAACTATAGAGATGCTATTTCAGATTTTGAAAAATATTTGGAAATGTTCGGTGAGGGATATGTAATGGATCATACCTATTATTTTTACATGGGTATAAGTTATTTGCAACTGAATGAGTTTGAAAAGGGAAAAATTTATTTAGACAAAAGTATAGCGCAGATAGTGGCTGAAAGTGGACAGGATTGGGTTCATCATCTAGATTTGATGTATCTGGGAATTGCAAATTTGGAATTGAACGATTACGAAAATGCAATCAAAGCTTTTGATGAAGCCTTGGTGAAATACCCAAGTTTTGGAGATGTAAAGTTTTACAAAGCTATTTGTCTTTTTAAACTAGGGAATGTTGAAGAGGCAAACAAGTTATTGGAAGATGCCAAGGAGGATGTTTTAGCTGGGAACACTATAAATGAGGATAATGTAATTTATGAACGCTATCCATACCAAGTTAGAAGAACCTGGTTTGGGCATCCATGAGATCTTTGGAATTTATTTAGTGTACTTTGGTTTTTAACCCTATATTATCTTTAATTTAAGCAGATATTGGTACTTTTGCGCAACTTATCTCACTTATTGGATCAGCTCACGCTAAAAAGTTCTAATTCAATAATTAATAATAATTAATAATAAATAATAAAGATATGAAAGTAACAGTTGTAGGAGCAGGTGCTGTTGGCGCAAGTTGTGCTGAGTACATTGCCATCAAAAATTTTGCAAGCGAAGTAGTTTTATTAGATATCAAAGAAGGTTTTGCCGAAGGAAAGGCAATGGACCTTATGCAAACCGCATCTTTAAATGGTTTCGATACTAAAATTACCGGTGTAACTAACGATTATTCAAAAACTGCAGGAAGCGATATTTGTGTAATCACAAGTGGAATTCCGCGTAAGCCAGGCATGACTCGTGAGGAGTTGATTGGCATAAATGCTGGAATTGTAAAGGAGGTTTCTTCAAACCTTGCAAAACACTCTCCTGATACTATTCTTATCATTGTAAGTAACCCAATGGATACTATGGCTTATTTGGTTCATAAAACTTCGGGACTTGATAAAAACAAGATCATTGGAATGGGTGGTGCATTAGATAGCGCACGTTTCAAATACCGTTTGGCAGAAGCTTTGGGCGCGCCAATCAGCGATGTTGACGGAATGGTGATCGGTGGTCATAGCGATACTGGAATGGTTCCATTAACAAGACTGGCAACTAGAAACAGTGTTCCAGTTTCAAAATTCATTTCGGAAGATAGATTGAACAAAGTGATGGAAGACACCAAAGTAGGTGGAGCTACACTTACAAAACTTTTAGGAACTTCAGCTTGGTATGCGCCAGGAGCAGCAGTTTCAGGATTGGTTCAGGCAATTGCTTGCGACCAAAAGAAAATGTTCCCTTGCTCCGTTTTGCTTGACGGCGAATATGGAATGGATGACATCTCCATAGGAGTTCCAGTAATTTTAGGTAGAAACGGAATCGAAGAGATTGTAAAAATCGAATTGAGCGATGCCGAAAAAGCACATATGAAACAAAGTGCCGAAGGTGTTCGTAAAGTAAATGATCTGCTCGAATTATAAATCCTAGTTTCATTTGAAAATAATTAAACCTGTCAGGTTTTCAAAACCTGACAGGTTTTTTCATTAGTTAATTTCAAAACGCAAAAGTCTTACATCTTTTTTTTACCCGCATTTAGAAGATCCACAATCCTTGCAAGTCAAGCATCCTTCCTGATAAATAAGGGAGGTGCTATTACAGTTTTCACATTTTTGCTTTCTTGCCTCAGTTCCGTCTGCAACATAGCGTTTTAAAGCTCGCGCAACGCCGTTTTTCCAAGTGTTGATACTTTCCGTGTCTAATTGCAAACTGTTGATTAATTCTACAGCTTTTTCAATTGGCATTCCGTGGCGAAGCGTGCTGGAAATCAATTTTGCATAGTTCCAGAACTCTGGGTTGAATTTATGTGAAAGTCCTTCAATAGTGGTTTTGTAACCGCGTTTGTTTTTATACTGAAAGTCATAACGAGAAGTTCCGTCGTCGTTTCTGTTTTTGATGATCAATCCATTATTCACCCAACGCGGAATCAAAATTCCATCTTCATCATCTGCAAAACCAGTAAAGATTTCATAAGGCTTTCCGTCAATTAGGCCGATAAAGGCAATCCATTTGTCTTTGCTGTTTTGGAAACGCACCACGTCTGCTTCCAAAGTTTCGGGGCGTTTGGTTGGGAATGCGGTAAGGGTGTCGTTTTCTTCTTCTTTCTTTTCATCATTGGAGATCAAAACTCCAGAACGAGAGCCATCACGATAGACAGTAACGCCTTTACAGCCGGCTTGCCAAGCTTCGAGATAAAGTTTGCCAACCAATTCTTCCGTAGCATCGTTTGGTAGGTTGATGGTTACTGAAATAGAGTGATCCACCCATTTTTGAACGGCACCTTGCATTCTTACTTTGCTCAACCAATCCACATCATTGGAAGTTGCTTTGTAATACGGTGATTTTTTCACAATTTTGTTCAGTTCTTCTTGACTGTAATTTCTATCTGTGTCAATTCCTTGAACTTCCATCCACTGCTTAAACCTGTGATGGAAAACTACATATTCTTCCCAGCTGTCGCCCACTTCATCCACAAAATCAATACGCACGTTTTTGTCATTAGGATTTACTTTTCTTCTTCGTTTGTAAACGGGCATAAAAACAGGCTCAATACCAGAGGAGGTTTGCGTCATTAAACTTGTTGTTCCAGTTGGCGCAATGGTAAGCAAGGCAATATTTCTTCTGCCGTATTCCAGCATATCGTAATACAGCTTTTCATCTGCATCTTTTAGGCGAAGAATAAATGGATTGTCTTTTTCTCTTTCGCTGTCAAATATTTTAAAAGCACCTCTTTCCTTAGCTGCATAAACGGATGCGCGATAGGTTTCCAAGGCTAATGTTTTATGAATTTGAACTGAAAACTCAGTTCCTTTCTCACTACCGTATTTTATTCCCAAAGCGGCCAGCATATCACCTTCTGCAGTTATCCCTATTCCTGTTCTTCGGCCTTCTTCCGCTTTTCTCTGAATGTTTAACCAAAGATTTTTTTCCACAGCTTTTACTTCTTCTGTTTCTGGATCTGCATCAATTTTTGCGAGAATAGCGTCAATTTTTTCAAGTTCTAGGTCAATGATATCGTCCATTATTTTTTGGGCGATTACGATATGCTTTTTGAAAAGTTCAAAGTTGAATTCCGCTTTTTCCGTAAACGGGTTTTCAACATAAGAGAACAAATTGATTGCCAATAAACGACAAGAATCATAGGGGCAAAGTGGGATTTCGCCACAGGGATTTGTAGAAACGGTTTTGTAGCCAAGATCTGCATAGCAATCTGGCACAGATTCATTTATAATGGTATCCCAGAAAAGAATACCTGGTTCGGCAGACTTCCAAGCGTTATGCACAATTTTTTTCCAAAGTTTTTCGGCTTCAATTTCTTTAGAATATTTTGGATTATTGCTGAAAATAGGATATTTCTGTGTGTAGTTTCCTCCATCTTTTACAGCCTGCATAAAGCTGTCGTCCATACGTACAGAAACGTTCGCGCCGGTAACTTTGCCCTGCTCCATTTTGGCATCTATAAAATCTTCAGAATCTGGATGGTTTATAGAAACCGATAGCATCAATGCACCTCGACGACCATCTTGAGCCACTTCACGTGTTGAGTTTGAATAACGCTCCATAAAAGGAACAATTCCCGTTGAGGTTAAAGCTGAATTTTTTACAGGTGAACCTTTTGGACGGATGTGTGAAAGGTCATGGCCCACTCCGCCGCGACGTTTCATAAGCTGCACCTGCTCCTGGTCTATCTTCATGATTCCTCCGTAAGAGTCGGAATCACCATTATTCCCAATTACGAAACAATTTGAAAGTGATCCAACTTGATATGGATTGCCAATTCCCGCCATGGGGCTTCCTTGAGGGACGATGTATTTAAAATCTTTAATGGCGTCAAAAACCTCTTTTTCAGTCATCGGATTTTGATATCGCTGTTCAATGCGTGCTATCTCACGAGCGATACGGCGGTGCATATCATCCGGTGTTTTTTCGTATATATTTCCGTCTGAATCTTTTAGGGCATATTTGTTTACCCAGACTCGAGCAGCAAGGTCATCGCCTTTAAAATATTCTACCGAAGCTTCAAACGCTTCGTCTTGAGTATAGGTTTGTTGAGTGGGAATGGCTGTTTTTATTGACATATGTTTGAACTTAATTTAGGAAGCTATTATTTCTACTTTAAAGTATGTAAAGATAGCAAATTAGCAAGGTCAATATGAAATTAAAAATTTGAAGTTGTCAAGAAATTGATGTTAATAAACTTATAGTCAATAATATAAATATTTATCAACACTAAAAAGTTGACAAATATTTAAAATAAGTTTGGAGATGCGATATATTTATGTTTCAAAGACTATTTAATCTTAAATACTTTGAAATAATGATAAAAATCATTTTTTGGAAGTCACTGTGAGTGTTATCTTTGTGTCGTGAAAAACATACTTCTCATAACAATCACTTTAATAATGCTTACGAAGCCTATGTGGCCCGTATTGGATTATGTGGCGAATTATGATTATATAGTAAACACGCTTTGTGAAAATAAAGACAAACCAGAGATGGAATGTAATGGAAAATGTCATTTGAACAAAGAACTAGCAAAAGAGGCTGGCGCAGATGATAAAAACCCGTTAAACAGCAAAACCTCCAAAACTGAAATTCCTCAGATTATTATTTCAGAAAACATTAAAGAATTTAGTGTTGCTTGGGGAACCGAAATTACTTCTGAAGAAAACCTAGGCTATATGCCGAATTTAATTCCTTCTCTTTTCATTTCAAAAATTCTTCATCCGCCGCAGTTGGGGTAGTTTAAACTTTTATTTTTTCTACAAGGCGTTTATAGTGATCCCGATAACAATCGAGAAAAGCATTCTCCTTGTAGGTATGTAAACTTCCTATAAAAACTCGAAAATGAAAATATTTATAAGTGTGTTTCCTTTAAGGGGAACGCTTGTAGGTTGCCTTTGGTGTGCTTTGTTTTGCGGTATTTTTACGCCGAAACTATCTGCCCAAGAAACTCCTGCAGACAGCCTAAAACTAATTAATCTTACTGAAGTGGTCGTGATTTCTACCGGTAAAAAGCTCGATCATCAAAAGCAGCGTAAGCCCTTATCTACGCTCGACGAATTCTTAGAATCTTCCCGCAGTATCAATATGGTAAAGCGCGGCGCATACGCTTGGGAACCAACCATGAACGATATGGCTTCAGAGCGATTGGCTGTAACCATAGATGGGATGCAGATTTTTGGTGCGTGTACCGATAAAATGGATCCGATAACTTCTTATGTTGATGTATCAAACCTTTCCGAAGCCCAAATTGGTTCCGGACAACAGGGCGCAGTATTTGGGAATACCATTGGCGGCGGTATTAATTTAAAACTGGACAAAAGTAATTTCAAGCCAACTGGCTGGAATGGCTCTTTGGAAAGCGCTTTTGAAACCAATAATAAAATGCGTGTTTTTGGTGGTGAGTTGAATTATTCTGATGAAAAGTTCTATGCGAATACTGATGTTATTTATCGAAAAGCTGATGATTATAAAGCAGGGGGTAATAAGGAAGTCAATTTTTCACAATTTGAGAAATATAATTTCTCGGTTAATTCCGGCTATAAACTGACTGATGATAAATTTATTTCGGCTACCTTAATATATGATGAAGCGAAAGATGTTGGTTATCCGGCATTAACAATGGATGTTTCCTTGGCTCGCGCGGTGATTGGTTCGGTGAGCTTTAATCAGGATACTTTGTTTGGCAATTTAAGCAACTGGGAGTCGAAAGTGTATTACAACACTATTAAGCACGTGATGGATGACACCACGCGTCCAGATGTTGTTATACATATGGATATGCCGGGATGGAGCGAAACTGCTGGGTTTTATACGCAGGCAAATTTCAACAAGGAAAATAATCACTTCTTTTTTAAGATGGATGGGTTTTACAATAAATCTTACGCAGAAATGACGATGTATCCAACCAACAGCAACGAACCCTTAATGTTTATGTTGACGTGGCCAGATGTGCACACCAAAGATGTTGGGTTTTATGCTGAAGATCATATCAATTTTGAAAAATCTTCCTTAAAACTTTCCACTCGCTTGGCCTATCATTCCAACGCCGTGGCGGATGACTTTGGATTGAACAGCTTAAAAATCTTTTATCCCGAAATGGAGAAAACAAATTCTCGGTTTTTAAAAAGCTTCTCAGCTCAATATCATACACCGCTCAGTGATTTTCATTTTAACGGAGGAGTTTCTTATGGTGAGCGTGCGCCTTCTGTTTCGGAAGGATATGGTTTTTACTTGTTCAACAGTTTTGATAATCACGATTATATAGGCGATCCAAATTTGAATAC
Organism: Aequorivita capsosiphonis DSM 23843; assembly: GCF_000429125.1. Lineage (GTDB taxonomy): Bacteria > Bacteroidota > Bacteroidia > Flavobacteriales > Flavobacteriaceae > Aequorivita > Aequorivita capsosiphonis. The sequence continues at coordinate 306,309 of NZ_AUBG01000006.1, forward strand.
GGAAAGCTCAGCAGATGCGAATGTTTCCCTAACCTATAAAAGACCGGTTTTTGAGATTACCGCAACTGCAAATTACTTTCACATTTTTGATTATATCATAGGGAAAGTTGACAGTTCGTTGAGCACAATGACTATTGGGGCTGACGGGGTGAAGATTTATACGAATCTGGAATATGCGCAGCTTTTTAATGCTTCGTTTTCTGGGCGTTATAATATTTCGAATGCATTTAAGCTAACTGGGAATCTTTCGTATCACCGCGGAGTTGATAATGATGGCGAAAACTTGCCGTTAATCAGTCCGGTTTCTTACAGAAGTGCGCTGGATTTTTATAAAAACCAATACTCCGTATCGCTTTCGGTGGAAGGCACAGGAGAGCAAACCAATTATAATCCTGCATACGGCGAAACAAAAACCGCTGCTTATGCCACACTTTCAGCGAGCTTCGGAAAACGTTTTTTTATCAATGAGAGTGATCTTTTTGTAAAAGCAGGAATTCAAAATATTTTTGATACATACTATTCTTCCTATACCGATTGGAACAACATTCCAAGAATGGGTAGGAATATTTATACAACAATTTCTTATTCTATCAATTAATTACAAAAAAATATAAATTTTATGAAAACACTTAAATATATATTCGCGCTTCTTATTCTTTCGGTTTCATTCGTTAGTTGTTCTTCAGACGACGATGAAAACATCCCAATTGAAACAAATCCGGTAGAAGGATTAAATAAAATCTACGAGTTTTCCGAAGCGGATCATTCCGTAGAAATCTATTCAGAAAAACAAATCCTTGAAGTAGGTTACAATGAAATTTCTATAAGAATTAAAGATTTAACAAATGACAAATACATCACAAATGCCAGAGTAACTTGGATGCCGATGATGCATATGGCAACTATGGAGCATTCTGCCCCCCATAGTATGTTGAGTAATTCAGAAGAAAGTTCAGTTTATAAAGCACATATCGTTTTCCAAATGGCAAGCAACGATACGGAATACTGGGATTTAAGGCTTAATTATTCAGTGAACGGTCAGCCAATGGAGAAAGAATTTAGCATTAGCGTAGTGCAGCCCGCGGATGGTTTGAAGAAAACACAGGTATTTACAGGAAGTGACGATACCAAGTATGTTTTGGCTTTTATAAATCCAAAAGCCCCTAAAGTTGCGCTGAATGATATGCAAGCTGTGCTTTACAAAATGGAAAGTATGGTGAGTTTCCCAGTTGTTGAAAATTATAAAATAACTGTGGATCCAAGAATGCCAGGAATGGGTAATCACAGTTCCCCAAATAATCAAGATCTTACTTACAATGCTGCGACAAAGAAATATGAGGGAAAACTATCACTGACCATGACTGGTTTCTGGAAGATTAATATGAAGCTTTTGAATGAAAATGGAGTGGTTTTAAAAGGTGAAGATGTTACAGAAGACCATCTAACGAGTAGTTTGTACTTTGAGCTGGAATTCTAAAATAGGACTTAGGATGAAATGATCTTCCTTAAGCTAGTAGGCGTAAGACATAAGAATAACTTTTTAGTCTTACGTCTTATGTCTCACTGTCCTATGTCTTTTGAAGTTATTTTTCTATATTTGGCGCGTGAACTGGAGATGGTACATTACCGGAGTAATAGTTGCGCTTGCTTTTTTTGGCATGAGCCTAGGCCAATCAACAACAAACCCGAATCAGGAGATTGTTGTTCGGTTTAATGCTGCGTCTATAAATTCTGATGAGGTACAGCTAGCAATTGCCGATATACGAAGCCAGTTAAAGTCTATAGGCATAGAAAATGTTCACGTTTCAGAAATTGTAAACGGCAAATTAAAAGTAACTTACTTTAGTGATAAGGATGTTGCCGTAATAAAGGATTTATTTCTTCATCAAAACAAACTTCAACTTGGGGATACGGCTTTCAATGAAAAAGAAGGGCCTTCAAAATTACCTTTTAATAAAAACTCCAACACCTATAAACTTGATGTAATTAAAATTCAGCAGAATCCTAATTCTGATGTAGGTTTTCACGGTACCCTTGTTGATATTAAGTCTTTAAATGATCAATATTTAAAGCCGATAGTATCTCTGGCTACTTCTGAAGTGACTTTTAGTTTAAAATATTTGATTAAAAGGGAAGCTTGTAAAATCTATCCAGATATAAGGCTTTTAATAAACAATTCTGCATATAAAATTCCTGAAGTTAGGGCGGGGCCTCTTGCCCAGGAATTTTTCTAACGAAACTTTAGTAAAAAAAATCAGTCAAAAATTGATAAAAACGAACTTGTTTTTTCAATTGAAAGATGTACTTGTGTTTCGAAATTCCTATCACTTCAAAAATTAATTTTAAACAATCATCAAAATTGTCAGATTAAACCGTAAATCATATATTTGCGCGCCCAAAATATGGGCTAATAAAAAAATCTGACCAAAAAACATACACATGCAAAACAAAGGATTAATTACTGTATTTGCCATCCTCTTTGGACTGGTGAGTATTTATCAGCTTTCTTTTACGTTTGTTGCCAGCAAGGTAGAAGGTAATGCTAAGGAATTTGCGCAAAGCAAATTTTCTGAAGATGAGCCCCACGAACGGGAAGCCGCGGCAGCACGTTACTTAGATTCTGTAGCTACAAGCCCAGTATTCTTAGGGATAGATTACAAGACAGCTCAAGAAAAGGAATTGAATAAAGGTCTTGACCTTAAAGGTGGGATTAACGTTATTCTTCAAGTTTCTGTAAAAGATATCTTGAAAGGACTTGCAAACCATACTAAAGACCCTGCTTTTAACCAGGCTTTAGAGAAAGCGTCTGAACTTCAACAAAACAGTCAAGATACTTACCTCGAATTGTTTTTCAAGGCATTTGACGAGATTCCCGGCGAAAATAATCTTGCATCTCCAGACATCTTCTTCAATAAAAATCTTGAAGATGATATAAACGTGGGAATGACCAATTCTCAAGTTAAAACAGTTATTGAAAGAAAAGTTGACGAGTCTATTACTTCTGCTTTTGAGGTTTTAAGAAAACGTATCGATAAATTTGGGGTTACTCAGCCAAACATTCAACGTTTAGGTAAATCAGCAAGAATACTTGTAGAGCTTCCTGGAGCAAAAGATGTTAGTAGAGTTAGGAAGTTACTTCAAAGTACTGCCCAACTTGAATTCTGGGATGTTTACAAATTTGAAGATGTTGCTGGTTTCCTTCAAGCTGCCGATACTAAAGCAGGTGAGATAGAAATGGCGAAAGCTGGTGCTGAAACTGAAACCACTAAGCCTGTGGTAGATTCTACGGAAACAGAAGAAGATGACGTGAGCAAGCTATTGGGCGGACAAGATGTGAATGATTCTCTTGTTGATGACAATAAGGCGAACCCAATACTTTCAAAAATGGTTTCATTAGGTACTCAAGGAGGTCCTGTGATCGCTGTTTTTAGATTAAAGGATACTGCAACAATCAATGCTTATTTGCGCAATCCTCAAATAAAATCATTGTTGCCAAACGAACTTCGTTTTGCTAAACTAGTTTGGGGATTGCCAGAAAGCAATCCACAATTGAACGGAGAAGAAACAACTGCTTTATATGCATTGAAAGGAAACCGTGACAATGTTCCACCACTAGGAGGGAGTGTAGTTGTTGATGCAAGCCAAGAATATGACAACTTGAGCCGCGTAGTGGTTTCTATGCAAATGAATGGTCAAGGTGCTAAAATTTGGGAACAAATGACTGGTGATGCATACCAAAATCAAAGTCAAATTGCTATTGTTCTAGATGATATTGTTTATTCTGCTCCAGGTGTAACATCTGGTCCAATCGCGGGTGGACGAAGCCAAATTTCAGGAAATTTCACTGTACCACAAGGTCAGGATTTAGCGAATGTTTTGCGTGCAGGTAAATTGCCTGCTTCTGCAGAGATTCTTCAAGGAGAGGTTGTAGGACCAACATTGGGTCATGAAGCTATTAATAGTGGGGTTATGTCCTTCTTGCTTGCACTTGGGATTGTACTTTTATGGATGATCTTCTACTACGGAAAAGCAGGTATTTTTGCCGATATCGCTTTGATGGTAAACATTTTGTTCATCTTCGGAATATTAGCCGGACTTGGTGCGGTACTAACGCTACCTGGTATTGCCGGTATTGTATTGACAATTGGTATGTCTGTGGATGCGAACGTGCTGATCTTTGAGCGTATTAAGGAGGAGCTCGCAAAAGGTAAGGCACAGAAAGATGCCATTAAAGATGGTTTCAACAATGCACTTTCCTCTATTCTTGATGCCAACATCACTACGGGTCTTACCGGTTTGATACTTTTGGTTTTTGGAACTGGACCAATCCAAGGTTTTGCAACTACCTTATTAATTGGTATCGCAACTGCTTTATTTACTTCCATTTTCATTACAAGACTGTTTATTGATAGTTATACCAAAAACGGTAAGGCATTGCCTTGTTCTACTTCATTGACGAAAAATCTTTTCACCGATGTGCATATCCAGTTCCTGAAAAAGCGTAAGATTGCTTATATCTTTTCTGCTATCATGATTTTGGTAAGTCTTACATCTTTATTTACCATTGGTTTAAACCAAGGTGTTGATTTTGTTGGTGGGCGTACTTATACCGTTCGTTTCGCGAAAGATGTAAACTCGGCTGAAATTCAAGACGATCTTATTAAGACCTTTGGAAGTGCCGAAGCTAAGACTTATGGTGGAGATAATCAGTTAAAGATAACAACCAAATATAAGGTTGAAGAAACTGGAACAGACGTGGATAACGAAATAGAGCATATGTTGTTCGAAACCGTGAAAAAGGAGATGCCGGCAGATATGACCTATGAAGAGTTTGTAGGTGATAGTGAGGGTAAGACTATTGGTAGAATGGAATCGTATAAAGTGAGTCCAACTATTGCAGATAATATTAAGAAGGATTCCTTCTGGGCTGTACTTGGAGCATTGTTAGTGATGTTTCTTTACATCTTGTTGCGTTTTAGAAAATGGCAGTTTGGTCTTGGGGCTGTTGCGGCAATTTTTCACGATGTGTTGATTGTTCTTGGTATTTTCTCACTAACCTATAGATTTATGCCTTTCAGCATGGAGATTGACCAAGCGTTTATTGCGGCCATCCTTACGGTGGTGGGTTACTCTCTGAATGATACGGTTATTGTATTTGACCGTATTCGTGAGTACTTTGGAGAGCATCCAAACTGGAAAATGGGTAAAATTGTTGACGTTGCCTTGAATAGTACATTAGGAAGAACCTTGAATACTTCATTTACAACTCTTGTGGTATTGTTGTGTATGTTCTTCTTTGGAGCAGAGTCTATACGCGGATTGCTATTTGCTATTATCGTAGGTATCTTTGTGGGTACCTATTCATCATTGTTTATTGCAACGCCACTTATGTATGACAGTGTGAAACGTAAAAAGGTTGAAGATCTAGTTAAAAAGAAAGAAGAGGAACCGGTTTTAGAGGCCTAAGCTTCTCCTTTCTTAAGTAATAAAAAAGACCTTTCCATTAAGTTGGAAAGGTCTTTTTATTTGTAGTAAGCACTAAATAAAAAATGTGCTTGATGTAATATGAAAAGTGTAAAGCTTATCGATTAAAAAATCTCAACTCCATATTGCGCTATACTTTGCAAGAATTAATCAATTGCTAAGCTTATTTAAGTAGGCGTTATTTATTATCGCGACTAAATTTCATCATATCACCTTTCTCAAGATTCCAAGTATCAGACAGGCCTGCATTTACTTCTAGCACATATTGCGAAGGTGCTTCTGATGGGAGTGAGGTTTCATCAAAAGCTTTGGCGTTTTTCTGAATGCTTGTTATTTCTTTTTTTGAATTTAAATAGATGATATCTAAAGGAATTTCCGTGTTCTTCATATAAAAAGATCGCGGCTGTTCCCTTGGAAAAATAAAAAGCATTCCGTGATTAGGTGCCATATTATGACGATACATTAGTCCCGTTTGGGTTTTATATTCGTCATCGGCAATTTCAATATCAAGCGTAGTAATTATGGAGTCGGTTTGAGCTTTTAATAAGCTAAGCTCCCCGTCTTTTGTAAAAGTAATCTCTTGGGTAAGGTTTTTACTTTCTGAAGTCGTTGCGTCTTTACAATTGTAGAAACTTAACATAGAAGCAAAAAGTGCTGCTGATATAAGTATTTTTTTCATTTGAAGAAATATTAAACACCTCGAATACACAATTATTTTCTAAATAATTATTCGTGAATTCGTGGTGATTTTATTAATCAGTAATCGGTTTTTTTGAAGCTTTCCACATAATATAGATTCCCGCTATTATGAAAGGAACACTTAACCACTGTCCTGTCGATAATAAGCCGAGAGCAGATTCAAAGCCTCCTTGGCTCATCTTTACAAATTCCACCAAGAAACGCACCATAAAAAGAAGTATCAAGAATACCCCAAAAATATAACCAATTTGTTTTCTGCGTTCTGTTTTCCAATATAGATACCAACATACCAAAAATACAATCACATATCCTGCAGCTTCATACAATTGTGCTGGATGACGAAAAGGAATGGATTGAAGTAATTCGGAAAACTGAGGGTTATGCGCAATTGCGTCATAAGCTTTACTTGCGGGTTGAATCCCAGTTGCGTTAACGGCTTCTTGTGGTCTAATGCCTTCGTGCAAAAAGCGAACCCCCAAAGGAAAATCGCCACAAGGCTTACCGATGATTTCAGAATTCATAAAATTCCCGATTCGAACGAAAATTCCACCTGCTGCCACCGCAATTACAATACGATCCATGATCCACAAAAATGGTTTTTTAATAACATTTTTAGTGTAAAAATACATGGCAATAAGGATCCCGATTGCCGCCCCGTGACTTGCCAAACCTTGAAAGCCTGTAAACTCAAATTCCGGAACTGTACTTATAGGAAGAAATACGGAAAGTGGATCTTCTACAAAAAGTTCGGGTTGATAAAAAATAACATGCCCCAATCTGGCGCCAGCTAAGGTAGCAACTACCATATAGATAAAAAGACTGTCCAGCTTTTCCTGGGATAAGCCTTCGCGTTCATAAATCTTTTTAGTGAGAATCCAGCCTAAAGTAAAGGCTACCACAAACATCAGGCTGTAGTAACGGATCATAAAAAAGCCAAGATCAATTCCTTCGGAAGGATTCCAGGTAAAACTTAAATAGTGCATATTGAAGGTTTTATTGCGCCGCGTAAAGATAACAAAAGCGAAAAAGTATTGTGCAACATATATTTAATTCTTTGATGATTGGTCATTGATGCGTAAAAAATGGACGTAGGACGGTAAGACTTAGGACTAAAAAAGGAATGATAGTTGTTCGGAATTGAATGACTGATATCCTAAAGATTTTCGTTATATGTCTTAGATCAAATTGTTTAAAATCGTTTTCAAGATCAATTATTATTTTTTTTAGGCGGAACGGGATCATAACCAGAACCACCCCAAGGATTACAGCTGGCTATTCGTTTTGCTGCAAGCCAACCCCCTTTTAGCAATCCGTGCGTTTGTAATGCTTTCACCGCGTAATGCGAACAAGTGGGTGTGTATCTACAACTGGAAGGTAGCAAGGGTGAAATAAGAGTCTGATACCCTCTAATGAGTAAAATAAACGGATATGTAAAAACTTTTTTCATAGAGTTACAGCGAGCAAATTCATCATCAACACCTCTTTGTGACTAAAGGGAGCTCAAAGAAAAAGTAGTTCCGTCTTTCCCGTCTTTCAACTGAATTCCTTTTGCTGCAAGTTCATCGCGTATTTTATCGCTCATCGCAAAATCTTTATCTGCGCGAGCTTGGTTTCTCAACTGAATAAGAAGTTCAATGGCTGCGGAAAGTTTTTCGCTATCCTGAGATCCTTCCGAAGCATTATCCTGTAAGCCTAAAACATCAAAAAGAAAGTCGTCCATTGTTTTTTTGAAAATCTCCAAATCTTTTTTAGATATGGTTTCTTTTCCTTCGTTTAAAGCGTTTACAAACTTTACACTTTCAAACAGATGTGCTATCAATATCGGACTGTTAAAATCGTCGTTCATGGCTTCATAACAAGAATTTCTCCAGCTTTCAATGTCAATGCTGCTTTTTGCAGAAGTAGGTGCTTCATCTAAAACTCTATGCGCATCCATCAATCGGTTATAGCCTTTTTCGGAAGCTTCCAAAGCCTCGCTACTAAAGTCGAGAATACTTCCGTAATGGGCTTGGTACATGAAAAATTTGATAACCGTAGGAGAAAAGGGTTTGCTTAGAACATCATTCTCACCTGTAAACATATCATTTGGAAGAATAAAATTCCCGGTAGACTTCGACATTTTTTTACCGTTAAGTGTAAGCATATTGGTATGCATCCAATAATTAACTGGCGAAGTGTGGTTGCAAGCCTCAGCCTGTGCAATCTCACATTCGTGATGTGGAAATTTAAGATCCATTCCGCCGCCGTGAATATCGAAATTGTTGCCCAAATATTTTGTACTCATAGCAGTACATTCCAAATGCCAACCTGGAAAACCTTCACTCCAAGGTGATGGCCAGCGCATAATGTGCTGTGGTTCGGCTTTTTTCCAAAGTGCAAAATCCTGCGGATTTTTCTTGTCGGTTTGTGCCGCAAGTTCCCGTGTATTGGATATCATATCTTCAAGGTTTCTACCGCTCAAAATTCCGTAGTTATTGGTCTCGTTGAACTTCATAACATCAAAATAGACAGAACCATTTTTTTGGTAAGCAAAGCCTTCGGCTATAATTTTTTCAATAATAGCGATCTGTTCGTAAATATGCCCAGTGGCGGTAGGTTCAATACTTGGTGGCAACGCGTTGAATTTCGCCATGACCGTATGAAAGTCGACTGTGTATTTCTGGACCACTTCCATAGGTTCCAATTGCTCAAGTCGTGCTTTTTTTAAAATTGGGTCATCACCACTTTCTCCGTCGTTTTCCAAATGTCCAGCATCCGTAATATTACGAACATAACGCACTTTATAACCCAAATGCTTTAAATATCTAAAAACCAAATCGAAAGAAAGAAAAGTACGGCAATTTCCCAAATGTACGTTACTGTAAACCGTTGGTCCACAAACATACATTCCGATTGCGCCCTCATGGATAGGCGTGAATTTTTCTTTGCTTTTGGTGAGCGAATTGTAAATATGGAGATCTTGATGTTTCAAAGTTTCAGGTTTCAGGTTTGGAATTTGGTGCTTTTAATTTGAAATTTCTTCCTAGAAGTTCGTGTCCAGCTTTATATAATCCAAAAACTCTCTTCTCACTTCAGGTTTTTTAAAGGCGCCACCAAATTCACTAGTTACGGTGCTGCTGTCAATATCACGAATTCCGCGTGAGTTTACGCAAAGGTGTTTTGCATCAACTACACAGGCTACATCATCAGTGTTTAGGACTTTTTGTAGTTCTTTCACTATTTGAATGGTGAGACGTTCCTGGACTTGTGGTCGTTTTGCATAGTAATCAACTATCCGGTTCATTTTGGAAAGTCCAACCACAGTGCCATTTGAGATATACGCAATATGCGCTTTTCCTACAATGGGAAGTAAGTGGTGTTCGCAAGTAGAGTAGAGGGTAATATTCTTTTCTACAAGCATTTCCTGATATTTGTATTTATTTTCAAAAGTGCTTGCCTTTGGTTTTTTTTCTGGGTCAAGTCCCGAAAAAATCTCCTGTACAAACATTTTTGCCACGCGAGTTGGGGTGCCTTTAAGGCTGTCATCAGTTAAATCAAGCCCCAAAGTTTTCATTATATTTTGGACGTCTTTCTTAATACTGGCAATTTTTTCGATGTCGCTCAGTTCAAATGCATCAGTACGCATCGGGGTTTCTGTGGCGCTGCCGATATGGTCATTTCCCATGGCCTCTATCTCTTTAATTTGTTTTTCTAAATCCATTGAGTAAAAATATCTTTTCTAATAGGGCTGCAAAGATACGCAATAGCATTTGGGAATGAAAAATGGAAGGTTCTTATTTTAACTGCTTCAATGGTAGAACTTCATAATCTTTTCTTAATGCACCAATCGCTACTTTTGCCCAGAATATAGTATTGAACAATTATATGTTGATTAAAAGTTGAAGCCCAGAGATAATACAACATTGTTGTAAACTGAATTTATCTTAGCCGTATCGGTTAAGCCAACGGAGTAAAGTTGTTGGTTTCGTTCTTGTTCCGATCTGGAATATGCAAGATCAACATTATAGCTTCCTACATTATAACCTGCTCCCAAAGAAAAACCAATGCGGTCTCCAATTATATCTGTATTCTTATAAGGGCTCTCTTCAAAGTGGAAACCACCGCGAAGACTTAATTGACTGATGCGGTATTCGGCACCCGCATTAAATGTTGAAGTCCCTTTTAGTGTATTGTCTATTTGGTTGTTCAGATTGCTGAAGTATGTATCTTGATAATCGTCAATGGTGCTGTATTTAATGGAAGAATAGTTCTTATAGGAGTAATCAAAACTGATTAGACCATCTTGACCAAAAATATATGCAGCACTTGCCGTAACATTTGCTGGAGTGCTAAGATTGTAGTCTTCGTACACATTCAGTACTCTAGGATCAACAACTGTATATTGGTCTTGTCCATTAACTATACGGCGACTTTCAAGGTATTGCGTGGTTTCTTCAGATATCTGATACCAGGTCGGGGTTTCAAAACTCAATCCAAGACGAATGTTGTTCGCTACTTTAGCAATAGCTCCTATTTGAGCGGAAATTCCTGCGCCATTTACGGAGAGGTTGTTTCCAAAACCTACCCCTTGAACCATGGAGCCGGAATTGTTGTTTCTTTCAAGTAAGAACGAACTTTGATCGAAATTGATAGTATGGGTGTTTATATTAACTCCGAAGTAATAATTATCGGTTACCTGCGTGGAAAAGTTTATTGAAAACTTACTGTTATATCCCTGGGATAAATATGAATACTCCTGATTGAAACTGTTGCCCGCAACATTTGAGGTGTAGATGGTATTTGTTGGATCATCTGCGTCAAGAGGATCAAAAAGAAAAGCTTGATAACCCAAAAATGCATTTTGAGCTGTGGTGCCTTGGTTCCGTCCAAGATAGCTGTATAGGTTTCCTATAGATTCACCGGACTGAAGGTTTAAAAGATCCAGTGGAATCCCTTGCGCTTGTTCCAAGAAGAAATCGCCAATAGACGTGTTTCCCGTTCCGGCAATAAACATGCTATTATTTAGGTTTTTCGTTGTGTTGTAATTTATACCGATGTTAAATTTTTTAAAGGCTGAACTTTCGTTTGAATTATTGATGACGAAAACGCCGCCTATTTGATTTAATGTGAAATCATCAGAAGTACTTTTTTCTGAATTATTGAAATAATTGGTTTCGTTTTTTAAATGCAGTAAAGAACCAGATAGCGTCAAATTAGAGTTTAGAAAAACGGCGCCTCCAGCTGGATTTAGTTGCGTTGCCGAAAAATCTCCTCCTAAAGCACCCATGGCACCGCTTAAAGCTACAAAACGAGCAGTGCCGGTATTGTCTGTTGTGCTATAACGCAATGCGTCAGTTGTGTTTTGGGCTTGGGAGATTGATATGGTGAAGAAGGCTATAATAAGGAATGATATTCTTTTCATCTGACTAAAATAATTAAGTATTGACAATATTTTCAATTTGGTTATATCTGGATAAATTGAATGCGTTTTTATAAGCAAGAGGAATGCCCATTCTAAGCATTTCTATCTTGATAAGAAATGTTTAATGGGCATTCATATTTAGAGTTCATAAAAATTATTGGGTTTAATTTTATCCACGACCACCACGACCTCGGCCTCCGCTACTTCTTACGTTTCCGCCGCTAGAGCGTCCACCACTACCAGAACTTCTAATTGAGCTTGAGTTGCTGCTTCTGGTTGGTGTTGAGTAATTGCTATTACTTCTCGTACTGTTAGAATTACTTCTTACCGGCGGTGAGGAATAGTTGTTATTTCGAGTATTGTTAGAGCGTGTGTTTCTTGAAGTATTCGAACGCGTATTTCTTATCGTACTATTTGTATTATTAGAATTTGAACGCGTGGTTCTAACATTGTTGTTTGAACGTGTTGTATTGTTATTAGCACGTACATTATTTCTGTTTACGCGACGTGTTGTTTCAGAACGGCTGTATGAGGAGTTTCTAGTTGAAACATTATTCGATCGTCCTCTTGCTTGACTTCGATTGTAATCTGTGTTTCGTCTTCCTCTATTATAGGTAACATTGTTGTGGTAATTACCGTAATAGGAATTATAATTATAATATGGATTATAGCTATTATATCCGTAATATGGATAGCTGTAGCCATAACCATAGCCATAATAAGGATAGCCCCAACCGTAGCTTATACCCCAATAAGGTCTGTTGTATCCGTAATAAGGAGATCCCCAATAGCCACCATACCAATAAGGTCTGTGGTAGAATCCGTAGCCGTAGCCTCCGTAATTGTAGATGTTTACGGTCACTTCTTCACCATTGCTACCCCAAGGGCCATAGCCTTCTTCGTCGCTATAGTTATTTTGTTCGATAACTATATTTCCTTCATCATCTAAGCTTTCCGTGGTTGAATAGGCATCAATATCGGTAAAAATAGCACCTTCTTCAGGTAGATCAGAATAGTCGTTAACCTTAGATTCGAAATACTGCTTATAGTAATTCGATTTATCATTGGAGTTTTCAGTATTGCTGTAGGTTTCTTCCGCATTTGAATAATTACCGGAAGAATAAATGCCGTCGTTTTGAGAATATCCGTTTTTCTGTGTTCCACAAGATGCTAGCAAAAGGGTGAAAGCACCCAGTATTGTTAAAGGGATTAAACGTTTTATATTAAAATTTGGAGTGAACATATCTGTGGTAATTTTATTGTTGAACTTCATAAAAATAAGTAGTTTTGCCGGAACTAACTAATCATTTAACATAGGTACAACTTTTGTGCCACAAACTGGGCTATGGCGAAGAATTTAACAACTAGGGAGGAAGATTACTCCAAATGGTATAATGAGCTGGTTATCAAAGCAGACTTGGCTGAAAACTCAGGGGTGCGTGGCTGTATGGTTATCAAGCCTTATGGATATGCCATCTGGGAGCGTATGCAGGCAGAACTCGATAGGATGTTTAAGGAAACTGGGCATCAAAACGCATATTTCCCTTTGTTTATTCCAAAATCTTATTTCAGTAAGGAGGCGAGCCATGTAGATGGTTTTGCTAAAGAATGTGCCGTAGTTACACATTATAGACTTAAAAATGCCGAGGATGGTAGCGGAATCATTGTAGATCCAGATGCCAAATTGGAAGAGGAGCTGATTGTGCGCCCTACTTCTGAAACCATTATTTGGGACACTTATAGAAAATGGATCCAATCTTACCGCGATTTGCCACTTTTAATCAATCAATGGGCAAATGTGGTGCGATGGGAAATGAGAACGCGTCTGTTTTTGCGTACCGCTGAATTTTTATGGCAGGAGGGCCACACGGCTCACGCAACCAAAGACGAAGCAATTGCAGAAGCAGAGCAAATGATGAATGTTTATTCAGATTTTGCGGAGAACTATATGGCGATTCCAGTTGTAAGAGGAACCAAAACTGAAAGTGAGCGTTTCGCCGGAGCTTTGGAAACTTATTGTATAGAAGCTTTAATGCAGGATGGAAAAGCCTTGCAGGCTGGCACATCTCACTTTTTGGGTCAGAATTTTGCAAAGGCTTTTGATGTCAAATTTGCAGCCAAAGATGGTACTTTAGATTATGTTTGGGCAACCTCTTGGGGAGTTTCCACAAGATTGATGGGCGCCTTGGTCATGACCCATAGTGATGACAAAGGATTGGTTCTACCTCCAAATTTGGCGCCAGATCAAGTTGTAATCGTTCCTATCTATAGAAAAGATGAAGAATTTGAGGCGGTAGATAAAATAGCCAAAGACTTGATGAAGGAATTGCGATCTAAGGGTATTCGAGTGAAGTATGACAACCGCGACACCCAAAAGCCGGGCTGGAAGTTCAATGAGTATGAATTAAAGGGGGTTCCTGTTCGAATCGCTATTGGACCAAAAGATGTTGAAAAGGGTACGGTAGAGCTCGCCAGAAGAGATACGCTCCAAAAAGAGTTTATAAAGAATGAGGAAGTAGTAGAAAAGATTGTTGCCTTGATGGATGAGATTCAAGACAATCTTTATAAGAAAGCGGTGGATTATAGAACCGAATATACTACTGAAGTTTCTACGTATGAAGAGTTTAAGGAAGTTTTAGACGCTAAAGGTGGGTTTATTTTAGCCCATTGGGACGGAACGGTAGAAACCGAAGAGAAAATTAAAAATGAAACAAAAGCAACAATTAGGTGTATTCCATTGGATGTTGAAAAAGTGGCGGGAAGCTGCATGGTTACTGGAAAACCTTCTTCTGAAAAAGTCCTTTTTGCGAGAGCTTATTAAATTTTTTAGAAAAAGTTCAATTAGGATTTGGAACATTCAAAAATAGTTGTATTTTTGCATCCGCATTTAAGAAATAAAATGGTCCGTTCGTCTAGGGGTTAGGACGCCAGGTTTTCATCCTGGTAACAGGGGTTCGATTCCCCTACGGACTACAAAAGTTAGAATTTAATAAAAACACAATGGCAAATCACAAGTCAGCATTAAAGAGAATTAGAAGCAACGAGGCAAAGCGCTTGCGTAATCGTTACCAACACAAAACTGCCCGTAATGTTATGAAGAAGTTTCAAGAACTTACTGATAAGAAAGAGGCTGAAGCTATGTTTCCTACGGTTGTTTCTATGATCGATAAATTGGCGAAGAAGAACGTTATTCACACGAATAAGGCTTCCAACCTAAAATCGAATATGGCGAAACACGTAGCAGCGCTATAAGTTCTTTACTTAAAAATTTAAAGAACCCTTTCAGGAAACTGAGAGGGTTTTTTCGTTGTTCCATCTTGATGTAATTATTGTTTTACCGAAGCAGGAACCAAGCTTGAAAAATCCCCGTCATTCCTCATGACGTCTCTCACGATAGTAGAAGATATATTTGAAACCTCGGGAGAGCAGATTAAGAAAACACTTTCAATCTTTGCTAGTTTATAATTGGTTTGGGCTATTGGTTGCTCATAATTTAAGTCGGTTGTGTTGCGCAGTCCACGGACTATAAATTGTGCTTTTTCAGCAACACAAAACTTTGCAGTGAGTCCAGAGTAACTTTTTATTTTAACCTTGAAATTTCCTTCAAAAGATTTTTCAATGAAGGCAATGCGTTCTTCTAAGGAAAACATGGTTCTTTTATCGGCATTTACTCCAATGGCAATAATCAATTCGTCAAACAGCGGAAGTGCACGATTAATGATATCTATGTGGCCTAAGGTGATTGGATCAAAAGTTCCAGGAAAAACAGCGCGTCTCATTTTATTGTTATTTATGGTTTGATATTTAGTTTAAGATGCTGAAGCCAATAATCAGAGCTAATCAAAATTGAACATTTAGCATTTAGCATTGAGCATTGAACATTGAACATTGAACATTGAATCTGCCTCCTAAGTTACTCAGTTCTAGGGAAAACTCCTTCTTATTAATAAAATTTTGAAATCAGGATTGCTAATGCTGCGATTATTGTAGCCAAAACCACCCCTCTGGCTCGATAAATTTCATTCTTTTTTATAAAAATAAAAAAGACAATCAAGTTTAGAATGGCGCCTAAGGCAATCAGACTTCCGAGAATATCGTTTTCAAGAGCACCTATTAAGGTTTCCTTTAATCCAAAATCGGAGAAGAAGAATATGTATAAATAAGTTCCTGCCAAATTTGCTGCTAAACCTATTAACAGTCCAAGCAATATTTCTCTTACGTGTGGTTTCATTTATTTTGTTGTCAGTTATGAGTTATGAGTTATGAGTTATCAGTTGTGGGGTTTTGTTTGTTTAAATGTAGCAAGCGTTAACTCTAACCCTTCGTTACTTCTCCCTTTGGGGGTTAGGGGGAAAATCCCACGAGTTTAGTTCCTTTATTGCGTGATGCGCAGTCAAGTCAAATTGAACAGGAACTACTGATACAAAGCCGTTGTAAAGCGCCCATTCGTCGGTATCTTCTCCTTTGTCTTTATTGACGAATTCACCCGTTAGCCAGTAATAGTCACGGCCTACAGGATTGGTTCGCTTATCAAATTTTTCTTCCCAATGTGCATCGGCTTGTCGGGCAACTTTTATCCCTTTTATTTCTGATTCGGATAGCTTTGGGATATTCACATTTAAAACCACTCCTGTTTGCAGCCCATTTTTAAGCACTTCTTCGGTGATTATCTTGACATACTTTTTAGAAGGCTCAAAATCTGCATCCTGCGAATAATCTAAAAGTGAAAAGCCAATTGCTGGAATCCCATGAGTTCCCGCTTCAACCGCCGCGCTCATGGTACCGCTGTAAATAACGTTAATGGATGAATTACTACCGTGGTTTATACCGCTAACACAAAGGTCTGGTTTGCGTTTTAAAATTTCATTTACCGCTATTTTTACGCAATCTACAGGGGTGCCGCTACAGCTAAACTCTTGATGCGGATCGCCATTTGTCACTTTTATACTATTGCAATACAAGGCATCATTTATGGTTATGGCGTGGCCCATTCCGCTTTGTGGAGAATCTGGAGCCACCACGCAAACATCGCCTATAGTGTTCATCACTTGAATTAGAGCACGAATTCCCGGAGCGTTTATTCCATCATCGTTTATTACCAAAATTAAAGGTCTCTTTTTTGCCATAATTGATTGCGTTTTTGAACAGCAAAAATACATTTATTCCACTTGTAGAGACAGCATTCGTTGATTGAATTCTGCTTGGGGTTCGGGAAAAACCTGTTTAACAAAAAATTAGTATCGGATTCCTTTTGTGGCACGGTTTTTTGTATAATTTAGAGCATTCATATTTAATACCTATACCATGCGGATAATGAGGAAGAATTTTAAAGTTTTGTTTTTGGCGGTTTTCGTTTCTGTGGCTTCTTGCAGTTTTACTACCAAGGAATTTAACGATCCAGATAAAGACAAGCTTCTTTTAGATTTAATTACTTACGTACTTCAGAAAGGACATTACGATCCTAAAGATTTAAACGATGAGTTTTCGACTGAAGTTTACGAAAATTTTATAAATGGTCTCGATCCTTTGAAACGCTACTTTTTAGCATCAGATATAGCTGAATTCAGTAAGTACAAAACAGAAATCGACGATCAAATAAAGGAAAAAGACCTTACTTTCTTCGATTTAGTTTACAACCGTTTCCGCGAGCGAATGGATGATGTTCAAAAAATTTATCCTGAAGTGCTAAGTCAGCCATTTGATTTTACAAAGAAAGATAGTATCAATGTAGATTATGATAAGCTCGCTTATGCGGGATCGATGAAAGATTTGAAAGCGCGCTGGCAGCAACAATTGAAGTTTTCAACACTTTCAGGCTACTATGACTTAGTGGAGGATCAAAAAAATAAAGAAAAAGGAATTACTACCCCTAAAGAAGATTCTGATGATGAGGATGCTGATTTTTCAAAAAAGAAGAAAGAGAAATCTGCTAAAGAAGAAGAACCTTTCGAGCCGAAGTCTTTGGCAGAATTAGAGAAGAAAGCCCGCGAAACCACCAAAACTTCTTTGGATGAATACTTTGATTTCACAAAGGATTTGGAACGTAAAGATTATTTCTCCATTTACTTAAATACCATTGTTGAGGAATACGATCCACATAGCAATTATTTCGCACCACCAGACAAAGACAGATTCGATCTGCAGATGTCAGGAAAGTTGGAAGGGATAGGAGCAAGGCTTCAAAAAAAGAACGATTATATTACCGTAATTGATGTAATAAGCGGCGGACCAGCTTGGAGAAGCGAGAAAATTGAAGTTGGTGATGCTATTTTGAAGGTGAAGCAGGAAGGTGATCAAGACGCTGTTAGCATTGTTGGAATGCGCATTGATGACGCTGTTAAACTGATAAAAGGGCCCAAAGGAACCAAAGTTACCCTTACTATTAAAAACGTAGATGGTACCGTTTCAGATAAAGTATTAACCCGTGATGTAGTTGAATTAGAAGAGACATACGCCAAATCTTCCATTGTGGAGAAAGACGGGCGCAAGTTCGGACTTATAAATCTGCCCCAGTTCTATTTTGATATGGACAATTATAAGGAGCGCAATGCCGCGACTGATGTTAAAAAGGAAATTGTCCGTTTAAAGAAAGAAGGTATGAAAGGCCTTGTTGTAGATCTTCGTGGTAATGGTGGCGGTTCTTTACGAACGGCCGTTGATATTGCTGGTCTTTTCATAAAGAAAGGCCCCGTTGTGCAAGTGGCTTCTGCCGGAAATAAAGAAGTCTTGGAGGATAGAGATAGTGAGATAGTTTGGGACGGACCCTTAGTGATTTTGGTCAACGAGCTTTCAGCTTCCGCATCTGAGATTTTGGCTGCCGCGATGCAAGATTATGAACGCGCCATTATTATAGGTAGCAAACAAACCTACGGAAAAGGAACCGTACAAAATGTAATAGATTTAAACCAATGGTTGCAGAATAGTGATTTAGGCGATTTAGGAGCATTAAAATTGACCTCGCAGAAATTCTATCGCGTCAATGGAGGTTCTACGCAATTGGAAGGGGTAAAGAGCGATGTGGTTATGCCAGCTCGTTATAGCTATATTGATATAGGTGAAAGAGATTATCCAAATCCATTGCCCTATGATAAAATAGATGCCGCTAAATACAAGGTTTGGGATGGTTATATTGATTATGAAGAAACCATTAAAAATAGTAAGGAGCGCATGGCTAAAAATAAAGAGCTACAGTTAATTGACGACAATGCCAAGTGGATAAAAACGCGAAGAGATGAAAAGAAAGTTAATTTAAATTACGATGCCTATGCAGCCGAAATTGAAGAGCGCAAAATAGAAACGAAACGCTTTGACTCCATAGATAAATATGACAACCATTTAACTTTTGAATCATTGCCTTATGAAGTGGCTTTAATGAAACAGGACACCACTTTATCTGAAAAGCGTAAAAGATGGCATAAAAATTTGAGCAAGGATATTTATGTTGAAGAAGCGATCCACGTGCTTGAAGACTTAAAACTCAATAATATTAAGGCCAAAAAAGTGGCTGATCTAAAAAACTAAGTATTCACATTTCCTCACTAAAGGAAGAGGAGTTACATAATAATACTTGACCTGCAAGGTTTTTACTCGTCCATTGGAAGAGGAAAACCTTGCAGGTTTTTTTAGATAGGTCAAAAAAATAATATTTTGTAACTTTACTTGAATTAATGCAATTATAGTCAAACTGTAAACATTTTAATCTAATGAATATCGAGGCCAAAAGAATAGAGCTTGCAAAATGGATTTTGGAAACTGAAGAAGAGATTTTAGCTGAAGTAGATGATATAAGAAATAATTCATCGACAATTGTCTGTAAAACCGTAATAGGAAATATGTTGACAAAAGAGCAATACAAGCAGAAACTTTTGGAAGCAGAAGCTAGAATTGAAGCAGGCGAATTTACCGATCACGACCAGTTGCTAGAGGAAATGGGAACCTGGTAATGACAAGAATTGGAAAGATTGTCTGGGATAATATAGCAAAAGAAGATTTAAGACGAATTTATAGATTCAATAAAGAAAATTTTTCCGCGGAATACGCCAAAAAAGTCCAATTGGAAATACATAAAGCTATTTCAGAAACTGTTTTTAACTAGCAATGGCAGTCTGATGAGATATTGGGCGAACCGTATAGACGAGTAGTTAAAGAGCATTATAAAATATCTTCAAGTGCTGATTTTTTATATTTTAATGGTTTTTGATACCAGTCAAAATTCAAATAAATATAAGCTGTAATCTAACCTGCAAGGTATTTTTAATCCACTTCCACTAGATTTTTCAGTAAATTTGAAGCGTGAAAAAATCCACCTCCTTATCAAAGATTGCGCTCCAGAAATTTAAAAAGAACTTTTGGGGCGTTTTTAGTTTCGGGTATTTGATTCTATGTGTGCTTCTTGCCATTTTTGCGTATGCTTTGGCTCCTGATAATTCTCAGAATGCGAATCAAATGCATCTTTCCATACATTCCAAAAACCCTGGTTTTTCTGTAAAAATGTTATCGATTCCTGCAGCGGTGGAAGACCAGAATCCATTTTCAGTTTTCTTCTTCGGAAAAAAGAATGCCGATTCAGAAATACCTATTTCAAATTTCACTTTGAAAAATAATTCCATTGAAATCACCGAATACACTTCCGATGCGGCTGAAGGCCTTCAAAAAGATTATAAACTTGCACTTTTCCCAGATGTTACTTCTGCAAGTGAAATTTCTAAAAAATATATTTCTGAAAAAACATTCCTGCTCGGAACGGATAAATACGGCCGCGATCTGTTGAGCAGAATGCTGATTGGGATCCGAATTTCATTAGCTATCGGCTTTGTTGCTGTTTTTATCTCTTTGATAATTGGTGTTACCATGGGGGCAATTGCGGGTTATTACGGAGGGAAAGTGGATGCTGCAATAATGTGGCTTATAAACGTTACTTGGTCCATCCCGACATTGCTTTTGGTAATAGCCATTACTTTAGCGCTCGGCAAGGGCTTCTGGCAGGTTTTTATCGCTGTCGGGCTCACTATGTGGGTGGAGGTTGCGCGCGTGGTTCGTGGGCAGGTTATGGGCGTAAAACAGATGCAATACGTTACCGCGGCAAGAGCTTTGGGGTTTAATGATTTTAGAATAATCGTAAAACATATCTTGCCTAATAGTATGGCGCCAGTAATTATTATCTCTGCCGCCAATTTTGCGGGAGCTATTCTTATTGAAAGTGGGTTGTCATTTTTAGGAATTGGTGCCCAACCCCCAATGCCAAGTTGGGGAGGAATCATCAAAGATCACTACGCATATATTATTCTAGGGAAGCCGTTTCTGGCATTAATTCCGGGCTTGGCGATTATGAGCCTTGTAACAGCTTTTATGTTAATAGGGAATGCGCTACGGGATGCGATGGATGTGCGGAATTAATTGGTGGAGAAATTTCGCCAAACTATTTGTATATTTGAGATACATTTAAAAGTAGTTGAAGATGGATATTACAGAGAGAAAATATAAGTTGATTGAGAAATGTATGGGTATTTCAACAGTTGAGGAAATAGAAAGAGCTGAATATTTTTTTAAGCACGAAATCGAAATCACTGATTTTTGGGATGATCTGCCAGAACAGGTACAAATGTTAATTATGAAAAGTAGGGCCCAGAGCGCCAATGACCAAATTATTCCTCATGATACAGTAATAGAGAGGGCGCGAAAGAAAATAATGGATTTTAAATGAAAATCCACTGGACAACTTTGGCTGATTTAACTTTCAGGGATGAGATCGATTTTATACTCAGAAAATGGAATGCAGAGGAGGCGATGAAATTTGTTGATTTGGTTGAGGCGTTTGAGAAAGCTCTCGCTTCAAATCCATTCATGGGTAAACCATCTGAGAAGAGGCAGATTAGAATGTTTGTGTTGTCAAAACAGACTACCGTTTTTCACGAGGTTTTCGAGGAAAAAAATCGAATTGATATTCAATTGTTTTGGAACAACACTAAAGATCCAAAGGGGCTTGAGATATATTTATAAGTACGTGTTTTAATCTGTCTTCATTAAAAGGTAGTATTTATAAGTAATTAGCCTCATTCTATATTTCGAAAGATGAACCGAAAATACATTTATCCCCTAGTAATCATTTTAGTAACCATTGGACTCTATTATTCCGAAGACTATTTCGAGAAGGATACCAATTCATCAGCTAAAACGTCAAATTCTGAACGGGTTTATTCCGAAGAATTTGATGATTCTTTTTTGCCAATTTCTACTACTGGCGCCATCATAACTCATGGCGCCTATACGCTTTCTTATTCAGAAAAGCACGAACAGGCAGAATGGGTGGCGTATGAATTAAAGAATAGCGATCTCTCCCGAAATAAATTTGAACGACCGTATTTTAATGAGGATAAAAGTGTGTCAACCAAATCTGCAGATTGGCGGAATTATAAAAATTCGGGATACGACCGTGGTCATTTGTGCCCTGCAGGCGATCGAAAATATTCTTATGAAGCCTACAATGAAACCTTTTTAACGAGTAATATTAGTCCGCAGGATCGCGAATTTAATGCCGGCATCTGGAACAGATTAGAGCAGAAAGTTCGTTTTTGGGCAGATAAATACGATGGAGTTTATGTAGTGACGGGAGGCGTTTTAAAAGGAAACATGAAAAGCATAGGCTATGAGAATGTTTCAGTTCCCAATGAATTTTATAAAATTGTTGTAGATGTTACCGATGGGAATCATAAAGCCATCGCATTTTTAATTCCGAATAAACCTTCAGATAAATCTTTTTATGAATATGCAGTTTCAATAGACGAAATTGAGGCAAAAACCGGAATCGATTTTTTTCCACATCTGCCGGACTCTGTTGAAGACAAAATGGAACGGATGATTGATTTAAAGGCTTGGGGAAGGAAGTAGGGACAGGTCGCGACCTGTCTGTACCGACCTGTTCCTACGTATAATGATAATTCGCGCCGTCCAGTTTTACGAAAATAAACAATAAAATAGTAAAGCCCCATAAAGCAGAACCTCCGTAGCTAAAGAAGGGAAGCGGGATTCCAACGGTGGGAAAAACTCCCGTCACCATTCCTATATTAACGAAAAAATGAATAAAAATTATGGCGGCTACACTATAGCCATAAACCCTTCCGAATTGGGTTTTTTGCTTTTCGGCTTTAAAAATTATTCTAATTATAAGACCAACAAATAACAATACCACAAGCATACTGCCTAAAAATCCCCATTCTTCCCCTACAGTACTAAAAATATAATCTGTGTGCTGTTCGGGCACGAAGTTACCTTTAGTCTGCGTTCCTTCTGTCCAGCCTTTTCCTAACCAACCTCCGTTGCTTATGGCAATTTCACTTTGATGGGTATTATAGCCGATGCCTCTGGAGTCTACTTCCTTCCCTAGCACAATGTTAAAGCGGTCGCGGTGATGTTGTTTAAAAACATTATTAAATATATAGCTTACTGAGAAAGTCAAAGCGATACAGCTGGCTGCGATTAATACATACTTTATAATATTGGGTCTCTTTTTTCTTCTTCGGAAAAATATAAATCCAGCAATCAATAGAACTCCCAAAGCCACCCAGATTGACCCAAAAGCAAGCGTTGAAACGAAGATAACGATAGTAAAAAGTCCTAATAGAAGATAAACACCATGAAGTCCTTCCCGATAAAGAGGAAAAACAAAAGCGGCATAAACCAAAACACTTCCGGGATCCGGTTGCATAATAATCAAAAGAACGGGAAGTGCAAGAATAATAAACGCCCCAACCTGATTCTTTAGGTCCTTCATATCCGTTTGAATATCACTCACGTATTTCCCAAGGGCGAGCGCAGTAGCAGCTTTGGCAAATTCACTTGGCTGGATGCTAAAGCCGCCAAAGTCATACCAAGCTGTAGTTCCGGCAATCGTCCTTCCGAAGACAAAAAGACCCAAGAGTGAAACTAATGACGCAATGTAAATAACACTAGCAAAGCGTTCGTAAAACTTAGACTCAATTGCTAATACGAAAATAATTAGTATTAAGCTTAAGCCTATCCAAATCATCTGTTTCCCATAGATTTGGCTAAAGTCGAAAAAACCTTTGGCAGCATCACTTAATGAAGCGGAATAGATATTAACCCACCCCATGGACACTAAGGCCATATAAATAAATATGATCAACCAATCAAAGCGTACGTGATTTTTACTTCCCGTCATTATCGATTTATTGGAAAAGGTTGACCACTGTATGGTTTGGCGTACTCATCTTCTAAACTTCCATCGAGTACATATTTTTCCATATCGGTGCGGGTTATTTCGCCTTTTAGATATTTTTCAATCATAAGACCTGCAATTCGTCCTGCCCAACGCGAGCCCCAATAGCCGTTTTCAACAAAAACAGCAATAGCAATTTTCGGATTGTCCTTCGGCGCAAAGGCTACAAAAATGGAGTGATCTGTAAGTTGGACGCGTTTGCCATCAATTCTGGTAAAGTTTTCGGCTGTACCGGTCTTTCCACATATTTCAATTCCTGGTATTCGAATATAGGATGCCGTACCTTCTTTATAAACAGCTGCCATTCCCTCCACAACTGGGTCAAAGTATTTGGGTTCTACAGTGGTATGATGTTTTACCTTAAAAGGCTCTGGAATAGTGTCTGGACCTTTAATGTTTTTAATTATGTGCGGCGTGTAATACCAGCCTCGGTTTGCGATGGTAGCGGTAAAATTAGCCATTTGTATGGGGGTAAGGGAAATTTCCCCCTGCCCAATGGAGTTTGAGATGGTTGCTGTAGAAAACCATTTATATTTGGGGTAATTATAAAATTTATTATAAAACTTTGAGTCTGGGATGAATCCTCTCTTGCCACTCGGTAAATCATAACCCAAAAAATCACCTAATCCAAAGCTGGCCAAATGTGCTTTCCAATGATCAGTCCCTTCCTGTACTGTAGGATACTTGTCTATAGATCGTCGGTATAGCGCAGCGAAATATGTATTACAAGACTGGGCAATTCCATGTACCATCGCAGTTGGTCCGTGAGCTCCGTGACACTTCATTAATCGTCTGCCGTTATAGTAATAACCTCCTGGACAGTTAATTGTTTCATCAACTCCTACTACTTGATCTTGTAAAGCAATAAGCCCGGTTAAGGTTTTAAAAGGGGATCCCGGTGGGTATTCCCCCATCAAGCCTCTATCGTATAGTGGCTTGGAAATAGTGTCATACCACAGCTTAGTGAAATTTTTAGACCGGTCTCGTCCCACCAATAATCCAGGGTCGTAATTTGGTGCTGAAACAAGTGCGAGAATTTCTCCTGTGGAAGGTTCAATGGCTACAATCCCTCCCCTTTTATGAATCATTAAATCAGTGCCGTATTTTTGAAGCGCGGCATCAATGGTCAATTGGATATCGTTTCCTCTTACAGGTAAAGTGTCGAAAACCCCATCTTTATAAGGACCGATGTCTCGGTTGAAGCGGTCTTTTTGAATATACTTAACCCCTTTTCTTCCACGGAGAACATTTTCATACTCTTTCTCAACCCCAGCTGTACCAATAAGTTCTCCCATTTGATAATAAGGTTCTTTTTCTATGGTTGCATTGTTCACTTCGGCAATGTAGCCCATGACGTTGGCAGAATGGTTTACTTGATATTCACGTAGGGAGCGGCGTTGAATATAAAAGCCTTCGTACTTATACATCTTTTCAGAAAGAGAAGCGTAATCGGCTTTATTCAATTGGGGTAACACTACCGAAGGCAGTCGAGGCGAATAAACATTTGCTTTATGAAGAATTTCCTTAAAATCTTCCTTTGTGATTTTCAGCAAACCACAAAACTCCAAAGTGTCCAATTCCTTAACATCTCTAGGAATGACCATGACATCATAAGACGGCTGGTTGGAAACAAGTAATTCGCCATTTCGGTCAAACATATAACCGCGTTGCGGAAAATCATACATGATCTTGATTGCGCTGTTTTGGTATAGCGAATCTGAAGTGCTGTCATACACCTGCAGATAGAAGAGCCTAGCGGAAAACAAAAGACCGCTAAACAATACCAATGCTATAAGTATGATTTTTCTCATTTCACTTTTTTATTAAACAATAGCAGCGTACATATTATCAAAACAATGCTAAATATACCTGAGAACAACGTGGATTTTAATAGAAGAAGTATGTGATCGAAACTAAAAATTTCCAAAGCAAACATTATAAAATGATGCATAAATACCAAGGAAGCAATATAGGTGAACCTTTCCATTGGATCTGCTTTTTTTATTTTCACATTGTTGTATTCATAACTAACTCCAAAGGAATACTTTAAAATAACGGGTCTTATGTAGGCAATAAACGCACAAGCCGCCGCATGCACACCGCCTGAATCTTCAAATATATCGATCGAAAGTCCTAAAAGGAAGCTTAAAAATATTAATAGGCCCTTATTCCCATCCAATGGATATAACAATATAAAGATGATGTATAGATACGGGTTTATAAATCCTGCAAGATTAATATTATTAAGTATTAGCACCTGAATAAATACCAGCACCACAAACCGGACCATATTTATGAAGATATCACTACTTTTCATCTTCCACTCGTTTTTCTAATTCCTTAATTTCCTGGGCATCGTTATTTTCTATTAAATAAACGTGCTCTAAACTTGTCATATCATTAAAAAGCTGAATGTTTACATAATAATAGTTGTCGTCGTTATCCAAGTGGAAATCTTTCACGGTTCCTATTAATATTCCTTCCGGGAAAATAGTAGATCTTCCACCGGTAACAATAGTGTCTCCTTTTTCAATTTCTGCTAATCTGGGAATATCAATAAGTTGCACGACGTTTGGATCTTTTGTGTTCCATTTTAGAGAGCCAAAATGTCCTGAAATTTTATGCTTTGCGTTAATTCTACTTTTGGTGTTCAGAATAGATTGAACGGTTGCGTAATTATTAGAGATATCACTTAAAATACCTACAATTCCTTTTGAAGAAATTACGCCTAAATCAATGGATAGGCCGTCATTTCTTCCTTTGTCAAGGGTTAGTTGGTTTTTGGTATTTGCGTAATTATTGTTAATTACCCTTGCTGCGAAATATTCAAATTTTGAAGGAATAACGGTGCTGTCGGGAATGGGTGCAGCAACAATATCTTTTAAATGGTCTAATTTTTTTCGAAGTAGTAGATTCTCTTCAAGCAGATCATCATTCTCAGTTCTAAGCGCAAAATAATCGGTAATATTATTTCTGAAAGTATAAACTCCGCCGGTCACGAAATTTGCCGAACTGATAAACTTATCATTGTGATAATTGTGCGTCTGAATGGTAAGTGCAACAGAAATAGTAAAAAGCACAGCAAACAACAGGAAGTTTTTATTCCGTATAAAGAAAAATATAATCTGTTGCATTGCCTTGTGGGGTTAAAATATTCTGCTTTCTGATGCGAGCAACGCCATACATGGGTGACTGTCTTATTTCAGTTTTTCTGCTTAACTACTTCTTTTGAAAATTATTTTATCAATACACTTTTAAATTTGGCTAGATTTTTCAAACAGATTCCCGTACCACGAACTACTGCTCTCAACGGATCTTCTGCAATATAAACTGGAAGGTCAGTTTTTTGCGAAAGTCTTTTATCTAAGCCGCGTAGCATAGAACCACCACCTGCAAGGTAAATTCCGGTGTTGTAAATGTCAGCAGCAAGCTCTGGCGGCGTTTGCGAAAGCGTTTCCATAACCGCATCTTCAATACGAAGAATCGATTTGTCCAGCGCCTTTGCAATCTCTCGGTAAGATGTTTGTACTTGCTTTGGTTTTCCAGTTAGCAAATCACGACCTTGTACGTCCATCTCATCTGGTGGAAGCTCAAGATCTTCGGTAGCAGCACCGATTTGTATTTTAATTTTTTCAGCAGTTCTTTCACCAACATACAGGTTGTGTTGGGTTCGCATATAATAAACAATGTCATTGGTAAAAACGTCTCCCGCAATCTTTACAGATTTGTCACAGACAATTCCACCAAGAGCGATTACCGCAATTTCCGTAGTTCCACCTCCTATATCTACCACCATATTTCCTTTCGGTTGCATGATGTCAACGCCAATACCAATTGCCGCAGCCATAGGTTCGTGGATAAGATAAACTTCTTTTCCGTTAACGCGTTCGGCACTTTCTTTTACTGCTCGCATTTCCACTTCTGTAATTCCACTAGGAATACAAATAACCATTCTTAAGGAAGGCTTTAGCCATTTTTTCTTAAGCGCGGGAATGTCGCTGATAAACATGTTTATCATCTTTTCGCTCGCATCAAAATCGGCAATTACACCGTCTTTTAATGGGCGAATCGTTTTGATGTTTTCGTGAGTTTTTCCCTGCATCATCGCAGCTTCACGGCCAACAGCAATTATTTTTCCCGTTGTGCGATCGCGTGCAACAATAGACGGAGCGTCCACCACAACTTTGTCGTTATGGATTATAAGGGTATTTGCAGTACCAAGGTCAATGGCTATTTCTTCAGTCAGGAAGTCAAAAAATCCCATAGTTTATAGTTCGTGGTGTTTGATTGTTAAGGCGTTGGATTTTGGTTTTAACAAATGTAATAAAATTTAATGCTTGAAATGACGTGTTCCCGTAAATACCATCGCCATTTCGTTGGCGTTGCAATAGTCCACGCTCAATTGATCTTTAATAGAGCCTCCAGGTTGTATTACAGCTGTTATTCCTGCGTTGTCCGCAATTTCCACACAATCTGGAAACGGGAAAAAAGCATCACTTGCCATTACGGCTCCTTCAAGGTTAAAATCAAAGGCTTTTGCTTTATCAATTGCTTGCCTTAATGCATCTACGCGGCTGGTTTGGCCGGTTCCGCTGGCGCAAAGTTGTTTGCCCTTTGCTAAAACAATTGTATTAGATTTTGTGTGCTTGCAAATTTTTGAAGCGAATAACAAGTCTTCTAACTCATCTGAATTCGGTTTATTGTTTGTTGCATGCGTTAAAATTTCCTTAGTGTCGGTAATATTATCCTTGTCTTGTACCAAAACTCCGTTTAAACAAGTTCTAACCGTTGTTGAGGGAAGTACGGCATCTTTCTGGATCAATAATATTCTATTTTTCTTTCCTTTTAAAACTTCCTCAGCTTTTGCTGAAAAAGAAGGGGCAATAACTACTTCGCAGAACAAATGGTGAATTTCCTTTGCAGTAGCTTCATCAATCTCCACATTGCTAATTAAAATTCCTCCGAAAGCAGAAACAGGATCGCCTGCCAATGCTGCCATATATGCTTGTTGTATCGTGTCGCGTTGTGCGATTCCGCAGGCATTGTTGTGTTTTAAAATGGCGAAGGTTGGCGCTTCCCCTTTAAATTCGCTCATCAGGTTTACTGCTGCATCAACATCTAAAAGATTGTTGTAGCTCAATTCCTTCCCGTGAAGTTTGGTGAACATTTCATCAAAATTTCCAAAGAAAAACCCTTTTTGGTGTGGGTTTTCGCCATAACGAAGTTCCTGGCCGTTGGTTTCACTTATTTTGAATGCTGAAAGTTTTTCCTCGGAATTAAAATAGTTGAAGATCGCAGTGTCGTAATTTGAAGAGACATTAAAAGATTTTGCAGCAAAACGCTTGCGATCTTTTAAGGCAATTTCTCCGTTATTTTCTGAAAGCAATTCCAAAAACTCAGCGTAGTCTTCCACTGAAGAAACGCAGATGGTATCCTTAAAGTTTTTTGCCGCAGCACGAATCAACGAAATGCCTCCGATATCAATTTTTTCAATGATATCTGCTTCTGAAGCACCCGAAGAAACGGTTTTTTCAAAAGGATATAAATCTACAATCACCGCATCTAGTTGCGGGATGTTATATTGTGCCATTTCGGCAACATCACTTTCGTTGTCTTGACGGTTTAAAATTCCACCGAAAACCTTTGGATGAAGTGTTTTTACACGACCGCCCAAAATAGAAGGATAATCTGTTATATCTTCAACGGCAATAACCTCGATTCCAAGGTCGTTGATGAATTTTTGGGTTCCTCCTGTGGAGTAAATTTTTACGTTTTGTTCGTTCAGTTTTTTAACGATTGGCGCAAGACCTTCTTTGTCAAAAACAGAGATTAAAGCGGATGTAATTTTCTTGGAATTGTTCATTATGAAAAATTAAGGTGCAAAAGTACATAATTGAATAGTAAATTTGTAACATAAGCATACAGAAAACGTCTTACTTTTTATAAATTTATCAACCAGTTCGAAATCGTCCTTCGGCTTCGCTCAGGAACCCAAATTGAAATCGAAATCGAAAATGAAATCGAAAATGAAAATCATCTCCCGATAGCTATCGGGACGTTAATCTAAAATCTAAATGCTAATCTACCTTCGCGTTTTAAAGGAGAGTTTCAATTTTGCCATCAATGCGTTGCGCACCAATAAACTGCGGACGTTTCTTTCATTGGTGGGTGTAACTATTGGTATCTTTTCAATTATTGCGGTTTTGGCGGCGGTAGATTCCTTGAAAAAGGAAATTGAAGGAAGTATTAGCGGGTTAGACAATAGTACCATCATCATCATGCGTTTCAACTTTGGTCCCACGGATATTCCACGTTGGAAATGGCAGCAATTTCCCGATGTAACTTACGATGAATACCAATATATTGAACGCAGTACCCCAAATTTGGCCGAAGCAACTTTTACCTTAGGTGTGCCAAATGAGAGCGTAAAATACGAAGATAAGCAAGTGGATAATGTGCCTATTGGCGCGGTCACAGAAAGCTATTATTATATAGAATCGCTAAAACTTGCGGAGGGACGATTTTTTAATGGCTCCGAATCAAATAGCGGCGCCATGGTCGTAGTTTTGGGTGACGAGATTGCGAATCAGTTATTCGGAAATTCGGCAAATGCCATAGGAAAGGAAGTTCGAATTTACGGGAGAAAGTTTAATGTGATTGGGGTTCTGGAAAAAGAAGGGACAAGTCTTTTCGGAGGTTCAAAAGACACCTCGGTGTGGATGCCCGTTAATGTGGTGAGAAGAATCTATGGTGACAATAACAAAAATACATTTCCGCAGATTGTTGTAAAGCCAGAAAAAGGCGTTGATAATGATGAGTTTATTGCCATGTTAACCCAGCAACTTCGCATCAAACGCGGATTAAAACCTGATGAAATAAGCAACTTTTTTGTGAATCAGTTGCAAGGTTTTGCAGATTTTATCGATAATATCACTGGCAGTATGAATATTATCGGCCTGATAATTAGTGGGTTCTCACTGCTTGTAGGTGGTTTCGGGATTGCGAATATTATGTTTGTTAGCGTAAAAGAGCGGACCAATTTGATTGGTATTCAGAAATCTTTAGGGGCGAAGAATAAATTTATTCTGTTTCAATTTTTGTTTGAAGCAGTTATTCTTGCTGTAATCGGAGGGTTAATTGGACTCTTTTTAGTTTTTATAGTCTCAATTCTCGCTTCTCAATTCACGGGCGATTTTGAATTTGTACTTTCTCCGTGGAATATGTTTATCGGTACCGCGATCAGTGCGGCCATTGGTTTGATTTCCGGAATTCTACCAGCTATCTCAGCTTCAAAATTAGATCCGGTGGAGGCCATCCGGACTGGGATGTAAAACTGCGCAAGCACCAAAAAATCAAATTCCAAATTCCAAACGCATGATCTAGAAATTTTGGAATTTGGTGCTTAAGATTTGGAATTTACTCAGAAGTTGCGCTAAGAATATTAAATCAAAAAAACTAAAGTATAACCGCAACTTCTTCGTTCACCCATTCCAAAAACCGCTCGTCTTCTTCAGAAAATGGATCTTCTAAGTGTGAGTCGATATCGATTTGGCCAATATTTTTACCGTTTTTGAAGAGTGGAATTACTATTTCAGATTTTACGGTGATGCTACAAGCTATATAATTGTCTTGCGCTGTAACATCTGACACGATAAAATTTTTGTTGGAAACTGCCACTTGCCCGCAAATACCTTTTCCGAAAGGGATTACAACATGGTCTGTGGGCTCACCTGCGAATGCCTTTAGATGAAGGGTTTTCTCGGCCTCCTTGGCGAAATAAAATCCAACCCAATCGTAATAACCTACGGATGATTGTAATAATTCACAAACTTCTTTTAGGCGTTGCTCCGTGCTTTCAGCATCATTGGAGAGAATAGTCTTTACTTTTGACTTTAAATGTATAAAAGACATAATGGGTTTTTTAAATTAATTT
Organism: Aequorivita capsosiphonis DSM 23843; assembly: GCF_000429125.1. Taxonomy (GTDB): domain Bacteria; phylum Bacteroidota; class Bacteroidia; order Flavobacteriales; family Flavobacteriaceae; genus Aequorivita; species Aequorivita capsosiphonis. Next base: position 338,061 of record NZ_AUBG01000006.1, read on the forward strand.
GGTATAACAAAAGTAATTTGAATTGATTTACAAACCCCAACAACAAATCCTGTATTTTTGTTAAAAACTAAATGTTAAGGCTTCTTATTTTGACAAACAATAAACAAAATTATTTCTTCGAAAAATTTAACTCTTGAAAGAGCTCTTTAAAAAATATAAAATCGTTGTTCGTTTTGTAGTGTTGTTTTTGGGCTCTTATTTATTGCTGAGCATTTTATACACCCTCTATTTGAAAATAGCTATCAATACTGGTTATTTTCCAGATTACTTCACCAATTTGGTTGCTAGACAGAGTGGGGCAGTAGTGGATAGTTTTGGTTATCATGCGCAATTGAGACCTTATAAATTGGAAGAAGCAGTGTTATTGACTATTGATAATAGCTACTCCGTTAGTATTGTTGAGGGTTGTAATTCCATCAGCATTGTTATCTTATTTGTTTCCTTTATCATCGCTTTTTCTGAAAATTTTAAAAAAACATTGGTATTCCTTTTGGCGGGTACTGTCTTGATTTATGTAGTGAATATTTTACGAATAGCTATTTTAGCAGTAGGCTTATATAAGTTTCCAGAGTATGAAAATATCTTACATTCCGTAATTTTTCCAGGAATCATTTACGGCATGGTTTTTATACTTTGGATGATCTGGGTGCGGATGCTAAAGCCGAAAACTTCAGAATGAGAAAAATTTTGAAAATATCAGGTATTGTTGTGCTAGTCGGCCTGTTGGTCCTCATTCGAGCCTATGAAGACAGCTTGTTTTACGATCCATTATTGGACTTTTTTAAAATGGATTATAAAAGTAAACCCCTCCCAGAGGTAGATACTTTTGCGCTTCAAACGGGAATTGTACTTCGGTTTTTGTTAAACACGCTTATATCCTTTGCTATTTTGTGGCTGGTGTTTAGGGATAAAGATATAATCAAACTGTCGGCGATACTTTACTTTTTGTTATTTGCAATATTTTTTCTGGCTTTTAGTTTTATTATTTTTACTTCGGAAGGCGTTCATGGACACCTTATTCTCTTCTATATACGAAGGTTTCTCATCCAACCTCTGTTTCTACTCATCTTACTTCCTGCCTTTTATTTTCAGAAGTATAAAACCCAATGAAATTTTAATATCTTTGAAATTCTAAATTTCTTAAAAAATGAAAAATTTATCTATTGTTTTCTTTGCTATCATTGGTATAGCTTTTACATCCTGCAAGGACAATTCAAAACAAAACGAAGCAGAACTTGAAGTAGTTACGGTGGACAATACTGCAGATGCGACTAAAACGTATGAAGTGGCAGAAGTAGAGGCCGAATTTAACGATCCAAAGGTTGAAGCTGTTTTCGAGCAATATCTAAATATTGAAAGTGCTTTGATAAATACCAATGCAGATCAAACCGCTTCTGAATCTTCCAAATTGATGACGCTTCTTAAAGAGATGAATGCTGACGAAGCAACTCAGAATGCGGTTTCCGCTATGGCAGATTCGAAAGATGTAAAGGTGCAACGCGAAAATTTTGAAGCCTTGACTGCTGGTGTAGAAGCAATGCTTCAGGGCGCATTGAAATCTGGAACTGTTTACAAACAATACTGCCCCATGGCCTTTAATAATAAAGGAGCATCTTGGATAAGTACAAGTAGAGATATCCTAAACCCATATTTTGGTGATAAAATGCTAAAATGCGGTAGAGTAGATGCTGAGATTAAGTAAAAAAGTACCAGTTTTCAGTGGCAGTTTGCAGTATATAATTGTTAAACAACCAGACGCAACTTTTAAATAAAGTAAGCATCCTTTGTGTGAATTTATATCTTAGTTGTTATGAAAAAAATACTGATTTTATTATTGACTCTAGTAACCGTTTTGGGTTGCTCAAAAAATGATGATGCCGAGACAAATGCAATTGTTGGTCAATGGAAATTAATGAGAACTGTGATTAATGGAGTTGCCGGACCGACCACATTTGATTATTCAGCGGAGAACATACTTTATCGTTTTAATGAAAATGAAACTTTAGTAGTTTCTGGCGAAGAAAATGCTATACACTCAAATGGCGAACATGAATATTTTTTTGGAGAGGATTATTATCCAGGAGATACAACAGGGCCAAAAGCATTGTTAGTAAAAATAGATGAAAAAAAATGGGTGTATAATTTGACTGATGGAGAAATGCATTTGGAAGACCGCTTTGTTGCTGACTTATTTTTTGTAAAAAACTAGAGATAGGTTAAAACCATAACTGTTTTTTTTCTAAACTCCTAAACTATTCAACTCATCCACCGATCGACTCTTTAAAATAATATTTGTATTTTGCCGATACAATGAAAAAATTGATTTCCATATTCATTTCGGTGTTGATGCTGGCCAGCAGTTCTGGCATAGCCTACGCGCAACATTTTTGCGGTGGCATGGAAATGATGGCTGAAGTCACTTTGGGCGAGAAACACCTTTCCTGCGGAATACAAACAGCGAATTCAAACTCCGGTTGTGGAGATGAAGAGTCTATTCCTGACGTTCATGATTGTTGCAAAAACCATATTACCAAAATACAAATTGACGATGATTTTGCAAAGGCTTCATTTCAGGTAAAACTCCATAAAACCTTGGTAGCTTCTTTTATTTCTGTATTTCTCCTTCATGAAGTTGAGATCGCTTCCATACAAAAATCTTTCTTTGCGGATTATAATCCGCCACCACTCGAACAGAATCTAAACATTCTATACGAGACTTTTCTAATTTGATACTTCCTAGATCTTTGCGCTACCGAAGCCATACTGCTTTCTTAGTTAGGCTAGCGAGATAGCACGAAGAGTAAAGCCCCATCTTCTAGGGGTGATTTTATATATAAAATAAAATCAATTTAAAATTCAGAATTTTATAGAACAATGGACTGAAGTCGCAATGCCACCACAAATTTTAAGGTCGGCTAGCATGTTTTAAATCGAACTATTTATTCATTAAGACACTTATCCCACCCTTGCTAGTTCAAATTCTGGTTTCAAGTTTAAAATTTCACATCAAAAATGACGAACATAATCGTACGTCAACATAAATAAATATGAAAAAAATATTAATACTATTCCTTTTACTTCCATTTTGTGTTTTTTCACAAGAAAAAGTAACAGGAATCATAACAGAAACTATAAATACCGAAGAAGTTCCACTTGGTGGCGCCAACATTTATTGGTTGGGCACTTCTGTGGGGACGGTTACCGATTTTGACGGTAACTTTGAAATTGTATATAAGCCTGAATACAAAAAAATGCTTATCAGTTTTGTGGGTTATAAAACGGATACCATTTCCGTAAATTCTTCCAAGAGAATATCACATTCGTTAAAATCTACTGCTGATTTGGATGAGGTTACTATTTCAGCGCGCCAAAAGGCAAGCTCAAGATCTTTCTTACAATCGCAAAACGTGATTAACGTTAGTAGTGCTGAGTTGCTAAAGGCTGCGTGTTGCAATCTGGCGGAGAGTTTTGAGACCAACCCCTCCATTGATGTTAATTTTGCTGATGCTATCTCTGGAACCAAACAGATAAAAATGCTTGGCCTTACCAGTCCGTATATTATGGTTACCACTGAAAATGTGCCAAGTGTTCGTGGGGCTTCTCAAGCCTATGGAATGAGCTTTATTCCAGGAACCTGGGTGGAGAGTATCCAGATTACCAAGGGAGCGGGCAGCGTAGTAAATGGATATGAAAGCATTGCCGGGCAAATTAATGCCGAACTGCAAAAGCCGATGAGTGACGATAGGCTTTTTGTAAATGCTTATGGTTCTGGCGATGGGCGTTTTGAGCTGAACACACATCTAAATACCAAAGTCTCTGAGCGATGGAGCACTGGACTATACATTCACGGAAATATGCGTGAAATGGAATTTGATAAAAATGATGATTCCTTTTTGGACGCGCCATTGATGCAACAGGTGAACCTAATGAACCGTTGGCAATATACCGATCAGGAAAACGGTTATGTCGGTTTTTTCGATTTTAGATATTTAAATGATGAAAAGCAGACTGGCCAGCGCTCTTTTGATCCAAAAAAGGATCGTGGAACTACTAATGCCTGGGGTAGCGAAATAAAGACCGAGCGGTTTGAAGCTTCAGGAAAATTCGGCTTTGTGAATCCCGATCTTCCATGGCAAAGTGGTGGTTTGCAACTTGCTTATAGCCATCACGAACAGGAATCTTATTTTGGATTGAATGATTATAATATTCAGCATAACAGTCTGTATGCAAGCTTAATGTACAACTCTATTATCAGTGATTCACGACATAAGATTAAAACGGGCTTGAGTGCAACCTATGATAATTATGATGAATTGGTGTTGACAGAAAACTTTGGCAGGATTGAAAACTCTGTTGGAGCATTTTTTGAATACAATTTTGACAATATGGGCGATTTAAATTTCAATCTGGGAATCCGTGCCGATGTTCATAATAGACTAGGAACATTTGTGACGCCACGTTTTCACTTGCGATACACCCCTTGGGATAAATCTGCTTTTCGGGTTTCTGCGGGAAGAGGAAAGCGAAGCGCGAATATTTTCACCGAAAATCAGCAGATTTTTGCAACTTCACGAAGCCTTAATATTCTAGGGAATGGGGGAGCTGTTTACGGCCTTGATCCGGAAATTGCTTGGAACTACGGCGTTTCGTATATGCAAGGTTTCAATCTGTTTAATAGAAGAGCAGATATTAGCGTTGATTTTTATAGAACTGATTTTGTAAATCAAATAGTAGTAGATTTTGAGACCCCTACTGAAATCAATTTTTATAACTTAGAAGGTGAAAGTTATTCAAATAATTTTCAATCGGAATTTAATCTAAATATACTGACACATTTGGATCTTAGGCTTGCTTATAAATATTACGATGTGGAAACCACCTATCGCAACGGCAAAAAGCAAACGCCGCTTACGCCCAATCATCGTTTTTTCGCAAATGTTTCCTATCAAACACATCAAACTTCGAAAGGGGGTAATTGGAGATTCGATGCCACTTATAATTTTATAGGGGAGCAACGATTCGCTTCCACAGAAAATTACTTAAACACTATTGGTCTTTCAGAGTTTTCACCCAGTATTTCAACTTTAAACGCACAGATTACCAAGGTTTTTTCATCTAACTTTGAATTATACGTTGGTGGCGAGAATATTACAAACGTAAAACAACAAAACCCGATCATTGGAAGTGATAATCCGTTCGGCTCAAGTTTTGATACAACCTACGTGTACGGGCCCATTTTTGGAAGCTCTTATTACGCAGGTTTACGATATAGGTTAAATTAGTAATCTTTGCTTGTATGCGTTCTCCAGTTTAAAAACTGCCGAAGAGGTGGATGTAGCCAAGAGTATATAATAGCAATAAAGAATAAATAATAGTAATAAATAATAGTAATAATAAATAATAATATAAATAGAAAATAAAACAAATATGAAAAAAGCAATCTTAATTATTAGTGTATTATTTATAGGAGCGACTGGTTTCGCGCAAAACAAAAACGCAAAAGCCACGATTGACGTGGACGGTGTTTGTGGCATGTGTAAAGACCGTATAGAAAAGGCTTCTATTCAGGCGAAAGGAGTTAAATCGGCCACATGGAGTGTAGATACACACGAACTACAACTAATCTACAACGAAAAGAAAACTGATCTTGCCCAAATACAACAAAGCATTGCAGACAGCGGTCATGATACGGAAGACATAAAGGCGGAAGACATTGTTTATGAAAGTATTGACGCTTGCTGTAAATACCGTGATCCAAAGGTAGTTGACGACCATAAGGACGGCGGCCATTAAATTTTTTTATAATTTCCTTAATATATAGGAGTGGTGAAATTTCGTAATTTGAATATCAAAATAAAATATTATGAAAAACGAAAAATTAATACACGCTTTAGGTAATTGTATCAATCACTGTAATTATTGTGCCGACGCTTGCCTTGATGAGGAAAATGTAAAAATGATGGTAAACTGCATTCGCACGGATAGGGTTTGTGCAGAAGTCTGCAGTACACTAAACCAGCTTTTAGCTATGAATTTCAAAGAAGTGAAAGGACTAGTTGCTTACTGCGAAAAAATCTGTACTATGTGTGCCGATGAATGTGGAAAGCACGATGCACAGCACTGTAAGGATTGTGCGGAAGCTTGCAGAAACTGCGCACAAGAGTGTAAGGCATATATGGCATAGGTTTTCTCTGTTAAATTTTAGCTAACAAGAGAATATTATATCTTGACTTATTTTTACCTTTATAGTGTTAATTCAAAAAAATAATTGTTATGCCACAAGACAAGCAAAGCAAAAAGCCACAGACTGCTAAAAGCCCACAAGCTAAAAAGCAGGATGATAAAAAGGCTCCGAAAGCTGCTCCTAAGAAGAAGTAGCTTTCCGCAAGGTTTTTTACAGACCAACAAGACCACCCCTCGAAAGACGGGTGGTTTTTTTATTTATGCTGCTTTGATATGTGTTTCCATTTTATATTTATTAAAATAAATAATAATAAACAATAATAATAGAGAATAACAAATAACCTTTAATGTGCTCTTCAAAAGCAATTCTCAGCAATTTAAGGGAGCGAGTTCAGATCGATAATTTTTTATTATTAGAGATAGGTGGTTTTATAAATTCGAATAGAATGATTGTTTAATTATTGTTATTTCAATAATTTAACACTGATGGTGTAAAAATTGTTTTTGACCGTAAGGGATGAAAATGCTCAAAAACGGCATTCTTTGGGTAGTTTCGTCAATTGTTAATAAACTGTTAGGTTTTTTTTTCATTATTTTTTGTTGACATTACTTAGTGAACTATCTTTTTATTGCTCTTGAAAACCTAAGAAAATCAGGCCTTTGCAAAAAATTAACTTAAAATTCGCCTTAAAACAGCGGTTTCAAAACAACTTTTTGATAATATTTTCATAATCTACTTTGATTAAAAGTTGGAATTGTGGGATTTTATTGGCACTTTTGGAGTGCTAATTCAAACAAACAAAAAAATGAAAACAAAGTTTAGTGGAATTTTAACACTATTAATAGTGTTGATTGTGCAGCTCTCTTTTGCACAGGAAAAAACGATTTCCGGAACAGTAGCCGATGACACAGGCTTGCCGCTTCCAGGAGTTAACATAATTATAAAGGGTACAAGTACTGGAACGCAATCTGACTTTGATGGTAATTACTCCATTGAAGCAGCAGTGGGACAAACACTTGTGTATAGTTATGTAGGTTTTGAGACCCAAGAGATTGCGGTTGGGGCCTCAAATACGATAGATGTTGCTATGCAAGGTGGGGAAGCTCTTACCGAAGTAGTAGTAACTGCACTTGGCATTAGCCGTGAGAAGAAATCCTTAGGGTATTCAACTCAACAGGTTAGTAGCGAAGAATTAAATGAAACACGACCAACCAGTGCATTAGGTGCACTTTCCGGTAAAGTTGCTGGGGTTAGTATTTCGTCACCATCAGGTGGCTTGGGTGGTTCTACACGTGTTCTTTTACGTGGTGCTAGTTCCATAACCCAGGAAAACAAACCATTGATAGTGGTGGACGGTATTCCTTTAGATAACAGTAACTATAACTCTACAGCTACACAGAATGGTGGCGGTGGTAGAGATTATGGTGATGCTGGTTTTGACGTTAACCCAGATGATATTGAAAGCGTGAACGTACTTAAGGGTGGTGCAGCAGCAGCACTTTATGGTTCAAGAGCTTCCAATGGTGTAATCTTGATTACTACTAAAACTGGTAAGAAAGGTAAGGCTACGGTTACAGTTAACTCTGGTGTTACTTTTGACCAAGTGAGCATTCTTCCTAAAGTTCAAAAGCTTTATGGTGGTGGTGCAGGAGATGCGAGTACCTTTGAGCAATCTACTTTTAGTACGGCTGTTATTAATGGAACTACCTATAATATTGCAGATTATTCAACAGATGAATCTTGGGGGCCTCTTTATGACGGGCAACAAGTATTGCAATGGGATAACTTGGATCCAGCATTTCCAGCTGATTATTTAAATCCGAGAGAATGGAAGTATCCTGATGTTGATAAGAAGGACTTTTTTAATACAGGTATGACGCGTAATAATGGTGTATCCTTTACGCAAGGGAGTGACAAGGCTCAAATGAGACTTTCCATAAACAATTCGCAAACGGAAGGTATTGTTCCGAATACAGAGTTGGAGAGAACAACTTTTAACTTTAACGGTTCAGCCCAAATTAGCGAAAAATTAAAATTCGATGCTGGTGTTAACTTTACAAGTACAGACGGTTTTAACAGGCCGGCTACGGGTTATACCGGTACGGGTGTTATTCAGCAATTATACCAATTTGGTCAAACTCAGTTGGATTATGATAGACTTAAAAAATATAAAAATCCAGACGGTACACAAAGATCTTGGAACAGAACAGCTTATAATGATCCTACCATCCTTTATACGGATAACCCATACTGGACATTATATGAAAATACTGCAGAAGACAAGAGAACAAGATGGTTCGGTAACGTAGGAACGCAATATAATCTAACCGATGGTCTTTATGTTGTTGGTAAAGTATATGCAGATACCTACAGTCTTAGAATTCAAGAAAGAGTTGCTGTAGGCTCACAAGCGACGTCCTCTTATTCAAATGCTGACAGAACTTTTAGTGAACTAAACTATGAAGCACGTTTGCATTATGACAAAAACTTCTTTAATGACAAACTTAGCTTTAACGGTTTTGTTGGAGGTACTAGAAGAGATGTTGAAACACATAGAACTAGTTTGGTAACAAATGGCGGTTTGGCGACTCCTGGTATTTATTCATTGAACAACTCTAATGCCCCTATTACTGGACCTCCTGGAATACAGCCTCAAAATGATTCAAGAAAAAGGGTGAACAGTCTTTTTGCTTCGGTATCTTTTGGATATGACGGTTTAGTATTTATATCCGCAACGGGTAGAAATGACTGGTCTTCTACGCTTCCTGCAGATAATAACTCTTACTTTTATCCTTCATTAAACGGTAGCTTTGTGTTTTCACAACTTATTGATGCGAAATGGCTATCCTTTGGTAAAATTAGAGGGGGTGTTGCACGTGTAGGTAATGATACAGATGCATACAATCTAAATAATACGTTTATTTCTGATGGTCCTTTCCAACAGGTTGTCCAGTTTCAGAACTCATCTATCAAGTTAAACCCAAATCTAAAACCTGAGTTTGTTGATACTTTTGAAGCGGGTCTGGAAATGTCTTTCCTTAACAAAAGAATAGGTTTTGACTTTACGTACTATGATCAAAAAACAACGGATTTAATAACTCCTATACAATTAGACCCATCTACAGGTTATCGTTCAACATTTACAAACGCCGGTGTATTAACAAACAAGGGTGTTGAGGTGTTAGTAAACATTTCACCTATTAGAAGTGACGACTTTAACTGGGATTTCACCTTTAATTTCGCCAAAAACAAAAACGAACTTCAGGAATTGCTTCCAGGGGTGGAATCATTGAATTTGGCTACTTATCCTTTTAACGGTGTTACTCTTAATGCAGTAGTTGGCGAATCTTACGGACAGATTGTTGGAACCAATTATGTTTTTGACAATGACGGAAATAAAGTAGTTGATGCGAATGGTTACTATATGGAAACACAAAAGGTTGAAAATTTAGGATCTGTACTTCCTGATTACAATATGGGCTTTAGAAACTCCTTTTCTTATAAAGGTTTAAACCTATCTTTCCTTATTGATGTACAAGAAGGTGGTGTATATAGATCACTTACCAACTTATGGGGTCATTATTCTGGTATTCTTGAATCTACCGCAGCAAATAACATACGTGTTGATGGTGTAGTAAACGAGGGTGTTACTGGTGATGTTACTTATAACGATGATGGTTCTTACACCGTTACCAACACTGCTCCTAATGAAACTGCTATTTCAGCACAAGCTTGGGGAACGGATTTTTACTTCGGTAACGATGCTCAGAATGTTTTTGATGCAAGTTATGTTAAACTTCGCGAAGTAACATTGGGTTACACACTTCCTAAAAAATTTACAGGAAGCCTTGATGCAATTACGCTTTCCGTATTTGGAAGAAACCTTGCAACTTGGGGGCTAAGCAACGACAATTTTGATCCTGAAGTTGCTACGGCAGGTAGTGGTAACATTCAAGGATCTGAGGGTGGTGCTTTGCCATCAACCCGTTCAGTCGGATTTAATGTTCAATTAAAATTCTAAAAAAAGTTATGAAAAAAATAGTTTTATCAAGTATATTCCTGCTGTCGATTGCACTTTTTACATCGTGTGACTCTGGCTTGGAAGAATTAAATGAGAACCCGAACGCACCAGAATCTGTATTACCCAATACAATTTTTAACAGTGCGACGAAGCAATTCACCGATTTTTCCAGAAACGAATTTAACCATGGTAGGTTAGATCTTAACTGGATGGAATATTGGGGTCAAATTGCGTATGCTGATGAGGATAGATATCTTTATCGTGAGACCAGCGCCCAAAGTATTTATCAAACATCTTATCTTGTGGCCCAAGAATTTAAATCGATCATTGATATAAATACCGATCCGGTGACGGCAGAAGAAGCTAGTTCCGTTGGAAACAACGATAACCAGATTGCTGCTTCAAGAATTATGTTGTCTTATTTATTTTATGAATTGACAAATTTCTTCGGAGATGTTCCTTACTATTCTTATGGTAATGATGATCCAGATTTTCAAGCCTTGCAGATCGATGAATTTTTATCGCCAAAATTTGCGAAGCAACAAAAAATCTATCCAGATATCTTAAAGGAACTAAGAGAATCTGCAGATATGCTTAATACTAGTGAACCGGTGTTTATTTCTGGAGACAATGTTCTTGGTGGAGATGCTACTAAATGGAAAAAGTTTGCAAATTCATTAATATTGAGGGTTGCTACAAACTATAAATCTGTAGATGCTGGAGCCGCTAATGCCGCTATCGCTACGGCAATTAGTTCAGGTGTATTTGAATCGAATGCTGATAATGCAGTTCAAACTTATGAGGATAGTGATTTAAATGGTTCCCCGTTTTGGGTTGCCTTTATTGACCGTACCGATTTTGCTGTAACTGCTCCTTTTGTAAATCTTTTAAAAGGGAAGAATGGTAATTTTGGTTTGGATCCACGTTTGTTTGAGATGGCAGCTCCAAAAGCTGTTTCTATTGGGGATATCAAAAGTAATGATTACGATAGATCTGAAAATCCGGATGATTATGAAGGAGCCCCTTACGCTTTTAGACAGGCAAACACGTTACCATTTACAACGGTTTCTTTTCCTAGTAGTAATGTAATTAGACCAGATTACGGTGAAGTTTTAATGGAATATGCTGAAGTTGCTTTCTTGCTTTCTGAAAATGCTGGCTGGGACCAAACGCAGTATGAAAATGGTGTAAGTGCTTCTATGGAACGTTGGGGTGTTGCTCCAGACGATATTGATACCTTTGTTGCTAACTTGCCTGCTGCAAGTGAAGAAACCGTGTTGACGCAGAAGTATGTTAGTTTGTATATGCAAGGGCACACAGCTTGGGCTGAATATAGAAGAACTGGATACCCGAATGGAGATATTTTGTTTTTACCTGGAGATACCTACGAATTGCCTCCGGAGCAGGCAGCTGCTTCTAATAGAACCTCTTATGTTTTCGAAGCTGCGGCTGGATCAACCGATCTTCCTTATAGACTAAGATATCCACAAACGCTACAAACTCTTAATGGTGCTAATTTGGATGAGGCCGTTAGAGGTTTGCCAAATGGAGATAGCATTTTAAGTAAGCTATTTTGGGATAACAATTAATACAAACCTAGTGGATCAAACTAATTTTGATCGCTAGTTTTGAAAAATGAAATTAATCCAGTGAAGATGTCTTCACTGGATTTTTTCATGAATATATATTGGGTGTTTTGTTTTAATCTGCGCAAGTGATTAATTAGCTATTACGTTTATATCTTCAATTTGGTGGATCGTTTGGTTAAATTAATGAGCTACGCATATTGGTCAACTAGCATAAGGTTTTGGATACACTGGTAAATCCTTGTATCCGGTATAAAATATATTTGGGCTCTAGAATTAATCAACTTTTCAAATTAATTCGAGATTGTCCTGAAGCAGGATACGTATCTTAATATATTACCTAAGGAAGATTTAACCGCCAAGAAAAGAGGCTTATGTTTTATTCGAAAGACTTTAATTAAAGGAACTAAAGCTATATTTATGGAAATTTTATACAAGACTGCTCTCAAAGAGGGAAAGATGATAAGGGTGACGTTGCAGAACTTTAAACTACATTTAAAAATCTAAGTTGTATTTACTTCTGAGCTTAAATGTTCAGCCCACTAGCGTCTACCAGCTGCCGTCTACCGTCTTCTGACTACCAACTACCATCTGCTACTTATCAATGTTTTCCACAATAATTTTAGCGTGTACTCTAGAATTCTCAATAAACCATTTATGGGTTTCCATACCGCCACAAATTACACCGGCCAAGAACAGTCCTTTAATGTTGGTCTGCATGGTCTCTGGTTCGTAATGTGGTAGTTTTAGGCTGTCTGTAGATAGATGCACACCCATTTTGGTTAAGAATTCAAAATTGGGCCTATATCCAGTTAAGGCAATAACAAAGTCATTTTTTAAAGTTTCCTTGCCGCTTGGTGTATTTATTATAACCTCGGATGGAGTTATTTTTTCTATTTCTGAATTAAAGTAGGCTTTTATACTACCTTCCTCAATTCGGTTTTCAATATCCGGTTTTACCCAATATTTAACGCGCTCACCAATTTCCGGTCCGCGAATAACCATAGTTACCTCACCGCCTTTTCGCCATATTTCTAGAGCTGCATCCACTGAAGAATTACTGGCGCCAACCACAATAACTTTTTGCATCACAAAAGGGTGGGCTTCTTTGTAATAGTGCATTACTTTGGGCAATGCTTCACCGGGAACGTTCATCAAATTTGGAATGTCGTAAAACCCAGTGCTTACAATTATATTTTTCGCATTGTAGGAATTCTTATCACTTTTAATTTCGAAGTGATCATCAACCTTTTCAACTGAAATTATTTTTTCATATAAATTAATACAGAGCTCATTGGATGTTGCAACCCTTCGGTAATATTCCAAAGCCTCATTTCTGGTTGGTTTTGGATTGTTGCTTATAAATGGGATTCCATCGATTTCCAGTTTTTCCGAAGTGGAAAAGAAGGTCATATTTAAGGGATAATTATATAGGGAGTTGGTAAGGGTGCCTTTTTCTACTACTATATAATCTAAACCTTTCTTTTTACACTCCAGCGCACAGGCAATCCCAATAGGGCCAGCACCAATAATTAAAACATCCTTCATTCCGAGCAAAGCGAAGGAATCTCATGAATCCCTTCTAAATTTTATTTTGTTGTCAATTCCTTTAGGTCCTGAATCGTTTTTACCGGATCATTCGCTCCAAAAATATAACTACCGGCTACAAGAACATCTGCACCTGCGTCAACAAGTTGTCTGGCATTTTTATTAGTTACCCCGCCGTCAATTTCAATTCGTGTATTTAATTTCTGATCAGTGATCATTTTACGAAGTTTTTTAACTTTGTTATAGGTAATCTCTTCGAATTTTTGACCTCCAAAACCAGGGTTGATAGACATAATAAGGACCATAAAACACTTAGGAAGAATATCTTCAAGTACCGAAACAGGTGTTGTTAGGTTTAATACCACACCGGCTTTACAACCAGCTTGCTCAATCTGTGTTAAGGTTCTGTGTAGGTGTATGGTAGATTCATAATGAACAGTGATAATGTCTGCACCTATTTTTGCAAATTCCTCAATATAGCGCTCTGGTTTTTCAATCATTAAATGAACATCTAATGGTTTTGTAGCATGTTTTTTAATGGCTTGAATTACAGGCATTCCATAAGAAATATTTGGAACAAAGTGACCATCCATTACGTCAATATGAAGCCAATCTGCTTCACTGTTATTTATCATTTCTATGTCCCTTTGAAGATTTGCAAAATCTGCGGCAAGGACGGAAGGGGCAATTAATATGTCGTTCATTTTATAATGTTTTTGCAAAGGTAAATATAAGTAGGGACAACTCGTGAGTTGTCCCTACGAATGTATGTTTTTAGGTAGGGTCGACTTGCGAGTCGCCCGGTACGAATGTTTGAAATATATAGTGGGTTGGAGTTGAAGATAGAAGAATATTTTCACCTTTCCCGAAGCATCGGAGCATGAAGAAAAAACCTCCGGTAATCAGCCGGAGGTCATTCATCAATCAAAAAACGAACAGTTACATTCCCGAAGGAATCTCATACTGTCGTTAGCGTTCTGGAAGCTATCCCAAATAAGTCATTAATATTTTGCTTCGTGAAGTGTGTTTCAGTCTTCTAATTGCCTTTTCTTTAATTTGACGTACACGTTCTCGGGTAAGATCAAAGGTTTCTCCTATTTCCTCCAAGGTCATCGGATTTTGATCGCCAAGACCGAAGTACAAACGAATAACATCTGCTTCGCGAGGGGTTAAGGTTTCCAAAGCACGTTCAATCTCTGTTCTCAGCGATTCGTGCAATAAAGCGCGATCGGGGTTCGGACTTTCGCCGCTTCTTAAAACATCGTATAAGTTACTGTCTTCTCCTTCAATAAGTGGTGCGTCCATCGATACGTGACGGCCAGAGTTTTTCATGGACTCTTTTACGTCATTGATAGTCATGTCCAGTTCCTGTGCAATTTCTTCGGCAGAAGGCGGACGCTCCTTCGATTGTTCAAGATACGCATACATTTTGTTTATCTTGTTGATGCTTCCAATCTTGTTCAATGGCAAGCGAACAATTCGCGACTGCTCTGCCAAAGCCTGTAAAATGGATTGGCGGATCCACCAAACAGCGTAAGAAATAAATTTAAAACCACGTGTTTCGTCAAAACGTTTCGCAGCTTTAATAAGACCGAGATTTCCTTCGTTAATAAGATCTGGTAGCGTAAGACCTTGATTTTGGTATTGCTTTGCCACCGAAACAACGAAACGTAAGTTTGCTTTGGTCAATTTTTCCAAAGCAAGATGATCACCCGCTTTTATGCGCTGTGCCAATTCTACTTCTTCGTCTGCGGTGATTAAGTCAACTTTACCAATTTCTTGAAGATACTTGTCCAATGAAGCGGTTTCCCTATTGGTAACCTGTTTTGTAATTTTAAGTTGTCTCATTTAAGGTTTGTCCTGTAGATTAAGGTTTAACTTGTGTATAAGGTTATACGTAAGAAACGACTAAAAGGTTACAAAAAATTTTAAGTTTTTTTTATGATTTTGACTTTTAGACTATAGAAATTGTTCGTTATGGGTTGCGATCATCTGTTTTAATGGTAGTTACGGAGTCTAAATTTTTTTTGTTGAGAAATTAGACTGTCAATCTCGCGTTTATTTTTTGTTACAATCGTCTTATTATCCTTGCTGTCGAAGTAATAGTAGTTTTTTGAACTGTGAATTCTTATTGCGCTCTTGTATTGGATGTATTGTTTGTTATTTATTTTCCTGATTGTATTTGTTGGGTTTGGGTTTCTGAAAATACTTTTTTTATCAATAAGTTTTGAGTCATTATTTGAATTTTTAAAATGGGATTATTTAGCTTCAATTTCTTCTTTGCCTACAGATTTCTCAAGAACTCACTAAATTGAATAGCACGTATAATAAGATTAAGATTTTTTCCTATAGTCTGAATATTTTAAAAAGGTTACGTTACAAGTATTATCTTTATAACTTTGATTTATAACATCTAGATTATGAGAATAAAAGCGTTGCTATTCCTATTTATATTTTTAGGTATTTTCAATGTTTATTCACAAGATAAGGAAGTGCCAAGCAATTTCGCTTATCATTCCTTTAGTTTTTCTCCTGCGAAGGTTTATTCTGAAAATAAGAACACAGGTATTGGTTTTAGTGGAGATGTTCGGTTTTCCATTGGAAATAATTTAGTAGGAATAGGAGCTGAAGGGGGTGGAGAAATAAATATTCTGTCGCACAATGACTCCTGTTATGAGTTCAACCTTTTATATGGAAGAGAGTTCCAAATAAAAAACAGATTTTTTGTTGATGTATTTTCTGGTGTAGGATATATTAATCTACATACTACTGAAACTGAGAGCGACCCTCAAAATGGTTATTACAGAGAATACGAAACAACCTACAAAACAATTGGGGTTCCAGTTACCATTGTAACAAGGTTTATGCTAAAAAACGGATTTTCTTTGGGATTGCAATTCCACGTAAATCTAAACAAGGATAAGTTGTTGTTCGGAAGTGGAATTCATCTTCAATTTACGCGTAAGAGTAGAAGTGTGTATGAATAAAAAAACACCCTCATCCAAAGTATAGGAATTGAAGGCGTTTTAAGATTTATGCTCGATAAATATTAATGACTATTTATCTAGAGATATAATGTTGACAGAGGACGTAGGACAAATCTTGATTAAAAGATGATCTTTACTTATTAACGAAATGAGTCCTAACTCTTACGCGATGCACTGAGTTTATCGAAGTGTCCTTTCGTCTTACGTCAATTTTAAACGCGTACGTGTCCGTCT
This sequence comes from Aequorivita capsosiphonis DSM 23843, assembly GCF_000429125.1. GTDB lineage: Bacteria > Bacteroidota > Bacteroidia > Flavobacteriales > Flavobacteriaceae > Aequorivita > Aequorivita capsosiphonis. The sequence goes on from NZ_AUBG01000006.1 coordinate 354,621, forward strand.
CCGTAAACATAGTATTTATTGGTCACCAATTGTTTTAAGCCCAAAGGTCCACGATGGTGCAATTTATCTGTACTTATGGCAAGTTCTGCACCCACGCCCATTTGTCCACCATCGGTGAAGCGAGTAGAGGCATTGTGATAAACGGCAGCGCTGTCTATGTTCTCCATAAAATAAGCTGCTTTTTGAGGGTCTTTCGTCATTATCACGGAAGAGTGTCCGCCGCTGTATTTGTTTATTTTCGCAATGGCTTCATCACTATTTTCTACAGCTCCAATTACAATTTTCATTGCTAAAAACTCCTCATACCAAGTTGCTTCATTTTCGATTACTTTTGAAGTAGAAAGTGTCTTTTTAACTTCAGTATCTACCAAAATAGTCACTTTTAATTCTTCAAGAACTTCTTTCAATTCTTTTATTTTAGCTTCATAGTTTGGAATCTTTTTATCTACCAAAACTTTGTCAAGAGCATTGCATCCTGAGATTTTTTCAGTCTTGGCATTTATAATCACTTCAATTGTTTTTTTCCAATCGGCATCTTCGGCTACATACAAAAAGTTGTTTCCGCGACCGCTCACCAAAACCGCACAACTGGCGTTCTCTTTTACAAACTGAATTAAACGTTCGCCACCTCGGGGTACAATCAGGTCAATAGGTTCGTTCGGGTTTTTTAAAAAGGCTTGGGTTTCTTCACGATTGAGTTCTAGCATTTTAATCCAGTCTTTTTCAAGGCCGTTTTCTTGTAATGCTTCGTGCCAGAATTTAACCAAGATTTTATTGCTATTGTAGGCTTCTTTTCCACCTTTTAGTAGAATTTTATTATTCGCTTTAAAAGCGAGAACCGCAGCTTCAATAGTTACATCAGGTCTGGATTCATAAATAATCATAATGGTTCCAAAAGGTGCCGTTCTATTGATTATTTTAAGTCCGCTGTCTAATTCATTGCTGCTAATTTCTTTGTTTACGGGATCATCTTGTTCTTTAACTTCAGAAATGGCTTTGATCATCCCATCAATTTTCGAGTCATCAACAACAAGCCGGTCATATAGTGCTTGATCGTCTTTATTAAAAGCTTCCAAATCTTGCTTGTTCGCTTTTAATAAATCTTCCCGTTTATTGTCAATAATCTTCATCATCGACTCCAAAACCTTATTTTTTAATTCTTTATTTATCAACTTCATATTCTTTTCTGTTTTAATTTATTTATGAGTAAAATTTTGTTCCTAAATCTTTTCCTGCCAAAAGATCAACGATAATATTTTTACGTTTTCCGTTTGCGATATAGGTAGGAATATTCTTCTTCGCTGTTTCTTTGGCGATTTTCAATTTAGACTCCATACCGCCACGGCCTTCACCTTCACCTTTATCCGATGCTTGAACGTATTGTTCCACTTTTTCATCGTGGTGAACATTGCTTAACTTTCTGGAATCTTCATGATCGGGATGTCCAGTGTAAAGGCCATCGGTGTCTGTTAAAATAACCAAGGCATCAGCATCTATAAGCTCTGCGACGAGGCTAGCCAATTCATCGTTGTCGCTAAACATGGACATGGTTAATGATACGGCGTCATCTTCATTTGCAATGGGTACTATACCTTCGGCAATGAGCCCTTCATAACAATTAATCATATTTTCGCGGTGTTTACCGGGTGTGAAATCACGTTTTGTGGCCAAAATCTGGGCACATCGCATCCCGTGATCGTGAAACAGACTGTAATAGTGCCGCATCATTCTAGGTTGCCCTACTGAAGAATAAATCTGTCTTCTGGTGGCGTCATCTTTGGCGATACACTCACCCAAAACCTCCATGCCTGCAATGGCAGATCCTGAAGAGACTAATACCGGAGCATATCCATCTTCATATAAAGCTGCTATTTGTCGCACCAATTCGTTGAGAATTGGCCCTACAATGCGGTTGTCCTTGTTTGTCATAACGTTGGTTCCTACTTTTATAACCACTCGTTTTTCCTTCATATCTTTTAGTTCTTGTGTTTTTATTTTCCTAATTCTGTTGCTCTGTTAAACGCCGCATAGGCAGCATCTTTAATGAGTTCTTTTACGTTGTTATCTTCCATCGAATCCAATGCGGCACGTGTTGTACCACCTTTAGACGCTACCATTTCCATCCAGCTGTTTGGCGATAGATCCGATTCATTAAATAATTTTACGGCGCCCTCAAAAGTTTGGGTTACCAAAATTTTTGAATCGTTGGAAGAAAAGCCCATTTTAAGTGCGGCTTCCATCATGGATTGCATAAAATAGAACACATAGGCTGGTCCACTCCCCGATATTCCAGTTGAGGCATTGATGAAGTTTTCATTTTCTACGTGAATGGCCTCTCCTGTGGTATCCAATAGATTACGGACCATTAAGAGTTCTACGCGAGTTACATCTTTTGCTGCCGTAAAAGAGGTCATTCCCAAACCAACTTTTGCTGGTAGATTGGGCATGGCCCGAACCACTTTTTTATTGTCTAAGGCATCTTGAATTGTTTTAATGGTAACTCCCGCCATTAGCGATATAAAAAGCTGGTCTGAGTTAACCATTCCATTCATATTTTTAAATAATTCCTCGCTATGATAAGGCTTTACAGCGATAAAAACGATATCTGCTTTTGGAAGACAATCTTCCAAATTTTCAAAAACATCGAATTGTGGAACTTTCTTTAATTCTGAAATTTTTTCTGCGGAAACATCGTAGATCATTAAATTTCTACGATTTAAAAGGGGAGACTTAGCCATTCCTTCAGCATAGGTCAATCCCATATTTCCTGCACCAATTACTAGTACTTTCATATTTTGTTTTATAGTTATGCCCTTTTAGGTGCAAGTATTGTGCGAGAGACCGGATATTTCTATCTTATCCAATATTAAAAGTAAAAATTGGCTGTGGGGTTACTGATAGAAGAGGTTACAAGCCTTTTAAATGCATTTGGTATTACAATGGTTTGAGGTGACAGTTTTGCATACTTTCTATATTTTACCGAAATTATGGCATAAAAAACGATTTCTCCCGAAATATCGCGAAAATGACATTATAAAGATGTTGCCCTAAGGATTGATTTGTTTCTTGCTGATTTTAGGTGTTTTAACTTTATAAGAATTTTGTTTATCATTTTCGATGTGTGCGCTAGTTTTTTAAATTTTAAAAATTAACATCGCTGCAAAATTGCGTTTTGTTTATTGGTAACTAAAACAATCAAATTAAGCTCAGAATACTTTAACGATTTTAAAAAACCATCCAAAAAAGGACAGGTTGTATCCATGAAGTCTTTTAAAGCACTTGGGGCTTCTTTGGAAGATTTGAATTCGAAGAATCCTGAAATTGAAGAAACTCCTAGAAAAATCAAAATTCCCTTAAAGACTTAACCTCGTCATTCTAATGCCCTCAGCCTGAGAATTGGCTTTTGGATATTTTATTTTCAGTTAGATGGAGTTATTTTAAATAATTAAATAGTTGAACTATACCTGACTCAGACGTGAAGGAGACCTAAAGGAGCACCTGAATGGAACTATAAATAATGATAGAAATTAGAAGCCGTCTCAAAACTGGGGTTTTGATCATGTGTCCATTCGAGTCTTTCAGCTTCGCTCAAGATAAACTAAAGTCGAGACCTTATTGATAGTCAGTAACTAATGGTTCTGTCCTGATAGCTATCGGGAGCGCTCGAACAGTCACAATAAATCGGTTTTGAGGCAGCCACACATTCATAAGTTGCTAATTCAGTTTTATAAGAAATATTAGAGATGTCTTGAGCCTGTAAACATATTGGAATTAAAAATAGTAATATTAGGATTTTCATTAGTTTAAAAAAACGGTCTATTATAATCATAGTAGCGGGATTGACCCACGAACTCTTCGGTTTATAACTGACCTTAAATTTATAAAAATTATCTTCGGATTTTGCATTTACCCGCTATTGCGTTAAACATTGTTGCAAGTAGTGCTTACGCCACTGTGAATTCCAATTCGTTCATTTCCACGCTGAATTTTACGTTTGTTTTTAAGGCTCCAAATACTTTTAAAATAGTTTCGATTGTCACATTTTTTGTATTCCGCTCTAATTTAGATATTTGTGATTTTTGAACTCCGATTAATTCTCCGAGTTGTTCTTGTGTCAATTTTCTTTCTTTTCGAACCGACTTTATCATATCGCCCAAAACTTCCATTTTCAAGTCGAATTCGTATTTATCGCGCTCAGGTGTTCCTATCTCTCCCAAATCCTTATCCTTCATTTGGTCAAGGGTCATCATTTTCATTTTTTTCCCTGCACGTTCGGCAGGCGTGTTTTTTGTTTCTATAATCTATTCTTTTTGGGCAAAATATTCCGCCATAATCTTTTTCGCTTTTTCTATATCGGCTTTAGGTACTTTGTCCGTTTTCTTTATGATTCCGTGGGTTGCCAGGACGAGTGTTTCGGTTTTGTCTGTTTTGTCCCAAAAGGCGAGGAGTCTGTATTGAAGTCCGATATATTTTGTCCTTAACTCCCAAATTTCGCTGTCTAATTTCTTGAAAAGCTTCGGATCATTGGTCAATTTTCTCCATAAATTCCATTGCCTGTTTAAGGAAAATAACTTCAAATTTTGGATTCATCCCTTTTATTTGTCCAATTTACAAGACAAATATAAATCAAAAAGTTGAGTTATATGGAAACTAAGAATTGTTTTTGCATTACTGGCAACGGTTTTGTGTATGATTAGCGGCGTGTTTAAGCACCTAATTTAGTAAATAAAAACGGAATAGAAAATCCGCGAGGATTTTCGTAAGTAGGCGAGAACCAGCCATTAATTATACACGTTGTTAGCCACTGGCATTATTTGCAAGCTAAAAATTCTTTCGCTGTCAATACAGGAATTTTGGAATTCTTAAAGTCCTTTTTATTCCTTGAAATTATCACATCAATTTGGTTTTCAATAGCGGAATAATATTGAAGTCCATCCTCAAAATCAGGGAAATTGTCATCGCTCAAAGCTAATTCTGTTACTTTATCATCTAAAGCTAGTAATTCCACAAGTACTTTAAATTTTCTCAAAATTTCTCTTGCTTCCTTTGCAGATTTTAGTTTTGTCAGAATATAATTTGTATTCGCAAAGGTTAATGATGAAATTGTGAGTTCCAATTCTTTTTTGTCAGCACGAGAAAATAAATCCGCAGCTTCATCATAGAATTTTTCTCTTTTTGAAAGAAGGTCTATGACAATATTAGTGTCAATTAGTAATCTGCTCATTTGTATTTCTCAATTAGGTAATCAGTATAAGCATCTTTTGCGTCAAAATCCTCATCAAGATTAATTACTCCACTTAAACTTTCAACAAGAGGTGTGATTTCCGTTAAATTTCTTTTCCGTTTAGTGAGTGTTGTCAAATAAGATTCTATAAGTTTTGACAAGCTAATATTATTCGATTTAGCATAATTCTTTGCACTTTCGATAATTGTTTTGTCTAAACTCAATGTCAATTTTTTGTCCATAACATTTGTTTTACGTACAAATTTAGTAAATTATTACGTAAGTTTGGTTTTATCACGGAATTTTTTGATGTTCGTTAAGGCACATAGTTTACAAAGTTAAAGTCACATGCTTTACACTAGATTCTGACTTAGTCTAATTGATACTTGTTTATCTCTTATTTTATTTTCATTAAAGTAACCTAAAAATACGTCTCTATAAAATACTCTCCAAATTCCGTTTCCTTGATCTTCAACTCCTACGTATTTGCCCTTAAGTCCAGCAGTTAAATATACCCAATAATATGACTTCCACCGCAGGGATGCATTTTGGCATACTTTCATCACTTTCATGGTTGATGGATAATCATATGTTGGAATTTTCTCAGGGTATGGTCTATTGGAAAAATCATGGCAAGCAGCGGGGGTTTTCATTCCCAAAGCT
>NZ_AUBG01000007.1 GCF_000429125.1 Aequorivita capsosiphonis DSM 23843
TTTAGAATTGAATCCTCAACTTTCTGATCGGTTCTGTTGGGGTGATTAATCGGCGTCCTTTCTTGCTCAATTAATCCCGATAGACCCATTTTCTCATACCGAGAAATCAACTTGTAGGCGGTAGGTCGCGATATGTTAAATGACCTACAAAGTTCTGTGATGGTGTAATTTTGAGTTAACCATTCGTGAATAAATTCTACCTTTTGTTCCATTTTAGTTTTTGCTTTCCAGACCATGATAAAATACTTTTTCAAGCAATTTATGAATCTTAAAAGTGTAAACTATGTCCCTTTAACTTTGTAAAGGATGTCCCTTTACCGTACCCAAATTAACGCCAACGTTTAGTATAAAAGAAGTAGGGCTGTAAATAAGCAATTAACTTTCGGATTATCCACAAGCCAAATCTTTTGCATTTTGTTTTATATTATTGTTCTAAAGCCAAATCAAAAGATTTGGCGACCTCGAAAATGCGCCTGAAACATTGGGATCAGCACTTACTTGCCCTATTTTTTTTATACATTGTTAGGGTGCGTTTTTTTTCGTTTTCGCAACCTTTTTTACATATTTTATTCGTTGAATATGTCCATTTCTTGAAGCTTCTTTAATTGTCAAATCATTCGAGCTGTCAAATGTGTTAGGAAGAGGACAAATTCCGTTGTTCTTTACTTGAATTCCTGTAACTCTTGGGTTTTTAGTACAATAGTGGGTCTTCTCAAAATTGATTTTCAATCCTCGATCTCGCAGTTCGTCTAAAATGACGTTTGTTCTTGGTTTAAAATCCGTTGGACTTGAAAAGGTAATATCATCAACGTATACTGAAACTTTAAGTCCTTCTAATTGATATTTTTTAAAAAGGTCATCACAACTATGATAAACAACTAATGATGCCAAAAATGAAGAAGTAGGGCAACCTTGAGGAATTGCTCCTTCTTTTGTGCAAATTCGAGTTATTAATCTTGCGACATCTGGGTAGAATCCCTCCTTTCTAAGTGCATTTTCAACACTTTTAAAGTGAACAGAGGGATAGAAGTTTTTTAAATTGGTAAGAAAAAAATATTTGTTTCCTTGATGAATACGTGCATTTAAGACAGCATCTTTATTTTTTAATCCACCAAAAAAATATTCCGGTAATTTTATCTTATACAGAACATTGGTCAAAAGGTTAGATTGTACATCTTTTAATTTTTTAATTGGAGCGTTGATTGGTCTTGTTAGTGCAACACCATTTTCAAATCTTGGTTGTTTGTTATGATCTGTTTTAGGCTCGTTCCAATTCCTATAAAAATTACTTTCATTTGAATCTATCGAGGATGATAAATTGAGCAAAAAATCTTTATCGATTTTTAAGGTAAATGCTAAATCCTTTATCCTTTTTTTCATTTCAGATTTTTATGAAATGAAAACGTCACTTATTAACCCTTTGATTGAAGGCTCTAACATATCGTAGGCATCTTGTTTAGATTCAGCAACATCATCTCTATTAAGAGATAGGAAAACTAAAACAGGCATAGGAATAGAAAGTGCATTAGCAATTTGTTTTAAAATACTTAATGTAGGCTCTTTTCTACCTTTCTCAATGGATGAAAGATAAGATTGAGACAAACCACATTTGACAGCAAAATCGGTTTGTTTTAAACCTTTTTGCTGTCTTAAATTTTTTATGGCAGTACCTATATTCATAATGTTATTTGTTTTGAAAAAAAATGAGAAGTGGGAATTAGAATAACTTAGTGATATCGTCAATTCCGAAGAATTTCAGAAATCTAAGAAGTAGGGAGAGAACTTTCAAAAATTCGTCTGGACTGTTGTCCTTTTCGTTGTTTGACATCTCTTCCAACTCTACTAAAATTGCTTTTAATAAAGCTTTATCCTCTTCCGAGAACGCGTACCCGCTCTTAGCGAGTAATGACTTCACTCCACTTTGGAGTTGGTCAATTCTGTGTTTGTGTTTCATACTGTATCGTATTTATTAAATTAAAATGGGAGCACTATGCTTCCTGCTTAATTAGCTACGTGAACCCATATAGGATACAGTCCTACGACACTTCTCGATTTCCTGCTTAAATAAAAAAAATCTCTAATACTAATTAGATACATCTTTAAGCAAATGTTGCAAGGGGTTTAATCATCTTAATGCTGCTTCGGTACAATCTTGTTTCAGTTGTACGTCTGTTCAGTCGCTAAGTCTCTTGTTGCCATTACAAAGACCCATTACGGGTGGAGGGAAAAACCCTCTTCAATAGTTTTTTAACAAAACTCTTGGGTTCACTACACAAACATTTCAAAGAACTACAATGCGAATATACACAAATTATTTCTGTGAGCAATAAAAAAGACGAAAAGATGACAAATATTTTCTGTGAGGAATAAAATAGGTAGTGAAAAGTCTTTAGTTTCCTTGGATTTTCAATGGTTTATCGATGTTTTTTCAAATGCACCCTAACGTTTATGTATATGAGCTGTGGCGTGTTTTAGCACGAACCTTTCGGATAAAAACTGAACTTTGGGAAATCCGTAGATTTTCCAAATTGGCACAGACCAAGCCATAGCTTATATACTGTGTTGTGCATAGTGCTTTTCCACACTTTTTTATATTATCTCAAATGTTTTTATAAAGTCTTGAAATTTCTTTTCAACATTATTATCATCTGTAACTTGGAGCATATAGCTTTTCATTTTATGGTGAAAAAATACTGCTTTAGTAGTTCTTCCGTCTTGGGTGTTATCATAAAACACCGCGTCAAATTCTTTAAATTTACCTCGCTTATTATTAATTGACATCTCATCAAATTTTGTCTGATAATAATCTAAATCATTTTTGTTGTAATCGGCAATTTCTTGTTCAGATTGACCTGCAAGAACGCTTTCAAAACTACTGACATTAATATTATAATCTGTACCATTATCGTAAACGTGAAATGGTCTTGAATTATCATCCATTCCATTTTGCTTCATTTGTTGTATTCTCAATCTATCGAGTTTTATTTCTTTATTGCATTTGACCATAAATCCGTCTTCTTGAAATACTTGGTAGCCATCTTCTATTGCTTTATTCTTGTCAAATTTATTAGCAATAGGAATGTTCAAAATTCCTTCTTTCATTGCAATAGACTTTATGCTTTTAGCAATTTGTGCAAAATTATTATCGCTTAATGCCATAGAATTAATTGTAAATTGCTCTGTGTCATTCCTTACTATTGCAAAAACTCCGTATGAAGTTAAGGTAACAATTCCAGCTCCTTGTTTTTTCAAGTCTTCTTCATAGAAGGAAATAACACCTTTTAGTCCGTTTTCTTCAAATTCTTCTGTCCTTATAAATTCGCTGTTATCAAATAAATCAGTAGTATTTCGGGAAGCTAAATAATCTGTCAGTTCTGTTTTTAAATCTGAATTTCCAATTTGACCTACAATAATATTAAAATAAGAGTGTTCGCCTGCTTGCCAAGTTAATTCGTTGGTTTTGCTATATTTTTCTGGCAAATCAATCGAATACCCATTTCCAAAATCGAATTTCTCAAATGATGTATTTCTTTTTTGGTCGCAGGAATTTAAAAATAAGATTATTAGAAAGGCAGTAAAATAATTTGTTAGGTTTTTCATATTGGTTAGTTTTTAGTTGCAAGCCTTAAATAAAAGCATAATTATTAATCCTGAAATAGCATAATAAATAAGCATTTGAAACATTTTTGAACCTGCTTGTTTAGTAGCTTCGACACTTAAATCTGCTATCTCTTTTAATGTCTGTTTTGCTAAATCCACCGCTTGTCTTCGTGCATTTTGCATCCATTTCTCTAAAGTTTCATCTTGTACTTCATATTCATACGTTCTTGATTTTGATTTAGTTTTTGAATTTGCATTTTCTTGTTTTTCATTTTTGTTTTCTGTACGTTGATGTTGATTTTGTTCTTTGAACTCTTTATATTTTAAATACTCAATATCATATCTTCTTCTTGCCTCACTATCTTTTAAAATTAGATAAGACTCATTTATTTCTATCATCTTCGTATTGGTGTCAGTACCAATATTTTTATCCGGATGCCATTTCAAAGCTTGCTTTTTATAAGCACTTTTTATTTCTGCTTGAGTTGCAGAATGTGAAATTTCAAGAATGTAATAGTAATCTTTAAACACAATTAATCTCTTTTATCAAGTTGGTGTTTGTCCGTTTCTGTAATTTCACTTTTGACCGCAGGTTTTTTCCAAACTGCTCGAAGTCCTGCAATTAATCCTGCAAAAAGAATTAATCCTAAAAGTCCAGGTGTTCCACTTCCTTTATTCGCAAAAACTATAACTCCGAATAAAAAGAAAAAGCCGATTAAAATTCCGATTGTAACAATAACTTTTGACATATTTTTTTGGTTTAGTTGGTTTTCAAAATTCCGAAATGGTTTTATATTTTACTTATGGTTTTCCTCAATTCCGAATGTTTATTTAATGTTTGGATTTTTTTTCAGCATTATGCACAACGGCGTTTAGTATATGAAAAGTAGGCGATTTCGAAGCACTAAACTTTCAGTTAAGCACAAAGTTTGATACGAGCCAAAACCCTTGATTTTACTACTATTTCGCCTATTTTTTATATACATTGTTGTGGTGTCGTTTTTTATTCTTTTTCATCTCGAACGGTTTCTCTCGCTTTCTTTACAATTTCTCGATAGTCCGCTCGAAATGGTTCACTTAATTCCTTTTCTAAAATACATTCTACATCCCATAGAACTCTTTGCTCTGATTGGTCTTCAAATCTGCTTAAGTCATCATTCTCATTGAATCTGCCGAGAAATTCGAAAAGAACGATTGCTTCTTCTTTAGTCAGTTCAATATTTACTTTGTCATCAGCCATTTTCTAATTCGGTTTCAAGGTCATTGAAGTATAAAATGAAAATCAAGAAGTCACCGATATTTGTGTTAGTTTTACTTTTCTGTTTCAAAAAGTCGAAGCTTTCAATTCCTTCTTTTATTAATTCGCTGTCGGTCGGAAGTTTTTCAAATTGACTTAAACACTCCTTTTTAGTCCGCTGGCAGTAGTCATTCCAACTTTCTCCTGATTTTCTTTCTGTCGTGTCGTATTTGTGCCAATAAAGTTCACAAGTTCCGTCTGGAAGTTTAAATTGAACTTGTCCGCCAATAATTCCAAGTCTGACTTCAACGGCTTTGTCAATGACTTCTCTAAAGTCTGTTCGCTTCCAACCATATTCTTTTTCGCTTACAATTGCCTTTTGTAAGATTTCAGACGGTAGATATTTTTCTTCGGTTTCTATCATTTTTTAAATGCACCACAACGTTTGGTGTAAGAATAGTTGCGTGGGTTAAGCACCTAAAATAACAAATATAAACCGAGCCTGTGGAAATTCCGCAGGAATTTCCAAGTACGCGAGAACCAGCAATTATTTTTACACAGTGTTGTACGCTGGCTTTTTATTCCTTACTACTTTTTATCAAATCGTTCTGCAAAAATTCAAATTTCGATTTTTTCCAAAAAGACAAGTTAAATAGACCTGTAGTACTGTCTTCTTTCCAAATCCCATTTTCAATTGACTCTACAGTCCATTTTATAGGTTTATTTCCTTTTTTGGTCAATTTTAATCTACAATCTTTAGAAAGTCCGAACGCAAAGCAATTCAGAGCATCATTTTCATTATAAAATTCCTCGTGCCAAAAGTCAAACGCAACAGTGAAATTTTCATTGCCGTTATCAGTCAGAGTTACTGGAAATCCGTTTTCATTATTTGGATTCACAGTTATTGATTCCGCATTTAATTCATATTCCGCTTCTGGATATTTCTTTAATCGGCTTACTATTTTGTTTATTGTTTTAGTCATTTTTTTAGCTGGCGTACAACGGTAAAGTATATGCGTTCGGTTGCGATTAAAAGCACTGACGTATCAATTTTAAACAAAAACTTAATAAGATGAATGAAACTTTGAATAAGCACCAAACCGCAACTGACGTATATACAGTGTTATGCACTGGGCATATCTGCCCTTACTGTGGTGGCAAAACGGAATACGTTGATAGCAGTTATGTTTATGGTAGAAGCTATGGTATGATATACATTTGTAAACCTTGTGATGCTTATGTAGGTGTTCATAAAGGTACAGATAAGGCTTTAGGTAGATTATCAAATAAAGATTTAAGAGAAGCAAAAAAGCAAGCACACTATTACTTTGACCAAATAGCAAAGACAAGCCTTATAAATAAGATTTGGAAAAAATGGATTCCTAATATTAGTAACCGAAACAAGGCTTACAAATGGTTAGCTATAAAGCTTGATATGGATGAAGAGTTTTGCCACATTGGAATGATGGACGTTGAACAATGCAATAAGGTTGTAGAAGTGTGCAAGCCTTTCTTGCCTTGTGCATAACTTGTTATATACTAACATTTATCATGGATATACCGGATGCCTGTCAGTTTATCCTAAGGTTTTTGTCATGGTTATTCCGTAAAGATAAATTATTTAATCCAAAGTCTAAAGGGCTCTTTATTTCGCGTAAGTCCTTATTTGTTACTTGGGTGTAGATCATCGTGGTTTCTGGCCTGCTATGGCCTAATAACTCCTGTATGTAACGTATATCAGTTCCATTTTCCAGTAAGTGCGTGGCATAACAATGCCGTAAACTATGGGGCGTAATGGTTTTTTTTATTCCGGCCAACTTGCAGTTCATTTTTAAAAAAGAACGAACACTAGCAGCGCTATACGGTCCACCTTGGGGGTTTTCTACAAAATAAACTTTGGGAGTATAGGTTTGATAATAATTTTTTAGCATCGGGTGCAATGATTGTGCAATACTGGCATAACGGTCTTTTCTGCCTTTTGCATCTCTAATGTGAAGCTGATTGCGAATAAAATCAAAATCTTTTAATTCTAAACTTAATAATTCGCCTATGCGTAAACCTGAAGCGTACAACATGGAAATTATGACTCTATGCTTAAGGTTTTTAGTTACCTGTATTAATTTTAATATTTCTTGGATACTTAATATAACCGGTAATTTTTTGTCTTTTCTTGGCATATTTATGGCGTCCGGATCTATAGAACAAGTGGGGTATAAATGAGCAAAATGACGAAGCCCACTCACCATTTGTCTATGCGTGCTTACCGCATAGTTCAATGTGCCTACAGCCCATTCTATAAAGTGACGAACATCCGTGGCATCAAGGAGTTCTGTTGGCTTGTTTTCTGTGAATCTTAAAAACTGACGAATAAAACCGCCGTAGGTTTTTATTGTGCTCGCGCTCATGCGCTTCCCTTGGAGCGAATCTATAAAACTCTGATAGACTTCTTCTTTTTCAGGAGTTAAGGACGATAAAATAGTTTTTGCTGCTTCGCTGTTTGGTGCTGCGGTTTTTGGTTCGCTTTCCATAATAACAAAATCTTTAGCAATTAGTTCCTTTTTAAACGAATCAATAGTTAAGGCATCGTAAAGAATATAAAAGCATCCGTGCGTTTTGGTCCAAAGTACACCTTTCATTTTTTTAATGATTTCCTTGCTCTCAAAATCATAGGGAAATTTTAATCCCACGCAGCTCTTTTCATTATGTATAAACGGCTTTAATGTAATGACTGTCATAACGTTATATTTTTATACTAAAATACAAAAAAAAGCAGCCCCTTCCGGAGTTTCAAGGCGAAAGACGTTTTAACCCCGATGGAACGATTTAAAATCTATTGAAGATCAAAGAATCTATGCCTGTTATTTCCCTGTAAAAATGTAGCTGCCATCATGTAAAAAACTAAAAAAGCCTTCATCCAATTTAATGGATGAAGGCTTAAAATAGCTCATAATTCTGATTCCGATACCTATCGGAACAACATTAATCTCTCTTTCTGTCTCTATCGCGGCTATTGCGATCGTCGCGGCCACGGTTGTCGCGTCCACGATTATCACGTCCACCGCTTCGGCTATCGTCGCGTGGTGCGCGTTCTTTATAACCTTCTGGTTTAGGCAATAAAGCTTTTCTTGAAACTTTATCTTTTTTCGTTCTTGGATCGAAGCCTATGAATTTTATATCAAAAACATCGCCCATGTTTACCACATCGCTTACGTTTTCAGTGCGTTCCCAAGCAAGTTCACTAACGTGTAGTAAAGTTTCGTTTCCTGGAGCATCCATATATTCTACGACAGCACCAAAGTCAAGCATTTTAATAACTTTAACTTCATAAGCGCTTCCCACTTCAGGTTTAAAGGTAAGAGAGTCAATTTTTGCCATAACAGCATCAATTCCTTCTTGCCCAGTACCTAAAATTTCCACAATCCCTTCTTCGGTTACAGGATCTTCGTTTATCACGATAGTACACCCTGTTTCTTTTTGAAGTTCTTGAATTACTTTTCCACCAGGTCCAATCAAGGCTCCAATGTATTCATTAGGAATACGTACAGTCACCATTTTAGGTGCATACGGTTTCACGTCTTCACGAGGCGCTGCAATAGCATCAGTCAATTTCTCAAGAATGTGCAAACGTCCATCTCTTGCTTGATTTAAGGCAGCTACAAGAATATCATAACCCAATCCTTTCACTTTAATATCCATCTGGCAAGCAGTAATACCATCTGCCGTTCCGGTTACTTTAAAGTCCATATCTCCTAAGTGATCTTCATCTCCTAAAATATCTGAAAGCACTGCGTATTTTCCTGTTTCGCCATCAGAAATTAATCCCATTGCGATACCGGAAACTGGTTTTTTCATTTGGATTCCTGCATCCATCATCGCCATAGTTCCTGCACAAACCGTTGCCATAGATGAAGAACCGTTAGATTCCAATACCTCAGAAACTACACGTACTGTGTAAGGACAATCAGCTGGAACCATTCCTTTAAGTGCGCGTTGTGCTAGGTTACCGTGACCTACCTCACGGCGAGATGTTCCACGAATGGGTCTAGCTTCTCCGGTACAAAAAGGAGGGAAGTTATAGTGAAGGTAAAAAGTTTCTTCACCTTCATAAGACGGCATGTCTATTTTGTTCGCTTCTCTTGAAGTTCCCAATGTTACCGTTGCCAGTGCTTGGGTTTCTCCACGTGTGAAAATTGCAGATCCGTGAACAGATGGTAAATAGTCAATCTCGCACCAGATAGGGCGAATGTCAGATGTTTTACGACCGTCTAGACGTAGGCCTTCATTTAAAGTTAAATCGCGAACAGCTTCTTTTTCTGCCTTACGGTAGTATTTTGAAACCAAATCGCCAAAGTCTGCCAATTCTTCTTCCGAAAAGGTAGCTTTAATAGAATCTTTTATTTCAGAAAAAGCAGCGCTTCTTTCGTGTTTAGCTGAACCAGCTTGTGCAATGGCATATACTTTATCATACGCCATATCGTGTACCTTCTTTTCAAGGTCTGCATCTTCTCTTTCCGAAGGATACTCCCGAACTTCTTTCTTTCCAAAAGCTTCGGCCAATCTAAGTTGTGCGGCACATTGTAATTTAATATGCTCGTGTGCAAACTTAATGGCTTCGGTCATTTCTTCTTCAGAAATTTCATCCATTTCACCTTCCACCATCATCACGCTGTCTGCAGAAGCACCAATCATCATATCGATGTCAGATTCTGCTAATTGTGCTCTTGAAGGATTAATTACGAATTCGCCATTTACACGTCCTACTCTGGCTTCAGAAATAGCACATTCAAAAGGAAAATCTGAAAGTTGAATAGCTGCAGAAGCGGCCAATCCTGCCATAGCATCTGGCATCACATCTTCGTCGTTGCTCATCAACTGGATCATCACCTGAGTTTCAGAGTGGTAATCTTTTGGGAAAAGTGGACGCAGTACGCGATCTACTAAACGCATGGTCAATACTTCGCCGTCACTTGGTCTTGCTTCTCTTTTAAAGAAACCACCTGGATAACGTCCTGAAGCTGCGAATTTTTCGCGATAATCTACTGTTAAGGGTAGAAAGTCTAAGTCTTTTTGCTCGTAGTTTGAAACTACGGTACAAAGCAACATACATTTTCCCGATTGAACAACCACAGAACCATGGGCCTGTTTTGCCAATTTCCCGGTTTCGATGGAGATCTCTCTTCCATCACCTAGGTCTATGACCTCTTTAAATACTTTAGGTATCATTTGTTTTTCATTTTGCTCTCCAAAGTTTTTGCTTTATAAAAGCAATTGCGATGAAGAACGTTAATACTTGGTCAACAATCGATGATCGATTGTAGTGTTGTTGTGTTGTTGTGGTCTGACCAATGAAAAACTTAAGGGTAGCTTTTCTGTTTTTTTTTTCAAGTTTGTTGCCCCAGCCCTAAAGGAAGCAAACTTGAAGATAATATTTAATTTTAGAAAGTCCACCCTTTAGTCCCAATAACTATCGGGAGGGGAAAAGACTTTCGGCTTATCAAGGATTTCAAAATATGTTCTTTCCGGAACAAGTTCGGAAGGACACCTTAGTGTCAATAATAATAAATAATAAAAGGGCTCGAAAGAGCCCTTTTAAAAAATTACTTACGTAATCCTAATTCTTTAACGATAGCACGGTAACGTAGAATATCTTTTTTCATAAGATAATCTAATAATGAACGTCTCTTACCAACCAACATTACCAAAGAACGCTCTGTGTTATAATCTTTATGATTATTTTTAAGGTGCTTTGTTAAATGTGAAATGCGGTAAGTGAATAGCGCAATCTGTCCTTCTGCTGAACCAGTGTCAGTTTTAGACTTTCCGTGTTTTTCGAAAATTTTTCCTTTTTCTTCTTGTGATAAATACATGCCAATATTGTTAAAATGATTATTATGTACTGACTACCGTTTTGATAATCAAGGCGGCAAAGATAGAAAAAGTATTCAGTATACAGTGCTCAGGATCCAGTTATTTTAAAACTTTAAAATCTTATGCGGATTTATCAACTTGCTCCCGTAAAGGTCTGTTTAGCACTAAATCTAGGTATTGGTTTACCTTTTTTTTGAGATCTCGACGATGGGTTATAAAATCTAAGAAACCGTGCTCTAAAACAAACTCCGCAGTTTGGAAGCCTTCCGGAAGTTCTTTTCCAGTTGTGTCGCGAACCACGCGTGGTCCCGCAAAACCAATTAATGCACCCGGTTCACTGATGTTAATGTCACCAAGCATCGCGAAAGAAGCGGTTGTTCCTCCAGTAGTTGGATCGGTAGCCAATGAAATATATGGAATGCCAGCATCACTCAGTTGCGCCAGTTTTACACTGGTTTTCGCAAGTTGCATTAAGGATAGCGCAGATTCCATCATTCGGGCACCACCACTTTTTGAAATGATCATTAATGGAATTTTCTTTTTAAGCGAATAATCGGCAGCGCGAACAATTTTTTCGCCTACTACACTTCCCATGGAACCGCCAATAAAGCTGAAATCCATACAAGCTACCACCAAATCTTCACCCATTGATTTTCCAACGGCGCAGCGAATAGCATCCTTTAATCCAGTTTTGTCCTGGGCTTCTTTTAGACGGTCTGTATATTTCTTTTTGTCTTCGAAGTTCAGCGTGTCTTTTGAAGTAAGATTTTTATCGAGCTCTTTAAACTTATTGTCATCAAAAAGTATTTCAAAATACTCCTTACTTCCTATGCGCACGTGGTAGCCGTCTTCAGGACTTACGTAAAAGTTTTTTTCCAGTTCCTCACTGTCTACAACTTTTCCCGTTGGCGATTTGTACCACAATCCTTTTGGGACGTCTTTTTTATCTTCGGTCGGGGTTTGGATCCCTTTTTTTGTTCTTTTAAACCAAGGCATATTTTAGTTATGAGTTATGAGTTATGAGAAATTCAGTTCTCGGTTCTCAGTTGGTGGTTTATAATTTACAAATTTATGTTTTTTTAATTGTAAGGATATGAAAAACATAAATTTTGAATTTTTTCATTTCCCCCTTTAGGCCTGCCTGCCGTAGGAAGGGAATAGGGGCTAACTTACAAAGTATTCACATTATTTAAATCTTCAAAAGCCTTTGTAAGTCTGTTCTTAAAAGTAATTTCGCCTTCGCGAAGCCATTTTCTTGGGTCGTAATATTTTTTGTTTGGAATATCATCTCCGTCTGGATTTCCTATTTGGGTTTTTAGATATTCTAAATGCTTCGTAATATAATCACGAACACCTTCGGTAAATGCAAATTGCATATCAGTGTCAATGTTCATTTTTATGACCCCATAACCAATAGCCTCTCGAATATCTTCCAAAGAGGAACCACTTCCACCGTGGAAAACAAAATCGATTGGGTTAGGGCCTGTATTAAACTTTTTCTGAATAAATTCCTGTGAATTTTTTAGGATAATTGGAGTCAGTTTTACATTTCCGGGTTTATAAACTCCGTGCACATTACCAAATGCAGCGGCAATTGTAAATTGATCGCTTACTTTTGAAAGCTCCTCATACGCATAAGCAACCTCTTCCGGCTGGGTATATAATTTTGTGGAATCTACATCGGTATTATCAACACCGTCTTCTTCACCACCCGTAATTCCCAACTCAATTTCTAGGGTCATCCCAATTTTGCTCATACGCGCTAGATAACGTTTGCAAATTTCAATATTTTCTTCAATAGGTTCTTCGGAAAGATCTATCATATGGGAGCTATAGAGCGGTTTGCCGTTTTCCTTATAAAATTTTTCACCTGCGTCTAGCAAGCCATCAATCCAAGGAAGTAATTTTTTAGCGCAATGATCTGTGTGTAGAATAACGGTTGCACCATATAATTCCGCAAGCTCGTGAACGTGTTTGGCACCTGCTACACCTCCTGCAATTGCAGCTTTCTCATTTTCATTGGAAAGTCCCTTCCCAGCATTAAATTGCGAACCACCATTAGAAAATTGAATAATTACGGGTGCATTTAAGCTCGCAGCAGTTTCCATAACGGCATTTACACTATCAGAGCCCACAACATTAACGGCAGGCATGGCAAAGCCTTTTTCTTTGGCGTATTGATGTATTCTCTGTATTTCTTTTCCGGTGGCTACCCCCGGTTTAATTCCGTGACCCATAGCTATGTTAAAAAATTTAATTGTTAATAGTTCATTAGTGCTTCTTGATGAAATCGAAATCGAAAATGAAATCGAAATTCCGAATCTTGAAACTCATTCAGCAAACAAAAGTAGCAAATTTTAATGGTTTAGAAAGGATAGTTGATACCGATGTTATAAACGGCTTTTGAGAAATTATAGTCTTTAAACCAGCGTTCACCCACAGGCCTTCCGGGGTTATGGGTTTTAAAACCAACATCAAATCGGAATACGAAAAATCCAAAGTCATACCGAATTCCAATTCCGGAGGCTACGGCAATTTCTTTCAAATCCTTTAGGCTATCAAGTACAAATGCTGGAGTAGTAACATCATCCAGTACGTTCCAGATATTTCCCGCATCTACAAAAAATGCTCCCTTTAAATCACCTAAAATCGTGTACCGGTACTCTGCGTTAAAAGCAAGCTTAAAGTTTGCGTCGTTAAAATCTAAAACACTGCCACTACTTCCGGGGCCAAGGTCATAAGCGCGCCATCCTCGGTTGTCATTTGTTCCTCCAGCAAAATAGCTTCGGGTAAAAGGGATGCTGTTGCTATTGCCATAAGGAATGGCGATTCCTCCAAAAGCACGAACGGCAAAAATATTTTTCCCGTCTAAATCCCAGTGTTTAATGTATTCCGCCTCGGTTTTAACGTATTGCGAATACACCACTCCAAAAGTATTATAGTTTCCATTGCTGTTCTTTTTGACCCCCGCGAGATTGGCAATCCCGGAAAGTAAATTCCCCGCGGTTTCAAGTTTAACACGTACTCTTGAAAAATTGTTGTCGTTAATATTTTCGCGGGTATCTCTTGTTATAGTGATATTTGTTGCGAAAATTAAATTATTCTCACTAAGTCTAGACTGGCGTTCACTAATACTTTGTACTTCTTGATAGGTTTCGGGATCTGAATTTATTCTTCTATCTAAAACATCGGAGATAAATGTTTCGGTTTCGTCTGGAATCTCTAAAGTTGGATTGTTTGATGGATTCGTAAAATCATAATCTAGATCTTGTGCCAATTCATTTAATCTAGCATAAGAGCTTTTGTAAACATTAAAATAGTTCTCTGTATTTAAATTTCGAACATATTGCAGATTGAGCAGATCCAGTTGATAGGTAAATATTTTTGAAGGTTTCCATCGGTAGCTAAACACACCGTTGGCCGACTGCCGGTCTAAACCGATGTTGTTTTGTGCACTTAGACCAAAACTGGCGCTGGTGGATGGCGACATATATTTTGGAATAAGCTTTTCGGTATTTAAAGGAAAAATAATCCTTGGGAAGGTCAGCTTTACATCTGCACCAAATTCCGAAATATTGAAAAATTTGCTTTCGCTATCGGCGGCATCCTTTGAAGAACCAAGACTTCCTCTTCCAGAAATTTCGAGTATTTCGGCACTGCGGAAGATGTTTCTAAAAATCATATTCCCACTAAAACTTACGCCAAATTGCTGTATGGTTGAGGTGTAGGCATCAAAATCGGCTCCCACGGTAAATCGGTCGCGCGGACTGAGCAAAATAGTAGCATCCAGTTTGGTAAACGTAGTGTCATTGGTAACTTCAGAATAATTGATGTTGGGGTATTTGAAAATCCGAAGATCACTAATTTGGTTATACGTAAGCGTTCGGTCAATGTCTTTATAAATTTTACTGGGAATAATGGCAACGGCATCGGTAATTGCTTTAGGACGAAAACGCATTTTCCCATAGCTGAAGAGTTTGTAACCTTTATAACTTAATGAATCCTGAAAACTTTTGTTTCGGTTCTCGTAAGAGAAATCAGTAACAATTCGAACTTCATTAATAGTATGCACCCGAAACGGAACGGTAAAAGTACTATCGCCCTGAGTGATTTTTCTGTTTGAAATAATATAGGTGATATCGGCTTTATGGTCCGTATTAACGGTATCTGCTTCAAAACCTATATAATCCTGCTCAAAATGATACAATCCAGAATTCCGGAATTGAATGGTCAACCGGTCACGCTCGTTTACAAAATCATTGGCGGCGTATTGTTTTCCGGGAACAATAAAAGTGTTGTTTTTTCGAACCTGAAACAGCGAATCTACTACAGGCGAACTTATGATCTCTACAATAGAATCACCTACAAAATAGGGCTTGTTTCTTTTTACCAAATAGGTAAGGCCAGCTCTCTTTTTCTTTTTTGTACTGGTGTCGATCTTATGGTCCACTTCGTCATTAAAGTAACCATAACTGGCATACCAACGTTTCAGCCGATCCTTGGATTTTTCAATTTTGGCGTCCGATATAATTACGGGGGCATCTCCAGACTTTTGAAGCCATTGGTTAACACCTACATAGCTGCTGTCTATTTGATCTACTTGTTTTTTTGAAAGAAAACGAATCAGCCTTTCTTCCCTTTTTGGTTTTTTATGAAGCCATTTGTAATACGTAGAATCCGGTTGCGGATCGGCAAGATTGTAGATGTGCAGCCCCAATGGAAGGCCGATAAGCGGAATGGCAGGATTGGGTTTTTGAGCCAGTTGGCTGTAAACTCCCACATCCTTAATTTTTACACTATCTACTAAAATGGTATTTTGAGTAAGTAAAAATTTTCCGTCTGGAACACGTTTTACAGTATTACACGAAAAAAATAGGACAACTAATACTATAAATAGTGATATTTTTGTGAGGTCGCTCTTCAAGTGTTCAAATTTATTCAAGTTCAAAAATACTATATTTTGGTCAGCAAAAGTCAAACAAAATTAATAACGAGTCTTAACCAAAAAAAGTACCGGGATCAGGCAGGTCTTTTTGTGGCCGAAGGCTCTAAAGTTATTGCTGAATTGCTAAATGAAGGAGTTAAGCTTCAATGGTTCTTTAGTACCGATACAGCTCAGGTTACAGCAGCTAATCACTTTCATATTACCGAAACTGAACTCCAGAAAATCAGTTTTCTCAAAACGGCAAATACTTCCTTGGCCGTCTTTGGGATCCCTAAATCCAAACCCCTGCAGGATGTAGGTTTGATCGTTGCTTTGGATGCTTTGCGCGATCCAGGAAACCTAGGCACTATTATTAGATTGTGTGATTGGTTTGGAGTGCAGGATCTGGTTTGTTCGCAAGACACCGCAGATTGTTTTAATCCTAAAGTAGTTCAAGCTACTATGGGCTCCTTGGCGCGGGTTCGGGTGCATTATTTATCGCTTTCAGAATATTTCAGTAAAACACAATTGCCGATCTTTGGTGGATTTATGGATGGAAAAAACATCTATTCCGAAGAACTTCCAAAAGATGGGATTATCGTTTTGGGTAATGAAGCGAAAGGTATTTCAGAAGAAATAATTCAGAAAATAACACACAAAATAACAATTCCGCGGTTTGGAACCTCTCAAAAAACCGAAAGTCTCAATGTGGCAACGGCAACGGCTATTCTTTTAAGCGAATTTAGAAGGTCTATTGGAATGTAAAGTTGATAAAAACGCCTCGTGTAGATAGTTTATCAATATTTCCGGTCCAAGGACTGTTGGGATCGTCGTCACGCACCAATTCATCGCCAAGGCCAAAAACGCCACGAATGGAAGGGGTGAATTTAAAAAAGTATAGATAGAGATCTATTCCAAAGCCAAGCTCATAATTATTGGAGTTGTTCTTCATTCGGAATCTTCCTTCACTATTATCTTCGGGATTCTTTTCGTTACTCGCTAAGTTTAGTGATGTAGAAACTCCAGCAACAACAAATGGTTTGACGTTGTTTAGGCGTTTGGTAGATATTTTTACCAAAAGTGGAACGTGGATGTATGTGGATTTTACCTGTCGAAGATAATCTTTGGGCTCTGTAAGTCCAGGAAAAGTAAGATCGCGCTGCGAAAAAACCAATCCTGGCTCTAGACGCAAATTGATATATTTATGCAGACGCAAATCGGCAATCAGGCCAACATTAAACCCTGTAGAGCTTTCCACAAGTATATCGGTGTCTTGATCTCCGAAGTCATCTTTGTAGTCAAACTTAAAATCCAGACTATTGAACCCCAAGAAATAACCCCACGAAAAGAGCTTATTATCAAGATTGCCCTTTCCTCCAGTAGCATCATTGGAAAGGCGCTCTCTGGTAAACCATTTCTTCTGAGCTTGAAAAGTGGATGTTACCAATAACAATGTTAATACAAAAAATAGTTTTTTCATAAATTATTTAGTAGCATTATAAATAGTTGCAACCCCAAAGGTTTGCGGTTTATTTTTCACTTCCTTAAACCCAATATTACGCAAAATATTGTTGAGTTTTTCACCATGTGGAAATGCAGATGCACTTTCGCTTAAATATTTGTAGGCAACCTTGTCTTTTGAAAACAGCTTTCCTACAAGTGGGAGAATCGTGCTGGAGTATATATGATACCCCTGTTTAAACGGAAATTTAACGGGAACGGAAGTTTCTAAAATTACAAAAATCCCATCTTTTTTTAGAACTCGTAGAATTTCTGAAAGACCTTTTTCAAGATTTTCAAAATTGCGAATTCCAAAAGAAACTGTTATTGCATCAAAGGTATTGTCTTCAAAAGGCAAGGCTTCAGAGTCGCCCTGAATAAATTCGATCCGCTCTGAAATAGGTTTCCCAGAAACTTTTTTACGGGCTACAGATAGCATGCCGTCCGAAAGATCAAGACCAACAATATTTTTAGCTGAGGTTTTTTCGGCAAACTGAATAGCAAGATCACCGGTGCCGGTAGCGATATCCAAGATGTTTTCAGGATTTTTACCGGCGACCATGGCAATGACTTTTTTTCGCCATTTAATATCGGAGCCCAAGGAGATTACACGGTTTAATCCGTCATAATTTTCAGAAATAGTATCGAACATCTGTTCTACTTGTTTCTTTTTTCCTTCCGAAGAATCTTTATAAGGTGTTATTTTCTTTTCCATAAAATTACGGTGGCAAAACTACATATTTTTTAAGTGGTGATGATAACTTTGTTCATATTTCAAATCGTCAAAAATATTTATATTGGAAAAGCCTTTTAATAATAGGTGGCTTTTATTTATTTATCTTTGCTCCTGCGTAAATTTATTTCGTGTTTTTTCGAAGTAATAAGTCGAAGGGATTTTTATCTAAAAATTAAACTTAATCACAATGAAAATTATCATTGCTGGTGCAGGAGAAGTGGGTTTCCATCTTGCGAAACTACTGTCTTTTGAATCTTTGAATATTACTCTAATCGACCCCAATCGAGATGCATTGGCACATGCGGATACACAATTGGATATTCGGGTGGTACGGGGAGATTCCACATCTATCGCTGTTTTAAAGGATGCCCACGTTGAAGATACCGATCTGGTAATTGCCGTTACCTCCAGCGAAACAACAAACATTACGGTTTGTGTTTTGGCGAAACAACTTGGTGCCAAACGTACTATCGCCAGAATTTCTAACACAGAATTTATTGACAGAAAGGAAGAGGTGGGTTTTGCCAAGTTTGGTATTGATGAGTTAATTTCACCGGAAGCCTTGGCAACAGATGAAATTGTGCTCTTGCTTAACCAAAGTGCTTTTAATGAAAGCTATGAGTTTGAAGATGGCGCGCTGATGATGATGGGGTTAAGTCTTTCGCGGACCTCTGCCTTGGTGGGCAAATCTGTCAAGCAAGTGGCAAAAGTATATCCAGAACTAAGATATGTTCCTATTGCCATTCAGCGGTTTGGCACACAATACACCATAATTCCAAGAGGAGATACCCAGTTTAAGGAGGGAGACCAGGTGTATTTTACAACGGTAAAAAACGGAGAAGAACAAATTTTTAAACTTTCTGGAAAGAGTAAGCAGGAAATAAAAAATGTGATGATTCTCGGCGGAAGTAAAATTGGCTATAAAACAGCAAAAGTATTGTGTAAAAGCCGATTTAACGTAAAGCTGATTGAAAGTAGTAAAGACAAAGCCTTCGAAATAGCAGATGATATTCCAGGGTGCCTAGTGATAAACGGTGATGGAAGAAATGTGGATTTGCTGTTGGAAGAATCTATTGAAGATATGGATGCCTTTATTGCGGTAACCGGAAACAGTGAGACCAATATAATGTCCTGTTTGGTCGCTAAATCAAAAGGAGTTAAAAAAGCCATTGCTTTGGTTGAGAACATGGATTATTTTCAACTCTCGCAGTCTATTGGTATTGATACACTTATCAATAAGAAATTGTTGGCTGCCAATAATATTTTCCGCTATGTTCGTAAAGGAGATGTTGTAGCTATGACGAAGCTAAACAATATGAACGCTGAGCTATTGGAGTTCAAGGTTTCTTCGCACTCTAAAGTTTGCAACAAAAAAATTAAAGACCTAAATTTCCCTACTTCTGCTATCATTGGTGGCGTTGTGAGAGGAAAAACTGGAATAATCGCTTTGGGAGATTTTGAAATAAAAGAGGGAGATAAAGTAGTAGTGTGTTGTCTTCCACAATCTATAGGCAAGATGGAAAAACTCTTCACATAATGGGGCCGCTATCCAAACTTAATTACAAGATTATTTCACACATAATGGGCCTTTTACTTATGGTAAATGGTGGGTTTATGTTGCTTTCTTCTATGGTAAGTTGGTATTACCAAGATGGGGTACTTCATCAAATGCTTTCAGCTGGAGCCGTGGCAGTGGTTTTAGGTGGGGTTATCATGTTTTACACAAAGAACCACAGAAAGGAAGTTCAAAAAAGGGAAGGCTATATTATCGTAGCCTTTGGTTGGATTTTTATGGCGCTTATTGGCACCTTGCCTTATATTTTTACTGGAGCCATCTCGAACTTTACCAATGCTTTTTTTGAAACCATGAGTGGTTATACCACTACTGGAGCAACCATATTAACCGATATTGAAAGTATTCCCAGAGGAGTTCTTTTTTGGCGAAGTATTACGCATTGGATAGGAGGGATGGGGATTATAGTTTTGGCCATAGCAATCTTACCATTACTGGGTATTGGAGGAATGCAACTTTTTGCAGCCGAAGCTCCAGGTCCTGGAGGCGATAAATTACATCCGCGAATAACAGATACTGCAAAGCGGTTATGGCTTATCTATGTAGGCTACACGCTAGCTGAAACCATCTTGCTAAAATTAGCTGGAATGAGCTTTTTTGATGCTATCAATCATTCCTTATCTACACTCAGCACGGGTGGATTTTCCACAAAAAATGCGAGCGTTGCTTATTGGAATGATACGCCAATGATACAATATATCATTATTGCTTTTATGTTTCTGGCGGGGAGCAATTTTGTGCTTAGCTATTTCGCTTTTAAAAGGAAGTTTCAGAAAATATTTCAAGATGAAGAGTTTAAACTATATTCCATTTTGGTGGTTGGTCTTGCAGCTGTAGCTGCGCTCTTAATCTATTTTGAAGCGGATGTCAGTTTTTCATCTATAGCACACCCCATGGTTTGGGGACCTTTTGAAAGCGCAGTTCGTCATAGTTTATTTCAAGTTTTGACCATCATAACCACAACAGGTTTTGTGAGTGCCGACTATACGTTATGGACTCCATTTTTAACGATATTCTTTTTTGGAATGATGTTTTTGGGTGGTTGCGCAGGTTCAACCTCCGGTGGAATTAAGGTCATGCGTCATTTAATAATGATTAAAAACGGAGTGCTGGAGTTTAAAAGAACATTGCATCCACATGCTGTTTTGCCGGTTCGGTATAACAGAAAAGCGGTGCCGCAGCCTATTGTTTTTAATATCTTGGGCTTTTTTATTCTTTATATGCTCTCCTTTATTATTGGAGTTCTAGTTTTTTCTTGGCTTGGCCTCGATTTTAAGACCGCTCTTGGAGGCGCTGCATCCACTTTAGGGAATATTGGCCCTGCGCTGGGGGACTTAGGCCCAGTAGATAGTTATGCATACCTGCCGAGCGCCGCAAAATGGTGGTCTAGCTTTTTGATGCTTATAGGAAGGTTGGAGCTTTTTACAGTGCTGATCTTGCTAACGCCATTTTTCTGGAGAAACCGATAGGTTGAAAATTGAAGTACGAACGACGAGCGACGAACGATGAAATACGAAATAGGAAAGTTGAAAAAGTTCAAATACCAAATGTCAAATTACGGGTTTAGCCTCACACTATTGGGTAGCGCTAAATTTATACTCCATTAGAAGGTTTAATAGGTATAAGACTCATAAATCAAATGTTTTGTTCGTTCTAGTTCCTTGATGAAATAAGGATTTTTTAAAGAGTTTTCGGTTACAATGTCAATTTCCCGTTTAAAAAGTTCTCTCAATGTATCCTGAAAATTCCACCATAATTCATCTTTTTCTAAGGGATCGCTTAAATTTTTATCAAATTTTATTAAAAAGTCTAGATCACTGTTTTTGTTGAATTTTTTATTCAATGCAGATCCAAAAAGATATGCCTTTTCAATACTGTGGTTCTTAAAAATTTGGTCGAACAGTTTTTTGTTGTCTTTTACAATTGCATTCATAAGGGATCCTTTTAAAGTGGAAAAACACGATTTTTTCAGTAAAGGAGGTTGTTTCCTATTCACTGAAATTAAAAAACCCAAAGCACAACCATGCGCTTTGGGTTTATAAAATAATGGTGGTTTCAGAATTACTTCACGATAATTCGTTTAACTCTTCCGTCTTTTTTGTTTCCAACACGAACTAGATAAACGCCTTGCACCACATAACTCATGTCTAATTTGTAATTGTATCCATTGCCGTCGTTTTCTAATTTTCTGAACAGTAATCTTTGTCCAAGAGTATTGTAAACACTTAGGTTTAAAGCTCCGGAATAATTAGTGGTTTTTAAACTTACATCAAAGTTGTTGTTGTCAAGGCTTAACACGGTCAAGCCATTTTCATCGATGATATTTTCTTCAATACCAATAGTTGAAATCTGTGCAGAATAATCTTCGGTTTCGCCAAAGCTTGTTTCTGTACACGCGTTATCTGGTACGGGACCATTCCAATTGGTTTTAGCACGCATTAAGTGCTGTCCGGAGGCCGCTCCCGATGGAACAACTAAATCTGTGGTTATGGTGAATGTTCCTCCCGTTTGTCCAGGTGCGATTACTATATTATCCACTACGGTTTCATCATTACTGAAAACGAAGTCATCGTTAAAATCTATCCAAACTCGAACATACTGATTTCCATATCCAGTGGTCAGTGTGAGGTCGTAGGTAGTGCCTTCTTCCATTCCTGCAACTAGGTTTGTGAAATCTGCATAACCCTCACAAGCAGACGTATTGTTTATATCTGTTACGCTAAATAATGTTAAACCATCGCCAAAGGAACAGTCCCCGCTGGGAGTACAATTTTGTTTGTTTATCACTACCGTTGTTGTGTCGTTGGTGGTATCACTATCTCCAGGTAATGAAGTATAGGCACTTAGATTATACGATCCAAAAGCGGAAAAATCGCCGGTTTGCGTAAATGTGTATGCCATAGATGAATCACCCGCCAATGGACCAGCAACTACTTCGGTAACTATCGTTCCATCTAAATTATAGGAAACATCAAAATTTGATTGTGGCTCACCACCAAAGTTGTTAATGGTAACTTTAATAGCTTCCGTAGCCGTAAGATCGGTTCCTGAAACTGGAGCCGTAATTGCGCTTACACCAATATCATCTGGTTCTAAATAGGTAACTGATTTTGTACGAGAATCGTTTGAAGCATCTTCGTCGCCAGTTAGATCAGTTGCAGCCGTAATAGAATAGGTTTCGCCGACAGTACCCATATTAGCAGTAGCAGTAAAAGTGTACTGAGCAGTTTCAGCAGATTCAATGGTGCCAGTAAAAGTTTCTGAAATCAATGTACCACCATCAACTTTAAAAGTTACTGGAAAGTTTGAGGCACTGTTCTGACCATAGTTGAAAACAGTAACAGTTACTGTTTCACTATTTGAAAGCGTTCCTGTATTTGGCGCATCAATACTCACTATTCCAACATCATCGTTGAAGTTTGGCGCAATTTGAAATACTCCAACTACATTTTTTCTTCCACTATTCATGTATTCATTGTTGAACCAAAACTGTTTGTCATTTGAAGGGTCGATATCAATTTTGCTGTAATCTCCATATCTATTGGAAGGAATGTTGCCATTTCCTGCGGCAATCAATTCTTCTGCAATGGTCATTGTGTTTACTGGATCGTTTGCATAGCGGCCCGTATAATATGAACTTACTCTTTTTGAAGTGGGGTCTGGAGTGGTTGATCCGGCCATTGCGGTGTATCCCATCCCTATATTACCTTGCCCGTCCATCATCATACTTGCGTGCCAAGCGTGTTTTCCGTCTGGTGCAGTATATGTTCCTTCTTGGAAAATGGACCAAGGTTGTCCGTCAGCAGGTTGCCGTAATTCAAACCAACGTACTCCAGCAAGTTCCCCACTAGAAGCATCGGTATCAACCACGAAGTTAAATACCGCAGAGTTGTGGCCACTAAATTTTCTGAATTGTGCTTGGTTCATAACAGTAGCCTGAAGTGCATCAATAGCAGCGCCACCTCCAGGTTGAGATAGGTTTGAAAAGCTTCCGCCGTCAAATACTGAAATAAATGGGGTGGTAGTCAATTCAACAGGAGAAGAAATGGTAGAGTTTGCTGGAGTTGTCCAGTCTACATCTACGGTCCAAACTTTTACGTGATCTTCTGAAACGCCTGCCCAAGCATCATCTTGTAAATATATTATTGGCATTCCACCAGCAGCGGGCAAATTGTTACTGCTTACATTTAAGGCTTGTGGACTGTAAAAACCACTTGTTATTATACCTGGCAAAGGAAAACCTATTACTTGAGCAGTTGCATCGCCCAATAGCATTTTTTCTCTTTCCATTGCATAAACCTTATTGGAAGCTGAGGTATTGTCTGTCATATAATATCCATCACTCCAAACAGAAAGTTTTTGATAGTCATTAATTTGTGGAATGTTATAAACATACCAGCCGTCATTTAAAGGGTCTGGCCCATCAGATACTGCAATCTGCGCTCCGCTGCCCAAAAAAGTCATCACAAATCTATCGGCTGCATTGTCATAGGAAATAGTAAGATCGCAACACCCACCATTTGGAAAAATAGTTGGGTTAGGACTAATCTGAGCCGTTAAAGGGTTTCCGCTTTTGTCAAAAATTCGGAACCCAGTGTTGAATACTACTACAGCGTGATTGGGACCAACTCCTATTGAAGGGTCGGTAGGCTGTGAGTTTGAAGCTGCAGCTTCAAAAACAAGGCTTGGGGTTCTTCCGCTAAGAATCTGCTCCATTTTATTGGGATTTCTAACGAAATAATCATCTTCAATCTGCGGATCTTTTCCGGGGATAATCAAGTTTTTTGAAGCGCGTCCGTCTTGCATAACTTGTTCTTTAACTCGTGCTGGAGCTAAATTGGTCTGGGAGGCTATTGATGGTACGTGCACTACGGAGCCTACGGTGCCAACATAAGTAGCGTTGGTTTTTTCCTGTGCTTGCACGTGAAAAAGAAATGCAAAGAAAAGGAAAAATAGCGTAATTTTTGTTTTCATAAGTTGGGTTTATGTTCAGGTTTAAGAATTAGAAGACCCTAAGGTACAGAAAAATATTAAAACAGAAACGGGATTGATTAAATTAAACCAATCCCGTTTTATATGTAAACTAATAATTATTTTTCTAGGCTACGGCTTCCTTAATACGTTTTATAGCCTCTTTAATGTCTGTTTCCGAAGCAGCATAAGAAAGACGAATACAGTTAGGATCGCCAAAAGCTTCACCTGTTACTGTTGCAACTTTTGCTTCTTCCAAAAGATATAAGGATAAGTCTGATGCTGTGTTTATATTTTTTCCGCGCAAAGTTTTTCCGAAGAAATAAGAGATATCCGGAAATACATAAAAGGCACCTTCGGGCTGATTGGTTTTAAAACCTTCAATTTCCGAAAGTAAGCCTAATATGAGCTTTCTTCTTTCCTTAAAGGCATCAACCATAAATTTAATTTTGCTCGGTGGATTTTCTAAAGCGGTAATAGCAGCTCTTTGGGCGATACAGTTTGCACCACTGGTTACTTGACCTTGCATTTTGTTGCAGGCGCGAGCGATCCATTCTGGGCCACCAATATAACCAATTCGCCAGCCAGTCATAGAAAAGGCTTTGGAAACGCCGTTTACCACTACGGTGCGGTCATACATGTCTTCAAATTCAGCCATAGAAGCGTGACCGCCACTAAAGTTGATATGTTCGTAAATTTCGTCGCTAATAACAATGATATCTGGATATTTCACCAAGACATCTGCTAACTTCCGAAGTTCTTTTTTACTATATACAGAACCACTGGGGTTACAAGGGGAACTGTAAATAATCATTTTTGTTTTTGGTGCGATTGCCGCTTCTAGAGATTCAGCGGTAATTTTAAAATCGGTTTCAATAGAAGTTGGAATCTCCATGGGAACGCCACCAGCCACCTTACATTGATCTGCATAGCTCACCCAATATGGAGCAGGTAGCAAAACTTCATCACCTTCATTTAAAAGCACCATTGTTAAGTTGGCTAAAGATTGCTTGGCACCTGTTGAAACAACAACTTGTGAAGGTTTATACTCCAGGTTATTGTCTCTTTTGAATTTGGTGATTATCGCATTTTTAAGATCGCCATACCCGTCTACTGGGGTGTAAGAGTGATAATTATCCTCTATTGCCTGAATTGCGGCATCTTTAATATATTGTGGAACTGGAAAATCTGGTTCTCCTAAGCTGAGGCCAATGATGTCTATTCCTTGATCCTTTAATTCTCTTGTTTTGGCAGCCATCGCCAAAGTGGCCGAGGTTGCCATCTCGTTCACTCGTTTTGAAAGTCTCTTGTCCATAATGATTATAAGGGTACTGCAGGTTTTAAGCCCATTTCCTTTAAATGACGGAAATGTGCCAAAATTGCCTTGCGCGTAGTTTCGTATTCTTTGTAAGGTAAATTAAATTCTGTAGTTGTGCTCTTTAGTATTTTCGAAATATTTTTATAATGAATATGACTGATATTTGGGAAAATATGATGTTCCACTTGATGGTTTAGGCCACCTGTGTACCAGTTTACAATTTTGTTGTTGGTAGCAAAGTTTACCGTAGTAAATAATTGGTGAATTGCCCAGGTGTTTTTCATCGTTCCAGTTTCATCTGGAAGCATAATCTCAGTACCTTCTACCACGTGTGCCAGTTGGAACACTACACTTAAAATAAGGCCTGCAACATAATGCATGATAAAGAAACCTATTAGTATTTTCCACCATACAATATTGAAAAACAGAATGGGTATTAAAATCCATAAGGTCAAGTAGATGACCTTTGTGACAATCAAAATACTCCATTGCTTAAATGGATTTGGAAATTTACCGTAGGAAAGCTTGCGCTTTAAATATCTTTTAGTTTGAAGAAAATCGGTGGTAAGAACCCAGTTGAAGGTTAATAGTCCATAAAATAAAAAACTGTAATAATGCTGAAATTTATGGAATCTGTGCCATTTTGAATGTTTTGAAAAACGTAGGATTCTCCCCGCTTCTAAATCTTCATCGTGGCCATGGATATTAGTATAAGTGTGGTGTAACACGTTGTGCTGCACTTGCCAGTTGTAAACGTTTCCGGCAAGAATATACATACTGCTTCCCATCACCTTGTTTATCCATTTTTTTGAAGAATAGGCTCCGTGATTTGCATCGTGCATCACGTTCATCCCCACGCCGGCCATTCCTACACCCATTACAATGGTAAGTAGCAATTGTGCCCACCACGGAAAATTTAATGTCAACATTAAAAAATAGGGGGTAAGATATATGGAAAACATGATTACTGTTTTAAGGTGTAGCTTCCAATTTCCCGTTTTGGCAACATTATTTTCCTTAAAGTAATCGTTAACGCGCTTGTTTAGCGTCCTAAAGAACTTTGCGCTATCAACTCTAGAAAATGCTAAATTTGTATATGTCAACTTTATTTTTATTTAACTGAAGGTTTTTACTCACCAACGTACAAAAATAGTTATCTTTTTCGGAAAACTCTCCGTGCAAAATCACAATTTTCGCAAAGATAACATACTTTTGCAGTTCAAATATTATTATGGAACTGATATTAAAGTATTTCCCTCAACTCACTGATAATCAAAAAGATCAATTTCAGCTATTACAAAATCTGTATGAAGACTGGAATTTAAAAATAAACGTGGTTTCCCGAAAGGATATCGAGGAGCTGTATCTTCGGCATGTGCTACATTCTCTAGGAATCGCGAAAATCCAGCCCTTACTTTCAGGTTCAAAAATTTTAGACGTAGGAACTGGTGGAGGATTTCCTGGCATTCCATTGGCGATTCTTTATCCGGAAGTATCGTTCCATCTTGTTGATAGTATTGGAAAAAAAATAAAAGTAGTAGATGAGGTAGTTGCAGGCTTAGAACTCAAAAATGTTAAAACCATCTATGATCGTGTTGAAAATGTTTCTGGAAAATATGATTTTATAGTAAGCAGGGCAGTAGCGCAAATGGAAACTTTTACACATTGGGTTGCGGGTAAAATCGCCAAAAAGAGTCTTCACGAGCGCAAGAATGGGATTCTTTATTTAAAAGGAGGCGATTTGGCCGAGGAACTTAAATCCTTTCCCAAAGCGACGGTTTATTCGTTAAGCGATTTTTTTGAGGAAGATTTTTTTGAAACCAAAAGCCTTGTGCATTTACCGTTGAAATTCAAGGTTTAGAGTTTCAGGTTCCACGTTCCACGTTTCAGGTTGCAAGTTGACGGATTCAACCGTTTTTTATTTTGATTGAATCGCTATATTGTTGTTAGGTTTTTTTATTTTAATTACCAACTGACCACTGACCACTGACCACTGACCACTGACCACTGACTACTGACTTTCCAAAAGATACCATTGCAGGGCAAGAATCGTTTTGGCATCCTTTAATTCTAGAATTTTTGAAGCAATTTCGGCAATAGGGAGTTTAACCAATTGAATATCTTCTTTTTCGTCATCAACGCCGCCTCCTTTTTCTGTTTTGTCTTTTTGTGAAACTTCAGAAAAGAATAAAAACATCCTTTCAGTGCCCGCTCCAGGTGATGCATAAAACGTGCTAATGTGTTCGGGCTTATCTATTTTATAGCCCAATTCCTCCATCGTTTCACGAATAACACAATCTTTTGGGTCTTCATTTTTTTCCAAGGAACCAGCGGGGATTTCCAATAGCCAGCCGTCGTTATTCTTACAGCTTGGATAGCGGAATTGATTGGTTAATAATACGCTTTGCGTTTCTTTTTCAACCAAGAGAATTGCAACCGAGTCTCCTCGTTCAAAAGCGAGTCTTTTCGCGGTTATTTTATTTCCATCAAAAGTATCAAAGGTTACTTCTGCTTGAATCATTTTATAGTGGTCGTTGAAAACCGCTTTTTCGTTAGCAATAGAATATTTCATAATAGTTAGCATGTTTATAAGCGAGAAACCCTTCCAGTGTTAAAAAAAACTGCAAGGGTTAAGATATAAAAAACCCCGATCAAGTCGGGGTTTTTCAGAATAATTAAGAATTTATATTACTTAGAAACTAAAAATCTTTTAGTTGTAATCGTATTGTCTTTGGAAATTTTCATAAAGTAGGTTCCAGTTTGAAGTTTTGCAACGTCAATCTGCTGATCCATAGAAATGGTATCCATAGCGAAGATCATTTTTCCAAGTAGATCAAACACCTGAATGTTTGCGCCTTCAGCATTTTTCAAATTAACTGTTGAAGTTGCTGGGTTTGGATATAGGCTAATGTTGTCAAGTTGACTCTGGTTAAGACCTAGAACGCCATTACTTGAGAATGGAGATTTTTCTCCATTGCCATAATTACCATTGGTATAGTATAATTCAGTTCCAGCACTATCTGTAAGTGTTATTGAACCACCTCCATTGCTAGCAGTATCTAAAATACGGAATTCATAACAGTCTTCTGGAAGTGAAAATGTTTCGTTAATTGTTTGTGGAGCGCCGTTTGGATAAGGACCTCCTCGGTAAAGGGAAGTGCCGTCAGAGGCATAAACGTACCATCTAACATCACTACCGCGGTTGTCAACGTTCAACTCCATATAAACTGTACCAGTTCCTGCTGGCGCTTGGTCAAAGCTTGTTGATGCGCTGTTGTTTGCGTTGTTGTCATCACCAGGAAGGTTTACTTCAACGGAATTAGTAGCTTGGTGGGTGAAAGAAGTTTCAGGAAGCTCGATGGTTTCACTGTGAAGAGACAGTATTTCACCAGTCCAATTGTAGGTATTTGAATCGCCATTAATGATATATTCAATAGCCAATGCAGTTATTGGGTCTTGCCCTAAGTTTTCAACCTTAATTTCTACTGCAACGTCTTCATCACAAGTGGCAGGAATGTCAGTTATAGATCTTATGCTAGCGTCATTTGCATTGGTAAGGCCTGTGTAAGCAGGGAATGCTCTATTACCACTAGGCAGTTCTTGATGTGTATTAGCGATGAATGCCACAACTTCCATATCGGCAAGTTCCGTTGGTACTCCGTTGTAGTCCGCTGGAATTGGATAAGTGTAAGTTCGATCTACAAATGTTCCAGATGTAGTTGTAGCGATTTCTTCACCCCATTGGCCAGTAATCATTTCTACCAAACGGTGCATGTGATTATATTGATTACCGGCACCACCACCTGTTTGTGGTCCTTTGGTGTTGTTTTGAATCAAAACCACATTTAATAAATTGGTAGCTTCAGGACTATTACTTGTGTAATATCCCTCTACGTGTACAGTAAGTATTTTTGTGTTTACGTCGATGCTTGCTTCAACACCAACGTTTACATTTGATGCATTAGCCATAGTTTGATTAGCACGTGATGTCCACTGCCCTCTATCTAGAATAGTATTGCCACCAACAAACACGTGACGGTTTATGGTACCTGATGGGTATCCTTGTAACCCAGTTTGGGCTACAATGGCAGCTCCATAAGGAGTTCTGAAATCTGGTTCGCCATTGCCAGGAACGGCATAACCCCCCACATGAATATTAATTAAAGAAACTCTATCTGGGTTAGCATCTTGGATCGATTTCGCAATAGCATGACCATCTGGGCAATATACACAATGAATTCCTGTGAATTCTTCAAGGATAACGTTTTGATTTTCCGGGGAAGTTGAGACTATTGTTTGCCCATAAGAAGCAAAAGCAAAGAGCGCAACAACCAAGCTAAGGGGTAGTTTTTTAAACATAATTTTGTATTTTAGTTTGTTGTAATAATTAATAGTAGTTACAAATGTACTTTTTTATAATTTATTATAACAAGGTCATTACCAGTTTTTAAGATTAATAATGTTAAAATTATAAGGATTTTTTATTCTAATAAAAGATCTCTTTTTTCAAAATATTTTTTTTTAAATTTTATATAAGATAATGTGTGTCAGTATTTTAAACGCTGTAAAAAGTGTTTTTCGATATTTTGATAACTAGCTATAAAAAAAACCTTCCAATATTTTGAGAATTGGAAGGGTTTGATAATAATTCGATCTTTATGTTTTAAAACAATAATATCTTTCCCTATTTGGAAATCAAGAATCGTTTAGTTGATGTAATGTTGTCTTTCGAAATTTTTATAAAATAAGTTCCATTTTGAAAATTTGTTATATCAATCTGTTCATTTATTGAAATATTCTTCCGTGAAAGGATCATGGTTCCTAAAATAGTATAGATTTCAATAGTTGTATTCTCTGCATTGCTCAGATTTAATTCTGTTGCTGCTGGATTAGGATAAAGCTGAATCCTATCAGTATCAAGTTTATTTATTTCCAAAACTCCATTACTTCTAAAATTCCCTTTTCTATCGCTGCTCCAATTTCCTTCTGCAAAGAAAAGCTGCGTGCCTTGAGAATCAGTTAAGGTTACCGTGGTTCCGCCATTATTGCCGCTATCTGTGAGGACAATAGAATAACAATCTGCCTCAAGAGACAATTCTATGTTAATTGTACTATTACTGTAAGGAGAATCTCCACTAGCTACAATGTCTCCGTTGGAATCTAGAATTTTCCAACCCATCTCATATCCCCAATTATCTGTAATAAGTTCCAAGTTTACTAGCCCTGTTCCTTGTGGAGCTTTTTCGAAGGTGGTGGATAGTGAGTTATTAGAATTATTATCATCGCTCGGTAACGTTACTTCAAAAGTATTTTCATTATTCAAAGTATAATCTACTGGAGGCAAACTCATGGTTTCCTTTCTAAGTGAAAGGATGTTCCCGGTCCAGTTATAGGTGTGTGGTTCTCCATTAATACTATATTGAATGGCCATGGATGTTAGTGGCTCTATTCCAAGGTTTTTGACTATGATATCAGTTCCAAACTCATCCGCGCAAGTAGATATTATTTCAGGGATTTCCAAAAGTGCGGCATCATTGGCAATAGTAAGTCCAGTAAATGTAGGTAATGCAGAATGACCAGTTGGAATTTCTTGATGTGTGTTTGAAATATAAGCTACTACTTCCATATCCTCCAGTACGGTTGGTACATCATTGTATGCAGTAGGGATGGTATAAGTAAAAGTACGGTCTACAAAAGTATTAGCAGTTGTATTGTTAATCACCTCGCCCCATTGGCTTGTTATCATTTCGACTAAACGGTGCATATGCACATAATTGTTACCTGCGCCGCCACCTGTTTGTGGTCCTATGGTATTATTTTGTAATAAAGCAATATTTAATAAATTAGTAGCTTCTGGACTGTCACTAGTATAATAACCCTCTACGTGAACAGTCATTACATTGGTTTGCACATCAATACTCGCTTCAACGGCAAGGTTTACGGGAGAAATTTTTGTCATTGTTTCATTTGCTGAAATTACCCAATACGGTCTTGCCATTGCAGTTCC
Source organism: Aequorivita capsosiphonis DSM 23843 (assembly GCF_000429125.1). Lineage (GTDB taxonomy): Bacteria > Bacteroidota > Bacteroidia > Flavobacteriales > Flavobacteriaceae > Aequorivita > Aequorivita capsosiphonis. Next base: position 31,735 of record NZ_AUBG01000007.1, read on the forward strand.
TCCTCCGCTAGCCATGGAGCGACCCGGAAAAACGTGTCTGTTCACAGTTGCTGCCGGATAGCCAAAACCAGAACCAGAGTAGGATTGGTTTACGATAGCGCTCCCCCATGGAGTTCTAAAATCTGGCTCGCCGTTTCCAGGAACAGCATACCCGCCATTATGTATGTAAATTAAAGAAACTCTATCTGGATTAGCATCCTGGAGCCCTTTAGAGATAGTGTGGCCGGAAGGACAAAATGTGCAATGAATTCCAGTATACTCCTCAAGAACTACATTTTGATCTTGAGGTGAGGTCGATACAATTGTTTGTGCAAAGCTGGCAGCTGCCGGCAAGGCAAAAGATAAAAAGAGGGATAATTTTTTAATCATTTTTCTGATTTTTAATAAGTTAAGTCTGAAGGCGAATTTAATGTTTTAATTCCTAGAATCATTAATGGAGAGAATAGAATTTATCGAGAAAAATGTTAAAGATTAATGGCAGTCCAAGAAATTGACTCCTGTTTATCTGGAAATTTGTACTTACGAAGAAATTCACTTATAGATTTTTTTGATAAATTAGAGAGCATAAATTCCTTGTTTTTAGAGATTAACCCTTTGAGAATCGTCTTAAAAGTGTTAAATTACTGGAAGAGAATACTTAAAGAGACAAAGAATTGCAATAAATATCTTTACTTTTGCAAGACATAGAAATAAACTTAATAGAAATAACCCCCTAAAAACTTAAAAAATGAAAATTAAATTACTTTTTTTAGCCTTAATTGGATCGGTAGCAATTGCAAACGCTCAATTTACCGTGACCAATGAGAATGGAGATATTCTTCAGGACGGCGATGTGCTAGAATACGGAACATATGGTTATAATACTGGAGCTAATTATGATTTTTTTGTAACGAATGACAATCCTTCCGAAGAGATTTACACCAGAGTTGAATTTGTAGATGCTGTTAATGCTGATGGCTCTCAGTTTGAAATTTGTTATGCCGGCCAATGCTATACTGGTGTCGCAGTAGGATTTACGGCACCACCTACTCCAGGGGTACGAATAATTGCTGTGGGTGAGACCACCGGAATTGGAAATCATTTTTTAAATGGTGATCCAGGTGATGGTGCTTATGTGATTGATTATATCTGTGCTTTTCACCAATATGAAGCGGATGGCGTAACTGAAATTGGAACCCCTTTGACATTTACATATCGTTACAACCCGACTTTGGGTGTAAAGGATAACAGTACGGTTAATTTAACGATCCAATCTACCGTTATTTCCAATAACCTTGTTTTTAATGTGAATGAGCCGGTTAGTATGAAGGTTTACGATCTTCAAGGTCGCGTTGTTAAACAAGCGCATTTTGAAACAGGTCGTCAGGATGTAAATATGTCAGACCTAAGCTCTCAATCTTATATCCTTCAATTCAATAATGAAAAAGGAGCTACACAAACCACGAGGATTATCGTTCAATAGAACTTAAATCTTTTAGATAAAAAAAGTGCCCCGAAGATTTCTTCCGGGCACTTTTTATTTTGCTTTCGCTGTAACTTACTTTATTAAAAAGTAACAACGATATTGGCAGTTAAGCCAGTGTTTTCAGGTACATATCTACAAACACCTCCCACGCAAATTAAACCACCGCGCTGACGGCCATAATTTAATGCGAAACGAGCAGGGCCTTTGGAATAACTTCCTCCAAAGCTGTAATAATGAATCTCGCCTTCGCCTTCATAGTTCCAAGCATCGGCTGCATAAAGTGTAAATGCAGGACTGAAATTGTACTCTAGTACCGCACCAGCCCAATTTTTTCTATCTACATTTTTTCTGCTTTTATCAATCCAAAGATGTTGCAGCTCCATACGCAAAGCTTTTCCACCTTCAAAACGGCGTGTAGCCTCAATTACAGCAATTTGTGCTCTAATGTCTCCTTGGGTTCCTAGCGGTCCGCCTTCGGTAACACCTTTGTCTATAATTACATCTTGAAAGGTAGCAACAGAGCTCCATTTGGATGACCAACGGTTTTTTATCTCTATATTGAGATCACGGAAATAACGATCGCCTTTACCAATAAATTTTGGGTCGTAGGTTTGTTCTGCTTCATTATAGGTCGCTTCCAAACCAGCCCAATATGAAAAATTACCTGCTAACTTAGTACCGTATTTTCCTAATGTTGATTCTCTATCAAAGGAGTAATACACGTCTACTTGTCCACCTACTTCCCCAGATCTTTTTTCGGTATCGCTGAAAAGTAATCGTGGTTGTGCGTTGTACACATATATATTAGAGAGTAGATAATCGTGTTGTTTTGTTAATGCGGGAACATAATTTACCACCTCTTCATTGAAAACATTTCCTTCAGCATACCGATCTGCGTAGAAACTGAAATTTTCCAATCGTCTAAAAGTGGAGTTTATACCCAATCCTTTTTGGGCATAGCCTAGGTTCAATTGAAGTGCAGTACCGTCAAAAAGTTGAGGAGAAGTTACTTGCTCTTCGTTGATAACCACATCTGGATCTTTTGTAATAGCTTCCACACTTCCGTAGAAATTATTTGCTACAAAATCCAGTCTTCCACCATAAGCATTAATGTTTGCCGGAATGGAGTCGTTGGGGCCATTTGATTGATAACGGCCCACATAGCTGCCGCCAAGTTTAAGGTCAACCGCATCAATATTTAATATTCCACTTAAATTTACATTTGCATCAAGGCCTTGCATAACCCCTTCAGAAACGTCAAAACCATTTCTTAGTTGGCCGAAAACTCCAGTAATGTCAAGATTGTCTGTGGGAGTAAATTTAACACGAACTCCTTTCATAGCATTGTTGATGCCCAATTGGCGATCTTCCCAGGTTCTAAGAATTAATCCGCTACCAAATTGCTCATAAAAATAACCCCCAGTAACATCTAGGGTCTCATTTTTAAAATTTAAGTAGTAGGTTCCTATTCCATTTTGGTTATCCCAAGTTGGGGAATATCCCAATAATGCAGAGGGCAAATAGGATTCATATTGAATTCCTGCAGTAAATTTTCCGAGCGAATAATTAAACTGTAAATAATTGTTGGATCTAAAACGATCCTCTGGCGCATCAAAACCAATTCCATCATCGGGAACAAGCCATTGTGAGTTTGATTCAAGGCTACCAAAAAAGTAGCCGTTATCTTGCGAAAAGGATATGGCGCCCATTAACATAAAGGCTCCAAGTATAATTTTTTTCATTAATATAGGTTTGGTTGGAAAGAATTTTATAAGTTAGAGAATTCCTTTACTTTTTCATAAAGTTCATACTCGGCGCCTGGGCTGTAGCCTGAATGTCTAAAAACAATCTTGTTGTTTTTTACCAAGAGGGTCAATGGAACAGTTGCGGCTCCTACGGCGCGTTTAAAATCGTTGTTGGTGTCTAAAAGAATAGTGTAATCCCACCCTTTCCCGTTAATTAAGGGTTTTACACGCTTTACGCCTCGGCTGTCATCAATAGAAACGGCATAGAGCTTTACGTTGGTTTCTTCTTGCCAATCTGGATATATCTCGCTAATAGCATCTAATTCTTTTAAACAAGGAACACACCATGTTGCCCATAGGGATATTATAATAACATTGTCGTCTGTAGATAATTCACTGGAGTTGATTGTTTTACCATCTAAGGTGGTCATGTCTATTTTGGGTAATTCATTCTGCGCAATAGCACAAAGGGAAACCATAACCAATAGTAGGGGGAGTAATTTTTTCATCTAATAGAATTTATAGGATTAATTAATGAATAGCAATATTAAGTTATTTTTAAGAAATACTGAGTTTTGAATTGCCGAAAGTTAAGGATTTAACATTCCAAAACCGTGCCTTTTTTTATAAATGCTTTATATTAGCGCACTTTATTTAATCACTTATAGATAAATACTTACTAATAAAACCGAAGATCGATTGAAGTTGGTCGATTTTTAAATTATAATTATCCCTAAAAATAAATTTATTCAAATGAAAAACCTTTCCTATTTTAAGATTTTATTCCTATTTGCTTTTATAGCCATAATAGGGTGTAGTAAAAAAGAAGATCCCATCAGCGAGGCGGTAGACAACCTTTCTATTGTTCTTACGAGTGATATGGGCGCTAATGAATTAGAAGTGATTGGCTTGGAGCAAATGGTGACTTTTAATGTTATGGGCAGTGATGGTGAAGACTATACATCATCTGCCAAATTGTATGTGAACGAAACAGAAATTCAAGGATCTACCTATACGTTTAACACCACGGGAAGCTTTGAAGTAAAGGCTGTTTATGGAGATGCTACTAGCAATATGTTAAACTTTGAGGTGCTTTCCGATACAGAGCGGGCATTAACCGTTGACTATCGCCGAGCTATGAACGACCAGACTATTACTTTTGGGTTATTGGATACCGATGGAAACAATACAGCCTCTGATGCCACTTTTTATATAAATGATCAAGCAATTTCTGGATTTACCTATTCATCCTCCACAGAAGGAAGTTTTGAGGTATATGCAGAATATGAACTCAGTGGTGGTACATTCACTACGGACGTAAAAGACTTTGCGGTATATGTGCCTAAAAGAAATGTAGTATTAGAAGATTACACTGGTACATGGTGTGGCTATTGTTTAAAAGCTGTAGCGGCTATTGACTCCATTAAGGTTTTGACTAACAATCACGTTTCGGTAGTTTCTATTCACAAAAAATCCTTGGGTGTAGAACCTATGCATTTTCCACAAGTTGTTGATCTTCAGGCTGAATTTGATATTCCAAATGAATTTCCTCAGATGCAATTAAACAGAACAGAAAAATGGAACTCACTTCCTAATTCTATTTTTTATGATTATAGCATTGTAACAAATTTGGCGGGGAAAGAGAGCGATGTTTCTATAGCTGTCGATTCACGAATTAATGGTTCTACGCTCACAGTAGATGCAAAAGTAGTTTACAGAAATGGCACGGAGCCAGGAGATAAATTGGTAGTGTATTTATTAGAAAGTGGAATTATTGCAGATCAGGCAAACTATTTTGATGCTAATGAAAATAGTCCTTATTATGGAATGGGAGATCCTATTGTAGATTTCGAACATGAGGATGCTTTAAGAAATTCACTTTCCGGACTTTTTGGAGATGCCATTCCTGAAAAACCTGCATACGAAGAATACGAAAAAAGCTATACCTTTGATGTTCCTTCAGATTACAATGCCCAAAATTTAAGCTTTGTAGTGATGGTGGTAAAGGCAAATAACAACGCGAAAAACTCGCAGCATGCGAAGATTGGAGAATCTGTGATTTTCCAGTAGCACTTAAATTATAGAGATCAAAAAACTCCATCCTGAAAATTTCAGGATGGAGTTTTTTTTGGAAAATTCACCTGATTTTTTGGAAGGAAGCCTGATGAATAGCAGTTATCAATTTACGTTTTAATCTAAAATAAAAAATCCAGTGAAGCTTACTTCACTGGATTTTTACATTTATTTCGGAATCTGATTATCCTAGAAAAGGATATCTATAATCTGTAGGAGAAACAAAAGTTTCCTTTACCATTCTTGGAGAAATCCAACGGTATAGGTTTTGCTTGCTTCCTGCTTTGTCATTTGTTCCACTTGCACGAGCACCACCAAATGGTTGTTGCCCAACAACAGCACCTGTAGGCTTGTCGTTAATGTAGAAGTTACCTGCTGCGTTTTCCAAGGCTTTTACAGCTTGTTCAAGTGCATATCTGTCTTCACTGAAAACAGCACCGGTTAGTGCGTATTCACTAGTTTCATCAACTAGTTGCAAAGTTTCTTCCCATTTCTTATCGTCATAAACATATACTGTAAGAACAGGTCCGAACAATTCCGTACACATCGTGGTGTATTTTGGATCTTTTACTACAATAACGGTAGGTTCAATAAAGTAGCCTTTGCTCTTGTCGTAATTTCCACCTGCTATTACTTCAACGCTTTTGTCTTTTTTCGCTGCATCAATATAACTTGCAAGTTTATCAAAAGATTTTTCGCTAATAACGGCATTAATGAAATTTCCCATATCTTCTGGAGTTCCCATTTTAAAAGAACGGATATCGTCAATCAAATATTTTTTAACATCCTCCCAGATACTATTGGAGATATAGCAACGGCTGGCCGCACTACATTTTTGCCCTTGAAATTCAAAAGCACCTCGAGCCATTGCAGTAGCAACTTGTTTCGGGTCTGAAGTTTTGTGGGCAACGATGAAATCTTTTCCACCTGTTTCACCAACAATACGTGGGTATGTTTTATAATTTGTGATGTTGTCACCAATTTTCTTCCAAAGTCCCTGAAAAACTGTGGTAGAACCTGTAAAGTGAACACCTGTGAAATCTGGACTAGCCATAAGCGTATCTGAAATCATAGCTGCATCGCCCATTACCATATTGATAACACCTGCAGGAACTCCTGCTTCACGGAATACGTCCATAATAACCTTGGCAGAATACACTTGCGTGTTACTTGGTTTCCAAACAACAACGTTCCCCATTAAAGCGGCACTTGCAGGAAGGTTTCCAGCAATAGCAGTAAAGTTAAAAGGAGTAATTGCATATACAAAACCTTCTAGAGGTCTGTACTCAATTCGGTTCCAGGCTGCGGAAGTAGATTCTGGTTGCTCAGCATAGATTTCGGTCATATACTGAACGTTATATCTAAGGAAATCAATAAGCTCACAGGCTGAATCAATTTCGGCTTGATAAATATTTTTTGATTGACCCAGCATTGTTGCTGCGTTGATCTTAGCTCTATAAGGACCAGCAATCAATTCTGCAGCACGAAGGAAGATTCCAGCGCGTTGCTCCCAAGGTATTACGGCCCACTTTTTTCTTGCTTCCAATGCGGTTGAAATAGCTTCTTCCACATTTTTCTTGGTAGCTTTATGATAAGTTCCCAACACGTGTTTATGATCGTGCGGAGGAGACATAGTTGCGGTTTCCTTTGTTTTAACCTCTTTTCCGTTGATAAATAAAGGCACTTCTACTTTTGCCTTATACATTTTTCTGTAAGTATCAAGTACTTCTTCTCGTTCTGCAGAACCCGGCGCATAGCTTTTAATAGGCTCATTTACGGCGATTGGTACTTCAAAAAATCCATTTCCCATAACTTTAATTTTTTTGTGTTTATGAAGATTGCAAAGGTACAAAAAATGGAAGCACCAAAACCTAAAATGAAAGCACCAAACCTCAAAATTCCAAATTCCAAATAAGCTCGATTGTTTTTTTTGGAATTTGGTCTTTGAAATTTGAAATTTTCAGCTTTCCTTTTGTAGCTTCACATATTAATTCATTACAAAAAATGTGTACCGTTACTTTTATTCCAAAGCCCAACCATGGTTTTATTTTAACATCCAATCGCGATGAAGCTCCAGGACGCGAAACTTTCCCTCCGGAAACATATATGGAAGAAGGAGTCCAATTGCTTTATCCGAGAGATGCGTTGGCAGGTGGAACTTGGATTGGCGTAAGCGAAAGCAAAAGAGCGATTGCCTTAATGAACGGTGGCTTTGTAGCACATCAAAGAAAACCCTATTATAGAAAAAGTAGGGGAGTGGTGGTAAAAGATTTCCTAAAAGCTGAAAATTTAACGGCTGAGGTTGAACTTTACGATTTTAATGATATTGAGCCATTTACCGCTATTATGGTTGAATGGAATCAAGGTGTTCAATTATTTCAACTGGTTTGGGATGGTTTAAGCTATCATTTTTCTGAAGAGCCGCTCGCGCCGCAAATTTGGTCTTCTTCCCCTTTGTATCCCGAAGATTTAAAGAATAAACGGGAACAGTGGTTTTCAGAATTTTTATTCGAAAAAATTCGTCCTTCTGATGAAGATTTACTCGAATTTCACAAAACAGCGGGAGAAGGAGATTTAATCAGTAATTTAATCATGGATCGAGGTTTCGTAAAAACCAAGAGCATCACCCAAATTGTTAGAAAGAAAGAAATTGTTGCAATGCGCTATGAAGATTTGCAGAAGGAAGTGATCAATAAATCAGTATTTTAGCCATTAGCCATTAGTCCTGAGGCTTCTAATTTATAGAAAACGGTGCGCTCAAATTAAAGAGTGGAATGGATACTCTAAACTTTCGGGTTGTAGAAAAATTTACCATATTATAATAACCCTTCATGGCGCCAAAAGGTGAGACTAAAAGACAGCCGCTGGTGTATGAGTGTCTTTCTCCCGGTTTTAGAATTGGTTTTTCACCTATAACACCTTCGCCTTCTACAATTTGTGTTTTATTTAAAGAATCTTTGATCTTCCAGCAACGGGAAGTAAGTTGCACGGTGTCCTTACTTTGATTCTCAATAGTTATGGTATAAGCAAAAGCATATTGCACTTTGCGATTTTTGCAAAATGTGCCATCAAATTCGGTTTTTACCGAGATCCTAATTCCTTGTGTTACTTGTTGTACCATTTTATTTTAATAAATCGCTACACTTGCTACCACAAAAATTGTTGCGGCAAAAGTTAATCCTATTACGAATACAGTGCTTAAAAATACAAATTTTAATAAAGTTAGCACCCTGCTTTGCTGATAAAAATTCCGCAATGCTTTATAGAAATAAAATGGACCAATAAAAAGAAAGAAGCAACTGATGAAGAATTTACTCCCAATTAGTAAATCCGGGATTATTGCTATGAGTAAAGCTAAAAATATGAAACTAAATATATGAAAGATGAAAATCATATGTTCCATATAGGTGTATTCTTTCCAAGAATAAATCAACCAAAAAAACAGTGCAAATAGTGGAGCGAAGAAGAAAAGAAAAAAGGGTATTTTGGTGATTAAATATTGCGCGAATTCTGTAGGATCTTCGCTTATCTTTTCCACCGTTGTGTTTTTGGAATAAACCCATCTATTTACCGCCGTGTTCCTGTGATGTAGACTGTCCAGTGCGATTCCGGCATTTTTTATTTTGTGTTTCTCGTAAAAATCATTGTAGAGTGAGAACCTTTCTTTGTAACTTTGAGTGAAAGGCATAGCATCCAGTTCTTTATCTGAATAATATTTCAACGGCTTCTCCTTATTGATGGAGTCTGCATAGCTAATTGTTCGTGAGGTATTTGCAGAAATGGAATCCATCATTGCGTTAAAACCGATTTTTGTTTCAGAATTTCTACTGACAATTTCTTCATTTGGAGTGAAAAAATTAATCAATCCAGTGGCTAAAAAATAAATAATAGAAACACTTAAAAAGAAGCGAAAAGGGTTGGCGTATTTTAATCTTTGTCCTTCTACATAATTCCTAGTAATTTTTCCCGGACAAAATAGAAGATCTTTCAGGGTTTTGCGCAATCGGGAATCATAAACTAGAATACTGCTTATAAATTCCCCAAAAAAGTCTTTTGCCGAAAGTTGCTTGTCGCTGTTAAGCTGCGAGCAATTGGGGCAATACACATCACTTCGGTCCAGCGGGTGGCCGCAATTCAAACATTTTGTTCCGCGGTATTGCAAGGATTTTCTTCCGCTGGAAAGATTCTCTTTTTTGCGCTTCATCGCTTACTAAAATAGATGAATAATGTTTCAGATTCTAGCTTATACCAATTAAAGTATATCTCCGAAATTAGTTATTGGAAATATTGGTTGAATTTGCATAGCCCGTTCCAATAATTCGGTCATATCTGCCGCCTAATTCCCTGTAATAAACAATTACCGAATAATCGTTTTCAGTTTCCCAAAAATCGCCGCTTACGGCACCTTCATCAATACTGCCGTCTCTGTTTACAACTACATATTTATAGTCGTAAAAGCCTTGTTTAAAGAGGCGAGTGTTTTTATAGCTATCACTTTGGGAGTCGTATTTCATATAGGTGCTGCCGTCAATAGTCCAATTATTGAAATTGCCATAAACATGTAGTTCCTTGTCGCCAAGATCATCGTAATACTGAAGGTTGAAATGCATCCGCACATATTCTGCTTCAATATCTTGGTTGCGGGCATCGACGTTACGTACTACAAAATTTCCATTGATATCAGGATTGTAAGTATAAGGCCTATCGTATCTTGGAATGTTTGTATAAAGATAGTTTTCGTAAACATCAGTTAATTCTATGGCTCGCACCCCATTGGAGGCAGAACGTTCATCTTTATTGTCGAAAGAAAGAAACTCGTTTCCCCCGCCAAAGGAAGCTTCTTTGTCATATTTATAAATCAGTTCATTGCCCATAGTATATTGGGGAATTAAATCTGTGATTGCAGTTTTCAGATTGCTATTCTGAAGCACGAGTGTTTTTACCGTTTGCTTTGGGTTTATCAATAATAGGTTAGGTGAATTCACGCTGAATTGCACGACCTGTTTTTTGTCAATCACTTTTAGATCGCGAGAACGTTTTATTTCAACTCCAACGCTTGCAATATTTTCAACAACCAAAAACCTACGTGTGAAAATAAGCTCGTCGTTCTTGTCGAGAACGCTCAGAATATAATTCCCGCTTTTTTTAATTTGTCGTGTGTCTCTATTTGGGATGGTTAGTTCGTAATGTGAAAATAGTTGAAGGGTGTTCAATGAATTCTCATAATTCTGGATGCGCATCTCGTCAAAGCCATCTAAATATTCACTTTTTGAAAGGTCACTGGGCGTCCAGTCAAAATCGTGGTGGGTAATGGTGTAATAGAAATCTGCTTCTTCGCCATTAAGGGCATCAAAACTAAGTTGGAGCCGGTCTCCAAGACGTATAACAGGCAATTGGCTTTGGTCTGTACTACCTCTAAACTGAATGGTGCTGATGTATGATGGTTCAATTTTTTCCACTTGAGCGAATGAAAGAGAAACGATGAACAATAAAAGCAGGGTGGTGGAGTATGATTTTAACATGAATTTATTTTAAAAAGCTAAGATAACAAATTTTGTGCCTTTTAATTGCTGTGTTTTTAATGGAATTTAAAGGCTTCGGTGTTGTGAGGGTTCTAGCTTCATTTGATGGGGGAGTCATCCACTCAAGTGGGAACAGTTACTTCTGCACAATTAGTCTTTTATTCGGAATATCTATTGTGATTTTCTTTCCAATCCAATTGATACCCATAATACCTTCGTGAATCAGACCGTCAATAAATGTCGCCTTAAAATCATTTACAGAAACGTTATTATTTATGTCGGTCATTTTTGATAATGTGGTATAGTAATATTCATTTCCAACTTCTGGTTTAAACATACTTGGCTTAAATTCACTCGCAAGACTTTCTTGATCAATTCCAAGGTTTTCCATAAATCTCGAACTAAATCGAAAAACATTAAACCCAGCGCCGCTATCTAAACTTACATTTAATGCTAATGAGTCATTCAATTTGATTGTGGTGGCAATTCCGATTCTAATATCGCGGTCATTGTTAATTTGGATTGGCATCTCAAAATCTTTATCTGCAATAAGTTGGGATAATGAATTTTCTGATTCAACGCTCAATATGTTATTTTCAAAATCAATGGTTATAGCCATGTCCATAAAAGGTGTTAATGAAATTAATCCATCAAGTGGAAAATCAATGTCATAAACTGCAAATTTTTCCTTGGCTGCCTTAAACGCACCAATTTCTAAAGTTTTGGAATTCCATAAATCGGATTGTAGTTCTTCGCCTGTCGCTCGGTGTCCTGTGTAGAAGTGGTGAGTTTTTTCGAGATCAGTAACTTTGTCTGCAAACTTTTTGGTCAACAAATTGATTCCCGCTCCGGTGTCAAAAATGAAATTTCCTTCAATTCCGTTAATTTTTGCCGGAATTATGATATGTCCGTTTGGGGTTTGTGTAAAGGGAATTTGGACTTTTTTAGGAGTCTTTTCCTGTGCGTGATTTAATGTTGTAAAAGTGATTAATAAAATGGTGAATATTTTTTTCATGAAAATCTGTTGTATTTTTCCCTTTATAGGTAAGACGACCAACTTGCTCTTTCGTAACAATATTTATTTTGGGTAGGGATGTTTTCAAAATTCTTACAGCTGAAATTAACGGCTATCTTAAACAGCATTTTGCATCTTTTTTGGAAGTATTGAGAAGAAACAATACGTAGATTAAAAGAGAGGTGTTGTATTTAAACGCCATACCTGTTTTCGCATAAACCCAAATAATAAAATGTTCTATTATGTTTACAATCTACCCTGATTGGAATTCTCCGATGATGAAATTTTAATTGTTAAAAATAGAAGAGATTGATTATCCAGGAATGCTATTGAAATTAAAAACCTGCTAAGCAAGAAATAATGGGGATGTCATACTTTTAACGAAGCAGAATGCATTTTTTATCTCGGAGCAGGAGGCTTCTTTTTTGATACATCGGCTTTTATCTTGGCAGCTCTCCAGTTCTATGGGTTCTGCAAGGCTAATCCCAAAATGAAATGAAATTGATGTGCTCGAGTGTTTATCATTGCCGATAGTGTCGTTTTTAAACTCGGTTTTTGAAAAGGAGCTAAAACCGAATCATTTGTTTATGAATTTAAAAGTCTTTTAAATGAACATTCAACTTTTTTAACATTGAAAATTATAGGCTTTTGTTGTGCAATGGTGGTTTTAATTTATAAATTTGCGCTCCCTTAATAACCGCCCATTAGTTTTTGGTGGTACGAAGGGTGTTAAAAAGGCATTATTAATATCCATATTCATGTCCAAAGACATTAAGATTACAAAAGGTCTTACCATCAATTTAAAGGGCGAAGCAGAGAAGACGCTAGCTAGCGCACCACGCTCTAGAACTTTCGCTATCAGACCTTCAGATTTCCATTTAATTACTCCTAAAATGGTGGTTAAGGAAGGTGGAAGCGTACAAGCTGGTGATACAATTTTCTATTCGAAAACTAACGAACTTATAAAGTTTGTCTCCCCCGTTAGCGGTACCCTTACAAAAATAGAACGCGGTGCAAAACGTGTAATTACTAACCTACTTATTGAAGCAGATCCGCAAGATACTTTTAAGGATTTTGGGGTGTTGAGTCCAACTGCTTCCAGCCCCGAGGCTATTAAAGCTCGTTTGTTGGAATCTGGTTGTTGGCCCTTTATCATGCAGCGTCCGTATGCCGTAATTGCAGATACAGAGATTGTGCCTAGTAATGTTTTTATTTCGGCATTTAGTACTGCGCCGTTGGCAAACGATCCCGATTTTTCGCTACACGGAAAAGAAAAGGAGCTTCAAGCTGCGGTAACCGCACTTAGTAAGCTTACTGAAGGTCAGGTGCACGTTGGTGTTGGCAAAAGTGGAAGCTCTCCTTTTAAGGGTTTAAAAGATATTACGCTTCATAATGTTTCTGGGCCGCACCCGGCAGGAAATGTTGGAACTCAAATAAATAAAATTAGTCCTGTCAATAAAAATGAGGTTGTGTGGACCATTGCGCCACAAGATCTTGTGATTATTGGAGAGTTGCTGATTACTGGTAAGTTTAACGCAGAACGTGTTATTGCGCTTTCTGGTTCCGAAGTTAAAACTCCAAAGTATTATAGAACTAGAATAGGGTCAGAGGCCTCAACATTTCTGTATGACTCTGGCTTGAAGAATGAAAATGTACGTGTAATTAGTGGCGACGTGCTTACTGGGACAAAAATTTCACCTAAAGAACATTTGGGTTATTACAGCAATACGGTAACGGTAATTCCCGAAGGAGACGATTATGAATTATTTGGTTGGAACAAACCAGTTTTTGATAAAATATCCACTACGCGAGCATTGACTTTTTCTTGGTTAACCCCAAATAAAAAGTATAATCTGGATACCAATACCAATGGAGAGCACCGCGCATTTGTTGTTACCGGTAATTATGAAGAAGTTTTTCCATTAGATATGTATCCCCTGCAAATGCTAAAAGCATGTATGGTTCAGGATTTGGATCAAATGGAGGTTTTGGGAATGTATGAGGTTGCTCCGGAAGATTTCGCGCTTACCGAGTTTATTTGCGTGAGCAAGCAGCCGCATCAGCAAATCATCAGGAATGGTCTTGATTTAATGTATAAAGAAATAGGATAATCGCTATGGGATTGAAACAGAATTTACATAAGCTAAAGGAAAAGTATAAAGGGACCAAAATGGCTCCGGCGTTCAATGCATTGCATACCTTTTTATATACCCCGAATGAAACCACACATTCTGGCTCACACGTTCGTTCGGTAGACGATTTAAAGCGAACGATGAATACGGTGATAATGGCGCTTATTCCTTGTTTGATATTTGGAATATTCAATGCTGGATACCAACATTATGCTGCTATAGATGCAACACTGCGCTTAGATCCGTTGGGTAACTTTTTTACTTGGGATAACTTTATTTTAGGAGCCTGGACCGTTTTACCGTTGGTGATAGTATCTTATGTTGTTGGTCTTGGTGTTGAATTTATTTTTGCTATTATCAATAAACACGAGGTTGAGGAAGGGTACTTGGTAACTGGAATGCTCGTGCCACTTATTGTGCCGATAGATATTCCAATCTGGATGCTTATCGTGGCAGTAATCTTTGGAGTTGTTATAGGAAAAGAGGTTTTTGGAGGTACAGGAATGAATATTCTTAACCCAGCACTAACCATTCGTGCCTTCTTGTTTTTCGCTTATCCTACTTGGATGAGTGGAGATAAAGTTTGGGTACACGGTGCAAAAGCTATGGCCGGTCAGCCTGACGCTATTTCGGGTGAAACTATTTTAGGAAGTCTAGCACAAAATCATGAACCTATATATAGTCTTTGGGATATGTTCTGGGGCTTTATTCCCGGTTCGGTGGGAGAAACATCCACCTTCCTTATTCTTATAGGAGCCGCTTTCTTAATTTTTACCAAAATAGGAAGTTGGCGAATTATGCTTTCTGCAGTTGTTGGAGCTATTGCAATGGGTCTTATCTTTAACGGTGTAGTTGATCAAGGTTGGATTAAAGAAGGAAGTAGTTTCTATGCATTGATGAACGAAACGTATTGGCACCATTTGATCATTGGAGGTCTTGCTTTTGGTATTGTTTATATGGCGACAGATCCCGTTACGGCGGCGCAAACCAACAAAGGAAAATGGATATATGGTTTTCTCATTGGGTTTATGTCTGTAATGATACGGGTTTTCAACCCCGCATATCCAGAAGGAGTCATGCTTGCAATACTTTTAATGAACGTATTTGCACCAACGATTGACCATTATGTAGTACAAGGAAATATTAAGAAGAGACTGAAACGTTTAAAAGTTAAAACAGCGTAATCATGGCAAAAAACACGGATAAAAACTCATATACCATCATCTTTGCGGTGATCATGGTTATTGTAGTTGGATCACTTTTAGCCGGGGTAGCACAAGGGCTTAAGAGTAAGATAACATTAAATGAACGTTTTGAAAAAATGCAAAACATTCTCTATGCTATGGGTATTAATGATAATGATGGCGATGGTGATGTTGCATTTATTGCTACCGATAAAGTTGAAGCGGCTTTTGATACAAATATTACGAAGCAGTTGGTGATTCAAGGCGATAAAGTGACTGAAGACCCAGAGGCGTATTTGATCGATATTAAAAAAGAGGCAGAAAAAGCAAAGGACCCAAACTATCAACGCAGATTACCACTTTTTGTTGGTGATAAAGATGGTGAAACACTGTATGTAATTCCTATGAGAGGGAAGGGGTTATGGGATGCCATTTGGGGTTTTGTCGCTATAGATAAGTCATTTGTGGTTCATGGAGTGTTTTTTGATCACGCCGGAGAAACTCCCGGTTTAGGAGCCGAGATTAAACAACGGTATTTTATGGATGACTTTGCAGGCGAAGAAGTAATGAATGGAGATGTCTTTAAAGGTATTACGGTTGCAAAGGGTAATAATGATCCTATAAATGAAAACAAAACAGATAATAAGGTTGATGCTATTGCCGGGGCTACTATAACGGGTGATGGTGTTACTGCAATGATAAAAAAGGATGTGAGAATGTACATTCCTTATCTAGAATCTTTAAATAAATAGAATATGGCACTTCTTTCAAAAAAAGATAGCAAGTTAATTTTAGATCCACTAGCGGATAACAACCCTATTACCATTCAGGTTTTGGGAATTTGTTCTGCATTGGCAATTACTGCTCAGCTAAAGGCTTCAATCGTAATGGCAATATCGGTTATTGCCGTCTTGGCCGTTGGAAACGTGGTTATATCGCTAATGCGAAATATAATTCCTTCCAAAATTAGAATTATCGTTCAACTGATCGTTGTGGCTGCCTTGGTGATTATTGTGGATCAAGTATTAAAGGCTTTTGCATATACGCTAAGTAAAGAACTTTCTGTGTTCATTGGGTTAATTATAACCAACTGTATAATTATGGGGCGTTTTGAAGCTTTTGCTTTAGGAAACGGGCCTTGGCGTTCTTTTCTAGATGGAATAGGAAATGCCGCAAGATACGGACTTATTCTTGTAATAGTTGGTTTCTTTAGAGAACTTTTAGGATCTGGAACGCTTTTGGGAATTCAGGTTTTAGGAGATCCTATCGCAAAAACAGGTCTTTATGCAATAGGCTATGAAAACAACGGTTTTATGTTGCTTTCCCCCATGGCATTGATTGTTATTGGGATCATCATCTGGGTGCAACGTTCAAGAAATAAAGAATTAATAGAAGAATAACAAACTTGGCACTTGCCAGTAGCAGGGGCCAGTCCTACTGCAAACTGCAACTGTAAACTGAATACTCAAAAAAATGGAACATATAGAGTTATTTTTTAAATCGATCTTTATAGACAATATGATATTTGCCACCTTCCTTGGAATGTGTTCATATCTTGCTGTTTCTAAAAAAGTTACAACCGCTGTTGGTCTTGGGGCTGCAGTGATTTTTGTTCTAGCGGTAACTGTGCCCATTAACTGGTTGCTAGATCAATATATTTTAAGAGACGGTGCCTTGGTTTGGTTGGGAGAAGAATATGCTTCTTATGACTTAGGTTTCCTTTCGTTTATACTTTTCATCGCTACTATCGCCACTATGGTTCAATTAGTAGAAATTGTGGTGGAAAAATTCTCACCTTCACTTTATAATTCATTAGGAATTTTTCTTCCGCTTATCGCTGTAAACTGTGCGATTTTGGGAGGATCGTTGTTTATGCAATCTAGGGAAATCCCTACCTTGGGGTTGGCATTGAACTATGGAATTAGCTCAGGTATCGGATGGTTCTTAGCTATTTTAGCGATTGCTGCCATTCGTGAAAAAATTCGTTATTCCAATGTGCCTCCAGCATTGAGAGGTTTGGGGATAACATTTATTATCACAGGGTTGATGGCCATCGGCTTTATGAGTTTTGGAGGTATGTTAACAGGTGGTGACGATGACAGCACTTCATTGGAAGGTAAACCTGAAAATATTGGCATCCAGAAAGAAGAGATTCAACAAGAAAATATAGAAACCGAGAAAACGGTTGAAGTTTCAACTATAACGAAGCAATAGTATGTTTTTAGCAGTAAGTACATTAGGAGTAATTTTAGTAACGGTTATCGCATTTTTGATCTTAACTTTGCTATTAGTTGCATTATTACTTTTTACGAAACAGAAGCTTTCGCCATCTGGTCCAGTAAAAATCACTATCAATGATGAAAAAGTAATTGAAGTAGAAAGTGGAGGGTCACTTTTATCTACGCTTAGCGGCGAAAAAATATTTCTTCCATCAGCCTGTGGTGGAGGTGGAACCTGTATTCAGTGTGAATGTCACGTTGTTTCCGGTGGTGGTGAAGCACTTCCTACAGAAACTCCACATTTTACACGTAAAGAGTTAAAGGATGGCGTACGTCTTTCTTGCCAAGTAAAGGTAAAGCAGGATATGAACATTCAAATTCCTGAGGAAATCTTCGGAATCAAGAAATGGGACGCTACCGTGGTTAGAAACTATAACGTTGCTTCCTTTATTAAGGAATTTGTAGTTGAAATTCCTGAGGACATGGGCTATAAGGCGGGTGGTTATATCCAGATAGAAATTCCACCTTGTGAGATAAAGTTCGAAGATATGGACATTACCGCACACCCAGAGGAACATGAAACACCAGACAAGTTTCAGGACGAATGGGATAAATTTAAACTTTGGCCTTTGGTAATGAAGAATACTGAAATTACCGAAAGAGCTTATTCTATGGCGTCATATCCAGCCGAAGGACGTGAAATTATGTTGAACGTTCGTATTGCAACTCCGCCATTCGATAGAGCCAAGGGTGGATGGATGACGGTTAATCCAGGAATTGCTTCTTCTTATATATTTAATTGTAAAAAAGGGGATAAAGTAGTTATCTCTGGACCTTATGGTGAATTCTTTATAAATCCTTCCGAAGCAGAGATGCTTTATGTAGGTGGTGGAGCAGGAATGGCACCTATGAGATCGCACTTATACCACCTTTTCAAAACTCTTAAAACTGGTAGAAAGGTTACGTATTGGTATGGTGGACGTTCAAAAAGAGAGTTATTCTATTTAGAGCACTTTAGAGAATTGGAGAGAGAATTTCCAAACTTTAAATTTTACTTAGCCTTAAGCGAACCAGCCGAAGAAGATAACTGGAAAGTAAAAACAGACATAACTGATGAGGCTGGTGATGGTTTTGTAGGCTTTATCCACCAAGTGGTGATTGATAATTACTTAAACCTTCACGACGCACCAGAAGATATAGAATTGTATTTCTGTGGTCCTCCATTGATGAACTCAGCAGTTCAAAAAATGGGTGAAGACTTCGGAATCCCAGACGAGAATATTCGATTTGATGATTTTGGAGGATAGAGATATTCTAAAATTTTAAAAAATGCCTTTCAGAAATGAAGGGCATTTTTTTTTGATGACATTTTATATTTTTTCCGATTCATTAATATCAATCCATTCTTTTGATATTAACATAAAGTGAGGATTTATTATAATATCATTTGTTATTAGAGTAACTCATTTATTGAATTATTTGTAATTTCCGATGTAATCATTTGTATATTAGTGTTTAATGAGTTAAATTTATCAGCAAGAATCTCCTCAAGTTCTAGATTTGTTCCTTAACTCCTCACAAAAGAACGGTCTAATGTCAAGATAAAATTGCTTTTATTACAATCTAATTAATATTTTATCAACCTTCACCTCTAACCAAAAACTATTATGAAAAACAATCTACCCGTTTACAGAGGCCTGTTCTTCTCAGGCATTTTTTGTCTACTATCAATTTTTTCGACCGTAGGCCAAAATAAGATTTCTAAAGCAACCATTGTTCCTCAAAATGATGGTTTAATTATTTTAGAAAGTTCGAAACAGTTTTCACTTCAAAATAAGGAACAATTATTTGAAGAGGTTTTTAATGCTCCGGATAACGTTTCTTTCATGGAAACAAAAACTGAGCAAGACAATTTGGGTTACACCCATATAAAAATGCAGCAATACTTCAACAATATTAAGGTGGAGTATGGAACGATACAATTGCATTCAAAACAAGCTAATGTAAAATCCATTACTTCTGAATATCGGCAGATTGCTTCAGATTTTTCTACACAGGTAGCGATAAGCGCTCCTCGAGCATTTGATTTCGCGATTGCCCACATTAATGCTGAGCATTATTTATGGGACTTCCCTGAGATTGCCGCAAGAACCAGCAACTATCAAAAACCAGAAGGTGAATTGGTTATTTTACCAGTATTTTCTGATTTAGAAAACGGAAAGGTGCAAACATCCTATAAGTTGGCTTATAAATTTGACATCTACGCAACCCAACCCGTAAGTCGTGGCTATTGGTTTATAGATGCAAATACAGGAGAAGTCTTGTTATTTGATGCAATTATAAAACACGCTGTAGATAGAATTGAACCTCTAACGATTATTGCAACAGTACAAACAGAATCACAATACTGTAGCCAATTAGAAACTAGTTTTGCTACTCCTAACATATTGGCAATTGGAACGGCCGATACCCGTTATAGTGGTTCTCAAAATATTACTACTAGCTCTGGGGGTCTTGGTTTTATTTTAAAAGACGAAACACGTGGCAATGGCATACACACTTTTAACGCTAATGAAACTTATGGTTCAACGCTGACCGACTTTACAGATGCCGATAACAATTGGACAGCTGCTGAATTTGACAATAACGCTAAAGATAATGCCAGTATGGATGCTCATTGGGGCGCAGAAAAAACCTACGACTATTGGATGGAGATACATGGTAGAAATAGTTATGATAATGCTGGAGCGACAATAAACAGTTGGGTGCATTATGGACCAAGTGTAAATAACGCCTATTGGAATGGAAGCACTATGCTCTATGGAGATGGCACTTGTGTGTCTGAAGGTTGTAATGGTTTTGATGCTCTTACCGCAATAGACGTTGCTGGGCACGAAATTGGTCATGCCGTTACTACAAATACTGCAAATCTTGTATATGCTAGGGAATCTGGAGCGTTGAATGAGGGTTTTTCAGATATTTGGGGTGCTGCCATTGAGCACTTCGCTAAGGGAAATGGCAGTGATACTAGTCCCGATCCGAATGTATGGCTGGTAGGAGAAGAAATTGATAGAAGACCTGGTTCCGCCGCGCTCCGATCTATGAGCGATCCTAATTTATTAGGTCAACCAGATACATATATGGGTACTTATTGGATCGATGCCTCAAATGGTTGTATTCCAACACAGAGTAATGACCAGTGTGGAGTGCATACCAACTCTGGCGTTATAAATCATTGGTTTTATTTAAGCGTAGTAGGTGGCGCTGGTACAAATGACAATGGTGATGACTTTTATGTTGAAAGTATCGGAATGGCAAAAGCATCTGCAATTGCATTTCG
Organism: Aequorivita capsosiphonis DSM 23843; assembly: GCF_000429125.1. Taxonomy (GTDB): domain Bacteria; phylum Bacteroidota; class Bacteroidia; order Flavobacteriales; family Flavobacteriaceae; genus Aequorivita; species Aequorivita capsosiphonis. Next base: position 52,430 of record NZ_AUBG01000007.1, read on the forward strand.
AACTCTTAATCTCTATCTTTCTGCTAATTCAAAATATATAGATGCAAGAATCGGGTCTATACAAGCAGCTTCTGATCTTTATGGAAATTGCTCTTTTGAAGTGCAGGCTGTTACAAATGCCTGGCACGCTGTTGGAGTTGGAGACGTATTTGTAAACTCGTGCGTTCCAGCAATTGGTTTTATTAGCACAACAGAAAGTTCTCTTGAAGGCTCGGATTGTGGTTTTATTGATGTTTCAATTCCACTTAATATTGCAATTGCCGCTTCACAAGACGCTACGGTAAGCTTTACTGTTTCAGGAGGTAGCGCAGATAGTTCAGATTTCACTTTAATGACACCTACTGTTACTTTTCCAGCGGGTTTAATTACTGAACAAAATATGATACTTCGTATTGGTAGCGATTCATTCTTGGAAACTGATGAAACTATTGTAATAGATTTAGCTGTTGACCCGAACGGAGGCGATGCTTTTGCCGATCCAGCCAGAAGCAGCCTAACCTTTACTATACTAAACGACGATTTTGCCGCTGCTACCACTCAAGTAGTTGATGTTTATTCAGAAAATTTTGAAACAGCACCCTACAAAACCGATTCAAGTAGTAGCTCAGCTACAGATTGGGCTGTGGGTGACGCAGCAACTGCATCTAGTGCATATTGGACTATATCAAACAGTAATGCATCTCTATTTGCGTTTACAAATGATGATGCTTGCAATTGTAATAAAAGTAATGATCTTTTGTGGACAGATTCTTTTAACCTCAATGGATATATAGATGCAACACTTCTTTTTGATCATGCATTTTCAGATATTGGTTCAGAAACAGCTGAGGTGCAAATTTCAATAAATGGTACGGCGGGCCCTTATAATACTTTGGCACCTCTTTCCAATATTGGAAATTCGTCAACGCCTTGGGTAAATGACGTAACTATAGATCTTACACCTTATATAAATAATCCAGCAGTGTCAATTCGCTTTAAATATAACGACGGCGGTGGTTGGGCTTATGGTTTGGCCGTGGACAATATACGGGTCTCTGCAACAAAAAACACAGAGGTACAGACAGCTATAAATACAGCTACTGCAGCGAATATAAATCTTTATGGTGTTGGTACGGCATATGCAACAGATGCGGTAACAGGCAAAATTATGGTAGCCATAGAGAATAATAATGCAGACGATTATGGCTGTACCACAATTGCCGTAGATCGAGCTGGAACAGGCGCTCAGTCTTATAACGGTAGTACAGGTAACAACCGTGTAATGGATAAGCGGTTTATAATTACTAGTGCTAATAATATTACCTCCGGAGATACAAAAATGAGCTTTTATTTTACTGACGCTGAAATTATTGGCTGGGAAACTGCAACTGGTCAAGACCGTAGCGATTTAGTTATAGGCCACGAAGTTAATGGCGAAATTATTGAAAGTGCAACAACTACTGTATTCAATTTTGGACCGGACAATAAAATGCTTGTGGCCGACTTAGGAAAGGCAAATGGTAGTTATTACTTTGGCCTGGTAGATGCTTTTGGTTGTGGTCCCATTACAACTTTAACAAGTTCCGGTTGGAGTAATGGTGTTCCTACCTCAGGGAATACGGTCGTTATAGATGCAGATTATAGCACAGCAACGGCTTCACTTGAAGGTTGCAGCCTTTGGGTAAAAGCTGGTAGAACGCTTACAGTACCTGCGAGTTCTTATATTAAAATCGATGGAAATATTAAGGTGGATGGCACCTTGTTTATAGATCATGAAGGCAGCCTCGTTCAGGTAGATGATAACGCAACAGTTACAAATAATGGAAGCATTACGGTACGTAAAGTAACGCCTACGCTTGCACCTCGTTCCTTTATGGTTTTAGGTAGCCCAATGACAGCTGAAACCCGAACTGGAGTCTATGACGCTTCCATTCTGTTGAAAAGGCATATTACAACAAACTTTTTTCCGAACCCAGATGTAGCGGCTGCATATCCTTTAGCAGAAAATTTTGCTGATGATAATGGTGATGATTGGTTAAACTACTCAGGGAGCATTAATGCTGGTGAAGGTTATTTAGTATATCCGCAACCAGATCTATATGTAGGTGGTTCATATATCTTTAACTACACACAAGGAACGCTCAATAATGGTGAAGTTAATTATGCTGTCGACTTTCATATTGATCAAAACTCAAGTCCAAATATTGTTGGCAACCCATATGCTTCAGCAATTGATGCACTTAAGTTTATTCAAGATTTGGATAACGATATGGTTAACACAGTTTATTTCTGGGAGCACTTAACACCTGCGTCTTCAAGCTATCCCGGATATAATAACTTTAACTTTGATATGGGCGATATCTCTATGTTCAATAGTTCTGGAGGTGTGAAAGCTGCAAACGATCCTGGAACCTCAACAACTCCCGATGGTTATATTGCTTCAGGACAAGGTTTTGGTTTCAAAGCAACCAACGCTGGAACGGTTAAGTTCAAGAACGATATGCGCGTTACAGACCATAACGATACCTATAGAAGAGAAGTAGAAAACAGAAATCGCATTTGGCTAAACGTATCAAATGAAACTTATGGATTAAGCAGTGGTATGCTGGTTAGCTTTTCTGAACAATCCGTGGATGCTTATGACGCTAAATATGATGCAAAAAGATTGGCTACACCACTGAGTCTTTATTCAAAATTGAATACTGGTGAAGAACTTGCTATTCAAGGCCGAAGTATAATTAACAATTATGAGGAAATTCCATTGGGGTTTGTTAGCCAAGTAGATGAAGTCCAAGAGTATGAGATATCTATAAGCAATACCGATGGAGTTGTTTGGCCAGATGTACAAGTATATTTAATTGACAAAGTTAGTAATAAGGTTCATAATCTAAATAGTTCAACTTATACTTTCAAGACCACAGCGGGTTCCCAAAACAATCGTTTCGTGCTTGCATTCAAGAGAACAGTTCTGGGTGCTTCAGGAAATCTGCTTGAAACTATTAGCTTAGTGCCAAACCCAACCAAGGCATATATAACTATTCTATCGCCAAATGCTACAATCAATTCTGTTGAAGTGTTCGACATTCGAGGTAGAAGTTTAATGGCTGTAGATTACCATGGTAGTCAGTATTCACTAGATCTATCAACCTTGCAATCAGCTGTCTATTTTGTTAAAATAAACACTATAGAAGGTTCTTTAACCAAAAGGATTATTAAGGATTAATAGGAATAAGCAGCTTCACAATAATTACCGCCTTTGTAATTACAAAGGCGGTTTATTTTTATTGAAAGATGAAAGAATAAATCTAAAATTCTGTAATTTTGACGCTTCTTATGGATAAAAATTTAAATAAGCAAGAACTTCACAATCTTGCGATGAACATTGTAGGGAAACAGCTGGAAGCCGATGGATACGAATTTCTTGGAGTCAATTCAAAGCTAAAAAGAGACCCTCAGTTTGTTGCCCTTAAAGATAAAGTGCTCCACTTTGTAATTGTGCGAGCCATTAGTTTTCCTGAAGATGCGCACGCCTATGATCCTGAATTAATGCAAACCATTAAGGAGCACGCCGATAAATTTGAAGCAAAAACCTATTATGCCGGTGTGGGGCTTGGTCACGGTGATGATTATGGAAAAGCAGTTTTAAGAGATGAACCATATACCATGGTCTATAAAGGTTTGCAGGAAATCCATTAATTATTCTCCAATGACTACTGTTCGTTTTTACCTTAATCTTCCCAAACTTTAAGACCTTTGCGGTCAAACTATGGTACTATGAAATATCTATCGCTTTTATTGATTTTCCTATTTGCTTCTTGTGGAAGCAATGAGCCCGAACCTGAATTTTTTCAAGGAGAAGCATTTGGTACTACCTATAACATTCAATTGTACTCCAAGAGCGATGTCAACTTCCAAAAAGGGTTAGACTCCGTTATTGCAGCTGTAAATCATTCTGTAAGTACATATATACCAGACAGCGATATTTCTAAAGTGAATAGGGGAGATTCTACCGTAGTGGTAGACTCTATATTTAAAGAAGTTTTCGAGATTTCTTCCAAAATCAATAAAGAAACAAATGGATATTTTGACCCAACCATTGGCGTTCTGCGTAATGCTTACGGTTTTGGTGATGTAAAGCCATTAAAAAATATAGATAGTACAAGGCTAGATTCCCTGATGAAATATGTTGGTTTTCATAAAGTAAAACTCAATAATGATGGAACAATCTCAAAAGAATATCCTCAAATGTATTTTGACTTTAATGCAATAGCAAAAGGTTTCGGAATCGATTGTTTGGGACGCTATTTAGAGTCAGAAGGTGTGAAGGATTATTTGATTGAATTGGGAGGTGAAATCCTTACTAAAGGGGAAAACCTTGCAAAACATCAAGAATGGGTAGTGGGTATAGAAACGGTAACTTCTGAGCTAGACGATCGAAGTTTTGCCGCTACTGTAAAACTTAAGAATGTGGGAATGGCTTCTTCAGGTAATTACCGGAAATTCCGGATTGATTCAGCAACTGGGAAGAAATATGTACACACCTTAAACCCGTTAACCGGTTCGGCGGAACAAAGTGATGTAACGAGTGCAACAGTATTAGCCGCTACTTGTGGCGAAGCAGATGCCTATGCAACTTCATTTATGGCTTTAGGATTGGAAAAGTCAGAAGAGTTATTGAAAGATTTGCCGAATGTGGACGCTTATTTAACTTACACCGATTCTTTAAACCAAGATCAAGTTTTTATTACCGAAGGCTTTAAGAGAGCCATGCCAAAATAAACTATCTTTTTAAGGTGAAGTGGCCTCTGTATTGCGGCCTATCCTTAATGTCTATGGTAAACCAGTAATCGCTTGAAGGCAAAGGTTTCCCTTTAAGGTTGGTACCATCCCAGCCTTTGGAAGTGGGTGAAATTTGCTTTAATAACTTTCCGAAACGATCGAAAATATAAATTTTAGCATCTGGAAATTCATTCATCCCAATGAACTGCCAGTAATCGTGGTAATTATCACTATTTGGGGTGAAGTAACGCGGATAATCCAATACTAAAACTTGTTGTGAAACTACGCCACAACCGCGCTTATCACGAACGTATACCGTGTAATAACCATTCTTAAGTCCTTTAAAAATATTGCTGTCTTGATAATATACATTGCTGCCGAGAGCGTACTCATAATCGCCTGGACCTTCCACGATTATTTCAATTGAATTATTGAACCCGCTAAAGTCAATAACTTTTATACCAGTTATCGTGGCAATATTGGAAGGAAGAACTTCTACACTCACATTGTTTTCACATCCGTAATAGTTTGTTACTGTAACATTATAATTCCCAGGAGTATCTACGAGAATCTTGTTTAAGTTAACTCCTTCTTCGCCCGTATTCCAGGTATAATAATGAAACCCTCCCTGAACAGAAATTTCCAGTGGTTCATCAGCGTTTAGACAGTAGTAATATAAGTCTTGACTGAATGTTGGTATCGGCAATGGATTTACAACAATGTTAAATTGTGTATAATCAAAACACCCTGAGTCAGTTTCTAGCATGTTTACATAAATGGTCTGTGGATTTTCGGTATTTCGAAAACTTCCAGAAATGGGATTGGTTCCGTTCAACCTGTCCTCAATAGAAGTGTAATAATTAATTTGGAAATCGTTCGCTGAAAGTCCGTTGCGAATTTCAAGATCCATGTCTTGGAGGTTTACGGTGATTTGGCCATCGAAATCGTCGTCACATTCCACGAAACCTTCAGGCGCTGTGGCGAGTTTAATTCTGTTTATATATCCTTCAAAGGAAGTAACAGCAAAACACAACGGATCGTTTTCATCAGTTACCCGAACGTATATGGTGTTGGGTGTTTCAGTTAACTCTATACTTCTTCCTATTGCATTTACGTTGTTATTGGCATCATCTTCCGAGTTGTGATAACTAAAAACATAGCCTTCTGGATCTGGAATTACCTCAGGAATTATTGAATCTAAAACATAAAGCACAGTGGAAGTGTAGTTGCAAAAAACCACATCTTCAGGATTCATCAACTCTGGGCTGCCTACTTCAATGGTGAAGGTGGTTAAATCGGTACAACCATTTGTTCTTTGAATACGCGCGAATATGGTTTGCGGGTTTTCGGTATTGGTATAAGGGCTTGTTAGTGGGTTTATCCCAATACTGGCGTCGTTTAGACTCTCGTGATAGGTAACTGTAGCATCGGTTTGTAAACCAATGATGGCGCTGGTTTGTAGTTCAAGATTAAAGTCAGTGAAACCGTCTGGATTAGTATCTGTTTCGCAGTTAACCATATTTTCAGCTTGGTTGGCAACCACTGGAGCCGGCAATTTTGCGGTTCCTGTATAAAATAAGCTTAAAGGGCCGGAGCCTACTGCGCGATCCACCAAAAGATAATAGGTGTCACCAGCCGTGGCGTCTATATACATTAAATAACCATTGCCATCTTCTCCGGGACCTTCCTCGGTATCAGTTTCATCCATGTTTAGCCCGGTTGCAGCAGGAACTCCCGCTTCTTGCGGATTTGTACTGGAACATCTAATGGAGGCTCCCAAAGTGGTACAGGTAACTGATGGTCCATATATGGCAAAATCATAATCATCCTCCCCGTTATCGGGAATAAGATCGAAGGTAAAAGTTCCCGATTCAACAATTATAAACTTAAACCAAATGGTATGTTGGTCAAAATAATAACAGGGAGGAACTTCATTGCCGGGCAATGAAAACTCATCAAAGCCAATTCCATCAGGATCAATTCCTAGACTCGAATCCCCACATATAGTAATTGCATTCACGCAATCATTGGGATTTTGCGCGATTGCGATACTTGTGAACCCTAATAAAAAGAAAAGTAATTTTAATTTCATTGAGGACTAATATACGGATAATTAGATAAGTTATTTCTTACAAACAGGAATTAATTCTCCTTTCGGCAGTCTATATTTTTCAACTTCTTCTTCGGAAAGTGTGTTGGTATAGTCTACTGCAGCGACTTTAAAGCCAATAGATTCGAGTTTGGTAAAATAATCCATTCCATAAACACGAACGTGGTCATATTGCCCAAAGATTCTGGCGCGCTCTTTAGGATCTGTAATACTGTCGTCTTCAAAAGTAATTTCCAAATCCGCTTTATAGGGAATTTGTAGAATAGCCGTGCCGCCAGGTGCAAGAATTCGATAGATTTCAAGCATCGCTTTGGTGTCGTCTGGAATGTGTTCCAAAACATGGTTGCAGATTATAAAGTCAAATTCATTATCCGTAAAAGGTAAATCGCAAATATCTGCTTTCACATCGGCGATAGGTGAATTTAGGTCGGTAGTGGTATAATCCAGATTTTTCATATTTCTGAATTTTTTATAAAACGCCTGCTCGGGCGCAAAGTGAAGCACTTTTAAATTTTCAGTAAAGAAACCTGTTTCATTTTTTAAATAGAGCCATAGTAATCTGTGTCGCTCCAACGAGAGCGTTCCTGGGGAGAGCACATTCTCACGAACAATTTCATAACCATAAGGAAGAAATTTCCGATAGGATTTCTCGTCTATAGGATCTTTATATTTATTTCCTCTTAGAAAAAATGCCAGAATAGGCCTACCAATAATGCTCAACCTAATGAGCAATGGACGGGGAATGGTATTTAGGATTTTTTTGAACAAATTGTAAAACAGATTTACTTTTACTCTGTGTTCCTCTGTGCCTCCGTGGTGAACTTTAAACCACAGAGGCACAGAGAGCGCAGAGGTTTTTAGCTTCGAAACTCCTTCTCTTCATCACTCTTAATCCCCAAAGCTTCATAAACGTAATCAAAAGTTGAGAGTAATTCGGGTTTGCCGTCAACCAAGGCGATGTCGTGCTCAAAGTGTGCACTCGCTTGTCCATCTTGCGTTACAATGGTCCAACCATCGCTTAATTGTTTTATTTTATGTGTTCCCAAATTTATCATAGGCTCTATGGCAACAGTCATTCCTTCAATAAATTTCTTTCCACGACCGCGACGCCCGTAATTCGGCATTTCGGGATCTTCGTGCATTTTTGTTCCAAGACCGTGACCCACCAACTCACGAACCACACCGTAGCCATGTGCTTCACAATATTGTTGAATGGCATAACCAACATCACCTACGCGATTTCCAGCTTTAAATTCGCGAATACCGACATAAAGTGACTCCTTAGTGATTTTTAAAAGCTTTTTAAGTTCAGGAGATACTTCGCCTACTTCAAAAGTATATGCGTGGTCTCCATAAAAACCGTTTTTGATAGCGCCGCAATCTATAGCTACAATATCGCCATCTTTTAGTGGGATATCTGTTGGCAAACCGTGAACCACGGCGTCATTAACACTGGTAAGCAAGGTTGAAGGACAATCGTATAACCCCAAGAAACCTGGAATTGCATCTTGACTGCGAATATATTCCTCGGCCATTTTATTTAGTTGATTGGTTGTTACGCCAACTCTTACTTCCTTTGCTAACATTCCCAAAGTGCGGGATACCACTAATGCACTTTCGCGCATCAATTCAATTTCGTCTTTTGTTTTTGGTATTATCATCGTGCTATTTTAAAAAGGAAAAAAATCCTTTCTTTTGATATTTAGGGTCGGGCGCAGGTTCACCGATTAGTTCTTGGTATATTTCACCCCAACTTTTAAGACCACCAATATTGCGATCGTCTATAAAAATATCTGCGTGTATTTTTCGACTTAGGGAAGTGTCAAATTCTTCTTCAGGAAAACTGCTGTTTACGGCGTAGAAGACAATGCCGTTTTTTTCGCAAAACTTTACGGCTTCATCCAAGGCAGAACCTTTCCTGTAGGTCCAAAGTATAAGTCTATGGCCTTTGTTTTGCAACTTTTTTAAGGTGTCAAAAGCAAATATAATAGGCTTGCCAATACCTGGATATTCATCTTCCACGATGGTTCCATCAAAATCGACAGCGATAGTTAAGGTTTCTCCAATCATCATATTTTTTCAAGCTGCAAAATTACAAAGAATTATAATGATGCCAATGGATTATTCGGCGTAAGCGTGCTTGTAATCTTTTCCGCTTAAAATGGCCAGCATATCTTTTTCAAGAGTTTCAATTGGGTATTCCACTATTCTGCCTAATTCCTTTTCGTTTTTATAAAAGATAATTGTTGGAACGTTAAAAATATCGTGTTCTTTTATTAAATCCTGCGGCATGGTTTTATCTTCGGAAACATTAATTAAAGTGAGTTTAGATTCATCAAAGTCTGCATCGTCTAGAATCTTATATAAATGTGGAACATCCCGCTGACTGTCTTCACACCAAGTACCCATAAAGACTGTAATAGAAACATCTTTAAGAAGTGGTTTTAATATTTCTAAGGTTTCTGGGTCTGCTTTATAACCTTCGTAACTTAGATTGAACCAGTCTTTAAAAGGATCCATTTGCAGCCCTTGGCGGTTGGATTTTCCAATAAGCATTACAGATTCTTCATAGGGAATGGTATTATTCATTTCTTTCGCCTTTGGGTTTTCAGAATCGGCTGTTGTTATTTCAGGATTATTCATTTCCGCTTTGTTTTTCTCTTTGGAAGAATTACAGGCTACCATTGTAATTGTAGCGATAATCAGGAGTATTTTGTTCATTTTTCTATTTTAATATTTATGATATTTATTTTTTTTCTTTAAGAAAGAGTCCAATTCCAAAAACTTGAATTTCATAAAGCCTAAGGCAAAAGCTGCTGCGGAAGCACTAAAAACGGAATAATCGAAAGCGCCCTTTATCCCGGTCGAAAAAGTCATGGATATGGCAAAGAGCAATAAAAGGAATCCACTGAGTTTTGCGATAAGCTCTGTTTTGTATCCAATTAATAGAAGCAGTGCGAAAATTATTTCAAGAGCGGTAGCAGCTATTGCCAATGTGGGAATAAAAGATATTGGGAACCAAGGGTTTAATATTTCGGTATATTCCAAAAAGCTGTTCCAATTTCCCCAAACCGAAACATCTTGTGGCCACCAACCGAATCGATCAGCAGAGGCTGATAAGAATCCTGCCGATATTGCGAGTCTTAAAAAGAGTTTGATTATTTTCTTACCCATAATTAGCGTTTTTAAATTGACCAGAATGCTTAATATTGATTGCGGTCACAATGGATTAAACCAAAGATTCCTGCGTCATAACCTCGGGTTTTTCTACCCCCATGATATCGAGGATAGTAGGAGCGATATCTCCTAAAATTCCATTTCTAACGGCTTTAATTTCATTGTCAACAACAATAATAGGAACCGGGTTTATTGTGTGTGCGGTATTAGGGGAGCCATCTGGATTGCGCATGGTTTCGCTATTGCCGTGGTCGGCAATTATTAATGTTACATAATGGCTTTTTAAAGCTTGCTCAACAATTGCCCGCGCACAGTTATCTACTGTTTCAACAGCTTTTACAGCTGCTTCAAAAACCCCGGTATGGCCTACCATATCAGGATTTGCAAAATTTAAGCAGATAAAATCGGCAGTTTCATTTTCAATTTCTGGTAAAATCATATCCCGAAGATCATAAGCGCTCATTTCGGGTTTTAAATCGTATGTTGCTACCTTGGGAGATGGACAAAGGATTCTTTTTTCACCTTCAAAAGGAATTTCCCTTCCGCCAGAAAAGAAGAAGGTTACGTGAGGATATTTTTCTGTTTCCGCAATTCGGATTTGTTTCTTTCCATTTCTTTCCAATACTTCCCCTAAGGTGTCGTGTAGGTTTTCTTTCTTGTAAACCACGTGAATGTTTCCGAAGGAAGCATCATAATTAGTAAGAGTAACGAAATAAAGTGGAAGCGTTTTCATTCCAAAATCTGCGTGATCTTTTTGTGTCAAAACCTCCGTAAGTTGTCTCCCGCGATCGGTTCTAAAGTTGAAGAAAATTACCACATCATCACTTTCTATGGTTGCGACTGGCTTCCCCTGCCTGCCGGCAGGCACGGCTTCAGAATTGGTCATAACAATCGGTTCGATAAATTCATCGGTAATTCCTTCGGCATAACTTTCCTCGATGCTTTTTATAGCATTGTGCGAAGGTTTTCCTTTTCCGAAGCGTAGAAGATCATAAGTTTTTTTAACGCGTTCCCAGCGTTTGTCGCGATCCATAGCGAAATAGCGACCAATGATTGAAGCCAGTTTTCCGCCAGTTTTTTCCATATGATTTTGCAAATCTTCAATAAAACCTTTTCCAGAATGTGGATCTACATCGCGGCCGTCTGTAAAAGCGTGAACGTAAACATCTTCCAGTCCTTCATTATGAGCGGCTGTAAGCAAACCTTTTAGATGTTCCATGTGTGAATGCACTCCACCGTTAGAAACGAGGCCCAAGAAGTGAACTTTCTTATTATGACTCTTTGCGTATTCAAAGGCTTTTTTCAGTTCAGGTTCGCTGTTTAAGGTGCCATTTTCCACAGCCATATTTATTTTGGCGAGGTCTTGATAAACAATTCTACCCGCACCAAGGTTCATATGTCCCACTTCGCTGTTGCCCATCTGTCCGTCTGGCAGCCCAACATTCATCCCGTGCGTAAGCAACTGGGCGTGCGGATATTTTTTATAAAGGGAATCTAGAAAAGGCGTATCGGCTTGGGCAACGGCAGAAACAGAAGGATCCTGCGTAACTCCCCAACCATCAAGGATCATTAAAAGGACTTTTTTATTCATTTTGTAAAGATACGAAGGCTTCGTGGGATTTTAGATTAAGAGTTTAAATGTTTAGGAGTTTAAGAGTTTATGAGTTAAGAAGTTTATTGGTATGCTTACGAAATCTATCAACCACTATGATTAACATTTTAATCTCACAAAGACGCTAAGTCGCAAAGTTTTTTATTTTTGAACACTGAACACTGAACACTGAGTCTTGAACCTTGAATTTTAAATATTGAATCCATTTATGGCAGCAATTTCGGATTAATATCCATAATGTTTTCTTTCACATACTTCGAAATAAATTCATCTGAAAAATGCTCATTCCCCATTAATTTTTCTTCGGAAAGCATCTTCTTTACGTCAATTTTTTCCTCGTATTCCTTTAACATTGGGATTGAAACTGGCGCGTAACTGAAATGCCAAGGCTCATATTTAAAACCTTTGCGGTTGCCATTGTCGGTGTAAACTTCATAGAAATTGAATTTTTCGGCGTTTTCATTTAACCACACTTTAAAATCACAGTAAGGTCCGTTTCCGTGAAAGTTTTCAGGCATCAATACATTTGCGGGGCGTGGAGCGTTGGCGTCTATAATGTCTAAATCTGTTCCCCAATGATGTCTTGAGGTTCCGGGTATTGTGGAATATTCAATGATCTTATCAATTGCTTTTTCGGGAGAAAGACCTTGAGAAGTAAACTGTTTGTACTTTCTTTCGAAAATTTCTTTTTGTCTCTGAAAACTGCGGTATGAAGATACAACTTCAATCTTTATATTATCCTTTGCAGCCGCTGCTTTCATCTTGTTAAATGCTTCCTTCGTGGTTTTATTCATTTTTGAAGTGTAGGTATCGCCAATGATATCTGGATTTCCTTTCCCAAGAAGTTGGTTACGAGTAAATTCTTCGGAAAAATCCTTAAAAGAAAAATGTGGAAAAATAGCCAAGCTTATTCCGGCAAGACCAGAAATTTTAATAAATTCGTTACGCTTCATTGAAATTGTTTTGTGAAGTTTAAAATTACTATTAATTTGAAAGATAACGCCATTTCAATCCGCATTATTGAAGCCAAGGAAATATTTAGCATTCTTCCACTTCTGCAAAAACTGGGGAATTATTCAGTTTCTGAAGCGATTTTAAAGGAGCGACTACAGGAAATGACGCAGCAAAATTATGAATGTCTCGGCGTTTATAATGCCGATTCATTAATAGGTATTTGTGGTTTATGGTTTCAAACAAGGCATTATGCTGGTCGTAGCTTGGAAATGGATCACGTTATTATTGACGATTCTTACCGCAGTCACGGCATTGGGAAAATGATAATTGAATTTGTGAGCGATTACGCCACGGAAAAATCTTGTAATTGGATTGAATTAAATAGTTATGTACACAATTTTCCTTCGCATAAGTTTTTTTACAATCAAGGTTTTGTGGCGAAGGGGTATCATTTTGTGAAAGAGTTAAAAAAGACGTAAGACCGCTGCGCTAAAGGACATATGATGTAAGACTGAAAACGGAATTCATTAATTCATAACTGTCAAGTAAATATATTTTGGATACTTTCAACTGTCAGCGATTATTTAAAAAATTAGAATCGTTTCGCTTTCTATCTCGTACGGTACTTTCCCTTGTTCAAAAACGCGGGCTTCAAGTTCTCCTCTAAGAATAATTTCATCTCCTTTTACGCGCAACCAACTTCCTTCTCTAAGTCCGACCACTGGAATAGTGTTTTGGGTGTGGAACTCTGCAATTCGGGTTTCGCGAGTTTCGCCCATATGTTTGCTATTGGAATCTGGATCTAAATAATGTGGGTTTAAATTAAAGGGAATCACTCCCAAAGTTTTAAACGATGGCGGATAGACTATCGGCATATCATTCGTGGTTTGCATAGAAACTCCACAAATATTACTTCCAGCACTGGTTCCCATATATGGCAATCCGTTAAAGATAGCTTCGCGAAGTGGTTGCATCAATTCTAAACGATAAAGCGCACTCACCAACACAAAGGTATTTCCACCGCCGGTAAAAGCTCCTTTTGCATTCTTCAAAGCTATAACTGGATCTTTAAATGTATGCAATCCGATTAGCTTTTTACCAATTTTCTTAAATACCTGCGCTGCTTTTGTTGTGTATTCATCGTGGGTTATTCCACCAGGGCGAGCATAAGGAATAAAGATTACTTCTTCGGTATCTTTAAAGAGATTGGCCATTTCTTCCGTTAGATAATCTAAATATTCGCCGCCGAAAATGGTGCTAGTGCTTGCTACTAATAAGTTTTTCATTGATTTTATGTTTTTCCATCGGCTATTTTCATGCCTCAAGAGTTTGGTTTTATGCAAAATGTAAATTTAACTATTGAAATTGGAAGATTTAAGTTTTCAGTAACAAAACAAATCCGTATTTTTAGTGAATGACAAAAAAACTACTACTTCTACTATTTATCGCTATTTCCCCAATGTTGCTGGCGCAAGATATTGATCGCACTAAAGTTATTGGGAAAATTCACGTGCCTCAGGGCGAAGACGCCGAAGGTATTTCAGTTTATAATATCTCCGCTCAAAAAGGAACCATCACAGATGCCTATGGGAGTTTCGAAATTGATATAGCTGAAAACGATCGCATACAAATAACCGCGCTACAGTATCAATCATTTACTGTTATAGTGGATAAGGGGGTTGTAGAGCGAAAACTTTTGAATATTTTCTTGAATCCTGCTGTAAACCAACTGGAAGAGGTAGTGGTTAGGCCGTATGATCTTTCGGGGAATATAAACGTAGATGTAAAAAAGATTCCCACCTATAATGTGACAAAAGATTGGGACTTGAGTTATGCAGCCATGGAATATGACTATAATTTTAAACCGGATGATAAAACATCCATTTCTGGAAATGCTGCAGAAGAAGCTTTGCACGATCACACTATAAAAAATGGCGCAGATGTTCTGGCTATTTTGGGCGGGGTTGGTCAGTTGTTATTTCCGCAGGGAAAAAAGATATCGATTGCGGAGCGCGAACGGAATCAGGCCTTGGTAAGCAACAATATCCAACAGCGTTTTAGCAAGGATTTTATTGCAGCCAACTTCGATATTCCCGAAGATAAGGCGGTTGATTTTCTTTTTTACGCCCAAGAAAATGGTCTTGACCAGAATTTGTTAAAGCCAGAGAACGAGATGGAGCTGATGGAGTTTCTTATGAAAAAAAGTAAAGAATACAAAAAACGCAGTGAATAAGAAGTTCTTCTTCTGAGCGGTTATATCGAGACGGAAAATATGAACTTTCGAGTTGATACTTTTAAATTTAAAAATTTGTAACATACCTTTGCGGCTTCCGACTTTAATATGAGGTATTTAAGAATTTTTATTTTATTACTTTTTTTCCCCTTGGTTTCGGCCACATCTGCACATAAGTTTTACGTGAGCATTACTAAAATTGAATACGTAAAGGAGAAGAATTCCATTCAAATAATCACGAAAATTTTTACTGATGATATGGAGAATGCGCTTCGGAAACGGTATGATCCTACAATTTCATTAAATACAAAAAAGGAAACCGAAGTTGCAGTTGAAGATTTAAAGAAATATATTCTCCAAAAGATCAAGATCAAAGTAAACGGCAAACCAGTTCAACTTAATTATATAGGCAAAGAATACGATACCGATATGCTTGTCGCATATATGGAAGTTACGGACGTGAAAGAACTAAAAACTATTGAAATTGAAAACAAAGTGTTGATGGAGGTGTTTCCTGAGCAGCAAAATATCATTCACTTAAAGACATCAACAAGTCGCCGAAGTTTAATTCTTGATAAAGACGAACCCAGCGGCATATTAAAGTTTTAAGCCTAGACAGTTAAGCTTCTAAACTTTTAAACAGCCAAACTCATAAATTTTTTTAAATGAAATTATTTAAATTAGTATTCCTCTCTGCACTTTTCCTTTTTTCCGGAATAGTTTTAGCCCAAGATGAAACCCAGACTACCCAACGAGATCCAGGACATTATAATCAAAATCGTTTTAAACAACTTTACGAAGAGTTTTCAACGCCAAATATGTTCAGAACTGCAAGTGGTGCGCCAGGTCCAAACTATTATCAGCAACAGGCAGATTATGTGATGGATATTGAATTGGATGATAGGAACAAGAAAATCACCGGATCTGAAACCATAACATACACTAACAATTCGCCCGATGTGCTGGAGTATTTATGGGTGCAGCTAGATCAAAACGTAAGATCGAAAGATTCCAAGTCACCTTTAATTGAGTCCAATAATACTTCGCCTACAGAAATGGCTGGAAGCTTTGTGAAAAATTATATGGAAAATGGTTTCGATGGTGGCTTTAATATTTTGGAGATTAAAGATGCGAAGGGAACCTTGTTAAAACACACAATCAACCAAACGATGATGCGGGTGGATATGCCGAAAAATTTAAAGCCTGGCGAAAAATTTGTCTTTTCAATTAAATGGTGGTACAACATAAACAGCCACGTGGTGGATCGCGCTAGAAGCGGTTATGAAACTTTTGAAGATGGTAATCGTGGTTATGTTATTGCACAGTTTTATCCAAGAATGGCGGTTTATAATGATGTTGAAGGATGGCAGAATAGTCAGTTTTGGGGAAGAGATGAGTTTGCATTGCCCTTTGGAAATTTCGATGTAAGTATTACCGTTCCTGCAGATCATATCTTGGATGCTACGGGTTCCCTTCAGAATAGAAAGGAAATTTTCACCAAGGAAATGATGAATCGTTACGACGCGGCTCAAAAATCATTCGATAAACCTGTTATGATTGTTACCCAAGCCGAAGCGGAGGCTGCAGCAAAGAATTTTTCCAATGCAAAAAAAACGTGGAGGTTTAAAGCTGATAATGTCCGTGATTACGCTTTTGCAAGTTCTAGAAAATATATTTGGGATATGATGGCTGTGAAAATGGGAAGTGGTTCTGTTATGGCCGTTTCGCTCTATCCACCGGAAGCAAATCCGTTATGGGAAGATTGGTCCACAAGAACCGTGGCGAGCACTTTAGAAACCTATTCCAGAATGACTTTTGAGTATCCGTATCCAAAAGCTATTTCCGTAAGTGCAAAAAATCAAGGAATGGAATACCCGATGATTTGCTGGAACCACGGACGTCCAGATAAAGATGGGTTTATAAGTGAACGCACAAAATTTGGAATGATAAGCGTGATAGTTCACGAAGTGGGGCACAACTATTTCCCCATGATAGTAAACAGTGATGAACGCCAATGGACGTGGATGGACGAAGGTTTAAACACCTTTTTACAGTATGTGGCCGAACAGGATTTTGGGGAAGCTTATCCCGATGCAATTGGTCCCAATAAAAAATACCCTTCCCGCCGAGGTCCCGCAAAAAACATAGTGGATTATATGGCTGGCGATCAAAAGGAATTGGCGCCGATTATGACCAAGGGATTAAACACCTATAATTTTGGATCAAATGCGTATGCAAAACCTGCAACTGCTTTAAATATTCTTCGCGAAACCATAATGGGGCGTGAACTTTTTGACTTTGCTTTTAAAACTTATGCCCATCGCTGGATGTTTAAACACCCAACCCCAGAAGATTTTTTCAGAACGATGGAAGATGCTTCAGCAGTAGATTTGGATTGGTATTGGAGAGAATGGTTTTACACTACAGATTATGTAGATATTGGCGTGAAGGATGTTAAGAAATTCTACGTAACTTCAGAAATGAATAAAGAGATGAATGAGAAGATGACCGCTCGTGGAATTTCTGAAAGCGATTTGCCAGCAATAGTGTATTTAGTTGAGGAAGACAGTGAAGATTTTGATGAAAGTAAGATAGTGTCTAATCTTGATGAAGTCCAAACGCTAAAAGATTATATTAGTGAGAATATTCCACTTGCAGAAAGAGCGAATTTAAAACGTCCCAATTACTTTTATAAAGTAACTTTTGAAAAACTGGGCGGAATCCCGATGCCGATAATAGCGCAATTCACCTACAAGGATGGAACATCTGAAAGCATTGTTTATCCACCACAAATATGGCGTAAAAATGATGCGATGGTTGGAAAAGTTATTGCTTCAGAAAAAGAAATCATCAAAATAGAAGTAGATCCAAACCAAGAAACAGCCGACATTGACACATCAAACAATTCTTGGCCAAAACAGAAAGAACTTGGGGCTTTTGAGAAGTTTAAGAAGAAAAATAGTAAAGATTAAATCGTTAGGATTCAGTCTTGCTAAGTTCTTCCCAAGTGTTTTAAATTTAAAATAAACACTATGAAAAAATTCGTAATTGCCTTATGTTTTATTTTTTTGATAGCTACGGTCATAGTTTTAAGACCAGTTCCTATTGTGCATGAAGCCGATGCGGTTACGGAGCGAGGGGTAGTAACTGCAGTTTATGATGGAGGAGGAAGCGACATTGTTTTTAAATTGAAAAATAATGAGCGTACTTTTTATATAAATAGAGGATTGCAGGCAGGAATTGAGTTAAATGAATTAAGGGAAAGCCTAATTGGGAATGAAATAACCTTAAAATATCCAAAATATTGGACTCCACTTGATTGGGAAAATAAAATCAAACATCTTTCAAAAGTTGAATTTGAGAATATAATAGTTTTCAACGAATTTAAGGAATAGTTCAAAATATTCGATTGTAGAAGTTCCTACATAGGTTTTTCTGTTAAGATTAATGAAAGATTTATAAACGCTACATATAGCTATTGTGTTAATTATAATTTTATTAAGATTCCTTTGCAGAAAAACTCATCACTCATCACTCATAACTCATAACTGGTTAGTATATTTGTACTATGATTTCACAGGCAATTTTTCTTTTTATTAGCGGTGCTGAAATAGGCTTTGTTCTTTTCATCATTCTTCTTGTTTTTGGTGCCGACAAAGTACCAGAAATAGCACGTGGTCTGGGAAAGACTATTCGGCAGGTAAAGAATGCGACCAACGACATTAAATCTGAGATTACTAAAGGTGCCGAAAAACAAGGAATCGATATCGATATTACCAAAGATGTCCGAAAACACATAGACCAGGTAAAAGATGACGTTGATGAGGTAACTGGTCCTATCAAGAGAAAGTTCTAGATGCTTGAAACCCTAAAAAACTGGGACAGGGAACTTTTTGTTTTTTTAAACGGTTTGGGAATAGAAAGTTTCGATAGGTTTTGGCTCTTTGCTACCCAACCCAAGAATTGGATTCCATTATTTATTTTATTCTTTATTCTTATCGTTTTAAAAAAGGAATAGTAGTTGCCTTCTTTTTATTGCTCACCGTTGTGGTTACAATGCTTTTTACTGATATGGTCAAGGATTATGTTGCGCGTCTTCGGCCAAATAATGTTGAGGTCTTAGGTGAATTAATCCGTATTCTTCAAAAACCCTCCAATTACAGTTTCTTTTCTGGGCATGCGTCTTCAAGTTTTTCCATTGCCACTTTCATAGTTTTGATGTTACGAAAATTTTCAAAATGGATCTATCTAATTTATCTCTGGCCACTTATTTTCGTGATGAGCAGGATTTTTATAGGAGTACATTATCCCAGTGACATTTTTGTTGGGGCATTGGTAGGAACTAGTTTTGCATGGATTTTTGTGATTTTTTGCTACAAAACCTTAGCGAGTAAAAGTCTATTTAAATCTTGAAATCGTCAATCCATCTCGAATAGGTAGTAAGACAGTTTCCAATTGAGGATGGTTATTTAGCATCTCATTATATTGAAGAAGGGCACGGGTATCCATATCATCACGCCTAACTTTTTCAACTACTTTCCCACTCCAAAGAACATTATCACTTAAAATTACAGAACCCGTTTTTAGCTTTGGGAGAATCATTTCAAGATAATTGGGATAGTTAAACTTATCGGCATCAATAAAAACTAAATCGAAGACGGTATCAATTTCTGGAACTATATCCATAGCATTCCCCAAATGCTGGAAAATTTGTTTTCCGAAATCTGATTCATCAAAATATTTCCTTTGAAAATCATACAATTCCTCATTGATATCGATGGTGTGTAATTCGCCGTCATTCTGCATTCCTTCAGCTAAACACAAAGCGGAATACCCAGTATAAGTTCCAATTTCCAAGATGTTTTTCGGATGGATTAATTTTGAGATCATACTTAAAATCCTTCCTTGTAGATGTCCGCTCAACATTCTTGGAACGAGTACTTTTTGCCAAGTTTCTCGATTCAGTTTCTGCAATAATTCAGGCTCTGCTTGTGAGTGTTTTTTTACGTAATTGTTTATTTCTTCAGAAAGAAGATCCATTTTAACTGAATTAAAGGGTTTAATTTATCTTTTGGCCGAGAATTCTGTTTACTAGTTTTTCCTTGGCTACATCATCATCTCCGCAGAGCCATTTTATCACGTTATCCTCCCACATAGCGTCAGATTGTTCTTTGGTAATGATACTTCGTTCCACAGCCAAATCTAATATTTTTCCTGGATAAGAGGATTGTACTGCACTTTCCATTTCTCCCAGTGGGTATGGATCGTCAAGGCCTACCAATACTTGCTTTGCGCCTTGATTTTTTACAACTAATTCTAACGAACCGGTATCGTGAACCAAGGTATCAAAGAAAATATTTTTATGCCCTACCGATTTCCGTGGATGGGATTTACCTTCAAAGAGATCAGGACGACCATCAAAGCCTTGAATTCTTCTACCAAGATTTATTTGAGCCAATTGCCCTCCGTGGGCGAAGCAGGTTCGCATATTTGGATATTTGTCTGGATACCCATTTAGTGTTAAAAAGTGATAAGCATCAGCGCACTGCGCCAACATCCAGATTAAATGAAATCGCCAAGCTGTATTTTCTAGTTTGATGAACTTTTCTCCATCGTAAGGGTGTACTTCAACTGCCAGATTGTATTTTGAAGCCAATTCAAAAATAGGTTCATTTTCTTCGTCAAAAATACAACGCCACGTGCCTATAGTGTCCATATAGTGCGTTGGTAAACACAGTAATTGAAGGCCTAATTCCTCCACGCAACGTTCAATTTCCCACAAAGCGCCGGTTACAAATCCCGGATGTACTACAAACCCACAAGTGAATTTAGAAGGATTTTCGTGTTGTACCTTTGCGTTAAAATCATTTTGAAAACGAAGTGCCTTTTTCATTTCTTCTACACGAAGTCCATTTCCATATAATTGGGAAAGATTGAGAACAACCGCGTGATCAATTTTGAAACGTTCCATCCATTCCAGTTTTTCATTCAAGAAAAAACTGGAGTCTGTAACTGGGCGGCTCCAATCTTTTTGAAGCATGAATTTGCGGTCTTTATCTACCCAAAAAATTTCCTTATCCTTCATAAACTGAGGGATTTCCTCAGGATAGGGAAGAAGATGGGAATGACCGTTAATGCGAAGTTTTCGTTTCATATCAATCCCCTGCGAAGGCAGGGGTCTCATTTAATTAATAATTTTTTCAAAGCTAAAGTTATAAACTTTTGGTGCGACCTCCATCAACTGGCAGGTTTACTCCATTGATATAACTTGCAGCTTCACTCGCTAAAAATGCAACTGCATTGGCAATTTCGCCAGGTTGTGCAAATCGTTTTGCAGGTACTAGGTTTTTCATAAAATCACTAGCTTCCTTTTCGGTTGAATCCCTTCTTTTTGCGGCGTTGCTAACAATGCCTTCCAATCTATCAGTGGCGGTAAACCCAGGTAAAACATTATTAACGGTTATCCCGTATTGCCCCAGCTCATTTGCCATAGTCTTACTCCAACTTGCAACTGCCCCTCGAATGGTATTGCTCACGCCCAAATTATCGATTGGTTGTTTTACGGAGGTGGAAATGATATTTATAATTCTTCCGTAGTCAGCTTCTTTCATTCCTGGAACAACGGCCTGCGCTAAAATCTGGTTGCAAATCAGGTGCATTGAAAATGCTTTCTCAAATTCGTCTGTTGATGCAGAAAAAATGGGGCCTCCTTTTGGACCTCCTGTATTATTCACCAAAATGTGAAAAATTTTGCTGGAAACTGCGACCTCTACTTTCTTCTTTAATTGCTGTGGATCGGTGAAATCGGCAACAAAATAGTTGTGTTTTTGTCCTTTATCGTGGGGAAGTTCTATTAAGGTCTCCTGCAGTTTCGCTTGGTCGCGAGCCACCAAGGTAACGGTAGCTCCAAGTTTCGCCAATTGAATTGCGGTTGCCTTTCCTATGCCTGCAGTACTTCCACAGACTAATGCATTTTTATTTGTTAAGTCTAAATTCATATTTTTCAGTATTCAGTATTCAGTATTCAGTACTCACTAAACAGTTTATATTTTGGATTTCGATTTCTCCCGATAACTATCGGGATCAATTTCAGTATCAATTTCAATTCCCCCTTTGGGGTTAGGGGGCTTTGTATTTAATGCACACATTCTTCGTTTCGGTAAAAAACCGAAGTGCTTCAAAGCCTCCTTCACGGCCAACGCCGCTGTCTTTCATACCTCCAAAAGGAGTTCGTAAATCGCGGTTTAGCCAAGTGTTTACCCAGACTATTCCTGCTTCAATTTCTTTGGAAATTCGCATTGTGCGGTTTAAATCTGAAGTCCATAAGGTGGAAGATAAGCCATATTTAACCGAATTAGCCATTTTTAAGACTTCTTCTTCGGTTTCAAAAGGCATTAGCGTTACTACGGGACCAAAAATCTCTTCTTGATTTACGCGACATTGATCGTCATAAACCTCAATGATTGTAGGTTCCAGATAATAACCGTTTTCATAATCTTTTACAGTAACCCGTTTTCCACCAAAAAGGATTTTTCCGCCTTCTTCCTCGGCGATTTTAATATATGATTCTACTTTTTCTAAATGTGGTTTTGAAACCAAAGCACCAACGTTGGTATCGGCATCAAAAGGATTTCCCACTTTTAGCTGTTTGACTTTTTCAATAAAGTCTTTTTTAAACTTTTCGTAAATAGGCTTTTCAACAAATATTCTACTTCCGCAAAGGCAGATCTGACCTTGGTTCGCAAAAGAAGAACGAACCGTAACTTCTAGCATTTGTTCATAATCGCAATCGGCAAAGATGAGGTTTGGGTTTTTTCCGCCCAGTTCCAAGGATAGTTTTTTGAACATTGGCGCGGCGGTTCGTGCAATATGTTCCCCGGTTTTGGTTCCGCCAGTAAAGGAAATCGCTTTGATGTTTTTATGCGTCACAATAGCTTCGCCTGCGGAAGGTCCCGTACCGTGAACAATATTTAAAACACCTTTTGGCAGACCTGCTTCGGTGCATATTTCACCTAAAAGAAAAGCGGTCATAGGTGTTACTTCACTAGGTTTTGCAACTACCGTATTTCCAGCTGCAATCGCTGGAGCAATTTTCCAAGTGAAAAGGTATAGTGGTAAATTCCATGGCGAAATACAACCCACAACGCCAAGAGGTTGACGTAATGTAAAATTCATTGTGTTTAAACCTACACTTTCGTGAGCTTCACTTGAAAACTGGGTGATTGAATTTCCGAAAAACCGAAAGTTTGATGATGCTCTCGGAATGTCAACAGCCAATGCCAGACTCAGTGGCTTCCCGTTGTCCTTAGCTTCGGCTTGGGCTAGATCAACCAGTTTCTCTTCGATTAAATCTGCAATCTTTAGCAGAATTCTGCTGCGCTCATCTATAGTTGTATTGCTCCATTTTGGAAAAGCTTCTTTTGCCGCTTGATATGCATTTTCAATATCCTGTTTATTTGAATCTGCTATTTGGGAATACACTTCGCCATTAGAAGGATTGTAATTATCCAACCATTTTTTTGAAACAGGTTCAACGTATTCGCCGTTTATGTAGTTTAGGATTTTCAAATTAGATTGTATTTCAGACCTAACAGGTTTTTAAAACCTGTTAGGTCTCATTTTAACTGCAAACTGTAACTGCTACTTTTTAACTGGCTTATAAGCCATCGCCTTAATTTCAACTATCAACTGTGGATGCGGCAATTGGTGTACGGCAACCGTGGTGCGCGCTGGGCCGGTTTCTTTATTGAAATATTCTGAATAGACTTGGTTATAACCGCCAAAGTCGTTCATATTTACCAAAAAGCTGGTAACGTCAACAACATCTGCCATTGTAGCGCCTTCAGTAGCTAGGTAATCTTTTATGTTTTCAAGTACGGCACGCGTTTGTTCTTTAATATCGAAATGCATGGTGCCCATTTCGTCAATTTTATTTACGCCTGCAATAGTATTGTCGGGCAAACGTGAACTAGTGCCGCTAATGAATATGAAGTCGCCTACTCGCTTTACGTGCGGGTACGCACCACGCGGAGTAGCTTTTCCTTCAACTAACTTGCTTTTATTCTCCATGATAAAACTATTTTTATTTTAAATAATCTGCCATTTCATTTTTATTGAGAATGGCTTCTGTTTCTTTATTTACGGTTTGTAATTTTTCTTTTAAGGGCATGGATTCTGGTAATTTTCCATCGTGCAACAATCCTAAAATGGCCTTGTCTTGTGCTCTTCCCAGTTTCTTTGCTTCAGAATAAGGAATTGATTCATTAAAGGTAACCAAAGAATATTTGCTGTTGTATTCTCCGGGGAATTCTGTTTCGAATGCAGTTTCGAGTTTTCTTTTCTTCTGAAATAATTCCATTCCAGTATGGGCTTTCATTTCATCAAAATTATCCACGGCTAACTCGCCAATGGCATCTGCATCTTTTTTACGGACTTTCTCATATTCGTCAAAAATGGTTTCCCACGAAACTTTTCCGGAGCTTAAATCCTCTTTGTGTTCACTTAAAACTTCATCAAAAACAGCAACATCTTCAAAACTTGCATTCATCCCTTGGCCATAAAAAGGAACCATGGCGTGAGCAGCATCTCCCATCAATAATATTTTTCCGAAACGGTGCCAAGGGTCACATTTCACGGTGCCCATAGAACCAACGGGATTGTTGAAAAATATTTCGGTTAAATTCGGAATCAATTCCAATACATCAGGAAATTCATTTTGAAAATACTCTTGTACTTTTTCAGAAGTAGTGAGGTTCTCAAAACAATAGTCGCTGTTTTTATAGGGAAGAAAAAGCGTCACGGTAAAACTACCGTCTAAATTTGGTAGTGCGATAAGCATATCTTCTCCACGCGGCCAAATATGAAGGGCATTTTTATAGGTTCTGTAGCCGTTGTTTTCGGCTGCAGGAATTTCAAGTTCTTTATAGCCATGACCAAGCCATTGCTGCGAAATATTAAGAAGAAATTCTTTATCATTTATCATACTCGTCCTAACTACCGATCCTGCGCCGTCAGTTCCGAAAATAACATCGGCTGAATATGTGCTTTTTTCACCTGTTTCAAAATCTTCAAAGCTTGCAGCAGGTGTTTCATAATCAACATCAGTACAAGCCTGGTTGAAAATTATCTTCAGGTTCGGCATTTTTTCTGCTTCATTTAATAAAAGCATATTAAGCCCCGGACGTGAAACCGAATTGATGAATTTATCTTCGTTACCGCTATACGGACTTAAAAATGTTTTCCCTGATTTCTCGTGAATCATTCGTCCTGTCATCGGGATTAAAAGTTCTTTCGCCGCTTCTTCAACTCCAGCCAAACGCAAACCACGTAAACCGCGATCACTCAGAGCGAGATTTATAGAACGTCCAGCATCCTGTGTTGTTTTTCGTAGATCCGGTCTTTTTTCAACTAAGGTTATGTTGAAGCCGTGTTGGGCTAAACGTAGTGCAAGTAGGCTGCCGCAAAGACCGGCGCCGATGATAAGTATGTTTTGGTTTTTCTTCATATTAAATATCTTTTGACATAAGACGATAAGACTTAAGACGTAGGACAAATTACCCTATTAATTAGTCTTACGTCGTATGTCAATCAGTCTTAAGTCAATTTTTCAATACTTCTTTTGATTTTTTTTTGAAAACTTAAAAACGTCTTCAAAATTCATTTCTTTGGACATTAGAGGTAGGACAAATTCTGCTATTAATTAGTCTTAGGTCCTATGTCAATCAGTCTCAAGTCAACTTTTCAATACTTCTTTTAGTCTTTCCGAAAACTTAAAAACGTCTTCAAAATTATTATAAAGTGGAGTAGGGGCTATCCTGATAACATCTGGTTCGCGCCAATCGCTTATCACTCCAGCTTCGGTTAATTTAGTATGTAATTTTTTATCGGCATTTTTCACTTGAATGGAAAGCTGACAGCCGCGTTCTTTGGGATTTCGTGGAGTGATTACATTAATAGCATCGTTTTTCATCTCGTCTAGTAAGAACTCTAAATAACCGGTAAGCTTTTCAGATTTGTTCCGAAGATTTTCAAAACCTGCTTCGGCAAAAGTATCTAAGGAAGCTCTAATTGCAGCCATAGATAGAATTGGAGGATTACTAAGTTGCCAGCCTTCAGCTCCGGGCAGCGCGTCAAAATCTTTCCTCATATTGAAGCGCGTTTTTTTATTATGACCCCACCAACCCGCAAAACGATTAAGTTCTTTATTGTTAGCGTGACGTTCGTGTACAAAACATCCGCCTAGACTTCCGGGGCCGCTATTTAAATATTTATACGTACACCAAACGGCAAAATCGGCTCCTGTCTCGTGGAGGTTTGGTTGAATATTTCCAGCCCCATGTGCCAAATCGAAACCAACCATACAATTGTATTTATGGCCGAGTTCTGTGATTTTTTTCAAGGGAAAGAATTGTCCAGTATAATAATTAGTACTTCCAATCATCAACAGAGCGATCTCGTTACCGTGATTTTTCATTATCTCTTCCAAATCCTCAAAACGGCAAAGTTCTTCGCCTTCTCTAGGTTTCCAAAGAATTAAACCATCTTTAGGATCAACGTTATGGAATTTTAATTGACTTTCCATCGCGTATTTATCGCTTGGAAAAGCATCGCTTTCAACCACAATTTTATACTTGGTTTTTGTGGGTTGATAAAAAGAAACCATCATCAAATGGAGATTTGTTGTCAAAGTATTCATGACAACAACTTCCGAAGGTTTTGCACCTAGGATTTTCGCCATGTTTTCGGCTAAAAATTCGTGATATGGTAGCCAAGGATGCTTGGCTTCGGTATGACCTTCAACACCTAAATTTGCCCAATCGGTCAATTCTTCTTGAATATATTCTGAAGTTATTTTGGGTTGTAATCCTAAGGAGTTTCCACAGAGATAAACAAGTTCCTCGCCGGAAGCATTTTTAGGGATATGGAATTTATTTCTAAAAGATGACAATGGATCTTTGGTATCTTGTTGTTTTGCGTATTCTAAGGTATTTTGAAACATTTAGATAGGTTGATTTTTTAGCTTTTCACAAAAATAGGAATTTATATTCGGTTAAATTGTCTTTAATCCTTTCAATAGATAGCGTTTGTTCTATGTTTTTCAACATATGTTTTCCTAAGAAGGTTCTATTTATTTTTTCACAGAAATATCGGTGAAATACAACTTAAAGTTACCCGTCGCGCCTGTGTGCATGGTCGCAATATCGATTCCACCGAAGTTTTTATAATCTTCCCAAGTGGTGGTCATCGTTGGTTCTGGAGCATTGTCTTTTCTGTAGTTCCACTCTTTTATTTTATAGTTTTTATCATAAAATAAATCGTATGCATCCCCTGGAGTATAACCGCCGGCATTACCGTAAACAACAGTAAGCCTATTTAAAGCATCTTTCGAAATTGGAGCTTCAACATTTTCTTTTTCGGTAAAAGAAGTGCCTTTGTCCCACGCTATTTGAAATGGAGCCAATAGCCAGTACTTATCATTTATAAATGAAGCATCGGTTTTCATCGCTAGGCTATCCAGCTTGGAGCGATTGTAGCTTAGTTGACCTTTTTCTGAATTCATTTGCACATCTCCAGTTTTTGGATTCCAAACCCAAGAACGATAAAAGTGATTGCCGTCGCGATCCACATTAAATGTAAAGGAAATTTCGCTTACGTCTTTCCAGTTTTCAAAGCCGCTGGCGTTTGCAATTTTGTGTGCAGTATCCATGTTTTCAATGGAATCTGAAGGTTCATTGTTGATTTCGGAAGCTGTGTTTTCTGAAGATTTTTGCGTGTTGTTACATCCAACGATTGCAAAGATGACTAAAATGGTGAAGATCTTGATTTTCATAAGGTTTATTTTTATAGTAAAAGTAAGAAATAGTTTTGGCTTTCATATTTTTTGTATTTTTAAAGCATCTTGAATTAAAAAATAGTACGCTATGAATGTAACTGACAATAAAGAGAAAAACAGGTTTGAAACGAAAGTCGATGGACATGAGGCTTTTATAGAATACTCGGTTCAGCCGGGGGTTTTATCCTTAAACCATACCGAAGTTGATAAAGCTCTTGCGGGACAGGGTGTAGCAAGTGAAATGACAGAGAAGGTCCTTCTTGAAATTGAGCTTCGAGGATTAAAGATAATCCCTGTTTGTTCTTATACAAAAAAATACATCAGCAAGCATCCGGAATGGAATTCGATTGTGGCAGAAGATAAAAACAAAAAACCCTCTCAATAAATGAAAGGGTTAGTTTTTATTAATGCATATAGATTAATTTAATGCATCATCAATATCGTCACCTATATCGTCCGCGACATCCTCTATTTTGTCTCCTGTTGATTTCTTTTCACGGCAACTGGTAAAACCAGTTGTCATAAGTCCTGCTGCGAATAAAATTAAAAATACTTTTTTCATAATTAGTTGTTGTTTTAAGGTTAATAATTATTTTTCGTAATTGATTAAGGTCGGCGGCCTGTTGCCAATCGGTATAAAATACCAATGATTGCCAATACTAGTAAAATGTGAATCAGACTTCCAACGGCTTCACCGAAACCGAAGTAGCCCACTAACCATCCTATAATTAAAAGAACCACTATTAGCCAAATGATGGCGCCCATTATAATTAGGTTTTAAGATTAGTTGGCTAAAACTACAATAAAACTTTTCTAGTTTCAATTTTTTTAACCCTTGTTTAACGAAAGGTATAAATAAATTTGAAAAACGTTAAGATTAATGCTTTATCAGTTAACCCTTTATTTTTAAAAATACCAAGCTATCAAACATTCCGAAAAATTTGAGACCAACAGGAAGACTTGGAATACCAAGGTTACACTTCATGCGCAAAGTGAATTTTATGACTCAGCAAATTTCAAAAAGGGTAAATCTTCATTGAATAATTACGAACTGAAAGCTTTGGGAGATGTCTCTGGCAAAAATATTTTGCATTTACAGTGTCATTTTGGGCAAGATAGCTTGAGCTTTGCCAGAATGGGAGCTAAATGTACTGGCGTTGATATTTCTGAAGAAGGAATCAAACTTGCAAAACAATTAAATTCGGAATTAAACCTCGATGCAAATTTTGTTTGCTGTAATGTCTTGGATACTTCTAAATTTGTTTCAGAAAAATTTGATATTGTTTTTAGCAGTTATGGCACCATCGGTTGGTTGCCGGAATTAAAACCTTGGGCAAAAATGATTTCAGAAAGATTAAAACCAGGCGGCTTCTTTTATATCGTTGAGTTTCATCCTATAGCTTGGATGTTTGATTATACCGTGTCACCACCCATTATGAAATATGGCTATCAGCAAAAAGAAGCTATTTATGAAGAATATGAAGGAACTTATGCCGATGCCAATTCTAAAATGATGAGTAAGGAATACGGCTGGAACCATAGTTTGGGTGAAGTAATTTCGTCACTTTCCGAGGCAGGACTTCAAATTGAATATCTAAAGGAGCGCGATGCTTCGCCTTATGATATTTTTCCGGGATTAGTAAAAAATGACGAAGGGATGTTTGAGCTTCCTAGCAAAATCTACCCTTTGCTGTTTGAGGTAAAGGCGAATAAAAAAAACCGACAGATTTCTAGTCTTCATTTCTTTTTGTGAAGAATAGTAACTCTGTCAGTTTAGGTTTGAAAATCTATTTTTTTAATGCTCTAAATTTTCCTTTAAAAGCTCTGGAAATTTTGCTTTAAACATTTTTATTCTTGGAATGGATACGTTTTGAATGTATGGATTTTCCGGGTGGTTCTTTTCATAATTTTGGTGATATGCTTCCGCTTTCCAGAATTTTTGAAATGGCATAACCTGTGCGGCAACCTTATCTCCACCTAGCTGTTTGTTTAATGCAGCTACTTTAGCATCGATTATTTTCTTTTCAGAATCGTTTTGATAGAAAATTATAGATCGGTAGGATTGTCCTCGGTCTGGGCCTTGTCCGTTTACTTGAGTGACGTTTTGTGAGCCGAAGTAAACATCAACCAATTGCTCAAAACTTATTACTTTGGGATCATAAATAACTTCCAAGGCTTCCGCGTTATCTCCGTGGTTTTTATAGGTTGGATTTTGCGATTTCCCGCCGCTGTAACCAGAAACAGCTTCATCTACTCCTTTTACGCTTTCATAAATTGCTTCCAAACACCAAAAACATCCACTTGCAAAATAGGCTTTTTTCAAGCCGTCTTGCGTTTCGGTCTGTACTGGAGTTTGTTCTTTTTGGGCTATTGCTTCGGCTTCCTTATTTCTTTCGTTGGAAGGTTTACAAGCACCTTGAAGGGAGATTAGAAAAAGACTAAATACTAAAATCGATATTTTCTTCATTTGTTTCTTTTTAAAAAATTGGTCTGTATTAAACTAAAAACCTTTCATTTAAATTACAAAAAAAGCCCTCACTAAATGTGAAGGCTTTGTTATAGTTTTATGTAAATGTATTATAGTTTGGAAAACATGGCTTCCATTTTTTCGCGTTCTTCGTTCGCTAAATCTGCGTCTACTAAGATACGACCACTATGCTCATCAGTGATAATTTTTTTTCTACCAGCAATTTCCATTTGTACTTGTGGTGGAATGGTAAAGAAAGAACCTCCAGATGCGCCACGTTCTACAGGAACTACGGCCAAACCATTTTTCACATTGGTTCTAATTCTCGTGTAAGCTTTGATAAGTCTAGGCTCTATTTTATCTTGGAAACTCTCAGATTCTTTAATAAGAGTCTGCTCTTCTTTTTCCGTTTCTTTTAGAATCTCGTCAAGCTCGTTTTGTTTGTGATTCAGGTGTTCTGTGCGTTCGTCAAAACGACCCTTCGTCTCTTCAATAACTTGGGTTTTCTGCTCTATCTGGGCACGGAACTCCTTAATATTCTTATCTGCAAGTTGAATTTCAAGTTCTTGAAACTCTACTTCCTTGCTCAAAGAGTTGTACTCGCGGTTGTTGCGAACGTTATCTTGTTGGGTAGAATATTTTTTAATGAGTGTTTTGGACTCTTCTATATTATTCTTTTTTTCCTTGATCTGATCTTCAATTACTTCAAGATCCGCATTAAGTTTCTCTAAGCGAGTGTTCATTCCAGCTACTTCATCTGCAAGATCTTCTACTTCTAGAGGAAGCTCCCCGCGAACGTTTCTAATTTCATCAATTCTGGAATCAATAAGTTGTAAGTCGTAAAGTGCTCTTAACTTCTCTTCAACAGTAACTTCGGTTTTTGTTGCCATAAATTATAAATAGCTAATAGGATTGGTATTTGTTTGTGATAAAAGGATTGCAAAATTAGTGATTTTTTTCTTAAGGAAAGAATGAATAAGGTCTTTTGTGAACTGTTCACTTTCATAGTGACCAATATCCGCTAAAAGTATAGTGTTTTCGGCCTTAAAGAAGTCGTGATATTTAAAATCTGCCGATATAAAAGCGTCGGCGTCGGCATTTTTTGCAGTTTCTATGGCAAAACTTCCGCTTCCACCAAGTACCGCAACCTTCTTTATTTTCTTTTTGAGTAAGGAAGAATGACGTACGCAATCCGTTTTCATGGTTCTTTTGATAAATTCCAGAAATTCAAGTTCTGGCATCGCTTTATCAAATTCACCAATCATTCCTATTCCAATATGTTGGTTTTGGTTTTCTAGGGTGGTAATTTCGTAGGCTACTTCTTCATATGGATGCGATTGGAACAGTGCCTTTAGAATTTTTGATTGTAGATGTTTTGAAAAGGTAATCCCAATTTGAGTTTCTCTTTCAAAATGTAAATCTCCTTTCTTGCCGATTACTGGGCTCGAATCTTCATTTCCTTTAAAACTGCCGCTTCCTTCTATATTGAAACTACAGTTTTCATAATTTCCAATACTTCCGCCGCCAACGGCAAATAGCGCGTTTCTAACTTTTTCGGCATCCTTGGTCGGGACAAAAGTGATGAGCTTTTTAATGGTTGCATCCTGCGGAATTAAGATACTACGATTTTTAAGCCCTAGTTTTTTACAAATCATTGCATTTACGCCATTCCAGGAATTGTCCAGCGCAGTATGGTTGGAAAATATAGCTATGTCGTGTTTTATCGCTTTTTGAACCACACGCTCCACATAGGTTTTTCCTGTGATTTTTTTCAATCCAGAGAAGATAATTGGGTGAAAACTAACAATGAGGTTGCAGTTGTTTTCAATAGCCTCATCAACAACCTGCTCCAAAGTATCTAAGGTTACTAGAATCCCAGAGACTTTTGTGTTTTCATCTCCCACCAACAAACCGGTGTTGTCAAAACCTTCGGAATAGGAGAGAGGCGACAGTTCTTCCAATAGCGCAATTACATCTTTTACCTTCATTTTGTACATTTTTTGTAAAGATAACAGATTGCAAAATCATAAGAGCTTTCTAAAATTATTTTAAAGTAATCGCAAATTTATTTGGAATTAGTACTTTCGTCAAATGAATTTGTTGCGCAAATTACTCTTTCCTTTTTCTCTGTTGTATGGCGGCATAACGGCGCTTCGCAATTGGTTATACAATAAAGGTTTGCTGAAAAGTAAAGCCTATACCTTACCTGTAATTTGTGTAGGTAATCTTTCTACAGGCGGCACGGGGAAATCGCCAATGATTGAATTATTGATTTCATTCTTAAAAGACGATTATAAAATCGCTGTGCTGAGTCGTGGTTATAAACGAAAAACAACCGGATATAGAGCGGTTTTGCTGAAAAGTTCTGTGGAGGAAGTAGGAGATGAGCCACTTCAGTTTAAGACGAAATTTCCCGAAATAACTGTTGCTGTATGTGAGGATAGGCAAACTGGTATTGAAAAGCTTCAAAAAACAGCTGAGGTCATTTTGCTTGATGATGCTTTCCAGCACAGAAAAGTAAAAGCCTCATTGAATATCTTGCTCACCTCTTTTGATAAACTTTATAGCAATGATTGTATGTTGCCTACAGGAAATCTTAGGGAACCAAAATTTGGTGCAAATCGAGCGCAAATTATTGTCGTTACCAAATGTCCAGAAAATATAGATAATTCAAAAATGGAGGCGATAAAGAGAAAGCTTAAACCGCAATCTTATCAAGAAGTTTATTTTTCAAAAATAGGTTACAGTTCTCAAATTATGAACGAAACTGAAGTAAAGCCATTAGAATATTTAAGGAGCAAAAAATTTCTTTTAGTAACAGGAATCGCAAACCCGAAGCCGCTGATCCATTTTTTGGAGCAAGAAGGATTGCATTTTGAAACTAAATCTTTTCCAGACCATCATAATTTTTCAGCTTCTGAAATGGAGCAATTAGGAGAGCATAAACTGATTCTTACCACCGAAAAAGATTATATGCGATTGCAGGCATTGACAAATAAAACGGAAATCTATTTTCTCCCTATAAAAACAGTCATTTTAAACGGAGCAGAATCCCTTTTTAAAAATGAGGTAGTTACTGAGGCTAAGTTAAAATGATGATTATTGCATCAAAAAATCATTATTGCGAAGGACGGTGTTTATTTTTTCGAAGAAATCTTCGGCTTTAAAAGGTTTTGGAATAAATTCATTAAAGCCTGCAGTATAGAATTCTTCAAGGTTATCCTCAATTGTAATGGCGGTTAAAGCAATTATTGGGATGCTTTTATTGAATTCCCTGATTTTTTTTGTTGCTTCAATTCCGCTTATTCCGGGCATGTGGATGTCCATAAGTACAACGTCAAATTCATCTTCTTTAACTCTTTTTATTGCCTCCAAGCCATTATCTGCTACCGCGCATCGCATTTTTTTCTTCTCCAGGATTTTTTTGGTAATCAGCTGGTTGATTTTATTGTCTTCTACAATTAGAATCGCTTTGTTTTCAAGAATATCGTCGTCAAGTATTACTTGAACTTCTTTAACATCAGTAGCTTTGATGTCCGTTTTGAAAATAGAATAACTTATGTCAAACCAAAACTTGGAGCCTTTGCCCAGTTTACTTTCCAAATTAATTTTGCTTCCCATTAATTCCAAGAGATTTTTAACGATGGAGAGGCCGAGACCAGTACCGCCATGTTTTCTATTTATTTGAAGTGAACCTTGTGAAAAGGAATCGAATACGGTATTTTGTTTTTTCTTGGAAATACCATCTCCCGTATCCTCAATTTCAAAATGTATAACCACATTCTCGTCTGATTCTTCAGTAGTTTTTACACGAAGCCAGATATCTCCATTTTCCGTGAATTTTATGGAGTTGCTCAATAAATTTATAAGGATCTGCGATAATTTCAGAGAATCGCCGACTACTTGTTCTGGCAAGTTAGAATCGTATTCGAAATGAAGATTATTATTTTTATATTCAGCAGATTTTCGAAGTGCAACTACCACACTGTCTATTCTTTTCTTGAGGTGAAACGGTATTTTTTCTATTTCAACCTTATTGGCTTCTAATTTATTGAGATCTAAAATATTGTTGATAAGCGACAAAAGATATTCGCCAGAAAATTTAAGGGAATTTAAATGCTCTTTTTGCTCTGGTTTTGGGTCCTCTTCCAAGAGCAAATGGGTGAGCCCAGTTACAGTATACATCGGAGTTCTAAGTTCATGGGTTATAGTTGAAAGGAACTGTGCTTTGGCTTGAGACGCCTTTTCGGCTTTTTCCTTTGCTGCTTGCAGCTCGGTGTTTTTATCTTGTAATAACAGGTTCGCCTTTGCTCTTAAATTGTTGTTTTTATATAATGAAAGTGTCAATAAAGAGAGTATCAATATTAATGCAATACTCAGCCAACCTGTAAGCTTACCGAAGAACAGGGATTTTTCTTTTTTGGAGATATCGTCTTTTTGGCTCGCAATGGTTTGTTGTAAATCTCCAATGGATGATTCCGCTTGAATTCCTTTTTCAATAGCAACTAAATGTGTTTGCCTTAAAGAATCCTTTTTTTTCAAATAAAACTTCAATTCTCTTTCAGCCAATGAGTCTTTTTTTTCGGCGATAAAAATTTGGGAGTTGATACGATTATTTTCAATTACAAGTTTGGGAAATCCATTGGCTTCTGCTATTTCTTTGGCTAATGCTGAAATTCTCCTAGCTTCAAGAATTGGATTTGGATAGATTTCTGAATTAATAAGTGAAAATGCATCCGCAAGGTTGGTATAGGTAAGGGCTTCATGATAAACTAATTGCTGTTCCTTGAAATCTTTTGCGGCAGCTGTTAAATTTTCCACTGAGATTTTATACTTTCCCAATCTAAGTGCCAACAAACCTCTCCCATAGTTGACGTTTGTCCTATTATTTTCGTCATTCAAATCTTTATAAATGTAGTCTGCTCTATCGAAATATAACTCAGCATCTGCATATTTACCTGTTGAAATAAGTATGATTCCATATAGATTGTATGCGTCGGCTAGTTTGAGGCTATTCTTAAAAATTTCGGCATTATTAACTGCCGCTTTTGCTTGCTCAGCGGCTTTCTCAAAGTATTCTAGGTTATAATAAAGGTTGGCTATACTAAGTTCAACATCTGGATTATAGCTCTTATACTTGGGAAGCATTGTAAGCTTGTGTGCATCGTTTAAACTTTTGACCGCTTCTAGAAAGTCATCTTTTTCAATCGCTTTTGCGGCATTATACTGCAATTGCTTTATGGTTAAAATGGTGTCCTTTATTTGATAACCAAAAGAAGGCGTCGAAAACAAAGCACAAAAAAGAAGAAGTCCAAAAAACTTGTATTTCGAAAACAGTAATAGCATCGGTTGATTTAAGGTAACACTAAATATAGCTATTTCGTCTGCAATCTTTCAATTAAATCAATAATTCTGGAGGAGTATCCAATTTCATTGTCATACCATCCAATGATTTTGACCATTTTTCCGATTACGGAAGTCATTTCGGCATCAAAAACACACGAATGTGGATTGCCAATTATATCTATGGAAACGATAGGGTCCTCAGTGTATTCAAGGATTCCTTTTAAAGATGTTTCTGCGGCCTTTTTAAATGCTGCATTCACCTGTTCTATGGAAACCTCTTTTTTTACATTTAAAGTGATGTCGGTCAAAGAGCCATTTGGAACCGGAACGCGAATCCCACAACCACCAATAACATCTGCCAGCTCTGGAAAAATTTTTGTTAGTGCTTTTGCAGCTCCAGTCGTGGTGGGAACAATTGATTGTCCGGCAGCACGTGCACGACGTAAATCGCGATGCGGTTGATCGTGCAAGCTTTGGTCTGTCGTGTATGAGTGTATGGTGGTAATGTAAGCCTGCTCTATGCCACAGAGCTCCTTAACTATTTTTAGCATGGGCGCTGCATTATTCGTGGTGCAGGAGGCATTGGAAATTATAGTGTCTTTAGCTGATAAAATGGAATCGTTTACGCCTAGAACTATGGTTTTTATTTCATCATCTATTGGCGGAACTGACAAAATAACCTTTTTTGCACCATTTTTTATGTGGTTTTCAAGTGCCGCTTTTGTCTTAAACTTTCCAGTACTTTCCACTACTATATCTACATCTCCCCAACGGATATCTTCGATATTTTTTTCTGAAGTGAATCTTACTTTTTCGCCTGCAACTGTAATTTGATCTGTGGAATAAGAAATGTCTTTGTGTAAAACCCCGTGGATACTGTCGTACTTTAAAAGATGGCTCAGCGTTTTTGCATCGGCTAAATCATTTATTGCAACAACTACCACATTCGGGTTTTCTAGTAATAGCCTGAAAAGATTTCGACCTATACGACCAAAACCATTAATGCCAACGCTTATCTTTTTTTTCATCACCAACTAGTATCAATTAAGTAAGATGCTTTTGTGCTTTGTATGAAGAACGCACCAAAGCGCCACTTTCCACGTGACGAAACCCTAAATCGAGCCCTATTGCTTCGTATTTTTTAAATTGCTCCGGAGTTATAAACTCCTTTACTGGCAAATGTTTTTTTGAAGGTTGCAGATATTGTCCAATGGTTAAAATATCCAAACCAATATTTTTTAAGTCGTGCATGGTCTGTATAACTTCTTCTTCTGTTTCGCCCAACCCGAGCATAATGCCGCTTTTGGTACGAGGCATTCCCGATTGTTTTAAATAATTTAAGACTTCGAGACTTCTTTCATATTTCGCTTGAATACGAACTTCACGCGTTAACCTTTTTACCGTTTCCATATTGTGGCTTACCACCTCTGGTTTTACAGCAATAATGCGATCGATGTTTCGGGTGTTTCCCTGAAAATCGGGAATTAATGTTTCCAGTGTAATTTCAGGATTCATTCTTCGGATGGCTTTTACGGTTTCTGCCCAAATAATGGATCCCATATCCTTTAAATCATCCCTGTCTACTGAAGTTATAACGGCGTGTTTTATACTCATGATTTTAATAGAGCGTGCTACTTTTTCAGGTTCGTCCCAATCTACCGTTTCGGGTCTACCGGTTTTTACGCCGCAAAATCCGCAGGAACGGGTGCAGATATTTCCTAAAATCATAAAAGTGGCAGTCCCTTCGCCCCAACATTCCCCCATATTTGGGCAGCTACCAGAGGTGCAGATCGTGTTGAGTTTGTATTTGTCAACCAACCCGCGTAATTCTGTATATTTTTTTCCTGTGGGAAGCTTAACCCGGATCCATTTTGGTTTTGGGGTAGGTCTTTGAAGTTCTAAGGTTTCTTTACTCATAGTATGAACAAAAGTACGAAAAAAAGCCTCCTGATTCCTAAAGCTGAAACTTCAAATTTTTGAAATATGTTTATTGTTTTTGTGAAATAATTTCGGCCAAAAGTTTGCGGGCACGTAGTAACCTCACTTTCACATTATTCAAGGGCTCTTCTAAAGATTCGGCTATTTCATTGTAGCTCATTTCATGGAAATAACGAAGGTTTATTACATCTTGGTAATGCGGTTTCAACAGCTTTATGTAGCGTAAAAGCTCCGCCAAATTCTGTTCCCTGATCAATCTATCTTCAGGAGTAGGAGAATGGTCCACAATTTTTTGAACCTGTTCATTGGAAGTGTCGGTAGTGTTTGAATAAATGGAAGCGTTTTTCTTGCGTGTTCTGTCTATCTGAATATTTTTAGAAATAGTGATAAGCCAAGTTGAAAAATTATAACTTTCATTAAAAGTTTCAATTTTATCAAAAGCTTTTGCAAAAGTTTCGATTGTAATATCTTCAGCTTCATGTTCATTTCGAACTCTTTTAAGCTGAAAACCATAAACTTCATTCCAGAAATGATCCATCAGAAACTTGAAGGCGCCTTGCTTTCCGTTCTTTGCTTTTTCTATTTGACTTGTAATTTCTTCTGAAGTTATTTCCATCGCGAGTTTTTTTCGCCGCTATTGGAAATAAAGATACTTAATTGAGTGAATAGTAAAAGCAATTCATACAAAGGAATTAACGGAATCAAATCTTGCTCCTTGAGTTTTTGGGCAGATTTTCCGATAACTATATACTGGAAAAGAAGCCTTAAAAAGATGACTCCAAGTCCGAATTGCCATTGATCCTTGAAAAGAATAATCGGTAGCAAAAGCCAAAAAAGTAAATTGAAAAGATAATAAGTACCTAATAAAAAGCGATGCTTCGGTTTATAGAGCTTGGCGGTTGAATAATGTCTTTTTTTCTGAAGTAGCCATTGCTTTCTTTTTCTTTTAGGAAGGGAATATGTGAAAGCTTCGGGCTCAATACAAAGAGCTACGTTTTTTGCGGTTGCAGCCTCGTTTACAAAGAGATCATCGTCACCTGAAGGGATTTTGATGTGGCTCATAAACCCTTTGGTGTCATAATAAAGCGTGCTGGTGTAGGCGAGGTTTCTGCCCACGCCCATATATGGATTTCCAGCGTGGGCGTAGGAAAAATACTGCATAGCGGTCATCAAGGTTTCAAAACGAATTATTTTATTTAAAAATCCAGGATGTCTTTCGTAAGCGCCATAGCCTAAAATCAATTGTTTTTCCTCCGAAAAATTAGAAGCCATCATTCCCAACCAATCTTTTGAGGCCGGATAACAATCTGCATCTGTAAAGACGAATCGAGTGTTTTTTGATCGCTTGATGCCCAAGGTGAGGGCATATTTTTTATTTGCCCAAAAAGCTTCGTTATTTTTTACATTTACTATTTGAATACGCGCGTCATCTGCGGCAAAAGATTCCATTACCTCCAATGTATCGTCAACTGAGGCATCGTTTATTAAGATAATATCATAGTTTGGATAATTCTGGGCTTGCCAGAGGGGAATATGGTTTCGAAGATTTTCAGCTTCATTCTTAGCACAAACTATAAGCGATATTGGGTATTTCTCCGACTTATGTTTATATGAAGTTTTTAAAGAAGTAAATTTTAAAAAGAGAAGATAATAAGCACAGTTAATCAACGCGACTGCGCCGAAAACGTAAAGTAGCACCATACAGATCTATGATTGTGATTTTATAATGTGAATCGAATTTTCCTCTAAAAATTATTTAGAAGAAGTCTCTATTTTATGAGGTTCTTCGTTACAAGTGTCAAATTGATCTGGTGATTTTCCACAGAAACCACAAGGAGCCGCTTCTTTATTTAAAAAAGGACTTTGGCTAGCGCAGGTTCCTGCGAATTTACCGTCTTTTTTAGCCCAG
The DNA here is from genome assembly GCF_000429125.1 of Aequorivita capsosiphonis DSM 23843. GTDB lineage: Bacteria > Bacteroidota > Bacteroidia > Flavobacteriales > Flavobacteriaceae > Aequorivita > Aequorivita capsosiphonis. The sequence goes on from NZ_AUBG01000007.1 coordinate 91,766, forward strand.
ATTTTAATAGCAATACCTGCAACGCCCAATAATAATAGTACTAATGTTATAAGTAGAAGTTTCATTTGTAATGTATAAGTAGAAGGGGGAATGTCTATGAAAGCGCTTGTTAATTATGGCAAACCAATTTCAATATTTCACCTTTCTGAATTAGAATACAAAAATACAATCTTTCTTGTAGTTGCGCTCAGGATTTAAGTTTTTTTAGTCTCAATTGTAAATACTTTAACGAAGCTTAAACCGATTATACTCTAATGGATTTGAATCTTTTTCTTCCCAACTATCGCTGGTAAAAGATTGAAATCGGGTGTTTTTTAGAAAAGAGATTGCCATTTAAAAGACATTGACTTCGGGTACAATAAAGATTCCGGTCATTTCTTTTACTTGTTTTTGAATGTCCATCGCCAGTTGCCATATCTCTTGCCCTGTGGCATTTCCATAATTAACTAGAACGAGGGCTTGGTTTTTATGAACTCCTGCATCGCCAAAACGTTTTCCTTTAAATCCAGCCTTTTCAATGAGCCAGCCCGCAGGAATCTTAAATTCCGTGGGGGTAATTTCGTAAAAAGGAGCTTCAGGAAATTCTTTTCTAAATTCTTGAAAGCGCTCTGAGTTTACTATTGGATTTTTAAAAAAACTACCACTATTGCCCAATACTTTTGGATCTGGAAGTTTTGATTGCCGAATTGCGATAATCGCTTCAGAAATGTCTTTGACACTTGGATGCTTTATATTTTTATCATTCAAGATCTTTTGAATATCACCATAAGAGATATTCTTTTTATGATCCTTTTTGGTCAGTTTAAAGCTTACACTTGTGATAATATACTTTCCTTTCAATTCATTTTTGAAGATAGAGTTTCGGTATCCAAATTGACATTCTTCTTTGTTGAATTCTCTTTCCTCTAAGGTTTCAATTTTCAAGGTGTGGCAGCTTTCAAAAGTGTCTTTTAGCTCCACACCATAGGCTCCAATGTTTTGAATGGGTGCGGTGCCTACATTTCCAGGGATTAAGGATAGATTTTCAATTCCGCCAAAATCGTTTTTAATGCAATATTCAACAAACTCATGCCAGGTCTCGCCAGCCATAACTTTTACAAAGACTTCCTTTTCAGTGGTCTTTGTTATTTCAATTCCTTTTAGGTTGAGGTGAATTACGAGTGCATCCAAATTATCTGTTAACAACATATTGCTGCCGCCACCAAGTAAAAAAAGTGCTTCAGAAGGATTTTCTGAAAGCACTTTTTTTAGCTCCTCAACCGTTTCCACCGAAACAAAATAGCGTGCCTCGCAATCTATTCCGAAGGTGTTGTGGTTTTTAAGCGATTTGTATTCTTCAAATCGCATTAGTCTTTGTATTTCTCTAATGCAATTTTTAAAATTTCAACAGCTCTAATCAAACTTTCCTTTTTGATCACGTAGGCAATTCGCACTTCGTTTAAGCCAACTCCTGGGCTAGAATAGAAGCCGGCAGCTGGAGCCACCATTACGGTTTCGCCATTGTCGTCAAAATCTTCTAGTAACCATTGGGCAAATTTGTCGCTGTTTTTAATAGGAAGTTGTACAATACAGTAGAATGCACCTTTGGGCACGCCTACTTTTACTCCGGGAATTTCCTTTAAAGCATTGACAAGAGTGTCTCTTCTGTCTTGGTATTCTACTATTACTTCGTCAAAATACCTTTGTGGTGTTTGCAGTGCTGCTTCACTCGCAATTTGTGCGAATGTTGGTGGACTCAATCGTGCTTGGGCAAACTTTAGGGCAGTGGAAATAACTTCTTTGTTTCGTGAAACCAAACAGCCAATGCGTGCGCCACACATGCTATATCTTTTTGAGACAGAATCAATTAAAATTCCGTTTTCGGCCAAACTTTCTTCTGCTAGAATGGAGTAATGTTTAGAACCGTCATAGGTAAATTCGCGATATACTTCATCCGCAACCAAAAATAAATCGTGTTTCAATACCAGTTTTGCCAAGGCCTGAATCTCTTCTTTTGAATAAAGATATCCAGTTGGATTTCCTGGATTACAGATAAGGATTGCTTTCGTTTTTGGAGTGATCAGCTTTTCAAATTCTGAAATAGGAGGTAAGGCGAAGTTGTTTTCGATTTTTGAAATAACGGGAACAATATTTATTCCGGAAGCAGTTGCGAATCCGTTATAATTGGCGTAAAATGGTTCTGGAATTATAATTTCGTCATCAACATCGGCAATACTTCCCATGGCGAACAATAGTGCCTCGCTTCCACCAGTAGTAACTACAATATCGTCGGCTTCAGCAGGAATGTTGTTTTTATGGTAGTATTCAGCAATTTTTTCGCGGTATTCCTGCGAGCCCTCAGAACGGGTATAAGCAAGGGTTTTAATATGGTGATTTGCAACGGCATCCATCGCAATCTTAGGCGATTTAATATCAGGCTGACCAATATTTAAATGATAGACGGTTTTGTTGGCTTTATAAGCTTTTTCGGCATACGGGACTAGTTTGCGGATGGGTGATTCCGGCATGTTTTTCCCTTTCTTTGAAACTAAAGGCATAATGAGTTTTGTTTTGGGCAAAGTTGCAAAATATATTTTATAATTCCATGCTGCTAGCGGCAACATTCAGCTTTTTTTTATACCTTCAAACCTATTCATTGTAATTCTTAAAAAAATGGTTAAAGCTCTGATTTTTCTACTTGTTCTTTGCTTTTCTGCTTCATCCATAGGACAATCAGGTTTTTATTTACAAAACAATAGAAAGAAAGATCGTATCCCGTTTCAATTAGTGAACAATTTGCCTATTATTGAGGTGGAAGTTAACGGTACGCCTCTGTCGTTTATTCTGGATACAGGTGTAAAATCTACCATCCTTTTTAGTTTAGAAGATGCTGATAGCCTTCAGTTGATGAACACTTCTCCTGTAAAACTTCAAGGGCTTGGTTCTGATGGCTCTATAGAAGCGCTGAGAAGTTTGAATAACAGCGTTAAGGTGGGAGATGCTATAGATAGAAATCATTCACTTTATATAATTTTCGACAGTGCGCTTAATTTTTCACCGAGAATGGGGATTCCTATTCACGGAATATTGGGAAATGAGTTTTTTGAAAATTTTATAGTGAAAATGAAATACTCTTCAGAAGTAATAGTCATTTCTGACCCAGATAAGCGTCCTTTGAAATCGTGTAGGAAATGTGAAGAGATGCCAATGAATTTTGAAAGAGGCAAGCCCTATGTTTCACTGCAGACCGTATCTGAAAATAAACGGGAAGAAGTAACGCTACTGATTGACTCTGGTTCTAGTGATGCACTATGGCTTTTTGATGAGAACAATTATATTCATGAAAATCCAAAAAATTATTTTCAGGACTTTTTAGGCTTGGGCCTTAGCGGAAATATAAATGGGAAACGGGCAAAAATACCAGAACTTCTTGTGGGAGAATATAAGTTAACCGATGTGAATACCTCTTTTCCTGAAGCTGCCGCGGTAATAAAAGCCCGCTATTATGAGGATCGTGATGGAAGCTTGGGGGGGGGATTTTTAAAGCGGTTTACTGTTACTTTTGATTATCGAAACAATAAGGTGCGATTTAAGAAGAACAATAAGTTCAATGATCCATTTCATTATAATATGAGTGGTCTTACCCTGGAACATGAGGGTGTGGAGCTCGTAAAGGAGGAAAGGCAAGCAACGGTTAATGCGTATAAAACTAATCAAAATAAAAGCCTTTCATGGAGCCGCGTTGCCGTAACCACCGAAGTTAATTTTTCTTTGGTTCCAAAATATGTGGTTGTAGATGTACGTAAAGATTCGCCGGCAGCCTTGGTGGGATTAGAAAAGAATGATGAAGTAATTTCAATAAACGGAATACCTTGTTATCAATATAAATTGTTTGAGCTTATTAATATGTTCTCAAATGAAGAAGGAAAACGCATTACTATGGAAGTAAAAAGAAATGGTCGCCCTATGAAGGTTAAGTTTTACCTTAAAGCAGTGTTCTAAAAAAAAATCCAGTCTAAGCTAGACGCTTAAACCGGATTACTTTTTTAAGAAGTATTATTGCTTAGAGTTTTTCCAAAACACTAGAAGCCTCTTTTACTTCTCCTTTAATTTTTAAAGCCACCATGGGTTCGTTGGCATTAGAATAAACGGTGATGGTTTTTCTTATTGGACCAACACGGTTTGTGTCATACTTAACTTCAATCGTGCTACTTGCGCCTGGAGCGATAGGCCCATCAGGTTTTTTTGGCACTGTACATCCACAACTGGATTTTACATCACTTATAATAAGTGGGGCATCGCCAGTATTAGTGAATTCAAATACCCGAACTCCGTCACTATTTTTTGCTATAGTGCCGTAATCTACGGTATCTGCATTAAAACTGATTTTTGCTTGTTGCGCTTGGGCGGTAAAACCGATAAAGGCAACGAGAGCCATAAGAGCTAGTTTTTTCATGATTTTTAGTTTTTGCTAAATTATAGAACTTTAAAGAATCTGCAAAATAACTGATTCACTTTTATTATCCTTCAGATATATTTACTTTTACAGCTTATATCTCAAATACCAGACCAAAGTATGGCTTTAGAAGCAAAATATAATGCGAAACAGATTGAAAACAAGTGGTATAGCTACTGGATGGAGAACCGTTATTTTCATTCTGAAGTCGATGAAAGAACGCCGTACACCATAGTAATTCCACCACCAAACGTTACAGGAGTGCTCCATATGGGGCATATGCTCAATAATACCTTGCAGGACGTATTGATTCGCCGTGCGCGGCTAAAAGGTTTTAACGCCTGTTGGGTGCCAGGAACAGATCATGCTTCTATCGCTACAGAAGCTAAAGTGGTTGCAAAACTGAAAGCCGATGGAATTGACAAAGCCAATCTTTCCAGAGAAGAGTTTTTGGAGCACGCTTGGGAATGGACCCATAAACACGGTGGAATTATCTTAGAACAACTTAAAAAACTGGGTGCTTCCTGTGATTGGGAGCGAACCAAGTTTACCATGGATGAAGAAATGTCAACATCCGTAATAAAGGTTTTTGTTGATCTTTATAACAAAGGCAACATTTATCGTGGCTACCGAATGGTAAACTGGGATCCTGCAGCAAAAACTACCCTTTCTGATGAAGAAGTTATTTACGCAGAAAAACAGGGTAATCTATACTATTTAAACTATAAAATTGAAGGTAGTGATGACACTTTGACTATCGCCACCACACGTCCAGAAACCATTTTGGGCGATACAGCTATCTGCATCAATCCAAATGATGAGCGCTTTGCACATCTTCGCGGTAAAAAAGCAATCGTTCCTGTTTGCAATCGAGTAATTCCAATTATTGAAGATGAATATGTAGATGTTGAATTTGGAACGGGTTGTTTAAAAGTAACTCCTGCGCACGACGAGAACGATAAAATGCTAGGTGATAAGCACAATCTCGAAATAGTGGATATTCTGAATGATAATGGAACTTTAAACAGTTTCGGTCTTCATTATGAAGGGAAAGATCGTTTCGCGGTCCGTAAGGAAATTGTAAAGGAACTTGAAGAAATGGGCGTGGTTTCAAAAATTGAAACCCATATGCACAAGGTTGGTACTAGTGAAAGAACAGGTGCTGTTATAGAACCAAAGCTTAGCGATCAATGGTTTCTAAAAATGAAGGAATTGGCGCAACCTGCTTTAGATGCCGTACTCGAAAAAGAGGTGCATCTGGTTCCTGAGAAATTTATAAACACCTACCGTCATTGGATGGAAAACGTTCGTGACTGGAATATATCTCGCCAACTTTGGTGGGGACAACAAATTCCTGCATACTTCTATGGTGATGGCAAGGAAGACTTTGTAGTTGCTGAAACTATAGAAGAAGCCTTAAAACTGGCACAAGAAAAAACTACAAACTACAAATTACAAACTATTGACTTAACACAGGATCCTGATGCTTTAGACACCTGGTTTTCGTCTTGGCTTTGGCCGATAAGTGTTTTTAACGGGATCTTGGAGCCTGACAACAAAGAAATAAATTATTACTATCCAACCAACGACCTTGTAACCGCTCCCGAAATATTATTTTTCTGGGTGGCACGAATGATAATCGCCGGTTATGAATATAGAAATGAAAAACCTTTTACGAATGTTTATTTAACGGGTATCGTGCGTGACAAACAGCGTAGAAAGATGAGCAAGTCTTTGGGGAATTCTCCAGATCCAATTGGATTAATGGAAACCTATGGTGCGGATGGAGTACGGGTTGGGATGCTTCTTAGCTCCCCTGCCGGAAACGATTTAATGTTTGAGGAAGATCTCTGCAAGCAGGGTAGTGGCTTTGTAAACAAGATATGGAATGCATACAGATTGATAGATGGTTGGGAGGTTTGCTTGGAAAAGGAGCAATCCCAAAGTGATATCATCTCCCTTCAGTGGTACAAGAATAAATTCCAAAAAACCCTTGCTGAAATTGAAGATCATTATAGTAAATACCGAATTAGTGATGCTTTGATGTCAACGTATAAGTTGGTTTGGGACGATTTCTGCTCATGGTTGCTGGAAATGGTAAAACCTCCTTTTGGGGAGAAAATCTCAGAGAAAACATATTTGGAGGTAATTTCGGTTTTAGAAGACAATCTAAAGATATTGCATCCTTTTGTGCCATTTATTTCTGAAGAAATATGGCAGCATATCACCCAACGTGATATTTCCGAAGCCTTGATAATTTCAAAATGGCCAAAAGCAGAATCATTTGACAATAAGATTATAAAGGATTTTGAATTTGCTTCGGAAGTAATCTCGGGAATACGAACCATTCGCAAGGAAAAAAATATTTCATTCAAGGATAGCATTGCGCTGTCGGTTTTGAATAACGATAATGCGTCCAAAGAATTTGACGCAGTAATCACAAAACTCGGCAACATTTCAGAATTGAATTATATTTCAGAAAAAATCGATGGAGCTCTTACTTTTCGCGTAAAAAGTAACGAATACTTCGTGCCAATTGCTGGTGCCATAAACGTGGAAGAAGAAATAGCAAAACTTTCCGAAGAGCTAAAATATACGGAAGGATTTTTAAGAAGCGTTCAAGGAAAATTGAAGAATGAACGTTTTGTAAGTGGCGCTCCGGAGCAGGTTGTGGCTTTGGAAAAACAAAAAGAAGCAGATGCGCTATCTAAGATTGAAACTTTAAAGATGAGTCTCAGTGGTCTAAAATAAATATAGCAATTACTTTATAGACCTGTCCGGTTTTTCATCCTATTAGTAAAATTTCGTGACGCGCGAAATAATGAAGAAAGGAAAACCAGACGGGTCTTTTCTATTCAAAAGCCGTTAAAAACTCTTAATTTAATCTAAATCAAGGTTAATGTTCTAAGGCTAGGAAACTTTTGTCTGTATCTTGTTCAAAAATAAAACAAAACAATTATGGACCAAGCAAAATATAACGAAATGCAGGCAATGCTGCACAAACTGGAAGATATCAAAAACAGTCAAGAGAGCATTCTTGACAAAATAAATCACGTAATTACAGATCTCTTTCAAAATCCTGACAAGGAATTAGAAAAGGCGATGGAAGCAGCACACGAAAGAGCTTCAGAAAATGTTTCGAAAATAGGTGAGGCTATTGAAGAGTACGAAATAAAATTCAACAAGGCGCAACAAGCCTAGTTTATTTCCTGTATAAAAAATATTGGTTTACTGCCTCAATGTAGCGTTCTTTCGCTTCATCACTTGATAGACCACGTGTTTGGAAAAGCGCGTTGGTCTTAAAGGCAGAGATATGGGGTTTTCTTCCGCTTGGTGTATGGGCTTCATTTGTTGCGCGTTTATAATAAGCGTACAATCGCAACAAAACATCTGCCGGAAAGGGTTCTTTATGGTCGTTAATACTTTTTACAGCGGTTTTAAAGGCTATATCTAACTCTTCAGAAGTCATTATTTTTCAGCAATTATTGAGATTCCTCCTTTAACTTTTTGGTTTAATTCAACCTTTATTTTTGCATTTAAAGGTAGATAGATATCCACACGTGATCCAAATTTAATAAAACCACTATCTGAGGCTTGATCTACCTCTTGGCCCACTTCAGCGTAGTTTACAATTCGCTTGGCCATCGCGCCTGCAATTTGACGAAACAAAACATCTCCAAAGGCGCTGTTTTTAACAACAACGGTGGTACGTTCATTCTCTTCGGAAGATTTTGGGTGCCACGCTACTAAATATTTCCCAGGATGATACTTACTGTAAATTACCTTTCCGCCAACAGGATATCTGGTAATGTGAACATTTATTGGACTCATAAAAACAGAAACCTGCAGTCGTTTATCCTTAAAATATTCTTTTTCAAAAACTTCCTCAATAACAACAACTTTCCCATCAACTGAGGATAGTACTTGCTCTGGGTGCACCAAGAAATTTCTTTTGGGGTTTCTAAAAAACTGTAAAACCAATAGCAAGAGAATTATTAGTGCAATAATAACTCCGCCACGAAAGGTTGGGTTTTCAATAAACACATTTGCCAAAAGGCTGAGCCCGATAACAATAGCTAGCGCTATAACAATAATTTTGAATCCTTCTTTATGAAACATTGTCAACAATTAATAAAAATGCATAAACAAAAGGACTGGAGTAAATAATACTATCCAACCTGTCATACAAGCCACCATGGCCCGGCATAATAATCCCGCTGTCCTTAACTCCAGCTTGTCTTTTAAACTTAGATTGTATTAAATCTCCAATCGTTCCAAAAACAGAAACGATGATCGCCATCACTATCCAAATCCATAATGGATACGTTTCAGCATCCATGGGCCTATAGTTTTCTAATAGATTAAAGATAACAAATCCTGCGAATAATGCGCCTAATATACCTCCAACAAAACCTTCAATGGTCTTATTGGGCGAAATGCGCTCCAATAGTTTATGCTTACCAAAATTTTTACCTATTAAAAAGGCAAAGGTATCGTTGCTCCATACCAAAATGAAGACAGCCACAATCAACTCAGGTATAAATTCTCCACCAATCATCGGGATAAGGGTTAAAAACACGAAACCGCTTATGATGTAAAAAACCACTGTAATATATTTTTTCTTTTCGAACATGGGTATTTTGCTCACCCATAAAACATCTTTAAGTAAAAATAGATTTACAAAGGTGCTCATGATCAGAAGAAGATATACCGAATTTATATCGAATATATTATAACTCAAAAAATAAAAGCCTGCGGCTAGGAGAAAGTATGCGAGGTAACTGGTGAGGTGTACTAGTTTTAAATATTCACTTAAGGTGATTACAGCGAGTACAAAAAAAAGACCCATAAACCATTCACGCGAGGTGAACATAGCAAAGATGATGATCGAAATGTATAATACGCCCGAGAGGGTCCGTATGAGAATTTCCTTCATATTATATTATAAGTCTTCTAAAAGCAGCAAATATAGGTTTTTTGAGCTACTTCCATAACTCATAAAATTCTTTTCTTTTTCAATTTCAAAGTTTTGAATGGTAGTAATGTTACTTGGAATGTAACCCGTGCTCTGGTTTTTTATGGTGCGTAAGCCTTCGCTTATTGTATCTACCATCTGACTGGTAGTAGCAAAAATGATGAAATTTGAAGGTAGTTCCTTTAATTTTTTTTCTTTTACTTGGTTTGAGGAAAGTAGTATAGAGCCATTGTTGGATACAAGCGCTTCACACGTGGACAGAAAGAATGTTGACTCAGGATTCCTTACGAAATTGAGGTTAAAGCCTTCAAACCTTTTGCTAAGCTTCTCGTTAACGCAAAATACATCCTGCTCATACCAATCATTTTCTAGCATGATATTATCAAATGCCTCAATAATCTCGTCCCAGTTTTCGCAATAAATGAACTTTCCACCATTATTTTTAAAATTATAGGTGAATTTTTCGTCTATCGGAAGTTTTTCCTCAGGGAAATAGCTACTTGTATCGGAAGTGTCAGCTCTTTTAGCCTTTTCTTCCGCTTTGTAATTAGGATTTAAAAGTCTTTTGAATAGACTCATTTATAACGAATTGAGGAGTTTATAAGTACATGAACTTCAAATATATAAAATCTATAATGAAGTTATGTTATCAAAAAAACAAAGTTACGGAATAGCTCTTAAAACCGACAATTTTAAGTAGTTGCCGGTCTTGTAGCTTCTTCTGGAATTTTGAAAGGACGTTCTCCAAAAATCTTTTCAAGGTTGTCTTTGAAAATCACTTCCTTTTCAAGTAAAACATTAGCCAGCTCGGTCAATTTATCCTTGTTCTCTTCCAGCAGCGCTAATGCACGTTGGTATTGACCTTCAATAAGGGCTGAAATTTCTTGATCAATAAGCTCAGCCGTCTTTTCACTATAAGGCTTAGAGAAGTTATATTCTGATTGACCGCTGCTATCGTAATAAGTAAGGTTACCAACTTTTTCATTCAATCCGTAAATTGTGACCATAGCACGGGCCTGCTTGGTTACTTTTTCAAGGTCGCTTAAGGCTCCTGTAGAAATACGGTCAAAGATTACCTTTTCTGCGGCGCGACCACCAAGGGCTGCGCACATTTCATCTAGCATTTGTTCTGGATGAATAATCAATCTTTCTTCAGGCAAATACCAGGCGGCACCTAAAGATTGTCCACGAGGAACAATAGTTACTTTTACCAATGGTGCGGCATGCTCCAACATCCAGCTCACGGTTGCGTGACCAGCTTCGTGGTAAGCAATGGCGCGCTTTTCGTCCATGGTCATTATTTTGTTTTTCTTTTCAAGTCCGCCAACAATTCTGTCAACAGCATCAAGGAAATCTTGCTTGCCTACAGATTTCTTGCCATTTCTGGCAGCGATTAGGGCAGCTTCATTACACACATTCGCAATATCAGCTCCAGAGAAACCTGGGGTTTGCTTTGAAAGGAAGTCTGTATCTAAATTTTCGTCCTTTTTAATGGGACGCAAGTGAACTTCAAATATCTCTTTTCGCTCACGAACATCTGGAAGATCAACATAGATCTGTCTGTCAAAACGACCGGCACGCATGAGCGCTTTGTCTAAAACATCGGCGCGGTTTGTTGCGGCCACTACAATAACATTGGTATTTGTTCCAAAGCCATCCATTTCGGTCAACAACTGGTTTAATGTGTTTTCACGCTCGTCATTGCTTCCAGACATGTTATTTTTTCCACGGGCACGGCCAATGGCGTCAATTTCATCAATAAAAATAATCGCTGGCGATTTGTCTTTGGCCTGCTTAAACAAGTCACGAACACGTGATGCACCAACACCAACAAACATCTCCACAAAATCGGAACCTGAAAGGGAGAAAAATGGAACTTGAGCTTCCCCGGCAACGGCTTTTGCCAAGAGGGTTTTTCCAGTTCCTGGAGGTCCAACAAGTAATGCACCTTTCGGAATTTTTCCTCCGAGGGAGGTGTATTTTTCCGGGTTTTTTAAGAAATCAACAATTTCCTGAACTTCTTCTTTTGCACCTTCCAAGCCAGCAACATCTTTAAACGAAGTTTTTACATCGGTTTTTTCGTCAAAAAGTTTCGCTTTAGACTTACCAATGTTAAACAGTTGTCCACCTGCACCACCACCGGCGCCTGAAGACATTCTTCGCATAATAAATATCCATATCCCAATTATAATAGCGAAGGGAAGAATACTCATGAGTATATCACCCCAAACGTTGGAGTCGGTCTGGAAATTCAAAGTTGCTGTTAAACCGTTTTCAGACTTTATATCCTGAAAATCTTTTTGGAAAATTTGAAGATCTCCAAATTCAAATTGATAATCGGGATCATTGGCACTTGGCTCCAAAAACGAGGGTACATTCTTTTCTTTGGAATGAACTTCTTTCTTTTTTGCTTCGTCCGTTAAATAAACTTTTGCAATCTTTTTATTAATTACATCCACTTTTTTAACGTCGCCATCTTTTAAAAATGTTTCAAATTGGGATTGTGTGGTCTTTTCTGGTTGAGACCAGCTACCACCGCCAAAGATGTTTATTCCCAAAAATATAAGCGCAATGGCAATATAAATCCAATAATAATTAGCCTTAGGCTTCTTTGAGTCTTTCTTCTTATTTTTATTTTCTTCGGCCATAAGGCAGTTTTCTTTTTAGTTTGTTGTTTCTATTTTAACCGACTTGGCATCGCCCCAAAGTCCTTCAATGTCATAAAACTCGCGAATGTGCTTTTGGAAAACGTGTACAACTACGTGGACGTAGTCCATAAGTATCCATTCGGCATTGTCGCTACCTTCAACGTGCCAAGGTTTTTCCTTTAAAGTTTTACTAACGGATTTTTGAACGGAATTAACAATTGCGTTCACTTGAGTGTTTGAGGTACCATTACAGATTATAAAATAGTCGCAAACGGTATTTTCTATTTCTCTTAGGTCAAGAATTTCGATATCTTGCCCTTTTACATCTTCAATTCCTCGTATTATTTGAGTAATAAGTTGATCTGTTTCTGCTTGTTCTTTATGCATTAAATAAATTTCTTTTTCTATTTCGCAAAGTTATTACTTTTTTGTTTCTTGAAAGCCTTTAAAAATGTAATACTAAACTTAATTATCATTTTGAACTTAATCAAACTTAGTGCCATCGATTCTACCAATACCTACCTGAAAAAGTTGGCTAAAGAAACCCAGTTGCCAGACGAAACCGTCGTGATAACAAAGCATCAGGTTTCTGGTCGCGGTCAAATGGGTAACATGTGGCTCTCCAGAGAGGGTCAAAGCTTAACATTCAGTATGTTTAAGATATTCGAGAGGTTTCCTATTGAAGATCAATTCATGGTATCGATGGCTACTTCATTGGGTATTTTGGATGCTTTAAAAGCTTTAAATACTCCTGCTGTTTCAATAAAATGGCCAAACGACATATTGTCAGCCAAAAGTAAAATTGGCGGTATTTTGATTGAAAACCTATTGGAAGGCAGTTTTTTAAAGTATTGTGTCATTGGAATTGGCTTTAATGTAAACGAAACCGTCTTCCCCAATTTGCCAAACGCTAGCTCCTTAAAATTGGAAACCGGGAAAGATTTTACTTTGGAAGAGGTGCTTCAGGAAATTTTAGAAAAAGTATTTAAAAGATTAACAAATCTTAATCAAAGTAACTTTTTGCGGCTAAAAGAAGAATATGAAAATAGTTTATTTCAAAAAGGAGCTATTTCTGTTTTTGAGACTCCCGAAGGTTTGCGTTGCAACGGAATTATTAAAGGTGTTTCTGATATAGGTGAACTTTTGGTAGAAACCGAAAGTAATCCCTTGCGGAAATTTCAATTGAAGGAAGTGAAAATGATATATTGAGCATGGGATTTACCCCCTACCCCTAAAGGGGAGGAACAAAACACAACAAAATTTATTGGCACCCTTTAGGGCTGGGGTTTTTAAAATTTAAACCTGCTCCAAGTTTGATGCAAGGGTTTCTATGAATTTTGAGATGGGTCCCTTTATCATCATGGCCATCATGCTGTTAAACTGACCATCAAAGAATAATTGAACATTGGAAGTGTTTTCAGAAACATCTTCAATATTTCCCGTTAATGTAAACGGAAGTTTATCGCTTATTGCGCCTAAAACTATCTTGTTTGGTTTTTCTACTTCTTTTACTTCCAATGCAATCTCAGGCATTCCTTTTAGAGCAAAGACAAAGGCGTTTTCTCTTATCACCTCAAATTTGCTAATATTTTCTGGCATTAAACCTTCAAAATTCTTTACGTCGGTCAAGTAATCACAAAGATCTGAAGCTGATTTTTGAACTGTTACTTTTTTGCTATTTAAATTCATTTATCCTATTTTTTATTCTTTATTGCTATTGGTTATTTTTTCAACAATTAATTTTTAATTCTTACGGAGTCCACAAGTAATGTTATATATGGAAATAATAGAACTTAAATCACGAATTCTGTTAAATTCATCATTATCAATCCTTGTAATTAATGCAGGACAATCTTGTAAAAAAGAATATAATACCGATTTCTTTTTATTGTTAATCATATTTTCACTCCCGACGATTGTTAGTTTTTCTTGATCTTTTTGTCGAATATAATAATTATAATAACTTGGACTGTAAGTAGATCCGGATATCATCTTTCTATATAGTTCTAATTTGCCTAAAACTATCTGTTCAACAACTTGAAGTTTTTTCTCGTCTTGTACAGGTAAAAAGCGGAGGCGCTTAGTACTCCCAGATTTTTCAATCAAAGTCACAGAATCAATTAGTTCTATTTTGACTTTGTTATATCTGTCACCCACTTTTTTGTAATATTTGAAGTACTTGGTATTATAAGTCCCTCGCATATCAGTTATAACTTCACCAGATTTGAGATAGATTGTGCAAGGCTGCGTTATTTGCGAAAATGATATTGTACTTATAACTAAAGCAATGATGCTGAGATGAATTTTTCTTGACATACTTTTTATTTTTTTTCAAGCTACTGCTCACTGCCACTGCCAACTGAATACTTTATTGTCCCCAGGTTTCAGGGTTTTCTCTCCACTCTCCCAGTAAAACTGCTTCTTTGGCATTTATATATTTTGAGTTTTCGGCTTCGTGCAACAACATTTCATAATTGCTCAAAGTATTCAAAGTAACATTGGCATTTTTAAAATTCTCTTCAGCAATATTAAACCCATAGCTAAAAATGGCCACCATTCCCTTTACGTTTGCATTAGCCTCTTTTAAGGCTTCTACAGCCATTAAGCTGCTTTTTCCAGTACTAATAAGGTCTTCAACAACTATTACGTTCGTGTTTGGTTCCAAATGTCCTTCAATTTTATTTTGTCGTCCGTGACCTTTTGCTTCAGGGCGGACATAACAAAAAGGAACGTTCAAGTATTCTGCTACTAGAACACCAATTCCTATGGCTCCAGTGGCCACACCGGCAATCATTTCGGGCTTTCCGTAGAGTTCCTCAATTTGCTTTGCTAGGTTCTCACGAATGTAATTTCGAATGGTTGGATAGGATAATGTAACGCGATTGTCACAATAAATTGGAGACTTCCATCCAGAAGCCCATGTAAAAGGGTTTTGCGGTTGCAATTTTATTGCATTAATTTGCAATAGCAATGCAGCGGTTTTTTGTGCCGTATCTTTGTTTAATATCATACTGCAAATGTATAAAGTTTTTGTAAAAGATATCCCCATTATTCTTTCAACAGAAAAAAATATTGGTGAGCATTACACTACCATCCCTTTAAAGCAAGCGCGTTTTAAAAAGTTGGTAAAAAAAATAAACAACGGTGAGCTCCTCTATGTGAACCTTTATCACAAGAATGCTGAGAAGTTGGAGCGTTTTCTACGGAAAAAAATAAAAGTTGTGGAAGCTGCCGGAGGCTTGGTTTATAACAGTAAAAAGGAAATTCTTTTTATTAGAAGAAACAAGAAATGGGATCTTCCCAAAGGAAAGATTGAAAAAGGCGAAACCCACGAAGTAGCCGCAATCCGTGAGGTTGTTGAAGAAACGGGGATAAAAGACCTTGAAATCCGTGAATTTATAAAAACGACATATCACGTTTTTACCCGCAACAACAAATTCCGACTCAAAATAACCTATTGGTACGAAATGTACAGTGATTATGACGGACCGCTGGTTCCCGAGGCTGAAGAAGGAATTAAAAAGGTAAAGTGGAAGGATTTCGAAAAATCACAAAAGGCTTTGCAAGATTCCTATGAAAACATAAAACTGCTCTTTCCAAAGGAATATCTAACCACCCACCCGAATGATCGGATATCTGAGGTGTGATTTTTCATAGTTTGGCGACTTTTTATGAATCCAAGCTAATTGGGCATACCAGTTCTTTGCAAATCCAGGATCCTTTACTTTTTTAGCCTCAAAGGCTTTCTTGATTTCGGGATTGTTGTCTAAAAACTTTTCCGCCATATCCTCCCAGACGTAAGGTGAAAATCCTTCTTTTTGCTGAAGAATAGCGTCAAAGAAATTCCAATTAAAAAACGAATCTTTGGCTGCCGGCTCTAAGGTTTCCAAAATGTATCTAACCCCAAACTGTTGAGTCTTTACCAAAACATCCCCTTTTCTTACTGAAACCTTTTCTTTGCTTTCAGTAACTTTGGTTTTAAAGTGTAAATAATGGCCTTCATAAGCGCTCTTTACCGTTTCAAAATCTTTTATATGATAAACCTCCGCGGAAACAGTTGAGTCGTTTTCAAATTCGGAAAATTCTATTTTGTTTAATCTTAATAGATCCATAACATTCCAGTAGCCTTTGGGAATAATATAGGCTGTAGGGATTTTAATAGAATCATTCGCTTTAAAATAATCGTAATAGGTAATGTCTTTGGTATAAGGTTTATCTCTAAAATATTTCAAACGTTCACCACCGGTAACTTTGCTCGGAATCATTTCTCCTTCATAACCCTTAAATGAAAGTGTTGTTGTCTTAGATGAATCCACTTCCCAAGAAATAGGGTAGTAGCTTCCTGCTTTGTATTTTTGAAATGAATTTTCACGCAAATTTTTAATCTTCTTCGCATCTTTTTCAGCGATATCGATAAAGCTTTTCATCAGCTCATAAGTTCCTTCAACCCTTTCCTTGTAAGGTTTTAGCATATGTGTTTCTACCATCATTCCCAAAGTGTTGAACAATGAAGTATAACCTGTAGAATAGCGCGGTGAGTCCATAAATTGTGAAAAACCTACTTCAGGTACTTGATTGAATACATTAACATAAGGAGTAATGTCCCAATTTTTTTGATGTAAGGAGTTTTCAAATTGTGACATAAAAGAATTCTGAAGATAATCGCCTATTTCGTTCCCCAATTTATTGTGCTGCGTAAATAGGTGTGTCAGTATATATTGATAATCGGCACCGTTGCTTACGTGATTGTCGATAAAAAGATCTGGATTTAACCAATGAAATATTTCAGCGAAAGCTCGCGCATTTCTCGTGTCACTTTTTATAAAGTCACGGTTTAAATCATAGTTTCTGGCATTTCCACGGAAGCCGTATGATTCGGGACCGTTTTGATTGGTTCTGCTTGTACTGTTTCGGTTTAATGCTCCTCCTATATTGTAGACTGGGATTGTGGCGATAATGGTGTTCTTAGGTAGTGGAATTTTCTTTTTCGCAAAATCTCGGAATAGTAGCATCGTGGCGTCTATTCCGTCAGGTTCCCCGGGATGGATTCCATTGTTGATTAGCAATAGGTTTTTACCATTTTTTGAAAACCTTTCTTTCGTTTTAGAAGAATTTGTCGTTTCGGAATCAAAAATCACGACATGCAATGGAATTCCGCTATCTGTTAATCCCATTTCAACAACCGTTATTTCAGGGAATTTCTTTTCTAATGTCAGATAGAAATCGATGGTTTTTTGATAGGTTCCTGTTTGCATACCTTTTGAAGATTCAAAAGTTGTCAAAAAACCCTCATTCTTTTGAGCTTTTGATGGAATTGCTATTAAAAGAAATGTAAAACATAAGATTGCAAAAATTGTTTTCATAAAATACTTTTATCAAATATATAAACTCTAGTCTTTAAAAGATAAGTTGTGGTTATATATTAATAGGGTGTTAAAGAAGTGCACATGCCATTTAGTCATTGGTTTTAATTCAAAATTGATAAAAATAATACGCCTAATTTATTTTTAATAAAGCAAATAGTTAGGATCAAAAAGAAATTTATCACCAATCGTGTCTTATAAAATATGTTATAAAAAAGATTATATAATGCTAAGACTGCCAATAGTTTAAAGATGCGTCTTGTTTTCTATTGTTTTTCCGGTAAAATAAGCATTATTGGAGCTTTTTTTAACATTCAGGATAAGATGTTTTAGTGAAAAGTTAAAGTTGTTTTCTAAGTATTTAGGTTTTAATGTTTTGTAATTAAAATAAGTTAACAATTAAAAATAGTGAAGATTTATTTTTTTTATAAAGGCCTGTATTCATTAGCTTTGACGCTTATCTAAAAATAATAATTAAAATAAAAAAAATGAAAAAAATTACTTTATTAGTATGTGCAATCATGCTATCTGTTGCTGCTCAATCTCAAACTCTACTTACTCAATCTATAGATCCTGATACTGTAGATGATAGCGGAGTTGCGTGTTGGGACAATCAGGGTGGAACTTATAGTCAAAATTCCTTTTTTAGAGCCTACGACATGGAGGATTTTGGAGTAACTGGAGATTTTGAAATTACCGAATTACAGTACGGTCAAGGAGCCGCAGATGATGGAAAGGAGGTTTTCTTGAATGTATATACTTCAAATAAAACTGACCTGAACACAGCTACTTTAACCTTAGTTGGTGGTACTGGTCATACAAGTAGTGCGGCAGACGACTTAACAATGGTTACTGTGCCATTTAGCGCAACTATTCCTGCAGGTTCTATCGTTGTCTTCGAGGTGAACGCTGGAGACAGTAATGGCGAACCAGGTCAGACATATTTCCCTGGAACTAATGGTGCTGGTGAAAATGATCTTAGTTACCTAATGGCTGAAGATTGTGGAATATTTGAACCAACTCCTGTAGGTCAGGTTGCTGGCGTAGAATACTATGTTATGAACGTACTTGGAGACGAGGTTCTTTCAGTTGGTAGTAACCTAGCTGATGTTATTTCTGTATACCCAAGCCCTGCAACAGACATCTTGAATATTCAACTTCCATCAAGTGTTGATGTTGAAAGTGCTTCTTTAACAAGTGTTCTTGGTAAAACAACTGGAGTTGCTTATTCAAACGGGCAGATGAACGTTTCTGGTCTTGCACCAGGAGTTTACTTCCTTAGCATTGAAACTAACTTAGGAGCTTATACCCAAAAAGTTGTTAAGCAATAACTAGTGGGTTTTAAACTTATTTACAAAGACCCCGATCGAAAGATTGGGGTTTTTTTATGCCTGATACTTTCTTGGCAAAATGATTATTCCTCTCCTGTAAAACATATTTGTCCAACCAAAAGAAGTCTGGAGAGTGCGATTAAATTATAAAGAACTAGCGTATTGCTCTAGGCTACCAAGATGTTTTCTTTATAAAATTGACTAGGTAAAGGTATTCTTAAAAGTAGAACAGTTGTTGGTAGGTTGATCCTGCTCTTAGGTCATTCGGGCTACTGTAATGGGTCAGATATGTATTTTCAGCTCCCAAATGCTGATCATAAAAAAACTCCCTCAGGATGGCCTGAAGGAGTTTTGTGTTTGGTAGATGATTGGATTTGGTTATCCGTTCATCGAAATAAGAAATTCTTCGTTGTTTCTTGTTTGCTTAATACGATCGTTAATGAATTCCATAGCTTCTATCGGGTTCATATCAGCAAGGTATTTACGCAACACCCACATACGTTGTATGGTGTTTTCATCGAGTAACAAGTCGTCGCGACGTGTGCTAGAAGAAGTAAGATCGATAGCTGGGAAAATTCTTCTGTTGGATATTTTTCTATCCAATTGAAGTTCCATGTTTCCAGTACCTTTAAACTCTTCAAAAATAACCTCGTCCATTTTAGAACCAGTTTCAGTCAATGCGGTTGCAATGATAGACAATGAACCTCCATTTTCTATATTCCGAGCCGCTCCAAAGAAACGCTTTGGCTTGTGAAGTGCGTTAGCATCAACACCACCACTCAATATTTTACCACTTGCTGGTTGCACTGTGTTATAAGCACGGGCCAAACGTGTGATTGAATCCAAAAGGATAACTACGTCGTGACCACATTCCACCAATCGCTTGGCTTTATCAATAACAAGATTCGCAACACGAACGTGCTCTGTGGCTTCTTTGTCAAATGTTGAAGCAACTACTTCTCCGCGAACGTTACGCTGCATATCGGTAACTTCTTCCGGACGTTCATCAATTAAAAGCACGATTTGATAAACTTCTGGATGATTTGCAGCAATTGCGTTTGCAATATCTTTCAGCAACATCGTTTTACCAGTTTTTGGCTGGGAAACGATCATTCCACGCTGTCCTTTTCCTATAGGTGCAAAAAGATCTATAATTCTTGTGGAAATAGTACTTTGCTTATCTGCAAGGTTGAATTTTTCCTGGGGGAAAAGCGGGGTTAGGTGTTCAAAAGAAACTCGGTCGCGAACCACATTAGGGTTTAGACCATTTATTTTATTCACTTTAATTAAAGGAAAATATTTTTCACCTTCTTTAGGAGGTCTAACTTCACCCAAAACAGTATCTCCGGTCTTTAAACCAAAAAGTCGAATCTGTGATTGTGAAACGTAAATATCATCTGGAGAGGAAAGGTAATTATAGTCACTAGAGCGCAAAAAGCCATAGCCATCTTGCATAATATCTAAAACGCCTTCACTTTCTATAATGCCGTCAAATTCATAATCAGGCTCGCGATAGCGGTTGCGGGAATCTTTGTTTCCATTATTTCTGTTGTCGCTCACATTACCATCTTTTTGTTTGTGGCTTTGGTGCTTATGTCGATTATCTGAGCTATTGTCGTTACGTTGGTTTTTCTGACGGTTGTCAGTATCTGCGCCGCTTGACTTTTGGTGTTGCGATTTTTTGTCGCTTTCTTTTTTGTCGTTTGAAGAGCGCTTATCGTCTTTTGACTTTCTGTCATCTTTCGACCGGTCATCTTTTGATCTGTCTTCTTTTGATCTGTCATCTTTCGACGTTTTGTCGTCATCAATTTTTTTACTATGACTTTTCCTTTGTGGAAGCGACTTTTTAGTTTGAGCTTCTTTGCTTGGCGGACGTTTTTTTGGACCGCTAGTTTTACTATCCTTGGACGTAGATGGTTTGTTTTCTTTATTGTCCTTGGCAGTGGGAGCAGTGGTTTCTTTCTTAGAAGTGTCTGAAGAAGTTTCTTCTGCTTTTATAACAGCTTTCACCGCTTTGGGGTTTGCGGCCTGGTAATCTAGAATTTGATATACCAAGTCCAGTTTTTTTTGTGTGCGATATTTTGGCACATTAAGTTCTTTAGCTATTTCCTGAAGCTCAGGAAGCTTTTTGCTTTTTAGTTCTGAAATTTCAAACATTGAAAAAATTCTATTGTTAAAGTTGATACTGTTATGTTCCTATTGAGAAGGTAAGTATGTTGAAAGTTGAAAATTTATTTCGAAGACTAAGTAACCTTGATTGAGTTGATTACGAATAGATACTGCAATAATACAATAATAAATTAAAAAGTACTGTTATTTTTTTTAAAAAAGATAATGTATTTTTGCTGCTTAAACGAGTTTTAAAGTATGATACAGCGTATCCAGACCATTTATTTAATTATTGTTGTCCTTATAATGGGGGCTTTGTATATATGGTTTCCGGTTGTAATGGGAGAAGATGGTACTGTAATCATTGAGCGAAATGAACCTTTAGTTTTTGGACTCATTTTGGCGTCTATCGCTTTGGCGATACTTTCAATTTTAAATTTTAAAAAACGGCAGTTACAGTTTGTGCTAAACCGTTTTAATATCATATCAAACTTTGTATTACTGGGAGTTTTCGTTTACAGATCGCTCACTTTATCCGGAGAAACTTTGGTTTCAGAGAAGGGTATTGGGGTTCTTCTTCCCATCATTTCTATCGTGTTTTTAGTGCTGGCCAATAAGGCCATAAAAAGGGATGAGGACCTTGTAAAATCTGTTGATCGTTTACGTTAAACCAATCTTAGTATATTAGTGCAAAACCCCTGAAGAATGCCATCTTTGGGGGTTTTTTGTTTTCAGAACGAAACTTAAAGATTCCGAATTCCAGAAAATAAAAAGCTAGGATTGGTAAGGTTTGTGATTCTGCAATACAACATTAAAATGGCTGAGCCTGCCTGCTTTTATTTGAAAGTTAAATTTCTAGAAAAGCACACCGCTTTTTCTGGAGGGTGTGGACTTTTCATTGTAAGGCGGGAGCCTTATCAAGATATATAATCTTGCTAAACAACAATTCCTAAGAACCACCTGCGCATACTTCATGAATCCTTATTTCCAGACCCGTCAAGAGCTTCCGCTTTTGTAAACAATTGTAAATAGAACAGATTTATTCTTCCAATTCTTCTGCTACTTCTTCCCTTGTCTGTTTATTCTCCTCTAGCTCAATGCTTCTTGCAGATGAAAGCGCACTCGCTATTAAACCTGTTGGGATTGTAATTATTCCGAGACCGATTAATAGTATAATAAAGGTGAAGGCTCTTCCGCCAATCGTAATTGGATAAATATCTCCATATCCTACAGTAGTTAATGTTATTATGGCCCACCAAAGACTATGAAATATAGAGGCAAACTCCTTAGGCTGTGCCTCATTTTCAAAATAGTAAATACCTGCTGCCGAAAGAAAAATAAAAATACTTGTTAATATAAAGAACAAAGTGAGTTCAGGCGTTATCATTTTTAAGGCCACCGCAAATCTTTTAAGTGCAGCGTTATACTTAGAAATTTTAAGTGCACTAATTATCCTAAAGATTCGCAAAGCTCTAATGGCTCTTAAATCAAATTGTTTTGCGAATAGGAAAGGTAAAATTGCCAGTAAATCAATGATACCATAAAAACTAAATATATACTTCAATTTTTGGTCTGTGATATAAATCCGTCCAAAATACTCTATCGTAAAAACTACATAACAAACATTATTAGCAATGTTTAAAGCTTTTAACCAAGCCGGAGATAGATTGGGGAGCGTTCCTAAACAATAAACCAAAATGGAAAGGAAGATGAGAATTTGTATCACGACATCAAAGATTCTTCCTGGCTTTGAATCATTATCCTCTATAATTCTCCTTAATCGCTCTTTAGTTGTAAGGTTTAAGTCTTGAATGGCTTTAGAAGCTTTTTTTACCCTGTCTCTTTTTCTCATGTATTTTCTATGATCTAATCGCGCCTATTAAACCTTCAAATGCCGCATCAAATTAGTATGCAAAGCTAAAGATATACTCCTATAAAATTCTAATTAGATCAAGTTTTCTATCCACCCAGTTTAATACAGCACTCTGTTTCACAAATTTACTACACTCAATACGTTTTACAAAAAAGCTTTCCTCATGAGTTATGGGAATCAAAAATTAATTCATTTTTGGGAACAGAAGCTATTGCTCGATGGCTAATAAAAGCTTATCTTTTCACAAAAATTGATTTTATAAAAAATATAGGTAAATGACAAAAATCGTAAAAGACCCAGATAACGAACAAGAAAGAGATTACATTCTTCAAGACAATAAAAAAACCCGCTTTGGAGCAGGTTTTATAATAACTATATTGGTAGTACTAATAATAGCAGTTGTAATATCTGCCGTATATTTTGGTTGGTTTTAAACAATTTCCGCACTCAAACCGGCCTCTAAAAGCATAGAACATCTAGGTTCCAATTCTTCAATATCTCCTGTTTTAACGGTGCACTTTCCTTTATAGTGAACTATAATGGAACATTGCTCTGCCTGTTCTGGGGTGTGCTCGCAAGCATATATCAAACTATTGATTACGTGGTCAAAAGTATTTACTTCATCATTGTAAAGCACTATCTCGTTTTGGTTGCTCTCTTTTTCGGCAACTGCAACATCTTCCTGAATTTTTTCCTTGGTACTCATAATAATATATAAAATGCTTAAACCTATGTAAATTACTAAATTTTAAACTTAGCTGCAACCCATCTATTTTTCTCTTTGTTTCCAACGAATGTTAAGCCCAAATTATTACAAGTTTCAGTAATAATGGGCAGGTCTTCCGTATAAAACCCGCTTAGATAAAGAACCCCATTTTCATTAAGACTCTTGCGATAGATCTCCATATCGTTCAACAAAATATTTCTGTTGATGTTGGCGATAATCACATCATAACTTTTATCGTTCAATAAAGATGCATCTCCTAAATAAACAGTTATGTCTTCAATATTATTCCTTTGAATATTCTCCAAAGAATTCTCATAACACCATTCATCAATATCAATTGCGTCCAAATCTGAAGCACCGCGCATCTTAGCTAAAATTGCTAAAACTGCAGTACCACAGCCCATGTCTAAAACCTTTTTATTCTGAAAATCATTTTCCAAAATAAACTGGAGCATCATATAAGTGGTTTCGTGATGCCCTGTGCCAAAAGACATTTTGGGTTCAATTACGATTTCGTATTCAAAATTTTTCTTTGGATGAAAGGGCGCACGTACAGTACATTTTCCATCCACTTCAATTGGATCAAAGTTCTTTTCCCACTCCTCGTTCCAATTAACTTGCTCTATTTCTGAAAAAGTGTATTCAATACTGAATTCTTCAGAAGTAAGAACATTTATATCCTTCAGAATATCCTTATAACAGGCTTCCTTTTGAATATATGCACTAACTCCATTTTCATTTTCCACAAAGCTTTCAAATCCTGCATATCCCAGTTCTGCGATAAGAATTTCGGTTCCTGGTTGAAGCGGGCTAACCGTAAAAATGTATTCTATATAATTCATAATATTTTAAAAATCTAAATAACAAACCCCAAATAACAAATTCCAAAAAATAAAGAGGAAAAGTTTGGCTATTGTTTATTGAACGCTACAATTTGGCAACTAATTTTCGAAGGAATTTACAATTTTCATAAAGCTTTCAACCTTTAACGAAGCACCTCCAATTAGGCCTCCATCTACGTCGTCCTGTCCAAAAATTTCCACGGCATTGTCTGGCTTCACACTTCCACCATAAAGAATAGAAACATCATTAGCTATAGCATCATTATACTTTTTAGCAATGGTTTTACGAATAAAATGGTGCATTTCCTGAACTTGTTCCGGACTTGCAGTCTCCCCAGTGCCAATGGCCCAAACAGGTTCATAGGCAACCACTACATGCTTCCAGGATCCTTCCAAAATATGAAAAAGTCCCTCAGTGAGTTGCTTTTCAATTAGGTCGAAGTATTTATCCTCCTTTCTATCTTCTTCTTGCTCACCGATACAGAAAATAATATCCATATCATTTTCCAGTGCGGTTTTCACCTTTTCAGCAAGAAGGGCATTGGTTTCATGAAAAAGTTCCCGACGTTCACTATGGCCCAAAATAACAGTTGTAGTACCAACACTGATTAACATTTTAGCTGAAACTTCACCTGTAAAAGCACCTTTATCGCACTGATGCATATTCTGGGCAACGATTTCCACAGGGAAATCTTTTAGCGAATTAAAGGCTTGGTTTAAGTTGGTAAACGACGGTGCAATCATTACTACTACATGCTCTGGAATTACCTGTTTCTTTAATTCAGTGAAAAACATTTCAGTTTCGGCCAAATCATTATTCATCTTCCAATTTCCTGCAACTATTTTCTTTCTCATAATTATACCCGCCCCTCGACCATCGCTCTGGATAAACTTCGGCGGAATCTTTTTAAGGTTATTAATTCAGTTCTTTGATGAGGTTTTCATCATCTGTAACAATGGCTTTGTAAAGGCTTATTTCACCTTTAGGGTTTACGATCATATATCTCGGAATCCAGTCTAAATCTATCGAAGAACAGAAAGGTCCTTTCCAGCCGGAAGAGATAAAATAATTTTCGCCTGTCACGTTGTATTTTTTAATTCCGTGTTTCCAACTTTCCAATTCTTTATCTAAGGAAAGGAACAAGAACACAATCTCAGGATTTTCCTTTTGAAGCTTTTCTATCTTCGGCATCCCTTCAATACAATCTTTACACCAAGTTGCCCAAATATCTATAAAAACGGTCTTGCCTTTGTATTGTTGAAAAATTTCGGAAAGACTGATTTCCTTGTTGTTTTCTGAAAGAAAAACATCATTCAATGCGGCTTCGGAAAAGGTTTTCGGCTGTGCTTGTGCAAAAGAAACGAATAGGAAAAATAGGAAGAGTAATTTCATGTGGTGATATTAAATAGAAATGTTGATACCTGTACAAATTTACGAATATTGAAAAGTATAAACTGTTATAGTGTTCTTATTTTTGGATCAAGCCAGCCGTAAATTATATCGACAAAAATATTAATTATAATAAATAATGTGGCTATTACGAGAACGGCTCCCATAATTATGGGCAGATCCAAGGTGTTTAAGGCATTCACAATTTCTTTTCCCAAACCATTCCATCCAAAAATATATTCCACAAATACGGCACCCGCAAGCATGGAAGCAAACCAACCAGAAATAGCAGTAACCACTGGATTTAATGAATTTTTAAGAGCGTGTTTTTTAATAATTTGATAAAACGAAAGCCCTTTTGCCTTTGCCGTTCGAATATAATCCTGATTTAAAACTTCAAGCAATGAGTTTCGCATTAATTGACTCACAACGGCCAGTGGACGAATTCCCAAAACAATTGCCGGAAGTATCAAATTTTTCCACTGAATATACTTCCCATTACCGAAATCATCTACTTCATATAGACTTCCTGTCATATTTAAATTGGTGTATTCGTGAAGTAGAAAGCCGAAAATCCAAGCAAATATAATCGCACTAAAAAATGAAGGAACACTCATTCCCAACGTACTGACCAGTTGAATCATCTTATCGACAAACCCATCTTTAAAAAGCACGGAAATAATC
Source organism: Aequorivita capsosiphonis DSM 23843 (assembly GCF_000429125.1). Taxonomy (GTDB): domain Bacteria; phylum Bacteroidota; class Bacteroidia; order Flavobacteriales; family Flavobacteriaceae; genus Aequorivita; species Aequorivita capsosiphonis. Next base: position 118,143 of record NZ_AUBG01000007.1, read on the forward strand.
CCGAGAAATACCCCGATAATTATTGCTATAATAATGGCTGAAACCGCGAGAATAAAAGTGTTGGGCAAAGTTTCTGCTATAACTTGACTTACCTCTTTTCCATTCTTTTGAAAGGATTCCCGCAAATAGGGGGTTTTTAAAACTATGGAAGTATTTCCTATGGAGAACAACTTTGCCGCGTTGTATTTTCCCAGAGCTAGAAAAGTATAATCTTCGGGATTCTCACTGTGAAAAGAAATAGGAGCCAAATCGTTCAAGTATCTTACGTACTGAACCGAAACAGGCTGATCAAAACCATACTTCTTTTTTACGATTGCCAGCTGCTCAGCAGTTTCGTTTTGACCGAGCATCATCCGTGCGGGATCACCGGGAAGGATGGTAAAAAGCAGAAAAATAACCGTTACAACCCCAAACAAAGTGAGCAAAGCATAACCTAATTTTTGAAGTAAGTAAACCGCCACTTTATTGTTGGTTTATTTCTTTAATGCTTCGTGGCTCATAAACAAAATCGTCTCCAAAAAGAACTTTGGCGTATTCTTCAATCGTATCTTCAAAACCGGCTTCAGCTCTTCTTTCATTTACCGCTTCAGCATTTTCGATAGGCCAGATAAAAGAACCTCTTTCATCGTCATAACTCATACCTTGTGTGCCATAAACTTGAGGTTTACCCTCCATCATTAAATACCGATCTTCCATCATTGCCGCGGAAGTTTTAGGAATTTCCCCATCAGTAGCAGCCTTTTTCACCAAGGGTAAATAAAGTGGAATTTTATCTGGATTATGTTGCAAAACATTCCAAGCCACCAAGCTCGATTCAGCACCAACTACAGATTTACCAGGATAGCCTTTTTCAATAAAATATTTTTCAACAAAAATCATGTTTACACTGTCCAGAACACTTTGCATCTGCGATAGATCTCCGCTGTATTCCGCTTCCGATAGCCCCATGCTTTCACCAAGTTTTTTTCTTTCTTCCAAAGATCTGGATTGCATTAATTTGCGATACTTCTGATCTTGAATCGCAATGCTGTCCAAACGTTGTTTTAAGGAAAGGTCCAGTTTTGGTTTTGCATTTTTAACCACTGGAAGTTCCAATTTATTGGCATCGGTCCAGTGAAGTTTTTGTTTAATAGTGCCTCTGTCCAACTCCAAAATTCCAGGATTACTGCGTACAATTGTTTTTAGCGTAGTCTCATCACAGAAATAAAACTTAAAATTAAGTTTATATTCTTCCGTAAGTTTATCTGTCATTTCCTGTGAAGAAGCGGAAAGCCCAATAACATTATATCCATTCTTTAAGGCCTCATCAGTAACTTTTTTTACAGACCTATAACCATCCTTTTCGGTATTGCCCAAGCTGTAAGCTATTATAACTACCAAGTTCTCTTCGTTCAGAAACTGGGTTGTATAGTCCTCGCCATCTCGTTCAATAGTAAAGTCGTGAATTGGTGGCGCATAACCTTCTTGAATCATCTTGGTTTCAGTGTCAATCAATTCACCATCAACTTGTGGATAATCGCCGTTAGTGGTGATAATTTTTTCTTCACCGTTTATATCGAATTTCCACTTATATTCATAAACCGGAGCTGGAGCACCTTCTGGAACTGTCATTCCTTCAGTGATGTTGGCCCCAATTTTATATGGACGGAAATCTATAATAGGTAGGTGTAATAAAACAAAATAAGTTATTCCTAAACAGACCACAAAAGATGCAAAAATGGTTATGCTTCGTACTCCTTTTGTAAAAATTGGCTGAATATATTTTTGTCCGAAAAATAGAATCAAAATCAAAACCAACAAAACGATATCCTTGCTAAAAGATTCCCAAGGTGTAAGTGGAATAGCATCTCCAAAACACCCACAATCGGTTACTTTGTTGAAATAAGCCGAATAAAAAGTAAGGAATGTAAAAAATACAATCATTAGCAATAAAGCCCACATCGTAAATTTTTTCAGATACCCCAGCAGTAAAGCTACCCCTACCAAGACTTCAAAAATCACTACAAATATGGCAATCAAAAGTGCGTAGGGCACCAAAAACCCAAGGTCTAAAACTTCAGGTGCAAAATAATCCTGAAGCTTAAATGCAAATCCTACTGGGTCGTTTAGTTTTATCAATCCGCTGATGATAAAAAGCAATCCGACTATTATTCTTGATATTCCAACTAAATATTTCATAAGCAATTTTTGTATCCTGCAAGGTATTGCCACAGGCTACCTTGTAGGTATTTTCTAATTATATTTTTAGACCTACAAGGAGGTCTCTTCCGATAACTATCGGGATCGGCAACATCTTGCAGGTGAAATCGAAACTTCTTTATTCTTTCTTCTTTTCTCTTTCCTCCTTCTTTTCTTTTCCCTCTGCCAAATGAATTAACGCAAACACTGCATAATTCACCATATCCTGATAATTTGCATCAATCCCTTCCGAAACCAGCGTTTTTCCGCTATTATTTTCAATCTGCTTTACGCGTAATATCTTCTGAAGAATCAAATCTGTTAAGGAACTTACGCGCATATCACGCCAAGCCTCGCCATAATCATGGTTTTTGTCCATCATTAACTGCTTGGTTTTGGCTACGTGTTCGTCATAGAGTTGCGTTGCATCTTCAACCGAAAGATCTGGTTGTTCCACTACTCCTTGATCCAATTGAATGAGCGCCATGATGGAATAATTCACAATTCCGATGAATTCACTAGTTTCATCTTCGGCGATTTTTTGTTCCTTATTTTTTTGAAGTCCGCGAATGCGCTGCGCCTTTATAAATATTTGATCCGTTAAGGAAGGAAGTCGTAGAATTCGCCACGCACTTCCATAATCGTGCATTTTATTGATAAACAGCGCCCTACATTTTTCAATCTGATCGTTGTATTGATTTGAAGTATCTGCCATTAGTGGTTTGTAAGATTTTGCGTAAATTTCGCTTAAATAGTTCAAAGTTCAAAGTTGAATGCCTAAAGTTATTTGCCAAACAGCACATTGACTAAAAATTTTTGAGTTTTGAAAGCTAAAAAGTTTAAAAAATTGCAGACCCTTAATTGCCACGGCAACCTCATAGACCTTTCCACCCCAAAAGTGATGGGCATCATTAATATAACGCCCGATTCATTTTATGACGGGGGAAAAACTTTTTCTGAAAATAAAATTCTGAAACAAGCCGAAAAAATGCTTTCGGAAGGCGCCACCTTTTTGGACCTTGGCGGATATAGCTCCCGTCCAGGGGCAGATGATGTTTCCGAAGAACAAGAAACAAAACGCGTTGTTCAAGCTATTCAACTTATTCTCAAGGAATTTCCCGATACATTGCTTTCCGTGGATACCTTCCGAAGTAAAGTCGCACTACAGGCAGTAGAAGCTGGAGCGTGTATCATAAACGATATTTCCGGAGGAACTTTGGACCCGAATATGTTTAAAACCGTTTCAAAACTGCAAGTTCCATATATTCTGATGCATATGCGCGGAACCCCCAAAACAATGGCGAAGCTTACAGAATACAAAAATGTAACGATAGAAGTTATAAAAGATCTATCAGAAAAAATTGCGATAGCCCGTGCAGAAGGTATCAATGACATTATTGTAGATCCAGGTTTCGGTTTTGCTAAAAAGCGTTCGCAAAGTTTTCAACTTTTGAATAATCTCGAGCTTTTTAAAAACTTGGAAGTCCCCATTTTAGCAGGCGTTTCACGAAAATCGATGATTTATAGAACATTGGAAACCTCTGCAGAAAATGCTTTAAACGGAACGACATCGCTAAATACCATCGCACTTTTAAAAGGCGCTTCAATTTTAAGGGTCCACGATGTAAAGGAAGCTTGTGAATGCGTCGTATTAAACGAAAACTTAAGAAATGTTCCTTGAAAAAGTAAAACAACAATAACCGCTACAGTTTCAATAGGACGAATTTTTAAATTACTTTTACTAAAAAAAGCACAACCTTGGATTTTCTCGACATACGGATTTTAGATATTGTAGATATTTTGCTAGTAGCATTCCTACTCTATTATCTCTATAATTTGGTGAAAGGAACTGTTGCTATCAATATTCTGGTAGGAATTATTATAGTCTACGCCATCTATATTATTACCGAACTTTTGGAAATGGAGCTTTTAAGTAAGATTTTAGGCGGTTTTCTCGGGGTTGGAATGTTTGCTCTGGTAGTGGTTTTCCAACCTGAAATCAGAAAGTTTCTCTTAATGTTGGGCTCTACAAATTTCAATGCGCGACGGCGATTTCTGAAGCAGTTTAATTTTTCGGGCAATGATTCCACTTTTAAAACCAACTTAGCCGGAATAATTGCGGCCTGTAAAAAAATGTCAGGTACAAATACCGGCGCCTTGATTGTGATTCAGCGTAACAACAGCCTCGATTTTGTCAAGAATACGGGTGATGAAATGAATTTAGAGGTTAACCAACCCATTATTGAAAGTATATTTTATAAAAACAGTCCGTTGCACGATGGTGCAATTATTATTGAAGAGAATAGAATTACCGCCACCCGTGTTATTTTGCCAGTTTCCAACGATAAAAACATTCCCTTACGCTTTGGACTTAGACATCGAGCTGCAGTTGGTATTACCGAAAAAACAGATGCGGTATGCTTAGTGGTTTCTGAAGAAAACGGACAGATTTCCTATTTAAAAGATGGCGATTTTGTACTTTTTGAAGGAACTGAAGAGCTTTTTAAAATTATGAAAAAGGATCTAAGTTAATTCACTCAGATATTCAAAAGTTCTAATTTTCACGTTTAAAAATAGTTCTTTCTAATTTAGCTTCCAATTCTTCCAAGGAAATAAACTTAGGATTTTCAGAATTAATTTCTTCCAGTCCTTTCTACAGTATCTCTAAAGATTTCGTTTTCACTGTTTCTCTATACTCGTTCATTAATTTATAAAGATTTCCTCTTTTGCGCTTGCCTGCCGGAGGAAGGGGCTAGGAGGCTATTTCTTCCTTCATAAACTGGACTTCATAAAGATTTCGATAGAAACCATTTTCAAGTTGCAACAATTCTTTGTGGGTTCCTTCCTCAACAATTCTACCAGCATCCATCACGATAATTTTATCAGCTTTTTTGATGGTAGCCAAACGGTGTGCGATTACTATTGAAGTGCGATCTTTTGTAATCTTATCTGTCGCATCCTGAATCATTTCTTCAGAATAAGTATCTACGGAAGAAGTCGCTTCATCTAAAATCAAGATGCTAGGTTTACTTACGTATGCACGAAGAAAGGAGATTAACTGACGTTGCCCTGAAGACAACATACTTCCGCGTTCCTTCACGTTATAATGATACCCTTCTGGAAGTGATTCGATAAATTTGTGTACCCCAATTTCCTTTGCTGCAGCAATTACTTCTTCTTCGGAAATAGCGGGATTGTTTAGGGTTATATTATTCAAAATAGAATCCGCAAATAGAAATACATCCTGTAGTACAACTGCTATCTGACCTCGTATGGAAACCAGTTTATATTCTTTCAAAGAAATTCCATCAATCAAAATCTCGCCACTATCAATCTCGTAAAAACGATTCAACAAATTGATAATGGTACTTTTTCCAGCTCCCGTAGCACCAACAATAGCAACCGTTTCTCCGGGATTCGCTTTAAAGGAGATTCCTTTTATTACTTTTTCATTTTCAACATAGCCGAAATGCACATTTTTAAACTCAATTTCACCTTTCGTACTTATATAATCAATTGTTCCCGTATCTGCGATATGCGATGTGGTATCTAAAATCCCAAAAACACGATTTGCAGCAACCATACCCATTTGTAGCGTATTGAACTTATCTGCAATTTGCCTAAGCGGTCTAAAAAGCATTTCGGAATATTGAATAAAGGCGGTAATCATACCCAAGGTTACAATACCTCCTCCAATAACATTTAAACCCCCATACCAAACCACCAAACCTGTGGCCACAGCTCCTGCCGTTTCCGCAATGGGAAAGAAAATAGAGTTGTACCAAACCGTTTTTATCCAAGCTTTTCTATGGTTCTTATTTATTTCCTGAAAACGGTCATACTCTGTTTTTTCACGGGTAAAAATCTGAACTATTTTCATTCCCGTTATTCTTTCCTGAACAAAAGTATTGAGGTTTGCTACTTGGTTCCGAACGTCTTCAAAAGCCACTTTCATTGCTTTTTGGAATACCCTGGTAGCATAAAGAATAAAAGGCAAAACAATAAAAACAATCAGCGAAAGTCGCCAGCTTTGTGTAAGCATAAACCCAGCAATAACAAGCATTTTAAGCAAGTCACTGATAATCATAAAAAGTCCTTGGCTAAAGATACTGGAAATGGTTTCAACGTCGTTGACGGCGCGGGTTGTTAGTCTTCCCACAGCGCTTTTATCAAAATACTTCATTTTAAAACTCATCATTAAACTAAAGAGTTTTTGACGCATATCACGAATGACGCTCTGCCCAAGCCAGTTAGTGAGAAAGATAAAAGCAAATTGAAAAATCACTTCAAGAAGGAGCACAACTATCATTAAAATGATATACTTCATAAACCCATCGCCATCTTTTGGCACCATGGAATTATCAATGGCCAATTTCAAAAGATAAGGACGCAGTACGGCCAATACAGACATTATTATCGCGGCAAATGCCACAAAATAAAATACCACGCGATAGGGCTTCGTAAAAGCCAACAACCGTTTAAACAGTTTAAAATCGAATGCGTTACCAGTGGTTTTAGACACTTGTTTCAGTTATTTTGTTAAGTTAGTAATTTGGGCTTCGGTACAAATTTCCTTTTCGCTCCGCCACCTTTTCTTTGTTATTTTTTATGTTTATACTGTCATTGCGAGCGCAGCGAAGCAACCTCAAACAGTTTCTCCTTTTATTTTGAAGATATCGTCCGGATAATCAACCTTCTTTAAGTACAAACCTTTTGCAGGTGCTGACGCGCCGGCTTCTTCCCTACGCTTACTGTCAAGAATGATCTTAAAATCTTCCAAGGAGGTTTTTCCATACCCCACATCCAAAAGAGTTCCCACAATGGCGCGGACCATATTGCGCAAAAAACGATCAGCTGCAATCGTAAAAATAAGTGTATTATCTTTTGCTTCCCAATTTGCTTTTACAATGGTACAATTGTACGTTTTTACATCTGTATTTGAACGTGAAAAGCATTGAAAATCTCTATGGTGCAATAGTAAATCTGCCGCTTCGTTCATCAAATGGACTTTGGGTTTATTGTGAATTTGAAACGCAAAGTCTTCAGAAAAAGGATTTTTTTGAAGCGAAACAATATATTCATATTCCCTTTGGTTCGCATGAAAACGAGCGTGAGCATCATCTTTTACTCGGAAAATATTTTTTATTGCAATATCCTTCGGAAGAAAGGAGTTCAATCTAAAAATTAATTCCCTTAAATTCCGAATTTCTTCAAAATCGAAATGTGCAAATAACTGTTTGGCATGTACGCCTGTATCCGTTCTACCAGCTCCAGTGATTTTTATTTCTTTTCGAAGTAAAGTTGAAAGCGATTCCTCCAGAACCTCTTGTACGCTAATCTGTTTGGGCTGACGCTGCCACCCAAAATAATCAGTACCCTTATAAGCTATTTCTAGGAAATATCGCAATTCATTTTTTTAGAATCGACAAAATTACAACATACAAATCAGTATGATTGTTATAAATTTCAAAAACTTAAGATCTATGCTTCTTTATCCTCGATATATGAAGTTGAGAGCTGGCTGTGCTTAGGGGTTGAAAAGTTTAGTTGTTTAAGTTTTGAAGATTTACAAGAAGAACTATGATTTTGATTATTTTTGACACCACTGAAATCCCTTAATAAAAAACGATAATTTCCTTTGAAAAAAATCCTGCTTCTCAGCGACACCCACAGCTATATAGACGAAAAAATTCTTAAATACGTAAAACAGGCGGATGAAGTTTGGCATGCTGGCGATATTGGTGATCTGTCGGTTACAGACAAGATCAAAGCATTAAAACCTTTACGTGCCGTTTATGGTAATATTGACAGCACGGAAGCACGAATGGAATTTCCGCTTCACAACCGTTTTATGTGTGAAGGTGTTGATGTTTGGATTACACATATTGGTGGTTACCCGGGAAAATACAATCCTTCTATTAGGCAAGAAATCTATTCCAACCCACCAAAAATATTTATTAGTGGCCATTCCCATATTCTAAAAGTGATGCCTGATAAAACAACAAAACTCCTTCATATGAATCCGGGGGCTGCAGGAAAACATGGATTTCACAAGGTGAGAACCATGCTTAGATTTGAAATAGACGGTGAAAAAATCCAGAACTTGGAGGTAATTGAATTCGAGATTCGGTAATAATTTCTATTTTCTGCGAAATTTTTTTTATTTCCAGCTCTTTACAAAATCTGAAGGGCTTTTAACGGGTCTGGAAATAAAAAAAGTCCGCACTTTCGTGCAGACTTTTCGCTCTAAGTGACCTTGCCAAGATTCAAACTTGGAACCTCCTGAGCCGTAATCAGGTGCGCTATTCAGTTGCGCCACAAGGCCGTTTTAATTCGCTATTAGCGGGTGCAAATATATTTCTTTTTAAATTATTAGTCAAGTTAAATGCGAAAAATATTGTGCTATTTTAATCAATCGTTTACAAAGGTAATAGTTTAACTTTATCGAACTGTATTTTTCTGTAATTAAAGCTACCTTAGAATATTGTGACAAACGAGTTATAGTGCTATGAAAAAACAAGAAGAAAAAAGAAAAAAAATTTGAGCTAGATAAACTAAGCTCAGATCAAAAACACAACGATTAATCTATGCAAAAAATTGAAAAGTTTATTCGAGAGATTGAGGATTTTCCTAAAAATGGAATTCATTTTAAAGACATAACGCCTTTATTGGCGAATCCGGAAGCTTCAAAATTATGTTTGGAAAAATTAATGGAAATGATTGGTTCTGAAAAGATTGATAAGGTTGTAGGGATTGAAGCAAGAGGCTTTTTCTTCGGAACCTTGCTTGCTCAGCAATTGGATGCCGGTTTCGTACCAATCCGAAAGCCGGGAAAACTTCCTTATAAAACTATTGCCGAACCCTATGAGCTTGAATATGGCTTAGATTCGCTTGAGATGCACGAGGATGCCATAGAAAAGGGGGATCGGGTTTTGCTCCACGATGACGTTTTGGCAACAGGGGGTACCGCCCGTGCCGCGTGTAAGTTGATTGAAAGTCTGGGAGGTGAAATCGTGCAGTGTAATTTTCTGATTGAGTTAAAATTTTTAAATGGAATTCAAAAGTTAAAAAACCAGCACGTAAAAACATTGCTGAAATACTAATCCAAAGCATTTTTTGTCACCCACAACTTATAGCCAAATATGGCCATTTGAAATTTAGAGGCCTTTGCCAAGTCTAGCCCTTGCTTGGTATAGCTAGGTAATACTTTTCGATTAACTTTTGACAGGAATTTAAAAAATCTTTTTTTCACGTATGTTTGGATTTCGTTCTAAAGTAAACATTTTTGAGTGATATTCTTTTAAATTGAAGCTTTAAAAAACTATTCCGCACTTTTCATAATGCTATGTTCTGAATCTACGCCAATGGAGACATTGCTTATGGGTTCTTTCCCGTTTCCAAAGCTAGATGTTGAAATAGAACCCGCGCCATTATTTATCGTGATTGAGATATGAGTTATCAAATTACTCGCATTGCGTTCTAACTGATTGTAGGAAAATATTATGTTTTCAGCTTTATAAGTTTTTTCTAATGTTAGCAATTCTGCATCGGTGGTGTTTTTGGAAATTGTATGATAGGTCCCGGTAAAACTCTGAGAACTTTTTGATCTTTGGTTCCCAAAAACACTATCTCTTTCATGTTCCATTTTCGCACGCATTTGGGTTTGTCTTTCCCTCATTTCCTGCATACGTTCGGCCATGTTATTATTCATTTCTTCGCTTCTCCTATGCATTTCAGCTCTTCTTTTCTCCATTTCAGCCCTGCGGTCTTCTGAGGTTTGTTGCCTGTCTGCTGAAACCTTATTACCGCTTCCTTGATTTATAAAGGCTTGGTTTCCGTTGCCCTTACTTTTAACGGAAATCTGGTTTCCATTGGACATAATAACAATATCATTTATCGGATTTTCGCTCCCCACGCTATAGCTCCCGCTGTTATTGTTTGCGTCCTTGTAGCTGATGGATATGGAGATGATCTCTTTTTGGTCATTATACACAACATTGGAGTAATCAAACTCAAAGCCCTCATCTTTCATTTGGTTCTTGATGTTTTCGAGCTCTTCTAGACTTGTTTTTTTTGTGATTATTAAAGAAGTCTGCTTTTCCATTACTTCATTATTATTCGTTGATTTTATTGCCAATCCATTTGCGGTGGTAGATGAAATAAAAAAGGAAAAAAAGATTAGAACCAGGAAAGAGACGGGTTTTTGCATAATTTTAAAGAGTAGCGTTTTCATGATAAGATTTATTTTATTGTGAGTTCGAATGAGTTTAGAGTTCAATAGATCACTAAGTTTTTTACAAGAGGATAGTACCAAATATACAACAAATTCTTTTTTTCATTTAGTATCTTCGCACGCAATTATATTTTATGGATTATTTATTTGTTTTTCTCGGATTGATTTTACTAGTGGTCGGCGGCGAATTTTTAGTTCGCTCCTCGGTTGCCCTTTCATTTAAACTTCACCTTTCAAAAATGGTGATTGGTTTGACCGTGGTTTCCTTTGCAACTTCCGCGCCAGAACTTTTAGTGAGCCTTCAAGCTGCGTTAAATGGGTTTTCTGATATTTCATTAGGGAATGTTATCGGATCTAATATTGCCAATATTGGTCTTGTTCTGGGTATAACCGCAATAATCACTCCGCTGGCAATTGATAAGGGCTTTTATAAGTTGAATTGGCCGGTGATGATGATTCTTACTGTAGCCTTGTATTTTATTCTGAAGAGTGGAAATGAAATTTCTCGTTCTGAAGGAATCGCTTTGTTGCTTATGCTTTTTGTTTACCTCTGGATTTTGATTCGCAAAGCCAAAAAAGAGAGAGGAACTATGCCGGTTGATGATGATATTGACGAAGGTTTGTCTAAAGCTTCTAATTTTAAAATAATTGTTTGGTTAGTTATAGGTGGTGTTTCATTATATTTTGGTAGCCAACTTCTGGTGAACAGTGCTATAAATATAGCTGAACTCTTTGGTGTAAGTGAACGGGTTATTGCGGTAACAATGATAGCCGTAGGAACAAGTATTCCTGAGCTGGCTGCTTCGGTAATTGCCGCGCTAAAAAAAGAAAAGGCAATTTCATTGGGAAACCTTATAGGTTCTAATATTTTCAACATTTCTTCCGTTTTGGGAATCACGGCGATCATTCAACCAATTGCAGTTAAAAGTCAGGAGGTCCTTACAAATGATATCTTTTGGATGATAGGATTTTCGGTAATTATTCTTCCTTTGGCTTTTCTTCCCACATCGTATCAGCTTGGTCGTAAACGTGGGATTTTTTTGGTAGCGGCCTATGCGATCTTTATCGGGATGACTATTTTGAAATAGCTAAAAATAGAACACACCCCATCTTGTAATGGGGGTTGTCACAAAATTTCACATGTTTTTTCAAATAAAACATTAAAATTAGGGGGTGTTTTTGTGTTTTTTGTATTTTTGCACGGTCAAATTCTAAAAACACAAAATGCCCACACTACGATTTTATGCAATTAAGGAAACCTTTAATAGAGTTCCAGTTCCAGTTACCGAGCCTGAACGTCGTTCCGAAATCTTCGGAAAAAACGTTTTTAATAAATCTGCTATGCGGCAGTATCTTACAAAAGACTCCTATAAAAGTGTTATGGATGCCATAGAAAATGGCACCAAAATAGAACGCCATATAGCCGATCATATTTCTACAGGTATGAAGGAATGGGCCATTGCAAAGGGAGGAACGCATTATACGCACTGGTTCCAGCCATTAACGGGAGCTACTGCAGAAAAACACGATGCTTTCTTTGAAACAATGGAAGATGGCCACGCCATAGAAAAATTTGGAGGTGGGCAATTGGTTCAGCAAGAACCGGATGCTTCCAGTTTTCCTAATGGTGGAATTAGAAATACATTTGAGGCACGTGGTTATACCGCTTGGGATCCAACTTCGCCAGCATTTATTTATGGTACAACTTTGTGTATCCCTACTGTTTTTGTTTCATATACAGGGGAGGCCTTAGATTATAAAACACCATTGCTGAGAGCTTTGCAGTCCATAGATAGTGCGGCCACAGATGTAGCTAAGTATTTTGATAAAAACGTAACAAAGGTAAGCGCAACCTTAGGTTGGGAACAGGAATACTTTTTGGTTGATAGTGCTTTAGCAGCCTCAAGACCAGATATTTCGTTGGCGGGAAGAACTTTATTGGGACATTCTTCGGCAAAGGGCCAACAATTGGACGATCATTATTTCGGATCTATTCCAGATAGGGTACTTAACTTTATCCGTCATTTGGAAACGGAATGTATGCTTTTGGGTATTCCAGTAAAAACACGCCATAATGAAGTGGCACCCAATCAATTTGAGCTTGCACCTATCTTTGAGGAGACCAATTTGGCGGTTGACCACAATTCGTTATTGATGGACTTGATGAATAAAATTGCCTCAAAACATAACTTTAAGGTGTTGTTTCACGAAAAACCCTTTGCCAATGTAAACGGTAGTGGGAAACACAACAACTGGTCTTTGGCTACCAATACCGGAGTAAACCTTCTTGGGCCAAGCACTACGCCAACAAAAAACCTTCAGTTTTTGACTTTCTTTATCAATACGCTAAAGGCTGTAAATGATCACGAAGAGCTGATTAGAGCATCTATAGCGAGTGCGGGCAATGATCATCGTTTAGGTGCAAACGAGGCTCCTCCAGCCATTATTTCGGCATTTATAGGCTCTCAGCTGACAGAGGTTTTGGATGAATTGGAAAAAGTTACCAATGGAAAACTTTCTCCACAGGAAAAAACTGATTTAAAACTTAATGTTGTTGGTAAAATCCCAGAGATTTTATTGGACAATACAGATAGAAACCGAACTTCTCCTTTTGCATTTACAGGAAACAAATTTGAATTCCGTGCCGTTGGTTCAACCGCAAATTGCGCAAACCCTATGACCGTGCTAAATGCGATCGTTGCCAGACAATTGATTGACTTTAAGGTAAAGGTCGATGCACTCATCAAGGACAAAAAGATGAAGAAGGACGATGCTATCTTTAATGTGTTGAGAGAGTATATTAAGGACTCGAAACGAATTCGTTTTGAAGGTGATGGATATGGAGAAGCTTGGGAAATTGAAGCGAAAAAACGTGGTTTGAGCAATCATAAAACCACTCCAGAAGCTTTAAAGGCTAAAATCTCCAAGAAAGCGATTTCACTTTTTGAAGGCCTTGGTATTATGAGCAAGGTAGAACTGGAGGCTCGTTATGAAATTGAGATGGAAGACTACGCCATGCGAATTCAAATTGAAGGCCGTATTCTAGGAGATATTGCGCGCAACCATATAATCCCGACCGCAATTCGTTATCAAAATATTTTGATAGAAAACGTGCAAGGGCTAAAGAACATTTATGGTACAGACTTTAAAAAATTCTCTGTGGAACAGATGCATCTTATTGAACAAATAAGCGGCCATATTGCTGAGATCAATAAGGGAATAACAGATATGATTGAAGCGCGCAGAAATGCAAACAAAATTGAGGATGTTACCAAGAGAGCCTTTGCATACGGTGATGATGTGAAATCGTATTTCCAGGTTATTCGCTATCACTGTGATAAGCTAGAGTTGCTTGTGGACGATGAAATTTGGCCATTGACAAAATATAGGGAGCTACTTTTTACCAAATAGATTTAAATAAATTTTTAAAGCTTGATTAAGTCGTCCAGATTCGTTTGGACGACTTTTTTATTTTCTAATCACTGCATATAATTGAAGGAATCCTTTCTTCCCTATTAGTATAATTAAGAATGCTATATATAAGGTGCGTCTTTTAAATTGAAGTAGGCTTACCTGTAACAAGGTGTTCTACTCTTTTGTGATTTCTTAACTTAGTTATTTTAACAAAAGATTGAATGCTACATTAGTTAAAAAAAGACATATTCCATAATATTGAATTAGGTAAATTCAATATTATCTGGGTGAATTCATTGGTTAAGTGGTTTAAATTGCATTCACCCGCAAATAATTGAACGTATAATAATTTTTAACATATATTTAACAATTTACGTTAAATTACATTTTCTTGCACTTCGTCGAGTTTTAATTGTAATTCGTCTTATAAATCGGAATTTATGATAAGGGAAAACCATTTTTTGTATAGGGGGTTTCCCCCTTTTTAGCTTGTAGGACGTCTGACCCCTTGCATGTTATAATATTATGTTGCACCTTTGAATTGTGATTTGGTGGTGAAAATACCTAAAAAATCATACCTCCTCAAAATATTAAAAAACAAACCTATCCCCTAGGTTTTTTGAATACTGTTACAATTAAATTTTTGTTAAGAATTCAAAAAAAACTTTAAATTTTCCCCTCTATATTTTTAAATGCACCATTTAATAGGTCATTTTTCAAATTATCCCCCTAATATAATAAGAGTTATTTCAAATTGATCTTGATTATGATTTATTTCAATTCGATAATGATTTTTTAAAGGAAGAAATTCCTTATCCAAAACTGAATATTTTTTTAACCAAATATTAATCTTTAAAACCTTTAAATTATGAAAAAAGTAATTTTTTGCGCAGCAGCGCTAATGATTGGAGCCGTGGGTCTTGCACAGACTACCCCCGATACTCCAGATGCACCAAACAATGCTTTGCTCCTTACTCTTAGTCAGCCAGCTGCTCCTGGAGCTAACAGAGCCAAAGCTATCCAAAATGGTATGAACAACAAAGTGGCAGTTAAACAGGTTGGAACCAGCCAGAATGCTTACTCAGATCAAGGGGATGGCTCAGGCATGGGATCTAACCAAGGACGCATTTGGCAAACTGGAAACGTAAGTTCTAGTAGTGGTGACTCCAACATGGCTGAACTTTACCAAAGAGGTACATCAAATCAATCCACCCAATATCAATTTGGTGATGGTAATGAGTCTCTAGTAAAGCAAGGTAACATGGATAGTGGAAGTTCTGGAAACAAAGCCTATGCTCAACAAGGGGATATAACAGCGCAAGAGGCTCAGGACAATAAACTTGAAATTAGCCAAAATGGAGATGATAACCAGGCTCGTACGGAGCAACGTTTTGACAATAATGAGGCGTTGACAGATCAAACTGGTACCGATAACTATGCCGATATCTATCAATATGCACAACCAGATCAGTCTGACGGGCACACCGCTGAGGTAACTCAAAATGGGGGGCTAAACGACGCTTGGGTTAGACAAGATGGTGTAGGTGCTCGCAACGCAGCCACTTCCCGTCAAGACGGAACAGACAACTACTCTGATCAAGTTCAGTGGTCTACAGATAATACTGATTTTGCCGACAGTAACAATGCTGCTGTATTCCAAGGCACAAATGGTGGTAACCTGATGACCACAGTAATTGATTCATATATGGATACTTTCGTTGATAATTATCACGTTGGAGGTAATTCAGCTTCTATTAGAAATAGTGCATTTCAAGATCAATACGGAGATGACAACGACGCTGCCGCCTTCCAAAGAGGACAAGATAACTATTCCGAACAAAAACAAGTAGGGGACGAAAATGATGCGTTGGTTATTCAAAATTTCTATGATCCAAATGGAGCAAATGGCAATAACTATGCTAAGCAAACTCAAACTGGAGATTATAACATAGCGGGTATCGCCCAAAATGGATATAATAACAGAGCGCTTCAAAGCCAAAACGGTGATTATAACATAGCGCTTTCTACCCAACAGGGTCATGATAACGACGCAAACGTACATCAGATTGGTGATGATAACTATGCTACAACTGCTCAAAGAGCTTCATGTAATGATATACTTGTTGTGCAGTATGACGGTCAGAGTGCTGTTGTTGAGCAAAACCTTGATGGCTTGCCAGGAGGTAACAATACCGCTAATATCTATCAGTCTGGTCCTGACGGAGGAGGAGGAACTATCAACTGTGCTTTCGATCCAAAGTTAACACCAAGAACTCGTGTTGATATTCCAGTATTCAACATTCCAGATGTGTGCCCAGGTTGTTAATCCAATTTCGGTCAGAACAATCGATTTAATAAAAAAGGAGGGCAGTATTATGCCCTCCTTTTACAATAAATTTAATATCTTTATGACGAGCTTATATTAAAAGTCTTAAAAGAAAATGATTTTGATAAAGACTTAGGATTAAATTTAGACACTGTATAATCACCGTAGAAAACGGATAATTTAAACTTGCTGATGATGAAAACAACACTAAAAAACATACTGTTTGCTATCTTGATGACGGCGTTTCTATCGCCTTGCGTTTGGAGTCAAACATATAAAGAAGAAGGAAACACTTCTGCTGAAGGGGAAAAGATGGTGCCAGGCCAAAAAATGTCTCCAGAGCTAATGGCAAATTTGGGAATTATTTCTGCCCCAAATCCAAAAAATGCAACCGTTCAAGGGAATGCTGTATATGTTCGTCAAATTGGGAGTTATAACACTGCCCAAATCCAGACCCGTACCAATGCCAGTGAAATAAACCTAAGCCAGAATGGAGATTATAATGACACAAACTTAGATTATACCGCCAATACTGCGGTGGCCGATCTTATTCAGAACGGCAATAATAATCGGATCAAAGATTTCGTAAACAATCCTAATGCCGATATTTCTCTAGATCTTACACAGGACGGCAACAATCTCAACTTTGAGCGCGACGGCGTGAATGAGCTTACAAAATCGTTGAAATTCCGGCAAACGGAAGCATCGCCAACAATATTAGTCAGAAGCTTTTATTAGATGAACCTGGCTCAGAGACATACCGTTTCAGTAAAAAACATTATACTCTTCACTTGTATGCTTTGCATGACCGTGGGAGTAAACGCACAATACTATAATAAGGAGTATGTGGCAAAAATTTTGGTGAGGGATGATAGTGAGTTTTTCACTTTTGCCGCAACCGCTGAAAACATTACTCCAACAGATGTAAACCTGAAATATGATTTTAATCTATATAGTACCGATGAGAACGACAGTGTGTCGAGAAGCAACCAATCAGAACTTTTCTTCTTAAAGGCAAACGAGAAAAAAGTGCTATCCACAGTAGCGGTAAATTATAATAGTGAGGATAAAATTACTTTAGTATTGGTGCTCTATGATAAAGACGGCAAACCAGTGGGTCAGGACCGTATTGAGTTAACTTCGGAAAATGGCCATCAAGAAATAGTGAAAAAAGAACATCCCCCACAAGAGGAAGCCTTAAGTCAAGATCAAGCTGCGCCTCAAGATGGATTTGTTATGGATGGGTTTGTAGTTGAAAACACCATGACCAAGGCAGGTCGTGATTTTTATAAGTATTTTTATGCTGATTATTACAACCGTGGGATACAAACAAAAAAAAATATAGTGATTGATGAAGTGCCAGGAAAAATGAGAACTACGCGGATTTCTGTTAAAATGGATGATCAACTGCTATGGCAATTTTTTTCGCAACCAAAGAAAACTTTTTTAAAAGCAATGGCAAAAACAGCTTTAGATCGTTGCATTGCCTACATTCAACAAATTCAACAGCAAAAGGATAATACATTAATCCGGTATTGAAAATAAATATCCATGATTAATTTTTTAAACACAGTGGAATGACTAATTGGATGTTCCAGATGTTATTTTAAAAACAAATAATGTAAAGAGATGAAAATATTAAAACTACTTTCCGTATTTATATTGCTATTTACAGGCATAAATAGTTTTGCTCAGCAACTTACATACAAACCTCTAAACCCGGCTTTTGGTGGCGATAGTTTTAATTACAGCTGGATGTTAAGTTCAGCCACGGCACAAAACAAGCTTGTCGCCCCCGCTAAAGAAGGAGAACAGCGTTCCGAACTTCAACAATTTGGAGCTAGTCTTAACAAGCAGTTGTTAAGTCAAATTTCGCGAACCCTGCTCCAGCAACAACTTGGGGGGCTTGATTTTGGTCAAGAGGGTACCTTTACCTACGGTACATTGAATATAGAAATTTATCAATCTGATGAAGGTTTGGTAATAAATATATTAGATACCTCCAATGGAGAGGAAACACAAGTAATTGTTCCAAATTAAAAAAAAATTCATGAGAATATTTTTAAGATCCATTTTTTTAGCAAGCGTTTTTTTGTGTTCATCCTGTTCGGCTTATTTTAATCAGCCCGTATCCCAACAAGCTTCACGTACTGGAGAGTTTACTAAATCTACACAAATTCTTTTAGATTTGCCTCCCGCAGCTCAGCCCTTAGAAGTAGCAGTTTATAATTTTAGTGATCAAACAGGACAATACAAGGCGGTGGAAAATGGAAGTACTTTCAGTACTGCTATTTCTCAAGGGGGAACCACAATGTTGATAAAGGCGTTGGAGGATTCTGGTTGGTTTATTCCGATAGAACGGGAAAACTTGAGCAATCTCTCCACCGAGCGTAACATCATCAGGAACACCAAACAAGAATACATTAAAAATCTAAATCCGGATGAGCCACCGCTGCCTCCACTTTTATATGCTGGCTTATTGTTGGAAGGTGGCGTAATTTCCTATGACACAAACATTATTACAGGTGGTGTAGGCGCTCGATATTTTGGGCTTGGCGGGTCAGCCAAATATAGACAGGATAGAATTACGGTTTATCTTAGAGCGGTTTCCACCAGTAATGGGGAAATTCTGAAAACGGTTTATGTTTCCAAGACAATACTTTCGCAAGCTATAGACGCCAGCTTTTTTCGTTTTGTGAAATTTCAAAGATTGCTGGAAGCGGAGACAGGGGTTACACAAAATGAACCTGTTCAATTGGCGATGAAGGATGCTATAGAAAAAGCAGTGCACGATCTTATTATTGAAGGTATTCAAAAACAGTTTTGGAGTACCCAAGACGGAAAAGAGAAGAATGATCAACTGGTCGCAGAATATATTGAAGAAAAACAAAGAGATGAATCAACGCTGCTTCTAGATCGATTTATAGTAGGGCGCGAGGCGCAAAATTCAATTGGAATTTCGGGAGGTGGAAGCTTACCGGATAACGATTATGCTACGCAGAATCTAGGTTTTATGGGTAGATTGGAATATCGCAGAAATTTTGGCCATTATTTTGGTGTTGGATTAGCTGGCACAGTATTTAGAATGGATAATGGAAATCAATTTAACAATACTTTTGGCAGTCTTGATCTAAATGGACAATTTAATATTTTGCCGAATGATAAGTTGTCTCCCTTTATCTATGCAGGTATGGGAGGGATTCTTGACATTAGTGGTAAAACTTTGAATTTTGGAGACGGCTTTGTCAAGATTCAATTTGGGGTTGGGGCTGAATATTTCATCTCAAATAAATTAGGAGTCAAATTATTTGGTGAGCAGAACATTGCCCTTAGCGATAAAGTGGATGGGGTTGTTCACGGTAAAAGGAATGACTTCTATTATAACCTTGGCCTAGGAATTAATTATTATTTTAAACTGTAACTTTCAATAAAAAATAAAAAGATGAAAAAATTTATAACATTGATTTGTGCGGCTTTTCTCCTTTTCATCTGGAGCTGTAGCGAAGATACTATAGAGGTAGTTTTGTATGGGAATCTTACAGGAAAAGTTGTGGATAAAATAAGTGGAGAGTCTTTGGATAATGTTAAAATAACAACTAATCCAGCCTCCACAACCGTTTTTACCGATACTTCAGGAACGTTTAAAATAGATCGAATTCCTGTTGATGATTATTCAGTTCAGGCTGAGTTGACGGGGTATTCAGCTGGTTTTGAAGCTGTCTCTGTTTCTGAGAATAATACATCAACAGTTTCCTTTGAGCTCTCGATTGCCAATACGAAAAACAAGCCGCCTACCACCCCCGAATTAGTATCACCTGCAGATGGAGAAGTGGAATTACCGCTTGAGGTAACCTTTACTTGGGAAGCATCAGATCCTGATGGGGATGAACTTTCATATACCTTGGATTTAAGAAATGGAACTACAGACGAGATGGAGGTTTTTGAGATAGTACGAGACACGAGCTATACGGTACAAAACCTTCAACTTGCAACTAAATACTTTTGGCAGGTTACTGCAACCGATGGAGAAAATGACCCTGTAAGCTCTACCATAAGTGAGTTTAAAACCCTTGTTTTGCCTGATAATCCCTATATATTTGTTAAAGAGAAAAATGGAAATCTCGTAATACATTCTGGAGCTAAAAGCGATACTGTAACAGGTGGCACTACGGTGCCTGATTTTAATGTTTTGCAACTTACAAGTGAAAACCAAAATAGTTTCCGTCCTAAAAAGAGTACTATCCTCAATAAGATTGCTTTTTTAAGAAATTCAGGTGGAAATACCCATATCTATACAATGAATTATGATGGTACGGATCTAAGACAAATTACATCCCAAACACCGGTGGCTGGTTTCCTAATTGAAGAAGTGGGATTTACATGGGCCCAAAATGACAGCAAATTATATTATCCCTATTTTGACAAACTATACTCTATAAATTCAGATGGAAGTGGTCTCAATTTAGAATATACTACTACTGATGGCGCTTTTATATCAGAAGTTGCAGTGCCAGAGTTTGATAACAATCTTGTTCTCTTAAAAACTAATAATTCTAGTGGTTATGATGTCCGCATTTATACCGCAAGAATTGATACCGATACCGAGGAGACAATAATTCTTGAAAATGTACTCGGTGCTGCTGGAGGAATTGATATTTCCTCGAATGCCGATAAAATTTTATACACCAAAGGTGATAATGAACAAAACTCTTCCTATAAAATTTTCAATAGTCGCATTTTTCTCTACACCATTGGACAGCCTGATCAGCCGGTTGAAGTAGAAACAAATGTTTTGCTTGGAGAAAACGATTTGGATGTAAAGTTCTCACCTTCTGAAGGTGGGATAATATTTACTCGGGTGCAAAGCAACATAGGAGCTACTCCTGCTGTTTATTCCTTAATATTTGATCAACAATCTCAAGCGGATCAGATATTATTTACGAACTCATTTATGCCAGATTGGGAATAATCATCTAAATATTCAAAAACCTTAAAAGCCCACCTTTGTGGGCTTTTTTTAAATGCGTACTTTTGCGGCTTAACTCCAATTCAATGAGCAAAGAGATTTCAAAGCGCTACGCACAGAGAGGCGTTTCCGCTGGTAAAGAAGATGTGCACAACGCCATCAAGAATGTCAACAAAGGACTTTTCCCAAAAGCATTCTGTAAAATTGTTCCAGATTACCTTACTGGCGATGCCGAATATTGCCTCATTATGCACGCCGATGGTGCCGGCACCAAATCTTCATTAGCGTATTCATATTGGAAGGAAACGGGAGATTTGTCCGTTTGGAAAGGTATTGCCCAAGATGCACTTATCATGAATATTGACGACCTGCTTTGTGTGGGTGCGGTAGATAATATCTTGCTTTCTTCAACCATAGGTAGAAATAAAAATCGTATTCCTGGGGAGGTTATTTCAGCCATTATAAATGGAAGCGAAGCACTTATTGCCGAGATGGAAGACTTTGGTGTTACTATTCATTCTACAGGCGGAGAGACAGCTGATGTTGGCGATCTAGTGCGCACCATAATTGTGGATTCTACAGTTACAGCCCGAATGGAACGGAGTAAGGTCATTGACAATGCAAACATCCAGGCTGGAGACGTTATTGTGGGCTTAGCTTCTTTTGGCCAGGCAACTTACGAAAAGGAATACAACGGCGGTATGGGAAGCAATGGATTAACTTCAGCAAGACACGATGTTTTTGAAAAGTATCTTGCCAAGAAGTATCCTGAAAGTTTTGATGCGTCCGTACCTGATGAATTAGTTTATTCCGGCTCAAAAAAATTACAGGATTCGGTGGAAAATAGTCCTCTGAATGCCGGAAAACTCGTGCTTTCGCCTACGCGTACGTATGCTCCTATTATTAAAAAAATACTTTCACAATTCACGAATAAGGAAATTCACGGAATGATTCATTGCAGTGGTGGCGCACAGACTAAAATTCTGCATTTCGTTGATAATCTTCATATAGTAAAGGATAATATGTTTGAAGTTCCACCGCTTTTTAAACTTATTCAAGCTGAAAGCGGGACCGACTGGAAAGAAATGTATCAGGTTTTTAATATGGGGCATAGAATGGAGCTTTACGTTCCAGAAGAAGTTGCCGAAGCTATCATTCAGATTTCAAAATCCTTTCATGTTGATGCCCAGATTGTTGGTCGGGTGGAGACTTCGAATAATAAGAAGCTTACAATAACTAGCGAAAACGGCACGTTTACCTATTAAATTGATAGTAATGAAAGATATTTTTTGGTTAGTTTTTGCGCTATTTCTCTTTAGCTCTAATAACCTAATTGCCCATACAGATACATTATCTGTTAATACAAAGGAAGGTGATACTGTTTACTTAGGTTGGCGAACCAAAAAGGAGGTTGGTTTATTGCTCAACCAAGTATCTTTTACGAATTGGAATTCAGGTGGAACAAATTCTATTTCTGGTATTGTTTCTGCTAAATCTTCAACTAAATTTAAACAAGAAAAGTGGTTTTGGAATTCAGATATAAACCTGAAATATGGTTTGAATAAACAACAAGATAACGGTGTTAAAAAAACAGAAGATGTTATAGAGTTGAATTCCCGTATTGTAATACAAGCCGATTCCATAAATAACTGGTTTTATTCCGCCAGACTTAGCTTTAACACACAGTTTTCTAATGGTTATAAGTACCCAGACAAAGATGAAGCCATATCTAGGTTCCTAGCTCCTGGTTATATGTTTTTTGGATTAGGGATGGAATATGGTAGAAAAATTGAAAAACTGTCTTTTTATGGATCTCCTTTTACTTTAAAAACAACCTTTGTTATGGATGATGATCTTGCCAATAGAGGCGCATTTGGTGTAAATCCGGCTATTTACGATATGGATGGTAATATGTTGCGGGAGGGTAATACCATTAAGCAAGAAGTAGGAATACTATTAACAAGTAAATACGAAGAAAATATTTTCGAAAACATTAAACTGAATACTCAATTAAGTTTATATACAGATTACGTTAATAGTTTTGGTAATGTTGATGTTGATTGGGAAGTAAATTTTGATATGAAAGTTAATAAGTTTGTTAAAGCAACTTTAGGCTCACACCTTAGATATGACAACGATATTAAAGTGGCGTCTGAAAGAAACGAAATCACAAACGAAGAGATTGTTATTGAAGGTTCAAGTGTTCAGTGGAAACAAATACTAGGTGTTGGCATCGTTATCGATTTTGATAAAATTTCAGAATCAAAAGAAACATCCTGATTTTCTTTAAAAACACCTCAAGATAGATTCAGAAATCAAGGAGTTTCTTCATTAAAAATATCATTTTTTCTTTCGAAATATTTTCGACGAAAAAATTGTAAATTTGCACCCACTATAAAATCTATATGTTAGACAGACTTCAAATTATAAAACAACGTTTTGACGAGGTGAGCGACCTCATTATCCAACCTGATGTTATCACCGATCAAAAGCGATACATTCAGTTGAATAAGGAATATAAGGATCTTAGAATCTTAATGGATAAGCGGTCGGAATATTTGGAGCTTACCGATAACATTACTGAAGCAGAAGAAATAATTTCAGACGGTAGCGATGCCGAAATGGTTGAGATGGCCAAACTGCAACTTGATGAAGCTAAAGACCGCATTCCTGTTTTGGAAGAAGAAGTAAAATTTCTTTTAATTCCAAAAGATCCAGAGGACTCTAAAAATGCCGTAATGGAAATAAGAGCCGGAACTGGAGGGGATGAAGCGAGTATTTTTGCTGGAGACCTGTTTAGAATGTACACAAAATATTGCGAAGGAAAAGGCTGGAAAACAAACGTTATAGATTTGAATGAAGGAACCAGCGGTGGTTTTAAGGAAATTCAATTTGAAATTGAAGGTGATGATGTTTACGGAACTTTAAAGTTTGAAGCTGGAGTTCATCGCGTTCAGCGCGTGCCACAGACGGAGACCCAAGGACGTGTGCATACAAGTGCCGCAACCGTTATGGTTTTTCCTGAAGCAGAAGAGTTTGATATAGAAATTAACCCCAAAGATGTTCGTGTAGATTTCTTTTGTTCGTCTGGGCCAGGAGGGCAATCGGTGAATACAACCTATTCAGCAGTACGTTTAACACACGTTCCAACAGGTTTAGTGGCACAGTGTCAAGACCAAAAATCACAGCACAAAAACAAAGAGAAAGCATTCCGTGTGTTACGTTCTCGTTTGTATGATATGGAGTTGGCTAAAAAGCAAGCTGAAGACGCTTTAAAACGCGGGTCTATGGTTACAAGTGGAGACCGAAGCGCCAAGATTAGAACCTACAATTATTCTCAAGGACGGGTAACCGATCACCGAATAAACTTTACATTATACAATTTAGGGAATATTATGAATGGAGACATCCAAGAAATAATTGATGAACTTCAATTGGTGAGTAACACAGAAAAGTTAAAAGAAACCGGGGAAACATTTTAAGGAAAATGACTTAGGATAGTAGGACGTAGGACGTAAGACAAGGTGGTGATAAAATTGAAATACTTTTAATGAAGGTTGAAATAATCCTATGTCTATCATCTAATTATTTATATAACGAACGGAAAAATAATAACTTATACGTTTAAGAATAAAGAGATTTCTAAAGAATTTTGTTTATACACTAATATTACAATCCGTTCAAAACAGGCTGAAAGTCTGTGAAATTTAAAGCGTCTTATTTGCGCAATTGTTTTCAATAAATCGGGAGATTTGTGAAAATTTGTGTTATTCGTGGCAGTAATTAGTTAAATAAAGTTCGAAATCTTGGACGCGCCCGAGTATAGAACTTATATCCTCCAGTCTTATATCCTAATTAAACAATCAACAGCATAAATTTAACTACAATGACAACCAATCAATTAGTTTCAGAAATTAAAAGAAAAAAATCATTTCTTTGTGTTGGTCTCGATGTGGATCTTGAAAAAATACCATCCTTTCTACTAAAAGAAGAGGATCCTATTTTTTCCTTCAATAAAGCTATAATTGATGCGACCCATCATTTTGCTGTTGCATATAAACCTAATACCGCCTTTTATGAAGCTTATGGTATAAAAGGTTGGCAATCACTTCAAAAAACAATAAACTATTTAAACGAAAACTATCCTGATATTTTCACCATTGCCGATGCAAAACGCGGTGATATAGGGAATACTTCTTCGCGTTATGCAAAAGCTTTTTTTGAGGATATGGCGTTCGATTCCATAACGGTTGCGCCTTATATGGGTAAGGATTCCGTGGAACCCTTTCTCGCTTTTAAAAACAAGCACACTATTTTATTAGCACTTACTTCAAATGAAGGAGCCTTCGATTTTCAAACAAAAAAGCTTGGAGAAGACGAATTGTACAAGCAGGTGTTGAAAACTTCCAGAGCATGGCAAAATAGTGAAAACCTGATGTATGTTGCAGGTGCTACAAAAGCCGAATATCTTGCTGAAGTAAGAAGGATTATTCCAAATAGCTTTTTGTTGGTTCCAGGAGTAGGGGCGCAGGGCGGAAGCTTAAAAGAGGTTTGTAAATACGGTCTAACCGAAAATATTGGATTACTCGTAAATTCGTCACGAGGGATTATTTATGCCTCCAATAAAAGTGATTTTGCCGAAACTGCCGCTCAAGAGGCTAAAAAAATGCA
Organism: Aequorivita capsosiphonis DSM 23843; assembly: GCF_000429125.1. Taxonomy (GTDB): domain Bacteria; phylum Bacteroidota; class Bacteroidia; order Flavobacteriales; family Flavobacteriaceae; genus Aequorivita; species Aequorivita capsosiphonis. The sequence goes on from NZ_AUBG01000007.1 coordinate 143,931, forward strand.
GCTTGAAATGAAAATCATACTTGATGGAATGCGTTGATCAGTTAAATAGAGCTTTAAAATTCGAAAAAACGCCTTCCCGCATTGTTTCGTTAGTTCCCTCCCAAACCGAATTATTGGTTGATTTAGGCTTGCGCAGCCAGATTGTTGGTGTCACCAAATTCTGCTTACATCCAGCTGATTTACGAAATAAAAAAAATATTGTTGGTGGAACTAAGAGCGTAAAACTGAACAAAGTTAAATCGCTGCAGCCAGATATCATCATCTGTAATAAGGAAGAGAATACAGAAGAAATGGTTCTTCAGTTAGAGAAGATCGCTCCCGTTTGGATTAGTGATGTCAACTCTGTTTCTGACAGTTTCAAAATGATTGAAGCCTTTGGAGAAATTTTTAATGTTTCTGAAAAAGCTGCAGCCATCAACACAAAGATTGCGTCAGAGTTACAGGCATTTCAAGAATTTGCTTCGGACCTACCTTTGCGGAAGGTTTTGTATTTAATTTGGAAAAATCCCTATATGGCTGCTGGGAGAGATACTTTTATAAATAAACTTCTAGCAATCAATAATTTTAAAAATTTAATCGAAGATCCCAAGTCTCGTTATCCAGAAGTAAATACGGAGCTTTTTAAAGAAGCAGATGTAGTGCTTCTTTCAACGGAACCCTATCCTTTTAAAGAAGCGCATGTTTTAAAGTTGCAAAATGAAATTGAGGCAGAGGTACTTTTAGTGGATGGAGAATATTTTAGTTGGTACGGTTCGCGGTTGCAGAATGCGTTTAAGTATTTTAAAACTCTACACGAAAAAAAGTAATTTAATACGACGTTTAGAAATCTAATTGGTATTACGTATCGCTTTGTTCAAGTGAAAGGTAATTTATTTCCTGAAATAGGTTTAGTGCTTGACGATGTAGGCTTTCACTTTTTTCGGTATCCTTCAAAGAAGTTTCGTAAGATTTTCTCATCAAATAAGTATATCTCTCTTTTAAACTTTCTATTCTAGACTTTTTACTAAACCAATTCATCATTTCCCTATTATTCTTAGGGCAAAGATAGCTTTGTATAACAGAATTTACTGCCAATGATGGGTTAAGGCTATCATAAATACCTTAGATATCACAGCAATAACGTTAAAAAATAAAGTTTTGCTAATCCTGTAAGGCAAATACTTGTTTTAAGAGCGTGGTAGTTCGTGCAGAGACACTGCTTCGAATCTCTTTTTCTTCAACGCTAATCATTTTATAAACTCCACTAAGAGCCTCATTGGTAACATAGTCAGTAAGGTCTGGATTCACTTTGGTCACAAAGGGAACCGAGTTATATTTTGTGATAATGTTACTCCAAATTTGGTCGGCACCTACTTTTGAAAAGGAATTCTTAATAACCGGATTAAACTTGGTGTAAAGCGCCGTATTGGTTCGCTGCTGCAAATAATTGGTAGCTGCGTTATCTGGCCCCAATAAAATATTTTTCGCATCGGAAAAGTTAATTCCTTTTACAGCGCTAACAAATATGGGGGTAGCTTCATTTACGGCGTCTTCAGCGGCTCTATTTAACACTTTTAGTCCTTCATCAGCTAAGCTTCCCAGCCCGATATCTCGAAGGGTCTGATCTACTTTTTGCAACTCTTGGGGCAGCATGATTTTTACCAACTGGTTTTTATAAAATCCATCTGGTTTAGTGAGCTTGGTTACTTGTTTTTCAATGCCCTTATCCAGAGCCTGACGCAAGCCGTTTGCTATTTGAGCTGAATCCATTCCAACCCCGGTTTGGTTTGGGAGGTTGTTTGCTACTTGTTGTAATTCTGCGCACGATAGCAGCGTAAATACTGCACAAAATAGGAAGGCTTTCTTAATCCACATAGATTTTGATGTTTTGAGATTCCAAATATAAAAAAGACCCTTCGAATTCGAAGGGTCTTTTTATATAAAACATTTTTTTAAAATTCTTATTTAAGAACCTTAACTGTGTTGGAAGAATTTCCAATAGTTACTTTAACTAAGTAAGATCCAGATGGAAGGCTGCTCATGTTAATCGCTGGAGAAATTTTTCCAGGGTTTTCTTGAAGAACAACTTTCCCTAAGATGTCATAAACAATAACATTATCTACAGAAGCCGCAGATTTAATGTTCAACATATCTTTTACTGGGTTTGGATATACTGAAAATTTGTTTTCAGAAAAATCGTTAGCAGCAAGAATGTCACCGCTAAAAAGCTTAACATTATCAACGTACATATTATTAGTTACACCAGCAGAGTAGAAATCAAGACCTGCCAATTCAATAAATACTTGCGTGTTAAATTCAAATGGCCAATTTTCAATAGATGTTGGAACGTCGTTTATAAACATATCCCAAGTTTGGAGATCCAGATTATAAACGCAGTCAACTTTAAACCACTCATCTTCTGGATAGGTAAAGTTTACTGCAGCTATAGTACAAGGTTCTGCCTCGGGACTTTGATCGATACTACCAGATCCTGGAGTAGAGCCACCACAGTTAAAGAAAACGTTACCTCCCATCAAAGCTTGATTCCATGCTTGTCCCTCAGGAGTTAATGCAGCTTGCATGTTGAAGTAACCAGAGGCACCAGCAGGAATATAAGCATAATATTCAATAGAGTAAATCCCAGATAATGGAGCAGAAGGTACCAAAAGTATCTCATCGCTCAATACATTTCCACTGATAAGCAAAGATTGATCTCCAGAGAAAGCTTCGTCGTCAGAAACGTCGGCATCATCCGTACCTCCATCTACACCACTCCAAGTCCTCCAATGATCTGCTTGTGCAGCAAGAGGGCCTAAATTATAAGATTCAAAATCGTCTGTCAGCTCGGTTTGAGCATTCATAGATAGACTAAAAGCACCTAATGCAAGTGCCAAAATGTAAGTTTTTTTCATAATATAAAGATTTTAGTCTGTAAAGTTACAGTATTTATATAAACTCACAAGGAATTGGTTTTTTTTCTAAATTAAAAAAGGTCTTTCAATTCTTGAAAGACCTTTAGGTAATGTAAAAAATTTAAAGGGTTTTATTTAAGAACCTTAACCATTTTGGAAGAACCTCCAATAGTTACGTTTACCATATAGGTTCCAGAAGCTAAGCCGCTCATATTAATAGCTGGAGAAATCTTTCCGGGGTTTTCTTGAAGAACAACTTTCCCTAAGATGTCATAAACAACAACATTATCTACAGAGGCTGCAGATTTAATGTTTAGCATATCTTTCACTGGGTTTGGATATACAGAAAATTTATCGGCAGTAAAATCTTCTGTTCCAATTAATCCGTTAGCAAGTGTTACATTGTCAATATACATCTGGTTGTTAGAGCTTGCTGAGTAAAAGTCAAGTCCTGCCAATTCAATAAATACTTGAGTTCCAAACTCAAAAGGATAATCACTAAATTTCAGGTTATCATTGATTTTCATGGACCACGTTTGATTGTCAAGGTCGTAAATATTTGTTACTTTAAACCATTCGTCTTCTGGATAGCTAAAGACTACATCATATGCAGAACAATCGATTAGACCAGTAACTCCACCTTCTCCGGGAGTGTTACCTCCATTACCGGTATCATCATCCTTACAGTTAAAATAAACGTTTCCACCCATTAATGCTTGTTGCCAGTCACTTCCATTTGGAGTTAAAGCTGCTTGCATATTAAAGTATCCTGATTTTCCCGCTGGAACGTATAAGTAAAACTCCATGGTATAATCTCCACTCAAAGGAGCTGAGGGAGTCAGAAGAATCATATCGCTTAATTTATTGTTGCTGATAAGCAAAGATTGATCGCCAGAGAGAGCTTCGTCGTCGCTTACATCAGCATCATCACTTGTGCCACTAGCACTCCAAGTTCGCCAATGATCTGCTTGTGGTGAAAGCGGACCTAAGTTGTAAGATTCAAAATCGTCTGTCAGCTCCGTTTGAGCGTTCATCGATAAACTAAATGCACCTAGAGCAAGTGCCATAATGTAAATTTTTTTCATAATGTTTTGGTTTTAAATGTTTAATATTGAGCAAGCAATATACAAAAATAATAAATAAACACAACGGTTTTTTGAATTATTTTTAACATCATTTTAGGGGTTAGGGGTTATGTTCGTTAGGTTTTCATTAAATTTGCAACTTCTATATTTAAGAAAACTAAATTATGCAACAGATAAAACCATATAAACCAAAATATAAAGTCCGTATAGTAACAGCAGCCTCCTTGTTCGATGGCCATGATGCGGCCATTAATATTATGCGGCGTATCATTCAATCTACTGGGGTGGAGGTAATTCACCTTGGGCACGACAGAAGCGTTGAAGAGGTGGTGAATACCGCCATTCAGGAGGATGCCAATGCAATCGCCTTGACTTCCTACCAGGGTGGGCATAATGAGTACTTTAAATATATGTATGATTTATTGCAGGAAAAAGGTGCTGGCCATATTAAAATATTCGGCGGCGGCGGCGGCGTGATTCTTCCCTCCGAAATCGCGGAATTAATGGATTATGGCATTACGCGTATTTATGCTCCCGATGACGGGCGTGAACTTGGGCTTCAGGGAATGATCAACGACTTGGTGGAACAGGCTGACTTTGCTATAGGCGATACATTGAATGGAGAGGTTGACAGACTTGCAAAGAAAGATATTGGGTCAATTGCGCGGATTATTACTTCTGCGGAAAATTTCCCTGAAGTGGCAAAAGAAGCACTCGACAAAATTCATATTAAAAATAAAAAGTCAAAAACTCCGGTTTTAGGGATTACTGGAACCGGTGGCGCTGGAAAATCTTCCTTGGTAGATGAATTAGTGCGAAGGTTTCTGGTGGATTTCCCGGAAAAAACGATCGGGATTGTTTCTGTGGATCCGTCTAAGAGAAAAACAGGTGGAGCCTTGTTGGGAGATCGCATTCGTATGAATGCCATCAACTCGCCACGAGTTTATATGCGCAGTTTGGCGACTAGACAAAGCAATCTTGCGCTTTCAAAATATGTAGCGGAAGCTATACAGGTATTAAAAGCTGCAGAATATGATTTAATTATTCTAGAAACCTCTGGAATAGGGCAGAGCGATACCGAAATTATAGAGCATAGCGATGTTTCATTATATGTGATGACTCCCGAGTTCGGTGCCGCAACGCAGCTTGAAAAAATTGACATGCTTGATTTTGCCGATTTGGTTGCTATCAACAAATTCGATAAACGCGGTTCATTGGATGCCTTACGTGATGTAAAGAAACAATACGTACGCAACCACCTATTGTGGGATACTCCGCAAGACGAACTTCCGGTTTATGGAACTATTGCGTCGCAATTTAATGATCCCGGAATGAACAAGCTTTATAAGGCTATAATGGCCGATATTGAAGAAAAAACCAGTGCAGATCTTAAAAGCGATTTTCACGTTTCGGAAGAAATGGAGGAAAAGGTTTTTGTAATTCCACCGGCGCGCACACGTTATCTTTCTGAAATTTCTGAAAGTAATAGAGCTTTTGATAAAAAGGCTTTTGATCAGGCTGAAGTAGCACAAAAACTTTATGGAATTTATAAAACAATGGAATCCGTTTCTGGTGAAAAGCCAGAACTTGACAAAGGTGGAATTGTTTCAGAATCTATAAAAAGATCAGAGAACTTGCCTGCCGGTATGGCAGGGAATCAGGACTTATTAAGACTCTTGCTTGCCGAATTTGACCGTGAAAAGTTGAATTTAGATCCGTATAACTGGGAAGTAATCACTGGTTGGAGTGAAAAAGTTCAAAAATACATAAATCCAATTTACAGCTTTAAAGTTCGTGGAAAGGAAATAAATATAGATACCCATACGGAGTCTCTTTCGCATACGCAAATTCCTAAAGTCTCACTTCCAAAATATCAAGCTTGGGGCGACATCTTAAAATGGACGCTTCAAGAGAATGTTCCTGGAGAATTTCCTTATACTTCTGGCTTGTATCCTTTTAAAAGAACAGGGGAAGATCCCGCGCGTATGTTTGCTGGTGAAGGCGGACCAGAGCGAACCAACAGACGTTTTCATTACGTGAGTATGGGCTTGCCGGCCAAAAGACTTTCCACCGCTTTTGACAGTGTTACATTATACGGAAATGATCCAGACCGCCGCCCAGATATCTACGGAAAAATTGGGAATGCCGGAGTTTCTATTTGCTGTTTGGATGATGCCAAAAAACTGTATTCCGGCTTTGATTTGAGCCATCCTCTGACTTCAGTAAGTATGACCATCAACGGTCCTGCCCCAATGTTGTTAGGTTTCTTTATGAATGCCGCAATAGATCAAAACTGCGAAAAATATATCGTTGAAAATGAAATGCAGGCCGATATTGAAAAAAAAATCAATAAGATTTATAAAGAAAAAGGAATCGAACGCCCAAAATATCACGGAAAATTACCAGAAAGCAACAATGGCTTAGGCCTGATGCTTCTTGGTACAACTGGCGACCAGGTTTTGGATGCTGAAGTTTATAACAGAATTAAGTATGAAACTTTACAGCAAGTTCGCGGAACAGTTCAAGCAGATATTTTAAAGGAAGACCAAGCCCAGAACACGTGCATCTTTTCAACGGAATTTGCCCTGCGATTGATGGGCGATGTCCAGGAATATTTTATTGAGAAAAAAGTTCGGAACTTTTATTCGGTTTCTATCAGTGGGTATCACATTGCGGAAGCGGGAGCAAATCCAATTACCCAATTGGCGTTTACGCTTTCAAATGGGTTCACGTACGTGGAATATTATTTGAGCCGGGGAATGGATATCAATGAATTTGGACCAAACCTTTCTTTCTTTTTTAGCAATGGAATAGATCCTGAATACGCAGTAATAGGAAGGGTTGCTCGTAAAATTTGGGCAAAAGCCTTAAAGGAAAAATACGGTGCCAATCCAAGAGCACAAATGTTGAAATATCATATCCAAACTTCCGGGCGTTCGTTGCACGCGCAAGAGATTGACTTTAATGATATTCGTACTACGCTTCAAGCCTTATACGCTATATACGACAATTGTAATTCCTTGCATACCAATGCTTATGACGAAGCTATAACCACTCCAACGGAAGAAAGCGTACGTCGTGCAATGGCCATTCAGCTTATTATTAATAAGGAATTAGGACTTGCCAAAAACGAGAATCCAATTCAAGGTTCATTTATCATAGAAGAATTGACCGATCTTGTTGAGGAGGCTGTTTTAAAAGAATTTGACAGTATTACCGAACGCGGTGGAGTTTTAGGTGCGATGGAAACCATGTATCAACGTAGCAAAATTCAAGAAGAAAGCTTGTATTATGAAACCTTAAAGCACAATGGGGAATTCCCGATAATAGGTGTGAATACGTTCTTGAGTAGTAAAGGTTCCCCCACAGTTCTTCCTGCCGAAGTAATACGCGCAACTGAAGAAGAAAAGCAAATACAGATAGAGACCTTGCAAAACCTACATAAGATGTACGGAAATACAGCTAATGAGACTATAGAAAAAATTCAAACGGCAGCAATTCACAATGAAAATATGTTTGAAAAGCTAATGGAGGCTACTAAGGTATGTTCTTTGGGACAGATAACAGAAGCCTTGTTTGAAGTGGGAGGGCAATATAGACGCAATATGTAAAAAAGAGGGATTAAATTTCTTAAACACGACAAAAATACATATATTTGTGTAAAATGTCGTGGATATGAAAAGGTATGGAGCTCATAATGATGTGAATTTAATTAAGGAACCAGAAGTTTTTTACCTTCTGGATAATCCTTTTGATAGAATAGTAAGCGTTTTGGGAGGTGTTGGTCAAGTAGGTCAAGTTGTAAATAGTGATATAGATCTCATTCACATTACGAGAAAAGGTTTGCCAAAAAGCGTGGTTTATTCCTTGTGTGAAGTTTTAAACATTTCTATGGATAAACTAAGCGATCTGCTGCATGTTTCACACCGCACCCTACAGCGAAAGGCAGATGATGATCTATTAACTGTTTCAAATTCAGAACAGCTTTTTGAAATTGCCGTGGTGGTTTCTGAAGGGATAGACGTTTTTGAAACGCTTGATAACTTTAGAAAATGGTTGCATTCTACGCCATATATCTTTAATGGTCAAAAGCCCCTTGATTTTTTAGATACCCGGTTTGGTATTCAATATGTTAAAAACATCATGGGTCGTATTGCTCATGGAATTCCTTCTTAGTTGTGCGAATTTATAGAATAACCAAAACACATTATATAGAAGATTTGTCTGGGGAAGGGGCTAGACTTTATGGCGGCCGCTGGAACATGGTGGGCGATGCGATGTTATATTTTGCGCAAAATCTTTCCTTAAGCTTGCTTGAAATAATTGTTCACGTGGACTATGCCGAACTTCCGCTGGAATATTCTTTTATTGAAGTCGAAATTCCTGATTCATCGATAAAAGAGATACAGTCCATAGATTTTATAAAGCCTAAATGGAGTACGGAAGAAGCCGTAAACCAATTACAAATGTTTGGCTCAAAGTGGCTTAAAAAGAGTGAAGCCTTGGCTATGAAAGTTCCTTCCGCGGTTTTACATCAGGAGCATAATATATTGATAAATCCTTCCCACAAAGATTTCGGTAAACTTAAAATTATCAGAAAAGATAAAATGGATTTTGATCCGCGTTTATTGCGATAGTTATTCTTCGGAATCATCCTCCTCGTCCCAATCTTCTTCAAGATCATCATAATCATCCTCCTCTTCATCATCGTAGTTCCCAAAGAATTCATCGGGAATATCGTTTGGGTCAAATGGAATATCATCGTCAGGATCGTGGTCGTCATAATTTATTCCAGGTGGATTGAATAATCCCCAACGGTCAATGATATAATCCCAAGGGTCGAAGGTTTTTACCCATTCCGCAAAAAGAATCCGGAATTCTTCCACTTCTTTTCGCAGTAAATCTAAATATTCAGTTTCCTTAAAACCGTGCATCTGTATGCCTCGGGCATCTAAAATAATTTCACGAGCTGCCCTACGGATAAGTGCAGCATTTTCCATTTTAATATCATAGAGATCAACACCCTCGGCACCGGCAATTTTAGCTGGAATGATCATGGAGTTTGACATTAGATAATCCAGATTGTGCTCCAGCATTTGCTTTTCACCTTTCCGCTTAAACTTGATATCGGTGTTTTCTACAGACTTAACCAAATGCCTTACCAACTCTGAAATTTCTTCGGCTTTAATAAATAATGGCATTCGTCGTACACGATTGTGCCGCTCCATTGGATCAAAATCATCTTCTTCCTCAAACATAGTATAGTGGATTAGGTTCTATACAAATGTAAGGATTGAATTTTAATAAATAAACCGAAAGTATGTAGATTGGAAAATTAGAGTGTAAGTCTCCAGGTATGCTGTAGTTTTCTGAATTTTTTAAGCTCTTTACGCAGTAGGGGTAAAAAATCTTTTCCGTTACTATTCACTCTTTCCAAACGTTCGCAGTTTTTATACAGCAAGTTTGAAAGTCGCATCACGGAAGCGGCGTATTTATGTTTTTCTTCGGAAAACGACTGGCTTTCTGCCTTCAGAATTTCAGGTCCCAGAGACACGGATTGCTGAACAATATCCCCTGTAAAATAAATGTTTGGATCTTCCATTCCATTTCTTTGAAGATGAGCAAGGTCCTGGCTAAGATAGGTAGCTATATTTCTACTTAATGAGAATATATCTAAGGCTTTATTATAAATAGCCGAATGCGAATGGTTTCCGAAGGAAGGCGATGACATTTTATTGTTCTTTTTATAGCGAATCAAATTTAAGCACAAGAAACGGTTTTAAGCAATTGATTTTAAAGTGAATTACTATATTTGCTTTAATTATGATGTTAATTTCACATTAAAGCTTAATATGAGTATAGATAAATTGAATTGGAAAATTCTCAATTGTCTGCAGAAAAATGCGCGGCAACCCAATACAGAAATAGGAAGACAAGTAGGCATGAGCTCGCCCGCAGTATCCGAAAGGATCAAAAAAATGGAAGATTCCGGCATTATTCACGGATATCACACTTTGGTATCACCTTTTGAGGCGGGTTATCAATTTAAGGCTATAATTACACTTCGCGCTTTTATGGGGAAACTTAAACCTTTTCTCGAAATTGTAAAAACCTATGATGAGGTTCTCAATTGCTACCGAATAACCGGAAACGAAAATATTGTGATGGAAGTAGTCCTAAAGAATCAGAAACACTTGGAGGCATTTATAGACCAACTTATCATTTATGGCGAAACAAAAACCCAAATTGTTCTTTCTCAGGTGGTAAAAAACAACGACTTAAAACCTTTAACCTGACTTTTTGTTGTTAAATATCTGGTAATTGGATTGCTTTTAAGATTTTGATAAACGCTTTCAAGTTATCTTTATCACTATAACACCCAAACCAAAATTTGATATGAAAAAATATACTTTCCATTTTTTAGTAATCACCATTATTTCAGCTTTACTTGGTTTTACGGGATTGGATTATCCTGGCGCTACAGTGGTGAGGCTAATTTGTTTATTTGGTGGAATAGCACTTATGATATCTTGCTTGGATTCGGTAATTCTAAGTCGGAAAAACCGTAGAAACCTTAAGAAGGAAAAAATCAAAAGTTAATTTAAGCCTTTCTTCTCTCGGCTTTTCTAAGCATAAAAAACAACCATATGGTTAGACTTGCCACGAAAAGCAGGAATATGGCAAAAATATTCCACGTACTAAAATAGCCAAAGCTGTTTGCCATATTCATGCCGCCGTTATGGCCAATTAGATGCGCAATGCTAAAACTCATACTGTATAAGCCCATGTAACTTCCCTTTCTTCCTTTCGGTGCCATTTCAAGTGCTAGCGCGTTTGAAAATGGAAAGCCAATCATTTCTCCCAAAGTCATTAAAAACATCGCAATTACCAAAACCCCAGTCCAACTTGTAAAATTTAAGACCAAGAAACTGAGACCAAGGAAGAAAATACCCCAGAAAGTAGCCATCGTTTTTGATATTTTTTTCCTGTCGAGCCAGCTAATTAAAGGCATTTCAAAAATTACTATGGTCGCTCCATTTATAAACATTAACCAGCCAATTAGATCTTCTGAAAGAAAATGTACTTTTTCGTAATAGATTGGCATCACTGAAAAATATTGAACAAAAGCGAGACTGTTCGCCACCATAATAACGAAAAACAAGATAAAGAGTTTATTTAGATAAGGAGGAACTCCTTCTTTTACAACAATTGTTTTTTCAGGTTTTTTATCCTTTTGTTTCTTAGGTTTTAATAGCGCAATAACGCCGAAAGCTGCTAAAATACAAGTGACTCCATCAATCCAAAAAAGAGAGCTGTAATTGATATTTGCGATTATCAATCCACCAACTAAAGGGCCTACGGAAAAGCCTAAGTTTATTGCCAACCTAATTAATGTAATACTTCGGGTAATGTTTTCCGGTCGGCTATACGTATCTGCAGCCACAAATATTGCTGGCCTTCCAGAATCGGTCATCAATGTCAATAAAAAAATACCGATGCAAAACCCATAAAAGGAATCTATAAACTGCAGTAACATAAATCCAACTCCACCAAAAAACAGACTAAAAAGAATAACTTTATAAAATCCGATGCTATCTGTCAATCTACCGCCAAAATAGGTTCCCACCAAAGACCCCAGACCAAAACAAGACATAATCCAACCTACATGGGGCAAATCAAAACCTTCAACATTGATAAGGTACAATGATAAAAATGGAATTACCATGGCTCCAGATCGGTTCACAAAAGTGACTAAGGCCAAAAGCCAAATTTCGTGGGAAAGCCCTCGGAAATTCGCTAGATAATTGGTATATATTTTTCTCATCAGTATTTAATAGGAGTAATACCAAATTAACAATGTAATGTCGCATTTAAACTCGTTCATTTTCCGTTCTATTTCCCTGCCTGCCGGCAGGCAGGTTGCTCATAATTTCCATAGCTATGGCTATGCAAACCAATCGCAGCGTCATAGAACGAAAAAGCAACTTCGTTTTCTGTACGACATTACAAAATTAAATTGGTATAAGATGGAATATCTAACTTCTCATCATTGTTTTTTAAAAATTGATAATAGGATTTTTGTTCCTGGTTTCTTCTGTTAAATGTAAAACGTCCCGATTTTAGCCGGGACGTTTTACTATTGAATAATTTTATTGCTATATAATCAATACATACATCACCGATTTTTCCATCTGTAAATGACCGGAGTTGATTGGCGGATATATGTGTTATTCTTCATTTTTAGATTTAATTTGTAATCAAATGTAGTGAAAAAATCTTTTCGTAAATAAAAAAATTGTATATCCGTAATCAATAATATGATTGATTTTGTCATTTTGTGCTTTGATTTTTGCGTCCGTAAACATAGCCTTTGAAAATGACGGAATATGCCATGAAAGGGCAACATATTATAAGATAGGGCAGCGCCCTATCAGCACGTAACCAGGTTAAGGTCAGCCCTGAAAGGGCAGTATAAATGGCCGTCGTTCTATAATGCAGTTAATTATTGCGCTCTTTCAGGGTTGGTTTATCAATGTTCTTTAAATTTTGGTAATATATTATGACGCTTTACGGACACCCAATAAAAAATTAATCTAAAACACGTTTTAAGGCTTGTGCAAACTTATATCCAGCTTTGATGTAGGCTTTCTCCATCCTTCTGAAACTAGGCCAATCTTTAAGATTGTAACTTTCATTATTGGTTCCCATTGCTCTGCTTATATCTGTAGCGAATAAAATATTGGATGGGTTTGCTGTTTCATAAAAACTTAATGTCATCGACACTTTTGATGGCTGTTTCCCTACAATTACGTTATATCCAAAATACATCCAATCACTGTTTACTTGAATTGTGTATTTTGCAGTGCTATCATTCCTATTGAATACCGGCGTATTATCATATTTGGCAGTTCTTTCATTTAAGGTATTTATAAATGCTTCTTGCCATTGATTGTTTTTGTATTCATCATAAAGAACAAGCCATTCTTTGGCAGCTTGCTTGTCTTTCCATTCAGAAACTTCCACATAGCGGTTTTGAAGAAACTCCACTTCTGGGATGTTTTTCCCGTCAAATGTAAGACTGTCGAAAGTAAATAACACATTCACTTTTTGTTGTTCTGCCAAAAAGACAAGTTCTTTTTTATCAATACGAATATGTTGAGCAAGGCAAAACTGACTGCTGAAAGTAATAAGGAGAATTAGAAGGGTAAATCTGTATTTCATGTTTTTTAATTTTAGCTAAAAATAGAAATAAATAAGAGTTATGAACTACTACTTTTTATTTTATAAAACGTCTTATTGGGGTGAGTCGTGTATTTCACTCGCTCGGTGAACGTTAGATTGTTTGAAATATCACGTTATAAAGATAAATTTCTTTTCTATTTTTACGGAAAACCCTATTATGAAGAACTTACTACTTCTTTCATTGCTGTTATTCAGCACCGTTATTATCGCGCAGGATCAAGTTCTTGTTTCTGAAAGCCAATCGGCACAAGATGAATTGAATGAGGAATACACAAATCCCGAAACTACGATTTTAACCCCTGAGGATTTTAAGGATTTCAAAAACTTGGAATTTTATCCAATAGATTTAAAATATCGGGTTAAGGCGAAACTGATACGTACTCCAGACGAAAAGCCATTTTTAATGCCAACTTCAACGGAACGTCTGCCAGAATACGTAAAATATGGGGAGGCACATTTCACCTTAGAGGGAAAGGATATTGTGTTAAATCTTTTTAAAAGCACGCAGCCCTATGATGAACCTGGTTATGAAGATTATCTCTTTGTGCCCTTTACTGATTTAACAAGCGGTGATGGCTCGTATGGAGGTGGAAGATATATAGATCAAAGAATTCCGGAAGGAGACACGATTATTATTGATTTCAACAAAGCATATAATCCGTATTGTGCTTATAACGCTCGCTATTCTTGCCCCATTCCTCCAAAGGAAAACGACATATTAATTAGAATTGAAGCTGGAGTAAAAGATTTCGGGAAGCATTAAAAAAACTTCACTAACCACATTCCCAAGAAAACCATAGCAAATCCAATTACAAAACTGGCTATTGTGTAAAGCGCGAAAGACATAAAGTCGCCCGCCTTTAAAAAGAGATGGTTTTCATAGGCAAAGGTAGAAAAAGTGGTAAATCCGCCACAGAATCCAGTGGCCAAAAACAAAACGGTATTTTGGGAAAGGGAATTGTTTTTTAAGGCAAGTCCAAGAATTAGACCTATTAGTAAACTTCCCAAGACATTGGCAGCAAGGGTTCCGAAAGGAATTCCGTTTTCATAATCGTTTAAATATTTGGAAAGCACATAACGCAAAGAACTTCCGAAACCTCCGCCTAAAAAAACCAATGCTAATTGTTTCATCTAAATTCCTTGTTCTATCGGTTCAGGAGTTGAAATTATTGGAATATAAACCTCGGTTACCCAATTTGCCGGATTTGGAACTTTTTCGGGATCGGTTATATAGACTTCAAACATTTTTCCATCAGGATCTATCTGAAGCGAATTTTTATCCATATACTTTCTTGTTTTGGTATAGGCTTCCTCCAAGTGTTTATAATTTCCTTTTAAAGTAGTTTTCACAGCAGAAACGGGTTCCATATAACCACAAACCACTGGACTGCCCTCTGGCGTGATTACTTGTTCTCTAACAGGCACACCTGTTGAAAAAATAACCGTATTATTTGCATTGTCTATTTGGTTGTAAAGAGTGAAAGGGTTTCCAGCCGTATTCAGCTTATTTCTAGTAACAAAACCCATTACTTCATTCATCATTGGTTTTGTTTTTTCTTCGAGCTCATCCTGTTTGGCAACCGAAGTAGTGTACATATAGTAACCTCCGCCGTATTGGGTAACGCCATCTACGTTTATAGCGTATTGCTTCATGTCTTCTATCACCTCGGCAGCTAATCCTTCAAGACCAACTTTATTCATTTCGTGGACTTTGGATTTATAATCACTTCCCTTTATAGATTGATATGCCTTGTCTACTAGGGTATGTTCTCCCTTTGTTCCCCAAGTTACTTTTGTTCCATTTTCAACTTCCTCAAAATCCCAATACATGATAGAATTTCGTTCGCCCATGGGGGTTTTTACGAGTAAATTTTGTTCAATTTCTTTATTAGGAATAACCTTAGTTGTAGTGATTGATCCATTCATATTACCATTCCAGGAATAAGAAGCACCCTCGCCAGATGTTTTTTCAGCATAGGTAAATGTAGTCTCAGGATCTTCTTTTTTCCAAGGTCCCCATTTTTCCCAGCTTTTAAAATTATTCACTTTGCTGAAGACAACTTCTGGTGGAGCATCAATTACCATAGAATCTTGAATATCATAAGTTCCATCTTTTGTGCCAAAATAAATAGCGCTACCAATTATAATAATAAGAACAAGAAAAAGTAAGTACTTTAATATTTTCATTTGCTTAGAGTTGATTTGCATTGCGAAGATAGTTAAAAATCATTGATGCTACTGAAAATCAATGGCTGCAATCCTATTTCAATTTACCATATTTAATATTGGGAAATATATTTTAGTACATTTGCTAAAATCAATAAAATATTTAAAATGAAGAATAGCTTTTTATTTGCCATGGCAATGTCTGGCATGCTGTTTTTTTCCTGTAATGAAAAGAAAGAGGAAAAAGATATGGCCCAAGTGGAAACTGTAGAAACTACAGACTTTGATTATAACGTTGAGCAGTTCGACGATATTAAAATCTTACGTTATCAAATTCCAGGTTGGGAACAGCTTACATTAAAGGAACAAAAACTAGTATATTATCTTACTCAGGCTGGTTTGGCAGGAAGAGATATTATCTGGGATCAGAATTATCGTTTCAACCTTACTATTAGAAAGGCATTGGAAAATGTTTACAATACCTACGAAGGCGATAAGACTACTGAAGATTGGAAAAACTTTGAAATCTATTTAAAACGCGTTTGGTTTAGCGGTGGAATTCATCATCATTATTCAAATGCTAAAATGAAACCAGACTTTTCTTCTGACTATTTAAAGCAACTTTTAACGGATACCAATACGCAGTTGGAAGGGGAAGCTTTTGACGTACTTTTTAACGATAAAGATTCCAAAAAAGTAAACCAAGCAAAAAGAGTGGATAATGTAGCTGAAAGTGCAGTAAACTTTTACGGGCCAAACGTTACCAATAAAGATGTGGAAAATTTTTATGGCAATAAGAAATCTCCAGATCCAAAAAAGCCACTTTCCTACGGTTTAAATTCAAAACTGGTAAAAGAAGATGGAACGCTTAAGGAGTTGGTTTATAAGTCTGGTGGACTTTACGGTTCTGCAATTGATAAAATAGTTGAATGGTTAGAAAAGGCAGAAGGTGTTGCTGAAAACCAAGCGCAAGGTGATGCACTGGGTCTTTTGATTAAATATTATAAAACCGGAGATCTTCAAACTTGGGATGATTATAACGTGGCATGGACAAAAGCTACCGAAGGTAATATCGATTATATAAACAGTTTTATTGAAGTTTATAATGATCCATTGGGATATAAAGGCTCTTTTGAAACCATCGTTCAACTAAAGGATTTTGACATGTCAGAAAAAATGGCAGTCGTTTCTGAAAATGCACAATGGTTTGAAGACAACTCTCCTTTAATGGAAGAGCACAAAAAGAAAAATGTTGTAGGGGTAACTTATAAAGTAGTAAACGTTGCAGGTGAAGCTGGAGATTCTTCTCCAAGTACGCCAATTGGTGTAAACCTTCCAAATGCAAACTGGATTCGTGCTGCCGTAGGAAGCAAATCGGTTTCACTGGGTAATATTATTGATGCTTACAACAATGCGGGAAGCACTGGTAGATTGAAGGAATTTGTAAATGATGAAGAAGAATTGGAGTTGGAAGAAAAATACGGGCAACTGGCAGATAAACTTCATACCGCACTTCACGAAGTTATTGGGCATGCTTCTGGGCAGCTTAATCCAGGTGTAGGCGAAACAAAGGAAACCCTTAAAAACTATGCTTCTACTTTGGAAGAAGGACGCGCAGATTTAGTTGGTCTTTATTACCTATACAATCCAAAATTGCAAGAACTTGGCTTGGTTGACGATTGGAAAAAAGTTGGAATGGCAGCTTATGACGGATACATCCGTAATGGGTTGATGACGCAATTGATTCGTTTAAATCTTGGAGACGATGTTGAAGAAGCGCATATGCGAAACCGCCAATGGGTTTCAGCTTGGGTTTTCGAAAAAGGAAAAGCCGATAACGTGATTGAAAAGATAACGCGTGATGGTAAAACCTATTACAACATCAACGATTATGATAAACTACACGATTTATTTGGTCAATTACTTCGCGAAACACAACGAATTAAAAGTGAAGGTGATTATGCCGCGGTGGAAAATCTAGTTGAAACCTATGGTGTAAAAGTGGATCAAGATCTTCATAAGGAAATTTTAGAGCGTAATAAGCAGTTTACAGCAGCGCCTTATAGCGGTTTTGTAAACCCAATGCTTGTTCCAAAAATGAATGATGATGGCGAGATTGAAAGCTTTAGCGTTGAACAGCCAAAAGATTTTGCTGAACAGATGTTATACTATTCAAAAAATTACAGCAATTTGCCTGCTATGAATTAATTCTTGTTTCAAATAATTTAAAAACCTCCCAGAAAGTTAATTCCTGGGAGGTTTTTTTATTTAAAAATGAAACAAATCAATTTGGCTAATTGTACTATTTGATTTTTTAAAGTAAAGGATATCTACTTAATCCTTGCCTGAAACTCGCTAATGGCATTGGTGTATTTCCGCAACAAGCGATCCCAGTCCTTAAATAGTTGGTCCTGATGAGGGTTGCTTTGGGCTTGTTGAGACTGTTGACTGATCAACTTTAACTTAAATACTAGGGGTTCTGTAGATGTTTCTTTTATTATAAAGCGGGTGCGTACCGTATTTTGGGTATAAGTCTGTGAATTCCATCCTGTTCGCAGATAGCCTGTTTCTTTATCTGCCATTTCTATTACGTCCACATAGGTTAGCAAAATCTGGTTAATGAGTTTCCAGGCTTGGTCTTTATCAATGTTTTCACATTTTAAAATAATATCTCTATTTAAGTTTTCTGCATAAACAGTTGCTTCGTGAGATTCGTCTGGCCGCATTTGTACGGTGTGCGTTTTCGATAGTTTCTCCATTTCCTTCTTATTGCAGAATTCTATTTTCTCTGTAAGGAAACTTTCTTTTTTTATGATTACCACAACGCAGTCTTCTTTAGGAACAACAATCAAAGCTGTACCTGTACCTATCTTTCTGCCATTCATAAATATTTCGGCATCTTTTTCTGAAGTTCGCAATTCTATTTTTTTCTTTCCCATTACGGCATCAAAAGTTTTGTTTTCCGCAATAGATGATGGCGAAATTATGAAAACCATGATGGTAAAAAGTAGTAGTATATTTTTCATATTATTTCTTTAGAAGGTTTTTTATTCAATTAAAACTGAATTCCAACAGTGAACTTGTTGAAATTGGAAAATCCAGCTGTAAGGCCTATTCCGTTAGACTTTAAAGTGAATGAAAAATCCAAGAATACTCCGTAGTTAAGGTGGGTTCCGTTTTTCTCATTCTCTGCGGTAAAGGCAAAAAGGTTTACTGCTTCTGGATTGGATGGATCTATGTCGGCTATGTCAAGTTCTAGATTAGTGCTTTGTATAAGTCCATACCCTACAAAAGGCACAATATAAAGTCCATCAATTATTTTGAGACTATAATTAAAATTAGCACTGGCGCCATATATTATAAGGTAATCTTGCTCAATTTGATTGACAACGTCATCACTGAATATTTGTCCACTGACAAAGCCGCGGATATCAATGTACAATTCTTTATAGATTGTAAAGGTGGGAATGTCTAAGGCTAAAGTATATGCCTTGTCCGCTCCAATATCACTGGCATCTAGGGATGCAAATTGGTTGCTAAAACTGGTGCGCAACCTAAAAGGTTTATGCCGGTCCAATTTAATCATCTTGTCAAGTAGCTCTTGTTCTTTTTCGCTGAGGCCGGTGTTTTCTTCTTCCTCAACCTCTTCCATTACTTCACCGGTATCTGGGTCTATGGTTTGGGCGTAGCCTATTCCGCTTCCTGTGGTGATAAAAAGAAGAAATAATAATTTTAGTACTGTTTTCATATGGGTTAGATTAATTGTTGAATATCAAAAATAGGTTGAAGAAGAAAATAAAAAAATACCCTGTGGAGGGTATTTTTAAGTGAAAAGCCTTCAAACAATTAAGGTTGAAGGCTTTTTCAGAATAAAATAGGTTGACAGGTTTATTGTTTAACAATGCAATACTGTCTTAAGTGTTTACAGTGCCGGTTTCTTAATTACCAGCGTCGCAAGTAACGCCATATCCACCTACAATTACATCAATAGATCCGTTAGCTTGTAAATTTGCTTCCAAGACATACTCCGTTCCATTAATTGTAATCGTGCAGGTATTTGGCGAGATGCTCCCTAAATTATGTGCGTAAAGAGTTACATAGTTATAGCCATTGTAACCAAAATCATAATCGACACTTATTTTGTTTGAAGGACCATCGAGGACTTTTTCGTCAACAATAACATCGCCGTTTGCAATTATAGAAACAATGTCCCCATCAATCTGTCCGTGGTCCCATGCTTCAATGGTCGATATCCTACCTTCAATTTCAATACACCCCAAAAAAGTGTTTGGACGGTCAAGATTAGTAGAAGGTATTATAGAAGTGTCATTTATTTTTATTTCATTGTCATCATCTTTACTACAGCTTGTTAAAATGATTGAAAAAAGTAATAAGATCGGAATAAATAATTTTAATTTGGTCATGAGTTAGTTGTTTTAAGTTGTTGATATTGACAAAGATGGGAATCAAGATTGAGATAGGCAGGAGATAAAACCCCCTTTTTACAAAGGATTTTTCCCTATTAAAGCTATACATAGAGGAAATATGAGAAAGTTTAAGCTTGCTTTTTTGGTAATTGTTAAATGGCTGAAATGCCGAGTAGAATAAGCTTATCAAAAAGTTGATTGACAACATGGAACTTCTCAAGATAATTATAGGCTTTTCGCTATAAATCAGTAAAGAATGAATCTATTATTAATCATAAGACGCTAATACTGTGTAGTGGTATTCAAAGGATGCGACATTTAAAAACACGAGTCTTTAATATAGCTTTCATAGAAGAATTATGGGTAATGCTATTATCCGAAATGTATTTAATACACAATTGAGAATAAGAAAAATGGTAATTTTTACAGGAGAATCAAGGCTTGAAATATGTTTTCATTACTATTAATAGAAGAATGAAAATAATAAATCCGACTAGTACCCAAAGGCTTCCTTTGTAGTATTTTTTATGTAGCTTCTTATCGCCACGGTAGCTAATTATCATTACAATGATAAAAGCAACAAAGAATATAATGGCGAAAACCAATTGGCCCGTACTGAACATTAATTTGTAGTTTTGTGGCTGCAAAAATAGAGATTAATCAGGAAACAAGAGACAAGACTTAAGGGAAACACAACAAATTTGGGAACCTATTCAAAATTGTTCTAGCTTCTAATTCAATTTTGAATCCATTGACCAAATATATATCAATTAATAACTAAAAGATACCCGCCTTCGCGGGACAGAAATATGAAAAACAAAATAACAGCCGTTAAAGAATTTCACAAAGCATTTGGCTTGGGGTTTAAAGAAACTCCTACTGCCGATCTTGGCATCAAAAAAAATCTATTGCGCTATAAGCTGATGCGTGAAGAAAATGAGGAATACCTTGAAGCAGCCAATACCAATGATCTGGTTGAGGTTGCAGATGCGCTTGGAGATATGCTTTATATTTTATGTGGGACGATTATAGAACATGGTATGCAACATAAAATTGAAGAAGTCTTCAATGAGATCCAACGCAGTAACATGAGCAAATTGGGAGCAGATGGAAAACCAATCTATCGTGAGGATGGAAAAGTTTTAAAGGGACCTGATTACTTTCAGCCTAAAATTAAAGAAATACTTGAAGGGTAAAATTCCAAATTCCAAATTCCAAATTCCAAAAAGTTTGATCTTTTGCAATTTGGAATCTTGGTCTTTATTTGGAATTTGAGTTTTTTGAAATTTGGAAATTAAGTTTTGTTTTTTACAAAACTTCGTATCTCCAATTAAATGGATCTTTGGCCAGGTTATGCTGAATATTCATCAGTTCACTTTTAAAGCGGGTAGAAAAACTATCTTCTGGTTTGGTGAGCTCATAAATTTCTTCTTTATGTCCAAAAGCACTCACAGGGCTAATAACCGCCGCTGTTCCAGCTCCAAAAATTTCTTTTAGACTTCCATCTTTGGCAGCCTTCACCAATTCGGAAACTAAAATTGGGCGTATTTCTACATCTATATTATTGTGTTTTGCAAGGTCTATTACACTTTTCCGTGTTACACCGTCCAAAATTCTATCACTAACTGGAGCTGTTATTAAGGTATCGTTTATTCTAAAGAAAACGTTCATCGTTCCTGCTTCTTCAAGATATTTGTGCTCGCTATCGTCTGTCCAGATTACTTGCTGAAAGCCTTTTTCACGGGCCAGATTGGTCGGGTAAAACTGTGCGCCATAATTTCCTGCAGCTTTAGCAGCACCTACGCCACCATTTGCAGAACGGCTGTAATGGTCAGCAATAACAACTCGCACATCACCAGTGTAATAGGCTTGTACTGGGGTTGTTAAAATCATAAATTTATATTCTGTAGAAGGCGAAGCCGAAACGCCAACTTGGGTTGCCATAACAAAGGGGCGAAGGTATAATGAGTTGCCAAGACCAGGTTGGATCCAATCCTTATCCATTTTAATCAAGTTGTTTAAGCCTTCAAAGAAAATATCGCGAGGAAACTCTGGAATAGCCAAACGTTTAGATGATTTATTGATGCGCTCAAAATTTTGCTCGGGTCTAAACAACCACACTTTTCCTTGATCGTCCTTGTAAGCCTTCATTCCTTCAAAAACAGCTTGGCCATAATGAAAAACTTTTGCTCCAGGCGAAATAGATAAGTTGCCATAAGGTCTAATAGTAGGATTGTGCCACTCACCATCTTTATAGTCACATTCAAACATATGGTCGCTAAATATTTTTCCGAAAACTAGGTTGTTAAAATCTACTTCCCCAAGGCGAGAAGACTCGATTTTTTGTATATTTAATTTTGATGTTGTAGAAGAATTCATTGGTAGAAATGTTTATTTCGTAAAAATAGGCAAAATTTAAACCATTAAAAATTTAAAAAATCCTTAAAATTGCAAAGCAATAGTAATCAATAAATTAATAATTTTTTTAAAATGAAAAAAATACTGTTCATTCTCGCAATATCTGTTGTTTCATTTAGTTGTAAAAACGAAAAATCCGAAGAAAAAGTAGTTCCTAAGGTAGAAGAAATGGCTATGAACTATCAATCTTTTGGCGATGAAATTACGGATGCAGATGTTTTGACCAAATCCGAAATGATGGAAAAATATAAAACTATAAACCTTGGAGATACTTTGAATGTAAAGTTTGCATCAACGGTAAAAGAAGTTTGTCAGAAAAAAGGATGTTGGATGAATCTTGATTTAGGCGAAGCCCAGGCAATGGTACGGTTTAAGGATTATGAGTTTTTTATGCCAAAGGATATTGCCGGACAGGAAATAATCGTTAATGGTAAAGCTTATGTTGAAGAAATGAGTGTAGAAGATCAACGTCACTACGCCGAGGATGGAGGAAAGTCTCCTGAAGAAATTGCCGCTATCACAACGCCAAAACGCACTTTGGCTTTTGAAGCCGATGGTGTGTTGATTCCAGAAGTGGAAAAACAATAGTTCCTTTGAAACGTACACTTTTAAAGACAGGCGATGGTTCTTATACCTTGCACATTCCCGAATGGGACGAACAATATCACTCCAAACACGGTGCAATAGCTGAAGCCCTTCATGTTTTTATTAAAGAAGGACTTTATCATTGGCTTTCAGAAAATGCAACTTCTAAGATTTCTATTTTAGAAATTGGTTTTGGAACAGGCTTAAACGCCTTATTAACTTTTTTGGAATCGGAAAAACATTCTTGGAGTATTGAATACACGGGGGTTGAGGCCTTTCCGCTAGGTGAGGAGGAGTATCAAAAGATGAATTACAGCGAAATGCTGAAGACATCGGAGGAAGTCTTCCTAAAACTCCACAATTCTCCTTGGGAAGAAAATGTGATTGTCTCACAAAAATTTCAACTACGGAAGGAACAGAAATTATTTTCGGATATTTCTGCAGTAAACAACTACAATCTAATCTATTTTGATGCCTTTGGAATTCGGGTACAACCAGAACTCTGGACGGAAGATATCTTCGCTATCATGTATGCTTCGCTAAAACCCAAAGGTGTATTGGTTACTTATGCAGCAAATGGTAATGCGAGACGAGCTATGCAAGCCGTGGGCTTTAGGGTTGAGCGTCTTCCAGGCCCTCCGGGAAAAAAGGAAATGTTAAGGGGTACGAAATCTTAAATTCAAGATTTAAGGTTCAAGATTCAAAGTTCAAAATTACTCCAAGCTTTAAAAAGTTAGATTTATTCCAAAAAAAACTGAATGTCCGAATCTGGAATCATCGAATCCCGATTTAACAATTCACGAATTACCGAATCCCAATTGAAGGTGGCTGAATGAATTTCTATTTTCACAGAAAATAGAAGTTTATACCGAAGCCAAAAATCACAATCTTCCGTTAAGGAGCTTTGCTGTTCATTCTTGATTCTATAAATTTAGAATATTATGAAAAGAGTATTAATTACTGGGGCTACGGGGTTAATTGGGAGTGAGTTGGTTAGACAATGTCACAGTAATAATATTGCTGTTAACTATCTAACCACCAGTAAAGAAAAGATTGAAAACTCCGAAAATTATCAAGGTTTTTATTGGAATCCCAAGGAAGGGGAGATCGATATTAATGCCTTTAAAGATACATCAGCGATTATTAATTTGGTAGGAGCTTCCATTTCAAAACGATGGACAGACAATTACAAAATGGTAATTCTCAATAGCAGGATCGAAAGTATGAACTTGATTTATGAAAAGCTTCAAGAAATAGATCATCATATTGTTCATTTTATTTCTGCTAGTGGGGTTAGTGTATACCCTAATTCTAAAACAAAATTATATTCCGAAGAAGACGAAGCGGTTGACGACACCTTTTTAGCAAATGTTGTGGTTGCTTGGGAAGCAGCAGCAACTAAATTTTTGGATTTGGGCATGGAAGTAAGCAAAGTCCGTACTGGAGTAGTCTTAGCGAAAGAAGGCGGAGCTTTTTCAGAGTTAATTAAGCCCATAAAATTAGGGGTTGGCGCTCCATTGGGAAGTGGTGATCAATGGCAATCTTGGATTCATCTTGAAGATATAGCAGGAATTTATCTTTTTCTGCTAAAAAATCAAGTAGAAGGAATATTCAATGCAGTAGCTCCAAATCCCGTTCAAAATAAAAAAATGACCAAAATGATTGCTGCAAAAATGGATAGCCCACTTTGGTTGCCGAATATTCCTGCGTTTGCGCTAAAACTTCTGTTGGGTGAAATGGCTATTTTGGTCTTAGAAGGACAATTGGTCAGTTCCCAAAAAATTGAAAAACTTGGGTATCAGTTTAAATTCTACAATCTAGAGAACGCTTTACAGGATTTATTGTAAAAAAAAAGAGACCCGCAAAAGGTCTCTCTTATATATTGAATTCTTCTTTGGGTTATGCCTTGTTGGCAACCAAGGAAAGTGTAATCGTCATCGTATCGTCAATAAACTTATCTCCTAAATTTGGAAATATTGATTTTGAGCCAAAATTCACATCCCATTTTGTTCTGTCTAATTCAAAAGTCTCACTCTTTAGCATCATTTTATCTCCATCCATAGTTACAGATGCAGGAAATTCAACAGCATTGGTTTTGTCTTTAATGGTCAAGTTTCCTTTTACCACATTATTTTCAATACCTGTCATTTCAAATTTTGCAGATGGGTATTCCTTCACATTGAAAAAATCACCTTCTTTCCCGTCTGCCGTACCTTTAAGGTGAGCTTCAAGACCTGCTTTATCATCGCCTTCCAAGTCTTGAACGTTGATAGTATTCATATCAATTATAAAATTTCCAGCTTCAACATTTCCTTCGTTAAGATGAAAAACTCCTGAAGAAAGCGCTATTGTTCCGTTATGTGTTTTGGTTGGTTTTGAACCTTCCCACATAATTTGTGAAGCGGCTGGATCTACCGTGTATTCCACTGCCATTTCTGTTGCTTCGGCTGCTTGTTCCGTTGCAACTTCGGTATCTTTTTCAGCGTTTTTGCAAGAGAATGCTCCCACTGCAACAAAGGCTAACATTGTAATTTTTAAAGATGTTGATTTCATAATTATTGGTTTTTATAATGGACGGCAAACATAAGTTTAATATATATGATTTTTCTTAAAGTATTATTAAATTAAAAGCCGTGACATTTTGACATTTTAGCACAAATGGCAGTACTTTTGCTCCCTTCAGAAAAAAATGAAACAAACGCTATTATGAGCAAAAATGATAAATTCAAAGAAGACCACGAAGAAGAAGTGGTTTTCGAAGATAAAGGAATAAACGAGCAGGAAATTGCCGAAGAAAATGTGACTGATGCTCTTTCTGAGCTACAAGACGAATTTCAACGCGAAAAAGATCGGTATTTACGACTTTTCGCTGAATTTGAAAATTATAAGAAACGTACTTCTCGTGAACGTATTGAAATGTTCAAGACAGCAGGAGAGGACGTAATAGGTTCTTTACTCCCAATATTGGACGATTTTGAGCGTGCTTTAAAGGAAATTGAATCTATGGAGGATGACAGTCATTTTAAAGGTGTTGGCCTAATAAATAATAAACTTCGCGAAACTTTGCGTAACAAAGGCTTAGAGCTTATGAACGTGAAACCTGGCGATACTTTTGACGCAGATTCACACGAAGCAATTACACAAATTCCAGCTCCAGAAAAGAAGCTAAAAGGTAAAATTATTGATATAGTGGAAAAGGGCTACACCCTTGGCGATAAAATAATCCGCTACCCAAAAGTTGTTATAGGACAGTAAATATGAAGGAAGATTATTACGAAATATTAGAGATTTCAAAAAGTGCGACGGCTGCTGAAGTTAAAAAAGCATACCGAAAAAAAGCGATAAAACATCACCCTGATAAAAATCCTGGCGACCACGAAGCAGAAGCCAAGTTTAAAAAAGCAGCTGAAGCTTATGAGGTGCTTGGGGACCCCAATAAACGTTCCCGTTATGACCAATACGGTCACCAAGCCTTTGAAGGCGGCGGTGGCTTTGGCGGCGGCGGAATGAATATGGACGATATCTTTAGTCAGTTTGGAGATATTTTCGGTAGTGGTTTCGGCGGTGGCGGCTTCGGCGGAGGTTTTGGTGGCGGCGGCCGCAGAACCGTAAAGGGAAGCAATTTGCGAATTCGCGTGCAACTTTCACTGGAAGAAATAGCCACTGGTGTTGAGAAAAAAATAAAAGTAAAACGCAAGAAACTTGCAAAGGGAACAACCTATAAAACCTGTTCTACTTGTAACGGGCAAGGGCAGGTAACGCGAATTCAAAATACAATTTTGGGACGTATGCAAACATCCGCAACCTGTAGTGCTTGTGGAGGTTTGGGTCAAGTTGTTGATTCTAAGCCGCCAAATGCAGATGCTGAAGGAATGTTGTTGACTGAAGAAACAGTTTCCATCAAGATTCCGGCTGGTGTTGTTGACGGAATGCAGCTCAAAGTTTCTGGAAAAGGAAACGATGCTCCAGGTGATGGAATTCCAGGAGATCTTTTGGTAGCCATAGAAGAAAAACCACATGACAGATTACAGCGTGAAGGCGATAACCTACATTACGATTTATATATAAGTATTTCTGATGCAGTATTGGGAACTTCTAAAGAAATAGAGACCGTTACTGGGAAAGTTCGTATAAAAATTGATGCTGGCGCCCAAAGTGGTAAAATTTTGCGTCTTCGAAATAAAGGAATTCCAAGTATTAATGGATATGGAACCGGTGATTTATTGGTTCACGTAAATGTTTGGACACCAAAATCACTTTCAAAAGAACAAAAGGAATTTTTTGAAAGAATGAGTGATGACGAGCATTTCGAGCCGAAGCCAGAGAAGGAGGATAAGTCCTTTTTTGAAAAAGTTAAAGATATGTTCTCTTAATTAAACGTTAAATAGATATTTTTATATATATTTGAAAGGTCGCTTCGACTTAGAAGTGATATTTTTCTTTTTCATAGCAATTTTTTTTCCCACCCAAGAATTTATTTTTTTGGGTGGGTTTTGCTTTTAAGCAAGCCCCTAACCCCTAAAGTTTGCAGAAACGATCATCCGTCATCTAGCATCGGTCATTCTGCAACCTTCATCCGTCCCCCGTATTATTTCTTTCCTCTTTTTTCTCTCCTCTAATTCATTTATCTAAAAAAATCATAAATCTTGCCTTCTTTCGAGTACTACGATTCTCAAATCAATATATTTACATACTTCAATTAAAATCTATGGAAAAACTTTTAGTAGTCAACAATGTCTCCAAAAACTACGGTAATTATAAGGCACTTAACGATGTGTCAATAGAAGTGGAAAAAGGAAGCATCTTTGGCTTGTTGGGGCCTAATGGCGCAGGTAAAACAACCTTGATACGCATTATTAATCAAATTACCATGCCAGATTCGGGTTCTATCATTTTGGACGGAGAACCATTGCAGCCTCATCATATTCAAAATATAGGCTATCTTCCTGAAGAGCGAGGGCTATATAAAACAATGAAAGTTGGCGAGCAAGTTCTTTACTTGGCGCAACTAAAAGGACTTACAAAACAGGAAGCAAAGCATAGGCTAAAATACTGGTTTGACAGACTGGAAATTGGCGATTGGTGGGACAAAAAAATCCAGGAACTTTCCAAGGGAATGGCACAAAAAATCCAGTTTGTGGTTACAGTGCTTCACAACCCTAAGCTTTTGATCTTTGATGAGCCTTTTAGCGGTTTTGATCCTATAAATGCAAACCTTATAAAAGATGAAATCTTAAAACTTCGTGACGATGGGGCAACCGTAATTTTTTCTACCCACCGTATGGAATCTGTTGAAGAAATGTGTGATCATATTGCCTTAATTCATAAATCTAATAAAATACTGGATGGAAAATTAGTGGATATTAAGCGTCAGTACAAAAACAATGTTTTTGAAATTGGTTTGTCTACGCCAGATCACGCCGCAACTTCGGCCTTGTTGAAAGAAAAATTTGAAATTTTTCCTGCAACGTTTAAAAGTATAAATAACGAATTGCAATACAAGGTAAAAGTGCCGGACTCCATAGCTATCAATGATTTTGTAAACTACCTCACTTCGCAAGGGCAATTGACTCATTTTGTTGAGGTCATTCCTTCGGCCAGCGATATTTTTATTGAAACCATACAAAAAAACTAAAGAACGATGAACCATCTTCCTCTTATCATCAAAAGAGAATACCTTACCAAGATTCGCAATAAATCGTTTATAATAATGACGTTTTTAAGCCCGCTTATTTTTGTGGGTATTTTTGCGTTGGTAGCCTATTTGTCTAGCTTAAACAATGATACCGTTCGAAATATTGTGGTTTTGGACGATAGTGGGTTGTTTGTTGATGAATTCAACAACACACCGCATTTACAGTATAAAATTCTTTCTGACACTGCTTTCCCTGAAGCTAAAAAGGAAGCCGAAACCCAAGATATCTATGGCTTTCTTTATATTCCAAAAACAGAAAACCTAGATGATCTTTCGAAGGAAATAACATTCTATTCTACAGATTCGCCTTCGGTTTCTCTGATGGGGGATATCAACAAGTTGCTAGAAAATAAAGTGAATACCATGAAATTGAAGGAAGCAGGAATTGATTCCGAAACCATCAAAAACCTTCATATAAATATTAGAGCCAATCAAGAGACCTTCGGGGGGCAAGAGACTTCAAAGCTGGGCTCTGGTCTCAAGCTGATATTTGGAGGAGCGGCTGGTTACCTACTTTTCATGTTTATCATTATTTATGGTAATATGATTATGCGAAGTGTGATTGAGGAGAAAACCAGCAGGGTGATAGAAGTGATTATTTCATCGGTAAAACCTAGAGTACTGCTTTTGGGAAAAATATTCGGAACCACGTTGGCAGGAATAACACAATTTTTGATTTGGGTAGTTCTCATTTTGGTTTTGATGACGGCAGTAACATCTATTTTTGGAATAGACCCCACGGCTGGATCACCAACTGCACAGATGGTAGACCAAAATGTTAACGGCGGAACCCAACAAATGATGCAAGATATAATGATGGAAATAAACAATTTGCCAATCGCCAATTTGATTGTGATGTTTATTCTTTTCTTTATCGGCGGTTATTTATTATATGCCTCGCTTTATGCTTCAGTAGGTGCTGCGGTAGATAGCGAAACAGACACGCAACAATTTATGATGCCTATTTTAATGCCGCTTATTTTGGCGGTTTATGTAGGGTTTTTCACCGTTATCGATAATCCACATGGCATGGTTTCACAGGTGTTTTCCTATATTCCTTTTACTTCACCGGTGGTTATGTTAATGCGAATACCATTCGGTGTGCCGCTTTGGCAACAAATTGTTTCGGTAGTAATTCTCTTTGCAACTTTTATCGGTATGGTGTGGTTTGCTGCGAAGATTTATAGAGTTGGTATTTTGATGTATGGAAAGAAACCAACTTATAAGGAAATCTTTAAATGGCTTAAATATTAATCGTTTCAATTTTTCAGAATTACGTATAAACAGTGAAATATGTCTTGGTGTCAGTGCGTTGTTAAAAGAAAATAATATTGCTATTCATTTTCCAAGAAAAAAATGTTCGTCTATTGTCAATACCCATTTCAAAAACTGACGTAACGGATTTTTTTGGGGACTTAAAAAAAAAGAAATATATGATCAAAAGAAGCAATTTCATAATTGTACTCTTTGTGCTTTTGGCTATGGAAATGACGGCTCAAACCACAGACTTGGCGCGAGTTGAATACATGAATCTTCCGTATTCAAAATCTGATAATTCCTTACAGCGATACCGTGCTTTGGTCCAGGTGCCGATTCCGCTAGATAAAGATCGAAAGAGAATAGTTGTATTGGGTTTCGAATATCGTTATGTGGATGTAAATTTAAAGGATACCGAAGATGTTTTTGCTTTAGATAAGAATTTAGTAACTTCTGCTCAGCAAATTGATGCCTACTTGGGATATGTCTGGAAACACAATGAAAATTGGCGATTCGGAACAAAGGCGGGTGTGAAGATCCAAAGTGATTTTGAAGGAAAGCTATTGAGCGACGATTTTATATATGAGGTTGGCGTATTTGCCATAAACGATATGACCGATGATGTACCTGAAGGCGGAAAGCCGTATCGCTTTATCGCGGGACTTCAATATACCACAGTTCCAGGAAGATGGTATCCATTGCCAATTATAAATTATTTTAGAGAATTTCACCCTAATTGGACCTATACCATTGGAGTCCCAAAATCTAATCTTAGGCATTATTTAAATGACGGACATAAAGATGCGATTCAAGCTTTTGCTACATTGGATAATATTTATGCAAATATTCAGCAAAACTTCGTTCCATTAATTGACCAGGGAGAGGATGGGAAAGTTGCCGAAAGCATACAATTAACGGTCGGTCTTGTTGGTCTGGGCTACGAACACTTTTTTACAGAGCATTTATTGTTTTATGGCTATGCCGCCCATTCCGTTTACAATGATTTCCGTTTGGAAGATGGCGATGGGAAAAAAGTATATAAAATCAATACGGTAAATTCCCCTTATTTTAGAGCGGGAATAAAATTTAAATATTAGAATGTCAAGAATACTTATAATAGAAGACGAAGCAGCCATTAGAAGGGTTTTAGTGAAAATCCTTAGTGAAGAAAATAAAGGATACGAAGTTTTTGAAGCTGAAGATGGCCTTGCTGGAATGGAGATTATCAAGAAAGAAGATTTTGATCTCGTGCTTTGCGATATAAAAATGCCGAAAATGGATGGTGTGGAAGTTTTGGAAGCAGTGAAAAAGATAAAACCAGAAATACCAATGGTTATGATTTCTGGCCATGGCGACTTAGATACAGCAGTAAACACGATGCGTCTTGGCGCATTTGATTATATCTCAAAACCACCAGATTTAAATAGGTTGTTGAATACGGTACGTATTGCATTAGACACCAAAGAACTAGAAGTCGAAAATACGCGCCTAAAAAAGAAGGTTTCCAAGAACTATCAAATGATTGGAGAATCTTCGGAAATAGAGCAAATTAAGGAAATGATTGAAAAAGTGGCGCCAACGGAGGCCCGCGTTTTGATTGCTGGCCCCAACGGAACTGGAAAGGAACTTGTTGCACATTGGCTTCATCAAAAAAGTGAACGTAGCAAAGGTCCAATGATAGAAGTTAATTGTGCAGCCATCCCAAGCGAACTTATTGAAAGTGAGCTTTTCGGTCACGTTAAAGGAGCATTTACTTCTGCCAATAAAGACCGCGCTGGTAAATTTGAAGCCGCTAATGGAGGAACTATTTTTTTGGACGAGATTGGTGATATGAGTCTTTCGGCGCAGGCCAAAGTTCTTCGTGCGTTACAGGAAAATAAAGTACAGCGAGTGGGAAGCGATAGAGATATTAAGGTAGATGTTCGCGTTATTACCGCAACTAATAAGGACTTAAAAAAGGAGATAGAAGAAGGCCGTTTTCGTGAAGATTTATATCACAGATTGGCAGTTATACTTATAAAAGTCCCATCCCTAAATGATAGACGTAATGATATACCGTTGTTGGTGGATTATTTCACCGGAAAGATTTCAAGCGACCACGGAACTACACAAAAGAAATTTACCAGTAAAGCGATAAAACTATTGCAGGAATACGATTGGACAGGAAATATTCGTGAATTACGAAATGTTGTGGAACGTTTAATTATCCTGGGAGGGAAGGAAATCACTGAAGAAGACGTAAAACTATTCGCCAGTAAATAACGGAGCGATGCGCGATTGTTCGCTTCCTTGCAATGAAATAATAAGTTTATACTAAATTTTATAAATTCGTAAAACCAATAATTATTATTCACCCGTCACCCGTCACCCGTCACCCGTCACCCGTCATCCGTCATCCAACATCCAACAAAAGCATTATGAAAGAGATAAAAATTGAAGACTTTAAGATTTCTGAGAAAATAAAAATTGATGGAACCAAGACGAAATTCGATTTGGATGCTTCAAAAAAGGAACTTAAGAAGCATTTAAAGAAAACCCGAAAGGAATTGGGAGATCTTCAAGATAAGCTCTATGCCCACGGAAAATATGCGGTGCTTATTTGTATTCAAGGTATGGATACGGCTGGCAAGGATAGCTTAATTCGCGAGGTATTTAAAGATTTTAATGCGCGTGGTGTAATAGTTCACAGTTTTAAAACACCAACAGCATTAGAGAAACGCCACGATTATTTATGGAGACATTATATTGCGCTTCCGGAAAGAGGAAAATTTGGTGTTTTCAACCGTACCCATTATGAAAATGTATTGGTAACACGTGTTCACCCAGAGTATATTCTTGGTGAAAATTTGCCCGATGTGAATAGTTTGGAAGATATTGATGAAGACTTTTGGGACGAACGTTTTCAGCAAATCAATAATTTTGAAAAAACGATTCAACAGAATGGAACCATAATCTTTAAATTCTTTTTAAATCTTTCAAAAGATGAACAGAAGCACCGGCAATTACGCCGCTTGGACAAGCCGAACAAAAATTGGAAATTTTCTCCAGGTGATCTCGACGAGCGTGAACTTTGGGGTGAATATCAAAAATGCTATGAAGACGCCATAAACCACACTGCAAATCCACATGCTCCTTGGTATCTTATTCCGTGCGACGATAAAAAAACCTCCCGGGTTATTGTTGCAGATATTATGCTTCAGGAACTTAAAAAATATAAAGATATTAAAGAGCCTGAGCTGGATGACGCTATTAAAGACAAGATTTCAGAATACCGCGAACGACTTAAAAATGATTAATTTAAACACTTTTTGTATTTAGAAATATTTTTTAATGTTCCAGTCGCTCTGTGAATAACTGAGTTTTCTTCGAGAAACTAGGTGTTATAGATTTTGCACAGAGGTCCAAGAATCAGAAAGTTTCACAAAGGATAAAACTAGAAGATACATTTCCAAATAATTACTATTTATATGCAATTAGTTAAAATAGACTTCTAATTTTGTTTCACTTCATTTATAAATATATTTTGATGAAAACGCTTTCAATACCCAGCTTAATTTTCTTTTTATTTTTTTCTTCAATAAGCATTTCACAAAATGCCATTCAGGATTCTATAATGCTGAAAAAGATATATTCCACAGCATTGACTGATGGAAAGGCTTATGACTGGCTGGATTATCTTTCCAACGAAATTGGTGGCAGACTCTCCGGTTCTATTGAAGCGGAAAGCGCAGTAAACTATACAGAAGAACAATTAAACGAACTGGGTCTCGATAAAGTGTGGCTTCAATCTGTAATGGTTCCAAAGTGGACACGTGGTTTTAAAGAATACGCTTACATCGAAACAAATTCTGGCGATAAATCAGTTACAAACATCTGTGCCCTCGGTGGTTCTGTACCAACCCCAAACTTAGGCATTAAGGCTGAAGTTGTGGAAGTTCAAAACTTCGAAGACTTGACAAAGTTGGGAAAGGATAAAATTGCTGGAAAAATTGTTTTCTTTAACCGCCCGATGCAAGCAGATTTAATTCATACGGGTTCTGCGTATGGCGGTGCTTCAAACCAACGCTATTCAGGAGCAGAACAAGCAGCTAAATACGGCGCAATTGGAGTTTTAGTGCGTTCATTGACTCTTAAGCTGGACGATTCGCCACATACGGGCGCAATGAGTTACGGAGATACCCCAAACTCCCAACGAATTCCAGCAGCAGCCATAAGCACGAAAGGAGCCGAATACCTTAGCAGCCTGTTAAAACTTCAACCGAATCTTCAGTTTTATTTTAAGCAGAACTGCAAAATTTGGGACGA
The DNA here is from genome assembly GCF_000429125.1 of Aequorivita capsosiphonis DSM 23843. GTDB lineage: Bacteria > Bacteroidota > Bacteroidia > Flavobacteriales > Flavobacteriaceae > Aequorivita > Aequorivita capsosiphonis. The sequence continues at coordinate 178,003 of NZ_AUBG01000007.1, forward strand.
TGTACCTTCATTCAATGTTATAGGTGAAATTACGGGCAGTGTACATCCCAATAAATTTATGGTTGTTGGCGGCCACTTGGACAGTTGGGATCTGGCAGATGGCGCACAAGATGATGGGGCAGGAGTAGTGCAGAGCATGGAAGTGCTACGCTTGTTTAAAAAATTAAACTATAGACCAAAACACACCATTCGAGTGGTTTTGTTTATGAATGAGGAAAACGGATTACGCGGTGGATTAAAATATGCCGAAGAAGCCAAAAGGAAAAAGGAAAAGCACGTATTTGCTTTGGAAAGTGATAGTGGCGGATATACCCCACGCGGTTTCTCACTTGAAACCGATGCTGCCAACGTGGCACAGATACGATCTTGGGCTCCACTTTTTAAACCCTATTTAATTCATTTATTTGATGAAGGTTACAGCGGCGCAGATATCCGCCCAATGAAAGGAAATATTGATGTTCTCGCTGGATTACAGCCAGATTCGCAACGGTACTTTGATATCCACCACTCAGAAAATGATACTTTCGATCAAGTAAACAAACGTGAATTGGAACTCGGTGCGGCTACTATGGCTAGCTTGATGTACTTAATGGATATACACGGGGTTAAATAAGTATTCAGTATTCAGGAGTCAGTAATCAGTGATCCGTGATCAGTATCCAGTGATCAATATTCAGTGGCGGTAGGCAGTTTAAAGGAGTTACAATAGTTTTTAAAGACGTCACAATAGCTTTCCTTTAGTCGGCAGTTAAATAAGTTCAGTCTCCTTTTTTGGGAAAGTGTTATAAATGATTTAAAACGATTATAAGTAACTTTGGTAGAGTTCGTTGATTGAAAGATCAAAGAATTTTAAACTAATCTCTTATAATTTTAATATCATGAAAACTATACTTGTGCCTACCGACTTTTCAGAAACGGCCAAGCTTGCTTTAGAAGTGGCTGTACAATTGACCAAAAAATACAATAGTAAACTAGTGTTATTGCATTTGTTGGAAATCCCAGTGCATCTACTGCCTACAGGAGATAAGACCAATGATGTTACTTCTGCTCAAAGTACGCACCAAAACGATTTGCCTGCGGCTCTGTTTTATATGAAACTGGCACAAAAGCGTTTTGCCGAAATTGCCGAATTACCATTTATGAAAGGAGTGGAATACGAGGAAAACGTACAAAACTATTTAGACTTTAAAGCAATAATAGACTCTGCCCATAAATACAATGCCGATTTAATTGTAATGGGATCTCACGGCGCAACTGGATTTAAAGAAATGTTTGTCGGTTCCAACACAGAAAAAGTGGTGCGTACTTCGGATATTCCTGTCTTGGTGATTAAAAGTAAAAACGAAAACTTTAATGTGAAGAATTTTGTATTCGCTACAAATTGGGAAAAGGAAAGCAAGCAATCGATTATCGATGCGTACAAATTAGCTGAGAAACTTGGTGCCAAAATGAATATTCTCTATGTTAACACGTCTGGAAACACTTTCTTGACTACTGAAGAGATAGACCAAAAGTTTGATAACCTATTAAAAGATACAGCGATAAATGGGGATGCGGTTACTACGAGTATCTATAGCGATAAATCTATTGAAGAGGGTATTCTCAATTTTAGTAAAAAAATGAACGCAGATCTTATTGGCGTTACTACACACGGAAGACGTGGCATAGCACACTTTTTTAACAATAGCATTAGTGAAGATATTGCCAATCACGCCGAAAGACCGGTAGTTACTTTTAAAATTGAGTAGCACTTTTTTACCAGCAAACCACAAAAAAACGTTCCACCTTTTGGAGCGTCTTTTTATAAATTAGAGGCGACTTTTTATTCTGAATTTGTAATTCAATCAGTTTTTCTACTTCTGAAAAGGAATACCAATTAACAATGGACTCCATTGGTAAAAGCCATTCCTTTTTATTCGGAATAGCGTACAATGCAGTTCTGTCTTCTTCACTAAAATCCTTGTGCTTTATCCAATGCCCAACAACGCTAGCTGCATAATTAGCAGGAAAGTTTCTACGGTTTAATTTCTTCGGAATAAATAAAAATGCTTTTAGACACAATTGTTGAAAGCTCGGAATTTCAACTTCAAGAGATTCAAGTTTTTCAATTGTTTCATTTTTATAAAGTAGGGGAAATTGCTTCCACTTTACTTTTTCCAATTTATCATAAAGACTATCCTTTCTGTTGGGACCAATCCATTTTTCTTCTTCGGAAGAACCTGCGTCCACATCATATAAATAGAATTTACAGGCTAATTCAATATGGATAACTCGATTTGTTTTAAGATTTCGAAGTATATAATCCAACTCGCCTAAGGTTTCTTTTTCACCGTGAATTTGAAGATTGGCAGTTAGAATTTTATAGTTTTTTGAACGCATTAAATATGCTTCAAAGCAGGATTCTGCTTGCATTCCGAGAACTGAATTCTTCGGAAATTGGAATTCATTTTCAGATATTTCTTCGTCCAAAAATTTAAAATTTTCAAAAGGATACTTTTCCGAATTTATCTTTAAATCGGGAACGTTTATAAAATGTTGTAAAAAGCTTTTTGTTTTAATACCTATTTTTTAAATGTTCTCTCATATTTCGCAATCCAGTCTTCTACAGACATTTTGGCGGTAAGCGTTCCCAATAATTCAAATTGAATATTATTTGGGTTTTTGAACCGAATACAACTTTTACCGATATCAAGCTTTCCAGTTGTGTGTTTTGGATATTCATCGGTAAACCATTTTAACAAATCTGGGTCGCTGTAAATTCCCATATGGTGAAAGCCTATGTGATTTTTCATAGAGGAAATACTCATAAAAGGCAGTGAATTTGTAGGCTTGCAGTGATAACCATCAGGATAAATGCTGTGCGGAACCACGTAGCTTATCATTCCGTATTGCATAGTTTCCTCAAAACCTTTAGGAAGATTCTTTTTAATTGTTTCACTTAGTTTTTGCATGACTTTATTTCGATCTTCCGACAACGTGGTGATGTATTGGTCTGCTGTGGTTTCTTCAGTTTGCATCTTGTGAAAAATTTATACTCAAAGTTAAACGTTTTTGATTAAAAGTGTTAGTCGAGGTAGATGATAAACTTTTTCGTCATTAAGATTTATAATTGTACTTTAGAAAGAAATATAAAAAGATATGAATAAAGTTATAGCGTTTTCAGTAGTTGCCCTTTTCTTTTTATTTACAACGGAAGGATATTCCCAAGGAATCTCAAAAGATGATTTCCTCGAAATAATTATAGTTCAAAAGGCAAACAACCGCGGGAAAGTTAAGCGAATAAAAGTGGAAGAACAAACTGCGTTATCAGGACAGAATATTACTATTAAGGAAATCGAAAAGATTGAGCAGACTTCAACCTTATTGAATTATATGAACGCCCACGACTGGGAGTTTTTGGACCGGCAATCTGTTGTTTCCAGTGATAATGATCCTGTTTGGATGAGTTATATTTTTAGAAAGCGAAAATGATTGGAATGAAAAATGACTAATGAATAATTTTTAACGATGAGGAAAATGTTTAAAATCATTTTCTATTTACTTCCGTTATTTATAGGTTATGGAGCCACGTCTCAGGTTCCAATTACAATCTTGGAGATGTAGTTGATGATTTTACAGTTACGGATGTTAATGGCGATGTCTGGAATTTATACGATATAACAGCTCAAGGCAAATATGTTTATCTCGATTTTTTCTTTACGGATTGTGTGCCTTGCCAACTTACTCAAGCTACTTTTAATGAAGTTTACGATAAATACGGTTGTAATAATGGAGATCTTTTTTTGATTTCTATAAACCGAGGTACAGAAACAAACGCAGAAGTAATTGCTTATGAAATTGAATTCGGAGGATATTTTAACCACGCGCCGGCTGTTGGCATTGAAGGTGGTTGTGAAGCGGTCACCAATAATTTTGGAATAAATGCATACCCTTCATATTAATTAATTAATCCTGACAATGTTTATATACACAGAATAGGTGGAACGATAGGCGGTGTTACAGTTGAAGCTTTTGAAAACAGTTTTTCCACAAATTTTAATCCGGAGCCGATGCAGTGTAATTTGGGAATCAACATTGACAAGATAGATTTTAATTTTACCGTCTTTCCAAATCCAAATGATGGGAATTATATAAACTTATTTGTAAAAGATTTTTATACACATGCTGCGGTTGTTATTTACAACACTTTGGGGCAGGTGCTATATTCACAGGAAATTAATAAGCCTTCCACTGTTATAAAACCTAATTTGCCTTCAGGGAGTTATTTTATCCAACTAACAATACAGAATGGAAAATTCACTAAAAACCTATTAGTGGAATAAGCTGTTTTTTCAACGCTCTTTATTTCTGAAACGTCCAAGCAATAAATCGGCTTTGTTTATTACCTAATTCCATCTCCACGATTTTTACTTCTGAAGGTTTGGTTTTATTGACCGCTCTTTTTATGTTTTTCAGGTTTTCTTTTTGTGAAACGATAGCCGTAAACCAATGCACTTGCTCTTTAAATTGAATACTTTCTTCGGCCATCTTTTTTATAAAGGCTTCTTCACCACCTTTATACCATAACTCATTGCTCAAGCCTCCAAAATTTTGAGTTTTATCTTCACTTAATTGAAGATTTTCAAACTTCCGTAAGTTGCTTTTTTCAGCATCGGTGCGGTTTTTAAAGAAAGGTGGATTGCAAACAACTACGTCAAAAAAGTCATCAGGTTGGATGATGTGTTCCAGAATATGAGTTTTAAACTGTTGGTGTCTAAGTTCAATATCTCTTAGTTCCGGATTTTTAGCAATGATTTCCTGTGCATTACTGAGGGAATCAGTATTTACTTCGCTGGCAGTACATTTCCAATTGAAATGTCTGGTTGCAAGGATTGGGTAGATGAGGTTCGCGCCAGTACCAATATCCAGCAAATGAACATCTTCTTTAGGAAGCAAATCGGCAATGTGCAAGAGATAATCCAATCTCCCAGGAACGGGTGGGCAAAGATTGTTGTCGGGAATACTCCAAAAGGTTATCCCGTAATGAGCCTTTAGTAAAGCGGTGTTTAGCGCTTTAACTGCTTCGCTGTTTGCAAATTTTATCGTTTTGGTATCGTATTCGTTTACATAAACGAAAGGTTCTAAAGGCGGATACTTTGCCACCAAATTGTCAAAATTGTAATCTTTGCTGAAAGGGTTTTTAGAATGCACGGGTTGATTTTTTGAAGGGTAAAGATACTATAATCAGCGCCGTTCTATTGTATCTTAATCTAATGTTCTACATTTTCGTTGACTTCCGGCTGCGCTTTGGCCTCTTCTTTTGCAATTATAGCGTTTTTCATTGCTCTAAAAGTAATATCCTTGGCTTCGGCATACGAAATGTTATAAACGCGTTCCAGGTTTCTAAACTGTTCTGGAAATTGTTCCAATAGCGAATTATAATAGACATCCAATTGCTCTTCAGTTGGCAATACAAACTTTAATTTCAGTTGAAATCTTCGTAAGAGTGCGGTATCTATAACTTTAGAATGGTTTGTCGCAGCAATCAATAAAGTGTCATTTGGCAGTTCGTCTATCAATTGGATTACTGTGTTTACAAGACGTTTCATTTCGCTGGAATCCTTGTCGTCGTGATCCCGCAGTTTTCCGATGGAATCAAATTCATCTAAAAACAAAACGGCTTTTTCCCGGTTTGCTTTTTTAAAGACATCCGTTATATTCTTGGCGGTCTCACCTAAACGTGAAGAGACGATGTTTCCCAAGTTTAGAGTAATGATTTTCTTATTTAATGCTCGAGCTATGGCTTTAGCCGTGGTTGTCTTGCCACAACCTGTATGACCGAAAAGAAAAATTTTATTGTCAACCGGAAGCTTGTATTGACTTAAAACATCAATGTGTGAAAACTCTTTTAATAATTGGTTTAACGCATTTTTGTTAGCCTCGCTTAGATGGATTTCATCCAAGCCAATCGTGTTTTCATTTGAGTTGAGTATAAAATCTGATATAGCCATTTTGCCTACTTATTTAAGACTGCAAAAATAGCGAAGCTTTTTGAATGATTGGTGTGTTATTGTGAGAAGAAATGACTTGTAGTTTTTCCAAGAGGTTTGGGTTTAATTAAAGTTAAGTTGTGGCTTCTCCAATTCAATCTAACCAGTTACGCAGACATATCTTGAGTGTGCTAGAGGGAAATCATTGTTTTACATTTGTTTTGTCAATATTATGATAGTATGGTCTTCATCAACGCCTTCTGCTTTTATGTGCTTTTTTGTAAATAGTTTATTTATTTCAAATGAATTGGCTTTTAACTCATTTTTGATCATATCCAAATTATGATACTGAAAGTAAACCCTATCTCCGCTACTTCCTGATATAAATCCAGAATCTTTATAATCTCCTGCAACAAAACTTAAGTATAATATTCCAGCGTTGTTGAGAAGGTTTTTACAGTCGGCAATCAATTTTTCGCAATCAGATTGTGATAAGTAGGGGATGCAGAAACCGCAAATTACAGCATCAAACTTGGTATTTAGACTGTCTATTTCTCGACAATCCATAACTTCAAATTCAGCCGTTGGATTGTTCTTTTTAGCCAGTTCAATCATATTTTCTGAAATGTCAATTCCCTTAATTTTTAAATTTGCATTTTTTGATAATAGATAGTTGGTAATGTTTCCCGGGCCGCAACCAATTTCCAGAACTGAAGAATTTGGGTTCTGCATTAAATCAAGAAAAGAATCATACGTGTCATTGTACAAGTCTAAAATCATAAACTTCTCTTGGTAGATTTTGGCTACTTTATTCCAAGTATTAAATGTTTCCTGATATTTGTCCATTTTTTGTTGATGTGGCTAATTATTATATTAGATAGTTTTTTATGACTTGAATTTACATTTTATTTTTTTGTGATGGATGTTGGGATGCTCAATTTGATGGTTTGTGGATTAAATTTTAGAGTTCAAGCACTGTTGCAGGCACGATTGCTACGATTGAGCTAGCCCTCTTCTGTTTTGCTTTTTTAACTTTAAAATACATTACAATAAGAAGAACGATTGCAAGTAGGATAAATGGAACATCTGTAACAGTTAAAAATCTTAGGTCAATTTCTGGAGTTGGATCTATTAATCTTAAAGCTATCATTATTCAGTTCTTTATTTTCTTGAATCTATTGTTAATATTAACTTAATTGTTTTCTGATAATTACAGGCACTAGCGGGAAATTTGCAGTAATTAGAATAGAGATTAACATAAAAATTTAGTTTTAAAATAAACTAAAAAATATTGCGATATTTACCAAATCGCCAATTCTGTGCAAAAAAAATATTAAAAAATGAATTTTAAATATAAACGTTTAATTTTATGTTGGTTGGGTATCGGAATGATGTTAACTTGTTTTTTATACGTTCTTCAAGAAAATCATAATTCTAAATATAAGTTCGTTCCAAATAATCCTACAGAAATTTTCCGAAAAAAAGGACTTAGAAATATTTCCGAAAAGCGTTTTACGTATTATGAATTATGTGGGGCAATTACATTAGGTGGCGCTCTCGTAATATTAGGAATGGGTATTAAAGAAAACAATTAATTTTCAACTTTTGTATGGTCGTATTATTTGGAAATACTTTTCTAAATAATCATTATTGGGCTCAACAACAACATTACAACCTGAATGACTGAAATTAACATCAATTAAGGGTACATTTAAGTATTTAGCAAATTTCTTGAGTCCTATGAAATTTTTGGTGCTAATTATATTTCCGCAAACAATTATTCCAAGTAAACTTGGTTCAATTGATATATGTTGAGGTTGTCCAAAATTAATAATTCTAAATTCACACTCATCTCTAAAATCTAGATGTTTTCTAAATAACAAATAATTGGAGAGTGATATACGGTTCTCTTTATATTCTTTTCGACCATATTTAGATAAATCATTACTATAAATATCTAAATAGTCATTTTCAAATTTATCATATGGAATATATTCAACTTTATCCCACAGATTAATCGTGCTGTTTTTGAGTAATTCCTGTTTATTAAAAGCTAGGCAAGCTCCTTTGAAATTATCTCCGTATTGATTCCACATTCTTGATTTTTTATAACCGTATTCACAATGTATTTTTGAAATTTCATTAAAACAAAAGCTTATTTGATTATTCGTATTCATTCTTTTCCGAATTAAATCGTAAATCATATGTGAATCGTTTTTTGTACTTTCTTCAATTTTACTATCACTAATAGCTATGCTTTTTGAAATTATTATTTCTTTGTTTTCTAATGGATCGTGTGAGCTATTTCTCGGAGAATATAAAAGGGATTTCTCTGGAAGAATATATTTAATTGCAGTAATAGCTTTCGTATAATGAAAGATTGTATTTTTATCATTCAGAAATTCAGGTAACATAATTTTTTGATTTAGGAATTATTCTACAAATCTAAATCGAAAAATATTTACGGATTTGCTCTGAAGGTAATCTAAAGGCTCTTTTAATTTTAATCTTTAATTCTCTTTGTTTGAAACCTAAATAATTTCTGAGTTCAACCCATAAGTGCAACACATTGTGTTTTTTGTGCCTTTTTTTCCTATCAAAAGGTCTTCGGCTTCGCTTAGTTTATAGGTTTTCATCCTCGAAAATGATTATATTTGTAATCCGCTGTCCTGGTAATTCCTCTTCCAGATATTAGATGCTGGTGATGAATCCGGGTTTTTTTTATGACTTAAATTTACGCTTTATTTGCCAACTTCTCATAAAAGCTATCTGGATCGATTTCGATTTCAGTTTCGATTTCATTTTACTGATACCCCGCCGCCCGCAACTTAAAAAACTCCAAGTACATTTTTGAATTTTACAATTATTGAAGCTGAAGTTTAAAATTCAATTTGGCCCCGAGTGCATCAAGGATTTTAATTACGGTTTCAAAAGTAACGTTGCCTGTACTGTTCTCAAGCCTTGAGATTTGGGCTTTTTTTACGCCCACCAGTTCGCCCAATTGTTCTTGGGTAAGGTTTCTTTTTTTACGGGCGATTTTAATCATATCTCCGATGAGCTCAAGTTTTAATTCAAACTCATATTCATCCCGTTCTTTTGTGCCCTTTTTTCCTATCAAAAGATCTTCGGCTTCACTTAATTTATAGCTTTTCATTTTTTCTTAGTTTTAAAATAGCTGTGTCTAATATTTTCTGCTTTTTCGATTTCTTTTTTATCTACTTTACTTGTCTTCTTTATAATTCCGTGGGTTGCAAAAACTAGCGTGTTGCTTTTATTTTCCTTATCCCAAAAAGCCAACAATCTATATTGAATACCAGAATATAGGGTTCTGAATTCCCATATGTTATTGTTCAATTTTTTGAAAAATTTATTATCAGGGTTTTGTTCGGCACGCTTGATGTTCTGAAGAATTTTGCTTCTTGATTTTAAATTCTGTTTTTGAACGAATTCAAATGCTTCTTCTAATAATATGGTATCAAAGCGTTTAATCATTACAAGTCTGTCTTTTTCACGAGATACGAAGATAATAAAGTTTCTATAAATGTAAACTATTTATTTTTATTTTCGACTTCGACTTCGACTTCGACTTTTCCCGATAGCTATTGGGATCGATTTCAAAACCTACTGATACCCCGCCGCCTGCAACTTAAACAGCTCAGAATACAATTTTGGATGCGCCATCAACGCTTCGTGAGTTCCAAGTTCCAGAACACGACCGTTTTGTAATACCAAAATACGATCCGCCATTCGTACCGTGCTAAAACGATGACTAATGATAATACTGGTTTTCCCTTTGGTGAGCGCGATAAAACGCTCAAAAACATCATATTCTGCCTGAGCGTCCAAGGCGCTGGTGGGTTCGTCGAGAACCATCACATCGGCGTCTTTCATATACGCACGGGCGAGGGCTACTTTTTGCCATTGTCCGCCGCTGAGTTCTTGTCCTTGGTAGAAACGTCTTCCTAGACGTTGTTCCAGTCCGTCTTCCATTTCGCTTACAACTTGTTCCGCGAGACTTTTACTGGCGGCGTAGCCAATGGTTTCATCGTTATCTATTTCAGAAATATTTCCAACTGCAATGTTTTCACGCAGCGTAAATTCATATTTAAAAAAGTCTTGAAAGATCACGCCAAAACGCTTTCGGTATTCATCTACATCAAATTTATTAATGTTGATGCCGTCCAAAAGGATTTCCCCTTGGGTAGGTTCGTAAAAACGAAGGAAAAGTTTTATAAGTGTCGTTTTTCCAGCACCATTTTGTCCCACAAAAGCCATTTTTTCACCTGCTTTCATTGAGAAAGTTACACCTTTTAGTACTTCGGTTTTACTTCCGGGATAGGCAAAATGCAAGTCATTAACCTGAAAACCTTCGATAATTGTTTCTGGAATAGGCGTTTTTTCTTCGGAAGTTTGTTCAATTTTAAGATCTAAGAAATCAAAATAATCCTGAAGATAAAGCGCACTTTCGGAAATACGGGTAAAGCGTGAGAAGAAGCCTTGTAAATTATTTCGCAGTCTGTTAAAAGAACCGGATAGGAAGGTAAGTTCCCCAATACTTATCACGCCAGAAAGCACGCGAAGAATTATATAAACATAAGCTCCGTAATAACTGAGCACCCCCAAAATGTTGAACAGGGAACCGTACAGACTTTGTTTTAGCGATAGCTTTTTGTTGATATGGTAATAATCGTTTGAAAGGACTTTAAAGCGTTCCGCAATAAAATCGGTCAGACCAAAAAGCTTGACTTCTTTAGCGGTTTGGTTGTTGGCGCCAATAAAACGGAGATAATCGAGTTCACGGCGTTCTGCGGTCCAACTACGTGCCAACGAATATCTGGTACTGCTGAATTTGGCTTCATTTATAAAAGAGGGAATAATACTTACAATGAGAATCAATATTAAAATTGGTTCAAAATACACCAGTCCAGCTATAAGGGTAATTATGGAAATAATACTTTCGGCCTGACCTAAAGCGTTGCTCATCAAACCAACTCGGCTACTGGTTTGGGTTCTGGCGCGCTCCAGTTTGTCGTAAAATTCGGGATCTTCCAGTTGGGCGATAGTAAGCTCTGAAGTCTTTCTAATTATTTTTTCGGAAGAATCGTTAGAATATAGATCGCCCAAAAGTCCATCGGTAAGGTTTATGAGCCTTCCCAGCAAATCTGAGAGTATAGCAACGGAGAATTCAATAAGGACGTAATTCCAAAGTTGCGTGAAATCTTTTTCTTCAGAAGCAACTAGACGAATGATTTCGTCAATTATCATTTTCCCCACCCAAAGAATGACTACGGGCGTGAAGGCATTGATTAATCTACTAAAAACGTTTAATAAGAAAAGCTTCGGACTGCTTCGGAATATCTCTTTAAAAAAACGAGGAATGGCTTTTAGCGCTTTAAAAGAATCCTTAACGCTGGTTTTTTCTTCTTTATCGGTAATTGATTTTGGTGTGGGTCTGGCCATTTTAATAGTTAAGAGTTATGAGTTATGAGTTCAGAGTGGTCATAACTCTGAACTCATAACTCATAACTTTTTATTTGAATTACAAAGCTATTCTAAAAAACACAAAACCTATCTTTGCGCAAAAATTTAATATTGGCGCTTTCAGATTACACTCGTGAATTTAAATACAATACCAAACTGGCAACTCCGGTTATTTTGGGTATGCTCGGGCACCAAGTGGTGGCTTTGGTAGACAATATAATGGTGGGCCAATTGGGAAGTGCAGAACTTGCGGCTGTATCATTAGGGAACAGTTTTATGTTTGTTGCAATGAGTATTGGCGTTGGATTCTCTACTGCAATCACTCCTCTAGTTGCCGAAGCAGATGGGGAAGGAAATCGCGAAAAAGGAAAATCATCCTTTAAACACGGTTTGTTTTTATGTATTATACTCGGGTTGGCACTTTTTGCAACCGTAATGTTTGCCAAACCATTAATGTACGTGATGAGCCAACCACCAGAAGTGGTGGATTTGGCGATGCCATATTTAACTTTGGTGGCGGCTTCTTTAGTGCCGCTGATTATCTTTCAAGGATTTAAGCAGTTTAGCGATGGGATGTCTATGACGCGTTTCCCGATGTATGCCACAATTGTAGCCAACTTGGTAAACGTGTTGCTAAACTATATGTTTATCTTCGGAAAATTTGGCGCACCGGAACTGGGCGTTGTTGGTGCAGCAATTGGTACTTTAGTTTCACGTGTTGTGATGGTCGCGTATTTATGGTATTTATTGAGCAAGAAAGAAAAGTCGCGCTATTTCGTAACCGAGATTAAAATTTTCACACTGAGTAAAGTCATGCTCAAAAAACTATTAAACCTTGGATTTCCATCGGCTATGCAGATGTTTTTTGAGGTAGGGATCTTTACTTCCGCAGTTTGGCTTTCAGGAATTCTTGGGAAGAATGCACAAGCTGCAAACCAAATTGCGCTTAACCTTGCTTCAATGACCTTTATGGTCGCAATGGGGTTTAGTGTCGCTGCAATGATACGAGTTGGAAACCAAAAAGGATTAAAGAATTTTAAGGAATTGCGACGAGTGGCAATTTCCATCTTTTTACTTACAGCGCTGCTGTCTCTAGTATTTGTGGCTGGGTTTATAATCTTTAATGGTTCCTTACCCAAAATTTTCTTGGATTATGATAATCTTGCCCAATTTGCAGATAATAATGAAGTGGTAATTCTCGCATCCCAATTGTTGATAATTGCCGCGATATTTCAATTTACTGATGCCTTGCAAGTGGTTGCCCTTGGAGCCTTGCGTGGAATGCAGGATGTGAAAATACCTACACTGCTAACATTTATAGCATACTGGATTATCGGTTTCCCAGTATCGTACTATCTAAGTATGCACACTTCGTTGGAAAGTATGGGTATTTGGATTGGTCTTTTCGCGGGACTAACGGCGAGCGGGATTATGTTATTCATCAGATTTAATTACCTTTCAAAAAAATTAATAAGAAGCCCCCTAACCCCCATAGGGGAAATTTCTAACTCATAACTCAAAACTCGAAAAAAATGGATTTCCCAAAATATTTATTAGGCGACAACAGCGATTATCCCACTGCGATTTTCGTGATACATACCGAATTTCCCCGTTTTATCATCAATCTCGAAGATGATGAGGTAGAATGGTTAGAAGATTTCGATAAGGAAGACCAAAAAGAACTTGAAGCAGAAGCGGAAGGGTTGATTCAAGGCGCCAATGATTTTTACGATCGTGAGATTGCGTTGTATGATGAGGATTAATTGTTTTACAATATTTGCTATATTTACTTTATGAAAAAGATTGAAATAAACATACCTGATGCTGTAGACGAAAAGACTTTCAAAATGGAGATAGCGGCATTCCTTTTTGAAAAGGAAGTGCTTTCTTCAGGGCAAGCCGCTAAAATGGTAGGTATCTCAAGAAGAGAGTTCTTAGAGGATGTTGGAAAATATGGGGTTAGTATATTTGGCGAAACTTGGGAGGATTTAGAAAAATTAATGAATGGATAATACCATTATTTCCGATACCAGTTGTTTAATTTCTTTGGACAAGCTTGGAATGCTCCACTTACTCAAAGAATTTTATAAAGAAATTACTATTACCCCAGAAGTTTCACTTGAGTGGGGAAAATCAGTGCCAAATTGGATTGTAGAGACTAAGGCACAAAATACAAAGCTTCAATCAAAGTTAGAGAGTAAACTAGGGAAAGGTGAAGCAAGTAGTATTGTTTTGGCTCTAGAATTACAGCCATCGATTGTAATTATTGATGAGGCTAAAGGAAGAAAAATAGCCAAAACATATAATTTAGAAATTATTGGAACCTTGGGAATACTTATTCTTGCTTTTAAAAATGGCTATTTAGATGATTTGGAAAATACGCTTCTCCAACTTAAATCGAATGGATTCAGGGTTTCTGATATTCTTCTTCAAAAAGTTATTGACTCCAGTAAACCTAAATAATGCTCGACCAACTCCTAAATTACGATACCCAACTTTTTCTATTTCTCAATAACCTTGGGAGTGAACCTTGGGATGGGCTATGGTTATTTATTACGCATAAATTTTCATCAATTCCTATTTATGCATTTTTGCTTTATCTTATTTATAGGAATTATGGCTTAAAAGGAACGCTCGTGGTTGTTGTATGTGTCGCGTTAATGATTACTGCTACCGACCAGATTGCCAGTCTTTTTAAATATGGAATCCGAAGACCAAGACCTTGCCAAGTCGATGAATTGAAAGAACAGATGCGTTTTGTTGCCGGAGGTTGTGGTAGGTTCGGATATTTTTCCGCCCACGCCGCAAGCTCTATGGCTGCAGCGGTGTTTTTGGGACTGAGCCTTCAAAAATGGTATAAATATTTACCGTTTATATTATTGTTTTGGGCTGTAATTACTGGATATAGCCGAATTTATTTGGGTGTTCACTATCCACTTGATGTAATTTCAGGAATGATTTTCGGTGGTTTTACGGGGTGGCTGTTTTATTTGTTGCAGAAATGGGGACAGCGAAAGTTTAGTACTGGTATTAACCCATCTAGGATTTAGATTCCAAGAAGGTTTTCGAGTAGTTATTTCTTCGTTACAATAAACAAATCGCGATACAGTCTGTCTTTATGCGTTCGACTGTCAGTTCCTTTTGGATTCATATCGTAACGGATAATGAACTCTTTATCAAAATCTGAAAAAGCCTTTTCAAAGTTTTCGTGATTATTTTCAGAAACCATCACACCAAATTTATTTTCCTCTGGAACAGTAATTTGATCATCTACTTTTAAGATTGTCATCTTTTCGCCATAATCCCAAATGAGCTCTGGCGTCATATCTGAAAACTCATAGATATTTATATTTCCTTCTTTTCCGAAGGTATTCAATTCTGAATACGGCTTGTATTCAGGATTATTGGTTATAGCATTGCTCAGCGGAAGTCCAAACCAAATTACTGCAACTATAAATGAAATCGTCAAATAAAATACTGTTGCAATTTTTCTTCGGAAGAGATTTCGATAGATAAAAATTGCAATTATAAATAAAGCAACGGCAAGCAATACAAACCAAAGCCAGTTTCCGGCCAGACCGTCTTTCAGAAAAATATAACCTCCAATAGGGAAAACTATTCCTATAAATCCAATCAGACCAAAATTGAAATAAACAGGAAATACCTCCCATCCTTCGCCAAGGCTTCGGAGGGCAAGCTTTTTATCTCTTAACTCATTAAATCTTCGGAAGAGATATTCAATATAAAACCCAGTATTCAAAGCCATCGGGATAAGCACCGGTAATAAATACCTCGATTTTTTCTCTGGAATTATTGACAGTAATACAACTGAAATCATGGTCCATAGAAATGTAAATAGATACGCCTTCTTATTAATAACCCGGTTTTTTAAATAGGGATAAAGCAGCGCAATAAATGCCGGAATGGTCCAAACGCCACTTTGGGTAAAGAAACTCCAGTAATAATAGAAAGGTTTGGTTTCGTAACTGATCCAATTGGTGGTTTCGTTTTTGGTTATTTCAGCTGCGGCAGGATCAAATTTTATCGTGTACCAGTGCCACCAAGTTGAAACCACTGTTGCAACAATAATAAAACCAAGTAGAGGCAGCCATCGCGACTTAAAGTTCTTGTACTTATAAACTATCCCGAAAGCAATTAAAAAGGGTAGGAGGAGGGCATAAAGGGATACTGGTCCCTTGCTTAAAAACGAACATCCGAAGAAAAGTCCGGCCAACAATGCATTTTGATACTTGTGTTTTTCTTCCGTAAAAAACTTGTATAGCAAATAAATACACACCATCATAAACCCGTGGGTGTAAATATCCCACTGACCATCGCGGGCGGAGGCAACGATATAAAAGGAGGTTGACATTATCAGCGAACTGATAAAAGCGTATAGCTTTTCGGAAGTTAGTTTTTGTGCGAATTTATAGGAAAACAAAACCAATATAAGCGCCATAATTGCCGCTGGAAGTCGAAGTGCCCAAACACTTTTAATTCCGAAAATAGCTGCCGAAAAAGCAGTTAACCAAGTAGGTAAGGGTGGTTTTTGAAAGCGCGGTTCGCCGTTTATTGTTGTGAGCAACCAATTACCGTCATTTAGCATTTCCCGAGCAGTGATAAAGTTGCGCGCTTCCATAATATTCACGGGTAGCGAGTTTAAATTTACAAAGAAAATGGCGACGCAGGTAAGCAGCAGAAGCAGTAAATAATTTTTTTCAACTTTCATAGGTAAGCTGTTTTTTCCAAATAAAAATATTTCGCACATAAATTACCAGGCCGGCAATATGACCCACAAAAAGAACAGGATCTTGCCTAAAAATGGCGTAGGTTAAAATCAAGGTAGCTCCAACCACACTCATTCTCCAAAACCCTACAGGTAATTGTGAAGTTTTTGTTTTTTCAGAAACGAGCCATTGATAAACGAACCTAAGGGTAAATAGAATCTGTGAAACTATACCCAATAGCAATAACCAAAATGGAATTTCCTCATTATTAAAGAGTTTATTGATGTCGTATTTACCGTTATTGTAAGCGTAAACAACTATAATAACAGGGAATAGGTAAAGAAACCATTGAACCCATTTGGGAGATTTTTGCCACTCTCCTTGCAACTGAAGATTTCGAATATAAATATAATACGTAAGCGCTTGGCCGAGCATTATAGCAAAATCATCCCGTAAATATCCGTAAACAAAAAGTAAAAATGATGCGAATAAGCTAAGCGTCCAAAAGGTTGAAGGTGTAATGATACGTTTACTTTTTTCGGAAAGAATCCATTGCACCAAAAGCCTTCCGCTAAAAAGAATTTGCGCTAAAAAGCCAATGCTGTACACAATCCAATCGTTCATCCTTTGCTTTTAATCTCGTAGTTGATGTATTTTTTCTTCATCCATAGATAGGCGAAACAATCCATCAATGGTCCTAACAACCTGTTCCAAACTCCAAACTTCGGCGTTCCTGCCATTCTAGGAAAATGTTTTACAGGGATTTGAATCACTTTTCCGTTCTGCAATAAAATCATTGCGGGCAAAAATCGGTGAAGCCCTTCAAACATTGGAATTCGTTTTGCGTAGTCTGTTTTTATCACTTTTAATGGGCAGCCAGTATCGTCCATACCATCGCTAGTAAAAGCACGGCGAATGCCATTTGCAATTTTTGATGACATATTCTTTACGAACTTGTCTTTTCGGTCAGCGCGAACGCCAGTTACCAAATCGTATTCCCCAATATGTTCGAGTAAAAGATTGAAATCCTCAGGATCTGTTTGTAAATCGCTGTCAATATAACCAACCAGGGGACTTTCCACAGTATCAAAGCCAGCTTTGATAGCCGCGCTTAAACCACGGTTTTCTTTAAAGGAAATAAAATGGAAGGCTTCGTTTCTACTACAGATAGCTTCAATCAGACTTTGACTATTGTCCTTAGAGCCATCATTCACAAACAAAATAGAGGTTTTTTTGGTTGCGATTTCGGTGTAAGCTAGCAGTTCCTTTTCAACGCGTTCTAGGTTTTCTTCCTCGTTATAAACGGGTACAATGATTGTGAATTCGTACATCTAAATAATTGAAAAGGTTTCTGCAAAAGTAATTTTTTTTAGTTTAGAAGATTAGAGGTTTAAAAGTATTTGCGGGAAATGAGCGGAAAATCTAAAATTTTGAAAGTGATTGCTTAAAAAAGATGTTATTTTGCGAGGGAAATGGAAACGCGAGGAAAACCAAATCGAAAACCAAATCGAAAACGAAATCGAAAATGATCCCGATAGCTATCGGGAGAAAATGGCCAGATAGGATTGATTATTTAGTCGTGGTTTGTGGTTCATTTTTTAGTTCTCGATAAAAAATCGAGACAAGCTTTGTTTCAAAACAAAAAATATGAAAATACTTGTTACCGGAGCGGCTGGATTTATTGGCTCACATACTGCGGAAAGATTGAAGATAATAGGTCATGACGTTATTGGTGTTGACAATTTTTCACCGTATTACGATCTTAAATTGAAACAGTTAAATGTAAAATCATTAGCCGATAATGATATAGATGTTCTTAAAATTGATCTACGCACTGATGATCTGAGTGAAAAACTTCCTAAAGACATAGATTATATTTTCCATTTCTCAGCACATCCGGGAATTTCAAATACTTCTACTTTTGAAGATTACTTTAGTAATAATATTATTGCCACACAGCGATTATTGGAGTTTGCCGAAAGTCTTACGAAGAAACCATTCTTTGTAAACATTGCCACTTCCTCAATATATGGTTTAGAGGCTACGTTTCCAGAAAGTGTTCCGCCAAAACCAGCTTCTTGGTATGGGGTAACCAAACTTGCCGCTGAACAATTGGCATTGGCTAAAAGTCGCGAAGAAAAGTTGCAAGCTACTTCTTTACGGTTATTTTCGGTTTATGGTCCAAGGGAAAGACCAGACAAGTTATACACCCGATTGATTGATTGCGGATTAAATAACAAGCCATTTCCCCTGTTTGAAGGCAGTGAAAAACACCTCCGCAGTTTCACCTACGTACAGGATATCGTGGACGGAATTGTAAGCGTGATAGGGAAAGAAGAAGTTTGTAATGGCGAGATTTTTAATTTAGGAACGGAAACAGAAAGTACAACTGCAGAAGGAATTGCAACTGTTGAAGCTATTCTCGAAACAAAAATTGCAGTCGAAAAAAAACCACTTCGTGCCGGGGATCAATCGCGAACTAAAGCAAATATCGACAAAGCCAGAAAATTGTTGGGCTACAACCCCAAAACAAAATTACGTGGAGGTTTGGAAGCGCAGGTATATTGGTTTCGGAAGAGTTTTGAATAGATTTATTTAAGGTTTAATAATTTTTCAGCCGCCTCAAAAGGTGTCGTTCTGTTTTCATCCAAAGCCTTCAACTGAATTTTTAATTCTACTTTAACGGAAGGATTCGCATAAAACTCACTTTTCAATCTGCTTTCTATAGTCTGCATTAACCAGAACTTATTTTGCTCCTTTCTTTTATACTGAAAATAGCCGTTGCTTTGAGCTGTTTCGAAGTAATTAGAAACTACTTCCCAAATTTCAGCAATTCCTTCATCGTTGATCGCACTACACAATAAGGTCTTTGGCGCCCAACCACTTTCTTTGGCAGGATAGAGGTGAAGTGCACGGTTAAATTCATTTTTGGCTAGTTTGGCAGCTTTTTTATTTTCGCCATCGGCTTTGTTGATTACAATGGAATCTGCCATTTCCATAATCCCGCGTTTTATTCCCTGTAATTCGTCGCCTGCACCTGCAAGCTTTAGCAATAGAAAGAAATCGGTCATCGAGTGAACGGCGGTTTCGCTTTGACCCACGCCTACAGTTTCAATAAGGATTACATCAAATCCGGCTGCTTCGCAAAGAATAATCGTTTCCCGCGTTTTTCGCGCTACACCTCCCAAGGTGTCGCCACTAGCGGAAGGACGAATAAATGCATTAGGCTCTTTTACCAATTCTTCCATTCGGGTTTTGTCACCCAGAATGCTACCTTTGCTGATGCTACTACTTGGATCTACAGTAAGCACCGCAACCTTTTTTCCTACGGCAATCAGTAATTTTCCAAAGCTTTCAATAAATGTGCTTTTCCCAACGCCGGGAACGCCCGTTATTCCAATACGAATAGATTTATTGGCGTGAGGTAGACACCTTTCGATTATTTCTTTCGCTTGTTCTTGATGTTTTTGAGCAGTGCTTTCAATAATGGTAATAGCTTGGCTGAGCGCAGTTTGGCTTAGACTTAGGACTCCAGAAACCAAAACTTCAACGGTGAGGGGTTTCTTTCTTAGGGTTTTGAGCTGCTTTAACTTTTCCGTATTTAAAGTTTCTGGTTGCGAAACTCCATCTTTTTCGTTTAAAGCATTTGTATTTTCTTTCTTTTCAGTCACAGTGTGAATTTAGGACAAATTTATGAATATGTTCTTTTAAAAACGGGTTTAACATAGTATCTTGAAATTTAATAATTTTAAAATTCTCAGAAAAATGAAAAAGTTATATGCAGCTTCCTCCACAGCGGTTGGCGGCAGAAAAGGTCACGTAACCACAGACGATAAAAAAATTGATATGGAGCTTTCCGTTCCAAAAGGATTAGGTGGTGATGGTGGAAAGGGAACCAATCCAGAACAGCTCTTTGGAAGCGCTTATGCGGCTTGTTTTGGTGGAGCTATTCAAATGGTTGCAGAAAGTAAAGACGTCAAACTTGGCGGCGATATGAGCGTAACCGCAAATATTGAAATTGGAAAAACCAAAGATGGTGATTTGCAATTAAAGGCTATTTTGGATTGTTATTTGCCAGGAGTTGATGTCGAAACGGGTGAAGATTTAGTAAACAAAGCGCACGAGGTGTGTCCTTATTCCAGAGCAACGCGGGATAATATTACAGTGACTTTAAATCTGCTTTTGGACGAGTAAGACTTTAAAAAATTAAGCATAATAAAGCCCTGAGATTCAGGGCTTTATTTGTTTATATCGCTTTAAGGTTTATCACCTTTCCACGTTCATCTTCTTTTGGTGATTCTACTTTGATTTCCTCCTTTTTTGATTCAACGAAAGGACTTTTCTTCGGTTGTTGCGCTGCTTGTTTAATATACCACTGCAATTGATATTTATGTTTCTCTAAAAGTTCGAGAATACCAGTTGGCAATTCCCTTCGTTCCAAAAGTTCATCATATCTTTTAATATTGTTCTTGTCTCTACTTATACAAGAATTCACAATGGCTTCCGCATCAAAATGCTCCAAGGCTTCCTTAACTTCCTGCCAAGTGCGATCTAGATTTCCTTTATTGGAATCAGTTTTCAAGGGCTCTATGTCTCGAGCGTGGAGTTCATTGGAAATATCATGGCTCATGCGGTTTCTTTCAACAGCCATGTAGTTTAAAAATCGTTTTAAATCTGTTGTTTGGGCGTCTTGAGCCGCATTATAATATAACTTTTCAGCTTCAAAGCAAGCTACAAGCAAGCGATTCAATCTATCAAAATCTGCGTATTTTTTTTCCATATTTGTGGTATTTTACCAAAGTTACTATAAAATTGGATGATTCAAAATTCTAATTATGAAATGTTTCACAAAAAAATACAATTATACTGCAACATCTTAACTTTATTGTCGTCTTCTAAGTGAACAGCAACCAAAAATCATCAAATTTGTCCGATTTACTTCTTATCGAGCAATGCAAACAATGCAACCGAAAGGCGCAAATGGCGCTTTACGGGAAATATAGTCAAGGCATGTTTGTCATTGCTAAAAGATATTTAAAAGACAACGCTTCAGCGGAAGACGCCATGCAGGAGGCCTTTATAAAGGCATTTCAAAAACTGAACCAATTTAATGGGGAAGTCACTTTTGGCGCTTGGATGAAGCGAATTGTTATCAATACTTGCTTGGATGCCATCAAAGCAGCCAAAATGGACTTGCAAGGATTAAATGAAGATGTCTTTAGCATTTTGGATACAAACGATGATTGGTCTATTACGGATGAAACAACAATTCCGGAGGTTTTGGCGGCTATAGAAGAACTATCCTTCAATTATAAATCAACGGTGAAGTTGTATTTATTAGAAGGCTATGATCACCAAGAAATTTCAGAAATACTTAATATTTCTGAAAATGCTTCTAGAACTTATTTGCATCGAGGGAAAACGAAATTAAAAGAAAAATTAAAACACTTGCGATATGGCACGGGATCTTAAAAAAATGTTTGAAAATTACGAGTCGGAATCTTCGGAACTTCATCAAGGACATGAAGCACGGTTTGAGGCAAAATTGGAAGCGGCTTTGGCCGAAAATATTCAGGAAGAGAATTCGATAGGAAAAATAAAAAAACAGAATTCCAGATCGTGGTTAAAAATTGCTGCGAGCCTTGCAATCTTGCTTGCTGTTAGCTTTTTTGGATATCTACAAATGAATACTACTGAAGTGGATGGTTCCAACACGAATAAATCTATCGTTGGAACCGAGTCTGAGAAAATTGAAAATAGTGAAAAGACAAAACGTAGCTTGGCGGACATTTCTCCAGATCTAAAAAAAGTAGAGGAGTACTATATGGCTGGGATTAATGTGCAGTTAGCTTCCTTAAAAATTAATCCCGAAAACAAGGATTTGGTTGACGGTTATATGCAGCGACTTTCAGAGTTGGACAAGGAATATACTTCCCTTAACGTGGAACTGGCGAAGGTGGGTCTTACTGAAACTACCGTAACTGCCCTCATAGATAATTTGAAATTGCGTTTGGATTTGCTGTTCAAACTGAAAAATAAATTAAAAGAACTTAAAACTCAAAACAATGAAGACTTTGAAGCTATTCAGTCATAAAGCAGCGTATTTGCTGCTGTTTGTAAGTGCATTATCCTATTCTCAGAAAAATTATTTGGAGAGCTTTAATGTTTCAGATAATGTGGAGGTTTCCGTAAATTCGTCCTATACGGATATCATTTTTGAGACTTGGAATAAAAACAAGGTTGAAGTGGAAGCCTACATTGAAGGCGAAAGGCTTTCAGAAAAGGAAAAGCAACAACTAATGAAAAACTGGGATTTAAACATTACCGGAAACAGCAAGAAAATAAGTATCAACTCTGATGCGGGAAGTCAAGCTTCGGCAATGAGTATGTTGCCAGATATGGATTTTATTGGTCCGTTGATGGAAAGTCTAGTTATGCCGATGATTCAAAACGTAAAAGTGCCGCCACTTCCGAAAGACTTGTTTGAAAATATAGGTAATATCCAGTTTGATTATGAAGCGTATAAAAAGGATGAAGAAGGCTATATGAAAAAATTTGAAGCCCAAATGGACAAGAAGTTTGGGAAAGATTTTGAAAGAAAAATGGAACAATGGGGCGAGAACTTCGAAAGATCATGGGATGATAAAAAGGCCGATAGCATAGGGGAGGCCTATGGCAAGAGTATGGAGGCTTGGGGCGAGGCTTATGGTAAAAAGATGGAAGCTTGGGGTGAGGCTTATGGAAAGAGGATGGAAGCTTGGGCAGAGCAGTTTGATGATGAAGGAGGTAATTATACCAAAACCGTTACCAAGAGCCCAAATGGAACCTCTATTGTTATAAAAAGCGGGAAAAATAGTAGTAACACGAGTACTGGGAAGACTAAAAAAACGATTATTATCCGTTTACCAAAGAACGCAAAAACCGATATAAATGTGCGGTATGGAGATCTAAAAATGGCAGAAGCAAATAATATAAAAGCCAACTTAAACTATACTTCTTTTACAGCAAATACTGTTGATGGAAAACAAACTGTCATCAATGCCGCCTATGCTCCTGTGGTTGTAAATAAATGGAAACAAGGCGAACTCAATGTGAAGTATGTGGATAAATGTAATATCGACAACATTCAAAATATTAACCTGCAAGCAAATTCCAGCGATGTACGGATTGGAAATATAACCCAACAGGCTTTTCTTTCAGGCTCTTTCGGAGATTTAAGAATTGATAAGGTTTCAGATGGATTTGAAACTTTAGATATCAGTCTTGAAAATACCGATGCAAAGGTGAAAGTACCTTCGGGAGCATTTTCGTTTTATTTCAACGGAAAAAAATCTACCTTAAAATATCCGAAATCCCTTCAACTTAAAGAATCAAAAAGTGCAGATCGGGTATTGGTGAAGGGTTTTAACCAAAGTAATAGTTCCAATAAAACGATTAGTATTAATTCTACTTATAGCAATGTTTCGCTGCAATAGCAATGGATCTATCCAAGGGAGATCGGTTCGGGACTCGAAATGAATATGCAGAGGAAATTCTAGAATAGCAAAAGCCCCTTTCAAAAAAAGAAAGGGACTTAAGTGTATTATAATTAGGGGAGTCTGTTATTGTTTAACAACTTTAAGATTTTCTATACTACCATTGCTAGAAACCTTTACAAGGTAAACACCACTAGCCAAGCTAGAAAGGTTTAATTGCGTGTGGTTATTATTGAAAGTGATATTAGAAACTCTTTGTCCACTGATCGTGTAAACCTCAACTGAATCGATAATTTCCTTAGAGTTTATATGCATTACATCTGCTATTGGGTTAGGGTAGAAAGATATTGTATTTTCCGAAACAGTGTTAGTTCCCAAGATAAGATCATCAAGATAAACCATCCAACCTTCAGCGAAAGGTGGTGCTCCGTTTACCCATCCTGCAATAAATTTTCCATTTGGAGAAATTGCTATAGCTGTACCTAAAAGACCATCCACTGTGTTTACAGTCACGCCATTATCTTCCAAAACATCTTTTAAATAAAGAGGTTGATTACCAAGTGAAGGATGGTAAATGATTGCGTCTCTTACTTGAAAATCGACATCGGCAAAACCAACAACCACACCGTTTTCAGAAATACTTGTAAAGGCTGCAGCATCGGCACCTACAGGAATATCATAGGTTGTAAAAGTATTTGATGCTCTGTCGTAAATAAATGGTTGAAGGTCGAAATCACCTACCATTACATCATTGCTAGTTATATCGTTAATGGTATTTATTTGATATACTGGTAACTGTCCTTCTGGGATAAAATGATATTCGCCATCCAGGGTTCTGTAAGCAGGAACTCTTAAGGTTCCACCACCATTGGGACGATCTACCCATCCAACCATAATTCCGTTGTCATTTACTGCGTAAGAAGCACTTGCTTCACCTTCAGGATCAAAAGTGAGTAGGAGTTCTTCCGTTTCCGTGTCAAATAGAAAACCACCATATTCAAGACCTACACTTGACTGTCCGGTTATGTACTTGCTATTTGGAGAAATACCATAAGTAGTATTTTCATCGTAATCAAATGGATTTTGTTCTGGAGTAAATCCGATTGGCTTCCAAACGCCATCCATTCTGTATCCTGCTTGCAAAATAAATTCAGGTTCATCATAGATCATGAATCCAGCCACATTTTCATCGTTGTTTATGGATTGAACCATAATTGCTTCGGGTTCAAGTGGAGATAACGCTCCTGTTGCAAA
Source organism: Aequorivita capsosiphonis DSM 23843 (assembly GCF_000429125.1). Classification (GTDB taxonomy): domain Bacteria; phylum Bacteroidota; class Bacteroidia; order Flavobacteriales; family Flavobacteriaceae; genus Aequorivita; species Aequorivita capsosiphonis. Next base: position 202,909 of record NZ_AUBG01000007.1, read on the forward strand.
GTTATAATATGCTCCAACAGTGACTCCAAATCCTGAGTCATTAACATCATTAAAACGAGTGCCCATTTCTGTGAGGACTTTTAACTCAACTTGAGCTTGCATGTTTGAGGTTCCAAGAAGAACCGCTGCAAAGAGGATGCTCTTCGCTAAAAAGGTAGTTTTTTTCATATTAGTGTTTGAATTAAGGTTAAATTAATTAGAATTTGCCAAGTAAAAGTAGTTTTAGTTGTATTATAATAAAAGAAACACTCTTTAGTAATTCGGAATTCTGGTAGGGTTTGATTTTGTAAAAACCTAAAAATCAGTAAGTAATAAAATTAATTCTTGACTCGTACTATTTGGCTCTTTCGGCTTAAAAAAACATATTATATACTCTTCCTTGTGATTAGGCAGTTGCACGATCCAATAATTGCAATAGGAGCACGCTAAATGTTAAGCTCTTTTGGAATTCGTTTTTTATTGAAGAAAAACCAATTCTTATGGAAATGAATCAGCTTTTTGCATTAATAGCAATCACTTCGAATAGGTTTTAAATCATTAGTGTTCGATTAAAATATTGCAAAATCCTGTTGAAACAAAGATACCAGGCATTTAATACATTTTTATTAAGTGACAGCTTGCTATTAAGTTTATCATTAAAATTTAATAATTAAAAAGCATACTTCATCAATTTAACCTAATTACCAAAGTATTAAGAGGCAAGTCTTATATCTTAAGTCTTTTAGCGTCCGCGTGCCGCCATAGCTTTTGCGGATGAGCAAGCGGTCTTACATCTTAGTCGGACACGACTAATTTCAAATAATAAACCTCCCATCAAAAATGACGAGAGGTTTGTTTGCATGTTAAGTGCGTAGAATTAGGGGAGTCTGTTATTGTTTAACAACTTTAAGATTTTCTACACTGCCGTTTCTAGTTACCTTAACAAGATAAACGCCGCTGGCTAAGTTAGAAATGTTTAATTCTTTATTGTTGTTGTTTGAAGTGATATTAGAAACTCTTTGACCAGTGATTGTGTAAACCGCTACTGAATCAATTGTTTGATTTGAGTTTATATGCAATACATCTGTTACCGGGTTAGGGTAGAAAGACACTGCGTTTTCTGAAACATTGTTTGTCCCCAAGATAAGATCATCAAGATAAACCATCCAGCCTTGTTCCCACGTTGGTGGGCCGTTTAGATAGCCTACAATATATTCGCCATTGGGAGAAATAGAACTAGCCGTACCCAATAGACCATCGTCAGTATTTACAGCTACGCCATTAGCTGCCAATACATCTTTTAGATAAAGTGGTTGGTCTCCTAGAGATGGGTGATATACAATTGCATCGCGAATCTCGATATCAATATTAGCATAGCCCACAGCAACACCGTTTTCAGAAATAGATCCAAAAGTAGCATAGTCTGCGCCCGCTGGAATTTCATAACGCGTAAAAGTATTGGTTGACATATCATAAATGAAAGGTTGTCCGTTAAAATCTCCAGCCATTTGATTCGAGGAATTGATGTCATTTATGGTATTAAGGTTAAATGATGGAGATTGACCTTCTGGAATAAGATGATATTCCCCGTCTAGGGTACGGTATGCAGGAATACGAAGTGTTCCGGGATTAGGACGGTTTACCCATCCAACCATTATTCCGTTGTCGTTTACATTATAAAAAGACCCAGCTTCTCCCTCTGGATCAAAAGTGGCTATCATTTCTTGAGTTTCGGTATCAAATAAAAATCCTCCGTAATCAGATCCTATGTTAAGTTGTCCAGTTATATATTTGTTGTTTGGGGAAATACCATATACTGTATTCTCGTCCATATTTTCAGGATCTTGTTCAGGTAAAAAATCGATTGCATTCCAAGTGCCGCCTACTCTATATCCTGGCTGCAAAATAAAGTTCGGTTCATCATAAATCATAGTACCTACAACATTCTCATCATTGTTTGTGGCTTGCACCATAAATACTTCTTGTTCAATAGGTGTTAATTGGTTTGTTTCGAAATCGTAATAACTGTAGACATTTACTCCGAAACCCGAATCATTAACATCATTGAAACGAGTACCCGTTTCAGTAAGTACTTTCAACTCTATTTGGGCTTGAATATTTGCGGTTCCAAGGAGAATGGCTGCAGGGAAAATGCACGTTTTTAAAAAAGTATTTTTTTTCATTAATGTTTTTTAAATAGAATTAGTTTGATTTGAGTCTGCAAAGTAGTTGGAAACATAGGACTAGAAAAGGAAGGGGCTTTCGGAATTCGGAATTTCGGTAGAATCCAAATTTTAAAATACTGAAAGCCAATTAGTAAATAAAAATGATTCTACACTCATAATATCCGGTTCTTTGTAATTTGAAAGTTGCAGGAGCCAATAATTGCAATAGGAGCACGCTAAATGTTAATAGCTTTTGGAACTGGTTTTTGATTGAAGAAAAACCACTTCTTATGAAAATGACTCAACTTTTTGCATTAAGAGCAATCCCTTCAATTGGATATCTAATAAAAAACCTCCCATCAAAAATGATGAGAGGTTTGTTTGCACGTTAAGTGCGTAGAATTAGGGGAGTCTGTTATTGTTTAACAACTTTAAGATTCTCTACACTGCCGTTGCTAGTTACCTTGACAAGGTAAACGCCGCTGGCCAAGTTAGAAATGTTTAATTCTTTATTGTTGTTGTTTGAAGTGATATTAGAAACTCTCTGACCAGTGATAGTGTAAACAGCTACCGAATCAATTGTTTCATTTGAATTTATATGCAATACGTCAGACACTGGGTTAGGGTAGAAAGACACTCCATTTTGAGAAACATGGTTTGTTCCCAAGATAAGATCGTCAAGGTAAACCATCCAGCCTTCAGCATATTGTGGTGCACCGTTTACCCAACCAGCGATATATTTTCCATTTGGAGAAATTGATATAGCTGTCCCCAAAAGACCATCGTCAGTATTAACTTCTATGCCGTTATCTGCCAAAACATCTTTTAAATAAAGTGGTTGGTCACCTAGTGAAGGATGGTAAATAATAGCATCTCTAACTTGGAAATCAACATCGGCATATCCTACAGCTATTCCGTTTTCGGAAATACTTCCAAATGCAGCATGGACTGCGCCCGCTGGAATATCAAAGCTAGTAAAAGTATCGGTATTCATATCATAAATAAAAGGTGCTAGATCAAAATCACCTACCATCATATTATTGTTATTAATTCCTTGAATGGTATTATCACCAGTAAGAGTTGGTAGTTGTCCTTCAGGAATAAGGTGGTATTCTCCATCTAAAGTAATGTATGCAGGAACACGTAAGGTTCCACCAGAATCTGGACGGTCAACCCATCCAACCATAATACCGTTGTCGTTTACATCATAAGATGAACTTGCTTCTCCTTCGGGGTCAAAAGTCAGTGCCAATTCTTCAGTTTCAGTATCGTACAAAAACCCACCATAATCATAATCTACGTTGGATTGGCCAGTTATATATTTGCTATTGGGGGAAATGGCATATGTGAAGTTTTCATCGTAATTATTAGGATTTTGCTCCGGTGCAAACCCGATTGGTTTCCAAACCCCATCTTTTCTGTAGGCTGCTTGTAAAATAAATTCTGGTTCATTATAAAACATAAATCCAGCAACATTCTCATCATTATTTATCTGTGCCATCATAAATGCTTCAGACTCAATAGGTGTTAATTGGTTTGTTTCAAAATCGTAATAATCATACATGGTAACTCCTGTTCCAGCGTCGTTCACATCGCTAAATCGGGTTTCCATTTGGGTTTGTACTTTTAATTCAATCTGAGCTTGAATGTTTGAAGCTCCAAGAAGAACCGCCGCAAGGAAAACGCTCTTCGCTAAAAAGGTAATTTTTTTCATTTTTATAATTTTAAATAGAATTAGTTTGATTTAAGTCCGCAAAGTAGATGGAATTATACTATAATAAAAGAAACAGGCTTTCGGAATTCGGAATTCCTGTAAAATTTGATTTCTAAAAATTTAATGGTCAGTTTGTTGTAGGTAGGTAAGCAGTGGTTAATATTAGCCTTATTTCTGAGAGAACTATAGCTTCAATTCCTTTTTTAGCACCTTTAAAGTCTTTTCAGAAGCGGAAAATGACCGAGCGATAAGTATAATTACAACAATTATAAGAAGGAGGAGTAGAGCTCGAAATAGGTAATTTTTTGTTTGTAAATCATCCAATTTTTTGGCGTTCACCTCCATATTATTTTGGATGGAATTGTCAATAGTTTTTCGTTCCGTTTGGGTTATTTCGTTGTGAACGGCTAGATTCTTATCCTTGTATAATGAATAATTTTTTAAATCGTTTTCAACCAAATAATTATTTGCCAGCGCATCATAAATGGATCGATTAAGTATTTTGTCGCCTACTTCTTCGGAGTTTTGAAGTGCCTCAGTGAGTAGATTGATAGCTTTCTCACTATCTCCAACAGATGTATAAAAACCGGCAAGACCCTTTTTTGCAAAGGCAACCAAGCTTTTGGCATTATTTTTCTGTGCATAGGTTATTGCTTGCAGAAAACTAGCTTTCGCTTCGCTTGTTTTATCCAAAGAAAGCAGGCAATTTCCTTTATTGTAAAATGCGATGCTTAGATTGGAACTAATATTTGGCAGCGTTTCTATTTTTTTATAGGCTTCAATGGAACTATTAAAATAATCTAGTGCAATTTCACAACTCATCTGCTCTCGATAGATAAAACCGCGGACAAGGTTATTGAAGCCTAGGAGCTTTAACCTTTCGGGGCTTTCTGGAAAGGTTTTAAGCAATTGATAAGCTTCATCTAAATAGGTCAGTGCCTTATCGTAAACGTTTAATTCCTGGTATTGCCCGCCAATCCTGTTAAGTAGTTTAATTTTTAGCTCTTTGTCGCTTATTTTTGGAAACATTTCCATAGCCCTTCGGGAAGATTCCAAAGATTTTTCGTATTCTCTTTTAGAGGAATATGCCTGAGACGTTACAATGAGCGCTAGGACTTTAGTGTCAGTAGTTGCTTCTGGAGAATTTAAAATTTCTTGTGCCGTTTCAATGGCTACATTTGGGTTTTCATAAATTTGGCTAGTTGCAAATTCAAGAATGCTATCCGTTTCATGTTGCGACCAGGCCATATTGGTTAGCAGAAGAAAACTTCCAATCAAGAAAAACAATCTGTATGAGACTTTAGTATTCATTTTTATAGTGCTAAGCTGCGGGACTTTCTAGTTTGTTTTGTAATAGGCTAATAAAGGTTGTTGGAGAAATTCCGGTAACCGATTTGAATACCGTGGCAAAAACGCTGTGGGACGAAAACCCACTGTCTTTGGCCAAATAACTTATTTTATATTGTAAATATTGAGGGTCAGTTTTTAGTTTTTCGATAATATAACTGATACGTAATTCATTGATATACGTGTTGAAATTTTTCTGTTTATGTGTGTTTACTATTTCAGAAAGATATTTCGTATTAGTTTCGAATTGCAGCGCCAATCGTGAAAGTGAAATGTCATTGTTTGTAAAATCTAGCGAATTCTCAAAGGTATTAAGTTTTTTAAGCAAAATATCTTCCGCTTCTTTTGGAATATTTAAGGTTCGCGGTAAATCAAGTTTTTTTGTAGGAGCGACTTTTACTATTTCTTTTTCTTTGTTCTGTTCTAAATAACCAATAAATTTTTGATATTGGTTTATTTTAGCTCGGTATCTCAATTTGGTAAAGCCCCAAAATAATAAAAGTAAGAATAGAATTCCGCCCAGAATTAATAAGTACCATGTAGCATTAGCGCGAGCTAAATCATACTTTGCAGCTTCATTTTTGTTAAAAATATTATAGGCCACGTTCACTGCATCATTTTCATTTTCACCTCTTGCAGTGTTTAGATCAGCCGCTTTTTGATTATAATTATTGAATTCGTTAAGGTTGTTGAGGACTAAATAATTTTCGGCAATAGCATGGGAGATAGTAATTTGTTCTGGTAGATTCTGAAATTTTTCTGCAATCTTCATGGCAGCATTCAGCGTGTCAATAGCTTTGGTGTGGGCATTCTTCAGAAAAATCAAGTTGCCATAATCAATTAGCGCCTTCATTTCTAAGTAATTTCCCGATTCCTTTTTTCTGCTTTCTTGAAGTGCAGTTGCCAGGTAAACTTCGGCGGAATCCAATTGAAATTCCCTAAGATGAATTTGCGCTAGATCGAGGTTGATATTTCCAATTTGGAAAGAATAGTTTTTAGGGGATAGGCCTTTAAATTTATTTTTTGCTTGATAATAATGTTCTAAGTTTCTTTTGGTGCTGTCGGGTTGATCTTTATTGATAGAATATTGAATGATTTTTCCTTCAACCCAGCTTTTAGCGTTGCTTTCAGAATTTTCATTTAATAATTTGTAACTCTTTTGGTTGTAGTAACTGGAAAGAGCGTTGAGGTATAGATCGTTCAATATCTTTGAAAGAAGAATGTTTAGATGAATTTGAATATCAGTATCGCCTTTCAATTCTTTCTCGGAAAATTTTAAACCAATTTTTAAAGCTTGATCATATTTTCCCTCCATATAAAAAGCACGCGTAAGGATATAGGATGCTTGAAGTAACTCTGTGGGTTGGTCAGATTTTTCTGAAATATATTCGGCAATCCGGATTGCTTCCTGTGGATCTGAATATAAAGCATCTTCCGCCTGCTTAAGTAGGCCTGAAGTATTGTCTTGCTGCGCAACGGAAATCACGCAGAAAAATAATAAAAACCAGATTGTGCAAACCGAACGCATCTAAATAAAGTGTTTTGGAATGTAAAAGTAGGTACTATGAAATGAAAGTGGAAATTATTTTTTTGATTGAATTGAATAATACGGGCTTTGGGACTTTATTTTGCGTTACGCGGGTGTATTTTAGCCATCTAAAAAGCTCAACTAAAAACTCATTTCAAATACGGGAAAGGATCTATTGCAATGCTGTCCAAGCATTAGAGGATTTTATTCCAAATATCCCACCATCCTTTAGTAGTTGCTTTTATAATGTTTGGTTGAGAAATCTATAGAATTTTGGACAACAATATAATATAGGAATCTGAGTTAAAGCAGCGTATTGATAGAAAATCGAACGTATATAATAGATTGCGACTAAGGTTATTTTCGGGGACAAGATTGATTTATTTCTTGCGAACAAAAAATGCAACAATAGCAGCTGTTGGAATTCCAAGGCCCAGTGCTCCAAAAAAAGACTGCAAGATGTAATTGTTTATGTTTAATAAGTCATTCGCCAAGGTTTTTGTCATTAGGTCGTTTGTAACCGAATGTTCTGCAACCGTATTGAAGTATTCCGTGGTAATATAATTGTGTGAAATGTATTGCGCTATGGGAGAAAGCAGGGCGATAAAAACCGTAAGAATTACCCCCGAAACAAAACCTTGTAACCAGGTCATTTTTCTATCGTAAACCCTTCTTCTTTTTTCGCGCATGGCCGATAAATAAAGCAGTAATGCGAAAGGGACAAAGAATAATGTAAACCAATAGCGATCCACGATTTGCTCCTCGTGCCAACCCATAGTTTTTTCAAGCAACATCCAGCATAGTATCGCAATGGTGAATATTACGGCCCATTTAAGTTCGATATATATTTTTTTCATAGCAGTTTTTTATTGAACAAAATCTTTGTCCAATTTCGATTAAAGATAGCTTTTTTCATTGAAAAATCCCGAAGCAACAGCTTCGGGATTATAAACTTTTTGAAAACTATAAAACTCTTAAATTAAATAGTCTTACGTCCTAAGTCATTCCGTCTTACGTCAAAAGTTTTATTCATCCACCAATACCCAATCGCCCTTATTAAGAATAGGAAATTGGTAGCCCGGAAAGATTATCTTACAGCCAACACGGTTTTTTAGTATTGTCCAATGTGGATTTATTGAGATTGAACTCTCCAGTTATAGTCTTCTCAATTGAAGGATCTGCCGTACTAACCATTTCTGACGTAAATGTTCCTACCAGTATTCCTGAACCACTATCATACTCCGTTATTTCAATTGTTCCATTGGCAGAACTGATATAAGAATAGGAGTTTGTAGATTCATCTTCAATAAATAATGAAGTTATTTCAGCACAATATATTGCTACATGATCTGGATTTCCAGTAGATATTGAATAATTCCCTACAGCACCAATGTTTGTCATAGTAATGTATAAACCTAAATCATCTTCAGTTCTTATTGTAAATAGCCAAGTATTATCATTTGATGTACATCGTTGTATATATAAAGTATAGAGCCCAAATCCACCCCCTTGATTATAATAGGGTTCTATGATTTGTCCATCAAAATCCGCCTCAAAAAAGTTTTTATTCTTTATACAATCTTGATCTCCGTTATTATCATCGTCTTTATTACAACTGGATAATAATAGGGCAAATATTATTAAGGATTTTAAAATCATAAATTTTTTCATTTTTTCATTTTTAAAATTATTATCTTTCTATACTTATGTGTTTTGTTGCTTCGACTCCATTCTGTTCTATAATCTTTAAAATATAAATACCATTAGGGATGTTGCCAACTTCCAAAATTATGGAATTGTTGCTTGTACTACGGCTTGCTGTTTTTTCCTGTCCAAACATATCATACAAAATGGCGGTGATTGCAGTATTTTCGCTTTGCGTATTGACAATGGTTACCATATCTTTTGCGGGAACGGGATAGACCACAAAATTCTTTATTGGCTGCGGCCGTCCTTCATCTTCCACAATAACGAACCGTACCGTGGTAAAATGCGGGTTTATAGAGACCGATCAGTTACAAAATATTTTATATAAAACAATGCTTTTCATATTACAGCCAACAAGGCTTTTCATCAATATTAAGTGTAGAGAGATTGATATTAAAGTCACCGCTAATCGGGGATATTATACTTGGGTCAAAGGAGTTGTATAATTCACAATTAAAGGTTCCAATTAAAATACCATCCTCAGAATTATAATCAGTAATTCTTATATCTCCCGATCCTTCCTTGCTGAAATAATAAATAGTTGAATTATCTACAATTTTTTCAACATAAATATATGTTTTGGAAAACGTGAAGGGGGGAGGGGGGAGTTCGCTTGAAGTTGCCGCTTCTATAAGATAATTGCCCGTGCCATTAACATTTACCAACGAAAAATTTAAGGATATCCTATTGTTGGATGTTAAAGAGATTTCCCAGTCATTTTCATCCTCATTATTTCTATTTACAGATAATGTATATGCACTTACTCCTCCACCTGTAATCCATCTTGGTTCAATTATCTCACCTTGAAACTCCGCCTCAAAAAAATTCTCTTCCTTTACGCAGTCTTGTCCATTTTTATTGTCATCGTCCTTATTGCAACTCGTTGCAATAATAGCGCATATAATAAGCGATTTTAAAATCATATAACGTTTCATTTCTCTATGTTTAAATGTTTTATTACCTCAATTCCGTTGTTTCCAATAATCTTTAAAATGTAAATGCCTTCGGGAACATATCCAACGTCAAGGGTCAGGGAATTGTTGTCTACAGCTCGGTGCGATGTTTTTTCCTGTCCAAACATATCATACAAAATGGCAGTGATTGCGGTATTTTCGCTTTGTGTATTGACAATGGTTATCATATTTTTTGCGGGAACGGGATAGACCACAAAACTCTCTATTGGCTGCGGCCGTCCTCCATCTTCCACAATAACGAACCGTACCGGGGTAAATTGCGGGTTGCCGCATTCATCGGTAATCGTGAACCGAAAATCAATGACGGAGTTAAAATTTTTGTTCATATAATAGAAGGTCAAGGTGCTACCACCTGAGGACCAACTGTCCAGCGAATTATCGTTGTCAGCCCAAACCGTCCAAGTTGGGTTGGATGCGCCCGTGGGCATATTGGGCCTTACGGTTACCTTTTGAGCCGCAGGTAAATTGAGCGGGTCTGGATCGCCCAGCAGGGTATTGTTGCCGCCACCGGTCAATAAGGTATATGTTATACCAATTGGAGGATCTACCTTATACGTTCCGCCAGAAGGATAGGTGCCCGTACCTCCCGGATATGGGTCTTGGGGATTTCCTTCAATTTCTTCAAAAAGGTAATATGAAGAAGTGGAAGACAAAAAAGTATGGGGCTCATTGGTTGAGGGTGCTGAGTGATAACTGTTAAATGGGGTATTGTTAGTGCATACTAAATTTCGGTTTATATCTTCATAAAGGTGCGGATCCCCTTGATAGTCCAAGGCGCTTTTTGTTGGTATAAAGCTGAACTTGTCACTGGAAAGTTCCAGATCCATTCCGGCCACAAACCAGTCAAAACCCAGTTCGGTAAGCTCTAAAATATCTTTGTCAAGCGTTTCCAATGTGGCGATACCGCCGGGAGCGTTTTCCAAGCTGCCCATGCTGGGGTTGGTATAGGAATAGCGCTGGCGGTGCCATACGGTTACGCCCAGCAACTTGAGCCTCCAGTTGAACACCCTTGCATTGCCGGAATTATTGGTAAACTTTAAGCGAATGTTTCCATCTATCAAGACCCAAAGCAAATGAGCCTTGCCCTCAAAGTATTTTTGATTTATATCGCTGGTCCCGTTGCCATAGAAGCTACCATTTACCACCGCAATATTCCTAGAATTTTGTGGGTAGCCCATAGTGCTCAAGTTTCCATAAAAAGTATTGTGAAATGTGGAAGAATTATAATGGTTTGATAGTAATTGTTTTACTGCTGGATTTTCCAAGTTTTCACCAATTTCTGAAAACTCTTCATAATCTTCGCCCCAGTTAGGTACAACATCATCCACAAAATCAATCATTTCCTGAGCCCCTCTTGGTACGGTTGCACCTTGGTGGGGCGCATCTACAGATGCGTATAAATCTACATCGTGTGTTAGGCTGTTAAGCTCCATATATCGTAAGGCATAACGCGCAATAACACCGCCCATGCTAAAACCGATAACCTTAGTAGGCTCTGCATTAGTACTTTTGTTCTGGTTTATGAATGTAATCAATTTTACTAAAACCATGGCGTTCCTTTCTATATAATCGGTTCCTCCAGCAACGGTTTTTCCGTTGATGGGACGAGGTTCAAAATTTAAGGTAATTACATCATAATCATTGTTGACGAGATCGGTAGATAGTCCATTTCTATTTAATTGAGCTGTTCCAAAAATATCATCATTATCAAAAGTATCAGCAGGATCATACCCTTCCACAACGATTATGGGTTTATCTACACAAGTTGTGTTTGAATGGTTAGCATATCTACCAATGCCCACATAAGCCTGGCCCTCATCATACCCCTGAAAGGTATAGGGTGCAGATGAAAACACTTGGGTAACTGGTATCGCACAATTACTGGGCAATGTGGACATAGTCTCGCTTATCAAGACTTCATCATTGGGACTTACAATCTCTAAAACTGAGGTGACGGTTTTTGTGGCATTATTGCTAAAGGTTGCTTTTATACTTATATCTTTGTTGCCGTAAGCTGCATACTGTATATAATAGGTTTGGTTTTTTACTACAGTTCTGTACCCGACCCCGTCATTAAAATCAATTTGTAAACTGCTAATGCTATACTGTGCAGTTTCTTTCCAGAATACACTGGGCAGTTTAAAGTATATACTTTTTAAAGTAGTTTTTTTCTTGAGACTTGATGCCACAAAAATATTCTTGTATTCATTGTAAGGAGATAAAGAGGAATTGGGGTTATCATAAAAAAGACTATCATTTCCTTGGACAATTAAAGCTCCTATGTCCAAGGCATCATCTTTAAATTTATTTATATCGGCATTAATAAAACCGATATTAATTATATTACTTGCAGTTTGATTGTTTGTAATTAAAGTTTCAGGATTTGTGAATCTGTTCAAATAATCCATCCTATAAAGATCTTCCATCGCCAAAAAATAATGTCCGGCATTACTGTTTGGCACACTAGGCACTAAAGGTGCAAAACCGGAAGGAGTTCCATAACCTAAAATATTTGAAAGAGGGAGCGTTCTGTCATAAAGGATTCGTGTAGGGACATCGTTTGGATTCAGATGTTGAATTTTGGTCTGGATCTCGGTACGTACATTATCCATAAAAGTTTGTGCTGTGGCAGCATAGGCAATCATAAAAAATAGAAATAAAACTATTCTTCGGGGGGGGGGGTAATACTTTGTTTCATAACGTTAAAAGTTTAAAATGGGACTTCTAATTGGGGAGTTATGGTTTTGCTAAAATGAAAAAAAATAACGGGAAAAGCAAATTTAATACTTTATTTATTAATAAGAAAATCCCCCACAACCGTGAAGGATTTCTTTTTTAACAATATTTTTAAAGCTTGTATTTGGTTCTTGACTCTTAAATTTATTCATCAACCAAAACCCAATCCCCCTTATCAAGCATCGGGATTGCTTGTTTAAACTTCATCGTTTTGTTTTCCCCGCTCATAACGTGCTTGATAGTAACCTTGTCATTACGGTTAATTTTTGGACGTTCACGAACAATGGTTTCTGTTACTTGCTGCTGTTGCGATTGCGTATTTCCAGCAGCACGAGATTCTGCGGCTCGCTCATCCATATTTGGAATCTCTTCTTTCTGCTCGTTTAAATTATCCTTTCTTTTAACCTCACGAGCTTCTTGAATTTGCTGTTGGTTTTCCTGTGGCAATTCGCCTTTGAAAAGGAAGGAAACAACATCTTTATTTACCTTTTCAATCATTTCTTTAAAAAGTTCAAAGGCTTCAAATTTATAGATTAGCAATGGGTCTTTCTGTTCGTGTACGGCAAGTTGAACAGATTGTTTCAACTCGTCCATTTTACGCAAATGCGTTTTCCAAGCATCATCTATAATAGCTAGCGTGATGTTTTTCTCAAAATCGTGAACTAATTGCTTTCCTTCAGTTTCATAAGCTTTTTCAAGATCGGTAGCAACGTTTAAGGTTTTCACACCATCGGTAAATGGCACTAAAATTCGCTTGTATTTATCTTTTTGTGTTTCGTAAACATTTTTGATAACTGGGAAAGCCATTTCGGCATTGCGTTCCATTTTGTTTTGATAATGAATATAAGCAGCTTTATAAACTTTTCCCGCAATTTCACGAGCGTCCATTTTCTCAAATTCTTTTTGAGTAATTGGAGAGCTCATAGAAAAGAAACGAATCAATTCAAATTCAAAATTCTTATAATCCTGAGCCATTTTATTGCTGTCTGCAATTACTTCAGAAGTATCAAAAATCATATTCGCAATATCTACACGAAGTCGATTTCCGAACAATGCGTTGTAACGACGTTTGTAAACTACTTCACGTTGCGCATTCATTACATCATCATATTCCAGTAAACGCTTACGAATTCCGAAGTTGTTTTCTTCTACTTTTTTCTGTGCGCGCTCAATAGATTTTGAAATCATACTATGTTGTATCACTTCGCCTTCCTTTAAGCCCATTTTATCCATCATTTTCGCAATTCGCTCGCTTCCGAAGAGACGCATCAAGTTGTCTTCCAAAGAAACGTAGAACTGTGAGCTTCCTGGATCTCCTTGACGTCCGCTACGACCACGCAACTGCCTGTCAACACGTCGCGAATCGTGACGTTCCGTACCTACAATTGCAAGTCCGCCGGCATCTTTTACTTCTTTGCTCAATTTAATATCCGTACCACGACCCGCCATGTTTGTGGCTATGGTTACGATTCCGCTTTTCCCTGCTTCGGCAACAATATCTGCCTCGCGTTTGTGGAGTTTTGCGTTCAAAACGTTGTGCGGAATATTTTTAATACTCAACATTCTACTCAATAATTCTGAAATCTCTACGGAAGTTGTACCAATCAGTACCGGTCTTCCAGCTCTGGAAAGAGCAACAACTTCTTCGCCAACGGCGTTGTATTTTTCACGTTTTGTTTTGTAAATTTTATCTTCACGATCAAAACGTGCGATTGGACGGTTGGTTGGAATTTCAACCACATCCAGTTTGTAGATTTCCCAAAGTTCACCAGCTTCTGTTACGGCCGTACCTGTCATTCCAGATAATTTACGGTACATACGGAAGTAATTCTGAAGTGTAACTGTAGCAAAAGTTTGGGTCATTGCTTCAATTTTCACATCTTCTTTGGCTTCAATTGCTTGGTGAAGTCCATCGCTATAACGACGACCGTCCATAATACGTCCGGTCTGTTCGTCAACAATCATTACTTTGTTTTCCATCACCACATACTGATCATCTTTTTCAAAAAGCGTATAAGCTTTCAAAAGTTGGCTCATCGTGTGGATACGTTCACTTTTCAAAGAGAATTCGCGGAAAAGTTCTTCTTTTTCAGCAACTTCTTCTTCTGTTGGAAGTCCCTTTTCTTCAATTTTTGCTATTTCCGTTCCAATTTCTGGCATTACGAAGAAATCGGGTTCTCCGTCTCCAGACAGATATTCTATACCTTTATCGGAAAGTTCGATTTGATTGTTTTTTTCATCAATCACAAAATAAAGTTCGGCATCAACCTTGGGCATTTCGCGGTTGTTATCGCTCATATAATGGTTTTCCGTTTTCTGAAGAATTTGTTTTATGCCTTCTTCTGAAAGATATTTTATCAGGGCTTTGTTTTTAGGTAAACCACGGAAAACACGTAGTAGTTGGAAACCTCCTTCTTTGTGATCGCCTTCTTTTATAAGCTTTTTGGCTTCGGCTAAAACACCGGTTAAGTATTTTTTCTGAACTTCAACTATATTATTGATCTTCGGTTTAAGATCATTGAATTCGTGACGGTCGCCTTCAGGAACAGGACCTGAAATAATAAGTGGCGTACGCGCATCATCAATCAAAACAGAATCCACCTCATCCACAATGGCGTAATGATGTGGGCGCTGCACAAGATCGTCTGGCGAATGCGCCATATTATCACGCAAGTAGTCGAAACCAAACTCGTTGTTGGTTCCGTAGGTAATGTCAGAAAGATATGCTTTTCTTCGTGCAGCGGAGTTTGGACGGTGGTTATCGATACAATCAACGGTCATTCCGTGGAATTCGAATAAGGGCGCCATCCACGCGCTATCACGTTTTGCAAGGTAGTCGTTTACGGTTACAAGGTGTACTCCGTTTCCAGCAAGGGCATTTAAGTACATTGGTAGTGTTGCAACCAAGGTTTTACCTTCCCCCGTTTGCATTTCGGCAACTTTTCCTTCGTGAAGTACCACACCTCCAATTAACTGAACATCATAATGAACCATATCCCAAGTGATGGCTTTTCCTGCGGCATCCCAAGAGTTTTGCCAAATGGCTTTGTCGTCTTCAAGCGTTACATACCCCTTGTCTGTAGAAATTTCACGGTCAAAGGGATTTGCAGTTACGGTTAAGGTTTCATTGTCTTTAAAACGCTTTGCTGTTTCTTTCATTACGGCAAAGGCTTCGGGAAGTATTTTTTTCAGAGTCGCTTTTTCAATTTCGTAGCGATCGTCCTTTAATTTGTCAATCTGGTTGTAGATGTCTTCCTTTTTGTTGATATCTTGTTCTTCATCAGATTGCTTTTCGAGGGCGTCTATTTGATCTTGAAGCTCCTTTTGATCTTCTTTTATTATATCTCGGAAGTAAGTTGATTTTGCGCGAAGTTCATCGTGGGATAGTGTTTCTAGCGCGGCTTCATGTTTTTTTACTTCATCTACCAACGGCTGCATTTGGCCTAGATCTTTTTTTGATTTATCGCCTACAAAAACCTTAAGTACGTTATCTAATATTCCCATAATTATTTATTTTGTTGAAGCGCTTTTAAACGCTTTGCTTATTTTGAAGTGTTGCTAGGCAGCACAGTTTTTCAGTTTTGATTTGTTTGGCCACAAAATTGTCTGCTGGTAGGCAGGTTCACGAGTAATTTTTAAAAAAAAAAGGATTCGTGAATTTGTGGCAACTTTTTTAAATAAAAAAAAGCCTCCTTGAAGAGACTTTTTATATTATTTTTTAATTTTTCCCAAGATTAATGGGATTAATACTCATCCTCATTCCAAAGATAATCGTCGTCGGTTGGGTAATCTGCCCAGATCTCCTCAATAGAGTCGTAAGAGTCGCCCTCGTCTTCGATTGCCTGAAGGTTTTCCACTACTTCTAGTGGAGCACCGGTCCTGATCGCGTAATCAATCAATTCGTCTTTGGTTGCGGGCCAGGGTGCATCGCTTAAATAGGATGCTAATTCTAATGTCCAGTACATAGCACTTTAGGTTTTAATTTTCCGCAAAAGTAATTTTTTAGATTAGAAAGTCAAGTAAAATTCCAATTATTTCTGCTGTATTTTAAAGAACGTTTTTATTATATTGACAATCAGACGATTGTATTTTGAATTGTTAATAAGTTATTTATGGAAATGATAGTCTTTAATTAAATTATTCCTTCTTTTCATAATTCATAATTCATAATTCATAATTCATAATTCATAATTCATAACTCATAACTCATAACTCATAACTCATATCACAACTTCTTCGGAATCCACTGTGTTTCTTCCGCGTTAGTATCTTTAGACAATTTTCGTGCCAGCACAAATAGGTAGTCAGATAGTCGGTTTAAGTACTTTAGGACCTTTTCGTCAATAGGTTCATTTTCATTTAACAACGTAGCACGTCGTTCTGCACGACGACATACGGTGCGGGCAATGTGACAATATGACACCGTTGTGTTTCCTCCAGGAAGGATAAAATGCGTCATAGGCGGCAGGGCATCATTCATCCTGTCCATTTCCGTTTCCAAAAGTGTAATATCTTCTTCCTCTATTCTTGGAATGTTCAGACGTTCCTTTCCACTTTTTAAAACGGCTTTGGCAGGATCTGTGGCTAAAATAGAACCCACGGTAAACAATCGGTCTTGAATAGCTATAATTATTTCCTTGCTTTTTGAATCTATATCTTGCGTACGAATCAATCCCATATAAGAATTTAACTCATCCACAGTGCCATAACTCTCTATTCTAATATTGTGTTTCGGTACGCGGGTGCCACCAAAAAGGGCAGTGGTTCCTGCATCACCAGTTTTAGTATATATTTTCATTGTAAGCTCATTTTATAATTTCCTGTTTTGGCTCCCAAATTTACGAATAACAAATAGAAAAATAGACCTGCAAAGTCGCGAACACGCAAAGAATGTTTTTTAATTTAAACTGACCACTGACCACTGACCACTCCTTGTCCTCCAAAGCTTTTTCAGCATAGGGGGAGATCACTGCTCACTTTCTTCCTCCCGTTTCTTTTTACGTTCGTAATAACTGCTGCGGAAATTCTTATTCTTTCGTTGTCGCTGGTTGGAAGCGTTGCGCTTGTTCCAAAAATAGACAATGGCCAGGAAGAGAATTCCACCAATTATTAAAACAAGGGGATTTGAAAAGTCCATATTTAAATATTAGGAGTTATGAAACGAGTTACATTTTACAAATTAACGAATTCTTCAATAACATTCAAAGAAATTGATACGAGGGAGTTGAAGGGGTGATTGTGGACTTAATGATCGTAGATAGCATAATTAATCTGAAATTAGTTCTTCTTTCTTCAGCATGACAAACAACGCCAAATTTGTGAAACAATGATGTTCTTTTTTAATTGACTCAAGCTGTCATAATTGCTACCGTTCAAAAAGCACTCTAATCAAGAATAAACTATTCCGTGGCTACTTTACCTTCTTTCCCTATATAATACATCAAATATAAATATCGAACCGCTAAAGCTATCAACAGCGGTAACAAAGCGATGGCGAAAACCTGTACTCCCGTTATCCAATGGATTGTTAAAAGCACTAAAAGGAGGATGAGTAATAATACATAGCGCTTTAAGTTTAAAGCGACATGTTTTTTTGAAATAGCCCACATAAATAAAAGTGAGATAGGGAAGGCCCAAAGTAAATTGTAGTTGTTTGCGGTGGCGCTATGATCAGTAGCGAACCAAAGCAAGAGCAGAAATACACCAATCAACCCGGTAAAAAGGAAAAGGAAAACATCTAGATAGCGGCTTCGTGTACCTTGCTTAATATCGCGAAAGGTGATTAATATAATTATAAGTCCGAATATCCCTAAAAAGAAAAGCGGGCTCAAAAGAAAATTATTTTCTGTTGGGGTGGGGGAGTTCTTAAATAAAACCTTGGTTGACTTTACTAGATTTACAGTTTCTCCATTTCTTTGAATAACGGCGTTTGCAGCACCCTTAAATACATATTCAGGAAGAAATTGGTATTCTATGGGTGTTGCTTTCCTATCTATTACTGCACCCAAGGCGATATCAATACCCATACTTCCCCAGGTATTAGCTTGTAGGTTTTGCTGGATAAGCTGCCGGAAAGTGAGTTCGTCTTTTATATGATCTTCATGGAACGCCAATTTATTTCCCAAGACTTCCCACATCACATCGCGGATTTTTGTGGCGCAATTGTCGTAAAAGAAATCGTATTTATATTTTTTGTTTTCCGGAAGGGCATTTTTCCAAAGAAAGTCTGTAATGCCTTGTTTTTCCTCTTTTGAAAGATTGAGAACTTGCTCTTTTACAAATCTGTTTTGAGCTACATAATTCTCATAAAAAGGCTGATAATTGCTAACGCCAAGTTCATAAAGTAATTTACCCTGGGCGAATTTGGTATAGAAATTAGGGGTGTCGAAGTCGTAAACACCATAGTTGAAAACCACATCTACGCCGCTCAGGGAGTCCTTGATTCTAAATGCACTATGCCCAAACTTGTCATAAAGCTCTGCTCCAGGACCGATGGTCAATATACTAATCTCCCCTGCAGGAGATAAAGATCCAAACTGCGCTTTGGCAGGAACACTTAGTAAAAGTAGTAAGAATAGAATGTAATTTTTTATCACGAATACACGAATTTTTATTTTTTTTGAATCTATCAGTTTTAGCTTGGTATTCTAATTTTTTATTTTCAAATGCCCCCTTTGGGTCTAGGAGGATTATCTAAAAATATCCCAGTCCAATTTCAGCGAAAACACATTGGAATAAAGCGCCGCGCTCTGGTCGCCTATATCTGTTAAAGCGTAATCAACTTGAATTCCTTTATATCTAAAACCAACGCCAATGTTAGGCTGAAAACCTACGGAATCAGTGTTGTCCAATTGTTTTATGTTTTGAAAATTACCCACGCCACCACGAACATACACCATATCTATATAGGCAAATTCAAGACCTAAAGACGGCGTTATACTAGCGAAAGAGGTAGAAATGATATCATTTGTTTCGGCAAATCTGAAGTTTAAATCTACTTCTGCCAATAATGAAAAGTCATATTGATAAACAAACTTTCTTGCAATTCCCAGTTGTAATTTCGGGATTGTGACTTCCGTAGTTTCTGGCAATTCTTGATTCTGTCCTTCAACCGCTCCTTGAATTTCGGCAAATTTTTCTTCGTCTATACTCCAAGCGTTAAATGTAGTTGTAATATCGCGTGCCATTATTCCAAACATCCATTTATCACTTCTAAATTGAATGGCTGCATCCAATCCAAATCCCCAAGAGGAAGCGAAATCCCCAATAACCCTTCTAATTACTTTCGCATTTACACCATAATTTAAGCCGTCCAATGGCAATTTACGTGCATAGGAAAAGGTGAAACCATAATCGGCGGTAGAGAACTTACTGATACGGTTGTAGTCAATATTTCCTTGATCGTCAATTAACTGGGTGGTATTTAAAATATCATCCACCCCAAAGCGGATTACCGAAAGTCCAACTGCGCTCCTATCATCCAAAGGCATTGCAAACGCTGCGTAGTCATAATTTGCAATATTGGCAAAGTAGGATGCGTGCATCACAGAAATCTGGTTGTCTTCCAAATTGACCAGACCTGCTGGGTTCCAATAGCCTGAATTTACGTCGCCAGAGGAAGCTATCACAGCGTTGGACATTCCGAAGGCAGCGGCATCAACGCCAATATTCATAAACTCGTTAGAATATTTGCGTGCCGTTTGTGCTCCTAAGGTGGCGGAGAGTAGTAGGGTAAGTAGGAGAAATTTCTCTTTCAATCTTAAAAATTTGGACAAATATGAGACTATTTTATAAAATACTAAACTATAAATTTATGCACATATTGTGTTTTGATAGCTTTGGACGAAAATACTTTACTATTTTTACAAGAAACTTTTTAAATTCAACTAGATAGAAAGGATTTCTCGTTTTGTCGAATACGTGGCGAAGTTTATATTAATATTTCTATTTCATTGAATATAAGTCACTTCGAAATACTCAGGATAAACTAAAGTTGAGACTCATAACTATATGCTAAAGCAAATACCAAACATCATTACCTCCCTAAACATTCTTTGTGGCTGTGTTGCCGTTCTTTTTGCAGTTTCGGGTGATTTAATTAACGCTGCCATCTTTGTCTTCCTCGGGATTTTCTTCGACTTCTTTGATGGTCTTGCCGCTCGATTACTTAATGCGCAAAGCGAAGTGGGCCTTCAGTTAGATTCATTGGCAGATGTAGTTACTAGCGGTGTGGTTCCTGGGATTGTGATGTATCAGCTGCTGAATCTTTCCTATTTTGGGCATATGCAGTCGCTCACGGAAACTTTTTCTGGTGAAGGTTGGAATGTGGGTGTAAAAAACTATTTACCGCTCATCGGGCTTATGATTGTTGTTGCTTCCGCCTATCGTTTGGCAAAGTTTAATGTGGATACACGACAAACCTCAGGTTTCATCGGAATACCAACTCCCGCAAATACTATTTTAGTTTTAAGCCTGCCGTTGATACTTCAGTTTCAATATTCTGAACTTGTGGAAAGTATTATTCTAAATAAATGGTTTTTAATAGGAATTACCCTTCTTGGTAGTATTCTTATGAATGCCGAAATCCCACTCTTCGCATTAAAATTTAAAACTTGGGATTTTAAAAGCAACGCCGTGCGCTATATATTTTTGATTCTCTGTGGGGTACTTTTGGTCTTGCTGAAGTTTGTTGCGATTCCGTTTATAATTCTGCTTTATATTGTGCTGTCGTTGATTAGTCAGAAGAAACAAATAGCGTAAAAGGGGCTTGCCACGAATCTGCCAGCTATAGGCTGGTGCGCGAATGTTTTTCTATGCCAAATGGAAGTAAGCTATGTGTTGAGCTTTCCTGGGTTAACCACAAAGAGCACAAAGAAAAAAGCGTAAAAAACACAAAGTATATCTCAGCGAACTCTGCGTAAAACCATTGTGAGCTCTGTGGTTAAAAATACGAATTATTCTTTATTGAAAGTTTTCTAGAACTCGTTTACGAGCGGTTGGATTAACGAATGTTTCAGTGCGTGTTATGGAAAAGACGTTAGATCTCACAGGTTTTTAAAACCTGTGAGGTCTGTAGATATCGATATCCTTACAATGCCAAAACAGTAAAATTCAAATCAAGAGGGTCCAGATTTTCTTTTAGAAAATCCAGCAAATCTTCTCCGTATTCCAAATAGAATTCAGAGAAATTAAGTTGCCGTTCTTGGAGACTTTGATTCGGAAATAATTGATTTTGAATATTTCTCACTTGGTCCAGTTCTTCAGAAAGATTTCTTTTTTGAGCTTTTAGCAAGCGTTTTTCTAAATTGTCCAAACCATTCAATTGTTTCTTTTCCTGAGCGCCCACAGCGCCAAGAAATGAAGCGTCGGTTTTTTTAGCCAATTGATATAAATCTTTAAATTGCTTTTCCAAGTGTTTCTTTTGTTTTGAAAAGTCGATATCAATTTTTGAAATACTCCGCGTGTGTTTCGTTATTAGGTCATACTGTGGAAGAAAGAGATCGTCGATTTTTACGTGGAGTTTTTTTAGTTTTTCTGAAGCTGTTTTCGGAACTAAAACCGCCGAATTCCGAAGTAACAGAATAGGGAATGGTACTTCTAGCTTTTCGAAATAGTCCTTCAACTGAAACCAATATGCAAGTTCGCCACCGCCGCCAATATAACAGAGATTCGGTAAAATAACCTCTTGATATAACGGACGCAACAAGGCGTTAGGCGAAAAGCGCTCTGGATATTCGTGCAATTCCTTTAAAATTTCTTCTTTAGAAAAGGAGATTTCTGTTTCATTCACATAAAATCTGTCCTCTTGTTCAATAATCCGTTCACGAAGGTTTTCCTTTAAATAAAACAAGTTGATTTCCCGTGGATGCACTTGTTCCGAAAAGCCTAAATCAGTCAGTTTTTTGGTAGTTTCAGTAACTTCTTTAAAGCTGAGGTTTTCTGTGAGCTCCTTTTCGGCATAAGGAATAAAAGCCTTTTTAAGTTCTTGGTCGTTGCCATCAACAATCACCAAGCCGTATTCCCAAAACATGGAATTGGCGAGATGCCGCGTAGCATCAGCGAGATTGGTGTTATTTTGATATGCTTCTGCGAAATAGGAAATTAATTTCGCCGCATTTTTGCCGGCTCCCAATTTTTTTTTGAGTTGTTCCTTTACTTTTTTCAAGCCCTCAGTTGAAAGTTCGCCCACGGCTCCTGAAGCATCGCGTTGCCATTCAACTTTACTTCCAAAAAGATTGAAATAGTTGATTTCCTCAAAGTCGTGGTCTTCCGTAGCCATCCAATATATCGGTACGAAATAGTGTTGTGGGTATTCCTTATTAAGCTTTTCTGCCAGATTTATGGTTGAAAATATTTTGTAAAGAAAATACAGCGGCCCCGTGAAAAGGTTAAGTTGATGCCCTGTGGTAACCGTAAAAGTATCTGGCTCGTAAAGTAAATCTATATTGCTCAAGGTGCCTTGAGATATATTGTTATCGCCGTACTGAAGCATGATTCGTTTCGCCAAAGTGCGACGTTGCGCTAAAGATAACTGACTCCGTTTTTCCTCAAATTGGGGTTTAAAGTTTTCCAAAGCAGGAAATCTGTTATAAAAAGAATGCAGACTTGAATTTTCATTTAAGTAGTCACACATTAATTTGGAAAAATATCCGGTGTTTTTATAGGGAATGGAGTGGGTTGGCATAAACTTTTTAGGGAATTTCAAGCAAAAATAATGGTTTTGGATTGGGTGTAGGTTTAAAGATACGTTAATATGATGACCAAATCCCAAATAAGAAGCTTCAAATTGCAAAACCTGCCATTTGGAATTCGGATTTTCGCCTTTGGAATTTGCCTATCTTTGACCGCTAAATAAAATCGCATCTAATGACTAGAGTTTTCGCCTTCCTTCTTTGCCTATCGCCTATACTTGTTTTTGCACAACTGAAATCCCCTGCCGAATTTTTGGGGTATGAACTTGGAACCCAGTTCTCAAGACATGCTGATGTTGTTTCCTATTTTGAACACGTAGCTGCTAATAGTAAGAAGGTGAATTATTTGGACTACGGAAAAACCAATGAACGTAGAAGGCTGACTTATGCGGTGATTTCTTCCGAAGAAAATTTGGGGAACCTGGAAACAATACGAACGGACAATTTAAAGAATGCCGGTATTATTCTTGGAGATGCAAGTCCGCAAAAAGCTATCGTTTGGCTTAGCTATAACGTACACGGAAATGAAGCTAGCAGCAGTGAGGCAGCTATGAACACTGTTTATAAACTGATTACCGAACATTCTGATTATTTGAATAATACCGTAATTATTATGGATCCAGGTGTAAATCCTGATGGCCGCGATCGTTATGTGAATTGGTACAACCAAGTGAAAGCTACGCCTTACAATTCATCCAGAGATGCAATTGAACACAATGAACCTTGGCCGGGCGGGCGACCAAATCATTATCTTTTTGATTTAAATCGTGATTGGATGTGGGCAAGTCAAGTGGAAACCCAACAGCGTTTAAAAATCTACAACCAGTGGATGCCGCAGATTCACGTTGATTTTCACGAGCAGTATATTAACAATCCCTATTATTTCGCTCCAGGAGCGGAACCATATCACGAAATTATCACTCCTTTTCAACGGGAATTCCAAAACAAAATCGGGAAGAACAATGCCAAATATTTTGACGAAAACGGTTGGCTTTTCTTTACGCGTGAGAGTTTTGATTTGCTGTATCCAAGTTATGGCGATACCTATCCGCTTTATATGGGCGCCATTGGAATGACTTATGAACAAGCCGGGCACGGAATGGCAGGTTTGGGAATTATCAATGACGAAGATATCGAACTTACTTTGGTGGACCGTATCGCACATCATACTACCACTGGATTATCTACCATTGAAGTGGCTTCAAAAGAGGCTGCGAGTCTTAATTCTGAATTCAAAAAATTCTTTAAAAACCAGGATTTAAAATATAAAAGTTTTGTGCTAAAAGGGAATCCAGATAATTTAAAAGCGCTGACAGATATGCTCGATCGGCACGAAATTAAATATGGTTATTCCAAAGAAGGCACGGTAAAAGGTTTTAATTATTCAGACAATAAAAAAGGAAAAATAGATGCTAAAGGTGCTTTGGTTGTAAGCACCAATCAGCCGAAAGGGAAAATGGTTCAGGTACTTTTTGAACCTAATACGGCTTTATCAACTCCAATAACCTATGATATTACGGCTTGGAGTTTGCCTTATGCGTTTGGACTTGAAGCTGTAGCAAGTACAACTTTAGTTGCTGCAAATGGAACTGCTCCACAAGCGGTTGTTTCAAATCTGCCAAATGCTTCCGCTGCTGGATATATTGCCAAATGGGATAGTATGAAGGATGCGGAATTTCTTTCGGCTTTGTTAAAAAACGATATCAAAGTGCGCTTTTCTGAAAATGAACTCAGCTTTGGCGGCAATAGTTTTGGCCGTGGAAGCTTGATTATTACACGAAGTGACAACAAAGCGAACACCGATTTTGATAAGACAGTGACCCAATTGGCAAATGAAATAGGAAGACAACTTTACGCTTCTCCAACTAGTTTTGCTGATAAACTCACAGATTTTGGTTCGCAATATGTTCATCTTATTAAGAATAAAAAAGTGGCAATGCTTCGTGGGAAGGAAACATCTTCGTTGAATTACGGTTCACTTTGGCACTATTTTGAAACCCAACTGAAATATCCAATTACCTCTGTAAATACTGAAAATATCAATCGAATAAAATGGAGTGATTACGATGTTTTGATTCTTCCAGACGGCAATTATAAACCTCTTTTTGATGAAGAAACTTTTAAAACTTTGGACGAATGGATAAGCAGTGGCGGCAAGTTGATTGCAATGGGGAATGCTATCAGTCTTTTTGAAGGAAAGGATGGATATGATTTAATCGAGAATTTTTCCAAAGAAGAAAAAGAAAAGCAAAAGGATTCTATAGGCAATTTGGTGCCCTATGCGCAACGGGAACTGGAAAGCACTAAGAATATGATTACCGGAAGTATTTATAAAGTGACTTTAGACAACACGCATCCCTTGGCATTTGGTTATGGAGATTTTTACTATAGTTTAAAGTTGGGCAGCGATTCTTACAAACTTTTAAAAGATGGATACAATGTGGGTTATATAAAAGATGAACCAGAAAGTGTTTCGGGTTTTTCAGGTGAAAAAGCAAATGCGTCGTTAAAAAATTCCATCGTTTTTGCCGAAGTGGAAAAGGGCAGAGGCAACGTGATTTATATGGTTGACGATGTTAATTTCCGCTCCTTTTGGCAAAATGGAAAACTGTTTTTGGCGAATGCGGTTTTCCTTGAATAATAGTTCTTTATTGGCTAAGGATTTATTTATCATTACTAATTTTTTCAGGGAGTTTTTTTAGCAAGAATAATGTAGTAATCGGCTTGACTTGGAGGTGGATATTAGTTAGTTTTGCTTGCTTAACTCATAAAATACATATTACATTGAAAAAATTTACCTCATTTCTTGCATTGACCATTGCCTTTGGTTTCGGATTAAATGCGCAAAATATTTCATTTGAAACATCTGAAGGTTACACTTTGGGCGATATAAACGGCCAAAATCATTGGATAACCACAGAGGATGGTGCTGGTGGATTTATAGAAAATCAAGTTATCACGGATGAAGCTGCAAGCGATGGCAGTTATTCTCTAAAACTAACTCAAGAACCTGATCTTCCTGGAAGTTTAGATCCTTATGTGGGGGGATTTTACAATTATGCTACTCCAGTTTCAATGGACAATGCTGAAATTTCCGCAGCCATTTATATCGACGATCAAAATCCGCTACACTTCAATTTTCTGATGGGTCTGGTGGATCTTCAAGAAGAGCGTTATAGAACTTATATCAATTTTTTCTTTGATGGTACAATCAATGTTTTTGTTAAAGGTGGTCCTACCGGAATTCAGCTGGTATATACAGGCCATAATTGGGAAAAGGAAACTTGGTATAACGTGAAAATAGAGACTGTAGGTGAAGACCTTAAATTCTATATAAATGAAGAATTGATTTATGAAGGTATCGCAGTCTCTGAGGGATTGATAGATCAAGTGAGATTTGCTCATGATAATTACGAAGGTTTTGCATATGTTGACAACTTTAGAACGAATGAGACACTAGCTGTTTCCGATTATACTACTGATGTTGATTTTACTCATTTCTATAATAAGAATAGCCAAATCTTGACACTTAAATCACAAGACAATACTTTCTCAAATATTTCTATTTTCGATATTTTAGGTCAGAATATGCTGACCGAAGGTCTATCTAAAAAAACTGAAAATATAGATATGTCGAGGCTTATAAGTGGAGTTTATATTGTTAAACTAAATATTGGTAAGGCAACAAAAACCTTTAAATTTTTAAAGCAATAAAATATTCCAATAACTTATTGAAAAAACGACCGGAAAATGAACGAGTTTAAATGCGGCATTACATTATTAATTTGGTATTAGTCGCACTTTTATTGGACTGTTGTTAGTATATTCCTTATCTACGGCGTGGAGCTTTTTGAACACATAATCCTACTTGAAGGAACTGGTAAGTTATTTAGACATTTCAAAATAAGATTCGTGAAAGATCTTTCTAATCCTTTATTTAATTAATAGAGACAATATATTAAAGGTTTATCTCTTGCAGAGCTTCATAAAAACCACCATCATAACGGCATATAAAAACTTTCCCATTTTTAAGATTTGCTGTAATATCTATTTCATAAAGCCCTATCGGTGAGTCATAAGGAGTTACCAATTTTATGCTTACGTATTCAGCTTCAATAATTTCATAACCTCCCGTACCCGGAGTTACTTTTGGGATAAATTTAAAATTTCTAACAGCCATATGGTCTATTGCTTCACTGTTATATACACCAGATTTAAAATAATGATCATCAGCTAAAAGTTCAAAAGTTACAAACATTCCCTCAACTCCTTCAATTTGTCCATTGCGCAATTGCATGCAATCTGAAACCATACCAATTACTATAGAATTATCCAAATTATCAGGATCCTCTTCACCTATAAAATATCCAGAAGTGATATCAAATTCCAGATCATTATAATAAGCTTTAGCGTCCATTTCTAAGCACCAACCATTCGGACCTTCGTCGTCTTCAGACTCTTTTGTGCAGCTTATTAATACAGAAAATATAATTACTATTAAAATTAGTATTCGAAGAAAATTTTTAGAAGCCATATTTAGGAAATTTCATGATGTTAGTTTTCAAGATGTTTAAAAATAATTGTAGTGAAAAATATACCCAATACCCAATAGTAGGTATTTTTCTTGATCAAAATTTCAGACAAAGTTCTCACAAGAAGAGAAAAACTGAACGCAGAATTTCTGGAAATTACAATGGAGTATTTCTTTTGTCAATTGATTGACAAAAGTCATTACAGTTTTGATTTCTCATTTCTTTTACTTTATGAATTGATTTTTTTCAAATCTTAATCCTTCTCTGCCTTTAATTTATTTACTAAACCCAGGCTATCTTTTAAAGGTAGATTAAAAGTCAAATTCCAAGCGATAGATTTTTGAGGTTTGAGATTTCACGTTTAGAATTTATTTGAATTTGGTACTTGTAGTTTGGTATTTAACTTTCAATCGTTCTAAAAGTTAAATTAACTCTAGCAGAATTCACTTTTTTAGTAGGTGGTAATCTATGCAGCCAATGGCTTTGCGTGGTGTCTTTCATTATCAAGAGACTTCCGTGTTCCAAATTCAACGAAACCGTTTCTTTGGTTTCTTTATGTTTAAAAGCAAACTTACGTTCGGAACCAAAACTTACCGAGGCTATGGCACCATTCTTTTTTAGATCTTTTTCGCCATCGCTGTGCCATGCCATGCCTTCATCGCCAGAATGGTAAAGGTTGAGGAGACAACTATTAAAAGTTTCGTCACTTTTGTCTTCGATATACTTTTTAAGCTGAAGTAATTCTGGAGTCCATAATTGAGCTTTTTTAGTGACTTTGGAATAGGTGTATTCAAATTTGCGGTCGCCATACCAAGCTACTTTTCGTTTGGTGATAATCTTTTTTCCGAAGATTACAGCTTCGTCATTTTTCCATGGAATGGTATTCAGAAGTAATTCAAAATAGTTGTTGGCTTCTTCCTCAGAAAATATCTTTCCAAAATAATTTACTATGCCATCTTTTGGTAACAAATTTCTTTTATCATCTACTTCAACATTGAATAATTCCATAATTAATAAAACTATGAATTTTCTAAGGATTAGCCTTGAGTTCTTCTTGAAAACAGTAAAATATTGTCGCAACCAATTTCCTATATGTCTACGGCTTGATGTGAATTATAAAATATAATTCTAGTAAAATTCTAAATTACACTTTGTAATTTGGCAGTGCTAAAGCATAAAATATATTATCTTAGTTCTTTACTTTTAAATAGTTAGTTCAATCAGGAAAAATTTGGACAATAAAAATTCAATAATTAACTACCAACTAAATTTGAAACTATGATTACTGTATTAATTCTTATCGGCATCATCGTTTTGCTGGCCTTTTTGCTTGTGGGCATTTTCAATCGTTTTGTAAAAAACAAAAATGTGGTAAAGGACGCTTGGAGCAATATTGATGTTGCATTAAAGCGTAGATACGATCTAATTCCCAACCTTGTAGAAACGGTAAAAGGCTATGCTGCACACGAAAAGACAACCTTAGAAAATGTGATACAAGCCCGAAATGCTGCAATGGCAGTTCCTTCTGGTGAAATAAATGCGCAGATAAAAGCTGAAAACCAACTACAGCAAACCTTACGAAGTATTTTTGCCTTAAGCGAGGCGTATCCAGACTTAAAAGCGAACGCCAGCTTTTTAGACCTTCAGCAAAAACTGAATGAAATTGAAGAAAACCTGGAGCGTAGTCGCCGTTATTACAACGGAACCGTTCGTGAAAATAATACCTATGGAGAAAGTTTTCCTGGAGTTATGTTTGCCGGAATGTTCAGCTATCAACACTTTGATTTCTTTGAAGCAGCGGAGGCGGAGCGTGAAAACGTGAAAGTGAGTTTTGAATAGGGTTCAAGTATCATACTTTTAATAGGTTATTGTGTTATTCAATAGCCTTCATTTAGATTTTTAATAATGATCATTAAAAATGTTATAAGAGACAATTTTAAGTTTCAGTTTGATAAGAAACTGTTTCTTTTTCTCTTTGGAATCCTGTTTTTTCTAAAAGGCTACTCACAGGGTTTTGAGGTAAGTCATGCACATGTGGATATTTTCATTAGTGAGGATGGGTATTTTGATGTTGTAGAAAATTACGACCTCAATTTTACGCAAGCTAAACACGGGATTTACCGAGATATATTAACAGAATACAATCTTTTGACTGCCGAAAAACAACATGAAGAGCGCAAGATTAAAATTAGAAAGGTTAAGGTGCCAGGCCATAAGTTTGAAACTGATCCCGATTTTGTTCAGAAGATAAGCAACAATTTCCAAATCAAAATAGGCGATAAGAATAAAACCATTATTGGGCCACAGCATTATGAAATAAAATACAGAGTTTATAATGCTTTTCTTTTTGAAGATGAACAAATTCGTTTTTACTGGGATGTAAAACCCGATGGTTGGTATGCCTCCTTTCATCAGCTGGACTTTAGCATCCAACTTCCAGAAAATATAGACGCAAGTCTTGATGACTTCTTTATCTATGCCGGTGCAACGGGAGATACCATTGCTAGCAATGATTTTGATGTAAATTATTACAATGGAGTTTTTACCGCAAAAAGTCGCCCTGATTTTCTTTCCGTATCAGGGCAGAGTGTTACTGCATTACTAAACCTTCCATTAAATTCCGTCAAGGAAATAAAACCATTTTGGCCATTTTGGACAGATTATGGTTGGATCTTGCTTCTAGCGGCCTTGCTTTTTGTTTTTTACAGGGTTTGGAACAAATACGGAAAAGATGATAAGGTGGTCACTACTATAAGTTATTTTCCACCCAACGGAGTAGATCCGGCAATGGCGGGTTTTTTGATTGATGACAGCGGTGATACAGAAGATCTTATTTCGCTAATTCCATACTGGGGGTCACGCGGCATCATCAAAATGGAGGAGATTCCGAAAACTAGCTGGTTTGGAAAAAATGATACTAAACTTACCCAATTAAGACCCTTGCCAGTAGGTGCTCCAGATTACGAACAGGAAATATTTAACGGACTTTTCGGCAGTGGATCTGAATCTGGTGAAAATGATGTTTTGATCAGTAGCCTAAAAGATTCTTTTTACACGAAGATGACAGTAGCAAAGTCACTTTTAACCAGTCAGGCTCAAATTTATTACGATCCAACTGCAAAAAAAATGCAGACTTGGAGTATTGTAGGGGTTATACTGATTGGCATTCTACTGGGTATTCTCTTTTTGTTTGTCTGGGGTATATTTGCGGCTCTTGCCGTAATTCCCGTTGCCATTTTTCTATTATTTATGTCGTCGTATATGATCAAGAAAAATTCTAAAGGCAATGAAATGCTATCGGAGTTGAGAGGATTTAAGCAATTTATTAAAGTTGCTGAAGAAAATAAATTGAAAATGCTTATGCAAGACAGTCCCACCTATTTTGAAACCACGATGGGCTATGCGCTAGCTTTTGGGTTGTTTGATCAATGGGCTAAAAAGTTTGAAGCCTTGAATCTGCAACCTCCTAGTTGGTACAGTTCAACAGCCGGTGTGATGACGATGAATAATTTTTCGCAATCATTTTCGAGCTCCATTTCATCCGCAAAATCTACTATGGTGAGCTCGCCATCAAGTAGCTCTTCTGGCGGCGGCGGCGGTTCATCAGGCGGAGGCTTTGGCGGCGGCGGCGGCGGGAGTTGGTGATGGGTAGGTCTACACGAAATATCACTGAATGTTTTTGTGATAACTAGGTTGTAATAAAAGGAAAGGCATTAATAATTCACATAAACCCACCCCACAATTGGGTTTGGATATTTGGCGTCATTCAGTATCAAAACATAATAATAAGTGCCAACGGGAACGAGGTTTCCCGAAAACAATAAGCCTTCAGTGGCAACCCCATTCCAAAAGCCATCATTATTGCGAGCGGTGTGGATTAAGTTACCGTATCGGGAATAGATTTTTAGTTCAAACTTGTCATAGATATTCAGCAGGTTGCTGATTTCAAATTCATCGTTTATGCCGTCATTATTTGGTGAAAATCCTTGAGGAATAAAAGGCGCGCATTTTTCGGTATTTAATTGAAAGGAGGTTGTGGCAAAACAGATGTCATTTTCCAAACGTACATAAATAGTCTGTGGTTCAGTTTCGTTTTGGTATTGGGAGGGGGTGTTTATGGCGTCGGTATTCTCCAAAGCGTTTTCTTGGGAGGTGAAATAACTAATCACATCTTCAGGTGAAGTGCGAATTACTTCATCTTGCACGGTTAGGTCGAAAACTGC
Organism: Aequorivita capsosiphonis DSM 23843; assembly: GCF_000429125.1. Classification (GTDB taxonomy): domain Bacteria; phylum Bacteroidota; class Bacteroidia; order Flavobacteriales; family Flavobacteriaceae; genus Aequorivita; species Aequorivita capsosiphonis. Next base: position 234,505 of record NZ_AUBG01000007.1, read on the forward strand.
CTCTCTAAAACCTTTGTCACATTCCAAAAGATTTGGCAGGTTCGGAATGGGAGGGATGCTTTCAAAAGAAAATATCTGGGTAAAAATGTTGTTATCTTCCCGAAATTCTTCAACAGAACCGTTGCCGTTGCCGTCATCATCCACTACGGCGGTAATAGAAAAATTATTAGGTAACCCTTCCGGAAGGTACAGTTGAATTTCACCGTTTTCGCTACCATCAATTGGAATGCTTTGCCGCGTTTGTGAAAGGCCAAGCAAAACGCTGTCATTATAAAATGCAATATATATATTGGCGGGCAACGGACCGGTAGCTTCCAAATTATAGACTGTAAATGGTAAATTTAGCACTCGACCTCTACATGCGGACACTTCGGCTAAGGTTATAGTTGCATCCGGCAAGGGGCAGGGAATTACTTCAATCGAAAAACTGTCTGTTAAAAAACAATCTGGATTTGACACTCGAATGAAAATAGTCTGCGGATTTTCTGTATTCTGAAAACTTTCTGGATTGGGAATAGGGGCGTTGTTGTTCTGTGCATCTGCTTCGGAAAGATGAAAACTTAAATCGTATATCGGATCTATTTCTGAAGTAGCCTCTGTTAAGTCGAAATATTCCTCTCCAATGCTATCACAGGTTTGCAAATTTTGCAGCCCAGCTATTTCGGGGTTTAAAAGTAAGTGAATGGGTGTTTCGTCTTCATTGTTTTCTTCGTTTATTTCCCCGACAATTCCTGTGCCATCTCCGAGGTCATCAACTACAGCTTTTAAAATAAAATCTGCTTCCAGGTTGGTAGGGACAGAAAATGAAACGATTCCGATTTCTGCCCCGTCAATGGGGATTTCAGCCAAGGTGTTCGCTTGCGCAATCAAGATGTCATTTGCATAAAACGCGACGGGCGTTCCAGCAGGCAACGTATCCGTACTGTTTAAATTATAGACGGTGTATTCAACGCTAAGCTCACGATTCCCACATTCCGTAGTACCTATTATTTCGTCAATTGAAATAGTGGCATCCGGCAATTCGGTATTGAGAACTGTGATAATATTATTTACCATCACGAAATCTTGACCGCTCGTGAGCTGGATGGTCGCTGAGGTATCGCCAGGGTTTATATAATTTGAAATAGGATATACATCTATATCCATATTGTAAAGCGCATTGCTTCCCGTGAAACTATTGGTGCCATTAAAAGCATTGTTCGCCGGATTCAACGGTGGATTGCTTAAAATATTTCCATTGATGCGAAGGGTTTCATTTACAGAAATTCCGCGGTCGCCTTCCCACGCAAGAAAGCCGATTTTAGCTCCTTGGCTGTCTAAAACCATCAAATTATTTAACGTGATTTCAAGAATTTGATTATTTCTGGAAACGCCTTCCAGGCCGTCAAAAATATTCACTTGATTGCTGGGTAAACTTGGATCTTCATAAACCACGGTTACAGCCCAACCTCCAAAATTGGTTCCAGAGCCTGGCGGACTGCAATAAGTTGGAATAATAGCTGTAAGGTCCAAATCTGAAAGGGTATAATTTCCATTTCCAGCATTTATGATTTGCTGGGTTACATCTGCAAAAGCTGCGAAGTAGATATACTCGATGCCGTCGCTTGTAAAAAGAGCGTTGAATGTACGTTCTGCAGTTATTGGAAGCTGATTGAAAGTAACATCGAAATCTCCTGGTCCTGAACCTGCCCAGTATAAATATGCGGCAATTACTTCTTGATTTGGCTGAAGTTGAAAATTGGCACTACTACTGGTAAGGATAAAGCATTGTCCACCGGGGCCATTTTCTTCCGTGTTTAATGTATTTCCGAAGGCAGTATAATCGTAATGTCCATTAAACTGTTGATAGAGTGAAATATCTTGTGATAAAACTTGCAAGGAAGTTAAAAAGCAGAATATGAAAATAAGATGCTTCAAAGATTAGTGAGGTTGATTGGTTGCTAAATATAGCAAAAAATGACGCTCTATTGTTTTTTGAAGGTAGGTATTTACTATCCTAAACTCTTGTGTTACTTTGCGTTTCCTCAGTGGAACTCTGCGTAATAGCTATAACACAAAGGGCCGCAAATAGACACAGGGTTTCACAAAAAAAAGTAATCAAATCATTGGGAAACATTATTTTTTAAAGGTCTCTTTTCTTCAAAATAGCATAAGACCAGTACAGGAAGAGTGCAGTCCAAACCAAGACAATCAGTATGTTTAAAAAACTGACGCTATAATCTTTTGTAAAGCTTTCCCCTAACTGATTTGCCGCAGATTGTATAGCTCCCAAACGGCTCATCGGTTCTTTAATAAGGTTTGCCATTGCATTAAGCGGAAAGAATTGCGAAACCTGATCTGCTATTTCTGTATCCTTAAAGAATTGCCATTTCATCAGTCCGTAAATGAGCCATTCTACAATTTGAATAACAATCAAAAATCCAAGAGCAAAGGCGGAACGCTTCACCAGAACGCCAAGAAAAAGACAAAGGGAAAAGAAGGCAACGAGCTTTATAAAATAGGCGCCAATATATTCCATACCACTAAAAATGATTCCAATTTCAGTATAATCTGAAAATAAAAGTCCTAATATCAAGGAAACTGCAAAAATGAATACTGTTGAAATAACTGAAAAGAGTAGGACTGTGAGAAACTTTGAAAGCAAAAACTCCTTTTTGCTAAGGCCGTCAATTAGGTTTTGTTTTAGGGTTCTATAACTGTATTCGTTACTCATCATGGAAACGATAACAATAGCCAAAAACAATTTTAAGATGGCCGCCATATAGGTGTCAAAATGCCAAATAAACGGGAAGTTGAAAATCCCTTGATCGGCCACACGAAAATGAAAATTGCCAAAGTTGAATTCAATGGAAGCAATAAGGGCAATAAATGTGATGAGAACAAAATATATTATGGAGATAACTTTTGCTGCACGGTTGTAGCGCAGTTTTTGAAGTTCTATGCTTAGTAATCTGAACATGGTAGATTATTTTTGTTTGGTGAGTTCCAGAAATTGTTCTTCAAGGCTTTCCTTGCGTTTTACGAGATGCGAAAGTGTAATTCCTTTTTCAAAAAGAAGTTTGTTTACTTCGGAAGCATCTAGTGGCTCATTGAGATAAACAATTAGGAATTCGCCTTCTCTTTTTATCTTTCCGAAAGCGGGATTTCCTTCCAAAGCGCTTTGGAGCATTTCCATATTATTACTGTGCATCGTGAGGAAGCCGTGACTGGCGTTCATGGCATCTACACTACCAGAATACAGGCTTACTCCTTTTCGAAGAATAACCACATGGGTACAAACTTTTTCCACTTCATCCAATAAATGTGAAGCTAGAAGAATAGTTGTTCCTTGTGAAGCAATGGTTTTAATTATTTCTCTAATCTGATGGATTCCCTGCGGATCTAATCCGTTGGTGGGTTCATCAAGAATCAATATTTCTGGATCGTTCAATAGTGCGGAAGCAATCGCCAAACGCTGTTTCATTCCCAAGGAGAAAGTGCTAAACTTGCTATCCTTTCGATCCAATAACCCGACGAGCTGTAATTTTTCTGAAATCTTTTCCTCAGAAACCTCTTTTATTTTACAAACCAATTTCAGGTTTTGAGTGGCCGTCATATATGGGTAAAAGTTGGGGTGTTCAATGATGGCACCTACTTTCTTTAAAGCATTGTGGGTGGAGGTATTGCCATCAAACCAATCAAAATTGCCTGATGTTTTGTTTACCACATTGAGCACGATACCTAGTGTGGTGCTTTTACCACTTCCGTTCGGGCCAAGGATGCCATAAACGTTACCTTTTTCAATAGTGAAGGACAGATTGTTTACAGCTGTAATTGCGCCAAATTTCTTGGTGAGATTAGTAAGAGTTAGAATATGTTCCACAGAAAAGTTTTTGGTTCCGACAGTTTTCGGAGGGTTGTTTATATGACGAACGGGTTGATGATTTGTTACATTTTTCAATTCAGAATTAACTAACTTTGCACCTCATTTAAAAATAAACAGATGCAAGACGGAATCTACGCAAAAATAACGACAGAAAAAGGTGAAATTCTTATAAAACTCACCTACGATAAAACTCCGGGAACAGTTGGTAACTTTGTAGCCTTGGCGGAAGGGAATTTAGAAAATTCAGCAAAACCACAGGGTACGCCTTATTACGATGGCCTGAAATTTCACCGTGTAATCCCAGATTTTATGGTGCAGGGTGGAGATCCAAAGGGGTCAGGTTCTGGCGGTCCAGGCTACAGCTTTGAAGATGAATTCCATCCAGAGCTTCGTCACGATACTCCAGGAGTACTTTCTATGGCCAATTCTGGACCTGCGAGTAATGGAAGTCAGTTTTTTATTACTCACGTGGCAACACCTTGGTTAGACGATAAACACACTGTTTTTGGAAACGTGGTTGAAGGACAGGATGTTGTTGACAGCATTACACAAGGCGATACGATGCAGAAGGTTGAGATTATCCGTGTAGGCGAAGAAGCCGAAAAATGGAATGCTGTGGAAGGTTTTAGAAGTTTTACAGGTGAAAGGGAAAAAAACCTTGCTAAAAAAAAGCAGCAAGAAGAAGATGAAATAAAGAAAGTTTCTGAAGGTTTCGATCGTACGGATAGCGGACTTCTTTATAAAATGATTGTTAAAGGAAACGGTAAAAAAGCTGAAAAAGGAAAGACTGTTTCTGTGCACTACAAGGGAATGTTAACTGACGGAACCGAATTTGATTCTTCTTATAAAAGAAAGCAGCCAATCGATTTTCCATTAGGGAAAGGTCACGTAATTGAAGGATGGGATGAAGGTATTGAATTGCTGCAAGTTGGTGATAAAGCCCGATTTGTGATTCCTTCACATTTAGCTTACGGTGAGCGTGGTGCTGGCGGAGTAATTCCTCCTGGAGCTACTTTGATTTTTGATGTGGAATTGATGGATGTGAAGTAAAATCAAGGTTCAAAGTTCAAGATTCAAATTTAATATTCAAGATTCAAGAAATCTTCATTTAATTCTTTATTAGCGAGGGAAAATGGAGATTTCTTTCTTTTGAAACTATTTTTTACGACCAACGAAATGCTCCATTGTTTTGTAAATTCCTAAGACGTCGCTCGCAAACCAATCAAATATATTTATTGGCATTATTGCTTGGCCGAACCGTGTAAATCTATAGATATACCCTGGAATGGTCACCATTTTCTTGTTCCTCTCAATCGCTTTTACAATAGTGAGCGCGGCTGCTTCAGGTTCGAGAATTGGAATCTTAGATTTTACGCCATCAAACATACCTGTATTGATATAATAGGGCATTATTGTAGTAACATTTATGTCTTTCCCCAATTGCTTCATTTCCAAACGCAAGCTGTCTGACCAGCCAATTAGTGCCCATTTACTCGATGCATAAACTGACATTTTGGGGTTTGAAATTAAGCCTCCAGAGGATGCAATGTTGCAGATATGTCCAGAATTTTGACTTAACATGTCTTTTAAAAATTCCTTAGCTACATACATAGGTCCAATGGCATTAATTTCCATTGTTTTAGCAATATCTGTAGTGGAATGCTCATTGAAAAATTTACCTACAACGATTCCTGCATTATTGATCAACACATCTACCACACCTATTTCCTTTTTTACTTTTTTTGCTGTTTCTTGAATTTGCTCGGGATTAGATACATCTACTTTGAAGCCAAATAGATTTTGGTTTTCAGAAAATTCTGAAATTGTTTGATCAATATTATCTTGGTTAATATCCCAAATTATCACTTTGGCATTGCGCTCTAGCATTAAACGAAGCATAATCTTGCCAATTCCAGATGCGCCGCCGGTGATTAATACAGTTTTTTCTTTTAAATACTTCATAAATAATAAATCCTAATGAATTTTCTTAAATTAGATTTCAGCAAATTCCAAATTCCGAATCTCGAACCCCAAATCACAGCAAGGTAGTTCCCCCTTCGGGTGTTAGGGGGCTCTTCCACTTAATATTACATCCCATACTCGGTTTTTGATCTTTGCGTTGGGGATTGTTGTTTAAAATATTATCCAAAGCTTCACGAAGGTTGCGACCATTTACGGGAATTCCATTTCCAGGTCTTGAGTTGTCCAATTGACCGCGATATACAAGTCTTAAGTCAGCATCAAAAAGATAGAAATCTGGAGTGCAAGCCGCATGGTAAGCTTTGGCTACTTCCTGTGTTTCATCAAATAAATATGGAAAGGGGTAATCGTTTTTCCTGGCTGTTTCCCACATTTGTAGTGGAGAATCTTGGGGGTATTTTATAATATCGTTGCTGTTTATGGCAACAAAGCCAAAACCAGTAACACGGTAGTCGTTACATATACGCACAATTTCGTCATTAACGTGCTTTACGAAAGGACAATGGTTACAAATAAACATCACCACAGTGCCTTTTTTCCCTCGAACGTCCTTTATAGCAACTGGATTATTGGTTACTGCATCTATTAATATAAAATCTGGTGCTTTAGTTCCCAAAGGAAGCATTTTTGATTCTGTGTTGGCCATATTTGTCTTTTCTAAATAAAATATAAATTTAGCTTTAAAAATACGATTTCGGGCATGTAAAGACGCTGGGCTTTTTATTTCATTGGAAACGTTATTTTAGTGTAGGAGATTCTAGGTTGGTGTATTCAAGCTCGATTCACTTACTAATTTTCATCGCTGAGTCGCAGAGGGCCTAGAGAAATGTTCTTTATAATTCTTGGCAACTTTATGATAAAAATTGCACGCAAAGACGCCAAGCCGTCAAGTTTCTTTAATTTCTCCTAAACTCCTAAACTCCTAAACTCCTAAACTCCTAAACTCCTAAACTCCTAAACTCCTAAACTCCTAAACCCTCCTACGGCGGGCAATCTCCTAACCCCTTCTACAGGCAAACTCCAAAACTTTTTCTATTAAAGAATTTATAAAACTTTGCCGTTACAGAATATCTCCATTAACTTTAAAATCTAAACGAAAAATTATGAAAAACTCTTATACATCACTTTCTGTAGCAATCCAAGATTTACAAGACCAAGGTTTTACTGAAGATTTTAATCTTGTAGGCGAGGGCATAGAATCCAAATCTCTTAAAAAGCAATGGAAAGCCGGGGAACTTGACGTTGTTAAGTTTTACCGCTTTGAAGGAATGACTAACCCTGGAGATAATACTATTCTTTATTTAATTGAAACAAAAGACGGTCTAAAAGGATTACTTGTGGATGCTTATGGCGCAGATCAAGGCGAGATATCTCCAGAAATGATCCAAAAATTGAAATTGCATCATGGTGAATAATCTTAGCTGGTTCGATTTTGAAAAGGTTGAAATGCGCGTTGGAACGATCGTTGAAGTGAATGATTTTCCCGAGGCACGTAATCCTTCCTATCAACTCTTGATTGACTTTGGAAGTGAATTGGGACAACGTAAAACTTCAGCACAGATTACTTCATTATACGAAAGAGAAGAATTGATTGGGAAGCAAGTAGTTGCCGTAGTGAATTTTCCAAAGAAACAAATTGCTAACTTTATGAGTGAATGTCTGGTTTTGGGTGCCGTGGAAGGAAAAAATGTAACGCTATTGCAAACGGACAAACCTGTTGAAAATGGTTTACGGATTTTATGAAAATTGAAGTTAGATAAACTTTAGAATTTCACCGAAGCTAGAAAATTTTTATTTATTGAAAAGAATTATTAGGGAGTACTATATCCTATTACGTGTGCTTTAAGCCTCTTTGATAGAGGTTTTTTGGTAAAGATAACCCATCCGGTTACGGATGATTTTCCTGGTAAGTATTCAAATGTAATTTGACCTTTTTCTTTGTCCGATTCCTCGTCCAACACAACTTCTATCACTACATTTTCTGCGGTTTCGGTTCCTTTGTTAAAAGCTTCAAGGGGTACGGCAAAGGCTTCATCTTTTTGGGAGACTTCTCCCAACACAACCCTTATGTTTGGTGGGGTTTGCTCTTCAAAAATTAATTGATATGCCAAAAATCCCAAAGTGAAACAAACTAATATTCCTGATAGGATACTTATAGCCCATTCCAGCCAATTTCTTTCTGTTTTGCCTTTTCCCATAATCAAACCTGTATAAGTAATCTTCCAGCAGAGGCGCCTAGAGCTGCGGGAAATGCTAAGACTATTGTTTCTGCAATCATTCCATAAAGGGACAATCCACCAAAACGTCCAAAAAACCATAGCATAAATGCTGAGGAAGAAAGAGCGATGGCATACATTATTACTGTTCCTAAAACTGCATCCCAATGATTCTGGGGCTGCAGTACAAGACTTTTAGCTCCTTTAAAATTTAGGTAGTATAACACGGCTCCCCCTATACCAATAGAAAGGAGCGAAATAATAAAGAGCTTATAAACATTGGCTTCCACGGCAATTACCATGACCTCGTCAGTAGGTGCTACGTTGGATGCTATAAGGATGGCGCCACAAAGAGCAATTCCTATTGAACGCACTAAATGCGGATTCCTGGTATTGTTTTTTGACTCTTCTTCATTGGTGTCTTTTTCTTTGGTATCGTTGTTGTCACCGCCCAATTGTGATTTTCCTACCGAGATACCTATGGCCATCGTTATAGCTTCTACCACTATCTTGCCGCTTATTTCATTAAGCGACATATTTGGTGCAATCCTACCGGTAATCCACAAAATAAATATCGTGAGCAAGATGCCCATTCCCAATTCTTCGGCAGATTCCATAAAACCTTCCCAAATGGAATGCTCTCTTCTGATTCCCACGTAATGATTATACACCATCAAAAGCGAAAATCCTACAATAAAATAAATGATTAATTGAAGTGGATTGGCAATGAAACCGGCCCACCAAAGCTCCATAGTATAAAGCATTGGCAAACTGAAGAGTAGTCCACCGGTTATTCCGCGACCATATTCCTTCAGAGATTCATCAATAGGTTTTTTAGTTGTGGTCATTTTAAAAAGAAAATACATTTAAAGGTAATCAAAATCGATTTTTATACTTCTATTTATTGAGGATAAAATTAAGGATTCTGATTACGAAAGTTTAAATGAAAGTAAAGAAAGCTTAGCTTTGTATACTGTAGATTATTTTTCTAACATTTAAATGACTTTTATGAAAAAGTATATTCTCCTCATTTTACTTCCGATATTGATTTATTCCTGTAAAAACAATTCTGACAATGAAAGCGCTGAACGTTTTGTTTCCAATAAAAAATATGAAAAAATAGGGCAGTTAGAATGGCTTCTGGGAACGTGGACTAATGAATCTGGTGAGGAATTTTCACAAGAAACTTGGTCAAAGGAGAATGACAGCACATTTACGGCCTTTAGTTTCACTCAAGTAGATGGTGAAACTGTTTTTGCCGAAACCATGGCGCTGGAACAGAAAGGGGAACGATTGCTATTGACCGTTGCTACAGCTAACGAAAAAGGAGCGTCTCCTGTTGCATTTAGACTTATTCCTTCCGAAGAAAAACAGTTTACATTTGAAAATAAGAGCCATGATTTTCCAGAACGTATAACATATACAAATCCGGCAAAAGATTCGCTACATGCTTGGATTGAAGGCACCGTAAATGACCAAGATAAAAAAGTTGATTTCAGCTTTTCGAGAAAAAATTAAATGCTACAATACTTCGGAATCTAAAGTGTCAGTAACCACATAATACCGCGGATCTTCGATGGAATCTTCAATTATGGTTTCAAATTCAGGATTCCATTTTAGCAAGAGCTCTTTACAATCTGGGCTGAGGTGGGTCAATTTAATTTGTTTTCCGCTATCTAAATATTTATTTGCAATATTTCGAACCGCTTCTACCCCGGAATGATCCGATATTTTAGATTCTATAAAATCAATTTCAATGCAATCTGGATCCGTTGAAACGTCAAACTTACTATTGAAAGCAGTAGTTGAACCAAAAAACAAGGGTCCCCAGATTTCGTAAATTTTCGTACCGTCTTCTTTAAGTCTTTTTCGTGCACGGATTCGTGTAGCGCTTTTCCAGGCAAATACAAGCGCGCTCATAATAACCCCTACCAAGACTGCGATTGCGAGATCCTGCCAAACAGTTACTGCTGAAACGGTTATTAAAACTATGGCATCTGCCAATGGTATTTTATGTAAAATCCTAAAACTGCTCCAAGCGAAGGTTCCTATCACCACCATAAACATTACTCCAACCAATGCGGCAATAGGTATTTGTTCAATTAACGGAGCTCCAAAAAGCACAAAACATAATAGCGCAATTGCTGCCGTGGCACCGGAAAGTCTTCCACGTCCACCAGAACTAACGTTAATAATGGATTGCCCAATCATAGCGCAACCACCCATACCTCCAAAGAGCCCGTTTAGCATATTAGCACCTCCCTGTGCAACACATTCGCGATTACCGCTACCGCGAGTTTCGGTCATTTCATCTATTAAATTCAAGGTCATTAAAGATTCAATCAAGCCAACAGCAGCTAACAAAAATGCGGTTGAAATTATCAGATCCCAATGCCCGTTTAAGGTTTCAAGAAATCCAAAAATCTGTGTTTGGAAAACAGGTAAGGAGCCTTTAAGGCCACTACCTCCTCCGTCGCGAATAAAAGAACCAACGGTGCTCACATCAATTCCTCCAAAAATTGTAATGCATGCCACCACGATGATAGCTATTAATGCGGCGGGAAGTTTTTTGGTGAGCTTAGGTAGGCCGAACATAATACCCATTGTTATCCCAACCAGAGCGAGCATTATCCATAAGTCCGTCCCTGTAAGCCATTGCGGCACAGTACCACGACTTTCCTTAAAAAGGCCTAATTGCGAAAGAAAAATAATAATGGCAAGACCGTTTACAAAACCCATCATAACGGGATGGGGGATTAGGCGTACAAATTTCCCTAACTTAAAGACTCCTGCTGAAATTTGGATTGCTCCAACAAACAAAAGCGTGATAAAGAGCCATTGCAGTCCTAGATAATCAACGGGTTCTGCCAGGGTCAACCCCACTTCATTCCCTTTTTGGATTAAATGGACCATAACAACTGCCATCGCCCCGGTAGCACCTGAAATCATTCCCGGTCTTCCACCAAAAATTGCTGTTACAAGGCCCATTATAAACGCACCATAGAGTCCAACAAGTGGATCAATGCCCGCCACAAATGAAAAGGCAACAGCTTCTGGCACCAACGCCAAAGCAACGGTAAGTCCAGAAAGTATATCGTTTTTAGGATTTTGAGTAAAGGATAATAGATATTTTGCTAGCATTCTGTTTTTTAAAGGGCGGCAAAGATAGGGTTTTCATACCATTTGGAAAGCTATAATGGAAGTTTTGGGGATTTCAATTGAATGATCAATACTTACTTTAAGATGTTGCGTCCTTATTTTATAAATCCTTGAACAATCTTTTTAAGAACAAAACAAGCTGTCCAGAAAGACAGCTCGTTTTTTTGAGGTTCCTAATTTTTTCAAAATTACCCAATGGGCGGGTTGATTATGGATTCCCTGCCAAATAGTACATAATACGGATCGAACCTGTGTCCTGCAGTGGTGGTGGCATCTTGCAGTATTACGTAACCAAACCCGGCAAACAGACGAGGGTCTGAGCCTGCCTGCCTTGCGGAAACATAATCTCCCCATCGGGTGTGGGTCCATGTACTTCCATCGCGGTACCAAACCACATAATCGCCAATAATGCCGACCGCACTGTTGGCGTTCAAACTGCCGCCGCCACCCCAACCGAGGGCAATGCCCACTTCGTTATTTGTATTGGTAGCCAAACATGGATAGCCAAAGGCAAAATCAGGGTTCCAAATTTGCATTTGTTCCACCATGTTATAGGAGCCTATTTCAATTTTAACTAATTGTACATGCGGATGGGGGAAGCTGAAGCCTCCAAACCCACCGTCTCCGCTACTTGCCATCCAGGACATCCAGATTTCGTTTTGTTTTCGCGTGATCCCGATTATGGCATTGTTCGGAAATACTTTTGCAAACCAATTGTTCCCATTGGGCCCATTCGATACACGTGTTTGGTTTGGCCAGTTATTCACATCCACACTTCGCCAAAAATAGGTGTTGGAGTTTTCTTTCCAGCTAAAAACACGGATGGTGCTGTTATCTATGTGGCCGCCCCAGAATACTTCATCTCCGGTATTTTGGGAAACGTTGCTTCCCCACGCCAAAGCCGAATCGCCTGGGTTTGTGTACCAAAAATTAATGGTGGCGGAGTCCCGGATTTCATCCAAGGGAATTCGAACTACCACCAAGCCGTTGTCTGCCGTACTGTCCGGCACAGAGTCCAATACATCAAAACTTAAGTATAACGAATTATTGCCAACCGACAAACTTGGATAATCCATCCAGTCCGTACCCAGATTGAAACTGGCCGAAGTAAGGTCCCAATACGTCCATGCAGTACAATTGCTGTCAATGATATCCTGTGGGCTTGCAGATGCCAATCTATAGGCATTATTCCCGCTGGTCGTCGAACTGTATTGCAAAAGCCAAATAAAGCGGTCGATACTTGGGACATATTGAATTACTTGGTCGCAACAAAATCCGCCAGCCAAGGTATTGGGAAAAATGGTGGTGGGATTGAGGGTCGTAAAAGTTTGCCCACCATCGGTGGAATATTGCACATACCAGTTTCCGGACAGCATTATCACGGGCATCTCCCCATTGTTATTTCTTCCGCTTTGCGCCCCACTTATATCTGCGGCGTTCGCACTTGCTGGCGATACGGTATTGTTAAAAGTATACGTGCCAAAAATCACGGGATCCGGAGCTCCGTCTGCGGCTCCCATTACTTGGGGCTTGGATCCCAAACTCTCTGAGATAAGACCTTTGAATGGGCCTCTTGGCACTTCCAATCCCGGTCTATTATTGGGCGGGCGAGAGGGATTGTCCACTTTTACAATTGGGCCATAGGGGGCATCTTTTACTTTTTTCGGAATAGCTTTGCCTTCAAAACCCTCGTGGGAACCTGAATCGTCTTTTGTGGATTTAATGCAGGGCTTGTATTTACAGATAATCCTGTCTTTATCTTTTTCAGAAGGACAGCATTTTTCCAATTGCTTTTTAATATCTTCCAGTTCACCAATCCTTGCAACGGCGTCTGGCTTTTGGTATTTATAAATTTCCAGGAGTGTGGAGATTTCTTTGAGTAATTTCTTTTGAATCGTCGTTTGCCAATGGAGCTCATTTACAGACTGGCACGTTTGTTTTGAGATCTTCTCCAATTGACAAGTTATGGTTTCAAAATAATTGATCATTGACCCCAAAAGTTGATTCTGGTACTTTGATTGTTCCAACATTTTTTTGAACAACTCAAAACTTTCGGATTTTTTTTCATTTTCTTCCATGGTATTTGGTTTTAATGGATTCGTAAAAACTTTTCGCAAATTGGATTTATGGATCCATTTCCGAATTGAGGAGAGTGTAAGTCTTATAATTAAAAGAAACCTGCAGTGATTGTCAAGCGGCTTATAATGGATATCCATTAGTCGTTCGCGGCACAACTAAAAAGAAATGGATATTTTTTAATTGGGAAGAAATAGTTTCCCAAAAAAATGGGCTTTTAAATGTAGGGAAAATTCACAAATAAACCTATTAAAAACTGATTATTAACAGGTTGCGCAATCGTGATTAAGGAAATAGTTAAATTCTATAGCAAAATGAATTTCCTTATTTTGTCCATTTAATCCTCTATTTTTGAGTTTTGAGTGAAATTTCTTAGAGTTTTCTGAAACATATTCTTTAATTCTTTTTCGCGAGCGGATTCGTGTAGCGCTTTTCTAGGCCAACACAAGAGCGCTTATAATAGCCGCTACCAAGAACGCGATTGCTAGATTATTCCAAACAGTTGCTGTCCAAACAGTTTATCAAAACTATTGCATCTGCTAGAAGTAATTTATATAAAATTCTAAAACTGCTCCAAGCGATGTTCCCTTCACTACCATAAACTCAGGAAGTTTATTGCCTTTGTTGTTCCTTGATTTCTTTAAAAAGCTTCCAAGAACCAAATTTGAGAATTGTGGTTGCACAGAGTAAACCTGAAAGCATGGCTCCAGCAACACCAACTAAAGTAATGTCCTGCCCAGTTAAATACAATCCTTTTATTTGTGTCTTGGGACGTAGAAACGAAAGGGAGAATCTTTCGGGAGAATGCGCCAAACCATATATTTCACCACTTTTGTAATTCGTGAAATTTTCGGTAGAAAGTGGTGTTGAAACTTCGGAAGCAACCACACTTCCTTCAATTTGAGGGAAAAATCGATATAGAACCTTTAGCATTTTAGCTTCAAAATCCTTTTTCAGATTTATATACTCATCTCCTCTTTTCATCCAATTGGTATTTTTATAGGCTTCAAACCATTCCATATTTCCTATGGAAATTGCTTGTATAGTTGCAGTTCCAGGATTTTTGATTTCCCATTCTGGATCTTTAGCGGAAGGGAAGGAGATATAAGCAAAATTCTCTGGAGCATTTTGAATGGTAGATTCTTCAAAAATCTTGTCGATATCATCGTGTTTGTAATACCAAAAATTATGCTTCGGAAGATTTAAAGCTTCACTGGATTTGTTCAAGCCGAGATATAAACAAATATGCGCACTTGCGGGTTTTACATTTTTTAAATTGAATTTACAACCCTTCCTATCTGCTTCTGAAAGTAACTGATTAAAAGTATTGTTTACGCCTACATTGCTGATCACACTTTTGCAGGGAATGAATTTTTCGCCAATTTGAATTCCTTGAACCTGGTTGTTTTTAGTTATAATCTCAGTTACATCTGCATTGATGTAAATTTTACCGCCGTGCGCCGTAAAAACTTCAAGGGTTTTTTTACAAATCTGATCAGCCCCGCCAACAGGATAATAACCGCCTTCCAAAAAATGACCAATTACCATAGCGTGAGCGACGAAACTGCTGTTTTTTGGAGATAGTCCATAATTACCACATTGTGAGCAGAGCACAGCAATTAATCTTTTGTTACCGGTTATTTTGCTTAAAACCTCCCAAGTAGTTTTATTTGAAAATTTTGAATATCTATTTCTGAAAAACCATCCAGCAATCTTACTTAACCACGGCTCAAATGTTTTTTCAAAAAAGAAAGCACTGCCGCGTTTATTTGCTTTTTCTATAAGTTGTAAATACGTGTCGATTGCTTTTTCTTCCATTGGAAAATAGCCTGTTAACTGTTTTCTGAAGTTTTCCTTACCTGCTTTAAAGATATATTCCGAACCGTCAATATTTGCAACGTCGTAAACATCTCCCATAGATTCCCACGCTAAGTTTCCATCGGTTAAAAAGTCGAAAAAACCACGGAGTGAGGAATCTTCACCCATATTGCCCACGTAGTGTACGCCAACATCCCACTGAAAACCATCTTTGCGTTTAAAACTATGTGTAAAACCACCTGGAACGTAATGACGTTCGAAAATTGCAACCTTCTTTCCAGCTTTCGCCAGCCAAGTAGCAACTGTAAGTCCGCCCATGCCGCTACCAACAATAATATGATCCAAACTAGAAAAGTCGAAATTGGGTTTGTAAGCTTGGTAAAGTTTCTTGGACATTATTGATGTTTATGAACTACAGGATTTTTCACTGCGTAAAATAATGAAACTATTCTGAGCTTCCTTGATTTATAAAAATAAAAAACCGGCAACAGGTTTAGCTGTGCCGGTGAATATTTTAAAGAATGGAGGTTTATATATCGTCGAATTCTATGTCAGTAAAAGAACTAGTATCAGGTTCACCAGTTTTTGCAGCTGTTTCAGCGGCTTGGGCTGGTTCTTCCGTTTCTTTTTTGTAATCTTTTTGGTGACGCTCGCTAATTACTTCTTCTCCTTTTTCATCAATTACAAAGTTGATCATCTCTTCAAGGTTGTCCTTAAATTCATTGAAATCTTCTTTATAGAGGTAGATTTTGTGTTTTTTGTAATGGTAAGAGCCATCGTCGTTGGTAAATTTTTTACTCTCGGTAATGGTAAGGTAAAAATCTCCCGCTTTTGTAGACCTTACATCAAAAAAGTAGGTGCGTCTTCCGGCACGCATAACTTTTGAAAAAATTTCTTCTTGCTCCATCGTATTGTGGTCATTCATAATTTCTATATTTTGCTAACGTTTTGCCAAAAATCCAAAAAAAAACGATATAAGCCAAAGTAATAATTACATTTCTTTTTCCAAAAGTTGTTTGGCGTATAGTTCCTTATAGTAGCCTTCTGTATTTACTAATTGATTGTGTGTTCCTTGCTGAATTATTTTCCCTTCATCTAAAACAATTATTTTTGTGGCATTTTTTGCTGAAGAGATTCGGTGACTAACAAGAAGTGTGGTTTTTTTCTTTGAGATACGCTTTAGGTTTCCAAGAATTTCTTCCTCTGTTTCTGTATCTACGGCTGAAAGACAATCGTCAAACAATAAAATCTGCGGATCTTTGATAATTGCCCGAGCTATGGACACCCGTTGTTTTTGTCCTCCACTTAGGGTGATTCCACGTTCGCCCAAAACAGTATCATAACCTTTGGTAAAATCGATGATGTTCTCATGGACCGCAGCATTCGTTGCAGCTTCAATTACTTCTTCATCGGAAGCTTGCTCCTTTCCAAACCGAATATTATTCCGAAGCGAATCACTAAAGAGAAACGCATCTTGGGGCACATACCCAATGCTTTCGCGTAAATCTTCTAAGTTTAGCTTTTTTATTGGCGTGCCGTCAATATTCAACATGCCTTCTTCCACATCATAAAGGCGCCCTATAAGTTCGAGAATAGTTGATTTTCCAGAGCCAGTATTACCAACAATAGCCAATGTTTCACCTGGTTTCACACTAAAGGAAACGTTTTTAAGCGCGGTGATACCCGTATCAGGATAAGTAAAGCTGAGGTTTTGGAATTCAATGGTGCCTTTAACTGGCGTTTTTTCAGTTACATAATTCTCAATATCCGGTTTCGTTTCCATAAATTCATTGATTCGTTTTTGTGAAGCTTCTGCCTGCTGGATCATGGAGGCCACAAAACCTACAACAGCAACTGGCCAAGTGAGCATATTCACATAGATCAAGAATTCAACGATGGTCCCAAATTCTGCAATTTCACCGTTTATATAACGCAATCCACCAATATAAATAACCAGAATATTACTAACACCAATCAGTAACATCATCAAAGGAAAGAATAAGGCTTGAACTTTGGCGAGATCAATATTTTTGATTTTACTGCCCTCGGCAAGTTCTTCAAAATTTTTATTGGTTCTCGGCTCAATTCCGTAGGCTTTTATCACGGCTATTCCGCTGAAACTCTCTTGTGTAAAGGTTGTTAACTTTGAAAGATATTGTTGTACAATCGTGGTGCGATGATTTATGAGAACGCTCAATTTGTAAATGGCCACGGAAAGTATGGGCAATGGTGCAATGGCATATAAGGTAAGGGTAGGCGCCTTATAAAACATGTAGCTGATAACCACAACAAAAAGCGTTATCGTAGTGATACTGTACATGAGCGCTGGCCCAACATACATCCTTACTTTTGAAACATCCTCACTAATTCTATTCATCAAATCGCCAGTTCGGTTTTGTTTATAGAAACCTAGGGACAGCTTTTCGTAATGCTGGAAAACTTCATTTTTAAGGTCGTATTCTACATATCTTGAAACCACAATAAAGGTTTGCCTCATAATAAAAGTGAATAATGCCGAAAGTAATGCCGCACCCAATAGCAAAAGAATGTTGATAAGAAGTTCGTGTTTAACAAGTGCCAAATCGGTTACATCACCGTTCATATATTGTTTCACAATGGTTACAGAATCGCCAATTTTCATGGGCACTACCAATTTAAAAACGGTGGCAATAATGGTGATAAAAACTCCGAGGATAAGGCGTCCTTTATATTTTAAAAAGTATTTATTTAGATATTTTAATTCTTTCATTTATTTTGAAAATTTCTCTTTTTGAAGATTTAAGCAATGAACTTTATGCATTGTTTTATTTAAGAAATAAACAGCTAGTTATGTTTATGTAAGAAAGAAACTAAATTTTTTTAAATTCTTAAATTAGTGGTCTTTACTTTGCGATATTTCTAACAATTAGCTACTTTTGCACCGTCTTTTTAGAGGATCAATAACATAATTAAAAAAGCTATGACATCTGAGGTAATCAATACAAGCGAACTACATAAAATGGACCCGGTTTTTGGGCAATTGTCTTTTGACAATCACGAGCAAATCGTTTTTTGCAACGACAAAGATACTGGTTTAAAAGCAATAATTGGTATTCATAACACCGTTTTAGGACCAGCTTTGGGTGGTACTAGAATGTGGAATTATGCCAGCGAGTGGGAGGCATTAAATGACGTATTACGTCTTTCTCGCGGAATGACTTATAAGAGTGCGATCACAGGTTTAAATCTTGGCGGTGGGAAAGCTGTTTTGATAGGTGACGCCAAAACTCAAAAAACTCCTGAATTAATGTTGAAGTTTGGAGAGTTTGTACATTCCTTAGGTGGAAAGTATATTACTGCTGAAGATGTTGGGATGGCAACAGCAGACATGGATTTAGTGCGTACGGTTACGCCTTATGTAACAGGTATTTCTGAATCTAAAGGTGGAAAAGGAAACCCATCACCCATTACAGCTTACGGTGTTTTTATGGGAATGAAAGCAGCGGCTAAATATTCATTCGGAAGTGATGTACTTGAAGGTAAAGTGATTTATGTTCAGGGAATTGGAAACGTAGGCGAAGGTTTGGTTGAAAACCTTACCAATGAAGGCGCGACAGTATATATATCTGATATCAACAGAGAGCGTTTGGAAGAAGTACGCGACAAGTACAGCGTTAAAATCTACGAAGGAGATAATATTTATGCCGAAAAAATGGACATCTATGCTCCTTGTGCGCTTGGTGCTACTCTTAATGATACCACCATCAACCAGCTACAGACCAAGATAATTGCAGGTGCGGCAAATAATCAATTGGCCGATGAAAAGAAACACGGACAAATGCTTCGCGATAAAGGAATTGTATGGGCGCCTGACTTTTTGATAAATGCTGGTGGAATTATAAATGTATATGCTGAACTTGAAAATTATGACCGAAAGGAGATAATCAGAAAGACAGAAAACATCTATAATACTACCTTGGAAATATTGAAAAAAGCCGATGCTGAGCACATTACATCTTACACTGCAGCATATAATATTGCACAGGCAAGAATTGACGCAAGAAAAAGCGAAAAATAAGTTTCAGTTTTCTGAAAACACTATCTTTGCAGCGCACAGGAATTTTCCTGTGCGTTGTTTCTTAAACCTAGTTCTTTAAAATAATATGCTTACAAGAAGACATATCCGAGTAAAAGTTTTACAGTCTATCTATGCTTATAAACAGACTGAAAACCCAAGTATAAATGTACAGGAGAAATTTTTGCACCACAGTATTGGGCAAATGCAAGACCTTTATTTATTGATGTTGCAATTAATGCTTGCAGTGCAGGACCAAGCAGAAAGTTTTCTTACCCGTTCCCAGAAGAAGCACTTAGCTACGGCCCTTGAAAAGAATCCAAGCCGCACCTTTATTGATAATAAAGTGTTGCAGCTAATTCGAACGAATCCTACTTTTTCTGATATTATTGAAAAGAAAAGACTTGATTACTGGGCGCTAGATGGAGAATATGTAACTATCATTTTCAACGAGCTAAAACAGTTGAACTGGTATAATGATTATCTATCTAAAGAGGAAGCTACTTTTAAGGAAGACCAGGATTTTATTCTAAAGGTTTTCAAGGAAGTGATTGCTCCTAATGAAAAACTATATGAGTATTTAGAAGATAAACGCCTCACTTGGCTTGATGATTTTCCTTTGGTAAATACTGCCATTGTTAAAATGCTAAACAAGCTTTCAGAAAAAAATGCTTCGCTATTATTGGTCCCTGAACTTTATAAAAATGAAGAGGATCGCGAATATGCACTACAACTTTTCAGGAAGGTAATCTTAAACGAGGAAAAACTAAACGCCCAAATAGAGGGGAAAACGCCCAACTGGGACCAAGAGCGAATTGCTGATATCGATTTAATAATCCTGAAAATGGGGATTGCTGAGTTTATGTATTTTCCGTCTATTCCTGTTAGAGCCACCATTAATGAATACTTAGAGGTTTCCAAGGAATATTCAACACCTAAAAGCAGCATCTTTGTAAATGGTATTTTAGACAAGATAGTAAAGGAGTTTTCAGAGGCTGGGCTACTTAATAAAATTGGTCGAGGACTTCAATAAGAGTAAAAAAATCCTTATTTTTGGCGATCTAAAAACATAAAAAATCTTATTATTATGAAAAAATCAGTTTTAATAGTTGCTATTCTATCTGTTTTTGCATTTTCTTCTTGCAAGGATAATGCAGCAGAAAAAGTAAACGAAGAAAACGTAGCTGCAGCAGCAGACCGCGATGCAGAATCAGGGAAATTTCCTGTAATGACATTTGACGAAGAACAGTTTGATTTTGGAACTATCGATAAAGGTACCAATGTAGAGCACGTTTTTAAATTTAAGAACACTGGTGATGCACCTTTAATGATTGTAAACGCTAAAAGTAGTTGCGGTTGTACTGTCCCAGAATATACTAAAGAATCTGTAGCGCCAGGTGCTGAGGGTGAAATGTTAGTAAAATTTAATGGTAGCGGTCAAAACCAAGTTAGTAAAACTGTTACGATTACTGCAAATACTCAGAAAGGTTCTGAAACCTTAACAATTAAAGCTTTTGTAACTCCTAAAGGAGGTGCAGCAGCTCCAGTTAAAACCCCAAATTCTTAAGTTAAAGCTTCGGAATAAATAATTGCTATGGAACAAATACAAAGTTTTTTACCTATTATATTATTGTTTGTGGTGATGTATCTTTTTTTGATACGTCCACAAATGAAAAAAGCCAAACAAGAAAAAGAGTTTGCCGCTCAACTTAAAAAGGGTGATAAAGTAATTACAAACGGAGGTCTTCACGGTAGAGTTTTAGAGCTTAATGACGATGGTACTTGCATCATAGAAAGTGGTGCCGGAAAGCAAAAGTTTGAAAGAGCTGCCATCTCTATGGAGAAAACAGCTAAAATGAATGCTCCAGTAAAAGAAAAGAAATAGGTAACTATAGAAATTTCAAGTTAGAAACACCAAACTCCAAAGAACAAAACTTAGGATTTGGTGTTTTTTTTTTGAATTCGAGTTACGTACATTTCCAATTAAAAAACTCCCTCTCGCTATCTTGTAAATAGTTGAGGGAGTTTTTTTTGGTACTTTTTCTTTTATTCGTTCTTGCCCCATCCCTAAAGGGTGGCAATAATTCTGTGAACAATTAAAATTATTAACACGTTTTTGCTCCCCTTTAGGGCTGGAGGTAAAGCTTACTCTTCTTCACTTTTAAACCTTGAAAGGTCTTCTGCCGTTATTTGGGCAATGTTAACAATAACTTCCACCGCTTTCTGCATACTCTCCACAGGAACATACTCATATCTTCCGTGGAAGTTGTGACCACCAGCAAAAATATTTGGACAAGGTAGTCCCATAAAGCTTAATTGAGATCCATCAGTTCCGCCGCGTATTGGTTTAATAATGGCTTCTATACCAGCTTGCTCCATGGCTTGTTTGGCAATTTTCACAATATACATTACAGGCTCGATTTTTTCACGCATATTAAAATATTGGTCTTTTATTTCAACCGACACCACTTCTTCATCGTGTTGTTCATTTAACTCATCGGCAAGTTGTTGCATCATTTCTTTACGGGCCTCAAAATGATTTTTATTATGGTCACGAATAATGTACTGCATTTTTGTTTCATCAACAGAACCCTTTATATTGTGAAGATGAAAAAAGCCTTCGCGGCCTTCAGTGTGTTCTGGAGTCTCAAGTCTTGGCAAGGAATTGATGTAATCTGTAGCAATATACATGCTGTTGATCATTTTTCCTTTGGCAGAGCCGGGATGAACAATTTTTCCTTTAACAGTAACCTCAGCACCTGCAGCATTAAAGTTTTCATACTCTAATTCGCCCACTTGGCTACCGTCCATAGTATAAGCCCATTCCGCTCCAAATTTCTTAACGTCAAATTTATGTGCGCCACGGCCTATTTCTTCATCTGGAGTAAAACCTACGCGAATCTTTCCGTGCTTGATTTCAGGATGCTTTACAAGATATTCCATTGCTGAAACTATTTCTGTAATTCCCGCTTTATCATCGGCTCCCAAAAGAGTGGTGCCGTCTGTTGTAATCAGGGTTTGTCCTTTGTAAAGTAATAAATCCTCAAAATAATCTGGCGAAAGAACGATGTTTTTTTCTTTATTAAGAACAATATCTTTTCCATTGTAATTCTCATGGATTTGAGGTTTTACATTGGCTCCCGTAAAATCTGGAGAAGTATCAAAGTGAGATACGAAGCCTATAACAGGAACAGGATGCGAAACATTGGAGGGCAAAGTAGCCATGATGTAGGCATTCTCATCAATGCTTACATCTTCCATTCCTATTTGCTTCAGCTCTTCAGCAAGTTTATTGGCAAGATCCCATTGTTTCTTAGTGCTTGGAGTGGTATCACTGTTTGGGTCGCTTTCAGTATCAATGGTAATATAACTTTTAAAGCGGTCAATAATGTGTTGTTTTTCAATCATAACTTTTCTTTTACAATGCAAAATAAAGCATATTCAAAAGAAGAATGACGTGGTTCATTGTATTTTTAATAAATACTTGGTTTCATAACGAATTTATCCCAATTTCTTTATTTTTTGTTAATGCTTTGTTTTTGAATTATTTTCTTATATTTGGGAAATATAATCTAAAATCATTGGTTATTTAATTCCTAATTGATAAATATTTCTGTTTTTGCTCATTTTTAATGAGTAATCAGTATTCGAGTGTGCTGGTAAATAAAAAGTCAAAATAATAAAAAGCTTATTTTGTCTTTTTTTATTGTTGCACATTTTATTGCTAAAACCTTAAAATTGATACGTTCGTTTTTTAGTTGGGAGCTTAATTTATGATCATTCTGAATTCTAATTCAAAGTAAATTCTAACAACTAACCTTAAAACCACTTATTATGAAGAAAAACTACCATTTAATCTTTTTAATGCTTTTCTCTTATTCGCTCTTCGCACAGGATGTTTCTGGAGTTGTAAAAGATGAAAACAACCAATCCTTAATTGGTGTTTCCGTTGTAGTGAAAGGTACTCCAACAGGTACGATCACAGATTTTGACGGTAAATATGAAATCAAAGCCACAACAGGAGATATCCTGGTCTTTTCTTACGTTGGTTATGACACCACGGAGAAGGCCGTTGAAGGGCCTACGTTAGATGTTTCTATGACACCGGGTGTTTCCCTTGGGGAAATTACTTTAATAGGAAGTAGAAACCCTGCTAGAACCTCCGTTAATTCTTTAGTGCCTGTAGATGTTATTGATATGTCTGAACTTGTGACCAGTAGTCCTCAGGTAAACCTTAATCAGATTTTAAATTTTGTTGCACCTTCGTTTACTTCCAATACTCAAACTATTGCTGATGGAACTGACCACATTGATCCAGCTTCGCTGAGAGGTCTTGGACCAGATCAAGTATTAGTGCTTATCAATGGAAAACGGCGCCACACTTCTTCACTAGTTAACGTTAACGGAACATTTGGTAGAGGAAGCGTGGGAACAGACCTAAATGCTATTCCTACTGCGGCAATAAGACGTATAGAGGTGTTAAGAGATGGTGCCGCTGCACAGTACGGTAGTGATGCCATTGCTGGTGTAATAAATATTGTACTAGATAACGCCACTGACGAACTAAAGTTAAATGTTACTACTGGCGCTAACTTCAGTAAAAACGCCAATGAACAAACCGGTGGAGTAGATGGAGCAACAACCAACATAAGTGCAAACTATGGATTAAAACTTGGAGAAAATGGTGGTTATATTAACTTTACTGGAGATTTTGATTACAGAGATGACTATAATCGTATGAAGGAATGGGAAGGTACGGTTTTCAACAAGTATAATACCATTGAACGCTTTGCCTCTAATGATGGATACGATATTTCTAAATTGTTGGATGACGATGTTAGCGACGTCATTAATTACGGAAACCAAGCAGGATTTAACCTTAATCCTAATGCAACTAAGGCAGAACTTCAAGGCATTCTAAGTGCGGACAATACCGATGCTGAATTGGCCAGTAGAAATCAAACCCGAAGTGATTTTAATATGAGAGTAGGCCAATCTGAAGTAAGAGGAGGTAGGTTCTTCACCAACTTTGCCTTGCCTTTAGATGAAAACGGCACAGAGATTTATTCCTTTGGAGGTTTAAGTTCCCGTACCGGAAACTCAGGAGGATTTTATCGTCTGCCCAATCAGAGCCGGACATATACTCCTGCGTATATAAATGGATTTTTACCGGAAATCAATTCCACTATTACAGATCAATCACTTTCGGTAGGTATTAAAGGGAAAATAGGAACTTGGAATGTAGATTTCAGCAATACTTATGGGAAGAACTCCTTCCTATATACCATTAGTAATACCATTAATGCTTCCCTGCAAAATGCGTCGCCAACTACTTTTGATGCTGGAGGTTTTAACTTTTCGCAAAACACAGTAAATTTAGACCTTAATAATTATTATGAAGATATATTTTCTGGTCTAAACGTGGCATTTGGAGCAGAATATCGCCTTGAAAATTATCAAATAACTGCGGGCGAACCAGCTTCATATACACAATATACAGCTCAAGGGGAAGAAATCACAATAGCCAGTCAACAACCGGCTGTCGATTTCTTCGGAAATGCTAGACCAGGTGGATCACAAGTATTTCCTGGATTTGGCCCCAAAAATGAAGTTAATAGAGGTAGAAATAGCGTTGCTGGTTATATTGATTTAGAAGCCGACGTAACTGAGTCTTTCTTGTTGAGCTTTGCTTCTCGATTTGAAAACTATTCTGATTTTGGTTCTACCATCAATTTTAAATTGGCGTCACTATTTAAAGTGAATGATAACTTAAACCTTCGAATTGCCGGTAATACTGGTTTTAGAGCTCCTTCATTACATCAATTGTACTTTAATTCTACTTCTACTATTTTTGATCAAAATGGAGATCCACAAGAAGTTGGAACCTTTGCTAATGATAGCCGAGCTGCAAAATTATTGGGAATTCCAGAATTGAAGCAGGAAACTTCCAAGAGTATTAGTGCAGGTTTCACAGTTAAATTACCCGAAGCCAGAATCAATATTACTTTAGATGGATATTTTGTTGCAATAGATGATAGAGTAGTTTATACTGGTCAATTTGAAGGCCCTGGGACAGGAACGGAGTTGGATAATTTATTATCTCAAGCAAATGCAACGGCAGCTTCATTTTTTGCCAATGCAATTAATACCGAATCTAAAGGAATCGATTTGGTTGTTACGCAGCAAATGAATATTGGAACCAATATGGTGCTAAAGAATGATTTGGCTGCGACGGTATCAAGAACTTATCAAATAGGAGATATTAATGCTTCTCGCGTTTTGGAGGATGCCGGCTTGGTAGATACTTATTTCCCAGAAGACAGCCGTATTTATTTAGAGGAAGCTGTGCCAAGTACAAAAATAAATTTGTCCAATACGCTTAGTATGGGCAATTTAAACTTCTTCTTGCGGAACGTATATTTTGGAGAAGTTACCGAAGCCACTACAGATATTGAATTACAAGAAGTCTTGGGGTCGAAAGTAGTTACAGACCTTTCAGTAGGTTATCATCTGACCGATAGCTTTTTAGTTACTGTTGGAGCCAATAACATATTTGATATCTATCCAGACAGACTTAGCTTAGACATTAATGGTAAGAACAACCGTAGCGATGGACGTTTTGACTGGTCAAGAAGAGCGCAACAGTATGGGGTTGGAGGGCGATTTTTATTTGCCAGACTTAGCTTTTCCCTTAAATAATAGTATTAATTAAAATGAAACATGATGAAAACTACCCTATATTTGGGTAGTTTTCTATTTTTGCCTAGATATGTACAAAACCATCATTCGCCCCATATTTTTCAGCTTTGATCCTGAAAAAATACATCACTTTACATTTTCGTTGCTTCAGTTTTCCAATAA
Source organism: Aequorivita capsosiphonis DSM 23843 (assembly GCF_000429125.1). GTDB lineage: Bacteria > Bacteroidota > Bacteroidia > Flavobacteriales > Flavobacteriaceae > Aequorivita > Aequorivita capsosiphonis. The sequence continues at coordinate 260,534 of NZ_AUBG01000007.1, forward strand.
AATTGGTTTGGGAAGCGCTTTCCGAAGTACGTATAAAATTGAAGATTCAAAACTGGAACGTGAGCTTTTTGGATTAAAATTCCCAAATCCCGTTGGACTTGCAGCGGGCTTTGATAAAGACGCAAAGCTTTACAAAGAACTTTCCAATCTAGGTTTCGGCTTTATTGAAATAGGGACCGTGACCCCAAAACCACAAGCCGGAAACGAAAAACCACGTTTGTTTCGTTTAAAGGAAGATTCAGCCATCATTAACCGAATGGGTTTTAATAATGGGGGCGTGGAAGAGGCTGTTGAACGATTAAAGGAAAATCCAGCAGTAGGAGAAAAGGGGCATGTATTAATTGGTGGAAACATTGGCAAGAACAAAATAACCCGCAATGAAGAAGCTGTGAGCGATTATCTAATCTGCTTTGAAGCGCTTTTTGATTATGTGGATTATTTTGTGGTAAATGTTAGTTCGCCAAACACGCCAAACTTGCGTGCCTTACAGGAAAAAAAGCCATTAACGGATTTGTTACAAACACTTCAGAACAAAAATGCTTCAAAACCAAAACGAAAGCCCATTCTCCTAAAAATCGCACCAGATTTAACTGAGGAACAACTTTTGGACATTATCGAAATCGTGAACACAACAAAAATTGATGGCGTAATCGCCACCAATACCACCATTTCCCGTGAAGGCATTTCTTCAGAGAACAAAAAAGAAATGGGCGGCTTAAGCGGTAAACCATTGACAAAAAGAGCTACGGAAGTAATCCGTTTTCTTTCGGAAAAAAGTAATAAAGCATTTCCTATTATTGGTGTAGGCGGAATCCATTCCGCAGAAGATGCCTTGGAAAAATTGGATGCCGGCGCTAGTTTGGTTCAGTTGTATACGGGTTTTATTTATGAGGGTCCAGGCTTGATAAAAGATATTAATAAAGAAATATTGAAAAGGTCTTAGGACGGTAAGGTTGAAGGTATAGTAACAACTCTTTATAACTTTCAAAACGCCCCTATATATTTCCCGAATTCAATAATTTGAGTGTCTTAAGTCTTACGTCCTATAGCGCAGCGGTCTTACGTCAATTTTTATGATAGAAACACTAATTTCATTTTCAATCGCCACCCTTGCGCTCGCCATTTCTCCTGGGCCTGATAATATCTATGTTCTTACGCAATCTTTAGTCAACGGAACTAAAAGCGGCATTGCTACAACTGCTGGTTTGATGAGCGGTTGCATTGTTCACACAACGCTTCTGGCCTTTGGTATTTCTGCAATTATTACAGCTTCGGAAGAACTGTTTTATGCAATTAAAATTTTGGGAGCTTGCTACTTAGTCTATTTGGCATATAAGGTTCATAAAAGTGAGGAAAATATTTCTATAGTTGCAAAGGCTCCAAAAAAATCATATTTACAGCTTTTTAAAACGGGCGTTATCATGAACTTGGTAAACCCGAAAGTACTGATATTTTTTTTGGCATTTTTCCCAGGCTTTCTTTGGAATAAGGAAGGAAATACGGTTTTGCAATTCTATGTTTTGGGAATTATCTTTATGGTGCTTTCATTTATCACCTTTAGCATGATTGCAATGGCAGCTGGGCGAATTTCATCTTTAATTTTGGAATGGAAAAATGTGGCGACTTTTTTAAAATGGATGCAAATATTTGTTTTCCTTGGAATAGCGATATTTATTTTGCTACCGTAAATTTGTTCTTTTTTAAAATTGAAAGATTCCTGCCTTCATAGGAATTACTATCTTTGAGCCAATGCAACACGTAAAAATAATAGAATGTCCACGAGATGCCATGCAAGGTATCAGAGATTGGATTCCTACAGCGGAAAAAGTAAAATATATACAGTCGCTTTTACGCTGTGGTTTTGATACCATTGATTTTGGGAGCTTTGTTTCGCCTAAGGCAATTCCACAAATGCAGGACACTTCAGAGGTTCTTTCAAAACTCGATCTTTCAGCAACAAATAGCAAATTTCTTGCTATTATCGCCAATTTGCGCGGTGCTGAAGACGCCGTAAAACATTCTGAGATTGATTATTTAGGCTATCCGTTTTCTATTTCTGAAAATTTCCAAATGCGTAATACGCACAAAACAATTGCAGAGTCTTTGGTTTTGCTTCAAGATATTTTAAACCTAGCCCATAAAAACAATAAGGAGGTGGTTGCATATCTCTCCATGGGCTTTGGAAATCCTTATGGAGATCCTTGGAATGTTGAAATAGTAGGTGAGTGGACGGAGCGGCTTTCGGCAATGGGAGTTAAAATTCTTTCCTTAAGCGATACAGTTGGTACATCTACACCTGATATTATTTCATATTTATTTAGTAACTTGATCCCCAGATATCCCCACATAGAATTTGGTGCACATTTGCACACCACACCAAACGCTTGGCATGAAAAAGTTGATGCAGCCTATAAAGCAGGTTGCCGTAGATTTGACGGTGCTATACAGGGTTTTGGAGGTTGCCCAATGGCAAAAGATGAATTGACAGGAAATATGCCAACCGAAAAAATGCTCAGCTACTTTACCGCTGAAAAAATTTCGTGTAACATTCACCCAATGTCTTTTGAGAGCGCGCACAATGAAGCAACAAAAATTTTTACCAAATATCATTAAATGAAAAAATTTTTAATTTTAGCTATTGCGGGATATTTTATTTCCGGTTGTGAAATACTTCAACTCGCTCCTGAAGATCCCGTTAAAGGCGCAGGAGCAGTGACACTTAAGTTTGTCCAAATGAACGATGTTTATGAAATTGCCCCTCTAAATGGCGGAGAATATGGCGGGCTCGCACGTGTGGCACATATTCGTGATTCCATTAAGGAACAATTTCCAAATACGTATTTATTTTTGGCAGGCGACTTTCTAAACCCTTCTTTATTGGGAACCGTTAAGGTAGATGGCGAACGTACGAACGGCAAGCAAATGGTCGAGGTGCTTAATGCTATGCAGATTGATCTGGTTACATTCGGAAACCATGAATTTGATCTTAGTGAAAAGGATTTGCAAAAAAGATTGAATGAGTCTAATTTTACTTGGACCTCCGCAAATGTGCGTCACGTTACAGAAAAAGGTGTTATGCCTTTTAGCACAAAATGGGATTACTCCAACGTTCCCACGTCAGATTACTCCACCTTTAATGCCACGGATGCCGATGGTAATAAAATTAAGTTTGGCGTATTTGGCGTTACTTTACCATCTAACCCGAAAGAGTATGTGTACTATGGTGATATTTATACAAACGCAAAACGTGCCTATGATCTTGCAATTCAAAAATCTGATTTTGTGGTTGGTTTGACTCATGTTTCTCTTGACGAAGACATAGAAATAGCAAAACACATTCGCTCCCTTCCACTAATTATGGGTGGTCATGAGCATTATAATATGCTTGAAAAAGAAGGAAGGACCATTATTGCCAAGGCAGACGCCAATGCAAAAAGTATATACGTGCACACCATTATTTATAACTTGCGTACTAAATACCTCTATATTAATTCTGAATTAATGATGGTGACGGACAAAATAGCGCCTTCCGCTAAAGTAGAACGGGTTGTTAACAAGTGGACGGAGCTATTGGATCAGAAACTTAAGGAAGTAATAGAGAAGCCTGAAGAGGTAATATATCACGCGGATCGTCCGTTAGACGGGACAGATACCGCCAACAGAAGCAAACAAACCAACTTAGGAAAGCTTATTGCGCGGTCCATGGCTTATGCTTACAATGACACTGTGGCTGGGGCTATTGTTAATGGTGGATCCATAAGAATTGATGATAGATTAGTAGGTGACATTACCAGTACCGATATTTTTAGAATTCTTCCTTTCGGAGGAAGTGTGCTAAAAGTTGATTTAACAGGTAAGCTTTTAAAAGAAGTTTTAGATTTTGGACAATCGAGTACTGGCGAAGGAGCCTATTTACAGCGATATAATATTTCCAAAAACGAAATGGGTGCTTGGCAAATGGACAATAAAACCATTTCTGACAAAAAAACGTATACCGTTGCCATTAGCGATTTCTTGCTAAAAGGTTTAGATATCCCTTTTTTGACTCCTGAAAACGAAGGCGTTGAAAATATTTATACTCCCGAGGAAAATGAAACTCCTGGAGATATTCGGAAGTCTATTATTTCCTATTTAAGTTCTATTAAAAACTAATGTCTTGGCAGAAAGTTACAAGGACAATTTTCATTTTGGCACTTGTTGCTTTGGTGATAATTCAATTTATTCGCCCAGATAAAAATGCAGAAGGCTACGAAAGTGTCACTTTATTTGAAACCGAAACGAGAACATCTTCAAAAGTTTCCGTTATTCTAAAAGAAAATTGTTACGACTGCCACAGCGCCCAAACCCAATATCCTTGGTATGCTGAAATTGCCCCACTTTCCCTTTGGTTAAGCGATCATATCAAGGAAGGAAAAAAACATTTCAATGTTTCGGCTTGGCAGCAATACTCCATAAAAAAGAAAGATCACAAATTGGAAGAGGTTCTAGAAATGATTGAGGATGATAAAATGCCCCTGTGGTCTTATAGCTTGCTTCACGGTGCTCTTTCCGAAGATGAAAAAACCTTATTATTGCAATGGGCTGGAGTTGCGAGACTGCAGTATAGGCATCAGCTGGAAGTTTCCGTAAAATAATTTTAAAGCAATCCTTAAAGTTAACTGAAGTGTTGCGAAAATAAATAAAGTTTTTATAGTACATTTGCACGCAATTAATCCATTACTACATTCCGATCCTGTCACTTCTGGCGTTAAGCCTCGGATACTAAATTAATTGCTATGATTGCACACGACAACAAAATTATTGGGGAAGGTCTTACTTACGACGACGTACTTTTAGTGCCTGCCTATTCTGAAGTTTTACCACGCGAAGTTTCTATTACTACAAAATTTTCTCGAAACATTACTCTTAATGTACCTATCGTCTCAGCTGCTATGGATACCGTTACCGAAAGTGCCATGGCCATTGCCATTGCTCGTGAAGGTGGTATTGGTGTGCTTCATAAAAACATGAGCATCGAGCAACAAGCTGCCGAAGTAAGAAAAGTGAAACGTGCCGAGAGTGGCATGATAATCGATCCGGTGACACTTCATAAAGAAAATACCGTAGGTGATGCTCAAAAAACAATGCGTGAATATAGCATTGGCGGGATTCCTATTACAGATCAGGAAGGAAGGTTGATCGGTATTGTTACCAATCGTGATTTGCGTTTTGAAAAAGACTTAAAGCGTCCTTTGTTGGAAGTGATGACGCAAGAGAATCTGGTAACCGTTGCACAAGGAACATCCTTAAAACAGGCTGAGATAATACTTCAAAAAAATAAAATAGAGAAATTACCAGTAGTTGACGATCACGGGAAACTTTTAGGACTAATTACCTTTAGAGATATAACCAAACTTACCCAGAAGCCCAGTGCCAATAAAGATCAGTACGGAAGACTTCGCGTTGCCGCAGCTCTTGGCGTAACAGCTGACGCGGTTGAAAGAGCGGAAGCTTTAGTAAATGCACAGATTGATGCAGTAATTATCGACACTGCTCACGGTCATACCAGAGGAGTTGTTGAAGTTTTAAAACAAGTTAAGGAACGATTTCCAGAATTGGATGTGATTGTAGGTAATATAGCCACGGCTGAAGCTGCAAAATATTTGGTTGAAGCTGGCGCAGATGCTGTAAAGGTTGGGATTGGACCAGGTTCAATTTGTACTACAAGAGTGGTTGCCGGCGTTGGGTTTCCACAATTTTCAGCAGTGCTGGAGGTTGCTGCAGCTTTAAAGGGAACTGGAGTTCCCGTAATTGCAGATGGAGGAATTAGATATACCGGAGATATTCCGAAGGCTATTGCTGCTGGTGCCGATTGCGTAATGCTCGGCTCCCTGTTAGCTGGAACAAAGGAATCTCCGGGGGAAACTATTATTTACGAAGGAAGAAAATATAAAGCATATCGAGGAATGGGTTCGGTAGAAGCGATGAAACAAGGTAGTAAGGATCGTTATTTCCAAGATGTTGAAGACGATATTAAAAAACTTGTTCCCGAAGGGATTGTGGGACGCGTGCCTTATAAAGGAGAATTGCTTGAAAGTATGACCCAGTTTATCGGTGGGCTTAGAGCGGGTATGGGTTATTGTGGCGCCAAGAATATTGAAACCTTAAAAGAAAACGGCAAGTTTGTAAAAATCACATTTTCTGGAATTGCAGAAAGCCATCCACACGATGTAACCATAACTAAAGAATCTCCAAATTATAGTAGATAGAGAATTTAGACGGTTGCAGGTAGTTGGTAGAAATCTGACTTATTAATAAAACGTTATAGCGTTGGGGTTTTCCTGACGCTATTTTCGTTTATTATCGCAGAGAAGTTTTATCATAATGAAATAATCGGTGCTTTAAAATAGTGATTTATCACAGCTAATTTTACAAAGTACTTTTTCTGATTGAGGTTGTATATGAAGCCTAATTATTTGCACAGCCTAATTTTGAAGATGGAAAACGGTTTGCCTTGATTCCATAAAAAAAAACGCGAAGCCAGAGACTTTGCGTTTTAAATTTCTTTAAACTAAAAGTTGAATGATTATTCTCCCTCTTCCAGTTTTATTCCAAGCTCCAATAGAATTGGCACGGTAAGGTCATAGTCTGGATCTAAATAAACAAGATCTGGCGTAGTTTGAGTAACTTGGCTGTAGTTCTGTTCTCCGGCAACTTTTTCTAAGGCCACCCCTATCTTCTTGTACAGAGGTTTAAGAGCTTCCGTTTTTTTAATTTCCATAAGCTTTGCCCCATTTTGCCTAAATTTTTGGATATCCTCTTCCATATCCATTATGGCAATTTGTTTTTCTTGCTTTTGTTCTGCGTTTAGTGTTGATTCGCTAGCCTTATATTCGTTCACAAGTATTTTATATGCATCCACTTTCTTATTTAGATCAACATCCAGTGTTTTTCCATATGCGCCCATCTCCTTTTGAACTTGGACCATTTCTGGCATCTTAGACAGAATGTACTCAACATCTACAGCACCCACTTTTCCTTGAGCGAAAGTTGTTAAGCCAATGAAGAGTATAGCAATTTTTAAAAATTTCATGATATTTATATTTAATGATATTATGAGCGCAATATTACTATAAATATTGCAAATAAACAGAGCGCCCTAAACGTTTGTGAAAAATGAACCCTGTATTAACGTATACCATGCATCAGTTCTTAAAATATTTTTTCCAAGTCCATTAATGTAAACCCTAATCATATAGCTGTCCGCGCGTTGGCTTTAAAGTTTCTCTTAGGCTGTCCATTAGGGATTTTTCAACTACCAAAAAAGCAGTATGATGCACGGGGCTTAACTCCTCATCTCCAATAATGGTATTTTGTAATTTTTCTGTTGCAACATACTCACCTAAATGTTTTGCGTGATGCACTGCGATGTGCTGCGCATTTGGGCCGCGAAAATCCCATATTAGTTTTACTCTTTCAGTCATTTTAAATATTTATTTGAAAATAATTTTTTGTTTTAAAAATAAATTAGCACCTTCTTTAGAACTAATGGCGCAAGTTAAATATTTCCAGGAATATTTTAAAAAGCTGGCTACACTATAATTATATTAAATTCGTTTGTCTTTCTGTTATTAGTTCCCAAAGCTTTTTGCTATTTTTGCGACGCTTCATAAAAAATATAAATATTCAATTATTCTATAAGATGAAAAATTTAATTTCTGTATTCATTTTGGCTCTCTTATGCGCCACAACGGTTTTTTCACAAGACAAAAAAGAAGTGCTGATGACCATAGATGGCAAGCCCGTCTATGCAAGCGAATTCAAACGAGTTTATAAAAAGAATTTAGATTTGGTTCAGGACGATTCCAAAAAGGATATTGACGGATACCTTGATCTATTTATTGACTACAAATTGAAAATAGCCGAGGCGGAAGCCCAAGGTTTGGATAAGGAGCCCGAATATAAAAGCGAATTTTTAAAATACCGCGACCAGCTCTCTCGAAGTTATCTTTACGAAGATAAAATCACCGAAGATATGGCGAAAGAAGCCTTTGAGCGCAGTAAAGAACAGATTAACGCGACACATATATTGATTGCTGTAGATTACGAAGCAGTGCCTCAGGATACTTTAAAAGCATATAATAAAATTAAATCTATTCGTGAAAAAGCACTTCAAGGGGAAGACTTTAAAGCCTTGGCCAAAAAATATTCAGAAGAGCCAGGTTCTAAGGAAAGAGGAGGTGAGTTAGGCTATTTTACAGCGTTCTCTATGGTTTATCCTTTTGAAAACGCTGCTTATAATACCAAAGTAGGTGAGATTTCAAATATAATCCGCACCAGTTTTGGATATCATATACTCAAGGTAAATGATAGAAGACTTGCTCCACCTAAGATTGTGGTTTCACATATTATGATTTCCGATAAAAAAGGTGCCAGAGATTTTAACCCAAAAGAGCGTATCAATGAGATTGCGACATTGATTAAACAAGGAGAGTCTTTTGAAAGTCTGGCAAAGCAGTTTTCAGACGATCGAAACTCTGCCATACACAATGGAAAGTTGAAGCCTTTTTCCAAAGGCGATTTACGGTCTTCAGATTTTGAAACTGCTGCTTTTGCGCTTCAAAATCCAGGTGACATTAGCGAGCCAATAAAAACTGATTTTGGATGGCACATCATTCGCTTAGATGAAAAGTTAAAACCCGAAACTTTTGAGCAACAACGGGTAAAATTGGAGAAAAAAGTTGGAGAAGGAGATCGCTCCAAGGTTGTAATCCACGCAGTTAACCAAACCATAAAAGACAAGTACGGTTTTCAGGAAGGGGAAAGTTACTCGCCATTTTTTGAAACCTATTTGGGAGATGATATTTTAAAAAGAAGATGGGTTATGACACCAATTTCTAAAGAACAAAACAAAACTCTTTTTACTATTGGCGATAAAACAATAACTTATTCAGATTTTGCGAAATATATTGAAGAACGCCAAAGAACTGCAAGACCTTATAATACCAAAGAAACCTTATTGAGTGATTTCTATAATGAATTTGAGACAATGGCTTTGAAAAATTATTTTAAGGAAAGACTTGAGGTTGAAGATGAAAATTATGCTGGTATATTAAGCGAGTACCGCGATGGACTTTTGATTTTCGACGTGATGGAAAAAAATATTTGGGAAAAAGGAAAGAACGATTCGATAGGTCTTCAGGAATATTACAATAAAACGAAGGAAAACTACCAATGGAAACAACGTATTGATGCAGATATATATGCTGCCACTTCTCAAATGAGCGCGCAACAGATTCAAAAAATGTTGGCTGAAGGAAAGAGTTCTGATGAAATTAAAGCAACTTTAAACGCAGATGATAAAGTGAACGTTTTGATTACTCGAGGTGTTTTTGAAGTAGATCAAGAAGAACTTCCAAAGAATCTTAAGATAAAGGATGGTACTTCAGATATCTACCCAAGTAATGATTCCTTTGTTGTTGTAAATATTAAGGAAATTATTGCGCCGGGTGTAAAAGCTCTTGATGACGTTAAAGGTAGGGTGTTGAGCAACTATCAAAACGATATAGAAAAATCTTGGATGCATAACTTACATTCAAAATACAAAGTTGAGATAAACAAAAAAACGCTTAAGCGCGTTAAGAAAGAACTTAAGTGATTCGGAATATCTTTTATATTATAGTATTAAGTGCAATATTGGTTTCCTGTGATTATTTCAAAAAGGAAACTGAGAAGAATGTGATTGCCCGTGTGAACGACAAATACTTGTATGAAGAAGATATAAAAGATTTAACCACTGGAAATACTTCACCTGAAGACAGCACGCTAATCGTAAACAATTATATCAATCGTTGGGCTACCCAACAACTGCTCATTGGTCAAGCAAACATTAACTTGTCTCCAGAACAGCTAGAGCAATATGATAAGTTGGTTAGCGAATATAAAACCGATTTACTAACGGAGGCTTATAAAAATGTAATTGTAGATAAACAGTTGGATAGTGTGATTAGCGCCCAAGAGTATGAGTCGTATTACGCAAACAATAAAGAAAACTTCAAGCAAAAGGATATGCTTGTCAAGATGCGGTACGTGCAATTGCCATTGAAATTTGAGGGTTTACAAGCAGTAAGGGAAAAATTAGACCGTTATAATGAAAAGGATAGTGCTTCCTTACACAGTCACAATTATCAGTTTATTACTTCAAACTTTAATGACTCTACGTGGATAAGAAAAGACGTGTTACTTCATGTTTTACCCATCCTAAAGGAGAATAATGACCAAGTGTTAAAAAAATCCAATTTTTCACAATTGCAAGACTCATTAGGGGTATATTTGGTGAAAATTGAAAATGTGCTAAATCCCAATGATACAGCACCATTTTCCTACGTAAAGCCAACTTTGAAACAAATAATTTTGAATAAAAGAAAGCTTGAACTGATTAAAAAATTAGAAAAAGATATTACAAAAGATGCAATTGAAACAAATAATTTTGAAATCTATAAAAATGAATAAATTTTTATTGATAATGCTACTTTCTTCGGCCATGGTGCAAGCACAGGTTGTCTTGGAGCCAGACAGTCTGGGGGTGGTACAGGACAATGATTCACTTATTGTGCAACAAACCATACAACGCGATACTTTAAAGCCTTTTAAAAGGTATAAAGCCGAGGGCGTAAGTGCAGTAGTTGGAGAATTCGTAATCTTAGATAGTGATATAGACAAAGCCTATGTGGAGATGCAGTCACAGGGAATATCTGTTGAAGATATTACCCGTTGCCAATTAATGGGGAAATTGATGGAAGATAAGCTTTACACACATCAAGCGAAACAAGACAGTTTGGTGGTTGCAGATGCCGAAATCAACGGGATGATAGACCAACAGTTACAATATATGATAAGTGAACTGGGTAGTGAGGAAAAAGTTGCTGCCTATTACAGAAAAGATAATATAGCCGAATTAAGGACGGAGCTTTTTGAAGCAAATAAGAGCCTTAAACTTGGTAGAATGATGCAGGATAAAGTAATTGAAAAAGTTGAAATAACTCCGGAAGAGGTAAGAACATTTTTCTTTGCAATTCCAGAAGAAGAACGCCCGGTATTTAGTGCTGAGATAGAGATTGCCCAAATAGTGATAGAGCCAGAAATAACACAGAAAGCAAAAGATGAGGTTATAGCGAGGTTGAATTCTATTAGAGCAGATATTCTTGACAATGGAGCAAGTTTTTCTACGAAGGCGGTATTGTACTCAAAAGATCCTGGGTCTGCTTCCAAAGGAGGTCTTTACGCAGGTGTGACAAGAGATTCTCCATGGGCAAAAGAATTTAAGGATCACGCGTTTTCACTATTGGAAGGCGAGATAAGCGAACCTTTTGAAACGGAATTTGGATATCATATTCTTTATGTTGAAAAAATTCGCGGTCAAGAAGTAGATGTAAGACATATCCTGATGTTTCCAGATGTTTCACAGAAATCTATAGACGAGGCACAAACAGAAATAGAAGATATTAAATCTAAAATAGACTCTGGTGAGATGACTTTTGCTGAGGCCGCACGTAAATTTTCAGATGATAAGGAAACGAGAAATAATGGTGGGCAATTGGTTAATCCTGTCAACTTCGACACGAAATTTGATTTGACCAAAATGGATCCAACCTTAAGTGCACAAGTTTATAATTTAGATGAAGGTGAAGTTTCAAAAGTGTACACTGATCGCGACCGAACAGGAAAAAGTAGTTTAAAACTATTTACCGTTACAAAGAAGTATCCCGAACACCAAGCAGATTATTCAAAGGATTACGAACGCATCAAGCAATTGGCGCTTCGTGAAAAACAAATCCGGGTTATCGATAAGTGGCAAAATGAAAAGATAAAAGATACGTATATTAGCATCAATAAGGATTACCACGACTGTGATTTTGCCGGAAATTGGTTGAAATAAAAATATAGAATACAATATGTCAGACGTTGCAGCAGTTTCACAACTGGTTTCAAAGTACAATGCCCTTAGGCAAGAAATAAAAAAAGTAATTGTAGGTCAAGATGAGGTGGTAGAGCAAGTATTGCTGGCTGTATTCTCTGGCGGTCACGCATTGCTTATTGGCGTTCCTGGACTTGCGAAAACCTTGTTGGTGAACACCGTTGCACAGGCCTTGGGCTTGGAGTTTAAAAGAATTCAATTTACTCCAGACTTAATGCCAAGTGATATCTTGGGTTCTGAAATTTTAGATCAGAACCGAGAGTTTAAGTTTATTAAAGGTCCCATCTTTTCAAATATTATCCTTGCAGACGAAATAAACCGTACTCCACCAAAAACCCAAGCAGCTCTTTTGGAGGCGATGCAAGAACGCTCCGTTACAGTTGCCGGACATAATTACAAATTAGATTTACCTTACTTTGTTTTGGCCACCCAAAACCCAATTGAGCAGGAAGGAACCTATCCACTCCCAGAAGCTCAGTTGGACCGTTTTATGTTTGCCATCAATCTTGAATATCCTTCTTTTTCTGAAGAAGTTGAAGTTGTAAAGCAAACCACCGCAGGAGAAACCCAAAAAGTAAACTCGCTTTTTACTGCGCAAGAAATTATAGATTTCCAGCATTTGATAAGACGAATTCCGGTTGCAGACAATGTAGTAGAATACGCCGTTAGCTTAGTCGGAAAAACGCGCCCGAATAGCAGTACAGCCACAGAAACAGTAAAAAACTATATAGATTGGGGCGCTGGACCTAGAGCCTCACAAAATTTAATTCTGGCAGCTAAGACAAATGCCGTGCTACACGGAAAATTTTCTCCTGACATAGAGGATGTTCAAAAAGCCGCTATAGGAATTCTTAGACATCGATTGATCAAGAATTATAAGGCCGAAGCCGAGGGCTTAAGTATCGAGGATATTATAAAAGGCCTCTTTTAAGAAAACAGTATTTCTTTATATTTCGGAATTTCTTATTTTTTCCTATTTAAAATTCATTATTTGATAATATAATTCAATAGATATTGCTATTTTTTGAATTATACATATCGATAAACCTATTTCATTAAATATTTTTTAATTATTTCAAAATTTTGTAATTTTGCGACACTTTATGTGGACCCTTGTTGGTTGGCATATTACTTCGAAATAACTAAAAATTACAAGAATGGCATTTGATATTGACATGATTAAAAAGGTTTATGCCCAGATGGCAGAACGAGTTGATAAAGCACGTGAAATCACTGGAAAACCGCTTACACTTTCCGAAAAAATATTATACTCCCATCTTTGGGACGGCAATCCAAACAAAGTCTTTCAAAGAGGAAAAGACTATGTAGAGTTCGCTCCAGATAGAATAGCTTGCCAAGATGCAACTGCACAAATGGCTCTTTTGCAATTTATGCAAGCTGGAAAGAAAAATGTTGCAGTTCCCACTACGGTTCACTGTGATCATCTTATCCAAGCTAAACAAGGCGCGGTGGCCGATTTAAAGCGTGCAAACGAAACCAGTAACGAAGTTTTTGACTTTCTTGAGTCTGTTTCCAATAAATTTGGAATCGGGTTTTGGAAGCCTGGAGCAGGAATCATCCACCAAGTAGTTCTTGAAAACTATGCATTTCCTGGAGGAATGATGATTGGTACCGATAGCCATACAGTGAATGCTGGTGGTTTAGGAATGGTTGCCATTGGTGTTGGTGGAGCAGATGCTGTAGATGTTATGGCAGGAATGCCTTGGGAACTTAAATTCCCGAAATTAATTGGTGTAAAATTAACAGGTTCTCTTAATGGCTGGACAGCTTCCAAAGATGTTATCTTAAAAGTGGCTGGTATTCTAACCGTAAAAGGTGGTACGGGTGCAATTGTTGAATATTTTGGACCAGGTGCCAAAAACCTGTCTTGTACAGGAAAAGGAACCATTTGTAATATGGGCGCCGAGATTGGTGCAACAACTTCAACTTTCGGTTATGATGAATCTATGGAACGTTTTCTACGTGCCACTGACCGTGCGGACATCGCTGACGAAGCGAATAAAGTACGAGAACATTTAACAGGTGATGATGAAGTTTATGCAGATCCTGAAAAATACTTTGATCAGGTAATTGAAATTGACCTGGATACCTTACGTCCGCATTTAAATGGTCCTTTTACTCCAGATTTGGCGACTCCGGTTGGGCAACTTGGTGAAAAAGCAACTAAAAATGATTGGCCAATAAAGGTAGATTGGGGCTTGATAGGTTCTTGTACAAACTCTTCTTATGAAGATTTAACACGTGCCGCCTCCATTGCACAACAGGCAATCGATAAAAAGTTAATACCAAAAAGTGATTTGGGTATTAATCCTGGATCCGAACAGATTCGTTTTACTGCACAACGTGACGGACTTTTAGATGTTTTTGAAAGTCTTGGTGCAACAATATTTACAAACGCTTGCGGACCTTGTATTGGTCAGTGGGATAGAAGCGATAGAAAAGGAGAGGAAAAGAACACCATTGTACATTCTTTCAACAGAAACTTTTCAAAACGTGCCGATGGGAATCCAAATACACACGCTTTTGTAGGTTCTCCAGAAATGGTTGCCGCAATCGCAATCTCTGGCCGTCTGGATTTCGACCCAATGAATGACACTTTGCTGAATGAAGATGGAGAGGAAGTGAAACTAGATGAACCTGTTGGTCTTGAACTTCCCCCAAAAGGATTTGAGGTGGACGAGAATGGTTATTTGGCGCCAAAGGAAGACGGAAGTTCTGTTGAAGTTAAAGTAGCTTCAGAGAGTGAACGTCTTGAATTGTTGGAACCATTTGAGCCTATCAAAGATTCTGAATTGCAAGGTGTGAAATTGTTGATTAAAGCTTTCGGAAAATGTACCACTGACCATATTTCAATGGCGGGACCTTGGTTGCGTTACCGTGGGCATTTGGACAATATTTCAAACAATACCTTGATTGGGGCCATTAATGCTTTTAACAAAAAGACAAATTTTGTAAAAAATCAATTCACAGGCGATTACGGCGGTGTGCCAGATGTACAACGCGAATACAAGGCTAAAGGTGTTAAAACTATAGTTGTGGGTGATCATAACTATGGGGAAGGTTCTTCTCGTGAGCACGCAGCTATGCAACCAAGATTTTTGGGTGTAGCGGCCGTATTGGTGAAATCTTTTGCACGTATTCACGAAACAAACTTGAAAAAACAAGGGATGCTAGGGCTTACTTTTTCCAATGAAGCAGATTACGATTTGATTCAGGAAGATGATACCTTTAACTTTGTAGATATTGCTGAATTTGCCGAGAACACGCCATTAACTATTGAGATTGTTCATAAAGATGGTAGCAAAGATTCTATAAAAGTGAACCATACTTATAACGATGCACAAATTAAATGGTATCGTGAAGGTTCAGCTTTAAACTTGATTAAAAAGCAGAACGCTTAATTTAAATTATAAATTCTTAAACCTCAAAGTGTCATTGCGCAACAAATAGCAATCTGACCTTTGAGGTTTTTTTATACCATAAAACTATGATTCCCTTTCTAAAGAAAAATTGGAGCAATATTCTGTTCTTTGTGTTTTTGGCGCTGTTGATTATTCCACAAACCCGTATGCCTATTCAGGTTTTTGTACAAAGACTGGTTTCTTTTTCTCCATCTGAAAAAGCTGAGGACAAACGGGAAACACTTGAAGATTACAACTGGAATCTTAGCAAATTAGATGAAGGAGCCATATATCTATCAGAATCCAAAGGGAAAGTTATGGTCATCAACTTTTGGGCTACTTGGTGTCCGCCGTGCGTGGCGGAAATGCCTTCGTTTCAGAAATTGTACGATAGTTATGGCGAAAAAGTAGATTTCTATTTTGTTACTTCTGAAGGACCCGATAAGGTCAAAAAGTTTATGGATAAAAACGGATATAGCTTACCGATTTTTCTCCAAAGCTATAAAGCTCCCGTAGCCCTTGAATCCAATGCCTTGCCAACCACTTATTTAATTTCGAAATCTGGGGAAATTGTCATTGAGGAAACAGGTGCTGCAGATTGGAATAGCAAAAAGATGAGAGCTTTACTTGATAAGCTACTAGCGAAGTAAAGCACTAAGATTAACCTGAAAAATGATTGTTTAATATTGAGTCCATTTCTTTTCTACCTGCTGCTATTTCTACAACTTCATCCCATAACTCAGTTTTAAGAAGCGACTTTAAGGGTTGAGCTACTTGAGTTATTTTCGGGAAATTCCTTACTAGTACTTTGTCCCAATTTTTATATTGCTTTAGAAGATCATCAGGATAAACTGTTTTACGGCGAGTTCCTTCATTAATTCCTCTGAATGGTAGTGAGACATTTAGATATCCATAATCGTCCGTGAGTTCTTCTCCAGGCTGGATATCGCGGATAGCAATTTCAAAATCGTACGCTGTAGAAAGACAATTGCTTTTAAAACTGTGGTTTACATAACGTCCATAATCCCAGCAAAGCACTAGGTTTCCTTTATTATTTCGATAGCAATAAGTTTCTAGGATATCGCGGTATAGCCGTTTCATTTCCTGATACTGCGCAGGAGTGAATTCACGGTCAAGCTCGTCTAAAGCCCAAGTTATTGTGCCGGCCGGAATAAATTCTTTCGCAACAACTCCATAGCCAATCTCTTCATTGATTAGTTTCAGTTCTGTTTTTGGATGCATCATAATCAATAATTTTTAAGATTAAATGTAATATAAAAACCAATTCAATTCACAAGCTCGAATCAATTGTTTCTATATTTTTCCAATGTTTAGTTGCAAATATTTCAATAGGAAGAAATTCAAAGTCTAATTTTTCAATGCATACTTTTCCTGAAATCGTTCCATCAAAACAAATACAGTAAGTTGCATGCTGAGTGCATACACGCTATCTTCAATAGGAACGGTGCCTATCCGTATCCCAAGATTTTCAGCATCATTATACCACACTACTGGTTCGTCAATCCAACTGCCAGTGAGATATCCATTTATGATAAAAAAGGGTGTCAGAAGGATCAAAAACACTGGAAAGAAAACATTTAAAGCTTCTTTTTTATAATTAAAAACCAAACCTAATAAAATGATTGCATAAGTAAAATTAATTGCGGTGTACCAACGATTGTAATTATAGAGCAGTGTCACAATTAGAATAGTTTGTAACGAAAAGTAAATGATATCAGTAGTTTTATTCGAAAAACGAAACTTGGGAAGTAGCTTTTTTAAGGAATATATCGTAAAAAGACAGGCGTAGGGAATACAAATAAAGAAGAGCCATTCCTCTAACGGAAGCTTCGCGAAAGTGATTCCTAAAAGATAGGTTTCGTTAAATCCCCAAAAGGCGTTTTGTGTAAATATGATATCCCAAGAAACGAAGAAAGCCATCATTATAAATGTAGCTGGAAAGAAGTATTTCCAGAGTTTATAAAACTTTAGTTTAGGATGGAAACTAAATAAGAAAGGAATGCTAAGCGAAGCTAGGTTGAGCAAAAGGTAAAAGTGCCACACATTTTATTTTTTAAAATATTTTAGGGGTGGAAAAAGCATTCCGAAGCATTCTCCTTCTTCCTTACCAAGATGTTTGTGGTGCATTTTATGCGCTCTTCTTATTCCGCGAGAATACCAATTGTTGGCATTTCGGAACAATCTAAACCGCTGGTGTATAAAAATATCGTGAACAAAGAAATAGGCTAATCCATAAGCGAATATTCCCAAACCAATAGGTAGTCCAGCCCAAAACCCATAATAGCTCCAACCCACAAAACAACTAATGCTTACCAAGGCATAAAACAGAAAAAAATAATCGTTACGTTCCCACCAACTGCCGTGATCCTTATGATGATGATCTTTGTGCAGTTTCCACAGAAATCCGTGCATCACATATTTATGCGTAAACCACGCCATAAACTCCATAATACAGAAAGTGGTAATAAATATTAATATCCAGAGAAGCGTTGTCATTGTTATTTGTTAATTCGGTATTTGATATTTCATTTATTAATATTTGGAATCTGTCCTCTGTCATCCAGCACCTCGCATCGATTATTTTACCAAATTTAATTGATATTTCACATAGCTACGCGTTAATAAACCTATTTTTTCAACATTTGGTACACGAATTCGAGCATTTTTTATTTCGGTTGCGGGAGTTTGCTGAAGTTTTTTAAGTAATCTTTTATAGTACCTGTAAGCCACAAATACACCGAGTTTTGAATCGTGTGGCAAAAGCAAGATACCTTGATAGCCCTTGCTGAAGTTTTCTTCAATTTCCTGAATTATTTTTTCTTTGGAAGTTTCATCCAGTGCATTTAGATTGGTGTTTGGAAAGTATGATCTACTCAGGTTTTCAAAATCTTCTTTTAAATCTCTCAAAAAGTTTACCTTTTGAAAGGCCGAGCCTAAATTCATAGCTCCCTCCTTTAATTCATTGTATTTTTGGTTGTCACCTTTCACAAAAACTTTTAAGCACATCAAACCCACAACGTCCGCAGATCCATAGATGTAATCATTAAACTCCTGTTGGGTGGTATAAACTTGTTTGCTTAAATCAAGTCGCATACTGGACATAAAGTTAGCAATTAACGCTTTATCGATATTGTATTTGTGGACTGTTGCTTGAAAGGAATTCAATATGGGGTTAAGACTGATGCGATCTTTCAGCGCGTCTTCTAAGGAGGCTTCAAAGCGATTTAGGAGCAGCTCTTTATCGTATTCATGAAATGAATCTACTATTTCATCAGCAAAACGAACGAAGCCATAAATATTATAAATATCCTGACGAATAGCTGGACCCAACATACGCGTAGCTAGCGAAAACGATGTACTGTATGTTTCAGTAACGTTCTTGCTGCATTTCTCAGATACTATGTCAAAAAGTTGTTTCAAATTTTAGTTTCTTTTTCGATTAATCCCGCTACTAATTTTCCTGAGATAAGCGCGGGTGGCACTCCGGGGCCAGGCACAGTAAGTTGTCCGGTAAAAAATAGATTTTTTACTTTTCCACTTTTTAATTTAGGTCTTAAAAAAGCCGTTTGCAACAATGTGTTTGCAAGGCCGTAGGCATTTCCTTTATAACTATTATAATCTGAAACAAAATCATTTATACAGAATGATTCTCTAAATGTAATGTTTTTTCTAACCTCTTGGTTGGTGATTTTTTCGAATCGTGCCATTATTTTTTCGAAGTATTCTTCCCGAATTTCAGGAGTATCTTCTAATCCTGGAGCTAGGGGAATTAGAAATATACCTGCCTCCTTTCCTTCGGGGGAAACACTTCTATCCGTTTTAGAAGGAAAACTGGCGTAAAAGAGTGGAGATTCAGGCCATTGGGGTGAATCGTAGATTTCTTCGGAATGTTTTTTAAAATCAACATCGAAGAAAAGAGTATGATGATCTACATGCTTGATATTTTTGTCGAAACCGACGTAAAAGAGTAGGGCGGAAGGAGCAAAGGTTTTATTTTCCCAATAGCTTTCCGAATACTGGCGGAATTCTTTTTCCAGTAGGCTTTCGGTATGGTGGTAATCGGCACCGCTTAAAACGAGATCAACTTTTAATTCATCGCCATTCACATTTAGCTTTGAAACATTTCCTTTTTCAACTTGGATTTTTTCAACATTTTGATTGGTTTTTATTACAACTCCTAACTCCTCAGCGAGTGATTTTATACCATTCACTACAGAATACATGCCATTTTTTGGATGAAAGGTTCCAAGTCCGAAATCTGCATAGTTCATAAAACTATAAAAAGCGGGTGTATTGGAAGGTTTCGCTCCCAAAAATAAAACTGGAAACTCTAAAATCGAAATTAGTCTGGGGTTCGTAAACTCATGGCGAACCTCTTTACTTATAGTACCAAAAAACTGCCCGATTTTCTTCATGGTTTTGGTAGTAACCAATTCCAAAGGAGAAACCCCCGGTCTATATACCAAATCTTTTATAGCGATATTGTAGTTGTCCAGGGCCTGCGCAATAAACTTATTTAGCTTAATAGAGCTTCCCGGCTCTTCCTTTTCGAAAGCGGCGCTAATTTTTTCGAGTGTGTCTTCTATAGTGATAAAGTCGTCCTTCCCAAAATAAACGCGATAGGCTGGATTTAGTTTTTCTAATTCATAATAATCTGAAGGAGTTTTTCCGAAGTCTGAGAAGAATCTTTCAAAAACATCGGGCATCCAGTACCAAGTGGGACCCATATCAAATGTAAAACCGTCTTTTTTAAGTTGTCGTGCCCGGCCTCCAATAGTTTGGTTTTTTTCATAAATAGTGACTCTGTATCCAGCTTGTGCCAAATAGCAAGAAGCGGCCAGTGAAGAGAAACCAGAACCAATAACTGCAATATTCTTTTCCATAGTGTTTAACAAAAATACATTTTATTTAAACAAAAATGAATTTTCCAGAATTTATTTTTTGTATTGCAATACTAAGTGTGCTTGTCTAAGAGAAGTTTACTTTAATTTTGAAGTAACTAAAGAACCGTAAATTGTTGAAAATCAATTTTTATGTTTCTTTTCCACTTCACCTAAGAAATGTTTTATTTCTTGAAAGAACTTAACATTTTTTGTGTTTTTAGTATTTCCACCTGATTTGTGGCCTAAAACCCAAAGTTCACAATCCCCTTTGGAACACACCTCATTTTGAAAGTCCTTTAGATATTTTTGAAGGTTATCATTTTCTGGTTGTACCGTAAAGTAGGTTACGAATATTACTTTTGTTTTCGTCTTTAACACGTGAACTAAGCTTTCCAAAGGAATATTGGGGCCTAAAAAAATAGTAGGGAGCCCGGCGGAAAGAAGTTCGTAATTGGCGTATAAGAGACCAATTTCGTGCATTTCTTTATAGGGGAGGTAGAGGGCAAAGATTTGTTTATTATCTTCAGTAGTTTCTATATTCGGTGGTTCCGAAAATCTAATGATAGTGTGTTTTATTTTTTCTGAAATGAAATGCTCGTGCGAAGGATCAATAGTTCCGGAATGCCACAGAATGCCCATTTCATTAAGAAGCGGGATAAATACTTCTGTAAATATTTCAGAAAAGGATTTTTTTTCTAAGAGTTTTTTTAGTGTCTCATCAAATAGCTTCCCGTCAAATTCAAACATAGCCGATTTAAATATATTCAGCATATATTCAGAATCGAGGCCGTTTATATTTTTTTTGATTAAGGCTTGAATCTGTGCTGCATCTAAACTTGCCAGCTTTGATATTTTATGTCCAGCATTGTAGAGGTAGGCAATGTTCAGTAGCTTTTTTAGATTTTCGAGGTCGTATTTTCTGATGTTAGTATCAGTACGGTCGGGCTCAAGAAGATTGTAGCGTTTCTCCCAAATCCTAATGGTGTGGGCTTTCACGTTAGAAAGGTTTTCGAGATCCTTTATGCCAAATTGAGTTCTGACCACAGAATTTTCTTTTTAGAATTAATGGGTTAAAGTAATAAAAAGAAGTGAGACTGTTTATAAAAAAAATAATTTCTTTAAACACATTTAGCTATTTCTAGCTACGAAGTAAATTAGAATTGATCCCATCTTCAGGAGTAAATCTTTATTGAATTAAATTAGGTCGGAAATGATCCGTTTTTACTGGTCACAGCTTTAGCGAATATAGTGTTCTACATTGCCAGCTAACATTAAATTAATTTTAATATGTACCAATTATTTCAAGAGGTTTTCGAGCCTCAAATTAAAATCATTTTTATAAAGATGATGGACAATTCAATTTGGTTAAGAATTCCAAACGAGTTGCAATTAGTGGAAAAGTCCGAAATAGTAAAACGCTCTCAGGATCCTAATTACTTAAAAGTGGAAATGGAGAATCTTCTACTGGCATTTGAAAGATTAGAAAAACCAAATGTTACAAAAAGACGACCAATTAATACAGCTCTTGATGGGATGTAAAAATTGATTGCAGCAATTAGTGTTGCTATAATGTTACTCTAGAAAAGAAAAACCCCAGCTAAATAAGGCTTTAGCAGGGTTTTATCGTACCCGGAATGGGACTTGAACCCACACGTCCTGAGGACACATGGCCCTCAACCATGCCTGTCTACCAATTCCAGCACCCGGGTGGATACTTATATGTTATGTTTACACATCGCAGAAAATGTTGTAAACAAAAAAAGTTAAACCGTGGGCTTAACTTTTTGTGACCTGGCTGGGGCTCGAACCCAGGACCACCTCCTTAAAAGGGAGGTGCTCTACCAACTGAGCTACCAGGTCTTCCTTTTTATGCTAGCCTATCTCTTGGTAGGCGGGTGCAAATATACTATCATTAAATTATACTTTCAAAACGAAATTGAATAAAATTTAAAGAAATTTCAAAAACGCTGAAAAACAGGGGGTCACAAATCCATTTTTTACTCTAATTTTGTGGAATGGATGAAAATATTGCAAAATTGGATGTTTTTTCCATTCTTAAATCTCCAAAACTGAACTTTAAAAGGATATGAAAATTGTATTGATAGGCTATATGGGAAGTGGAAAATCGACTGTCGGAAAGAAACTGGCCGAGGTTTTAGGAATTCCTTTTATGGATTTGGACACTGAAATTGAAAAACAGACGAATACTTCTATTTCAGAAATTTTTTCTAAAAAAGGAGAAATCTATTTTAGAAGAATCGAAAGTGAAGTCTTAAAAAAACTTCTCTCGCAGTCTGAGAGTTACGTTCTGGCTACTGGTGGTGGTACACCCTGCTATGGAGATAACATGGCCTTTATGACGAAAGCAGACCTGATGACGATATATTTAAAAACGCCTCTTGACGTTTTAACCTCTAGGCTGTTTCTTGAAAAAGAAAGCAGACCCTTATTGGCACATCTAAAAACACGGGATGATCTGAATGACTTTCTTAGAAAGCATCTTTTTGAAAGAGTTTATTATTACAACCAATCGAAGTATGTGGTTGAAACTATACCTGAAAACATAGAAGAAACGGTGGAGAAGATAGTTTTAAAACTATTCTAAGATTGCTCTATCGTTATTTTTTTCGAAAATGACTGACACGTTCTCGTTTAATGAAGTTGAAAGCGAAATCCCTTTAAAATCGGCTTTAATAGGATACTTTTTATGATTCCTATCTACTAAGACAGCTGTTTTAAATTGCTTTAAAGGAACTTCCAAGAAATGCTTCACGGCGTATATAAGCGTGGTTCCCGAATGAAGAACATCATCTACCAAAAGAATGGATTTGTTTTTGTATTCATCTTCTTTCAGCGAGGTGCTAACTCCTTTTATCGGATTTTTTTTATCGATAACCACTTCGCAGAGTAAAACCTTTATTGGAGAAATTTTTTCCAACTCCAATTTTATCTTTTTAGCAAGAATAAAGCCATTGTCCAAGATACCAGCTATTACAACCATCTTTTCATCTACATTAGTTTCATAGATTTGATATGCAATACGCTTTATTTTGTGGGCTATTTCTTTTTTGTCTAGAATTACGGTATTTGTTTCTTGCATCTGACGTTTTTTAAATGGTTTTATACTTCGTTTTCGTCATCGGTAGATTCGGTAAAATCGTCCAAATCTCTTCTGTCTTTTTTTGTAGGCCTGCCAACCCCTTTTTTTCTGTAATAGGTTTTGGCATATTGCAACATTTCATTCGTTTCAAAAGCTTCTTTGGGAGTAGCGTCCTTTCGGTAAAGATCGACCAGTTTTGCGCCAACTCTACTTGGGGGAAGATCCAAAACTTCTATTTGATAGTTTATCTGATTCTTTCGTAAGGTAATATTATCACCCGGATAAACATCGCGAGAGGGTTTAACAATATCGCCATTTACGCGAACCGAACCTTTCTTACAAGCTTGGGTAGCTATGCTTCTGGTTTTAAAATACCGAATACACCATAAATATTTATCAATCCTCATATTATTACCCTAAAAACAAAGTTAATGTGGTGTGCAAAAATAGTGGAAAATTGTATCTTGCGGCCTCAAAAACCTAATGATGATGAAAATTAAATACGGATTTGCACTTTTAATTGTAATGCTTGTTGTTACAGTTTCCTGTAAAAAGGATGATGATGATGGGCCGGCGCCGATCCCCCCAAGAGATCGTGGAGAAGAAGCTATTCGGGCTCAAGCAGAAATTGAAGCGTTCCTAGAAACGCATTTCTATAATTACGAAGATTTTGATGCTGATCCAAATAACTTCAAAATAAAGTTCGATACCATTGCTGGCGAAAACGCCTCAAAAACGCCTTTGATTGAGCAAGTTACTTCTAAGGTTGTTAATGATATTTTCGATACAGATGTTGATTATAAACTATATCTTCTAAAAGTGCGTGAAGGTGGAGGAGAACGGCCGCATTTTTCTGACTATACAACAACTACCTATGATGGTAGGTTGATGAATTTAGATTTGTTTGATAGCTCTGTGATTCCGATTAAACTAAATCTTGTGAATGGAAAATCGGCACAAGAGGTAGGGGTCATACGAGGGCTCCAGCAAGCTTTAATAGAATTTAAAGGCGCGGTTGGCGAACCTATAACAAATCCTGACGGTACCTTGTCTTTCGAGGATTTTGGAATTGGAGCGGTGTTTATACCATCTGGCCTGGGTTATTTCCAGTCTTCTCGCGGTGATCTAGACGCTTATGGTCAACTTATTTTCTCTTTTCAGTTATTTGCTTCCGAAGTAGCAGATCACGACGGAGACGGTATTCCATCATATATGGAAGACCTGAACAACAATCAATATTTGTTTGATGATGATACCGACGGAAACGGATTGCCAAATTATTTAGACAACGACGATGATGGAGATGGCAGACTCACTAAGTTCGAAATTGAAATAATTGATGGTGAAATTTTCTTTCCAGATACCAATGGAAACGGTACTCCAGATTATTTGGATGATACGATTTAAGATCTTTCGAAATTAGATTAACAGTATTAAAAAAGCCCCACTCAGTTTGAGATTGGGGCTTTTTTGTGTTTTAACTTGTAACGAATTCCTGCTTTACTTACGCGCCGTTACTTTAGTTACAGCATTTACAATTGCCGCAGCGTTTAGGCCGTATTTATCCATTAGCTGCTCTGGAGTTCCAGATTCTCCAAAAGTGTCTTGAGTAGCTATAAATTCTTGCGGAGCTGGATGCTGAGTAGATAGCAGTCTTGCTACGCTTTCTCCTAGTCCCCCTAAAAAGTTATGCTCTTCAGCAGTGACAACGCAACCTGTTTTTTTAACGCTCTTGATAATTGCTTCAGCATCAAGAGGCTTTATGGTGTGGATGTTTATTACATCTGCTGTTACTCCATTTTCATTTAAGGTTTTGGCAGCTTCTAGTGCTTCCCACACTAAATGTCCAGTTGCAACAATAGTAACGTCTGTACCTTCCTGAAGTTGAACAGCCTTTCCAATTTGAAAGTTTTGGTCTGCTGGAGTAAAATTCGCCACTTTTGGTCTTCCAAAACGAAGGTAAACCGGTCCTTCAAAATCGGCAATAGCAATAGTTGCTGCTTTTGTTTGATTGTAGTCACAAGTGTTGATAACAGTCATTCCTGGAAGCATCTTCATCAAACCAATGTCTTCAAGAATTTGATGGGTTGCTCCATCTTCACCTAAAGTCAAACCAGCGTGAGATGCACAGATCTTCACATTTTTACCGCTATATGCCACGCTTTGTCTAATTTGATCATAAACTCTTCCCGTGGAAAAATTGGCAAAAGTTCCGGTAAAAGGAATTTTTCCTCCAATGGTCATCCCTGCTGCCATCCCAATCATATTTGCTTCAGCAATCCCAACCTGAAAGAAACGCTCCGGATGATTTTCCTTGAATTCGTCCATTTTTAAAGAACCGGTAAGGTCTGCACAAAGTGCGACAACATCTTTGTTTTTCTTTCCGAGTTCTGTAAGTCCGTCACCGAACCCTGAACGTGTATCTTTTTTGCCTGTATCTGTATATTTTTTCATAAGCCTCCCCAACCCCTCCTAAGGAGGGGCTTCTGACGGGTTTGAATTTAAATTAGTTGTTTCATTTTAGTAGGTGTTCCCCTTTCGGGGGTTAGGGGGACTAATAATCTCCCAAAGTCACTGGGTTTTGTGAAAGCGCATCTTCCAGTTGTTGGTCGTTTGGCGCTTTTCCGTGCCAAGCGTGAGTGTGCATCATAAAATCAACTCCGTTACCCATTACTGTATGTAGTAATACGCAGACTGGTTTTCCATTACCTGTCTTTTCCTTGGCTTTTTTCATTCCGGAAATAATAGCTTTTAAATCATTCCCTTTTTCAATATCCATCACATCCCAACCAAAAGCTTCAAATTTTGCCTTTACATTTCCCATGGGAAGTACATGGTCAGTGGAACCGTCAATTTGCTGGCCGTTTAAATCAACACTTACTATTAGATTGTCAACTTTATTTCCGGCAGCATACATAATTGCTTCCCAGTTTTGACCTTCCTGTAATTCGCCATCCCCACAGAGTGTATAAACCAAATGGGTGTCCTTATTGAGTTTTTTGGTCAAGGCTGCGCCAATGGATGCGGAAATACCTTGACCCAAAGAACCTGAGGCAATGCGAATACCAGGTAAGCCTTCATGAGTAGTTGGGTGTCCTTGTAAACGAGAGTTTAAGAGGCGGAACGTGTTTAATTCTTCTACTGGAAAATATCCGGATCTTGCTAGTACACTGTAAAAGACTGGTGAAATATGTCCGTTCGAAAGAAAGAAAAGATCCTCATTCTTCCCGTCCATGGTAAAATCGTCATTGCGTTCCATCAGTTCGTTATAGAGTGCTACGAAAAATTCGGCACAACCTAGTGATCCTCCTGGATGCCCGGAATTTACTTTGTGTACTTGTCTTAAAATATCTCTTCGAACTTGAATTACCAAATCCTCAAGTGCTTTATAATCTGCCATAATTTATTTTGATTTTCGAGTCCAAAAGTAAGGTATTAGGTAAGCTGCACAAAGAAGAACGCTATGCTTTTATTAACGATTTAATCGTTTTGTTAACATAGTTGCTGGAAGACGGATGTTAAAAATCCAACAAGATTCTGTCTTCTGTCGTAGTGCATCCTTCTTCCATCATCAAACATCGAAAATTTTGTCTTTTGGAATTTGGGTTTTGGAATTTATTTAAAGTTATCTTTGCCGCTCAATAAAAATTGCTGAATGCACTTTAAATTAGAAGCCACAGATAAACAAAGCAGTGCACGCGCTGCGACAATCACTACAGATCACGGAGTGATTGAAACACCTATTTTTATGCCTGTTGGCACTGTAGCATCCGTAAAAGGTGTACACCAACGCGAACTGAAAGAAGACATTAATCCTGATATTATTCTAGGGAATACCTATCATTTATATCTCAGGCCCAAAACACCAATTCTTGAAAAAGCGGGTGGGCTTCATAAGTTTATGAACTGGGATCGTAATATCTTAACTGATAGTGGCGGATACCAAGTTTATTCACTTTCGGCCAACAGAAAGATTAAGGAGGAAGGGGTAAAGTTTAAGAGTCATATAGATGGGAGCTATCACGTTTTCACACCAGAGAATGTTATGGAAATTCAACGCGTAATTGGCGCTGACATTATTATGGCTTTTGATGAATGTGCCCCATACCCTTGCGACTACAATTATGCAAAACGATCTATGCATATGACGCATCGTTGGTTGGATCGCTGCATAAAGCATTTAGAGAAAACACCTTTAAAATACGATTACGGTCAAACTTTTTTCCCTATTGTTCAAGGAAGTACCTATAAAGATTTACGGAAGCAATCTGCTGAATATATTGCTTCAGTAGGGGCGGAAGGGAACGCGATTGGTGGACTTTCGGTAGGTGAACCTGCGGATGAAATGTATGAAATGACTTCTATTGTTACAGAAATACTTCCGAAGGATAAACCGCGATATTTAATGGGTGTTGGAACTCCAGTAAATATTTTGGAGAATATAGCTTTAGGAATTGATATGTTTGACTGTGTTATGCCAACAAGAAACGGCAGAAATGGTATGCTTTTTACTTCTGAAGGAATAATCAATATTAAAAATAAAAAGTGGGAAGCCGATCTTTCGGCAATTGATCCAATGGGGATTACTTGGGTAGATACTGATTATAACAAGGCTTATCTTCGCCATTTATTTACGGTAAATGAAATGTTAGGAAGGCAAATAGCCACCATTCACAATCTTGGATTCTATTTGTGGTTGGTTAGGGAAGCAAGAAAACATATCTTAGCAGGTGATTTTACCGAATGGAAAAACAGGATGGTAAAAAAGTTAGCTCAAAGATTATAGAATGCTCAGCATACTTGATAGATACATACTTCGAAAATATTTGGGCACCTTCACGCTCCTTTTATTGCTATTTATCCCTATCGGTATCACCGTTCACCTAGCCGAAAAGATTGATAAAATTCTGGAGAATGAAGTTCCTTTAACTGAGGTTCTAATATATCTCTACCATTTCACCATCTATTTCGCCAATCTTTTATTTCCACTATTTCTATTTTTATCGGTAATATGGTTCACTTCAAAATTGGCCAATGATACCGAGATCATTGCTTTTCTAAGTAGCGGGGTTTCTTATTATAGATTTCTTCGTCCATATATAATAGGTGCAACAATTGTGTGTATTGCCGCACTTGTTTTTAGCATGTATCTGGCACCCAAGGCGAGTAAAGGGTTTAATGAGTTTTCATACACCTATCTTAAAAAAGGAAAAAAAGATAGAGACCAAAGTAATGTTTACACCCAGATTAATAAGAATGATTATATTTATGTAAGCTATTTTAATGTGAAGGAAAAAATAGGGAGTAATTTTACCTTGGAGCATTTTGAGGGTAATAAAATGACCTATAAAATTTCTGCGTCCCAGATTAAATTTATAGAAAAGGACAGTACCTATTCACTATATAAGTATAGTAAAAGAAAAATAGGAGAGCGGGATGATATCTTGGAGACAAAACCGAAACTGGATACGGTGTTCGCATTCGATATGGAAGATTTAACCCCTGTAACCTACATTGCAGAAACCCTTAATTTTACCGAGCTCAATGATTTTATTAAAAAAGAAAAGGCACGTGGATCTTCCTATATCAATCGATACGAAGTTGTGCGCTATAAACGTTGGAGTTTACCCGTTTCCGCATATATATTAACCATTATTGCCGTAGCGGTTTCTTCGGTCAAAAGAAGGGGAGGCATGGGCGTTAACCTCGCTATAGGTATTAGTGTTGGGATGGTTTATATTTTCTTTGACAAGGTTTTTGGTACTATGGCAGAACAAAGTGATTTCTCTCCATTTCTAGCAACCTGGTTTCCAAATTTTGTATTCGCAATATTGGCAATTTATTTATTGAGAAATGCGAAACGATAAGCTTCTAAATTATCTCCATCTACATTTTATAATATTCATCTGGGGGTTTACAGCGGTTTTGGGCGCATTAATCTCTTTGGAAGCCATTCCATTGGTTTGGTACCGAATGTTGCTTGCAACGCTCCTGATTTTTATCTTTTTAAAATTCAGAAAGGAAAACCTGAAATTTACTTTTAAGGCCTTAATGGGTTTTGCCTTAGCAGGAATTATAATAGCCATGCATTGGCTCACATTTTTTGGAGCAATTAAAGCTTCAAATGTTTCCGTTACTTTAGCCGTAATTTCAACAGGTGCTTTTTTCGCTTCACTCTTGGAGCCCCTTATATACGGGAGAAAAATAATTCTCTACGAAGTATTATTCGGACTTGTAGTTGTGGCTGGACTTTATGTTATTTTTGACGTAGACTCTTCTTATACATTCGGAATTGTACTTGCGCTGATTTCCGCATTTTTGAGCGCTCTTTTTTCAGTAATAAATGGGAAGTTTGTGCTAAAGCATAAAGCCTCGGCAATTTCCTTTTACGAATTGATGTTTGGAGTTTTGGGAATTACCATATATTTGGCATTTACAGGAAACTTCACCGCTGATTTTTTTACAGTTTCAACGAATGATTGGATATATCTTGTAATTTTGGCGTCGGTTTGTACGGCTTATGCCTTTATTGCTTCCATACACGTGATGAAATGGATAAGTCCTTATACCGTTATGCTAACCATTAATATGGAACCGGTGTATGGTATTCTCTTGGCCCTTATTATTTTGGGCGATTCAGAGAATATGAGTCCGCAATTTTATTATGGCGCGGGAATCATTCTGCTTACGGTAATTGCCAATGGCATTATAAAAATTACGCAAGAAAGAAAACGACGAAGATTGACTAACACCTAAAACAAAATTTTATCTTTGTAGATTAACTGCTACGAAAATAAGGAATAAATTATGGAATATCTTGATTTTGAACTCCCTATAAAAGAATTGCAAGAGCAATTTGAAAAGGCCTGCCTTATTGGCCAAGAAAGTGATGTTGATGTAAGCAACACTTGTAAACAGATTGAAAAAAAGCTGAAAGACACCAAAAGGGATATTTATAAAAACCTTACACCCTGGCAACGTGTCCAGCTTTCGCGTCACCCAGATCGTCCTTACACCATGGATTATATTAACGCCATTTGTGGGGAATCATTTTTAGAGCTCCATGGAGACCGTGGTTTTAAAGATGATAAGGCAATGGTGGGTGGCCTTGGAAAAATTGGAGATCAAAGTTTTATGTTTTTGGGGCAGCAAAAAGGCTACAACACAAAAACACGCCAGTTTAGAAACTTTGGAATGGCGAATCCAGAAGGATATCGAAAAGCACTTCGATTAATGAAATCTGCAGAGAAGTTTAATGTGCCTGTGGTATGCTTGATAGATACCCCCGGTGCTTTCCCTGGATTGGAAGCTGAAGAACGTGGACAAGGCGAGGCAATAGCAAGAAATATTTTGGAGATGACCCGTCTTAAAGTGCCTATTATCGTTGTGATTATTGGCGAGGGCGCCAGTGGAGGAGCTTTGGGAATTGGAGTAGGCGATAAAGTTTTAATGCTAGAGAATACGTGGTATTCGGTAATTTCACCCGAAAGCTGTTCCTCCATTCTCTGGAGAAGTTGGGAGTTTAAAGAACAAGCTGCAACAGCGCTAAAACTCACAGCCACAGATATGAAAAAATTGAGTCTGATAGACGAAATTATAAAAGAACCCTTGGGAGGTGCCCACAGCGATCGCGAAAAAACTTTTTCAACCGTTGCTACTGCAATTCAAAAGTATTATGATACATTAAAAATGTTATCCCCAGCCGATTTAGTTAAAAATAGAATGGATAAATATTTGGAAATGGGCGAGTTCAAGGGATAGATCTAACAATAGCTTATCATAACGTAAATCTGAAGTGAGAGCTTCGGATTTTTTTACGGGTTATCAACAATATTTTGGAGTTGTCAACAGTTCAATTGTTGAAGGATGGTTAATATCGAGAGACTAAAAACCATGCCCTCCTCTTAACATTTTATTTACATTCGCTTAATGGAAAAATTAAAACCTCAAACTAGTTATTCAACCCGCTCTTCGCAAGTAATATCGCTTGAAAAAGGTAAGATTCCGCCACAAGCTATTGATTTAGAGGAAGTTGTTCTAGGGGCTTTAATGATCGATAAAAAGGGTGTTGATGAAGTAATTGACATCCTTCATGCGGAGGTTTTCTACAAACAGGCGCACCAACACATATTTGAAGCGATTTACAATCTCTTCGAAAACAGTCAACCAGTAGACTTATTAACCGTTTCCACACAATTAAAGAAACAGGGGAAATTGGATCTGGCAGGCGGTGAGTTTTACCTCATTCAACTTACCCAAAAAGTGTCTTCTTCGGCGCATATTGAGTTCCATGCACGTATTATTCTTCAGAAATATATTCAACGAAGTCTGATTAAAATTTCGAATGAAATAATCGAGGAATCCTATAATGAAGGCACCGACGTTTTTGATCTTTTGGATACGGCAGAAGCCAAATTATATGAAGTAACCCAAGGGAACATTAAACGTTCTTCCGAAACGGCCCAGAACCTTGTAATCCAGGCCAAGAAACGAATCGAAGAAATAGCCAATAAAGAAGGTCTTTCTGGGGTTCCATCTGGATTTGCAAAACTGGATGAACTTACTTCCGGTTGGCAGCCTAGTGATTTGATTATTATTGCTGCACGTCCAGGTATGGGTAAAACAGCACTAACGCTTTCCATGGCCCGAAATATGGCTGTAGAGCACAATATACCTGTAGCATTTTTCTCTTTGGAAATGTCTTCAGTACAACTTATAACACGACTTATTTCTTCAGAAACTCAATTGAGCTCGGAAAAATTGCGAACTGGAAATCTCGAAAAACATGAATGGGAACAGTTAAACGTAAAGGTGAAAGGGCTTGAAAAAGCACCACTTTTTATAGATGATACCCCTTCGCTTTCAATTTTTGATCTACGTGCTAAGGCGAGAAGGCTTTCTTCCCAACACGGCATTAAGCTTATAATTGTAGATTACCTGCAATTGATGACTGCCGGTGGAAGCCAAAAAGGAGGAAACCGTGAACAAGAGATTTCCACTATTTCACGTAATTTAAAAGCTTTAGCGAAGGAATTAAGTGTCCCTGTAATTGCGCTTTCTCAACTTTCTCGTGCTGTTGAAACCCGTGGGGGGAGTAAGAGACCATTGCTGTCAGATCTACGTGAATCTGGGGCAATTGAGCAGGATGCGGATATTGTTTCCTTTATTTATCGCCCGGAATATTATAAAATTGATGAATGGGATGATGATGAACACACCCCAACTGCAGGTCAAGCTGAGCTTATAATAGCAAAACACCGTAATGGTGGCCTGGATGAAATACGTCTGAAATTCGTTGGTAATTTAGGTAAGTTTGAAAACCTCGATACTTTTGATTCGGGTCCTACTGAAATTCATTCTAGAATGAATGATGCTGCCAATGACGATACGTTTAAAACAAAAAATTTACCATCTGCAAATGAAGCTTTCGGCAGTTCCATGAATGACGATTTCTCTGAAGGAGATGAAAATGATGTACCTTTTTAAGTAGCAGGCTTAAATGTGAATGTATTAAAAAAAGAAAAAGGGCGGAAAAATTTTCCGCCCTTTTTCAATTTATGTTTTATTAATCATTAGAACATGTAACCCAAACCTGCTGAAAATACTGAGGTGTGAATACTATTGTCTTTAATTAAATCTGAAAAACCGTAGGAATATCTTCCTTGAAGGAATAAGCCATTATTGAATTTATACTCAAGCCCTGCTGTTCCTTGAAAGTCGAAAGTCTTTAGACTGTCAGTGTCAAGTTCAGTTTCAATATTAGCAGAGTCATAGTCCACTTTTTCGTTTACTTTAAACCCGAATTGCGGACCGGCGGCTACACTTAGGCCTTCTACTATGTAAAACTTAGCTAATAAAGGTACTTGAATATAATCTGCTTTATATTCCACTTTTTCATCAATCAAAGGGATATCCTGCTCAAAACCTTGACCTGAATAAAATACCTCTCCTTGTAATGAGAAGCGTTCATGCAATGGAAGTTCTGCAACTAGACCTGCATAAAAATTTGTTCTGCTATCAGGGGAATCAAAATCATCATTTGAAGTGATATTAGCGAAGTTTACACCTCCTCTAACACCAAAGTCAACCTCTGTTTTATCTGATTGGGCAGTAGCTGCAGCAATACCAAAAAAGCTTGCTACAATTAAAAATGTCGTTTTCATATCTTGTTTTTTTATTGTTATTTGATGCAAAGCTATGACGCATGAAGTCATTGAGAATAGGGTTTAAGCAAACTTTAGCTTTTGGAAATTTAAAATATTTCCGCAATATATTTGCTATCAGATAGTTTCCTCTTTTTTTAACTCTTATTAATTTTTTTTAACCATTTTTTGATCAAAATACCAGGTTTTTTTTGGCACTGAAAATATCTCTTAGATTGACCGAAATAGTTTTCCATCAACTGTCTGGCTTAAAATTTGTTACTATCTTTGAAGTTATGATCAAGAAACTTTCCTTCCTGTTTTTGTTTTTATTTTCAATAAATGCTTTTGCAGCTTACATTCTAGTACCAATGGATGCCGAAAGTCAAAAAGAGCACCTAAAAGCATACGGAGTTACGTATTGGGTCTTGGAAAAAAACCAAAAAGTAAAATGGCTGCTCAATTACCGAGGTGGCTCTTTTCTCATGCCAGATTCACCCGAAACGCAAAGAGAATGTCAGCTTCGTGGAGTTTCTTTTGAAGTGATTTCCGATAGTAAAACCGAGCAAATCCTCACAGATATAAGTAGTCCATCAAAAAATATGGATGCTGTGGTTTTGGAGAAAGCGCCAAGAATTGCAGTTTATTCTCCTAAGAGTAATCTTCCGTGGGACGACGCCGTGACGATGGTTTTAACGTACGCAGAGATTCCATATACCACCATTTATGACGAGGAAGTGTTGGGAGATCAGTTAATTTTATACGATTGGTTGCACTTACATCACGAGGATTTTACAGGACAATATGGAAAATTTTACCGGGCATATCGTTCTACACCTTGGTATATTGAAGAGAAAAATAAAGCCGAAGCCTTAGCCGCGAAGATGGGGTTCAATAAAGTTTCAGAAGAAAAATTAGCCGTTGCAAAGAAAATCCGAGATTATGTAATTGGCGGGGGCTTTATGTTCGCTATGTGTAGTGCAACGGATAGTTTTGATATCGCGCTTTCTGCCGAAGGAGTTGATATTTGTGAACCAATGTTTGACGGAGATCCGAGTGAACCAAATTATCAAAACAAAATAGATTACGGTAGGACATTCGCATTTACAGATTTTATACTGGAACGTAGCCCGATGGTTTATGAGTTTTCCAGCATTGATACTACTGATAAACGAAGAGTTCCAAAGGAAAGTGATTATTTCACATTAATGGATTACTCTGCAAAGTGGGATCCCATTCCAACCATGTTGTGTCAAAATCACACTTCTTTGGTCAAAGGATTTATGGGGCAAACTACTGCTTTCGAGAGAGATCAAGTAAAGGCAAACGTGCTGGTTATGGGAGAAAACAAAACCAATGGAGAAGCACGCTATGTTCACGGAATAAAAGGAAAGGGATTTTTCACTTTCTACGGTGGTCACGACCCCGAAGATTATCAACATAGAGTAGGGGATGCCCCCACGGAATTGGCGCTGCACCCAAAATCCCCTGGGTACCGACTTATTTTGAATAACGTATTATTTCCTGCTGCAAAGAAGAAAAAGCAGAAGACTTAAAAAGGACGGAGGACGGATGATTGATGACAGATGTTGATTGTACGTCCCTGATATAGGTTGACCACTTAAAGCGTGGAAAACTATGAAAGCAAATGTTCGAAAGTTGCGCAAGCAGCGTAAATACTCAGAGGACTTTAAAAAAAGGATCGTTGCAGATTTTGAAAGTGGTAAGTTCAGTGTTTTACAGTTGGAGAAGCTGCACGGGATCAGAAATTCGATAATTTATAGATGGATTTATAAATTCTCTACCTTTAACGAGAAAGGATTTAGAATTGTAGAGATGAAAGACAGCAGCAATCAAAAAATGAAGGAGCTCGAAGCCCGTGTAAAAGAGCTGGAAAGCGCCGTTGGCCGTAAACAGATCAAGATCGATTATCTGGAGAAGATGATGGAGATTGCCAAGGATGAACTTGACATCGATATTAAAAAAAACTTCGGCACCCCACAATCAACTGGTTCCGGAAAAACAAACAAAAAATGAGTTTTTCCCTGAACAGTCTCTATAAAGAAGCCGGTCTGACTAAGCAGGCCGTTGCCCAGTACGATGCGCGGCAAGAGATCTTTGATAGCAAAACAGCACAGCTGGTCCTTGAAGCAGACGAACTGCGGGAGGACCATCCAGGTTGTGGGGTGGAGAAAATGTACTATACACTTAACCCTGACTTTATTGGAAGGGATCGGTTTATAGAACTTATGATGGAACTGGGATATCGATTGAAGCATAAAAAGAATTATAGAAGAACGACAATCGCTTCAAAAATCTATTGGCCCAACCTTATAAAAGGAATGGAAATTGACCGTCCATCAATGGTATGGCAGTCCGATATCACCTATATGCCCATTGGAGACAGGCACTATTATGCAGTCTTTATAATAGATGTCTATACCAAGAAAATCGTAGGCTACAAGGTCTCTGACAATATGAGGGCACAGGCAAATATGGATGCTTTGAATATGGCTCTGAGTGAAAACGATGCCCCACTGATACACCATAGTGACAGAGGAAGTCAATATACTTATAAAGAGTACATAAGTCTTTTAAAGAACAATGGAAGCCAGATAAGCATGGCACTCTCCGCACAGGACAATGCCTATGCCGAGCGTATCAACAGAACCATAAAAGAAGAGTACCTAGACCACTGGAAACCTAAGGACTTTGGTCAATTAAAAAGGATGACGGCAAAAGCCGTAAAGAATTATAACAACAAAAGATTGCATAATAACAATGACAGAATGAGCCCTGAAAAGTTCATAACCCAATTTTCTTTCTTGAGGCCTCAAGAAAGAAAATTGATGACTATTTTTAACAATGAAAATTAATTAATAACAGTCAACTCTAATCAGGGAAGTTCAGATAAAAATAGAAATGAAAAACTCAAACAACCTTCAAATTGAGAAAGTTCTCACCACTCACTTCTAAAATCTCACCTCTCAAATCTAAAATCTATTCCAAGCCTTCATAATAATCTCTAGGTGGTAAAACAGTAATTTCCACCCTTCTGTTTTGTTGTTTGTGTTCGTCGGTATCATTTGGAACCCGCGGTTTGCTTTCTCCGTAGGGTATAACTTCATATTCATAAAGCGCGTTTTCGCCGAATATTTCGATAAGTCTATTTTTTACTGAAATACTTCTGTTTTTCGAAAGCTCCATATTGTATATTTCTTCGCCATCACTGTCTGTGTGCCCTTCAATATATAGGGTTGCTTTGTCTATTTTCTGAATGTTTTTGACCAAGGAGTCAAGGCTTTTTTCTGCGGTGTCTTTAATATCATAATTGGCAACATCGAAAAGAACATCAGTGTTTATCGTTAACATCATCACGCTGTTAATTGCCCCAATAGCATCAATATCTGCACCCGCAGTTATACTTCGGCATAATTCTTTTAAATCGATAATTCGAAGAAAGTAAAAAACGGTTTCCTTACTAATATTTTCATCGCTTAAATCTATTGAAGATTTGCCACCTGCTATTCTTCCCGCATAAATCCAGTCAATTCCGTTTTCAGAAATTTCAACTTTTGCAGCTTCTCGGGAAGGACCTACTTCAAAAATATAAAGGTCGTCGCCAGGTAGGTTCATAAAACCATTATCTGTAAATTCAACAGTTAACACTCCGCCACAGCCCAAGGAGAGAAAGTTTGGAGTTTGGTAGTTTTTGTAGTTGGGTTCGTGAAGACATTGCGTGCTATCTCTGTATTTTTTAATAGGAGGTGGGTTTCCAACTTTAAAGTCCACAATTTTATCGGCAAATGAAATTTTTCCCAAGGGAAGGTATACGGATTTGTATCGGTCAACCTTATATAGTTTTCCACTTCCTTGTTGTGCAAAAAGGAAGTTTCCCAATACTAGAAAGAGCATATAGAAGATAAAGTGCGAACGATACATTAAACCTATTTTAAACGAAGATAAGGATTCTGTTCTACCTGAGACTTAAGCATAAAAAAACCGCCTCATTTCTGAAGCGGTTTTTAAGCGAAATAATATTGTTAATGTCTTATTTTACTTGATTTACGATTGCGGCAAAAGCCTCTGGGTGGTTCATAGCTAAATCTGCTAAAACCTTTCGGTTAAGTTCGATTCCGTTAGTTTTTAAACTACCCATAAATTGTGAATAAGACATTCCATGCTGTCTTGCGCCCGCATTAATACGGGTGATCCATAAGGATCTGAAATTTCTCTTTTTTACACGACGGTCACGGTATGAATAAAGCATTGCTTTGTCCACAGCGTTTTTTGCTACCGTCCAAACGTTTTTACGTCTTCCAAAGTATCCTTTGGCTTGTTTAAGAACCTTTTTACGGCGGGCTCTCTTCGCAACTGAATTTACTGATCTTGGCATAATTTTAATGTGTTTTGTAGTAGGCGGTTAAAGTTCAAGGTTTAAGATTCAAAATTCAATATTCTGAACTCATAACTCATAACTCATAACTCTTTTTAGGCGCTACTCCAGGGTTTAAATAATTGTTTTAACCGGTTAAACGATATTACTTCAAACGAAGCATTTGTTTAACATTGCTTTCATCGGCCTTGTGGACTAATCCCATTTTGGTCAATGCTTTTTTACGTTTTTTGCTCTTCTTTGTTAAGATGTGGCTTTTAAACGCATGCTTTCTTTTAATCTTACCGGTACCGGTTAGCTTAAAACGCTTCTTGGCACTGGATTTTGTTTTTTGTTTCGGCATGTTTCCTACTTTATTATTAATTATTTCGCTTATTCGCTCTCCTTCGCTGAAGCTATGGAGAGTTTTTTTTCTATGTTCTCCGTAGTAGCTTAAGCATAGGAGGACTATCAATCCAAATTTTTGGATTCTATTTATTATTCTGTTTTGTACGGACAAGTCGCGACTTGTCCCTACTTCTTCTTAGGTGCGATGAACATAATCATTCGCTTACCCTCGAGTTTTGGCATTTGCTCCACTTTCCCGAATTCTTCCAAATCTCGGGCAAGACGCAACAATAAAATTTCACCTTGGTCTTTATATATGATAGAACGTCCTTTAAAGAAAACATACGCTTTCAATTTAGAACCTTCCTGTAAAAACTTTTCTCCGTGTTTCTTTTTAAACTCGTAATCGTGATCATCCGTATTTGGCCCGAACCTAATTTCCTTGATGGTAACTTTAGTTGCTTTGGCTTTTAGGACTTTTTCGCGTTTTTTCTGCTCGTAAACAAACTTCTTATAGTCTATTACCTTACAAACAGGTGGTTTAGCGTTCGGTGAAATTTCCACAAGATCTAGTTCTTGCTCGTCGGCGATTTCACGTGCTTTTTTTAAAGGGTAAACCCCTACTTCAACATTCTCTCCCACAAGGCGGACTTCTTCAGCACGAATCTTTCCATTGATTCTGTGTTGATCCTCCTTAATTATCCTTGCAGGTCCTCTACTTCTTTTTCTTCGTATTGCTATGGCCTAATATATTTAGTTAAACATTAAATTCTTTCGATTCTTCTTTTATTGTTTTCTGAATCAATTCTGAAAAGGCTTCTGGTGTCATAGTGCCCAAATCGCCTTCCCCGTGTTTACGTACAGAAACCGTTCCATCTTTCTCTTCTTGCTCACCAACAATGAGCATATACGGGATCTTGTTCATTTCAGCTTCCCTGATCTTCTTGCCGATGGTCTCGTTTCTATTGTCAACAAGGGCGCGAATTTCGTCATTCTCAAGCAAATTTAAAACTTTTTGTGAGTATTTTTCATATTTTTCACTTAAAGATAAAATGCTTACCTGTTCTGGCATAAGCCAAAGCGGGAAATTACCGCCGGTATGCTCCAAAAGTATAGCCACAAAACGCTCCATACTTCCGAATGGTGCGCGGTGAATCATTACCGGTCTATGCATTTCATTATCACTGCCTTTGTACTCTAATTCAAATCGTTCAGGAAGGTTGTAGTCTACTTGAATAGTACCTAGCTGCCAGCTTCTGCCAAGCGCATCTTTCACCATGAAATCTAATTTCGGGCCGTAAAAAGCAGCTTCGCCATATTCAATCTTATAGTCGAGTTCTTTTGATTCGGCAGCGCTGATAATTGCTTTTTCGGCTTTATCCCAATTCTCAAGACTTCCAATGTACTTTTCTGGCTTCTCCGGATCGCGTAAAGAAACTTGCGTATAAAAGTTTTCAAAGCCTAAAGACCCAAATACGTAAAGTACCAAATCGATTACTTTTTTGAACTCGTCATCTAACTGATCTGGCATACAGAAGATATGCGCGTCATCCTGAGTAAAACCACGTACCCGAGTTAAACCGTGAAGTTCGCCACTTTGTTCATAACGATATACAGTTCCGAATTCAGCAAAACGTTTTGGCAGATCTTTATAAGACCAAGGTTTACTATTGAAAATCTCGCAGTGGTGCGGGCAGTTCATGGGTTTTAAAAGAAACTCTTCCCCTTCGCTTGGAGTAGTTATAGGTTGAAAACTGTCGGCACCATACTTTTCATAATGACCGGATGTAACATAAAGCTCTTTTTGACCTATGTGCGGCGTTATCACCATTTCATATCCCGCTTTTTTCTGTGCCTTCTTCAAGAAATTTTCAAGGCGTTCGCGCAAGGCGGCTCCTTTTGGTAACCAAAGTGGAAGTCCCTGGCCTACTTTTTGTGAAAATGTAAAAAGTTCTAATTCTTTTCCAAGCTTTCTGTGGTCTCTTTTTTTCGCTTCTTCTAGCAGGTTAAGGTATTCGGTTAAATCTTTCTGCTTCGGAAAACTGATTCCGTAAATTCGAGTAAGTTGTTTGTTTTTTTCATCACCGCGCCAATATGCACCAGCTATACTCATCAACTTAATGGCTTTTACTATTCCGGTATTTGGAATATGTCCTCCACGACAAAGATCTGTAAAGGTATCGTGATCACAGAAAGTTATTGTTCCGTCTTCCAGGTTCTCAATCAATTCAACCTTATACTCGTTGTTTTGTTTCTTGTAGTAGTCTAGTGCATCCGCTTTTGAAGATTCCCGTATGGAGAATTCGTGTTTTCCGCGCGCAATAGTCAGCATTTTGTCTTCAACCTCTTTTAGGTCTTTTTCCGAAATGGTTTTATCTCCAAAATCTACGTCGTAATAAAACCCATTTTCGATAGCTGGTCCAATGCTTAGTTTGATGCCGGGATACAATTCTTCTAGTGCTTGTGCAAGAATATGTGCAGATGAATGCCAAAAGGCTTTTTTGCCTTCGTCGTTGTTCCAGGTATATAGTATAAGATTGCCATCCTCGGCTAGGGGAGTGGTTGTTTCAACAGTTTCCTTATTAAAGGATGCTGAAATCACGTTTCTGGCAAAGCCTTCACTTATGCTTTTGGCCACATCCATTGGTGTAACTCCTGCATCAAAATGTTTTACACTTCCATCTGGTAGGGTAATAGCTATCATATACTGAAAATTTTTAGGGTGCAAAGATACTATTAGTTTCAGCGTTTTGCAATATTGTATAAAGGGTATTCTTAATTATATAATGAAAGGCAGCATAAATAGAAATGGTTTGATCTGTCTATCTCAGTGCTTAGAATAGGATAGGTTAAATATTAAGCTGGAGTCGCCAATGAATCATTAGTTAGTTATAGCTTCCAATCTTCCGGTGCTATTTCGTATTGTATTGAGAATTGTTAAGTATTGTGGTTGTATCTGTGAAGGTGCGTTTAATGTGTGTGAATGGAAGTTTCATTACGGCTAATTTGTCGGAATCGTTATAAGGTATAGGTTTTCAGGGACTTAAGTAATGGATTGGATGAAATGGATGGGAAGGATGATTTGAATTGTTTTTTAGTGCTTGAGAAGCCCGTTTTATAAGGTTTTGCTGGTGATTTTGATATGATCCTTCGTGTTGCGTCTGAAAGTGTATATATATTAAGGTATAAATAGGCGTAATTTAAATTTTAAGCTAAGTATTGTTCATTCAGCCACTTGAATATCCGTTCAAGAATTAATAAAAAAAAAGGCTTATAATAGTTTGTGGGTATTGAAAAGCGTTCTATATTTGCAGCCGCTTAGGATTACAGCTTGTGGGTTGTAGAGCAAGGCGAAACGTTCTTTAAAAATTCTTTTAAACTTTTATTAAAAAAGTATTGTGAGGTTAAAAAAAGGGTTCTATATTTGCACCCGCCTACGGAAGCCGAAGCGTTTTGCGAAGGTTTGCTTAGGGTAACAGCTAGTGTTGTTGAAAAAAGCAAAACGATCTTTAAAAAACTTTTTTAATTTATTTTCACAAAAAGCTTGTGGGTTTAAAAAAGAGTTGTATATTTGCACCCGCTTAGGGAAGCAGGTTATTTAAAAACACGGTGAGAGGCAGTAACAGCAACGGTTCAACTCCGTTCCATCGACAAATTGACTCCTTATAATTATAGGGAAAAGTTCATTGAGATATTGAAATTGACAGCGTAGATTAACATTCGAAAGAATGTTGGTCAACAAAGAAACTAAACTAAGTAAGATTTTCTGAGATTTTTTTGAGAGTCGAGCTCTTACTGAAGTATGGTCGCAATATTATTGAAGATTATACGATGAAGAGTTTGATCCTGGCTCAGGATGAACGCTAGCGGCAGGCCTAACACATGCAAGTCGAGGGGTAGAGAGGAGCTTGCTCCTTTTGAGACCGGCGCACGGGTGAGTAACGCGTATGGAATCTGCCTTGTACAGGGGAATAGCCCAGGGAAACTTGGATTAATGCCCCATAGTATCAATTAACGGCATTGTTTTTTGATTAAAGATTTTATCGGTACAAGATGATCATGCGTACCATTAGCTAGTTGGTGTGGTAACGGCACACCAAGGCTACGATGGTTAGGGGCCCTGAGAGGGGGATCCCCCACACTGGTACTGAGACACGGACCAGACTCCTACGGGAGGCAGCAGTGAGGAATATTGGACAATGGGCGAGAGCCTGATCCAGCCATGCCGCGTGCAGGAAGACGGCCCTATGGGTTGTAAACTGCTTTTACAGAGGAAGAAACACCCCCACGTGTGGGGGCTTGACGGTACTCTGCGAATAAGGATCGGCTAACTCCGTGCCAGCAGCCGCGGTAATACGGAGGATCCAAGCGTTATCCGGAATCATTGGGTTTAAAGGGTCCGTAGGCGGGCAGCTAAGTCAGTGGTGAAAGTCTGCAGCTCAACTGTAGAAATGCCATTGATACTGGTTGTCTTGAATCGTTGTGAAGTGGCTAGAATATGTGGTGTAGCGGTGAAATGCTTAGATATCACATAGAATACCGATTGCGAAGGCAGGTCACTAACAACGTATTGACGCTGATGGACGAAAGCGTGGGGAGCGAACAGGATTAGATACCCTGGTAGTCCACGCCGTAAACGATGGATACTAGCTGTCCGGCACACATTGGTGTGCTGGGTGGCCAAGCGAAAGTGATAAGTATCCCACCTGGGGAGTACGTTCGCAAGAATGAAACTCAAAGGAATTGACGGGGGCCCGCACAAGCGGTGGAGCATGTGGTTTAATTCGATGATACGCGAGGAACCTTACCAGGGCTTAAATGTAGTCTGACAGGAGTGGAAACATTCCCTTCTTCGGACAGATTACAAGGTGCTGCATGGTTGTCGTCAGCTCGTGCCGTGAGGTGTCAGGTTAAGTCCTATAACGA
This sequence comes from Aequorivita capsosiphonis DSM 23843, assembly GCF_000429125.1. Taxonomy (GTDB): domain Bacteria; phylum Bacteroidota; class Bacteroidia; order Flavobacteriales; family Flavobacteriaceae; genus Aequorivita; species Aequorivita capsosiphonis. Next base: position 303,707 of record NZ_AUBG01000007.1, read on the forward strand.
GCGCAACCCCTGTTGTTAGTTGCCAGCGAGTAGTGTCGGGAACTCTAACAAGACTGCCGGTGCAAACCGCGAGGAAGGTGGGGATGACGTCAAATCATCACGGCCCTTACGTCCTGGGCCACACACGTGCTACAATGGCAGGTACAATGGGCAGCCACTGCGCAAGCAGGAGCGAATCCACAAAACCTGTCTCAGTTCGGATCGGGGTCTGCAACTCGACCCCGTGAAGCTGGAATCGCTAGTAATCGGATATCAGCCATGATCCGGTGAATACGTTCCCGGGCCTTGTACACACCGCCCGTCAAGCCATGGAAGCTGGAAGCACCTGAAGTCCGTCACCGCAAGGAGCGGCCTAGGGTGAAGCTGGTAACTGGGGCTAAGTCGTAACAAGGTAGCCGTACCGGAAGGTGCGGCTGGAACACCTCCTTTCTAGAGAAAGACGACCGAATATTCAACAAAGAGACACTCTTATTGAAAAACAAAGGAGTCTTGCTTGGTTTAGCTGTCAATTTTATAATATTATGGTCAACAGGTACAGTGTCAGTGTCACAACTGATTACTGAACACTGAACACTGAAGACTTTTTTTAAAGTCTCATAGCTCAGCTGGTTAGAGCGCTACACTGATAATGTAGAGGTCGGCAGTTCGAGTCTGCCTGAGACTACAAAAAAAGTAAGCAGTCACAGTTTACAGTGCGCAGTTTAACTGCATACTGCAATTGCTACTGAATACTAACAAATATTTCCTCGGAAATATACGTTCATAAAACACATATTGGATTACACCTTGCTTAAAGCTCCGGTGTATGAAGAGGAAATTTTAGAAGTTGGGATACCTATCCTTTTTGGAATTTGGAATTTTAGAATTTTGGAATTTCATTTAAGAAATGGGGGATTAGCTCAGCTGGCTAGAGCGCCTGCCTTGCACGCAGGAGGTCATCGGTTCGACTCCGATATTCTCCACCATTTTTTCTTCTTCGGAAGTAAATACGTTCATTAATTACATATTGAAACAGAGTTTTGGCCAT
>NZ_KE386850.1:0-19889 GCF_000429125.1 Aequorivita capsosiphonis DSM 23843
TCACTAGTGTCCACTTAAAATAAGTTGAAAACCAGCTGATTAGTATTTTGTTCATTGACATTATTGTAATCTGATTTCATAAGTAGCTCATTTAAAGGGGTTTTATCAAGTAGTGATGCAGATAATATTTGTAAAATTTCATAATTGGAACGATTTATTTTTAATTCTTTGGCGACTATGGCCACCAAACAATATGTTATAATCGCAACATTGATTTGTACTCGAACAGCGTTTTCTGATCTGCCCCAAAAGGTTTTCACTTTTAGATGTTGTTTTATCCATTTAAAGAATAGTTCTACTTGCCATCTTTGTTTGTAAAGCAATGCAATATCATTAGCAGATAATTTAAAGTTGTTTGTTAAAAACACTAACGTTTTTTTAGTATCACTGTCGTAATATTTTACTTTACGAATTTTTTCGGGATAATCTTTAGAACTATAAAAGCCCATTATTTTTCCAATTTGGTCGTATTTGATTCCATTGGCTTTATCTGCTTTTCTTGAATACATTCTTTTGAATTTAATGTTCGATTTTGCTCTAACCACAAAATTAGCTTTAGCTTTCTCGATGCGATAAAGACGTCCATAATCTACATAAGCACGGTCAAATATATAGTAAGCTAAAGGCTCGTAATCTATAACATCCATCGCATTAACATCGTGTATGTTTGCTTCTGTAATATGAATGAACACGGGGATGTGGGTATTAACATCAAAGAGGGTGTGTAATTTGATTCCTGCTTTTGTTTTGCGAAAATGGGCCCAACAAAATACACTAAGGCAAAGGTCGATAGTAGAGGAGTCAAAGGCATAGATATTACCTTCTATTTCAAAATCACTTTTATCATTTTTGCTTTGGGCAATCTTAATCAAATGGTCTGCAAACTCTTCGAATATTTTGAAGTTTCGATTTTCATTTGCCTTTGACAAGTTGCTTCGAGTTATACTTTTACCAAACCCTAAATGATATGATTTTGACTTATGAGCCTCTATAATAAGTATCAAATCTCTCAGACTTTCTCTAGCAGATAATTGACCGAAAACCATACATAATAATTGATTCCAACAAGTAAAATGTTTGACTGATTTATTCCCAGAATATTTAGCAGTAACTCTATCAAAAACACGTTGTGGCAGAAAATTTACCAACTGAGAAAATATATATTTGCCTTGGTTCATATTCGTAATATTATTTTACGAACATAGATAGCCATTTCAAATCGTCACGCTTTAAAATGAGACTTAAAACACAGGTTTACAATAATTTCAAAGAACTTTTATAAACTTTTAGTGGACACTAGTGTGATAAACTATTTAAATAAGTTTAAAGATAAGAAAAAATGTAAGATAGTTTATAAACATAAATCGCTCAATAGAATAGCGTTAACTAATTTAATGTTGTCGGCTTCATTATTCAAATCTTTATAGATTTCTTTAAAAACTTTGGTAGCTATTATATTAAATGAATTCAAGATGCATTTTAGTTTTTAGACTAATCTTTTGTTGGGTAAGTTTTAATGGTTATATCAGCCAAGTTAATTTACAGGATAATGAAGTTTTAAGACTCTAATATTCTTCAATTTTTGAGTGTCAAAATAGTTTGCTTAAATCTTTAAAGTATGGGAGCTTAGCTTTTTATATGTCGGAAATATTTAAATCCTAAAATATAGTCTTAAAAGTTCCAATAATTCTTATTTTCGTTTTCAAAGTCTCCCCCAAAAATGAAGCTTTTTAGAATTATTACTGTTTTATTTCTTATAATTTCTAGTCCTGTAATTCACGGACAATCCATAAATCAGATCGAGTGCGAAAAATTAATTGAACGCGGTATTGAATTAATGTTTCAAAAAAAACACGTGCAATCCTTAGAATTGCTTGTGGAAGCTACCTCAATAGCAGAAGATAACAATTGGCCAAAACAAGAATTTAGAGCCCTACTTAATACAGGCTCTAATTATTATTTAATGTCTGCCTTCGGCGAAGCGTTAGATTATTATTTGCGAGCCTACGAAATTGCCATTACCGATTTAGAAACCAAAGATGAACTAACAGTATTAAATAATATAGGTATTCTTTATTTTCAGGAAGAAAAACTGGATAAGGCAAAGGAGTATTTTCAAAAAGCATATAACCGTAGCTTTAATCTCGATAATAAAAGTAAACACGGCTATTACGCAATAAATCTCGCTTTGGTAGCTAATAAAATGAACCTGCCCGAAGAGGCTAGTAAGTATATTGAAGAAGCTACCCCGCTTGTAAAAGACCAACCTAAAGTAACCACAATGGCACAATTGGCCGAAGCGGAAAATCTCGTGATTCGCAAAATGTATGAGCCGGCAAAAAGCTTGTCTCTTCAACTATTACCTCAATTAGAAGGCGAAGCCAATGCAGACAATAAAGTGTTTATTCTATTAATACTTTCGCGAATAAGCCAAGAGCAAAATAACTATTATCTCGCACTACAATATGCTCAAAAAGCACGACAAGGTTCAATAGCTATTGAAAATAGAGAAGATATTTACGACGCACTTTCCAAGGCTTATGTGGCTTTAAATAATTACGATATGGCGCTAAAATATAAAGATAGCGTCTTAGTAGCTCGCGATACCCTACAACAGATTAGAAACAATGTGCGCTACGAAAACAATAAAATTAAATTCGAACTTCAAAATTACGCACATCAATTAAGTGAAAGTCAATTGCTCCTTAAAAAGGAACGCCGTTTTCTTTATTTTATCTCCGCAGCGGCATTTCTATTACTTATTTCTATTATTTGGATATTTCGAAATAACTTAATTAGGCACCAACAACGAAAAAAAATTACCGAATTAGAGCTCGAACAAGAAAAGAGCAAAAGATTGCTAGGCGAAAAACAAATGCGCGAACAAGAAGCCATTGTAAAATTAGAACAAGAACGCTTAAAAACCGAGCTGGATATTAAAAACAGAAAGCTTACTTCAAAAGCACTCTATCTTTCTAGTAGAAATGAATTGATTGAAGAAATAGTAGACACCTTTACAGCAAATCCGCAGGTAAAAGCACAACCCGAATTGGTAATTCAAATAAAAGCGCTGAGCAAACATTTAAAGAAAAATTCGCAACTCGATAGCTTTTTTACACATTTCGAAGATGTAAACCCTGGTTTTACTAATAGGCTTTTAAAAAATAATCCAGATTTAACGCAGCAAGATGTGCGTTTTATTATTTATCTGTATATGAATTTAAGCAATAATGAAATTGCTTCCCTACTTAATATTACACCCCAATCGTGTAGAAAACGCAAAGAGCGTATTCGCAAAAAATTAAACCTCCCTAATGAAGTATCTTTATCAGCTTATATCGCAGATATATAGGCTTATGTCACGAAATTTTACCCTAGATGTCACAAATTGTCACGCCTATTTTTAAGACTTCACCCTACAAAGGTTCTATTTTTACGGCCTAATTAAAAACTCTCCAGTATGAAAAGGACTTTTATTTTTATTACAATTCTTTTAATGGCATTTTTTCAGAATTCATATGCACAACTAACTTATGAAGCAAATGAAGAATATGGGCAAATCTATGATGTGCTTTTTGACGCAACTATAGAAGGTACCCTTTATGCCAGAACAGTAGGAAACCATATAATTAAATCTGAAGATGATGGCGATAGTTGGGAAGCACTATACAGCGACCCAATAGAAGAATACGCAGTACTTCGAAATATGCGTCTTATTAATAATAACGAAAACCTAAGTTTTATTGTTAGAGCAGAAGGCACAGAATATAATAAGGTTGTAATAATAAACATCAACGATGGCTCTGTTATAAAAGAATATAATGTGCCAAATGGATTTGAATCTGATATACTTATTCAAAGCTATGATATCTACGAAGCAGATAATAACGTAGCTCTTTTACACACTACCTACACTTTAGGTAGTGGTTTTACCAACGAAGTATTTAAAACTACAGATGGTGGTGCTACTTGGTTTAGCATCTATTTTAGTCCATTACACGGCGATGTTGCAATAAATAACGTAGCTATTTCTCCTAGCAATCCTGATAACTTGTTCCTAATGAGAGGTGTAGGCTCAGGTAGAGATATAGGCGGTTTGTTTGTAAGCCTTGATGGCGGATCTACCTGGGACGAAAAACTTCTAGGTAATACGTATAGCGCTATAGCATTCAACCCTACAGATTTTAACGACATTTTCTTAGGAACATTTTACGGTTACGGAGGCCATAGAGAAGGTTTATACCGCTCACTAGATGGTGGCGATACTTGGTCCGAAGTGGTAATTAGCTATACTAGCATGTCTAACGACCATATTAATACAATACAATTCAACCCACAGAACACCAATAACATTGTTGTTCTTGAAGAAAATGAAATAATTACAACCAATGATAATGGAGTAACCTGGAGAAATCAAGTATATACTGATGTTGATCCAGCAGAATATTACTACGGACTTTCAGTTTCCTTTAATCCTTTTCAAGCAAACGATCTTATTATTGCTGCAGATTTTTACCCGTTCCGCTCTGCAGATGGGGGTGTAACACTACAAAAACTTAATAGCCCAATGGTAAATAGTACAGGGCGTATAGATTCTTATACTGGCGAAACAGAAAGTCATCTCTACTACGGTCTTAGAAGTGGGTTTATACACAAAGATTTAGCTGCTAATACCGAAACCGGTCACCGTATGCGCGACTTAAATAATCCATTCGGATCCACTACTTTTCCACACGCCGATAAGGAAGTGGCAGGTAGAATTTTTAACAGCGGAAGGTTTGGAATGGAGTCTGTTTTAGAAATGAGCCTAGATCACGGTGAAACCTACACTCCAATATATACTACTATGATGTTTATAAACATCTACGCTATGGCTACAGACCCAATAAACACTAACATTGTTTGGTTTTCTTTTGGGGAAGCACTTTATAAATTTGATGTTACCGATCCAGCTGCTCCAGTATTTGAACAAGTTGCATTGCCAAGTGGCGCTTTATTATACGGAATTGTTATAGACCCAACAAACTCAGACCGTATTACAATTACTCAAGGTGTTAATGTTTATATCTCAAACGATGGCGGTACAACTTGGGAAGACCCTTCTGCTGGCTTAGAAATTTTAGTAGATAGAGACGATATGATTTTGAGTGCTTCTGTTAATCCTCTAAATTCAGTCCAATATTTAATCTCAACAACACAAGGAATCTTTGCTTCAGCAGATAAAGGTGAAACTTGGAATCAAATATTCGACGAGCAAGTAGATAGAGCTTACTATTCTAGCGAAAACGATGATCAAATAGTTGCAATTACACATTATTCAGATGGATGGTTATATCCAAAAGCTGATGCGCGTATTGTGTACTCTTTTGACAACGGTGCAAACTGGGAAGAAATTTCTGCCGAAGCCCTTAATTATTTAAATACCGCCAGTTCTACCATTCAATTTGTTGATGATAGAGCCCATGTGTATTTTGGAACTTTTGACCTTGGATTGGTAAAATATTCAATAGACCTATTTTTCCTTGGTACAACAACAAATGAAACAGCTTCAGAAATTGCAATCTACCCTAATCCAACTAATGATAGTTTTAGTGTAGTAGCTTCAAATAAAAATATCGAAAGCATAACCATCTATAATGTTACCGGTCAATTAGTAATGGCAACCACTTCTCAACTTGAAAATATTGATATTTCTCAACTTGCTAGCGGAATGCATCTGGTGAAAATAAATACTTATGAGGGTACTTATTTCAAACGTCTCTTAAAAAAGTAAATAAACGAAACCCTTACGGTATTTCATATATAAGTATGAAGTAAGAGGTTTTCTTTAAATGGCGATTAAATTAAAATATATATCCTGCTATTTAAATGAGCTATATTTAAAAACTTATAGTTTTGTATAGATCGCATAGATGAACTGAAAACAATTGAATAATAATTAATTTTCTATAGGTTCAATATACAAGCGAGAATCATTTTCGCGTATAATTAAATGACCAAAGCATATTTGCTTTGGTCATTTTTTAGTAAAATCTGTGTCATAATTTTTAAATTAAATATGTTGTAATAATTTTAAAAGAAAAATCAATTGTTCTATAAACATTTTATTTTTTTCATTCTTCTCCTTACTCCTCATTTAAATCTTGAAGCGCAAATAGAAACACAGGCTAATGTCGTTAAACGCATAGAACATGGTGTAAAGCTATTAGCGGAAAAACAATACGTAAAATCTATAGAAGAATTAGTTTTAGCAAAAGAAATCGCTACCACGCATCAATGGCATCTTCAAAGATTTAACGCAATACTAAATATAGGTACTAACTATTATCTAATGATGGATTATGGTGAAGCATTTCATTATTATTTTCAAGCCTATGAAATTGCAATAGAGCACCTAGAAAAACCACAACAAATGGCAGTTTTCAATAATATTGGTGCTTTATATGGGGAAGAAAAGGATCTATTAAACTCTAAGGAGGCTTTTCTTAATGCTTATAATCTTGCCAAAGAAATTGATGATAAGGAACGTATAGGTAGCTATGGTATTAATCTTGCCATTGTACTAAATGAACTAGGAGAGCTCGATAGTGCAAAATACTATATTGAAGAAGCGCTCCCTTATCTTGTTGACTCTCATAATGTTCTGCTTTTAGCAAAACTGACTAAAGCAGAAAACTTCTTTCTGCGAAATCAATTCGCGAAATCAAAACAAATTGCCTTAGAAATTTTACCGCTAATTAAAAGTGCGTCACTATTAAAAGCAAAGATGACTGTTAAAGATAAAATATCTGTCCTATTACTCTTAGCTAAGATTTATATAAAAGAAAATGAATTAGATACAGCAAGAACATATGCTTTAGTGGCAAGAGCCAACGAAAATAAAATCGAAAGCCGTGTTGACACCTATAATTGCCTTGCTGATATTTTTCTTCAATCAAATGAATACCAAAAAGCAATGGCTTATAAAGATTCAGTGATAATGGCTAAAGATACACTGCACTCCATAAAAAATACTGCCCTATATAAAAGCGAGAAAGTCAAATTTCAAATTAAAAATTACAAACAAAAATTGTTACAATCTAAAGAAGAATTAGATAATGAAAAATATTTCTTTTATAAACTAATTTTAGCAATTACAATTTTTATGGGATTTCTAATTTGGATTTATAAAAACAATTCTCTAAAACATAAACAAAGAAAAAAAATTGTCGAGCTAGAATTAAGTAAAGAGAAAAGCGAACATTTATTAGCCGAAAAACAGCATCGCGAACATGAAACCTTGGTGTTATTAGAAAAAGAACGACTTAAAAATGAACTGGATAGTAAAAATAGAGACCTTACCGCTAAGACAATGTATATAGCTAGTAAAAATGAACTTTTAGAAGAAGTTATTCAATCCTTATCCACCAACTCCCAAATTATTACAAATAGTGAATTAAAAAAACAAATTAGCCAATTAAAAAATCACGTCAGAAAAGACACTTATTGGGATAGCTTTACAGCACATTTTGAAGAATTAAATCGCGGCTTTCTCGATAGGCTAATGAAAAAGCATCCTAACCTAACAGCAAATGATATTCGTTTCTTAACTTTTAACTATATGAATTTAAGTAATAAGGAAATGGGCTCTCTACTTAATATTACCCCACAGTCCTGTCGCAAAAGAAAAGAACGTATTTCAAAAAAAATGGACGTCCCTGAAACTATATCTCTTCACGCGTATCTTTCATCTATTTAGCACACTGTCACGTATTGTAACAATGCATGTCACGTTATGTCCCACCCCTTCTTTGGAGTTTAATCGGCTGTGTTTCTATATTTATCCCCTATAATTTTAACGCCGAATTAAAAGAAGCTATTATAATAGCGCCTTTTGATTTATTCTAATAATTAACTCTAAAATCATTCTAATGAAACACATTAACTTTTCAAAAAACATCTTTCTAGCCACTTGCTTATTTGGCTTTGCATCGATGAGCGCTCAATTCTCACAAACATCAAAAATTGTAAGTGAAAATAGAGAAGGTCGAGCAGAATTCGGAACCTCTGTAGCTCTTTCAGATAATTTTGCCATCGTAGGTACTTCACGCGAAACCTCGGCATCTGGGGCAGCATATATCTACGCTAAAAACAATCAAGAAACTTGGGACTTCTCTCAAAGATTAGCAGCAGACGACCCAAATGCTGGTGCAGAATATGGTGGAGGTGTTAAAATATCCGACGATTATTTAGTAGTAGCAGCAGGTAGAGCAGATGTTAATGGTACAATTAGAGCAGGTGCCTTATATGTTTATGATTATCAAAATAATAGCTGGGAATTTAGCACAAAAATAGTTGCGTCCGATTTAAGTAGCGATGCCAAGTTAGGGATGAACCCTACCTCCTTAGATGTACAAGGAAATACAATTGTAGCAGGAGCTCCAGGAGAAAATCTTTGGACTGGCTCTGTATATGTATTCACTAAAGTGAATGGAGTATGGGAAGAAACTCAAAAAATTATGAGCCCAAACCCACAAGCAAATAATATTTTTGGAATAGGAGTTTCTATTTCTGGCGATCAATTGTTAATAGGCGCTCAAGGAGTTGAAGGTAGTAAAGGAGCAGCATATTTATTCACACAAAATGCGAGTGGCATTTGGGAATACAGCCAAACCATTTCAGCCTCAAATGGAGAAGTTGAAGATTACTTTGGGAGTTCAGTAACTATTGAAGATGATAAAATAGTTGTGGGTTCTTACGGTGCCGACTTAGAAGTAGGAACAGCGTATATATTTGAAAAAAATACTCAAGGTACTTTTGAAGAAGCACAAATACTTAACGCAAATCCGTCAACAGACAGAGTGCAATTTGGTTGGGCCACTGCTATAAATCAAGATTATATTGCTGTAACAGCACCTCATATTTATGGCAATGAAGTAGGGGAGGTTTACTTATATAAAAAAGACGCATCAGGAATGTGGGTAGAAGATCAAATAATACAAGGTGACGATACCGCAGCGGAAGATTTTTATGGATGGAGCATAGCAATGAATGGCCCAGAAATGATCGTAGGATCACCCAGAGAAGACCACGACGTTAACGGTAATAACGAAATTGGCGATGCTGGTTCCGCTTATATTTTTAAAAATCCAAACATTTTAGGAGTTACAGATAATGAAATCAATAGTAGCCTTGTTCAGTTATATCCTAATCCTACACATACAGATCTTAAAATTGAAAGTATCTCCAAAAAAATATCTGCTTACCGAGTTTACAACGTAAGTGGTGCACTTTTACAAGAATTTACTAGTGTTAATACGAATATTAGTGTACTAAATATATCAAACTATAGCCACGGAATGTATTTCTTAGAAATTAATTTCGAAGATGGTTCATCAGTATCAAAGAAAATAATTAAAAATTAATCAAAAAGTTTCACATTTAAATAGATACTAATGAATAAAACAATATTCCTCACTATAACAATTTTGCTTAGCTTATCTTATTGGCAAGCCGCAGCTCAATTCACTGAAAGCTTTGATGCCAATTTACCAACAGAATGGACAGTTATAGATAATGATGGTCAAGGAACATCTTGGCAGTTCCACGCTGGTAATGGATATCGTGGAGACGGGGGCTTATGGATATACCAAGAAGATTTTGCACATGATGATTATCTCATTTCACCACAGTTTACTGTAACTTCAGGCCTTACAGACCATATCTCGTTCTATGCAGGTGGTTCTGGAATTAATTTTCTTGAATCCTTTGAAGTAAAAGTATCTACCACAGGTACTAACCCCTCAGATTTCAATACACTGCTAGGTTCTGAAACCACAATTTCAAACGTAGATACTCAAGGAGATTATGTAAATTATGCCTACAACCTAGCAGCTTTTGACGGACAAGCTGTGTATGTTGCTGTTGTAGCTACTTCTACAAGATCATTTCGTTTATATCTCGATGAATTTACCGTAGATGCTTTGCCTAGATGCCCAAAACCATCAAGTATAAATGTACAGAACTTAACAGATAGTTCGGTTGATTTAAATTGGAACCTCGGTGGTAACGAAGATGAATGGAGTGTGAAATATGGACCTCAAGGATTTAACCCAGAAACACAGGGAGACCTAATCGCCGTTACTGGAACCCCTAACACATTCATTGATAATCTGGAAGAAGCAAATAGCTATGATGTTTATATTAATGCTATTTGTGGTACACAAGGAGAAAGCGAAATGGCCGGGCCTTTTACCTTTAAAACACTCTGTGCACCTGCTACTCTTCCATTTTTGGAAGGATTTGAAGAAAATTATTCCAATGGCACCAATCTTGGAAATTGCTGGTCCCAAGAAATTATTTCAAATACACATTGGAAAGTAAATAATTCAATAGTCGCTGGAAATAGAGGCCCACGCACAGGCGATTTTAATATTTATTTACCTAAAGGAAGCGATACCTGGATGTTTTACCCTATCGAAGTACAAAGCGGTATAAACTACACCCTAAGTTTACATGCTAGACAAAGTAATTCAGAAGGGGCAGATATTGCCGCTAGCTACGGTAATTCTGAAAACTCTGTAGATATGATTCACGAAATATTTCCAACTACCCAAATAACTAGTGGAGACTATCAAGAAGTAAGTGGAAGCTTTATACCAGCCAATTCTGGAGTTATATACATTGGTATTAGAGGTCATTTAATCTCAGGCTTTTTTCCATTTTATTTGTCAGTAGACGATATTTCAATTACAGAAAATCAAACCTGTCTTATACCTACAAGCCTTCAAATAGAAAATGCCACCCCAGATACAGCAACTATTAGTTGGAATCCTGAAAACGCTGAAACTGAATGGTTAATTAAATATGGCGAACCAGGCTTTAACCCCACTACTGAAGGATCCTACTTGCAAGTTAATGGTAGTCCCAATGCCACAATTACAAATCTAATGCCTGCGCATATTTACAGTGTTTTTGTTCAATCGCTTTGTGGGGGTACTGATGGTAATAGTTTTTTTGCCGGACCTATTACCCTAAAAACTACACCAATAAATGACGATTTGTGTAATACAACCACCCTCACTGTCGATGGGCTATGTACCTCTGGGTCATATACCAATGTTGGTGCCACTTTACAACGAGATGAGCCCCAGGGCTCATGCTACGATGCGGCAGGAACACAAACAGTGTGGTTCAGTTTTGTTGCCCCAAACAGCGGTAACGTAACTGTTACTACAGATTTTGAAGGAGGAACCTTAGAAGATACAGAAGTAGCAGTTTTTGAATCTGCCACAGATTGTAATAACCTTGCTACCTTAGGAATCGAAATAGGTTGCGATGAAGATGGAGGTATTATAGGCGATGGTTTTTTATCAGTCGTTACCTTAACAAATCTAATTGAAGGAAATACCTACTTCATCCAAGTCAACGGATTTGAAAGTTTTGGAGAGGGGACTTTTGAAGGAACTTTTTGTATCGAAGTACAAGACGATGGTATAGACTGTATCACCCCATCAAATATCTCGGTTTCTGATATCACAGCCACAACAGCCTTAGTCGATTGGAATCCAGTAGGAGATGAAACTGAATGGGAAATTAAATACGGTCCAACGGGTTTTGACCCCTTAGTTGATGGTGAAAGTGTTTTAGATAATGACGGAGTGCCAAATGAAATCTTAACAGACTTGTTAGTAGATTCAGCTTATGATGTATATGTGCGCGCTATATGCGATGCCACTACCCAAAGCGATTTTGAAGGACCTCATGCCTTCACTACTTCTACACTGTCTATAGATCAATCAAATTTACTGTCGTTTAGCTATTATCCAAACCCTGTTCAACATAGCTTTACTGTAGAAAGTAATAAACGTATGAGTAACATTCAAATCTATGGGATTAATGGCGCAATTCTTAAAGAAGCCACCGTCGCTGCAAATGTTATTGATATAAATATTTCAAACTTTTCAAACGGAATATATTTTGTAAACGTTATTTTTGAAGATGGTTCCAAAACAGTTCAAAAACTCGTGAAGCAATAATTCCCTCAATTCTATAATTCTCACCATTTTTTAATAAAAGGAGGCTGTCTAAAAGGGCAGCCTTTTTTCATGACTATTTTTGGTGTATTTTGAATCTTCATGGTGTGAAAAGAACCCTTGTATGGAAGACCAATAGTAAGAATCAATTGGGCCTTCCGCCTCCCAACTATGATGATAGTATTCCAAATAAATATCCTGTTTGTATTGTCAATATGATCATTGACGAGAAGATAGTACGGCTTTTGAAAAGACCTATAGAGGCAGTAGTGTCTCTAGCAATCATCCTCGCGATTTATTGAAAATATTAATCTACGCTTATTTGCGGAACCTATCTAGTTGGTTATTATGGGCAGAGAAAATTCAAAGATTAATTATGCACTCCCTTTTTAAAATCAGCAATCCTTCAGGCATTGCTATTGCTGCTATGAGCAGGGCTAAATTGTTACCCTCTGCGGAGATATGTAATAAGTATAATCCTGAAAAATACTGGAGATGAATTAAATACCAAACTTAAGAAATTTGGCATTTTACTATACGATTGATTTACATATTTTAGTGATGGTTTTAACTTTTATCACCCCTTTACAACCCTTTTAAAAAAGATAGAAACTACTTAATTAAACCATTTAATATCTACTATTTTTTAATTATATATGATTAATGGTAGCTTTTCATGCTGTTGTTTTAATTGCATAGGCTTTTAATGAGAAAGTGTTTGATCAATTTAATCTTCAAGAAAATAAGCACTCTGTGTCAATCCACTGGCTAGGTAAGCTTGCTTTTACTTTGGAGATTTAATGTTGGGGTTTATTGCCTTTTTCTTTGAACCTGTTGGTGTTTAATGCTTGTATTAATAATATGAGAGAAATACAAATTGCTTTTACATTCCTAGACCAAACTAGCTTGGGGAGTGTCTTAATAATAATTAAGGCTATAAATTTTATTTTCAATAATGTATTTTACAATATATCACCCGGCTTAAGAGCTTTGAATGTGAATATATCAGCTAAAACGATCACGAAGCATCCCTCTTTTAGAAGCTGAAAATTCCGATTAGGCGATTATCCTCCCCTCTAAAATCCTAATTCTTCGGTTCCCCCAATACAGCATACTTAACGCAACGATAGCGCATAAAAACATAATTCCCGTCATGGGGAGCGGCGTGTCATCGCTCAGCATGGATACCAGGGCAGTAATCAGGGCGCCGATTCCCAACTGCAGCGCCCCCATAAGGGCAGAGGCCGTTCCTGCGCTCTTTTCAAAAGGCGCCAAGGACAAGGCTGAAGTGTTTGGAAACGCAAAACCTTGTGTGCTCAAAAATAGAAATGCCAAAACGATCATGGAGTACATTTCGATGAGGTGGAATATAGTACCGAAAAACAAAAGTGCGCCCGCAATAACTTGGCATATTAGGGTGACTTTTACAATTTGTTGGCTCGTATATTTTTTTAGCAGAAACGTATTTACCTGACTGGCGGTAACCAAGCCCATGGCAATAATCCCGAAAATCCATCCGTATTGTTTTTCAGAAACCCCGTAGAGTTCCATAAACACATGCGGCGAACCAGCGATATAGGCATATAGGCCACTTGCGGCAAAAGAGCCCGTCAAGGTATAAGTATAGAATTGTGGTGTTTTAAATACAGTCCAGAATTTGGTGATTATCGGCCTTGGTTTTAAAGACATCGTTGTATCTGGCGGTGCCCCCAAAGGAAGCCAAAAATAAACCAGAATAATGTTAACCGCTGCCAGTACGGTCAAAATTATAAAAATAGAATGCCATCCCCAATGAGCCGTGGCGAACCCGCCCAGAGTAGGGGCAACAATTGGCGAAACTGCAATCACCAACATAAGCAGACTGAATACTTTTGCTGTTTCCGTTACTGGAAAAAGATCGCGGACCAAAGCCCGCGCAGCTACCATTCCTGCACATCCCCCAAGTGCTTGCACAAATCGGGCGAGGATTAAGGAATCTGCGGAAGTTACATAAACGATAAAAACAGAAGCAAATAAATAAATAAACAACCCAGTCAACAATGGAATCCGTCTTCCAAATCGATCCAATAAAGGGCCATAGATCATTTGTCCAACGCTCACTCCAATAAAATAACTAGATAAGGAAAGCGCCACCCGCCCCGTGGTAGAATTCAGGTCGCGCGCTATCTCGGGAAACCCTGGTAAGTATAAGTCTATGGAAAATGGTCCAAGGGCAGAAAGTAGGCCCAGGATAAGTATTACAAGAGTTCGTTTTTTATTTTGCATTGTCTTTTTAAGAGTTTGCAAAATTACAAAAGGTGCTGCTGTTACGGATCAAGATTAATAGATCATTATGGAAAATTTGAGAGATGTTGTTTGAAGGATTTTGTGGATATGACTTGTAAGCTTATATGCTAAAAGTTAATGAGAGTGTTTTTAGATGGCTATTCACAGGAATTCCAAATTCAAACCATTGTTTGACTTGTTGTGAATTGCTTTAGCTCTCATTAATATTTTTATTTGAATCGCTGAACCTCTTCTGTCGGTCTCGGAAATGCAGCGCATTCACGACTTCGTTACTTTTAAATAATAGCACAGGAGTAATTGTTTTTTAGTTGACTATTAAACCCTAGGATTAAACAAGTAAGTTAAAATGGAAATTAAAAAATAACTTCACAAAAAAAAAGTCCCACCGAAGCGGGACTAAAGATTTTCATCTACGGCATATAGCCTTATTGTGATAAGATTATAGATTAGGATAATTTATTTCACATTTCAAATATATCAAAAAATTTCTTTGCCTGCAATGTGGAATCCCGTAAAACGGATAAATTATTTTTTGGTAGTTTAGTGGCATCATAAAAAATTTATAAGTTATGGCAAGAATATTAGGATTGGATTTGGGAACAAATTCTGTGGGATGGGCGGTGGTTGAAAGAGAAAGCGGAATTTTCTCTTTAATGGATAAAGGTGTTAGGATATTTTCGGAAGGTGTAAAGTCTGAAAAAGGTATCGAAAGTTCACGGGCTGCCGAAAGGACAGGCTTCAGAAGTGCAAGAAAGTTGAAATACAGAAGGAAATTGCGAAAATATGAAACCCTAAAAGTACTTTCGAAAAACGGAATGTGTCCCTTAACTGTTGAAAATGTGGAAGATTGGAAGAAGTCGGGTTTTAAGGATTACCCTCTAAATCCTGAATTTTTAAGTTGGTTACGGACTAGCGACGATGATAAAATAAACCCATATATCTTTAGAGACCGAGCTAGTAGACATAAAATCTCTCTGTTCGATTTGGGTAGAGCATTTTACCATATAGCGCAACGCAGAGGGTTTTTGAGCAATCGTTTGGACCAATCAGCAGAAGGTATTTTTGAGGAGCATTGTCCCCAAATCGAAAATTCAATAGAAGACCTGAACTTTACGGAGGATATATTGATGGAGCTGCAGGACTATTTTAAGACTGTTGGTATTCTTGATGAGTCAGTAAAAGGTGGGTTTGCAAAGGATTTGGATGAAGGAGAAAAGAAATTGAAATCTTTATACAATTCACTAAAAGGGATTATAAAGAAAAACGAAGGAGATATTGATAAATGTAAGGAAGAACTAATATACCGATTAAACAAAAAAGAAGATTTAGGAAAAGTAAAAGGCGAAATTAAGGATATCTCTCAAGCGATGCTAGAGGGTGGGTTTAAAACTCTGGGGCAATATTTCTGTAGTTTGTATAACAAAGAAAGAATTCGTAACCATTACACCTCTCGAGAAGAACATTATTTGGAAGAATTTATCACAATATGCACGGTACAGGGTATTGAGACTATTAATGAAAATGAAAAACTACCGGAAAAACGTTTTTCTGGATTGGCTAAAGAACTCTACAGAGCTATCTTTTTTCAGCGCCCTTTAAAATCCCAAAAAGGGTTGATAGGCAAATGTTCATTTGAAAAGAACAAGGCACGTTGTTCAGTTTCTCATCCTGATTTTGAAGAGTACAGAATGTGGTCATATCTCAATATTATCAAGATAGGTACACAATCGGAAAAAACAATGCGTTTTCTTACGGACAAGGAAAAATCACGTTTGATTCCTAAGTTTATGAGAAAAAAGGATCATTTCAATTTTGAGGATTTAGCAAAAGAACTGATTGAAAAGGGCGCTTCGTTTGGATTTTATAAATCGTCCCGGAGAAATGGATTTCATTATTGGTTTAATTTCAAGCCAAACGATACGGTTTCTGGTTGTCCGGTTTCAGCGTCGCTAAAGAATACACTAGGCGAGGATTGGAAAATAAAGTCTTTCAAATATAAAACGTTAAATTCAAAAAGTGCACAAGTAGACCGAACGGTTGGTTATAGGGATCTTTGGCACTTGCTTTCGGTTTCAACCTCTGATGCCTATTTATATGAATATGCCAAGGATAAATTGGGGCTGGATGCTAAAGCCGCTAAAGCCTTCAGTAAAATAAAATTAAAAAAGGATTTTGCAAGTGTAAGCCTGAATGCTATAAACAAGATTTTGCCTTATCTAAAGCGAGGCCTATTGTATTCCCATGCTGTTTTTATGGCAAATATAGAGAAATTGGTAGATGAAGAAATTTGGGAAAACCAAGAGGAGCGGTTGAGCATCCAAAATGGTATCGCTAAAATTATCGAAACCAATACTTTTGAGAATGGAATTTCTGGCCTAATCAATTCTATTATAAAAGACTGTAAACAGAACGGTTATTTCTATTCTGATGAATCAAAACATTTATACAAAAAGCAACTGGATGAAAAGTTAGAGCCCTTTATTAAAGGATTTAAAATAGAGAATACCGAACAACGGGAATTAATTGCGAATGAAGCCTTCGTCCGGTTGTTAAAGCAAATAAAGGAGTTTGAATATTTGAAAATAAAACGGTTAGATGAAAAAGTGGTCGAGTTTATTCTGGGAAATAACGAGAATGGAGTAATTTATTGTTCCGATGAAAAACGAGTTAACAAACTATATCATCCGTCAGACATTGAGGTGTTTAAAAAGAAGATAATCAAGGATGATAACGGAAATGAAAAATTGGTGCTTGGAAGCCCCATAACTTCTTCGGTGAAAAACCCAATGGCAATGCGTGCTCTTCACCAAATGCGCAAAGTGTTGAATGCTTTGATTCTGGAAGGACAAGTGGATGAGAAGACAATCATTCACATCGAAATGGCTCGGGAATTAAACAACGCTAATAGACGGAAGGGAATTCAGGATTTTCAAAATGAAAATAAAAGGAAGCGTGAAGAGGCCATTAAGGAAATAAAGAAACTTTATTTGGAAGAATGCCACAAAGAAGTGGAGCCAACTGTAGACGATGTTTTACGCTATCAACTTTGGATAGAGCAAAATAGATGCGAAATTTATGAACGTGGAAATAATATTAGTATTTGCGATATCATTGGGGCAAACCCAAAATATGATATTGAGCATACGATACCTAGAAGCATTTCGCAGGATAATTCGCAGTTAAACAAAACTCTTTGCAGTAGGGAATTCAATAGAGACATCAAGAAAAACAAAATGCCGATTGAACTCTCCAACCATCTCGAAATATTACCTCGGATTGCACATTGGAAGGAAGAAGCTGAGAATTACGATAGGGAAATCGAAATAATTACTCGTTCCATAAAATCGGTAGCGACAAAGGAAGCAAAGGATAAAAAAATAAGAAGGAGACATTATTTGAGCTTAAAGCGTAATTATCTACAAGGGAAATATGAACGTTTTATCTGGGAGGAACCAAAAGTAGGGTTTAAAAACAGTCAAATTCCCGATACGGGCATTATTACAAGATATGCAGAGGCATATCTAAAATCCTATTTTAGAAGAGTGGAATCCGTAAAAGGAGGGATGGTCGCTGAGTTTAGGAAACAATGGGGAATCCAAGAGTCATTTATTGATGAAAACGGACAAAAGCAATACAGACCAAAGGACAGAAGCAAGCATACCCACCACACTATGGACGCTATAACAATTGCTTGTATGACCAAAGACAAATATGATGTTCTGGCTCAAGCCTGGAAATTGGAGGATGAGCAAAACAAGACCAAAGCCAGGGCTATTATTGAAGCAGCGAAACCGTGGAAAACCTTTAAGGAGGATATGGTAAAAATAGAAAAGGAGATTCTGGTTTCACATTACACCCCAGACAATGTTAAAAAACAGTCTAAAAAGATTGTTCGGATCAGGGGTAAAAAACAGTTTGTGGCAGAAATAGTAAGAGATGACAATGACAAGGCTATTCCAAAAAAGGATTCCAATGGCAAAGTAATTTATAAATTAAATCCAGAAGGAATAAAGATTCCAAGATACCAACAAGGGGATACTATTAGGGGCTCTTTGCATCAGGATAGCATTTATGGTGCCATAAAAGATCCATTGAACAAGAAAGAAATCCGTTATGTTATTCGCAAGGACTTGGAAAGTATTAAAGCTTCTGATGTTGAAAATATTGTAGATGAAGCGGTAAAGAAAAAAGTAAGGGAAGCCATATTAAACAAAGTGTTACTCATTTCATCAAATCCACAACAAAAGAATAAATTCGCTAAAAACGAAAAGGTATGGATGAACAAGGATAAAGAGATACCAATAAACAAAGTGCGACTTTATGCCAAATCTGTAAAAAACCCATTGGAAATAAAAGACCATAGTGCTTTGTCGAAATCAAGACACGAGCACAAGCAAAAAATATATGGACAAAATGATGAGAATTACTGTATGGCAATATATGAACTGGACGGTAAGAGGGATTTTGAACTAGTTAACAATTTTAATTTGGCGAAACTCATAAAGCAGGACGAAGGCTTTTACCCTATGTCTAAGCAAAAGAAAGTTAAAGGTAAGGTGGTAGAAATGCCCATTGTAAAAAGCAATAACCGTGATTTGGTTTTAAAACGTGGGCAACAAGTGATATTTTATGATAAGAAAGTAGAAAATCCAAAAAGTATAACTGAGATTTCAGATTTTATTGGAAGAATGTACATTATTGAAGGGTTGTCGATTCAAAGAATTGTTCGCCCATCCAAAAAAATTGATGAATATGGAGTAATTATGTTGCGATATTTCAAAGAAGCCAGAAAAGCAGACGATATCAAAAAACAAAAATTCAAGCCAGATGGTGAATTTAATCTCAATGAGAGCAAACCTTTACGTAAAATGAACCACAATCAGTTTTCTGCTTTTGTTGAAGGCATTGATTTCAAGGTGTTGCCCACAGGAAAAATAGAAGAATTGTGAATTATTTGTCATTCCGACAGAGGAGGAAATCGGAGATTCAAGGTCGTTAATCCCATAAGAGTAAAAATGTAACTATTATGATTGGATTTAACGGAGGCAGTCATACATACTATGTATATATCATTACCAATAAATGCCGTTCCACATATTATATTGGAGTGACCAATAATCTTGGGAGAAGGTTACGGGAACATCGGGAAAATATAGAAAAGGGAATTAAAACATTTGCATTTAGGTATCAAATACACCACTTGGTTTGTTATGATAGATTTTCTTAGATTCAGCTGTAAATAGCAAGGGTAAAGTAGGTTAAGGCTTGGCGGAGGAATAAAAAACTGGCTTTGATCCGTCCTTTATATGCTTCTTTTGAGTTTTTGGAGGATCGATTTTGGGTAATTAACTTGTCATTTCGACCATAGGAAGAAATCTAATCAGAGTGAGTTTTGGAGTGTTGAATGAAGGTTGGTGGAATAGCGGGACAAGATTCCACCTGCGTTGGGATTGATAAATCCGAAGTTCTTTGACATAGCCCCTTTGTTCTTAATGGACCAAACCACAACGGAAAACCGACCTTTCGGTTTTTGTCGCGACGGTTTCTTCGTTATGATTTGATTAAAGATTAGGATTCACGATATTGTTA
>NZ_KE386850.1:21939-295609 GCF_000429125.1 Aequorivita capsosiphonis DSM 23843
TTCTTCATAATGTGTAAAAATTTAAAGTTAATAAATAAATAGCGGGGGCCGGCCCCCGCTATTTATTTAACTTACACACTTTATGAGATAGTCCCTTTTTTTGTTTTAAAACAGTTCTAATTGTGCAGGTGGCGGCTCTTTGGGCACTGCGGTCTTGCCCCAAAAATTCATTATATTGCCAAACTGTTTATCGGTAATTCTTAAAATACTCACTTTTCCAAGTGGCGGTAATTGCCTATAAACTCTTTTTTCGTGTACATCTGCACTTTCACTGCTTGCACAATGTCTTATATAAACGGAATATTGCATCATGGCATATCCATCTTTTAAAAGGTTTTTTCTAAAAAGTCCAGCATTGCGTCTATCTTTTTTTGTTTCGGTTGGTAAGTCAAAAAATACAAATAACCACATAATCCTATAGGCATTTAATTCCATAATTTTGGATAGCTAATTTTCTTTGCAGTACCATTATAACATTGCTGTAGAGAAGTTGTAGTTCTAGTAATTGCGACCATCAACGGGCTTTTGGTTGTTTTGAAATATACTGTTTCCGTAAGTATACCCAGCAATGCCAGTTTGATATCTGTGGTAAGCTCCTTTTCTTTAAAGTCGATCATTATCTGCAATACCTTTGCATCCACTATTGGTCTATAAGGCTCCATAATATCGTCTGCCAAACAGAATGCATTGTATTTATTGTGATGATGTATTCCCAAAGTGCAAAGGAGTCCGCTTGCCGCAAGGGAGCGCGCTACCGCGGCTCTCAAAATTATATAGCCGTAATTTAGAAAGGAGTTTGGGTATTCGCCAAAACGTTCTCTTTTGAAATCGAAATCAAAGATATGTTTCCAATAATGTGCAGCTGCAGCACCTTCACGGTTATCGGTGTCACCGCTCAATACTTTTGATTCGTGAAATTTCATTACTTCAAAAGATTTGTCTGATTTTTTCAAAAGTTGGGCTTGGTACTTTATTTTCCTTTTTATTATTTGTTGCCACAACTGTTTTTTTAAAGGTTCGGAAGCTTTTATTTGGTTGCTAAACAATTTTTGTTGGGTGTGATGTCCTTCCAGATTTAAAAGCATGCTTGAGGGCATGTGTTTGGCATCGCAAAAAATCACTGCCACATTATTATCAATAAGTTTATTTAAAGCGGGAATGGAAATATAGATTTCTTGGTTTTCGATCACGACAAACCCGACATCCTCAATGGGAACAGTTTTTTCTCCAGTTTCAATCTTGACCACTAATTGCTCCCATTTTGTGGTAATGGATGTTTTGTTGGTAAAAAAGAGTGTTCGTTTTAACATGCCAGCAAATTTTTCCATTTACAAAAAAGTAACTTCTTTGTTTTGTATGGGATGTGTCTATAAAGGTTAGTCCCCAAATCCAATCCTAAAATTCGTTTCATAATCTTTATGCTTAATTATTTGAAGTTCTAAACTTATAAAAAAATAAATTCATCTCTTTACGGAATCCCGTAAAGACCATTAAATATTTTTTATATATCTTTGGATTACAATTTTGAAAGCAATTCACAATAAGGATTATTCCGTTGTGAAAACATTTAAGCCGCCTCACCTTCCAATGTGGGGCATTTTTTTTGGTTAAATGTTTCACAAGCTCCATAATCTATAATAGATACAGTAACGAGCCAAAACAGTTAGGTTGGTTTTACCACCTACGCTTTAGATTAACGGAATTCAATTCTCTTTCAGTTTTTAGTTCCTAGAAATCCCAGAAGTTCCATTTTCGGTTTCGATTTCGATTTCATTTTCACCCAACCCCCAAAACCCGCATCCCCCTAGCATCCTTCATCTCCAACAACTCCCCGTTCACATTCCTATAAAAAACAACCCCAACCGCACTAACCACCGCCACCGCTTGAGGCATAGCATTAGCTTCAGCCAATCTTAAGCTAAGAGTTACGGACGCAATCATCTTTTGCTTCAAATCAATTGGCTCACTTTCCACAAGGGCGCTAAGGCTTCTGTGTTTTGGCTCCAAGGGCACATATTTGTTTTCATCTGGGCTGTATTCATAATTACTTACGGTAGCAGCACACAAGATAAACTTAAAGTGGGTAGCCTCTTTGGGCGCCGTTATTTGTTCCTTAGGCTTTAGGTTAGGAGAGGTCCAAGAAACCTCGTTTCTGCCTGGGTTTAATGTGGCTTTGTTTTTTATACCACCAATGCTATAGACCAAAGGCCGGGCATTTACAAATTCAAACCCTTCTAGCAAACTGCCGTTTTTACGTATATCCAGCTTCCGTTGTCCACGAATGCCAGTGCCCAAGCCAACAACCAAACGCATCGCGCCACTCAACCTGCCAGAAAAATAGCGATCGCCAAGCTCTTTCTTATTGCGCAAAAAGGCCATCCGCAAAACCTTGGCCGCCATACTTGCCCCGCCAAGTTCCATCATATTGTCCCGCGTACCTTTACTTTTTGGGTGCGTCAAGATGTGATTCTTGCTCACCGTGGCTTTTTGTTTTACGATGGTTCCCTTTTCGTCCTGGCTAAAGCTCAATCCGCCCATGCTGCCAGATAGTTTAAAAAAATCATTCTTTATCCGTGCCATATCAAAGTTTTTTATAAACCGACTCGTGTTACAAAATAGCAGCCACAAGCCGATAATGGGTTCAACAACAAATATAAAATCATACACTCAGATCATCGAGATCCTATGTCTAGCAATTGGGGAGAATAACTTTGGAGATTCAAACGAGCAGATGCAACGTTCTATAATACAACAATTTACTAAAATAACTCAATTTCAGTTGATAAGCAAATCCCAGTTCCAAAAACACCTAAATATCCCCTCGTCAAACGAAAGGACTAATAGAATAGGAAATTAGTATTTAAAGCCAAAATAAAGCCATTCCTTTTAGAAACAAGAAGAAGTTAAACTGGAAATATTAAACCCAAGGTAGCGATTTTTACAACTACAGAAATCTCCATAAACACCGGTGGTTTAATAAGACGATAAGGAATCTTTACAGCAACGAAGGTCCAGGTCAGGTCCGGGTGAGGTGCGGGTAAAGTCCAGATGGGTTAAGGGTGAAATTGCTAAAAAAATGAGGATAATTAAAAAAGCCAAGTGATTTTGACCATATCTATGATAGAACTACTAATATACAAAAAAATCTAATGTTGAACATCTCACATCTAAAATTTCACCTCTACTCTTCACATTCCCCATCCACTCAACAAGTAACCCTCGCTCTCCCAGCAACGCAAGCCTTGATTTAAGTTTTTACATCACAACCGTCTTTGGATTGTATTCCATAGTGCAAAGCCCATAGCCCATAGCCTATCTTGGAGATATCAATCCATTCCGGAAGGAGGCTCTAGGCGCGCGATGTAAGCACCAACCCTTCAAAAAAACAGCATAGACAAAATGAATGAAATCTTTTTTATGATCTCGATTAAGTTAATTGTTTAGACAACATAGATATAAGCCCATTTTAACCGAAAATTACAAAACCCGCAAAATTTTCCAACAACTACCGGCTACCGACTACCAACTACCGACTAAAAATAGTACTTTTGCACCCTCAAAATAAATTACATATTACATAAAAATTATCATGAAGAAGACATTCGACGTACTTATAGAAATTCCAAAAGGAAGCCGTAACAAATACGAATACGATTTTGAATTAAAGAAAATCCGTTTTGACCGTATGCTTTTCAGCAGTATGATGTATCCAGCTGATTACGGTTTTATACCTGAAACCTACGCCCGCGATGGTGATCCATTAGACGTATTGGTGTTGGGTCACGAGCCTACATTCCCAATGTGTGTGATGGAAGTAAAGGCTATTGGTGTTTTCCATATGGAAGATGAAAAAGGACCGGATGAAAAAATTATCTGTGTTCCAGTATCAGACCCAGTTTGGAACCAATTAGACGACTTACAGGATCTGAACCCGCACTTGATAAAAGAGATTGAACATTTCTTTAAAGTATATAAAGATCTTGAAAAGAAACGCGTAGATGTTGGTGGTTGGGGAGATGCAACAGAGGCCATTGAAATTTTTGACCAGTGCATAAAGCGCTATGAAGACACTCCGGAAGTACACGGGCGTTTTAGTATTTAGATTTTAGACGTTAGACTTGAGATGTGAGACTTGAGATTTCAGTCGTTTCATCTTAGGTAATAAAAAGGACATAAGCCGAAGGACGTAAGACGTATGACCCATTCAGGGTTTCGTCTTACGACCTTTCTATTTGTGGGATTGAAAAAATACCTCGCTTCCGTGTGTCCTTCCAATAATTATAAGTCACGAGATTGCGTCTTAACTTTTTATTATATGATGTAGTTTGTTGTAGGGAATTGATATTTGGTCGGTTATATTTATAAAGGTAAAGATATAACTAAACCATTCTTTACTGTTGTTACAAGGTATTCAAAACAGATTGAAAGTCTGTTCCATTCGTGAAGTCTATAGTGCCCTGTTTGCGCCATCAGTTTCAAGAAAAGAATGAACCTACCCAGTTAGCCTAAGGAAGGCAGAGGGGTTCGTGTAAATTAGTGCAATTCGTGGCGGTACTTTGAATGCAAGTAAATCACAACAATACTTTAAAAAAGCTTCTTTGCTTTAAGAGTTATGGACGTTGGAGGCTAGACGAGATTAAAGCTCGATTTTTTACAACTTTTCATATATAACTCAATTTCATTTTTCAAATAACTTTAACTAGTTTGTTCTGTTTTATATTGAAGGAGCTTAGGTCTCAGGGCGCAACAAAATAATTGATTTAACAAACTCGGTGATTTCCTGTTTCATATCCCAATGCATTTCCTTATTTTTGGAATCGAAAATTTACAACCAACCCTTAATCTAAAGAAATTTATGGAATCAATGATGATATACGCGCCAATTGCTATGGCGATACTAGGCTTAATCTTTATGGCCGTTAAACGTTCTTGGGTACTGAAACAAAACCCGGGCGATGGTAAAATGAAAGAAATAAGCGATCACATTTACGAAGGGGCTTTGGCCTTTCTTAATGCGGAATACAGGCTACTTGCCGTGTTTGTGGTTATCGTGAGCGTCGCTTTGGCAGTGGTATCATACATTGTTCCAACAACACATCTATTAATCGTAGTAGCCTTTATTTTCGGAGCTGTTTTCTCTGCCTTGGCGGGAAATATGGGGATGAAAATAGCAACTAAAACAAATGTTCGTACTACGCAGGCTGCGCGTACAAGTTTACCTAACGCTCTTAAAGTATCTTTTGGTGGTGGTACCGTAATGGGCCTTGGTGTTGCAGGTCTTGCAGTATTAGGATTAACAGCCTTCTTTATTTTCTTCTTTCATTACTTTATGGGAGGGGTTTGGACAAACACAATGGATATGACCATTGTTCTTGAAACGCTGGCAGGATTCTCTCTTGGAGCGGAGTCCATTGCCTTGTTTGCAAGAGTAGGTGGTGGTATCTACACAAAAGCTGCCGACGTAGGTGCCGACCTTGTAGGTAAAGTGGAAGCAGGAATTCCAGAAGACGATCCGCGTAACCCAGCAACTATTGCTGATAACGTAGGTGACAACGTAGGGGACGTTGCCGGTATGGGCGCCGATTTATTTGGTAGTTATGTAGCAACAGTATTAGCAGCGATGGTTTTAGGTAACTACGTTATAAAAGATATGGGCGGTGCAATTACCGACGCATTTGGCGGTATAGGCCCAATTTTATTGCCAATGGCAATTGCGGGTGTTGGGATTATTATTTCCATTATTGGAACTCTTTTAGTAAAGATCAAAAGCAACGATGCGAAGGAATCACAGGTTATGGGTGCCTTAAATATTGGAAACTGGACCTCCATTATTTTAGTGGCAATTTCTTGCTTTGCACTATGTCGTTATATGTTGCCAGAAACGATGCAAATGCGTTTCTTCGGTTTGGTTGAGCCGGTTCAAATTACTTCAATGCGCGTGTTTTATGCTACATTAGTAGGTCTTGTGGTAGGTGCCACCATTTCATCGGTAACGGAATACTACACAGGACTAGGTAAAAAACCAATTCTTAAAATAGTTCAACAATCATCAACAGGTGCCGGAACCAATATTATTGCAGGTTTAGCGACAGGGATGATTTCTACCTTCCCTTCGGTATTACTTTTTGCAGGTGCTATTTGGGCGTCCTATGCTTTTGCTGGCTTTTACGGAGTTGCCCTTGCAGCTTCCGCAATGATGGCTACAACGGCTATGCAGCTTGCCATTGATGCATTTGGCCCAATTAGCGATAACGCGGGTGGTATTGCCGAAATGAGCGAGCAGGAACCAATTGTTCGTGAACGTACTGATATTTTAGATTCTGTGGGTAACACCACCGCGGCTACGGGTAAGGGTTTTGCCATTGCTTCTGCTGCATTGACTTCCTTGGCACTTTTTGCCGCTTATGTAACCTTTACAGGAATTGATGGGATCAACATCTTTAAAGCGCCAGTTTTGGCCATGCTTTTTGTAGGGGGTATGATTCCCGTTGTATTCTCTGCCTTGGCGATGAATGCCGTGGGGAAAGCTGCGATGCAGATGGTAAATGAAGTGAGAAGACAGTTCCGTGAAATTCCAGGGATTATGGAAGGTACAGGGAAACCAGAATACGATAAATGTGTGGCTATTTCAACTAAAGCTTCTTTAAAAGAAATGTTATTGCCGGGAGTACTTACAATCGGTTTTCCCTTGGTAATTGCATTTGTACCCATGATTTTTGGAATGAACAATATGGAAATCGCAGAAATGCTGGGTGGCTATATGGCCGGCGTTACCGTGAGTGGGGTGCTTTGGGCGATTTTCCAAAACAACGCTGGTGGTGCTTGGGATAACGCTAAGAAGTCTTTTGAAGCTGGTGTACTGATTGATGGCGAAATGACCTATAAAGGAAGTGAGGCCCATAAAGCTGCCGTTACTGGCGATACGGTTGGAGATCCTTTTAAAGATACTTCAGGACCTTCTATGAATATCCTGATTAAACTTACGTGTTTGATCGGACTTGTGATCGCACCGATTCTTGGAAACCACGATGGTGCTGTGATGGCGGCAGAAACATCTTCCGAAGAAGTTTACTTTATTGACGCCGAAGGAAACAAAACCATTTTGACCGAAAAGCAAATTCAATATATTGAAACTGGAAAGACTATCACAGAAGGTGATAACCTAAAAGATAAGACAGAAACAATGGTTGAAATGTTGAAAAATGACAACAACGATCGAGTAACTGCGAATGTGACTATCACTAAAACAGTTGATGGCGTTGAAACTACTGAAACCAAAACTTTCACCGGCACCGAAGAAGAAGTTCGAAGCCAGTTAAAAGATGTGGAAGGAATGAAAATTAAAATAAAGGATAAAGAGTAGACCCGAAGATAACTTATAATAAACTGTAAATATCCACCTGTTAGGTTTTAAGAATCTAACAGGTTTTTTTATTTTCTTGCCGTAGATTAAAAGCTTCCCATTTTTACTATCTTAGCTGGGCTATGAACTATCCCGATTTAATCACGCTAGGTATTGCCTTTGGTTTGGGTCTTCTCGTTGGTCTCCAGCGTGAAAAAACCGATCATGAAATGGCTGGTGTCCGCACTTTTACCCTTATAGCCATCTTGGGGGTTCTTGCGGGTTTTCTTACAAGAGACTTCGAAAATCCGTTTATTCTGCCTGTTTTTGGTCTTTCCATAACCGGACTTATGTTAATGTCCAATTTTTTAAAAGCGAGAAAAGATCCCGGAACCAGCGTCGGTTTAACTACGGAAGTGGCCGTCTTACTTATGTTTGCCATAGGATCTTATTTGGTTTTGGGAAATCAGATTATCGCGGTAGTAGTAGGCGGATCACTCGCGCTTTTGCTCTATATAAAAGAAACCTTACATAATTTTATTGATAGGTTAAAAGATAAGGATCTTTCAGCGATAATGACTTTTGTTGGAATTTCACTTGTAATTCTTCCCATTCTGCCCGACAAAACTTATGGTCCTTACAATGTTTTAAACCCGCAGGACATTTGGTTAATGGTGACCCTTATTGTTGGCATTAGCATCTTGGGCTATTTTATCTATAAATGGGTAGGGAAAAAAGTGGGGATGGTCTCTAATGGAATTTTAGGCGGAATTATAAGTAGTACCGCAACTTCGGTTAGTTACTCGCGAAATTCCAAGAGCAATAAATCCCTTGGTAAGATTTCAGCTTTTGTAATTCTAACGGCGGTAACGGTTTCAATTATTCGGGTAATTATTGAAATAGGAGTTGTTGTTCCCGAAAAATTAAACGCGGTAATAAGCCCATTTTTGGTTCTCTTCGTCTTTATGGCGCTTTTATCAATTATACTTTTTTATACGACTTCAAAAGATAAAAATTTAGAGGAAATGCCCGAACCTAAAAATCCCGCGCAATTTAAAAGTGCATTTGTATTCGGAATTCTTTATGGACTTATCTTACTGGCCGTTGCATTTACCGAAGAGGAATTTGGCAATAGCGGACTATATATCGTTTCCATTATAGGGGGATTGGCGAAAAAGGATGCTATAACCCTTTCTTTGGCGCAGTCGATAAAGAGCGGACTTGACACAGAATTGGGATGGCGATTGATCATGACTGGAATGCTTGCAAATTTTGCATTCAAAATTGTAATTGCTGCCGCATTAGGATCTAAGCATCTTTTAAAATGGTTGGGAGCTACTCTGTCAATTTCAATTGTTGCGGGACTTTTAATGATGTGGTTATGGCCGGCTTCATGGCATTTTTACTAACTTTATTAGGTTGTCTTCCTAAAGGAATGAATGATTTACCCAAGATTTTCAGAAATATAGGCCTATAATTTATATGCGAAATGAGTATTTTTAAAAAAGACCCCATCCAGATTATTACATTTCGAAGTTATGGCACACAAAATCATTTGTATGCCAAAGGAAGGGCTTTGGAAGATGAAAATATTGATCTTTCAAAAAAGGGGTTTTTTAATTTGTTGTGGAACACTTATAAACGTTTTGAAACAGACCTTATCACGGATGCACAATTAATTCTGACACTTCCTGACGGACGTAAAATTGAAACCGAAACAGATAGCCAAGGTTACTTTTTAATAGATCAAGCCATTGAAAACATCCTTCCTCTGATAGATAAGAATGGCTGTTTGCAATACGAGATTTCTTTTGCTGAAACTTTTCCAAAAAGAAAGATACAGAGCGAAAATAGGTTTAAGGGAGAAGTTTTTATTCCTTCGGAAACAGCTAAATTTGGGGTAATCAGCGATGTTGATGATACCATAATGCATACAGGGCTAACCTCCCGTTTTAAATGGAAGGTGATTAAAAACACCATCTTTAAACGAGCCGAAAAAAGAGTTCCCTTGGAAGGCGCCGCAGATTTTTACCAAATGTTGAAAAAGGGAAAGTCTGCCGATGAAAGCAATCCAATTTTCTACGTTAGTCATGGCCCTTGGAATCTTTATCGTTACTTGGAAGTATTTCTAGAGACGAATAATTTTCCAAAAGGCCCCATTTTGCTTCGCGATTTTGTCAATCCATTTGCCAAAAAATATAAGCCGGAAAAGCCACAGAAACAAAAGGAAATAATCAATATTCTTAAAACATATCCGCAACTCAACTTTATTTTAATAGGAGATAGCGGAGAACACGATCCAGATATTTACACCGAAATCGCCGAAGCCCACCCAGAACGCATCTTGGCAATCTACCTGCGAAACGTAAAACATAAAAAGAAAATGATCCGTGTAAAAGGGCTGTTTAAAGATTATGAAACCGTTCCGGTACTTCTAGTGGAAGATAGCGAAGCCGCGATTATGCATGCAAAAGAGATGGGATTTATTTGAATATAAAACTTTGTGTCCATTGTGCCTCCATCGTGTTCTATGTGGTTTTCAATCATGCTACGATGGCAAATCAAATATATTTTTCAGGAAGTCTTCAGATGTAATTGTAGAAACTATATAGTTGCTTTTTCAAGCTTTTTATTCTGACTGAGCGCAAGATCGTATAAAAACTCTGGTGCGAACCCAAAATCATTTGGCCAAACAATAGTCCAGCTATCTAAGCTGAAATTTTTAAAATAATCTCTATTCTTTAAGGGTTCGAATATTTTTCTAGGATCTTTTAAAATCACACTTTCTAAATCCACAACCCCGCTTTCCCCATTATCGAACTGAATATGAAGTTTAAAATCTTTTAATAATTTTGCATTTACTACGCTAACACTCATGGGTTTAATTTTATTTAAGAGGTTCTATTTTTGAATATTCTCCTGAGTCTTCCATTGAAAGCCAATTTTTCATTAGTTCTTCTCGATGAATCTCTAACCATTCAAAGATTAAGTTCAAAACTCTTTTAGGCATTTTGCCTTCCACAATACCAGCCTCAATAGATACTGTAGCTTTGTAGCCTAGATATTCTGTATGAAAATGAGGTGGATTATGGTCATTGAAGTACATTTTTATAATAATCCCATAAAATCTACAAATCTCAGGCATTATCAAATTTACAGATATTTTCAATAATACATAGAAAGTTTTATAAATCTTGTTGTGTTCGGTCAAAATACACTTATAGCTAAAATATTTTGAACCAATACTTTAGCGAAGCGACCCTTGGTCATTTTCCTTCTATATTCATATTTCAAGTCGTGACTCCAAATAGTCGTGTTTCAAAAAGTCCTTCTTACTGTCTCTCCATAAAATATTCATAAATCGCCAACTGCGACTGCACCGGTTCTTCAGAATTACTCACATATTCATTCCGTTGCTCCGAATCTACAATCCGAGCTTTTACATTATCGGCCAATTCAATGTCTATTAGATCACGAATTGTTTGTTTATGATCCTCGTCCAAAATAGGCGTTACCACTTCAATTCTATGGGTAAGGTTTCGCGTCATCCAATCGGCAGAACCGACGAATATTTTTGTATCGCCATCATTTCCGAAGAGATAAACCCTTCCGTGTTCCAGAAAACGATCTACAATACTGGTTATATAGATATTTTCACTCTGTCCTTCAATTCCCGGAACTAAGGAACACATGCCTCGAATTAATAAACGAACCTCAACCCCTGCATTGCTGGCTTTATAAAGCTCTTTGATCATCCCCTTATCTTGTAGACTATTCATTTTTAGAATAATCAATCCTTTTTTGCCTTCATTGGCGAGTGCAATTTCGCGTTCCACCAAAGCCGTAAAACGTTCACGGGTAGAAAAAGGGGAAACTAAGAGTTCTTTGGTTTTAGGCACAATCATATCGCGCTCCAAAACCATAAACACCTTTTTTAAGTCTTTGGTAATTTTTTTATAACTCGTCATTAGACCAAAATCTGTGTAAAGCGTGGCAGTGTTTTCATTAAAGTTTCCGGTTCCAATATAAGCGTAACGCTTAATTTTATCTTCCACTTCACGTTCGATATAAAGTATCTTGGAATGCACTTTTATATCAGGATAACTATAAATTACCCGCGCCCCGTTTTCTCGGAAAATTGCGCCCCATTTCAAGTTGTTATGCTCGTCAAAACGAGCTTTTACTTCAATAAAAATAGTTACATCTTTTCCATTTTTTGCAGCCAAGGCGATGGCATCGTTTAAAGGCGACTCGGCCGCAGCGCGATAAATGGTCATTTTTATGGTTGTTACCAAAGGATCGCTGGCAGCTTCCTGCATCAGCTTTATCACTGGGTCAAAACTCTGATAAGGATAATGCAACAATTGGTCTTTCTTGTCTATTTCGGCAAAAATGGAATCGCAATTGCTAAGAACAGGATGGGGTAGTGGCGGTAGTTTTTCGTTAGTAAGTTTCTTAGTCGTAGGATTTGGAAACTTCATAAAATCCTTGAAATTATGATAGCGTCCACCCAAAACCACATCCGTGTGATTTACGTCTAATGCCTTTTTTAAAATCTCGCGAAAACTCTCGGGCATTTCGGGATCTATTAAAATCCGTGTCGCTTGCCCTGTATCGCGTTTAGGAAGCGCCGCCTTAATTTTTTCCATTAAGTTACCCGAAAATTCATCTTCAATATAAAGCTCGGCATCTCTTGATATTTTCAGGGAATAGAAAGCTATTTCTTCTTCATTGGAAACTTCTTTCTGCAGATTATACTTCAAAATATCATCAATAAAAGTGATGTGGAACGTCTTTTCATCTTCCGAAGGAAATATAAAAAAACGAGGCTCCGTTTCAGGAATTTCTACCAAAAGGAATTCATCTTTTGCCGTTTGGGCTGCAAGATAAAGCCACTCATTTTCAACAAAAACAGAATGTTTTTCGGTGGTGGAATAGCGTTTAGTTCTGGTAATTGGTTTTAAGCTTTCTTCATAATAGTTTGTCGCGATTTCTTTTTGTTCTTCTGAAAAGTCTTCGAAACCAATTAGATGAATGCCTTCCGAAGCTAATTGTGGAATTATCTCAAGATTAAAGATTTCTCCAAACTCATTTTGCTGAATATCAACCTGCTTTTTTATTTCCTTTAAAACCTTGTTCGGTTTGGTAATGAGTTTTTTTCGAAGTGGTTTTTCTAAATGCTTTATCTGCCGAATATCCGACACCCGAACCCGAAAGAACTCGTCTAAATTCGAGGAAAAAATCGCTAGAAATTTGATGCGTTCGTACAGCGGATTGCGTTGGTCCGCTGCTTCCTGTAAAACACGATGGTTAAAGCGAAGCCACGAAATATCGCGGTGGTAAAATTTATTGTTGTAGAGTGAAGCCATTTTTTTTCTTTAGAAATGCGAGTAAATTTTTAAGTTACTCAGTATTCTTCAAAGAAAACGATTTACGCTAAGAAGTTGCGTTTGTGAAATGTTAAGGTTTCCAGGTATAGACTTTAAAACGAAAACTAACTGTTGAGAATTAGATCTGCATCAATGTTTAGTTTTTTGTGTAAATTTTTAGCCAATTCAATGGTAAGGCTTCTTTTACCATTGAGTATTTCACTAATCCGCGAAGGTGTTGTGCCTAAAATTACCGCTAAATCTTTTTGTTTCAATTTCCGTTGATACATTCTTAGCTCGATCATTTCTTTTAAAGTTTCCGCTTCAAAAGGAAAATTCGCCTCCTCGTAATCTGCAATTTCTGAAGAGATTTTGTCAAGTTCCAAAGCGTCTTTTTCAGCTAAACTTTCAGCCTCTGTCAGTTTTTTAAGCAGAGATTCCATCCGTGAATTTGTAATTTTATATTCTATTGAAGATAACATAACTAAAAATTTAAATGTTTTTTGCGTCTATTTTATCGTAGTCAGCATGAGTACCCAAGAAACGAATATATATTTTCTTCGATACAAAAATGATAATGCATATTAATCTAAAGTCATTTCCCTTGATATTAAAAACATATCTGTTGTTGCCTACATAGTCAACTGAATTAAAATCCATTCTTCCATCATTTAATGACTGCCAATCGGCGTGTTTTGCTATATCATACCAATGCAATAAGGGAATTTTGGCTAGCGGATAATCTTTAGAAAATTCTTTGAGTACTTTTACAGTTACTATTCTCATAACCCAAGTAGTTATAATTCACAAATATAGAATATTATTCTATTAAATAGAAGTTAATTGTCAAATTGGTAATTACTTGGAATGCTTTATCTGCCTAATATCTGAAATGCGTACAGGAAAGAACTCATCTAGATTTGAAGAGAAAATTGCCAGAAATTTGATGCGTTCGTACAGCGGATTGCGTTGGTCCGCTGCTTCCTGTAAAACACGATGGTTAAAGCGAAGCCACGAAAGGTCGCGGTGGTAAAATTTATTGTTGTAGAGTGATGCCATAATTGCCCGCGAAGGCGGGTATCTCTTTAAGTTAA
This sequence comes from Aequorivita capsosiphonis DSM 23843, assembly GCF_000429125.1. Classification (GTDB taxonomy): domain Bacteria; phylum Bacteroidota; class Bacteroidia; order Flavobacteriales; family Flavobacteriaceae; genus Aequorivita; species Aequorivita capsosiphonis. The sequence goes on from NZ_KE386850.1 coordinate 35,745, forward strand.
ACCTAATTTTCCAAAGAAAACGATTTACACTTAGAAATTGCGTTTGTGAAATGTTAAGGTTTTAGATCAGGCGTCTTAAGTCTCACATCTTAAATCTCACGTCTCATTTTAAAACAACCCGTGCAACTCCGCGTCAATCTTATTGATCACCTCACCCAAATGTTCTGGATCGTCCACAAAATTGATATTGTCCACATCAAAAATAATAAGGTTTCCCTTATCATAGCCGTGTATCCAAGCTTCGTAGCGCTCGTTTAGCCTACTTAAATAATCAATGCTAATTGAGTTTTCGTATTCTCGGCCGCGTTTGTGTATTTGGCTGACCAAATTTGGAATAGAACTTCTTAAATAAATAAGCAAATCGGGACCTTCGGTAACGCTTTCCATAAGATCAAAAAGCGAACGGTAGTTTTCAAAATCGCGATTGGTCATTAAACCCATGGCGTGCAGGTTTGGCGCAAAAATGTGTGCATCCTCATAAATGGTTCGGTCTTGAATAACATTCTTGCCTTTTTCGCGAATATCGAGAATTTGGCGAAAACGACTGTTCAAAAAGTAGATTTGAAGGTTAAAAGACCAACGCTCCATTTGGTTGTAAAAATCGTCTAAATACGGGTTGTCATCGACCTCTTCAAAATGGGGCTGCCATTTGTAATGTTTTGCCAATAAACGGGTAAGAGTAGTTTTTCCAGAGCCTATGTTTCCTGCAATTGCAACGTGCATATTTATTCTTTCTTTGGGATGGTTAGTGTAAAAGTGTGCAAATTTTTGCCGTCATAAATATACAGGAAATCATTGCTAAGCTGCAAATCTTTAATTTCCATTTTTGGTAATTCAAGTTTTGTGGTTTCCCGTAAAGTTTCTTCATTGCGCTTTGCGAAATCGGGAAGGTAATAAAGCGTGTTTTCCTTAAGTGCGATTAAGTTTTCGTTCTGCTGAATTATTTTTTCATAGCCTTCTGAATCAACTTCATTTAAAATACTTCCGTATATATTGAACGCCCGGAGTTTTTTTTCTGTTAAGGTAAAGCAGTAGTTGAAATTGCTAGCCTGCGAAATTAACTTCCCCGGAAAAGGTTGTGAAACCACAGTTTGCAATTTAGCGCCATAATTGTATAATTCTAGCTGTTGGGTATCTACATTAAATAGCCATAGACTTTTATTGCCGGCGTTGGTGGCCGTGCTCACATTCATAAACTGCGGCAGATTGTTGAAGTTGATCCGTTCAATCTCACTGAGCTTATTATCCAACATTACCACGGTATTGGTATCCTGAAAAAACGCAATAACCTTCAACGGATTTATAATATCTACGGAAGTTATCCGCCCCAACTGAAGATCGTTAAAAAGAAAATTACCGTCAGGGCCTTGCTTATTGATAACTCTGTCTTTTATAAAATAGGTGTTTTTATAATTGTCTTTTCCAAGAAACCGGTCCGCATCAAATGCAACTGTACTCACAGGAGTAAGGCTTTGCGCAATGCCGAATTGGCAAATAAGCAGAAAAAGAATGAAAAAATGTTTCATATATTCCAAGTTACAAAATGCGAAGATACCCTTAAACGGAAATTAATGTAACAGATTGTAATTTAATTCGTCTTAGTTGTAAGATCTAATTTTGTTCAATCAAGTTAGATAAATTTTAAACAAATTGATCAATTCATTTTTGGCCTTAACTTTAAATTTTTTATGAAACGATATATCTTAATTTTTATTTTACTTTTCTCTTTAGGAGGTAACGCACAAAACATCAGCGGAAAAGCCTACTACGAATCCAAAACCACGGTAGATTTAGATGCGTTTGATGGCGGTCGTGAAATCCCTGAGGAGATGAAAAAAATGTTGATGAGTCAAGTAAATTCCGCACTTGAAAAAACCTATATTCTCACCTTTAATAAAGACGAATCTATATATAAGGAAGAGGAAAAACTAGATGCCGGCCCGGTAAATCCCGCCATCAAAATGATGATGGGCAGTTTTATTCCGGGGGCTCAATATAAAAATCTTAAAACGGGAGAAATAGTTGAAGAAAATGAATTCTTCGGAAAGCCATTTTTAGTGACGGATTCCATCCAAACCTTGGACTGGAAAACAACCAATGAATCTAAACAAATTGGGCAATACATCGTCTTTAAGGCCACCGCAATGAAAAAGGTAGATCCTAATGATTTCAGTATGGCGCGTCCAAAAAAGAAAAATGACTCTGAGAATTCCGCCGTAAAACAAGATTCTACCCAACTGCAAGACCCGATGGATATGATTGAAATTCCGAAGGAAATTGAGGTGACCGCTTGGTTTACGCCACAAATTCCTGTTAGCAGCGGACCTGGGCAATACGCAGGATTACCGGGACTTATTCTGGAATTAAATGTTTACAGAACTACGCTTTTGTGTTCCAAAGTGGTGATGAATCCAAAAGACTCCGATAAAATTGAACCTCCAAAAAAAGGCAAAGAAGTAACTCGGGCAGAATACATAAAAATAGTAAAAGACAAAACAGAAGAGCTACGTGAAAACTTTCAGAATAGTGGGGGAAGACGAGGAGGAGGGTTTTAAAAAGAAATCGAAATCGAAACTGATCCCGATAGCTATCGGGAGAAATAGAGTTCGAAAACGAAGGTCAAAACTGATAATTATCTGGTTAATTGAGGTTGTTTTGGAACCTTGAACCTGAAACCTGAAATCTTTTTCCTGTGGTAAAACCTTTTTTGAATGAATAAAGTTATTACATTTCTATTTTTGATTGGTTCACTTTCACTCTCTGCCCAAAGCATTAAAGTGAAGGGAACCATTAAAGATAGCATCGGTAATCCGCTGGAGTTTGCCAATGTTATTGCGAGCATTAAGGCTACCGGAGAAACCGAATCTTATGGCATAACAAATTATCAAGGTCGTTTCCAATTAGACCTTCCAAAAGGGAATACATATGTTTTAAGAGCCAGCTTTCTTGGCTATAATACGGAAGAGCAAACAGTAGATGTTTCCAAAGAATCAGAAAACATAGAACTTGATTTCATTTTAAACCCCCAAGAAAGCCAGTTGGACGATGTGGAAATTGTCTATGAAATGCCCGTAACCGTAAAAGGAGATACCATTATTTATAACGCAGATAGTTTTACCAATGGCGACGAACGCAAATTAGGCGATGTGATGAAAAAACTCCCAGGCGTTGAAGTAAACGAAGACGGTGAAATACAGGTAGAAGGAAAAACCGTTTCCAAAGTAATGGTTGAAGGCAAAGATTTCTTTGATGGAGATAGTAAACTTGCCACTAAAAACATTCCTGCTGATGCCGTAGATAAAGTGGAGGTGCTTCGAAATTATAACGAAGTAGACCAAATGCGCGGGCTTGGCAATGACCGAGATAACGTAGCAATCAACATCAAACTAAAAGAAGGAAAGAAGAATTTCTGGTTTGGCGAAGTTACTGCCGGCGGAGGGCTGGCCGATGAATACGGTGATGAAAACGGACGTTATTTGGTGCATCCAAAACTTTTTTATTACAGCCCAAAATACAGCGTCAATATTATAACAGATTTCAACAACATTGGGGAAGTGCCTTTTACTTTTCGTGATTATTTCAACTTTACAGGCGGTTTTAAAAACTTCAATAGAGGTGGCGGAACTAACTTTCGGATCAGCGACAGTGATCTTGGTTTTGCAGTTTCGCAAAATGATCGTGCAAAGGCAATTGACGCAAAGTTTATTGCTGGAAACTTTAGTTATGCCTTAAATGATAAACTGGATATCAGTGGTTTTGGGATTTTAAGTGATAATAAAACGAACATTGTTAACAGCAGTATTAGGCAATATATTCTAACTGGAATCACGGAAAATACAAATGTCGATACAGAACAGCGCAACCAATTAGGAATGCTGAAACTTAGCAGCACCTATAAGCCAAACACAAACTTTCAACTGGATTATGATGCTTTGATAAAAACTTCAAAACAAACTCAGGACGATGCTACGATTTCAATAGTGGGCGGCAATCAAAACGATATTTCCGAAATCAAGGAGAACCAACCTTTTTCCATAAAACAAAGTGCGAATGCCTACTTTACCTTAAACGATAAAAATATTTTTGCAGCCGAAGTACAGCACTTATATCAAAATGAAGATCCATTTTATCGAGCTGTTCAGGATTCCATTCCATTTCGTGGAGTTTTTACCAAAATAGATCCGCTTGATCCATTCAATAGCGAGGCCGATACTTTTTATCCATTGGAACAATCAGAGCGTTATAACATCAATCAAAACAAAACCGTCAAAAGTAACAAGTTGGACGCAAAGGTTGATTACTATTATGTTTTAAATAATTTGAGCAATCTAAATTTCACCGTAGGGACTACTTACAGCAATCAAAAATTTAATTCGGGAATTTTTCAAATTTTAGATAATGGCAATCAAAACCCGTTCATAGAAGAAGAATTTAATAATGATGTTTCTTACACCTTTACAGATGCTTTTTTCGGACTTCATTACAAGTTAAAGTCAGGAAAATTCATATTCACTCCGGGTGTTACACTACACAATTACAATCTTAAAAATGAACAGTTGAGCACAACTTCCACTCAAAACAATTGGATGCTTTTGCCAGATGTAAATGTCGTTTTGGAGTTGAAGAAAAGTGAAAACCTACGATTTAATTACGCTATCACTTCGGAATATAGCGATGTAAATAGTTATGCCGAGGCTTATGTTTTTAATAATTATAACCGACTTTTCCGAGGAAATAGAGAGTTGGAGAATTCGCTTTCACATAGTTATAATTTGACATATTTCAGTTTTAACCTTTTCAACTACACCAATATTGGTGGAAATTTAAGTTACACGAGAAGGTTTGATGCCATTAAAACAAACACAGAATTGGTTGGAATCAATCAGGTTAGTAGTCCCTTAAATTTTGATAGCAACTTTCCAGATGAAACGTTTTCGGCGGTGGGGAGATTTAGTAAAACCATAAAAAAGGTTCAGTTTAAACTGGATGCTGCGGTGTTTTTAAGCAAAACAAACAACACCATCAACAACGAAATACAGGAAAGTCAAAGTCTCACACAGAATTATAACGCGAGTGTACTTTCAAATTTTAAATCGTTTCCGAATTTTGAGGTCGGCTATCGTTTTATAAAAAATGACTACGACAATGGCGGAATCGAGCAGACTTTTTTTACAAATAGATCTTATGCAAACGTGAATCTACGCTTCTTAAAAGACTTCAATCTATTCGCGGAATGGGATTATTACAATTATACAAACGATGCCAAAACGGTAGAAAACACATATTCTTTTTTCAATGCAAATTTATACTATAAACACGGTGAAAGTCCTTGGGAGTTTTCAGTGCAGGCCACCAATATCTTGGATACCAAATCTATAAACAACGACAGTTTTAATGACCAATTTAATACAACATCGCAATATTTCGTAATGCCACGTATTGTAATGTTTGTTATTAAGTATGATCTGTAAATTGACTGCCATCGCAACGCAGTAATCTCAATGAAACGTCATTTCGAGCAAAGCGAAGCAATCTGATGAAATTTTCCGCCGTTATTAAATAATGTTTATTTTTGAACTCCGCTTCATAATCGTAAGCGTCTTATGTCTTACGTCATATAGCGAAGCGATCTTAAGTCTTATTTATGAGAAACATCTTCCTTGGGATTATAATTGCCTTTGTAATAGTTTTCGGACTGCGTTATTGTGAAAACAAGAAAGACAACCGCGAAGTACTTGAAGCAAATACAGCCCTTATTCAGAAAGAATTGAAAAATGTGGGAAAACTTATTGTTACTGAAGGAAGCTACGCGCAGGTGTTTAGCTATAATGATTCCAAAAAATTCTATTTTGACGTTTTATCGGCCCGTAAAAAGGCTTTGATTGTGGTTAATGCCAAAGCTACAATTGCGTACGATTTAAGTAAAGTGCAAACGGAGATTGATGAAAACACCAAAACAGTCCGGATAACAAATATTCCTGAGCCTGAGCTTTCAATAAATCCGAATATTGAATATTATGATATGCAACAGGATTACTTAAATCAGTTTAGCGCCACCGATTATAACAAAATAAAAAAACGTATTGAAAAATCACTTCGGAAGAAAATAGAAGCCTCAGAGTTGCAAACAAATGCTGAAAACCGGTTGATTTCTGAACTTCAAAAAATCTATATTCTTACCAATTCAATGGGTTGGACTTTGGAATATAACGGAAGTCCTATTCAAGAGGAAAATGATTTTCAGAAGCTGAAATTATAATTTTTTACTCAAGCTAAACCAGCCACCGCCGTTCATCGCTTCAATGCCGTTGCTTTTTAAAATCCCTGCAGCACTTGCACTTCGCATGCCGCTGGCACAACAGGTGATTACTGGTTTATCCCATTGTTTTATTTCTTTCAGTTTTGAGGTAAGACTGGGTAATGGAATGTTTTTAGAGCCGGGAATAGCTCCTCCATCATATTCTCCTTTGCCTCGAACATCGAGGATGATAGCGCCACGGCTTTTAAAGTCATCGATTTTCTTTGATTTGTTTCCGAATAAAAAATCTAATAATCCCATATTTTAAGTCGTTTTCACGAATTTTTTTAAATAATAATTACTTTCGGTCAATGAGCGAAGCCGAATTGTTAATTAATTTCTTTTGTTTTTTCGAGTGAAGCCGAACTGTTTAAAAGTTCCAGTCCTCCATCAATTAAATGTGCCACTTTTGGTTTTTCTTCTTTCAAATGTAAAAGATGTTTCAATACTTCTTCAGAAAACCTTGAATCCATTTTTACAACCAACTCATAAATCTCTAAAGGAAGCAGCCAATCTGTTGCATAGTTTTCTTTTAAAGTTTTAAAAATATGTTGAAGTTTTGTCGAATCTAATTCCGAAGAATTACGAATCGCGCGAACTTCTTTATATAGCGCATTCAATTGTTTTTCTTTTTCCGAAAGTTGCACGCGAATAGTTTCACTGTTTGAAACGTGGTTTACCAAATCAAACGAATGATAATCTGCTGCGCCAGCAAAAGCCGAAACAATTTCCTTTCCTACTGCCATATCAAAATCGCCCATTTCTGGAGTGAATAATACTTCATCTTTATATTTTACGGTGCAATCTGTAAACTGGATAAGCATCAATTCACCTCTTAAATTTCGCATTCCAGTAACGTTCAATCCTTCCACGGTTATTCCGCTTTCAAACTCGAACGAAATAGGTTTGCCATCATAAAAACTATAGGCTTGCAAATCGCGTGGTCCCATGTTTTCAATAGAAAGATTGATTCCCTTTAACTTTCCTAGTGGGGAACGAAATCCGTTAGTATGCCTACTTATTCCGTGGCCGATCACTTCCTTTTCACGGTAGCTAAGCGCCGTTCTTCCTTCGGTTTCAAAGTAAACTACTTCGTTGTCCTCATTTTTTATCATTCGGCTAAAATTGCCACTTATCTGTAGCCCGGTACTAATTTCAATAGTGCCGAGTTGTTTAGATTTTATAAGTTTTTTAAGTCCGCGCCAGCCTCCTTTTCGAACGGCCATAGTATTTGCAAATTCCTCCAAAACTTCCTGTAAATACGCGAAATCTGGCGTTACATAGAGTTGGGGTTGCGGTTTCGTGATATCGAAATCTTGATAAGCGGCGTCGATGGAATAAGGGATTTTCTTTACCTCGTGTTTCATACACCAAACACTTTCGCCAATGGAAGAAAGCAATCCTGCCCCGTAGATTTTAGGATCTTTAACGGTGCCAACCAAACCATATTCTACCGTCCACCAATGAAGGTTTCGAATCAATGAAATTTCAGAAGGTTTCACTTTTTTATTTTGAAGTTCTTCAACTCTAGTTTCGGCAGCTTCAATTTTAGACAAATGTTCCTGTTTAGCTGAATTTGCTCCCTCCCCTTTTGGGGAGGTTGGGAGGGGGCTTTCTTTTAAAATGGAAAGTTCGCGAACGGCTTCATACATATCAATATCGTGCGCACTGGAAATGGCTTTGGCACCAACTTCTCCAAAACGCCGTAAATATTCAGCATAATCCGGACTTGCGATAATAGGAGCGTGGCCAGCACCTTCGTGAATAATATCTGGCGCCGGGGTGTATTCTATATTTTCAAGTTGACGAATATCGCTTGCAATCACCAGCACTTTATAGGCTTGAAACTCCATAAATGCATTCGGCGGAATAAACCCGTCAACAGCAACTGCAGCCCAGCCAATTTCTTTCAAAATACGGTTCATTCCGTACATGGAAGGAATATCATCTATGGAAATGCCGGTTTTTTCAAGCCCATTTAGATAACTTTCGTGCGCCACCCGGCTTAAATAATTCACGTTTTTTCGCATTACATAACGCCAGACCGCTTGATTTATAGGCGTATATTGCTCATAATCCTGTGGCTTGATGTACTGTTTTAAATGCGGTGGTAGCCGGTCCAACAATTCGTTGGTTTCAATCTTTTTTTTCATATTTTGAATTAAAATAATGAAGGAATAATACTTTCAATAATTTCTCTCTCTCTTTGGGAGAGATGCCCAACGGGCAGAGTGGGATTCCATAGTTCAAAAGTACTCAGTTTTGTTTTGAAAACGTATCGCTCCCTCCCCTTTTTCACTTGTATCCGACGAGAAAGGCACGATCGAGAGGAATACAGAGTGATTTTTTGCTTTTTCGCAAAAAAATCGGAAGGGGGTTTACCCCGTTTTTCCTTTCATCTAACTGCCTTTGTAATAACTTGATATTTAAGATGTAATATTTATAAGGGTAAAAACATGACTAAACCTTTGCTTACTAATTATTATAACGTTTTCAAAACAGACTGAAAGTCTGTTTCATTCGTGAAATCTAAAGCACCCTTGCGCCTTCATTTTCAAGAGAGTATGAACCTGCACGCCCGGTTTACCCGTAGAAGGAGAGGCGGGATCGTGAGAATCAGTGTAATTCGTGGCAATACTTTAAACCCAAGTTAGATAAAGTTCATAATCTCGGTCTGGGTCGAGTTATGGACTTATGTCTTAAAAGAAAGATATTGTTTAGATTTATAATAAAATCCCTTAAACTTTAAAGGAGGTTGAGGTAAGTGGGTCTTGTTTTGTAAATTGCAGCTTCAACTAAAAACCGTAGTTTTGTTAATCAATATATACACGTGGCGAAATTTCATAAAATAAAAGTAAAAGACGTTTACAAAGAAACCAGCGATTGTTCGGTAATTACCTTTGATGTTCCAGAAGATTTGGTAGAAAGGTTCCACTTTCGTCAAGGACAACATTTAACTTTAAAAGCGGATATTGATGGTGAAGATACGCGCCGTTCCTATAGTTTGTGTTCCAGTCCGGTGGATAATCAATGGCAAGTAGCTGTAAAAACAATTACGGAAGGTAAGTTTTCAAACTTTGTAAATTCAAAATTGCACCCTGGAGATACTTTGGAAGTAATGGTGCCAAGTGGAACTTTTGGGGTTGAAGTGAATCCCGACACCTCAAAAAACTACCTTTTCTTTGCCGCTGGAAGCGGAATTACACCGGTTCTCTCCATGATTAAAACGCATTTGGCATTGGAGCCAAATGCAACTTGCAAGCTGTTTTATGTGAATAGAACCGCCAAATCCATTATCTTTAAGGAAGCATTGGAGCAATTGCGAAACCAATACTTCGGAAGGCTTGAAATTTATTATTTTCTTACGAAGGAACGCCGCGATATTGAACTATTCAACGGACGTTTTGATGACGAGAAAATGGAAGTCCTCGCGAAAAACTTTATCGATATTCCAGATACGAGTGAAGTATTTTTGTGTGGTCCAGAAAAAATGGTAGATTATGTAAGTGAATTTTTGATAAATGCAGGTTTGCCAAAGGAGTTAATTCATTTTGAACTCTTCGTAACTGGATTATCAGAGGAAGATATTAAAAGAGCAGAGCGTTTGGCGAAGCAAAATGTGGAAGGCGTTGAAGTAACCATTGTGGATGCCGGAAAGGAATTCCAATTCACAATGACCAAAGACTTTGATAACATTCTGGATGCTGCTTTGGCTGCGGGTGCCGATCTGCCTTTTGCCTGTAAAGGTGGGGTTTGCAGCACTTGTAAATGCCAAATTATAGAGGGCGAAGTTGAGATGAAAGTAAATTATGCTTTGGAAGACAAAGAAGTGGCCCAAAACTACATTTTAAGTTGTCAAGCTGTTCCTACTTCGGAAAAAGTAAAAGTAGATTTTGATGTTTAATGAATTTTCCTGCAAGGCGTCATTGCGAGGTACGAAGCAATCTCCTTGTAGGTATAATACGATGATATTATGAGCGAAAAAGAAGTAAAAAACCTTGAAGAAATTTTCGAAGCCCGCATCTCGCGCGATGAAAAGATAGAGCCGAAAGATTGGATGCCCGAGAAATATCGAAAAACCCATATCAGGCAAATAAGCCAGCATGCACATTCCGAAGTTGTTGGAATGTTACCTGAAGGAAACTGGATTACCCGCGCTCCTTCGTTGCGGAGAAAAGCAGCGTTGCTTGCGAAAGTTCAGGATGAAGCTGGCCATGGATTGTATCTGTATTCCGCCTGTGAAACTTTGGGTATTTCCCGTGAAGAACTTTATGAGCAACTACATTCAGGAAAAGCAAAATACTCCTCTATATTCAATTATCCAACAATCACTTGGGCCGATATGGGTGCGATTGGTTGGTTGGTAGATGGAGCCGCAATTATCAATCAAGTGCCTCTGTGCAATACTTCTTTTGGACCTTATGCACGTGCCATGGTGCGTGTTTGTAAAGAAGAAAGTTTTCACCAACGTCAAGGTTACGAGATTATGCTTACCCTTTGTCGCGGAACCGAAGAGCAAAAAGCAATGGCTCAAGATGCTTTAAACCGTTGGTGGTGGCCAAGTTTGATGATGTTAGGGCCAACTGATGCGGAATCTGTTCACACCGAACAATCTATGAAATGGAAATTAAAGCGTAAAAGTAATGACGAATTGCGTCAGCAATTTATAGATCAAACTGTACCCCAAGCAGATATTCTTGGAATTACAATGCCAGATCCAGATTTAAAATTCAATGAAGAAACTGGGCATTACGATTTTGGTGAAATTGATTGGGATGAATTCTGGCAAGTGGTTAAAGGCCACGGTCCTTGTAATAAAGAACGAATGAGCGCCAGAGTCAATGCATGGAATAATGGCGAATGGGTGCGTGATGCCGCAATGGCCCACGCAGAAAAGAATGCAAATAAAAAAGTAGCGAAAGCAAGTTAAAAATAGAGGTGAGGTGTGAGTCCCGAAAACTATCGGGAGAGACGTGAGAAGAAGCGTCCAATGTCACACGTCTAATATCTCAAATCTAATATCTTATGTCTGAAAAGAAAAAAAACTGGCCCCTTTGGGAAATTTTTGTCCGTAGTAAAAACGGACTCGAACACCGTCACTTCGGAAGCCTTCACGCTGCCGATGCTGAAATGGCAATGGAAAATGCACGTGATGTTTACACTCGAAGAAACGAAGGAGTAAGCATTTGGGTTGTAGAAAGCAAAAACATTACCGCTTCAAATCCAGATCACAATGGTGAAATGTTCGAACCCGCTCAGGACAAGGTATATCGTCATCCAACCTTTTACCATTTGCCTGACGAAGTAAAACATATGTAGGGAAATCGAAATCGAAATCGAAAAAATGAAAAATTATAACTTAGATAATCGTTTTGAAGATTTCGCAGCTTCCGTAGTCATACTATTTAATTTGCCTCCAAAATCTTTTGCGGCAGATTATTTGGCGAAGCAACTCATACGATCAGCTTGTTCCTCAGCTTTAAATTTTAGAGAATTTGAAGGAGCGGGCTCAGATAAGGATAGAGCAAATAAATTAAGAATTACGCGAGTCTCTAAGAAATTTTAATATTCAGGTTAAAGCGAATTTAATAGATGCCAATAATGTAGAGGCAATAAAAAATGAAAATGACGAACTTATAAGAATCGTTGTTACACTTTTAAAAAAATATAGTTGATTCCCTCAATTTTGATTTTAGAGAATCACGTTAATATTTTAAATAATGCAGTCACTGGTAAATTATTTAAAGCAAATTATAAATAACTAAACCCTTCGATTTCGATTTGATTTTCGATTTCGTTTTCAGAAAAGATGAAACATAACCACTTATACAATTATATCCTAACAATCGCCGACAACTCCCTAATCCTTGCACAGCGATTGGGCGAACTCTGCGGCCACGGTCCAAGTTTGGAAACCGATATTGCGCTGACCAATATTTCATTGGATTTACTAGGTCAAACTCGAAGCTATTATCAATATGCCGCCAAACTTAAAGGCGAAGATAGCACTGAAGATGACATTGCCTTCCTAAGAATTGAGGGAGACTACAAAAACTGTTTATTGGTAGAACAACCTAATACACATTTTGGCTATGTAATTGGGCGTCAATTTTTGTTTGATGTTTACCATTTTATGCTGATAGAAAAATTACAGCATAGCCCAGATGAAACACTAGCTGCTATCGCCAAAAAAGGGATAAAAGAAGTAAGTTATCACAAAAGATTTTCAGGCGACTGGGTAAAACGTTTAGGTGACGGTACTGAAGAAAGCAAGAAAAAAATGCAAGACGCAATCGATGATTTATGGCGATTTACTGACGAACTTTTCTATATGACCGATGTTGAAAAAGCAATGGCGAAAGAAGGGATTGGAATAGACGTTTCAACTTTCAAAGAAAAGTATTACGAAGAAGTTTCCGAAGTTTTAAAGGAAGCAGCCCTTACCGTCCCCGAAAATAAATATTTTAATAAAGGTGGAAAGGAAGGGATTCATACAGAACATATGGGATATATTTTAGCAGAGTTGCAATATATGCAACGTACCTATCCGAATATGCAATGGTAAACAATGTTCAATATTCAACGAACAATTTTCAATTTTCAGAAAAAAAATAAATTATGGAAAGAAAATTTGATTTGGAAGACAGGTTAATTGGTTTTGCAATTTTATGCATTAATCTATTTACGAGAATTGAATATAATTATGCGTTGGATCATTGGTCAAAACAACTTATTCGCTAGACAACTGGCGCAGCGTTAAATTACGGCGAGGTCCAAGGCGCAGAATCCGCAAAAGACTTTATTCACAAAATGGGAATTGTACTAAAGGAATTGAAGGAGTCGAGAGTTAATTTGAAAATTCAAATTGGAGCCGAACTATTAAAAGATATCGAGAACGCTGAAAAAAGCTTGAAGGAGTGTGAAGAACTAGTGGCTATTTTCGCAAAGAGCATAAAAACTGCAAAATCGAAGAAACCCTGAAAATTGAATATTGAAAATTGAGCATTGAAAATTTAAATATTGAGAAGGATTTAATCTCTGTTCTGGAAACCGTTTCAGATCCGGAGATTCCAGTGCTTTCGGTTCTGGCTCTCGGCGTTATTCGTGAGGCAATAGAAGTAGATGGAATTGTAAAAATAAAACTAACCCCAACCTATTCTGGTTGCCCAGCAATGGATGTAATTAGCGATGATTTAAAAGCCGCTTTTTCCGAAATAGGAAAAAAAGCAGAAGTTGAATTGGTTCTTTCTCCAGCTTGGTCCACCGATTGGATTAGTGAGGAAGGCCTACAGAAAATGGAAGAATATGGAATTTCCCGTCCATTGTCAGAATCGCACGATATAGATGTTTTGCTCCACGGTAAAAAACTAGTGAAATGTCCGCAATGTGGAAGTACGAACACACATTTGGTTAGCCAATTTGGTTCTACAGCCTGTAAGGCACTTTTTAAATGCGACGATTGCCACGAACCATTTGATTATTTTAAATGTTTAAAGTAAGACATCAGATTTTAGAAGTGAGAAAGACTCTTATTAATTTTAAACTCCCAACGCTCCTTCCCTTTTCCTTGCATCCGACCAAGGAGGCACGACTGAGAGGAATGCAAAGAATGGCCCACTTCTCCATCGGGGACGGAAGGGATAAAACTTAGATAAAATTTTAATAAAAATGAATATTACCACCCAAATAGAAAACAAAGTAGCAACATTAACGCTTAATAGACCGGAAGTATTCAACAGCTTCAACCGTGAAATGGCTCTCCTTCTTCAAAGTGCACTCGATGCCTGTGAAAAGAATCCAGAAGTCCGAGCAATTGTGATTACAGGAAATGGAAAGGCGTTTTGTGCTGGTCAGGACTTAAAGGAGGTTACTTCTCCAGAACTAAATCCTGGATTTAAAAAAATTCTTGAAGAACATTACAATCCAATTATTACCCGAATCAGAAGTATTGAAAAACCAATAATTGGCGCAATCAACGGCGTTGCTGCTGGAGCTGGGGCGAATATTGCCTTGGCCTGCGACGTGGTGATTGCTTCGGAAAAAGCAAGTTTTATTCAGGCATTCAGTAAGATTGGTTTGGTTCCCGACAGTGCTGGAACATTCTTTTTACCTCGATTGATAGGTTTCCAAAAAGCTTCAGCCTTGATGATGCTCGGTGATAAAGTTTCTGCGGAAGAAGCCGAAAAACTGGGAATGGTTTATAAAGTGGTTTCTTCGGAAGACTTTTCTGAAGAAGTGAAAAATATTGCAAATACAATGGCGAATATGCCTACGAAGGCGCTAGGACTTACAAAGCGTTTGCTGAATAATTCGTTGAATAATTCCTTGGAAGAACAATTAAACTTGGAAAGTAAACTGCAGATAGAAGCTGCTCAAAGTGAAGATTATGCCGAAGGAGTTGATGCCTTTGTGAATAAAAGAAAACCAGAGTTTAAAGGGAAATAAAGTTCCATCGGCACGGCCGAAATACTAACCTCCGAATTTATTTGGAGGGCAGATAGAAAAACAATTATGAAGAAAATAGGAATAATAGGCTCAGGAACAATGGGCGCCGGTATCGCACAAATAGCGGCCACAGCCGGATGTACGGTAAGAATTTTTGATACAAACGAAGCAGCCTTGCAAAAAGCGGAAGCGTCTTTGAAAAAGATAATGGATCGTTTGGTTGAAAAAGGAAAAATCGATTCAGAAGAAAAAGAGCGGATACAGAATAACATACAGTACGTCAATTCTTTAAAAAAATTAAAGGATTCGGATATGACCATTGAGGCAATAGTCGAGAACTTGGATGTTAAAATGAACGTGTTTTCAACTCTTGAAAAATTTGTAAGCGATGATTGTATTCTTGCGTCAAACACTTCTTCGCTTTCAATTGCATCCATTGCATCCTCATTGCAAAAACCAGAACGCTGCATCGGAATTCACTTTTTCAATCCAGCGCCATTAATGAAATTGGTTGAGGTTATTCCGGCAATCCAGACTTCAGAAGAAACCTTAAATATTTCTGTACAAACCATAAAAGATTGGGGGAAAACTGTTGCCGTGGCAAAAGACACTCCCGGATTTATCGTAAACCGAGTTGCGCGGCCTTTTTATGGGGAAGCACTTCGTATCTATGAAGAAGGAATTGCTTCATTTCCTGAGATCGATTCAGCTATGAAAGAAATTGGCGGCTTTAGAATGGGTCCCTTTGAATTAATGGATTTTATAGGAAACGACGTAAACTATACGGTAACGGAATCCGTTTTTGAAGCCTTTTATTACGACCCACGTTATAAACCTTCGTTTACTCAAAAACGTTTTTCGGAAGCTGGCTATTTAGGAAGAAAAAGTGGGAAAGGATATTATAATTATTCCGAGGATGGAAAAATGTCAGTTCGAAAGGATTTGAGAACGGATTCTAAAGAAAAAGTATCGGATAAAATTATTTTTGAAAGAATCCTTGTTATGCTGATTAATGAAGCCGCTGATGCATTATTCTGGAATATCGCTTCCGCAGAAGATATTGATAATGCTATGACGAAAGGCGTTAATTACCCAAAAGGATTGTTAGCTTGGGCAGATGAAAAAGGAATAGATTGGTGCGTTTCAAAAATGGACGCGCTTTATGAGATGTATCATGAAGATCGTTATCGCTGTTCGCCCTTGTTGCGTAAGATGAAGCGTGAAAATAGAAAATTCTTCAATTAAAATAAGATATCTCCTCAGACACTTTCGATAACTATCGAAAGGGAAGGTAAATTTTTAAAACTCTAAAATGGAAGGAAAAGATATTCCGCAAAAAATGCTATCACTAGATTCATTTAGTAAATGGATGGGGATAGAAATACTTAGTTCAGAACTTGGAAAAGTAAAGTTGGGCTTAAAAATCCGAAAGGAAATGCTAAACAGCATGAACAAAGCGCACGGCGGAATAGCATATTCGTTGGCAGATACAGCTTTTGGTTTTGCAGCAAACACGCACGGAAAATATGCAGTTTCTATTGAAACATCCATTAACCACATTGAAGCCTTGAATGAAGGTGATTATTTAATAGCAGAATCTGTAATTGAAAAAGTTGGCAACAAATTAGGGTTCAATATCGTTGAGGTAAAGCGAGGAGACGAATTGGTTGCGCTTTTTAAAGGTGTAGTTTATAGAGCTTCTAAAGTCTGGTCAAACGATTAATCAACAAATAAAACAGTATTGAGGTTGTTGAAGAATCATTTTCTTTTAGGGAGAGTGAAAAAGAATCCTCCTGTAGGTTTTACCATTAATTTTACAAATTCATATTTGATTTTGTTTATTTTTATGAAATTAAAAATGGATAGAATCGAAAACAGTTATTTACATTTATCTAAATTCAAAAATATATGAAATGGCAAGGTAGAAGAAAGAGCGGGAACCTAGACGACCGTCGTGGAATGAGCAAAAGCAAGATGGCAGCAGGTGGTGGAATCGTAGTAACATTAATTGTTCTAGGCTTACAGTTTTTTGGAGGTGATACTGGAAAACAGTTGGCGCCTATAGTTGAGCAAATCGGCAATAGCCAAACCGTCCAACAAACAGAGCAAAGAGAACTTACCGCCCAAGAAAAGGAAATGGGAAGCTTTATGGCTACTGTGTTAGCATCTACCGAAGATGTTTGGGGTGAAATCTTTAGCGAAAATAATATTGGGCAGTATCAAGATCCCACTATGGTCCTGTTTACAGATGCCGTAAGTACTGGTTGTGGAAATGCAAGCTCAGCTTCTGGCCCGTTTTATTGCCCTGCTGATCAAAAACTTTATATGGACCTGGCCTTTTTTGATGAATTAAAAAATCGTTTCGGAGCTAAGGGTGGCGATTTTGCCATTGCTTATGTAACCGCACACGAAATAGGACATCACGTACAAACATTACTCGGTACTTCTCAAAAAGTAACGAAGCTTCAAAGGCAAAATAGAAGTGAAGCCAACAGATTATCGGTAGCGCTAGAGCTTCAAGCCGATTTTTATGCCGGAGTTTGGGCGCATTACAATAAAGAATATTTGGAAGAAGGCGATATTGAAGAAGCCTTAAGTGCTGCTAATGCCGTTGGTGATGATGCCATTCAAAAAAGAACTCAAGGTGATGTTCAGCCAGATAGTTTTACCCACGGAACCTCAGAACAGCGCATGAAATGGTTTATGAAAGGTTATAATAGTGGCGACATTAAACAAGGTGATACCTTTGCCGAAATGTAGGATTATACTGCAATATGAGGTGTGCAGAAGCTGTGGAAGTATTGTTTTCTTTTTGCGATAGCAAAAAGAAAATCATCTTGTAAATTTAAAACCAATAGAAAATTTTAATTTTTAATTAAATACTGAAACTCATTTTTCGATTTCAGTTTCAACTTTAATTTATGGACGCATATATAATAGATGGAATACGAACTCCAATAGGTAGTTATCAAGGAGCACTAAGCACTGTAAGAACAGATGATTTGGCAGCTTTGGTAATTGCGGAAATAGTAAAGCGAAATCCAAACATCCCAAAAGAAGCTTACGACGACGTAATTCTTGGCTGTGCAAATCAAGCGGGCGAAGACAATAGAAATGTTGCGCGTATGGCCTCACTTTTAGCAGGTTTACCAGTAACTGTTCCGGGAGAAACCGTAAACAGACTTTGCAGTAGTGGGCTTTCCGCTATCATCCACGCCAACAGAGCAATTAAAGCCGGTGATGGCGATCTCTTTATTTCTGGCGGTGTTGAAAATATGACACGTGGACCATACGTTGTTGCAAAGCCATCAAAAGCTTTTGGAACAGATTCAAAAATGTACGATTCCAGCTTCGGTTGGCGTTTTGTAAATCCTAAAATGGCAGAAATGTATGGCACTGACGGAATGGGAAATACCGCTGAAAATTTAGTTGAAAAGCATCATATTTCGCGTGAAGACCAAGATTTGTTTGCGTGTAATTCGCAAATGAAAGCTACCAAAGCCCAAGAAAATGGTAGGTTGGCAAAAGAAATTGTTTCCGTGGAAATTCCGCAGCGCAAAAAAGATCCAATTATTTTTAAGAATGATGAGTTTATTAAACCTGGAACATCAAAAGAAATTCTAGCAAAACTGCGTCCCGCCTTCAAAAAGGATGGAAGCGTTACAGCCGGAAATTCTTCAGGATTGAATGATGGTGCCGCTGCAACTATTATCGCTTCAGGTGATGCTGTAAAAAAGTATAATTTAAAACCAATCGCCAGAATTGTAAGCTCAGCAGTCGTTGGTGTAGAACCTCGGATTATGGGAATTGGCCCAGTTGAAGCTTCCAACAAGGCACTTGAAAAAGCTGGTTTGAAAATGGAAGATATGGACGTGATAGAGCTCAATGAGGCGTTCGCATCACAAGCTTTGGCATGTATCCGTGAATGGGGCTTGAAAGACAACGATCCAAGGATTAATCCTAACGGAGGTTCAATCGCAATTGGTCATCCACTTGGTGTTACAGGAGCTCGGCTTGCCTATTCCGCAGCATTGGAACTTCAGCTGAAAAATAAAAAATATGCATTGATTACGATGTGTGTGGGTGTTGGACAAGGCTATGCGGCGATTATTGAAAACGTAAATTAACTTGCAAGCTGTAAGGTGCTGAGCCTATCGAAGTATTGTTTTGTTTTTGCGAAAGTACAAAAGGAAACCTCTTTGTAGGTTTAATGACCAATATTTTTTGTATTTACAATAAATAAATATAATATGGCAACATTCACATCAAGTTTACCAGACGAGCTTCTTGAAAATCTTGCAAAGATGGCGAAGGAGTTAAAAATGCCGAAGAATAAATTAATCGAAAAAGCACTTCAACATTATTTTGAACAAATAGAAAAAGCACAATACGCCAAATCTTTTATGCGAGCTGCAAATGATCCTGAAATGTTAGAATTAGCTGAAGAAGGAATAGAAGATTGGTTTAGAATATTAGTAGAGCTAGAGAACGAATGAAGCAAGGTGAAATTTGGAATGTATTTTTTTAAGACAATCTCTTTCCTGCAAGGTTCGGTGGGCTGAACCTGTTGAAATATTGTTTTCTGTTTGCACTAGCGAAAAACAAAATCTCCTGGTAGGTTTATTGACCAATATGTTTTATATTTACATAAAATAAATATAAAATGGCAACATTCACATCATCCTTACCGGATAAACTTCTCAATGACCTTGCTAAGGCAGCCACAGATCTCAAGCTTCCTAAAAACAAAATTATCGAGAAAGCGCTCAAAATATATTTAGAGCAACTTGAGCGAGCGGCATATATAAAATCGTATAAGCGTATGGCGAAAGACGAAGATATGCTATTAATGGCGGAAGAAGGTATGGCCGATTACCTAAAAACGCTTGAAGAATTTGAAAACAAATGAATCAAGGAGATATTTACGAGGTTTATTTAGATCCAACTATTGGCAGCGAACAAAGTGGTCGACGACCTGCAGTGATAATTTCAGGAAACTTGGTTAATAGTTTGGTCAACACGGTAATAATTTGTCCGCTAACCAGTAAGTTGAAACACTATCAGGGAAATTTAATTGTCGAGCCTACAAGCGAAAATGGATTGCCCCAAACTTCTGAAGTAATGACTATTCATATCCGCTCCATTGCAAAGGAACGACTGAAGACAAAATATGGAAAATTAACTAAACCTGAGTTTAATCAGGTGGTTGAGAGTTTGAATAAGATTATAAGATTTTAAAGAGAATAGGAAATTGGAATGATGTAGGACCATGAAATTTGGATTCCATAAAAAATAAACGATGAAAAAACTACATAATTACGTAACAGGTCAATGGATAACAGGTAATGGCGAAGGCGTGCCGATGCACGATGCCATAACTGGTGAGGTCATTGCGCTATCAGATACAGAAGGTCTCGATTTTGCTGAAATTCTTCAATATGGAAGAACAAAGGGCGATGCGCTTCGAAAGATGACTTTTCAGGAACGCGGGAATATGCTAAAATCCTTAGCCCTTTATTTAACAAAAAAGAAAGCCGATTTTTATGAAATCAGCTATAGAACAGGTGCTACTAAAGTAGATAGCTGGATTGATATTGAAGGTGGTTTTGGAAACTTGTTTGCCAATGCTTCGCTTCGGAAATTATTTCCAAATCAATCCTATCACGTTGAAGGTGACCCAATAGATCTTTCTCGCGGTGGACGTTTTATGGCTCATCACATTATGGTGCCAAAACGCGGTGTTGCCATTCATATTAATGCTTTTAATTTCCCAGTTTGGGGAATGCTTGAGAAATGTGCGGTAAACTGGATGGCAGGTGTTCCGGCTGTGGTTAAACCTGCGACGAACACCTCCTTTTTAACCGAAGCCGTAGTTCGCGAAATTATCGCATCAGGAATTTTACCTGAAGGTGCATTGCAATTGATCTCGGGATCTGCAAGAACTATTCTTGACAGCGTGGAATCTCAGGATGTGGTTACTTTCACTGGTTCGGCAACTACGGGGCGTATGCTAAAAGCACATCCTAGAATTATTAATGAGGCGGTGCCTTTTACAATGGAGGCCGATTCCCTTAATTCATCTGTTTTAGGTGAAGATGCAGTTCCAGGAACTCCTGAATTCGATCTTTTTATTAAGGAAGTTAGAAATGAAATGACCGTGAAATGTGGACAAAAATGTACCGCCATTCGCCGAGTAATTGTACCAGAAAACTTAATTGAAGACGTACAAATTGCGCTTGGAAAAGCACTTTCGAAAGTAACTATTGGTGATCCACGTCTAAAAGAAGTGCGAATGGGCTCTTTGGTGAGTATGGATCAAGTGCAGGAAGTTAGAGAACGCGTTCAAGAGTTGTCAAAAACCGCAAGTATTGTCTATGGCAATTTGGATAAAATCGACGTAATAGGGGCTGATGCTAAAAAGGGCGCTTTCTTAGCGCCGATTTTACTTCGTGAAGATAATCCGTTCGAAAATTTAGCAGTTCACGAAACTGAAGCCTTTGGTCCGGTAAGTACGATTATGCCTTATAAAAATTTAGATGAAGCAATCCTTTTAGCTCAAATGGGGAAAGGTTCCTTAGTTTCTTCTATCGCTACAAATGATGATAAAATAGCAAAGGAATATGTGATTAACGCAGCTTCCCATCACGGAAGAATTTTAGTGCTAAACCGTGAAAGTGCCAAAGAAAGCACAGGACACGGTTCTCCACTTCCGTATTTAGTTCACGGCGGTCCTGGTCGTGCGGGTGGCGGAGAGGAAATGGGTGGAATGCGGGGAATAAAACATTATTTGCAGCGTACAGCCATCCAAGGTTCCCCAACTACTTTAACCGAAATTACAGGAATTTATCAGGCAAATGCAAAATATAAGGAAGCGGCACAACATCCATTTAAATATCACTGGGAAGATATCCAGCCTGGAATGTCCCTAAAAACTCATAAACGCACACTTACTGATTCTGACATTATCAGTTTTGCAAACTTAACTTGGGATCATTTTTATGCCCATACCGATATCACTTCCCTAGACGGAAGTATTTTTGAAAAACGAACCGCCCACGGTTACTTTATAATTGCAGCAGCAGCGGGATTGTTCGTTTATCCAAACAAAGGTCCAGTAGCCGCAAATTATGGTTTGGAAGATTGTCGTTTCCTACGTCCTCTGTATCACAATGACACTATCTATGTGCGATTGACGTGTAAGCAAAAAGTAGATCGTGATGTTGCGTCTGCAGAACATCCCAGTGGAATTGTAAAATGGTTTGTTGAGGTTTTTGATGCTGAGAATGAGTTGGTGGCAATCGCAACCATTCTGACAATGGTTCAAAAGAAACAGGAAGTTTTTGTTGAAATGACTGATGAAAAAATCCAAGAATCTTTAAACAAATTATCAGAAGACATTAAGCCGAAATGGGGTATTATGACCCCTCAAAATATGTTGGAACATTTAGAATACACTTATAGAATTGCCTCCGGTAAACTTCAGGACTTCGAAATTGCTACGCCAGAAAAGATTTTGGAAAAGGTTCACGCTAGTCTTTACAACTATGAGAAATTTCCACATAACACAAATTTCCCAGAATTGGAAAAGGGTAAATTGGATATCTTAAAACATCCTGATTTGGCAACTGCCAAGGAGAAATTTCTTGAGGAAAGAGAAGCTTATAAGGTCTATTTCAAAGAAAATCCCGAAGCCAAGCTAAATAATATGGTTTTTGGGGAACTGAATAAATACGAATGGTATTTGTTGGAAAGAAAACACCTTAACCATCATTTTGAACAATTCGGTTTGATTTAAACCTCAAGTGTCTTGCGGCTAAAGCCTCTGTAAAACTCTATAAACCGTCCGCTAAAGCGGACGGTAAATTAAAGCAAGAGAGTTCAATAAAGGAATTGAGTTTGTTTCAATGAGGGCAAAAAAAATTCTATAAATTCCCGATAATAGTGTAGATCAGAAGATTTTAAAAAATTACCGTAGACTTCAGCTATTACCGTTGGCTTCAGCCAACGGAAATTAGGAAAATTTGGAATTCGGCTTTAGCCGCATAAAAGCCCATCTTTTTTCAATCTTTAACTAATTCCCATCCATATTTCTTCATAAAAATAGCTGTCTCCTCCGAGAAAGACTTCATTCCGTGATGCGCTTCTTGATTTTCGATATATTTTCTAACAGAAAATATGTGGCTTTCACTCACACTAACGGCCCAGTAATCATCCTGCCATACAAATTGATTCTTCAGAAGACCACTTTTATTTATTCAATGAGAGCTTTCGCCTTTAATGAGCTGTACTACTTCACTCATACTTTGATTTCTCCCCAGAGAAATTAGACAATGGGCGTGATCGGAATATCCGCCTACACTATCCAACCAAATATTCTTTCTTTTTGGCATTTTGAGCGATATGTTCAAACATAGTCTCTCGTAATTCCAAGCTTTTGAGAAAAGGCCTTCGATATTTTGTAGAAAAAACCAGATGAACCCAAATTCGTACCCAACTCATATGATACTTTTTTAAACGTTAAAGAACTGAAGATAGGCAAATTATAGATGTTTCAAAATCGGATGCTTATGATTTTTAAAAGTCTTCAAGACAAAAGTCTCAATGATGCGGCTAAAGCCTGTTTAAGATACTTTCCTGAGCCGTCAGCTGAAGCAGACGGTGATAAAAGAATTGCCGTTGGCTTCAGCCACCGGATCGCTTTTTAGTAGCAATGATACTGATAACTAATATCTGAAAAGCGTGATAAAACATTAAGGGTAAAAGGATAATTCCTACAATACTGGTTTGCCCAAATAAAGCTTCAGAAAAAACCGTTCCGTGGACCAAGGATTTTTTCGTGCCACAAAATTGATTTGTAATCTGATCTGCGTGATTAAATTTGAAAATTTTCCCAAACCATCCAGTAAGTGAGTAAACAATGAAGAATAATAGTAGAACCAAGGCTACCATAATACTCATTTCCATTAAGCTTACACTGGAAAAAATCTTATCTTCAAACGACTTTACAAAACTTTTATAAATGATTAAAAGGATAATAAATTTATCAAATAGGTTTAATTGTTTTTTATGTTTTTGCGCCCACATTCCGAGGAATTTTCGCAGTAAAAGTCCTAGAATCAAAGGAATTACAATTTCAGAAATCAGCTGGATATAGATTGATGAGAAATCGAATTCAACTTCGGTTTGTTTTATAAATGGCATCATCCACAATGGCGTTATAATTATTCCAATAATTCCTGAGATACTAGCATTAAAAATTGCAGCTGGCAAATTCCCTTTTGCCATAGAAACCAGAACTACAGAAGAAGATACAGTTGATGGTAAAGCGGCCATAAATAAAAATGCCAACCAAAGAATTTCATAAGACGTGTCTTTAAACAATGGAAAAAACGGCAGAATAAGAAGTGGGAATAATATAAATGTTGAACTCTGCACTGAGAGGTGTAATTTCCAGTTTTTAAGTCCGTTTTTGATTGCTTCGGAATTAAGACTCAACCCATAGAAGAAGAAAATAAATGAGATTCCGAGGCTGCTGATTAAATTCATCGGCACAGGACTATCTGATGCTCCCAGTTGAGGTAAAAAATACGCGATAGCAATACTTATTACGATGGCAATTACAAATGAATCTATCTTAAACTTCTTAAACATCGGGCAGTTTTTTCGTCAAAGATATACGGTATATGACGTTTTAAAAAGTGAGAACAGATAGAAATTTATTTTTAAAATTACAGTGGCTTCTTATTTAATTATAGAAATCGCGAAGTCAGCTCAAACTCAAAGTTAACCTTCTTATAAAAGCCAGTTTTGAGCCTTATAATTGCAAAAAGTTGGTTTATTTTGTAGAACCATAAAAGTCAATTTAGAAATGGGAGGAATTTATGGATTTGATTGGTTAAAGTACCCAAATCAAAAGGAAAAGTCTTTTATATTGAATAAATTGTAACCAAATAAAAAATCGTCAAAAGGACGAATATATATGAACGAAGCATACGTAAAACAAAACACAGAAAACGGAATCGCCACCATCGAATTTTTCCATCCGGCGCACAATAGCCTGCCTGGAGAAGTATTGGCGAATCTTGCAAATACAATTACAGAAGCTGGAAATGACGATGCTATAAAAGTGATTATTCTGAAAAGTGGTGGCGACAGAACTTTCTGTGCCGGTGCTAGTTTCACTGAACTTATAAATATCAATGATGCCGAAACTGGAAAAGTCTTTTTCAGCGGGTTTGCAAATGTGATCAATGCTATGCGCAAATGCCCTAAATTCATCATTGGGAGAATTCAAGGGAAAACCGTTGGTGGCGGAGTAGGTGTTGCTTCGGCGACCGATTATTGTATGGCGACCAAGTTCGCTGCAATTAAATTAAGTGAATTGAACATTGGGATTGGTCCTTTTGTAGTTGGTCCTGCAGTTGAACGAAAACTTGGCACCAGTGGCTTCAGTCAGATAGCAATTGATGCCAACAGTTTTTACGAAGCCGAATGGGCAAAACATAAAGGACTGTACAATCAGGTTTATGACTCGGTAGAAGAATTGGACGAGGCGGTTCAGAAATTTGCTGAAAATCTTTGTAATTATAATCCCGAGGCGATGAAAGAAATGAAAAAAGTATTTTGGAGTGGTACGGAAGATTGGGATGGATTGCTTGCGGAAAGAGCAGTGATTTCGGGGAGATTGGTGTTGAGCGATTTTACGAAAGAAACGTTGAAACGCTTCAAATAATGAACACCGAATTACGAGTAGTGAATGATGAAGTATTTCTGAGTTCGATATTCGAGATTCATTATTCGATATTAAAATTATGATTTACAGTTTCAAAGGCCACATCCCCGTAATTCACGAATCTAGCTTCGTACACCCATTGGCGGCTGTTACGGGAAATGTAATTATTGGTAAAAACTGTTATATTGGGCCAGGAGCAGCCATTCGCGGCGATTGGGGAGAGATTATCCTTGAGGATGGAGTTAATGTTCAGGAAAACTGTACTGTTCATATGTTTCCAGGAAAAAGTATCGTGTTAAAGGAGAGTGCTCACGTAGGTCACGGTGCAATAATTCACGGTGCTAATCTGGGAAGAAATTGTCTGATTGGGATGAACAGTGTAATAATGGACGATGCCGAAATTGGTGATGAATGTATTGTTGGCGCAATGAGTTTTGTAAAAGCCGAAGCGAAGTTCCCAAAACGAAAATTAATAGTTGGCAACCCGGCAAAAGCTATTAAAGATATTTCTGATGAAATGATAGCGTGGAAAACGGCAGGGACGAGATTGTATCAGCAATTGCCAACGGATTGTCACGAGAGTTTAAGGGAAGTCGAGCCGTTACGAGAAATTCCGAAGAATCGACCAATTCAGGAAAATTTTTATAAAACCTTGGAGGAGTTCAAGGGAAAAGGATAGTTGAAGTTGCGATATTTATTTGTAAATAACTAAACTCTCTGCTCCTTCGCATCTTTGCAATAAATCATTCAACGTAGAGGCGCAGAGGTCGCAAAGAAAAAAGAAAATAATGAACAAAATAGAATTCAAAATGCCCAAAATGGGCGAAAGTATCACCGAAGGAACCATTATTGAATGGCGCGTAAATGTAGGCGATTCCTTTGAAGAAGGTGATGTACTTTTAGAAGTGGCTACTGATAAAGTGGACAATGAAGTGCCTGCGCCAGCCGCAGGAAAGATGATAGCGCATAAGTTCAGTAACGGAGATGTAGTCCCAATTGGCGATGTGATTGCTATTTTGGAATTTTCTGAAAATGGAGTTCAGGAAAAAACTGTTTCAAAAACTTCGGAGACAAAGAAAAAATCCAAACCTTCTTCTTCAGTTTCGACTTCAACTTCAACTTCGACTTCATCTTCAAAGTCCTTCAAAGTAAATGAAAACATTTTCATATCTCCTTTAGTAGATGCCATTGCTCGAAAGAACCACATCAGTTATGAAGAACTAGCCAGGATTCCCGGAACGGGGAAAGATGGTCGTTTGCGAAAAAGCGATGTTTCTGAATATATAGAAAGCGGTCGTCCCTTTAAATTTGCGCAAGCTGTTTCAGAACCTTCAGGATTTCAAGTTCCCGATCTAAAATTCGACAAGGGAAAAGGTAAAATTGTGGAAATGGACCGAATGCGGCAAATGATTGCGGACCACATGGTTTTTTCCAAACATACATCTCCTCACGTAACGGCATATGTGGAAGCAGATTTAACGGATATGGCGGTTTGGAGGAATAAAAATAAAGTGGCTTTCCAAGAGAAACATGGCGAACGCTTAACCTTTACACCTCTTTTTGTGGAAGCCGTTGCAAAAGCGATTAAGGATTTCCCAATGATAAATTCTTCCTTAGATGGAAAAAATGTTATTGTAAAAGAGGAAATAAATATCGGAATGGCAACGGCCTTACCTTCAGGAAACCTAATTGTTCCAGTTGTAAGGAATGCTGATAAAAAGAATTTAAAGGAATTGGCATCAGCTACCAACGAACTTGCGGGAAAAGCTCGTGACAACAAATTAAAGGCTGACGACACTAGTGGTAGTACTTTTACAATAAGTAATGTAGGTACTTTCGGAAGTTTAATGGGAACACCAATAATAAATCAACCAGAAGCAGCGATTTTGGCCGTTGGAGTTATCAAAAAACGTGCTGAAGTAATGGAACGTGAAGATGGCGATACCATTGAAATCAGACAAATGATGTATCTTTCTCTTTCATTTGATCATAGGATAGTTGATGGATATTTGGCAGGTTCTTTTTTGAGAAGGATTGCTGATTATATGGAGCAATTTGATTCCAATAGAAAAATTTAAACTTAATAAGACCTAACAGGTTTTTGAAACCTGTTAGGTCTCTACAAAATATAAAAATTCGTGAATTCGTGGTTAAGAAAATAAACAAAGATATACTCAAAAAAGCCTTCAAAACCCTCGTTACTGCAAAAGCAATGACAGAGGTTTATGAGGAAAACTTCAAGGCCGTTTCAAAATATGTTCATGCAACCTCGCGTGGGCACGAAGTGATACAGATTGCCGCTGGAATGCAGTTATTGCCCCAAGATTATGTATTCCCATATTATCGGGATGACTCAATCTTGCTATCAATCGGAATGACGCCTTATGAATTGATGCTACAGGTTTTAGCAAAAAAAGATGATCCATTTTCTGGCGGACGTACCTATTATGCCCACGCCAGTTTGCGTGATGATGATAAACCAAAAATCCCACATCAAAGTTCTGCTACGGGAATGCAAGCGATTCCTGCAACTGGTGTTGCACTAGGGTTTTGGTATAAAGAATCCCTCGACTCCGCTCAGGAACCGGTGTCCGAGCGGAGCCGAGGACACGAAGCACCAATTGTAGTTTGCTCCCTTGGTGACGCCTCCGTTACCGAAGGAGAGGTTGCTGAAGCCTTTCAAATGGCGGTTTTAAAGAAATTGCCAATACTTTATTTAGTTCAGGATAACGGGTGGGATATTTCTGCAAATGCAGCTGAAACCCGAGCTCAAGATGCTTTTGAATACGCAGAAGGTTTTAAGGGATTGGAAGCGGTGACTATTGATGGAACCGATTTTGAAGAAAGTTATAACACGCTTCAAGATGTGATTTCAAAAATACGAACTGAACGTAGACCCTTTTTGGTACACGCAAAAGTTCCGTTGTTGAACCATCATACCTCTGGAGTTAGAATGGAGTTTTATCGCGATGATTTAGAGGAGGCTAAAAGTCGCGATCCATATCCAAAGTTGAAGAAACTACTACTGGATAATGGATTTAAAGAGAAGGAACTCGGGGAAATCGAAACTGAAATTGAAATTGAAATCGAAAACTCACTCAAGCGCGCGTTTGAAGCTGAAGATCCGAAGCCTGAAGATTTATTTACGCACGATTTTGCTCCAACGGAAATAACCGAAGAAGTTGGTGAGAGAAGTCCAGCTGGAGCCGAAAAAGTGGTAATGGTAGATTGTGCGCTATCTGCTGTTGAGGAAATTATGCGGAAGCATCCGGAAGCTCTTTTATACGGGCAGGACGTGGGACGAAGATTGGGTGGAGTTTTCCGAGAGGCCGCAACTTTAGCTGAAAAATTTGGCGATAACCGCGTTTTTAATACGCCAATCCAAGAAGCATTTATCGTAGGAAGTACCGTTGGAATGAGTGCTGTAGGTCTAAAACCTTTTGTTGAGGTTCAATTTGCCGATTATATTTGGCCCGGACTCAATCAACTTTTTACAGAGGTTTCACGAAGCTGTTATCTCTCTGAAGGAAAATGGCCAGTCTCCATGGTTTTGCGTGTGCCAATCGGTGCGTATGGCAGCGGAGGACCTTATCATTCATCTTCGGTTGAAAGTATAGTCACGAATATTCGTGGACTCAAGATTGCGTATCCCAGTAACGGAGCCGATTTAAAAGGTTTGCTAAAGGCAGCCTACTACGACCCCAACCCTGTTGTGATTTTTGAACATAAAGGTCTTTATTGGAGCAAAGTAAAAGGAACCAAAGGTGCAACATCCGTAATGCCTGCGGAAGATTATATTTTGCCTTTTGGAAAAGCTTGGGTTTTACAAGAAATCTGGAAAAAGGAAGAGGAGGAAACGCTTTCTATTATCACTTACGGAATGGGCGTGCATTGGGCGATGAATGCTTCCGAAGAACTTGGAATGCAAGATAAAATTGAGGTTGTTGATCTTAGAACACTTCATCCGTTAGATTATGAAACGGTTTTTAAATCGGTTAAAAAATGTGGAAAATGTTTGGTTGTGACTGAGGAACCTTCTGAAAATGGATTTAGTAGAGGGCTTCAGGGCAGAATTCAAGAAGAGTGTTTCCAGCAGTTGGATGCACCAGTAATGCTGATTGGTTCTGAGAATATGCCTGCAATTCCATTGAATTCAACTTTGGAGGAGACTATGATTCCTTCAACCGAAAAAGTTAGGCAGAAGATCAAACAATTACTAGATTATTAGTTTTTGTATCTTCGGGCTGTGCGTGATTACAAATTTTACATATCATTTGTACTTTTATTCGGATACCATTTTGGCTTTTCGCAGGAAAAAGTTTCGATACTGGTAGATAGTTTGGCCAAGGTTTCATCGCCTGCCGCAAAATCTGTTTTAAGCCTTAAAGTTGCTTCAGCCCTGGCGGACGAAGATTGGGAACGCGCCCGGTATTATATGGACATTGCAAAGGAAAATGTAATGGCGGCCAATTCGCCACAGGTTTTGGCGGATTTTTATAAAACCGTGGGCGGTATTTATTCCGATAAGGATGCTTTGGATATTGCTTTGGAAAATTACCTGAAAGCCTATTCATTTTATGAAAATCGAGCTCCTTCCGAAAAATTCAAATTGGAAAATAACTTGGCCATCGTTTACGCCCGCACGGGCAATCAAGAAAAGGCACTTCAATTTTTCAAAAAAGTTTACCAATACCAGCAAAAACTAAACGATACGTTAAACCTTGCCTCTATTTTGAACAATATGGGAAGGATTTGGCTGGATAAAAACGTAGATTCCTCGCTTTTTTATTTCAAGAAATCACTTCGTTTGGCGAAAGAAATAGATAATCAAAATTTGAAATTTTTCCTCTATACGAATTTGGGAAAGGGATATATACAAAAAAGGGATTTTGAAAACGCCAGAAAACACTACAACTTGGCTATTTCAACAATTACTCCCGCCACTGATGAGGCCGACGAGGCTTGGATTTATGATGAATTTTCAGAATTTTATTTAAATCGGGGAATTCCCGATTCGGCCAGCTATTATTCTGAAATGGCGGTAACGCTTTTAGATAGTGTTGCTCCTTTTGGTTTTGAGCAATATCGAGCGGTGGGCCTTCTCTATAAATCATTTTTGGCGCAGGGTGAATATGAAAAGGCATCAAAATATTTTGAGAAATACACCAATATTTCAGATACTTTGAACCTTGAGGATAAGCGTGTAAATGTTGAAAAATTACTTATTGGTGAAGAATATCGGAACAAAGAAAAAATAAAAGAATTAGAGGAAAGCAAAAAGCAATCTCGGAATTATATAATTTTTCTGGTACTTCTCGCAATCCTATTAATTTTAGGAATGATGTTGTATCGTTTTCGAAATAAGTTAAACCGCGCAGCGCTCGAAAAGCAATTGGCCACAGCGAAACAAAAGGAACTCAACACTAACCTAGAGTTGAAAAACAAGGAATTGATTGGCAAGGC
Source organism: Aequorivita capsosiphonis DSM 23843 (assembly GCF_000429125.1). Classification (GTDB taxonomy): domain Bacteria; phylum Bacteroidota; class Bacteroidia; order Flavobacteriales; family Flavobacteriaceae; genus Aequorivita; species Aequorivita capsosiphonis. The sequence goes on from NZ_KE386850.1 coordinate 66,683, forward strand.
GATGATAGAGATGCACCGCACCGAAATAATCGAAGAAATTCTGAATGACTTAAAAGAAATAAAACTTAAAGCGGCTAAGAAGGAAACCCAAAACGCCATAGACTATATTGCCAAACGCCTGAAACGAGATACTTCAAGCAATGTTTGGGAAGAATTTGAACTTCGCTTTGAACAAGTACATGAATCGTTTTACAAAAATCTTACAACAAAACATCCAGATTTAACTTCGCGCGACAAACGGTTATGTGCTCTTTTAAAACTTAATCTTACTTCAAAAGAAATTTCACAAATAACGGGACAGTCTTCAAAATCTGTGGAAAATGCGCGTACACGACTTCGGAAAAAGCTAGATATTACCAATTCTCATACAGATTTGTCTGCATATTTATCTAGCTTCGGATAATTTGATTTCCATTCTTTTTCAAACATTTTGATATTTAAATATCTTAAAAACAATCATTTAAAATAAATTGAGTGGTAATGCTATGGTTGTTTATTTGGGTTGAGTGTTTTTGATAGGGTGAAAAATTATACACAACAAAAACTAGACAATACTTTTGAAAAAGTTTTTAATCCGAAACCTGTAATGAAAAACAAATCAAAACAAAAATCAACCTTGGAAAAAATGTTGGAAAATAATTCTGACAAAAAGAACGCCCTCAAAAAAATTATTAAGGAATTGGATAAAAGCAAAAACACAAACAATAATTAAAACTAAAAACACTCATTATGAAAAAACTATTTACAATTATTTGCTTTTTAACTGTGTTCATCGCAAATGCGCAATGGACCACAGACACTGATGCCAACACACTTGTAGCAGAATCTGGTGAACTCGATGTGCAGGCAAAAGGAACTTCTGACGGACAAACCTATGTGGTTTTTTGGAAAAATGTGGGAGCTCCTAACAATATTGAACTCCGTTTACAAATCATGGATACCGATGGCAACCAAAAATTGGGAGCTGACGGAATGCTTGTAAGCGATCAGTTACCAATGAGTTCATTTACTGTAATTATGAATACTGTCGTGGATACTTCAGACAATCTTTACATTGGCGTTACGGGAACGGGCGATTTTTCAGCCTATGCATTCAAACTGGATACTAATGGTAATCATTTATGGGGTGCAAATGGTGTGAGTTTGGGTTCTGGCGTTCCGGTGTCCATTTTGCCATTGTCCTCGGGAGATGCTATTGTATCCTGGCGCGATTCGGGACCAGCCGTTATGCAAAAATTTGATGCCAGTGGAAACCCTGTTTGGCCCAGTACAAAAACGATTGGCACCAGTAATTCTCAAGTTGCCAATCTTTTTGAATTGTCCAACGGTGATTATGAAGTGGTCTTTCATAGTCTTTTAAGTGGCGTAAACTCAAACTTGTATGCCCAACGGTATGACGCAGATGGTGACCCAGTATGGTCAAATGCCGTACAACTTGCAAATGGACTCACTGCATTTAACCGCTCTTATCCAGGTGTTCAGGATGGCGATGTGGTCTATATGGGCTATTTTTCCGCGGCAAACAATCGCTTTGATTCCTACTTACAGCGCATAGATCCAGACGGAACGTTGCCTTGGGGCATAAGCGGTTCAGACTTCGATACAAATCAGACCGATTATGAAATGGAAACTGAGATTGCTTTTCAATCGGGTTCAGACTATGTTTGGTCAATTTCCACATATAGAGATCCTTCACAAAATGAGCGCGGGGAATATGTCCAAAAATTTGATAAGGAAACGGGTGCACGTGAATTGACGGAAAACGCTAAGATGGTATTTCCTATTGGTTCTGATAAATCACATGCGGGGTCACTTCGCCTAAGAAACAGCAATCCACTTTTCTTGATGGAAGAAGGGGAAAACAACGGAGTTTCGCCAACTACCCTAAATGCTGTTTATCTTGATGAAAATGGCGATTTTGCTTGGACAGAAGAAACCCGTCCAATGGCTACTTTTGCAGCTGACAAGGCACGCGTTAATTTTACCCAAGAAGGAAATATGCAAAACGTAGCAGTTTTTGCTGAAGATAAAGGAAACGGCATGAAAATCTATGCCCAAAATATTATAGATGATACCGCTGGGATTGAAGAATATTCAGACGTTTCATTAAATTTTATAAATCCTATGGAAGATGAAATGATTTTGAAAAGCAATTCAGCAATCGATTCAATTACAATTTTCAATGTTTTGGGGCAACAACTATTCAATTCAAAATACAATGGTGAAAACTCAATAAAAATCAATACGCAAAACTGGAATTCTGGAATTTATTTTATGAATGTTTCCACAAGTCAAGGAATGAAAACAGGAATAAAGCTGCTTAAAAAATAAGCTTATATTTATCTCCAATTGCTGAAAGTGTCCTCCTATAACAAGGAAGACACTTTTTATTTACAACGTCTTGAAAAAATATTTATTTATTAATTTCTTTCCCTATGGCAAGAAGATACTTATGATTTTACCGTAATTTTATTTTCATAATCAACATCTTAAAAATTCAATCATTATGAAAACTGTAAACCCATATTTAATGTTTAATGGCAATTGCGAGGAAGCATTTAATTTTTATAAATCTGTTTTTGGCGGTGAGTTCGCTCATTTAGGACGTTTTTCTGATATTCCTGAGAATGAAGAAATGGAGTCAATGCCCAAAGAAGAAGGTAATAGAGTTATGCACGTTAGTTTGCCAATTAGTAAAGAAACAGTTTTGATGGGTAGCGACTCCCATCCAAAGATGGGTAACGTAACTTCTGGCTCAAATATGTCTATTGCCATTGGTGCCGATAGTAAAAAAGAAGCTGATCAGTTGTTTAACGGACTTTCAAAAGACGGCAAAATAACGATGCCTATTGCAGATACTTTTTGGGGCGATTATTTTGGAATGTTTACAGACAAATTTGGTTTTGAGTGGATGGTGAGTTTTGATAAAAGTAAAAATATGTAAAAGGATGTGGAATATATAGGGGGTTGGCAACAACTATAAATGCATACTTTGAAAAAAGGAAACATAATATTTTATATCTTTTGAGATAGTAATGAAGAAAATCACCGCATTCATTTTTTGCTTTATAGCACTTTGTGTTCTTCAGTCCTGCAAGCAAAGTGAAGCAAAAAGTGTTTCCTTCTATCATTGGAAAACTAAATACTCCATTGCGGAACCTGAACGGGATTTGTTGAAAAAAGCTAATTCTGAAAAGCTATATCTACGATTTTTCGATTTAGTTTATAGTCAGGAAGAAAATCGAGTTTTGCCAACTGCTACGCTTCAAGTGCCAAGAGTTGATTCCATCTTGACCTTGCAAGTAGTTCCTGTTATTTATATTACGAATGAGGTTTTTCAGAAAGAAACGAAACCTTCCCAACTTAAATTCATTGCAGATCAAACCTTGCGCAAAATACTTCGACTTAAAGAGAAGCATTTTAAGAAAAACACAAATTTTCCAGAAATTCAGATTGATTGTGATTGGACAGTAAGTACGAGAGAAGCGTATTTCACTTTTTTAGAAGAATTGCAAAAGAGTGAATTGCTGAGTCAATTCGAAAGAAATCCCATTAAATTTTCTGCCACCATTAGGCTTCATCAAGTGAAATTTCCTGAAAAAACGGGAGTTCCACCAGTAGATAAGGCTACGATTATGTTTTACAATGTTGGTGATTTAGGCTCAATAGAAGAAACCAACTCTATTTTAAATATCGAAAAAACTTCTTCATACCTATCCAGACTGCACAAATATCCGCTGGAATACAACGTGGCTTTACCCATTTTTGGTTGGGGCGTACTGTATCGCGATAATCAATTGGTTGGAATTTTATCTGATATAGACGAAAAACAACTCACTGAGAATTTTACAGTTTCAGATAAAGAAAATTGGTTTGTAGCAACAACTAACACTTATTTAAATGGAAGTTTTGTTTATAAAGGAGATGAGCTACGAAAGGAAAACGTCACGTTATCAGACTTTAAAAAGCTTCAGAAAATGGTTTCTAAAGCTGCGGGTCGAGAATATTCTGTAATTTTATATCATATAAATTCCGCCACCCTTCAAAATTTAGATATAAATGAACTTTTGGAAACCATACGCTAGTCTTATTTTATTTGCCACTGCAATCTCTTTCGGTGCTGAAAAACCTAATGTTTTTTGTGGTTATGCTCCGGAATATGAAGATCTTTATTATCCCATAATTGATCAGAAGATAGTAGGCGACCCGTCGCTTTATCCGTTTTTAAACTGTCCTTGGAGCACGTTTTGTGAAAGCCCCGGAACCTTAACGGCTACTCAGGAAAATCTGGAAGATTGGCGTAAGTTCTTCGGAAAAAATTTAAGTGAAGAAGTTCTTTATCAGCTTATTTATAAAGAAACTCCGGATTGGTATCAAAAGCTTGATGACAATGAATCTAATGTTGCTGGTGGAATATTGGCAAATAAAATCAATAAAAATCTTCAGAAACCATTTGCTAAATATATGTTGTTAGCAAAACAATGTGAAGGGATAAGTAGTAACAAAAGCGGTGGAAATGGCTGGTATCAAGGAGAGGAGAATGATGGTTATGACAAGAAACCTGAGTTATTGGAACTTGCATTAGAGCGCTATAAAGTTGAAACCAACCCTTTTTTAAAAAATAGATACGGCTATCAAATCGTTCGCTTGGCGCATTATTTAGGAGAAAATAAAGCGGCATTAACCTATTTCGATAATTTCCTCCAACTCGATTCAAAAACTCCTTATGTCTATTATCTCGCACTGGAACAGCGTTCAGGCGCTGCTTATAACTTAAAAGACCTTAAGGAAGCGACGAAAGGTTTTTTAAAAGTTTATACAAAAGTTCCATCGCGTCGCGAAAGTTGCGCCCTAAGTTTGAGATATATGGATTGGTCCGATCCTCAATTGAGCGATAATTTTTTTGCTGATAATGGATATGCCGATTTGGAATCTTTTTTCAAATCCTATTATTTCAACGGCAGTGTTTCTCGAGAGATGCAGAAGCTGCAAGATAGAAACCCAAATTCTCCATATCTGGAAGTGCTTGCAATACGAGAAGTTGACAAACTACAGAATACTTTATTCAATGATCATTACAACGGATGGACTGGACATTCTGAAAAGGATAAATCAGATAATTCCCAAACTTTGCAAACCCTTCAGAAAATTGCAAAATTACAAGTTGAAAATAAAGATGTTGAAAGAAAAGATTTCTGGAGAATTGTGCTTTCATCGACATATTTGAAAAATGATGATTATAAAAATGCCACATTATATGCTTCTGAAATTTCCAAGAAAAGTGAAATGTACGTCCAAGCTAAACTTTTGGCTTCTTCCATTGAGATTCTGCAATTAAACTCTATTGACAGGCGAGAAATCGGAAAGCTATTTAAACAATTGAAGTCAGACAAACAACTTCACGAATCACGGCCTTTGACAGCGTTTTTCTTCAATTCTATTTCAGATTTATACAAGAAGAACGACAACTTGGTTGTTTCGCTTTTGGGTAGTATGAATTATGGCGGAGAAAGCTATCAATACTCTTGGAAACAGGCGAAAACTGACTTGGGAAACCATTATAAATTGCATTATAAAAATGAATTTGTTGAAGATGATATTATTAACAAACTTCAAGACTTTATTGATCTTCCCAATAAAACTGATTATGAAAAACTAATAGTTTCTAAACTTCAGAGCAGTCCGAAGGACTATGTAAATGAACTTCGGGGTACCTGGTATTTTCAGCAAGACCAATTGGATGAAGCGATTTTCTATTTTAAAAAGATTGAGAACCCAAGCATTTTTTATAGAGAGGATATTAGACCAGAATTATTCGCTGGAGCTATTCGAGAATATTTCGACACTCCTTTTATTCAACAGTCAGATAAAATGTATTTAAAATATAAAGGTCTTTTTTCTGATGATATATCAAAGGTTGAACGGGATGAAACCTATCCAGACAATAAACTGAAGCTGGCTCAAACTTTTAAAAAGCTAGAGGAATTGGCAATAAGTAATCCAGAGAATGCTGCCGACTATTTCTATATGCTTGGAAATGCTTGGTATAATACAAGTGACCACGGTTGGTTTTTGAATGCGTTGCAATATTTAGGAAATAATGAACGCAATCACGTTTTGAACTATGATTATTATTCCGAAGGAGAGCAGAAAGGTGATCATTCAGAATTTGTGAGGAATGCCACAAAATACTTTGAGAGGGCCGTAGATGCTGAGGGTAGTAAAGAAACAAAAGCTAAAGCCATCTTTATGCTGGCCAAAACCAATTATTGCTTTACGCAGGAAAGAAACGCAGATTATAAATATAGAGTAGAGGTTTGCGGCGATCATAAGAATTATTTCGAAACTCTCCATACTGATTATTCCGATACGGCTTTTGAAGCACAAGTGATTCGGGAATGCAGTTGGTATAGGAGTTTTATGGAAATGTAAGAACTCTCTGCCTCCAAAAAATAATTTTGGGTTTTATTGTTTAACTAGACCTGGATAAAACGTGAGGTAAAATTGCGCTGGGCTGGTTCCTTTTTCGGTAATTACAATGCCGTGACACTTTTGATCTTCTCCCACTTCAAAACTAATTCCTTCGTCACTGGAAAAGAGCGTGTAGTTTTTTCCTTCAAAAAGGAATACTCCAATTTTATTGAGTTTAAAATTCTTTCCAATTTCAGATAAAGTACTGTTCACTCCAAAACCTTGCTCGGTTTTAAAATCAGGAGACAAGCTACGGATTGCTTTAATTCTAGAGAAATCTTCCACGCCCATCTTAGTTGTGGTGTAGATGCTTAATAGGTTTTTTGAGCCTTCGTACCAAGTAGAAACGGCTTTCCCCATAGCAGCGTCGCCAGAATCGGGTTTGCCAAGACTGTCGAGTACCGCTGTTGCATTTTCATTCAAAATGATAGCTCCGAGTCTTTTTCCAGGGATTATTTGATTCCCGTAGTTCTGATTTATTGATTCTGTTTCAATGGGTTGTTGCGAAGTCGGTTCATTTTGCTCAATATTCTCCTCCGTCTTTTTGGGTTCTTCTTTGCAGCTGATAAGGGAAACTATAGAAAGCAATAAAATCAATTTTTTCATAATGAAATCATTTAAGAGTATTGAAAAATACAAAAAAAGTAAGATTTCATTTTTGTGAAACCTTACTTTTTATTTATGATATTTATGAGATTCTATTTAAAAATAAAAATACAGACCTGCATTTATGTAATGCGTATCAATAATCAAAGGAACTTCTTTTCCATCCCCTATAAATGAAAGATCATTTTCATATTCGGGAATATAGCTCACTATTATTCCAAGTGATTTTTTATCATCCAAAGAAAAAAGAACACCTACTTTGGGGATCCAAAAGGCGCTGCCTACTGTCCGTTTTATTTTGTAGTTGTTATAAGAGCCTTTGTAATGATCACGAACAAGGCCTACTCCTACACCAATTAGTGGTTGTATAGATCCCTTTTTATTAAAGTGGTATTCGGCACCTAAACTTCCTCGGTACGAATTCTTTTTAAAGTTTGTATTGAAAGGTGAATTGTCAAAATCTTTATCGCCTGAAAACGCGGTATTTACTTCAATGGTGAAGTATAAGTTTCCCTGTAAACTCCCAGTAAATCCGGGTGTTGCGGCCAGACCAAAACCCAATTGTCCCTGTGTCAAGTTTTCGTAATCGTCCAGATTGAAATAACTAATTCTATTTAAAGAAGCACCAATGCTTGCGAAAAGTTTAAACTGATCACTTTGAAAGTTTGCGGCTTGTTTAACCTCTTTCTCGGTAGGTTCAAATGGCGCGTAGTCACAATTATTATAATCTTTTACGGTTTGCACCAAATTTGATTCGGTTATTTGCCTCAAATTAAAAACAGCTTGTCGTGTTTCTTCACATTCTTTAAATAGAACTGCGAGTGTTCCTTGCAGATGCTCTTCAACATTGGGTCTAATGTCAATTTTCTTTACCGTCCCGTCTTCTTTTTTTATTTCGTAGACACCATCTTTTAGCTTGGTCAAAGTAGCTTGACCCGCAACAAGTTCTTGGGCCTGCATTCCGAAACTGGCCAATAAAGCCAGTAGCAATAGTTTTAATGATTTCATACTTTTTCTTTTATATTATTTTTTAAATCGGTCGAGGTCGATTTTTCAGAAGAAGGTGATGTTAGTTATTGGTTAAGGGTTTAGATTTTATTTTTTAATGCTTCCAGGCGGATATTCCGCTAGAATCTTTTTCACGATTTCACGAATGCGCTCTTCCTTTTTTTCCATATTGCTGGTTATTAAGTCAGCATTACCCATTCCTTGCCAAACCAGATTGTTGGTTTTAGCATCTATCAAATCTATGTAAAGCGTGCCTTCCGTGGATTGTGAAACACTGCTTCCTCCATAATAACCTCCGTAGTACCAAGGATTCCATCCCCAGCCGTAGCCAAAACTATTGTTGTAAACATCAACGCGTTGGCGCTCTTTGGTGAAAATACTGACCAAGAGAGAAGGTTTGTCAGATTTAGTCATTCCTTTTGCGGTTAATTCACTTTCAATAGCGCGAAGAATTCGTTTTTTGTCGAGGTCGTTAATTTCAGCTTTATCAATTCCCGGTTTGAAAAACGCAAAGGAATTGAACTGATTAAAATTTACTTCTTTATCGTAATCCGTCGCCACACGAACGGTGGTGCAGGATGCGAATACAAAAAGCAATAATAGTGGTAAAAATTTAAGTGCCTTCATAATGCAATTTTTTAAGTTGAAACAAATGATCTAGCATTTGCGATTTTTCCTATAAAGTTAAAGAAAAATTAGTTGAAAAGTGTATCGTCAACGAAATTTGGAAGTGTAACTTTTAAATGTGGATTATTTTCCATCGCACGCTTTATTGCGAAAACAGCCTCGTCATTCCGTGCCCAACTGCGTCTTGCAATTCCATTATTTACATCCCAGAAAAGCATATTTTCAAGACGTCGTTGCGCATCTTTACTACCATCAAGAACCATTCCGAAACCGCCATTTATCACTTCGCCCCAGCCAACACCACCACCGTTGTGGATACTTACCCACGTTGCACCACGGAAACTATCGCCAATTACATTTTGAATTGCCATGTCTGCCGTAAATCTGCTGCCATCATAAATATTGGAGGTTTCGCGATAAGGAGAATCCGTTCCAGAAACATCGTGATGATCGCGACCCAAAATGACCGGTCCAATTTTTCCTTCTGAAATTGCTTTGTTAAAAGCCGAAGCAATCTGAACACGTCCATCAGCATCTGCATATAGTATGCGAGCTTGCGAGCCAACAACCAACTTGTTTTCCTGAGCACCTTTTATCCAAGTGATGTTATCCTGCATCTGCTGCTGGATTTCTTTGGGAGAATTTTTCATCAAATCCTCCAATACTTCACAGGCGATTTCATCTGTTTTCTGAAGATCTTCCGGTTTTCCTGAAGCACAAACCCAGCGAAAGGGTCCAAAGCCATAATCAAAACACATCGGTCCCATAATATCCTGGACATAGGATGGATATCTAAATTCCTTGTTTTTTTCTTCTGAAAGCACATCGGCGCCTGCACGGGAGGCTTCTAAAAGAAAGGCATTTCCATAGTCGAAGAAATACGTGCCTTTTGCTGTATGTTTGTTAATTGCTTCCACTTGACGCCGCAAGCTTCTTTGCACTTCTTTTTTGAATTGTTCGGGATCACTAGCCATCATTTCGTTGGATTCGTCGTAGGTCAATCCAACCGGATAATAACCACCAGCCCAAGGATTATGTAGGGAAGTTTGATCGCTTCCCAAATCTATTTTGATGTTATCCTCTGCAAATTTTTCCCAGACATCCACTATATTTCCATCGTAAGCAATAGAAACTGTTTCTTTATTTGCGGTTGCTTGTTTTACGCGTTTTGAAAGTTTGTCCAAATCTGAAATAACCTCGTCAACCCAGCCTTGACTGTGTCTAGTTTCCGTAGCTCTTTTGTTTACTTCGGCACAAACGGTTACACATCCAGCGATGTTTCCAGCTTTAGGTTGTGCGCCGCTCATTCCACCAAGACCAGCGGTTAAGAACAATCCTCCTATAGCTTCTTTTTTAATTTTTCTAAAACCGTTTAAAACGGTAATCGTTGTACCGTGAACAATTCCTTGTGGACCAATATACATATAACTTCCCGCTGTCATTTGTCCGTATTGGGTTACGCCAAGGGCGTTGAACTTTTCCCAGTCGTCTTGACTTGAGTAATTCGGAATCATCATTCCGTTAGTAACAACCACTCTTGGTGCCTCTTTATGCGAAGGAAATAAACCCATGGGATGACCAGAATACATCGCCAAGGTTTGCTCATCAGTCATGTCTGAAAGATATTTCATCGTCAATAGATACTGCGCCCAGTTTTGGAAAACAGCTCCGTTTCCGCCATACGTAATAAGTTCGTGCGGATGTTGTGCAACGGCATAATCCAAGTTGTTTTGGATCATCAGCATTATTGCTTTTGCCTGATTGGATTTCCCTGGATATTCGTCAACGGGACGCGAATACATTTTGTATTCGGGACGTAAGCGATACATATAAATCCGTCCGTATTTTTCCAGTTCTTCACGAAACTCGGGTAGGAGTGTGGCATGGTCTTTCGGTTCAAAATATCGAAGTGCGTTGCGAAGTGCAAGCTCTTTTTCTTCTTTTGAAAGAATATCTTTCCGCTTTGGAGCGTGGTTGATGGATGAATCAAAAGCTTGTCTCTCCGGAAGTGTGGAAGGAATGCCTTGTTGTATTTGTTGTTTGAAGTTCATGTTTTTTAATTTTTTCTCAGTTTCCCCTTCCTGCGGCAGGCAGATCTGTGCCTCTGTGGTAAAAGATTCACACATCAAAGACACAGAGAACACAGTGGTTTTTATTGATGTTTTCCTGTCTTTTTATTAAAACTGTACGGGCAATGCCTACAACCACTTTCGCAGCAATAACCGCGTTTTAGGTGATATTGTTCTGTAAAACACTTATAGCCTTCGGGCGTCAGGTAATAATCGCCTTCTTCGAGCTCTATTCTTTTCTTTGGAAATAACATATTGCAAAAGTAAGGATTTCAACGATGAAAGTTTAAAAATGAATTGGAATCCATGGTTTCGGGATTTAAGCTTTAAATTTGTAAACTATTTTGTAGAATAATGTGGAAATATTAAAGAGAAATAGAAATCTTCATTTTTTTGCCTCTGTCCTAAAGGATGAAAATGAAGATTTTTATGATTTTCATTTAGGGTTAGGGTACAAAATCATAGAAATCTGAATTCCACATTATTCTACAACAAAACCAATTTGCAAAACCAATTCCATAGAAATGACAAAACATAAAGCCGGATTCGTAAATATAATAGGAAACCCCAACGTGGGCAAAAGTACGTTGATGAACGCTTTTGTTGGCGAACGACTTTCCATAATTACTTCAAAAGCACAAACCACGCGCCATAGAATTCTTGGTATCGTGAATGGTGATGATTTTCAAGTGCTTTTAAGCGATACACCAGGAATCATAAAACCTGCTTATCAATTGCAGGAAAGTATGATGGATTTTGTGAAATCTGCTTTTGAAGATGCCGATATCCTGTTGTACTTGGTAGAATTAGGTGAAAAGGAATTGAAAGATGAAGCCTTCTTCAACAAAATAACCAATGCTAAGATTCCTGTTTTACTTCTGATAAATAAAATAGATATAGGCAATGAGGAATTGCTTTCCGAAGCACTTCAACTTTGGCAGGAAAAAGTACCGAATGCTGAAATTTTTGCAATTTCAGCACTTAAAAATTTTGGCGTTCCTGAAGTTTTTAATCGAATTATTGAATTGCTTCCAGAATCGCCCGCCTTTTATCCAAAAGATCAATTGACGGATAAACCCGAACGTTTTTTCGTAAATGAAGCCATCCGTGAAAAAATATTAATTCACTACAAAAAAGAAATTCCATATTCCGTAGAAATCGATACAGAGGAGTTTTTTGAAGATGAAAATATCATCCGAATCCGAAGTGTAATTATGGTAGAACGCGAAACCCAAAAAGGAATTATCATAGGCCATAAAGGTTCCGCCTTAAAAAGAGTGGGAACGGAAGCGAGGAAGGATCTGGAAAAATTCTTTGGAAAACAGATCCACTTGGAGTTATACGTTAAAGTGAATAAAAACTGGCGAAGTGATGAAAGACAGCTACGCAGATTTGGTTATAACAATAAGCAATGATATATGTAATTCTCTTTATTGTGCTGCTTGTCTTCGGTTTTTATGCTTTCAAGCTAAATAAGAAACGTCCTGTGGAATCTTTTCCAGAAAGCTGGAAATCACTTTTGAGTGAAAAGGTTCTTTTTTACAGAGAACTTTCTACTTCGGAACAAAAGCGTTTTCGTCAGCGTATGATGCAGTTTTTAAGTGAAGTTTATATTGAAGCAATTGATATAGAACTTGAAGACTTAGACAAGGTCCTCGTTGCCGCCAGTGCGATAATTCCCGTTTTCGGCTTTAAGGAATGGCATTATAACAATCTTAGCGGCATTATTATTTATCCAGATAATTTTAATGGCGATCTTGAGTTTGAAACACAAGATGGAAGGCGTGTTATTGCTGGTCTAGTGGGTTCAGGGAGGTTTGAAAAGCAAATGATACTTTCCAGAAAAGCACTTAGGTACGGATTTGAAAATGATACCGATAAGGGGAACACTTCAATTCATGAATTTGTGCATCTAATAGACAAAATGGATGGTGAGGCCGATGGGATTCCAGAACGCCTTCTTCAACGTCAATATATTACTCCGTGGTTAAAATTAATGCATGAGGAAATGGAAGCTATCAACGATAATAAATCTGATATCCGTGAATACGGTGGCACGAGCGAAGTTGAGTTTTTAGCAGTAGCTTCGGAATATTTCTTTGAACGCCCAGATCTCTTCCAAAGAAAGCATCCAGAGCTTTATGAAATGCTTAAGAAGTGTTTTCAGCAAAATCCAGCGATGAAAAGCACCAAAAGTTGAAATTCCAAATTTCAAAAAACAACTTTTTGGAATTTAGTTTTCACCCAATCGTTTGCAGCATAAAATAATACAGCTCCCGCATGCCAGGTTTTCCTTTTTTCTTTCCAGCGGCTCCGGCAAAATAGAGCAGAATCCAAATTAAAATCAAAGCGATTGCAATTCCAATCTGAAGACCGATGGAATTATCTAAGCTGTATCTGGTGTAAATCCAGGTGGCATTGACCATAAATAGGATGCCTACGCCTACATGAAAAAACATAAACATGGTCCATATAGTAGGGTTTGGCCCAAAAAAGCCGTGGAGCGAACAAGAGTTGTCAGATTGCTCCGTTATTTCCAAATGTAACTGTGGTGACCAAAAATGCTGTTGTTGTCGTGGCAGTTTTATAAATATATGATCGTCTATACAGGATACTATATAGTTTTTCTGATCTGACTTTACTTTTGCGAAAAGTGCCAGTACTTGACTGCAATCTTGCGCTAGTTCTATTTTAAAACGAGGCCTTAATACTATTTGGTTGGAAATTGGCATTGCTATATTTGTTGTTTAAAGCGGTTAAAATACTATTTTTTCTGCCAACTAAAAGCTATTTTTGCATCGACCCAGCAAATTTTGGGTAACGCCTAAAATATAGATTATGAGCATTGTTGCCGTTGTAGGAAGACCGAACGTGGGGAAATCCACTTTTTTCAATAGATTGATTCAGCGTCGTGAGGCCATTGTAGATGCCGTGAGCGGGGTGACTCGTGACCGTCACTATGGAAAAAGTGATTGGAATGGAAAGGAATTTTCGTTGATTGACACAGGAGGATATGTAAAAGGAAGTGACGATGTTTTTGAACACGAAATTGATAAACAAGTTGAACTTGCAATTGACGAAGCAGATGCTATCATCTTTATGGTTGATGTGGAAACTGGCGTTACCGGAATGGATCAAGATGTTGCAAAACTACTTCGTCGTTCAAAAAAACCTATATTTTTAGCTATCAATAAAGTCGATTCGGCCATGCGTGTGAATGACGCCTTGGAGTTTTATTCACTTGGCTTTGAAAATCAATACACCCTTTCAAGCATGAACGGTAGTGGAACAGGGGAGTTGTTGGATGACCTTATAAAGGCCTTGCCTGATACTGAAGAAGAAGATACCAGCGAGCTGCCACGTTTTGCTGTTGTGGGCCGTCCAAATGCTGGGAAATCATCTTTTATAAATGCGTTGATTGGAGAGGATAGGTATATTGTAACAGATGTTGCAGGAACTACGCGCGATAGTATCGACACTAAATACAACCGTTTCGGATTTGAATTCAACTTGGTAGATACTGCCGGAATTCGCAAGAAAAGCAAGGTAAAGGAAGATCTGGAATTCTATTCCGTAATGCGAAGCGTTCGTGCTATTGAGCATTGCGACGTTATTCTTTTAGTTTTTGATGCTACTCGTGGTTTTGACGGACAGGTTGAAAATATTTTCTGGTTGGCGCAACGCAATAATAAAGGGATTGTGATTCTTGCAAACAAGTGGGATTTAGTAGAAGAAAAGGAAAGCAGCAGTGTAAAGGATTATGAAAAGTATATCCGGGAGCAATGTGAACCTTTTGTAGATGTGCCAATTGTTTTTATTTCTACACTTACCAAACAACGTCTTTACAAAGCCATTGAAACCGCCGTTGAGGTTTACAAAAACCGAAGCAAAAAAATAAAGACCAGTGAGCTGAATGATGTAATGCTACCTATTATTCAAAACCAACCACCACCAGCCTACAAAGCGAAGTACGTGAAAATAAAGTTCTGTATGCAGTTACCTACTCCTTATCCAAGTTTTGCGTTTTTCTGTAATTTGCCACAGTATGTTAAAGATCCATACAAGCGTTTTATTGAAAACAAACTAAGGGAGAATTTCGATTTTAAGGGTGTGCCTATTACAGTTTATTTTAGAAAGAAATAAATCATTAAAATAAAAATGACTTAAGACGAAAAGACTTAGGACATAGGACGAATTGGTTTTGAAAAAATGTTTCTTTAAGTAATGTTGTTCAGTTCTACGGCTGCCTGTTGGCAGGTTTTTCGTCCTATGTCAATTTATCTTCAACCAAGTTTTGTTCTCAAACGCGTAAAGAACTTGAGTGAAAATTGAAAAATTGGACTCAATATAAACGTGTAGATAAAAGTTACCCAAAAAACCGGACCTCCCAGAAGAAATCCAATAATCAGTACGATGCTTTCTACTATAATTCGTGCTTTACTAACGGATAATCTGAATCGCTCCGACATTGAAAGCATAAAGCCATCTCGTGGACCAGCACCAACTCCGCCGGCTACGTACATACCGCCACCAATACCGATCAGTAAAATTCCCAAGAGTAATAAAAGATAGTCGGTCCAATTGTTACTTGCATCTGGCAAAATGTCTATCCATAGGAAAAAATCCATAATTGGACCAATGAGTAATGCATTTAAAAAGGTGCCAATATTGACATATTTCTTACTGACCAGCAATGATATTCCTATTAGAATCAGCCCAACTATAATACTCCAAGTACCAATACTAAAACCAAAATGTTCAAAGAGTGCCACATTTAAAACATCCCACGGATGCAATCCCAGATGCTTCACCTTTACGGAAACAGCCACTCCCAGTCCAAAACAAACCAGACCGGTAAAGAAAAATGCATAACGAATACTGTTATGTCGCCAGGATTTTGAGGTTTGAACTTCCATTTAATTGCTGAGAAAAATTAAGTGCGCAAACTACGAAAATCGGGAGGGAATTGAAGGGGAAATGAATTTTAAATAGTACCTCTCGAAGCAGTAAAATTTCTATGCACATTCATTAAGAAGCCTAAAATAGACTTAAGGCGGTAAGACCTAGGGTATAAGACAAGATAGGAGCTAAAAAGCCATTCTATTTAAAAAGGGATGTAGTCCTACTTCTATCATCTAACTTCTTCCGCAACAACCTTAAAACTAATGCGTTTTGTGTATAAGGATAAAGATATGATTAAATCAATCTGTATTAATGTTACAAATTACTTCAAAATAGACTGAAAGTCTGTTTCATTCGTGAAACTCAAAAAGATGCAGATTGCGCCTCAGTTTTCAACGAACCAGGAAATTAGTGAAAATTTGTGCCATTCGTGGCAGTACTTTTAGTCCAGATTAAATAAAGCTCGAAATCTATAGGGGAACCGAGAGAAGGACTTACGTCCAATTAAAACCTGACGTTACGAACAATCATAAATCAACTTTATTTCAAACAAAATTTCTTTTAAAAACCGTCGAGTGATTTTTTACCATATTTTTCGTTTCTTTATAAAGTGATAATTCCATTAACTTCTAATGAAACAAATTCTTTCTGTTTTTCTGGTTTTCTTAATTTCAGCAAGTTCCTTCTCCCAAAACTTTAAAGTTAGCGGTACCCTAATAGATAAGGAAACGCGTGACCCACTTGAAGCGGCAACGGTTTTTATGGAAACCTTGAAAGACAGCACCTTGATTACCTATACTATTACGAATAGAGATGGAAAATTTGTTTTGGAAGGGAATACTTCGGTTAAAAAAGCGCGTGTTAATATCAGTTTCGTCGGTTACGAATCTTTTCAGAAAGAAATAGATTTGAATAAACCTGTTCAGGATTTAGGGAGTATTCCCATTGCCGTATCTGTTGCAAGCTTGGATGAAGTAATTGTAAAATCGCGTGCTCCCGTAACCATCAAAAAAGATACTTTGGAATTCAACGTGGCTTCTTTCAAAACAAAAAAGGACGCAACAATTGAAGATTTATTAAAAGAATTACCCGGAGTGGAAGTGGATCCCGATGGAAAAATAAAAGTGAACGGGAAAGAGGTGAAAAATGTGATGGTTAACGGAAAACCTTTCTTCGGAGACGATCCAACAATTGCTACCCGAAACTTGACAAAGGAGATAATCGAGAAGGTACAGGTGATGGACACCAAAACCAAGGCCGAAGCATTTACAGGCGAAACTGGCGACCAAGATAGCAAAACCATTAACCTTACAATTAAGGAAGAAAATAATAAAGGTATTTTCGGAAGAGTAGCTGCCGGTGGTGGTACGGATAAACGTTTTGAATATGCCGGTCTCTTTAATTATTTCGATAACGATAGACGATTGAGCGTCTTGGGAGGTGGAAACAATACAAATTCTCCAGGATTTAGTTTTGGTGAAATTCAGAAAATGTTTGGAGGTGGGGGCAATATGTCAATGAGCAGTACGGGCGCTTTTTCAATAGACGGACGTAGTTTTGGATATGGCGAAGGCATTGTAAACAGCCGGATTGCCGGTGCCAATTATGCCGATGTAATTAAAAAGAAAACTGACGTCACTGCCAATTATTTTTACTCTGGAAGTAGTTCGTATAGTGATTCCAAAATAGAGCGGGAAAATATTTTGCCAGATCGTAGCTATTTTACCGATATCGACAAAACTAGCGATAGTGAAACAGACAGTCATACAGTCAACTTAGGTTTTGATATTAAAATTGACTCCACATTTCTTATCAATATAAAACCGACGCTTTCCTATAATAAATTGAAGGGCAATAGGCAGAATGAATCGGCTTCTATGGATGAAGATCGTGTGCTAACAAATTCCGCCAATGCAGAGAGCTCAAATGATATGGAGAGCCGAAAGTTTGAAAATATAATGGATTTTACAAAGAAATACGGGAGTGGAGGTGGATTTGTCAAGTTTAATTTCACTAATGAATGGAACAATACGGAAGCGGCGGATTATCTTTTAAGTGAAACCCTAATTTATGGAGAAACACCTTCAGCGGAGATAAGAGATCAATATACCGATTCCAAAAATGATGCTACTAAATATGTTGCGAGTGTCACTTATAGAACGCCACTTTTCCCTGAGAAATTATTTATGGATTTAAAATATCACTATGATTTTAAACAGAATCTAAATACTAAAACGGTTTTTGATTTTGACGAATCAAGGCAGAACTATTCCCTTTTCAATACCACTTTGAGTACGGATTATACTTTTAAAAATACTAGAAGTATCCCGTATGCCTCGCTTGTTTTTAAAGCTGAAAAAATCTCATTGGAAGGAGGTGTGGGGTATGTTTTTCAAAAACTTGAAGGAAAGGATGGGTTGCGACCTGAGTTGAAAGTGGACAACCGGTTTGAAGCATTCCAAATGTACGCGCGCGGAAATGTTAACTTTTCTTCAACGGCTCGGCTATATTTGGGCTACACGCTTCGCAATGAAGCACCGCAAATTGAGCAGTTGCTTCCAAGTACCGATGTGTCTGACCCACTCAACATTATTACCGGAAATCCTGATTTAAAGCCGGTAAACTCACATTCCCTCTATCTGAATTTCAATAATTATAACTTCCAAAAAGGCGTAGGCTATTACGCATATTTAAATGCTGAAATTGATGAAAACGCCGTGGTGTCGCAGACTATTGTTGATGAAAATAACATTCGACAAACTACTTATGCCAATGTAAAAGGTGCGTATAACATTTCGGGAAGTCTTTCTGCAAATAGAAAATTTGACTTGGACAGTTTAGTGAGTATCAAGCCTAGAATTGGGGTTTGGAGCAATTATTCCCAAGACATCAATTTTAGCAATGGAATTGAATACCAAAGCCACAACTACTCTATAACCCCAAATATGGGACTAAGCTTATCTTGGCAGAAAATTTTGGATATTAGAACAAGTTATTCAGTTAGAATCGGTAAAAACAGTTTTGAAAACAATCTTTTCGAGGATCGAAACTACATAAGTCATTTCGCAAAACTTGGAACGAGCCTATTTGTGCCAAAGAATTTTGAATGGAGAAACGATATCGATTTCAGTTATAATCCCGATATAGCTGAAGGTTTCCAGAAGAGTGCTTGGTTTTGGAACAGCACGCTGGCCTATTCAATGTTGAAGGAACAAGGAACCTTGACGTTGAAAATTTACGATTTGCTAAACCAAAATACCAATGCCCGCAGAACGTCTTCAGAAAACTTTATTCAGGATAGCCAAAGCACGGTTTTGCAACAATATTTTATGTTGAGTTTTAGCTATAAGTTTAATACTTTGGGAAGTAAAGGCGATACAGGAGGTAGTCCTTTTCATTTTGATTAGAAATCGTTGACTTTGGCTTTTTACAATACACTTTTAAATACGCTGAAAAACCTGCTTCTGTACGTGATCTTCATTCCTGAATACTGCTCTCGCTTTCTATTGGCTATTATAAGGTAATTCCATATTTTTTCGCTACTTTGGATACTGACAAATTCAAAAGTCTCTTGTCTTTTGAGAAAGAATGTCTATAAACTCTTTAAGGTTCAGCATTATGCCTTATATAAATAATTCATCTTACGAAACTGATTTGATTTTCCATAATGGTCATATTTCTACTATTTATGCGGGAATCATTAGAAAATTAGACGCTCCAGACTATAAGCGAAAGCGATTGCTTTTACCTGACGGCGATTTTTTATTGTTGGACTATGTGGTGAAGGATCCAAAAAAAGCGATTATAATCTGCCACGGTTTGGAAGGGGATTCACGTAAAAACTACAACAATGCCTGCGCCAATTTTTTTATTGAAAAGGGCTATTCGGTATTTGCTTGGAACAATCGTAGTTGCGGGGGTGAAATGAATTTGCTGCCTAATTTATACCACCATGGTTCCATTGGCGATTTGGAAGCTGTAATAGATCACGTAATAGCAGAAGATGTTGACGATATTTTCCTAGTTGGGTTTTCCTTGGGAGGAGATCAAATCCTGAATTATCTGGGCCGAAAAAATGCTTCTGATAAAGTAAAAGCAGCTGTAGCAATTTCTGCACCTTTTCAATTAAAATCCAGTGCCGAGAAAATCCAGAGTGGGATCAGTAAAATTTATTTAAGCCGTTTTATTCGAAAGATAAGAACGAAAATCCAGTATAAATCACATCAATTTCCAGGTTTGGTTTCACAAGATGTGTCAAAAAACATTAGAAGTTTTGAAGATGTAATTGATCGGTTTATAATTCCTATTCACGGAGGATATACCGATCTCGCAGATTATTATAAAAAGGCTTCTCCAGTATATTCTGTGGATGGCATAGAAATTCCCGTTTTGGTAATCAATGCGTGGGATGACCCCATTTTAGGGACGGAAGATCATCCTGTTGCCATGGCCAAAGAGCATAAGTATCTATTTCTAGAAACACCCCATCACGGAGGTCATTGTGCCTTCCCCTTGAAAATTTCTAAACATCCATATTCCGTAGTTCGAGCATTTGAATTTTTTGAGGAAATGAGAAATTAGGACTCTAAATAGTGCCGTTATTGCGTTATTTCAGACCTGCAAAAACCTTAGAACCCTTGTAGGAAGAATTTCTTTAGAACGGTCTACTGAATACTGATCACTGACTACTGTATACTTTTTTCTACCAGCCTCCAGAAGCACCACCTCCACCAAAGCCGCCGCCACCGAAACCACCGCCGAAGCCGCCACCGCCTCCGCCGAAACTTCCGCCGCCGCCAAAGCTGCCGCCACCTCCGCCAAAGCCACCACGGCCAAGGCTACTGAGCACAATCATATCTAGCAGACTCCCACCTCCTCCACCTTTTCCGCCTTTACCACCTTTTTTTATTAGGGCGATAATAATCATGATAAAGATGAAAATGATAAAAAACGGTATACGTGTCTCTTCCTTTTTTCCAAAATCACGGTCTTCTTTGAATTCACCTTTTAAGGCAGCGAAAATAGCATCGCTTCCCTTGTCAAGGCCAGCGTAGTAATTGTCTTGTTTGAATTCGGGAATCATAATTCGATTTATGATTCGCTCAGACATTAAATCGGTAATTCGATATTCAATTCCGTAACCAGTGTTTATGTCTACTTTTCTATCGTCTTTGGCAAGGGTTATTAGAATTCCATTGTCTTCCCCTTTTTGGCCAATTCCCCATTTCTGACCCCATTCTGCACCCAGCATCGAGATGTCTTCCCCATTTGTAGAACCAATAATGATACAAACAATTTGAGTGGAAGTAGAATCTGCATAACGAATCAATTTACCTTCCAACGCAGTTTTTTGCGTAGGTGTAAGCAAGTTTAAATAATCATAAACTGAAGTTTCCTTTGATGGTTTTGGCGGAATTTCATACTGTGCCGAAACACTTTGGGAAATAAGTGTTACTGCAATTAATAAAAATAGAATTTTATGTTTCAGAAAGAAATGTTTCATTGAAATTATTTACTGGATACTGCTACTGAACACTGAACACTGAACACTGAGCACTGAATCATCCTACCGAAATATCATCTGGCAGTTCATTTTTATCGTCTTTTTGATAAGGGAAATGCTTTTTTAACTTTTCCCCAGCCTTCAAAATTCCGTCCACCAAACCTTGTTTCATATCTCCATTTTTAAAATGCTTGATAATAGTATCTTTGGTGCTTTCCCAGAAATTTTGACCTACAACATCATTGATGCCTTTGTCGCCCATTATTACGAGCGTTCGGTCTTCAACAGCCACATAGATTAGCACGCCGTTACTCTCTTTTGTGTTGTTCATATGAAGTACATCAAAAACTTCAGCGGCGCGATCAAAAGCATCTATTTGCTTCTTTGGCTCTTCCGTAGAAATCGAATTAGCTTCTAGATGTACGCGTATTTCTCCTGAAGTGTTTTTTTCAGAAATACGAATAGCTTCAACAATAGCAGTCTCTTCTTCCGAAGTAAGAAAATCTTCAACTTTAGACATGTTTATACTTTTTTAAAATATTCTTGAGCTGAACATACTGCCAACTGCAACTCCCGATAGCTATCGGGACTGATTACTTATTCTCGTCTTTTCCGAAGTCAAAATCTACTTTCGGAGCGTTTTCACTACCTGCATCTGCTTTGAAATAAGCTTTTTCGTGGAAGCCTAACATTCCTGCAAACAGTTTGGTGGGGAACTGATTTAATTTCGTGTTCAATTCTTTTGCTGCGCCATTAAATCTGTTACGCTCCACGTTTATACGGTTTTCGGTACGCTCCAGTTCGTTGATTAATTCCTTAAAATTTTCGTTTGCTTTTAAATCTGGATACCTTTCAAAAACGGCTAACAAGCGTGAGAGAGCAGAAGTAACGCCAGCCTGGGCTTGTTGAAATTGAGCTAATTGTTCTGGGGTAATATTAGAAGGATCAATATTAATAGAAGTAGCTTTACTTCTAGCTTCCGTTACAGCGACCAAAGTTGATTGTTCAAATTCGGCATAACCTTTTGCGGTACTTACGATATTTGGGATAAGATCTGCACGACGTTGATACGAGCTTTCTACATTTGCCCATTGCGCTGTGGCATTTTGATCAAGTACTACAAGTTTGTTGTTCAGGCTGGCCATATAGGCGCCGATTAGTAAAATAATACCGAGAATAATAATTATGGGTAACCATTTTTTCATGATGAGGTTGATTTTAGAGTTGTTCTTTTATTTTTAAAAGTTCTGCTTTTACAGATTCCAATTTACGGATAATCTCAAATTGGTCCAGTGTTTTTTGTTTGTTTTCCTTTAAATGAATTTTTGCGCCTTCCAGTGTAAAACCGCGCTCTTTTACAAGGTGATAGATAAGTTCCAGGTTTTTTATGTCCTGAGGTGTGAACTTCCGGTTGCCCTTGGCGTTTTTTTTAGGCTTTATTGCGTCAAATTCCTTTTCCCAAAAACGTATCAGCGAAGTATTCACACCGAAAGCTTCGGCTACTTCACCAATACCATAATATAATTTTTCGGGTAAGTCTATGTGCATTTTTAATAATTATAAATTCAGAATCATTAGCTGTCCTCAATATTCTCTACTACGCTAGATTCTGAATTAATCCATAGATTGGTTTTCTTGTTGTGATATTTTCAACATTTCGGCAAATTCTTCTGCCGACAAACTTCCATAATAAAAGTTTATTGGGTTAATACGCTCACCATCCTTAAAAACTTCATAGTGGCAATGCGGCCCCTCACTTCTTCCAGTGCTGCCTACAAAGCCAATAACATCGCCACGTTGCACTTTTTGTCCGCGTCGAACATTGTATTTATACATATGCCCGTAAAGACTTTCATAACCGTAACCGTGATCTATCACCACGTGGTTTCCGTATCCTGTTGCAGTATTGTCTGCACGTGTAACCACGCCATCCCCAGTGGCATAAATTGGAGTTCCTCGCGGGGCGGTAAAATCCATGCCGTAATGAAACTTTTTAGCCTTGGTGAAAGGGTCGGTTCGATAACCGTAACCTGATGCAACACGCGTCAAATCTTCATTATTTACTGGTTGTATTGCTGGAATCGCGACCAGAAGTTTTTCTTTTTCTTCCGCAAGTTTAGCAATTTCATCTAAAGATTTCGATTGAACCACAATCTGTTTTGTCAAAATATCGAGGTTGCGAGAAGCACTTATAATAAGTTTTGAATTTTCGAAGCCTTCTAAATCCTTATATCGATTGATACCTCCAAAACCTGCTTTTCGCTGTTCATCTGGAATTGGGTTTGTTTCAAAATAGACACGGTACAAGTTATTATCTCGATCTTCCACTTCAGAAAGAACTGCCTGAGCTTGCTCCATTTTTCTGTTTAAAAGATCAAACTGCAACTGCATATTATTTAGCTCCCGCTGTAAAGATAACTCTTTGGGCGTTTGTACTGAGGGAAGGTTTATATAAACCAATAGCAACAAAAAGCCACTCAGGAACATGCCCAAAAGGCTTAAGGCGAAGATCTTTAATTTTCTTCCCTTTTTCTTTTCAATTTTTTTATACGAAAGTGTTTCACTATCGTAGTAATATTTAAGCTTAGACATGCGTTAAAAAATTGCTATTTTTGCGCCTTGCTAGTTTGCGCAAGGTAAAGGTAACGTTTTACAAATATAGAAATTGTTTACTACTGTGCCCAAACCTTTATTTTAGCATAAATTTATAATAATTGAAAAATCCTTTTATGAACCTGACAGTTACAGGGGAATGTTTACAAAGGATGTTTTAGGCCAGTACTGCCGTTCTCCGGACTTTTTGCTGAACGCTGTAAATGCAAGATCATAAAAAAATAATACTATAAACACATGAAGTCAAAGGAAATACGTTCCCAATTTTTAGAGTTTTTTAAGTCGAAACAGCATCTTATCGTTCCGTCGGCGCCCATGGTTGTAAAAAATGATCCCACATTAATGTTCATAAATAGCGGAATGGCGCCATTTAAAGAATATTTCTTAGGAAATGGAAAGCCAAAAAGCAAGCGTATTACCGATTCGCAGAAATGTCTTCGCGTTAGTGGAAAGCACAATGATCTTGAAGAAGTGGGGATGGACACCTACCACCACACCATGTTTGAAATGCTCGGAAACTGGAGTTTTGGCGATTATTTTAAAAAGGATGCAATCGAGTGGGCGTGGGAACTCTTGACTGAAGTTTATAAAATAGATAAAGACATTCTCTACGTTACCATTTTTGAAGGTGATGAAAGTGAAGGTCTAGAGCGCGATACGGAAGCTTATGATCTTTGGAAAAAATTTATTCCCGAAGACAGAATCTTAAACGGTAATAAAAGTGATAATTTCTGGGAAATGGGCGATCAAGGCCCATGCGGACCTTGTAGTGAGATTCACGTAGATATTCGTTCTGCCGAAGAAAAAGCTAAGATTCCAGGAAAAGATTTAATAAATAATGACCATCCGCAAGTTGTGGAAGTTTGGAATTTGGTTTTTATGCAGTTCAACCGAAAGGCCAACGGTAGTCTTGAAAAATTAGCTGCGCAGCATGTTGATACGGGAATGGGCTTTGAGCGCTTGGCTACGGTTTTACAAGATAAGCAGAGCAATTATGACACAGATGTTTTTACGCCGCTAATTCGAGAAATTGAAGCGATATCCAATTCAAAATACGGAAAAGACGAAAAGAAGGACATTGCAATCCGTGTTATTGCGGACCACGTTCGTGCGGTTGCTTTTTCAATTGCCGACGGTCAATTGCCGAGCAACACTGGCGCTGGTTATGTAATACGAAGAATTTTAAGAAGGGCAATTCGTTATGGATTTACATTTTTAGATAAAAAGGAGCCATTCATTTATAAATTGATTGAAACCCTTAGCGCGCAAATGGGCGAGGCTTTCCCAGAGTTGATTACTGAAAAAAATCTGATTACAAACGTAATTCGCGAAGAGGAACAATCTTTTTTACGTACACTGGATCAAGGTTTGGTGTTACTGGGAAATATTATTGAAGCTGCCGATTCAAAAGAGATTTCTGGTAAAAAAGCCTTTGAACTTTATGATACTTTCGGTTTCCCCATAGATTTAACTGCTTTAATTCTTCGGGAACGCGGATATTCCTTGAATGAGAAAGAATTTGATAAAGAACTTCAGAAACAAAAAGAACGTTCCCGAGCCGCGACTAAAGTGGAAACGGGAGATTGGATTGTTTTGGAAGAAGACGATATAGAGGAATTTGTGGGCTATGATACTTTAGAGACGCATGTGCGGATTACGCGCTACCGAAAAGTAGAAAGTCAAAAGGATGGCGAAATGTTCCAGCTTGTTTTTAACTTGACTCCCTTTTATCCCGAAGGTGGAGGTCAAGTAGGCGATAAGGGTTATTTGAAAGCTGCAGATGGAGGTGTGACTTATATTGTTGACACCAAAAAAGAAAATAATTTAATAATCCATTTTACAAAGACACTACCGCGAAATCTCGAAAATACTTTTCTAGCTGTAGTTGATGAAAAACAGCGAAATAGAACTGCTTCAAACCACACCGCAACACATTTATTGCACCAAGGTTTGCGAAATATTCTTGGCGAGCACGTTGCGCAAAAAGGAAGCATGGTCCACAGTCGTAATTTGCGTTTTGATTTTTCACATTTTGCGAGAGTTACGGATGATCAACTAAAAGAAGTAGAGGATTTCGTAAACGCACGAATTCGCGAAGGAATTTCTTTAGAAGAAAGGAGAAATATTCCGTTTCAGCAAGCTATAGATGAAGGGGCCGTTGCACTTTTCGGAGAAAAATATGGCGATGCCGTTCGAACCATTAAATATGGAAAATCAATGGAACTATGCGGTGGAACGCACGTGCCCAATACAAATGATATTTGGCATTTCATTATTACTTCCGAAGGAGCCGTTGCATCCGGGATTAGAAGAATTGAGGCAATAACTGGAGATGCTGCAAAACAGTATTTTGTTGATAGAAGCGAATCTTTTGCATCCCTTCAAAAAGCGCTTAACAATGCGAAAGATCCCGTGAAAGCTGTAGAAAGTTTACAAGAGGAGAACAGCAGTCTGCAAAAACAAATTCAGCAGTTGTTAAAAGACAAAGCAAAGAATTTAAAAGGCGATCTAAAAGCTGAAATCGAGCAAATAAACGGTGTGAATTTCTTAGCTAAAAAAATAGATTTAGATGCTGGAGGAATGAAAGATTTAGCTTTTGAAATGGGAGGTGAAACTGAAAATCTATTCTTGGTTTTTGGAGCCGAGCACGATGGAAAAGCTTTATTAGCTTGCTATATTTCAAAAGAATTGGCGGCTGAAAAAGATTTTAATGCCGGAAAAATTATTCGTGAACTGGGCAAATATATCCAAGGCGGCGGCGGCGGACAAGCTTTCTTCGCAACGGCTGGAGGTAAAAACCCCGCAGGAATTGATGAGGCTTTAAATATAGCTAAGGACTTTTTGAATTAACTCTGTGCCCTCTGTGTCTCTGTGGTAAATATTGCACCACAAAGGCACTGAGAACACGGAGATTTGTAAGAAAAACCATGAAACTCCAAACCGAAATACCTTTATCTCCCGAAGAAAATCAAATAGATTACTCTTCAAAAATCCTGTTGCTTGGAAGTTGTTTTTCAGAGAATATTGGAGCGAAGTTGGATTATTTTAAGTTTCAGAATATTCAAAATCCATTTGGAGTTATTTTTAATCCGGTGTCTATTGAAAAATTGATAGTTAGAGCGATTGACAAGAATTCTTTTTCCGAAGAAGACATCTTTCAACATAATGGAATTTGGAAATGTTTTGAAGCGCACTCAGAGCTTTCTTCATTGGATAAAAATGAATTTTTAGAGAATTTAAATTCTGCTTTAAAAAACCTTCGAGAAGCACTTTTCTCTTCCACTCATATTATATTCACTTTTGGGACTTCTTGGGTTTATAAGAATTTGGATGCTTCGGCTCCGCTCGGCAACCGTGCCTCGGCTTCGCTCGGCAACCGTATTTCGGCTCCGCATAGCAATCAAAAAATAGTAGCCAATTGTCATAAACTTCCACAGAAAAATTTTCAAAAGGAATTGCTTTCCATTGAAACCATTTCAAAAAGTCTTCAAAATATATTCGATAAAACTTCAGAAGTAAACGCGAAGGCTGTTATAATAAATACTGTTTCGCCAGTTAGGCATGTTAAAGATGGTTTTGTTGAAAATACACTGAGTAAAGCGCATCTTTTTTCTGCAATCCACGACTTTAAAAATCCGCGATCCTTCTATTTTCCTTCTTATGAAATCGTGATGGACGAGTTACGCGATTATCGTTATTATTCAGAGGATCTACTTCATCCCAATAAAACTGCTATTGAAATTATTTGGCAGAAATTTTCAAAAGTGTGGATTTCTTCTGAAACAGAATCCTTTCAGAAAGAAATTGCTTCTATTCAAAGAGGTTTGCTTCACAAACCTTTCAATCCTGAAAGTGAGGAGCATATTCAGTTTGCAAAAACACTTCAAAAGAAAATTGCTGTGATTCAGCAGCATTTCCAGGATATTAAATTTTAGAATCTCATACCCCCTTTGCGGGCTAGGGGGAAAAATACGTCAATTGCCCTATTGTTAACTGTTTGGTTTTGGGGCAATTTTGTTTTCAATAACAATCGAAACCCAAAAAGGGTGACTAAAAACCAAATATTATGAAAATATTCAACAAAACAATTTTAGTGTTAATGGCAGTAGTTGCCATGAGTTTTACTTCTTGTAGCAAAGATGATGATGGAGGTTCGGATCCAGATGGCGGAACGGGTACTTTTTCAGCTAAAGTAAACGGAGATTCTTTTATTTCATTGGATGGAACAGTTACTGGCCAGATTACACAAGCTGGTCCAACAAAAGTTTTTGCTATTAGTGCGGGAACTATGCAATCTGAGAATTTGCAGATGGTTGTTACCACTTTTGATGGGGTAGGAACGTACGATCTGAATTTTACAAATGTTGGAACCTATAGCTATTTACCGGATCCTAGCAATCCAGATCCAAGTACAGTAGTGATTTTTAGTACTGGCAACGGTCAAGCCTCTAACGGACAGCTTAAAGTTTCGAGTTTTGAAGGTAATATTGCAAAAGGAACCTTTAGCTTCTCTGCCTATAACTTAGAGAACCCGTCACAATCAACTTCGGTAACAGATGGAGAATTTAATATAGAAATGACTATGAATTAAATCCATCTTTATCAATAAAGAGAAAAATATTAATTTGGGTTTTTTTAGAGTAGAGGAATTCTTTATGACAAAGCAGACAGCTATTCATATTTGTCTATGATCTTAAGATCTAAAAAAATCTGCTACCTCAATATTTTTTCAGACCCCAAATGAAGTGAGGAGCATTTGTGGTACCTAAGACCCCATTGTTCAACTTTGGGGTTTTTGATTTTTTATAAATAAGGCAATTGCCCTATTTGACCGAAGATGAAATAGAATTATCTTTAAGCGTTTAAACTAAGTCCAAAAATGTATTTAGAAATTATCATAGCCCTAATTCTAGTGCTGTCTGTCTTGGGGATTTGGTTATGGTTTTTTAAGAAAAATGGAGCCTTACTTTATCTTCATAACCAAAATATTTTGGATTTAGAAAGTAAAATTTCCAAGAACCGTTTTCAGATTAATAGTAGAAACTCAAATCTTAGCAAATATCACTTTTTAAAATACAACTTAAATGAGGCTTTGGTTCGTCAAATGGAAATCTAGGTATAAATTATGAAACGATTTCTGCTCCAAATAGTTGTTTTTCTTATTTTCACGATTTCCTTTTCACAGGAAAAAAAAGTGATTGATTCCATTAATAATCTTTATGTTCAAGGGCTTAACATACCCCAAGACTCCATTGTTTCTTTGTTTCAAAGAAATTTAAACAATGCTGAAAAAATCTCATACGAACTTGGAATGGCAGATGCATATTCCCAGCTCAGCTTGGTTTATGGATACCAAGGAAAATATGAAGAGAGTACTAAAAATTCGATTAAAGGAATTAAGCTGTATGAAAAACTGAATCAACTGGACAGGGTTGCAGACTATTATGCCGAAATGGGATATGCAATGAAATACCGCGATTTAGAACTGGGCCTTTATTATATGCAGAAAGGGAAAAATATAGCGGAGGCCAATGATTTTAAAAATGAGCTTAAGGATATTTATAACAACTACGGCGTTTTAAAAGAAATTAATAACGAGTTAGACAGTGCGCTGTTTTACTTTAACAAAGGCTTAGATATAAAACTGAAATTGAACGATACCATTGGTGTTCCATATAGTTGGAGCAATATGGCTGGTGTGTATGGATTACAAGAAAATTTTTCAAAATCGAGAGAGTTTTTCAATAAATCACTTCAACGAAGATTAGTTTGGGCAGATTCGTTGGGAATCGCTGAAAATTACACCCAATTGGGGGAGGTTTTTATGGCAGAGAAAAAATGGAAAAATGCCATCCCGCTCATGCACAAATCACTTCCGATCTCATTGAAAAAGCGATATCAAAATCTGACGCAGTATAACTATAAAATGCTTTCAGATATTTATAAAAAACTAAGGAATACCGATTCGGCTTTGTATTATTTTGAGCAATATTCTGTTGTAAAAGATAGCGTTCACGGTATAAGAGTACAAGAAAAAATTGCAGCGCTAAACATTGAGTTTGAAACAGAAAAGAAGCAAAATGAAATTCTTTTACAGAAAACAGCATTGGCAGAAAAGGATCTGGAAGTAAGACGAAAGAACACTATTATATTTGGTAGTTTGGGACTGGCTTTAGTTCTTGGGCTTTTGGGGTATCTGCTTTATAATCAACAAAAACTAAAAAACCGACAGCTTCAGAAAGAGAGCGAGTTAAAATCGGCCTTGGCAAAAATTGAAATACAGAATAAACTGCAGGAGCAACGTTTAAGGATTTCCAGAGATTTGCACGATAATATTGGAGCACAACTCACTTTTATCATATCCAGTATTGACAATCTTAAATACGGATTTTCAGATATTGGTGAAAAACTTGGAAACAAACTTAGTAGTATCAGTACTTTCACTTCACAAACTATTTATGAATTGCGGGACACTATTTGGGCAATGAATAAGGAAAGCATCACTTTTGAAGATTTGCAGGCTAGAATTGCTAATTTTATTGAACACGCAAAGAACGCTTCCGATTCAACGGAGTTTTCATTTAATATTGATGAAAGTGTAAATGTTGCGCAGGTTTTTACTTCTGTTGAAGGGATGAATATTTACAGAATTATTCAAGAAGCTGTAAATAATACATTAAAATACGCTTCCGCAGATGAAATTGAAGTCAATATTTCAGAAAAACAAAATCAATATCTTATCGAAATTATTGACAATGGGATTGGTTTTGATCAAGATTCCGTTGAAATGGGTAATGGTCTTAACAATATAAAAAAACGCGCCCGAGAAATTAGAGGAACACTTGAAATTATTTCGATATTGAGTAAGGGGACGAGAATAATTCTATATGTTCCAAAATAGTCATCCGTACTGAACTTCCGTCTTCCGTCATCAAGCATTTTGCTTTGTTCTTTTTTCTTGCGTCTATAATTATACGTCATTTGCCCTATTTCAGCTATAATTCTTAAATTGTATTTTTAGTATCTTTAACTAATCTAACCAAACTGAAATGTTACATATCGCAATTGTAGATGATAACAGTTTCTTAATTCACGCCATCAAGGAAAAACTCTCTTTTTTTGAAGATGTTTCAGTAAAACACACTTCATTAAACGGTAGTGAACTCCTCACAAAATTAGGCGAAAATCACAACTTGGATTTAATTTTGATGGATATTGAAATGCCCGTTCTCAATGGCATTGAAACCACACAAATTGTAAAACAGAAATATCCACACATCAAAATAATTATGCTTACGGCTTTTGATAATGATGAGCATATTTTCAATGCGATAAAGGCCGGTGCTGATGGTTATTTATTGAAAGAAATCAATCCAAAGGATCTGTATAATGGAATACGAGAGACCTTAAATGGCGGGGCGGCCATGAACCCATCTATTGCAATGAAAACTTTAAAACTGTTAAGAAATCCTATTGATATCCAAAATTTACGTGATAAAGAAGAAATTTCACTTTCCAATCGTGAAGTTGAGGTTTTGGAACAATTGAGCAAAGGTTTGAGCTATACTTTAATTGCCAAACATCTCTTTCTTTCACCCAGCACCGTCCGCAAGCACATTGAAAATATCTATAGAAAATTACAAGTTCACAGTAAGATCGAAGCGGTGCAAAAGGCAAAAAATCACAATATAATTTAGTCACCGTCGATTGTATCCCAATTTCGAACTGAAATTTTTTGGGTATGGAAATCTTGTTTCGAATTAAGCATTCGTGTATTCGTGGTTTGCTTAGAAAACTTTTCTTACTCAAAAAATATAGTGTAATTTTACTTTTCACTTCATATTAATTCTATTACATCAAACCCCACATTATGAAAAAACTATTTGCGTTTAGTCTCGCCTTTCTTTTTATTTCTACATCTTCAATTTTTTCACAAGAAAAAAATCAAGTCGTTGATGGAATTGTGAAGGAAGCTTATGAAAACTCACATCTCAAAAATCTTGCTCACGAATTAATGGACGATATAGGTCCACGATTAGTTGGTACACCTCAAATGCAAAAAGCAAATGATTGGGCGGTAGCCAAATATAAATCTTGGGGCATTTCTGCGGAAAATCAACAATGGGGCGAATGGAAAGGCTGGGAGCGAGGCGTTACCCATATTGATATGGTTTACCCAAGAGTACAAACTTTAGATGGAACGCAGTTAGCTTGGAATCCTGGAACTTCTTCAAAAGGAGTAACTGCAGAGTTAGTTGTGCTTCCAGAGGTTAAAAATGCAGATGAATTTAATAAATGGCTTCCTACAGTTAAAGGGAAGTTCGTTATGATTGGAATGAAAGAAGAAACCGGTAGACCGGATTACAACTGGAAAGAATGGGCAACGCCAGAATCGTTTCAGAAAATGAAAGATGAGCGAACTGCACAAGTTAATGCTTGGAATGCTAATATGAGAAATATGGGCTATACCAAAAAGAGTATTGTTGAAGTCCTCGAAAAAGCAGGTGCAGCAGGAATTGTAGATTCATATTGGTCTAAAGGTTTTGGAGTAAATAAAATATTTGGTGCACAAACCAAAAAAATTCCCACTGTAGATATTGAATTGGAAGATTACACGATGCTTTACAGAATGGTAGAACACGGAGACAAACCGAAAATACACGTGGTTGCAGAATCTAAAGATCTAGGCATAGTACCCACCTTTAACACGATTGCTGAAATTAAAGGAACTGAAAAGCCAGAAGAATATATAATTCTTTCTGCGCATTTTGATTCTTGGGATGGTGGAACCGGTGCTACCGATAATGGAACTGGAACTTTGGTTATGATGGAAACTATGCGAATCTTGAAAAAATTATATCCGAATCCTAAACGTACAATTATCGCCGGACATTGGGGCAGTGAGGAGCAAGGTTTAAATGGTTCTTTGGCTTTTGTAGAAGATCATCCCGAAATTGTAAAAAACATTCAAGCAGTATTTAATCAGGACAATGGTACCGGACGAGTTGTAAAAATCAATGGTGCAGGTTTTTTACATTCTTATGATTATATTTCACGCTGGCTATCTGCCGTTCCAGATACAGTAAGCAGACATATTGAAACTACTTTCCCAGGATCACCGGCCAGTGGCGGATCAGATAATGCTTCTTTCGTTATGGCTGGAGCTCCAGCTTTTGGTTTAAGTTCTTTAAGTTGGGATTATTGGAACTACACTTGGCATACCAACCGCGATACCTACGACAAGATAATTTTTGACGATGTACAAAACAACGTTATTCTAACCGCGGTAATGACGTATATGGCTTCGGAAGATGAAGCATCAACATCGAAGGAGCAGATTATTTTGCCGATTGATAAGAAAACAGGAGAACCTGGTAAATGGCCAACACCTAGATCTCCAGAGCGTAAGGGTGGAATGTAAGTAAGGTTAATCACCAAAAAACAAATCCCAAATTCCAAAAGGTTATTTTTTGGAATTTGGGATTTGTTTTTTGGTATTTATTTGATGATTGGTAATTGTAATTTATAGCCCAAAAGCTTTTTTCACTTCGTCAAGCCTATCCAATTTCTCCCAAGTGAAAAGCTCGACTTCTTTTGTAATTTGGCCATTATATGGACTTTCAAAAGTTTTTGTAATCACTTCTGGATTTCTACCCATATGGCCGTAAGCTGCTGTTTCAGAATAAATGGGATTTCGAAGTTTTAATCTTTTTTCAATCGCGGCAGGGCGCATATTGAATATTTCCGAAACCTTTTTGGCAATTTCACCATCAGAAAGATTTACATTTTTAGAATTGTATGTATTTACCAAGATAGACGTGGGTTCCACAACGCCAATTGCGTAGGAGACCTGCACCAAAATCTCATCTGCAACACCTGCCGCAACAAGATTTTTGGCGATGTGTCTAGCGGCATAAGCCGCACTTCTATCAACTTTACTTGGATCCTTACCACTAAAGGCACCACCACCGTGAGCTCCTTTTCCGCCGTAAGTATCTACAATAATCTTTCTGCCCGTTAATCCCGTATCTCCGTGTGGCCCGCCGATCACAAACTTTCCTGTTGGGTTTATATGATAAACAATGGCATCATTAAACAATTTCTGAACGTAATCTGGAAGTAGCTTTTTTACCCTTGGAATTAAAATTTCTTCAATGTCTTTTTTGATTTTTTTCAGCATTGGTTCATCTTCATCAAAATCGTCGTGTTGGGTTGAAACCACAATCGCAACAATTTTCTGAGGCACATTATCGTCGCTGTATTCTATGGTCACCTGACTTTTTGAATCTGGGCGCAGGTATTTTATTTCGTCGTCCTCTCTTCGAAGGGACGCCAATTCAATCATTATTTTATGCGAAATATCCAAAGCCAAAGGCATATAATTTTCGGTTTCCTTTGTGGCGTAACCGAACATCATTCCTTGATCTCCTGCTCCTTGTTCCTCCTTGTTTTCACGGTCAACACCTTGGTTGATGTCTTGCGATTGCTCGTGGATAAGTGAAATGACGCCGCAAGAATCACCGCTGAATTTATAGGCACCTTTTGTGTAACCTATCTTGTTGATTACGTCGCGCGCAATAGTTTGTACGTCAAGGTAGGTATTGCTTTTCACTTCGCCAGCTAGAACAACCTGTCCAGTGGTTACCAAAGTTTCGCAAGCTACTTTTGATTCAGGATCGAAAGCTAAAAAATTATCTAAAAGCGCATCGCTAATTTGATCCGCAACTTTATCTGGGTGTCCTTCAGAAACACTTTCCGAAGTAAATAAATAGGCCATAAACTGTGTTTAAAATTTTGTAAAAACTGTACACGACCTAAGACGAAATGACTTAAGACGTACGACTAAAAAAAATTCAAAAAGTATTTAGTCTTAAGTCCTACGTCAAGCAGTCGTAAGTCATTTTTAAGAAGATTTGACGGTCGCGATCAAGGGAAGTTTTCACTGCCTTTAGCATTTTTATCCCGTTTTTTCGATCGTTGAGTGGAGTCGAAGCGGTGGGATCTCATCCTCGGTAATTCCGATTCTGAAGAGGTTGCAATCAGTCAAATCTTTCCTCTTAAATTGTCTTGGCAAAAGTAGAAAAATTAAATGAAATTCAATTTTATTTAAAGTTTTTTGACAAAACATTAGGTTATTAAATTTTTCTGACGCTATATTTGCACTCACAAAGTTCAAACCTTTATTGAAATGTTATCAAGAAAGGCCGAGGGATTAGACCCTATGACGCCTTAGCAACCCTTTCTCCGGAATGAAGGTGCTACATTCTACAACAATTCTGATTTTTTTTTAGAATTGACGATAGATAACGACAAGACAATTTCTTTTCTGAAATTGCTTTTCATTTATTCTTTTTAACATTTTTCTATTTTTTCGCTGCGGCGGATTGATCTTTTGTTTTAATCTTTTTTATTAACTCAAAAAAACTAGAAAAATGAGTACACAAAACAATTTCGCAACAAACTTGTTGCACGCAGGACACGATGTAACCGCTACCGGAGGCACCCGAGCGGTGCCAATTTACCAAACTTCAAGTTACGTTTTTAAAAACAGCGACCACGCTGCAAACGTGTTCAATCTTTCGGAGCCCGGATTTATCTATTCACGCCTAAACAATCCAACTTGTGATATTTTGGAAAAACGTTTGGCAGCTTTGGAAGGAGGTATCGGTGCCGTTACTACAGCCTCTGGCGCATCTGCTATTTCCACTGCATTGTTGACATTACTTCGCGCTGGCGATCACATTGTAGCATCCAGCAGTTTATATGGCGGAACTTTCAATTTACTGAATGTTACTTTACCGCGTTTGGGAATTACAACCACGTTTGTAGACGGTTCCGATCCCGAGAATTTTGGAAAAGCCGTTAAAGAAAATACCCGCGCCATTTTTATCGAATCTCTTGGAAACCCGAAGTTGGACGTTTTGGATATTGAAGGAATTGCCACTGAAGCGAAAGAAAATAAAATTCCGCTAATTGTTGACAATACAGTCGCTTCGCCCGCTTTGTTGAATCCAATTGCTTATGGTGCAAACATTGTAATCCATTCGCTTACAAAGTACATCAACGGAAACGGTACAACTCTTGGCGGCGCAATTATTGACGCTGGCAATTTTGATTGGACCAATGGAAAATTCCCTGAATTCACCGAACCTTCCGCTGGCTATCACGGACTGGTTTATTCCGAAGTCTTAAAGGGAGCCGCTTTCATCGCAAAAGTACGTCTTGAAGGACTTCGCGATTTTGGTGCGGCATTGAGTCCGTTTAGTGCTTTTCAAATTATTCAAGGTTTAGAGACTTTGGAAATTCGAATTAAAAAACACAGTGAAAACGCCTTGAAATTCGCTAAATGGCTTCAGGGTCGTGAAGAAGTGGCTTGGGTAAATTATCCTGGTTTAGAAGATAATCCATATTTCAGCGTTGCGCAAAAATACCTTCCCGAAGGACAAAGCGGTCTGGTTACTTTCGGTGTTAAAGGTGGTTTTGAAACTGCTAAAAAAGTAGTTGATAACGTGAAATTATTTTCACTTCTGGCAAATATCGGAGATACAAAATCCCTGATAATTCATCCCGCAAGTACTACGCACCAACAATTGAGTGAAACTGCTCAAGCTGCCGCAGGTGTGAGTCAGGATTTGATACGGCTTTCTATCGGACTAGAAAATATTGAAGATCTAACTTCAGATTTGGAACAAGCTTTCAAAAGTGTTTTTAAGGAACAGCTGGTTTAATATAGAATTTTGTCTCACGTCTCATCTCTAAAAAAATGTCTCACATCTCAAGTCTAACAATACCAGATTACACCACCCAAAGTGGCTTCCAATTCAAAAATCTACCATTAACTTATCAAATTTTTGGGAAGGAATTGGGTACGGCTCCCGTGGTTTTGGTAACGCACGCGCTTACTGGAAACAGCAATGTATGTGGCGAAAATGGCTGGTGGAAATCTTTGATTGACTCTGAAAAGTGCATTGATCTTGATCGATATACCATTCTTTCTTTCAATGTTCCGGGAAATGGCTGCGATGGTTTTCTAATTGAAAATTACGAAGACATTAGTATTTATGATGTGGCACAATGGTTTTTGATTGGGTTGGAACAACTTGAAATACCGTCGGTTTTTACGGCAATCGGCGGTTCATTAGGGGGAAGCATTCTTTGGCAAATGGCAGTTTTGAAACCTAATCTGTTTCAGAATTTTATTCCTATTGCAACTGATTGGAAAGCTACAGATTGGGTAATCGCTCAATGTAGAGTCCAAAAGCAGATTTTAAATAATTCTGAAAATCCTGTTCACGATGCTCGTGTTCATGCAATGACTTTCTATAGAACGCCGCAATCTTTTAAGCAGAAATTTAATAGAAGTTTGAAGCAACTTGAGAATATTTATAATGTAGAAAGTTGGTTGCTTTATCACGGCGAAACATTGAATAAGCGCTTTAAGTTACAAGCCTATAAATTGATGAATCACTTACTGATGACCGCAGATTTTGAGACCGAAAATCACTTTTATGATTTAGCCTCAAAAATTGAAGGAAATATCTACTTAATAGGAATCGATAGCGATGGATTTTATTTAAATGAAGAGATAAAAGAGACTTATTCATTATTAAAACCTAGAAAAAACAACGTGCATTTTGCCGAAATAAATTCCATTCACGGACACGATGCATTTTTAATAGAATATAAACAATTGGCGGGAATTCTGAACCCCATTTTTAATTCAGAAATCGTACCTGCTGATTGGCAGGAAATTACAAAAACAACAGAATATGAGCACGCAAGTATTAGATAATCCGGTTTTAAGCCGAATTGACTTAAATAATATAAAAAAGAAAAAAATAAACATCGCCATTTTCGGTCACGGAAATGTGGGCAGGCATCTGGTAGATCAAATAATCTCTTCAAAGGAGGAAATCTCAAGAAGACGCGATTTAGACTTGAATATTTTCGCGATTGCAAATTCAAAAACCGTGTTGCTTCAGCAAAAGGGGTTAAAGAAAGATTGGCTGGAAGAAAAGGCCGAATCTGGACAGTCGTATAATGTGCAGGAAGTAATCTCTTTTGCTAAAACCAAAAACCTTCAAAACCTGATTTTGGTAGATAACACTGCGGATGCTGACTTTGTCCACAATTATTCAACTTTTGTTGAAAACGGGTTTCACTTGGTTTCTTCCAATAAAATCGCCAACACTTTGGATTTGGGATTCTATAAGGATCTTCGCGAAAAACTGACTTTAAAAAAACGTCAGTATTTATATGAAACAAATGTTGGCGCAGGGCTTCCGTTGATAGATACGATCAAGCTTTTACACCTTTCGGGAGAAAACATTACACGGATTCGAGGTGTGTTTTCAGGATCTTTGAGTTATATTTTTAATACTTTTTCTGCAGAAGATAGATCGTTTAGTTCCGTTTTAAGAACTGCAATTGATAAAGGATTTACAGAGCCAGACCCGCGCGAAGACCTTTGTGGTAATGACGTTGGACGCAAATTGCTTATCTTGGCTCGTGAATTGGATTTGCACAATGAGTTAGCAGATATTTCCATTCAAAACTTGATTCCAAAAGATTTACGCAATGTTTCCAAAGAGGAGTTTTTGGAGCGTTTAAAGGAATTGGACGTTCCATTTCAAATCAAAAAGAAGAACCAAGCAAAGGACTCTGTTTTTCGCTATGTTGCAGATTTGCACGGCGATTTGTCTAAAGAAACAGGTGCGCTTTTAGATGTTTGTTTAGTGTCTGTTCCAAAAAACAGTATGTTGGGCGCTTTAAAAGGTAGCGATTCTATTTTTGAAATATACACTGAATGTTATGGCGATAATCCAATCGTTATCCAAGGAGCCGGCGCGGGAGCAGCGGTTACTGCTCGCGGAGTGTTTGGAGATATTTTGAGAATAAGCGACAAAGATTAAAACAAATGAGACTTAAGACCGCTGCGCTATAGGACGTAAGACATAAGACAAGAAAATTTAAAAATATTAATTAGTCCTACGTCTTATGTCCTACCGTCTTAGGTCATTTTTTTAATGGACGCTCTATACATTACCGTTCTACGTCATTCCAAAAATAATTTTAAAAAAACATATAACTATGAAAGTTAACTTAGAAAGAAAAAACGACAAGTATCTATTTGAAGCCAAAGGCGCATCTGGTGTTCCAGTCTTAATAGATAATAAAACCGACGAAGCTTCAAGAGGAGCAAGTCCAATGGAATTAATATTAATGGGCGTTGGGGGTTGTAGCGCCATAGATGTTGTTTCAATATTAAAAAAGCAACGTCAGGAAATTACTTCCTATAAAATGGAAGTGGAAGGCCAAAGAAAAGATACCGGGGATGCAAAACCTTTTGAAGCAATTCACGTAAACCTTCATCTGGAAGGTGAAATTGATGAAGCAAAAGCTATCCGTGCAGCAGCTTTGAGTTTTGAGAAATACTGCTCTGTTTCAATAACAATGCAGGCTTCGGTAAAAGTTACGTATAGTATTGTTCTCAACGGAAAGTCTTTAAATGTATTGGATATATAAGAAAAGACCTAAGACTTAAGACCGCTGGCTCCTCCGCTAGCCTACTACGCCGAAGTGGCTACGAAGGCCGTAAAGCTTCTGAGGCACGCGGACGCTTTAAGACGTAAGACGCTGACTCGGGTCCGTCTGAGATTGCGAACCTTATCTACCCTTACCTTTATGAAAGCGCCCTTTTTCTTTGCGAACTCTGCGCCTCAGCGGTGAGCTTTTTACCGCCAAGGCGCAAAGAACGCAGAGTTTTAAGAGTTTTTAATTTAGTTAGACAATGGACAAAAAATTAGTCCTACGTCATCCTGATAAATAAAAAACAGAGATCTTTTGGAATACCTTATAGTTCTATCAAAATATCAAAACAATGAATACAATTCAAAAAGCATTACAAGACCGAATACTAATCCTTGATGGTGCAATGGGCACGATGTTGCAGCGTTATAAATTTTCAGAGGAAGATTTTCGTGGCGAGCGCTTTAAAGATTTTCATAAATCGGTGAAAGGGAACAACGATTTAATTTCACTTACACAACCGCAGGCAATCGCTGAAATTCATTCAAAATACTTTGCGGCTGGCGCTGATATTGCAGAAACCAATACGTTCTCTAGCACCACGATAGCAATGGCAGATTATGATATGCAGGATTTGGTTTACGAATTAAATTACGAATCCGCCAGAATCGCAAAAAAAGTAGCTGAGGAATTCACGAAAAAGGAACCGAACAAACCTCGTTTTGTAGCCGGTGCAATGGGCCCTACCAACAAAACGGCAAGTATGAGTCCTGATGTAAACGATCCTGGGTTTCGTGCTATTTCCTTTGAGCAATTACGGGTTGCATACAGACAACAAGCTGAAGCTTTGATTGATGGTGGCGTGGATCTTCTCTTGGTTGAAACCATTTTTGATACGTTGAACGCCAAAGCAGCACTTTTTGCAATTGACGAAATAAAGGAAGAGCGAAACCTCGATATCCCGATAATGATAAGCGGAACAATAACCGATGCTTCGGGAAGAACCCTTTCTGGACAAACGGCCGAAGCATTTTTGATTTCAATTTCACATATTCCACTGTTGAGCGTAGGTTTCAATTGTGCTTTGGGCGCCAAACAACTCACGCCCCATTTGGAAGTGATAGCAAACCGCACCAATCTTGCCGTGAGCGCCTATCCAAATGCCGGATTACCAAACGCTTTTGGAGAATATGATGAAAGTCCGGCGCAAATGGCAGAGCAGGTAAAAGAATATTTAGAAAAGCAGTTGGTAAACATAATCGGTGGATGTTGCGGTACAACCCCCGAACATATAAAAGCCATTGCGGAAATCGCTTCCCAATATAAACCAAGATCTGTTTTTCAAACTAAAAATCTAGCAGTATGATTCCCACAAAAAGAGAAGTTGAAGCAGCTTGTAACCGCGTAAAACCTTATGTTCACAATACTCCGGTTTTAAAATCATCTTATTTAAATGAACTTTCTGGCGCCGAAATTTTCTTTAAATGTGAGAACTTTCAAAAAATGGGAGCTTTTAAAATGCGTGGCGCAACAAATGCTATTTTACAGCTTTCCGAAGCCCAGAAAAGGGCCGGAGTTGTAACACATTCCTCAGGAAATTTTGCGCAAGCCTTGTCCTTAGCGGCGAGAAATCTGGGTGTAAAAGCGTACATCGTAATGCCTGAAAATGCACCGCAAGTAAAGAAAGATGCTGTTAAAGGTTACGGTGGGATTATTACTGAATCGGAATCCACGTCAACCGCTCGTGAACAAGAAGCTGAGCGAATCCAAAAAGAAACTGGGGCAACTTTTATTCATCCGTCCAACGATAAAAATGTGATTCTTGGCAATGCAACTTCGGCAGCAGAATTGCTTGAATCGCATCCCGATTTAGATTATGTTTTTACTCCTGTTGGTGGCGGCGGATTACTTGCTGGAACTTCACTTTCAGTAAAGTATTTCGGTGCTAGTTGTAAAACTATTGGAGGTGAACCTTTTGAAGTTGATGATGCTTTCCGAAGTCTTCAATCTGGAAAAATAGAATTAAACGACACTGCAAACACCATTGCCGACGGGTTAAAAACCTTCCTGGGCGATATCAATTTTCCAATAATAAGAGAATTGGTTTCAGAAATAATTAGGGTTGAAGAAACTGAAATTATTGCGGCAATGAAACTCATTTGGGAACGGATGAAAATAATTGTAGAGCCTAGTAGCGCGGTCGCCTTAGCAGCTTTACTTCGAGATAAAGAAAGATTTAAAAATAAAAAAGTAGGAATAATCCTTTCCGGTGGAAATGTGGATTTGAAGAATTTACCGTTTTGACCCCCAGCTTCTAGAGGGGAACTTCAAATAGTCCCTTTAGGGTTGGGTAATAAAGAAAATTGGTCTTATAGAAATTACCATTCTAAAACTTTGCGTTATCTGCGCCTTTGCGGTGGAATAATTTACCGGAAAGGTGCAAAGAACGCAGAGAGAAAAATATACAATGAAAAACAAAAATTATCTAAAATTATCAGGCTTAGAGCCGCTTATCATAACTCCTGAAAGCAATTTCATAAACGTGGGAGAGCGCACTAATGTTGCTGGTTCAAAGAAATTCCTTCGGCTTATAAAAGACAGAAATTTTGAAGAAGCCCTTTCCGTGGCTCGGGAGCAGGTTGAAAATGGCGCGCAGATCATCGACATAAATATGGACGATGGATTGATTGATGGGAAAGAGGCGATGGTGAAATTCCTGAATCTCGTAATTGCAGAACCGGATATTTCTCGAGTTCCAATTATGATCGATAGTTCTAAGTGGGAAATAATTGAAGCCGGATTACAGGTGGTGCAAGGCAAATGTGTGGTGAATTCTATTAGTTTAAAAGAGGGTGAAGAGGAATTCATCCATCACGCAAAATTGAT
Organism: Aequorivita capsosiphonis DSM 23843; assembly: GCF_000429125.1. GTDB lineage: Bacteria > Bacteroidota > Bacteroidia > Flavobacteriales > Flavobacteriaceae > Aequorivita > Aequorivita capsosiphonis. Next base: position 108,896 of record NZ_KE386850.1, read on the forward strand.
AAGGCGCTATGGCGCTGCTGTGATTGTAATGGCTTTTGATGAAACAGGACAAGCTGATAATCTTAAACGCAGAATTGAAATCGCCAAGCGTTCGTATGATATTTTGGTGAATCAAGTGAAATTTGCGCCAGAAGATATCATTTTCGATTTAAACATTTTTCCTATTGCAACGGGAATGGATGAACATCGAAAGAATGCAATCGATTTTATTGAGGCCACGCGTTGGGTTCGTGAAAATCTACCGTATGTGAGCGTGAGTGGTGGAGTTAGTAACGTTTCTTTTAGTTTCCGTGGGAATGACCCAGTTCGGGAGGCGATGCATTCCGTTTTTTTATATCACGCAATTCAGGCTGGAATGAATATGGGCATTGTCAATCCTACTATGTTGGAGATTTACGATAATATTCCAAAGAATTTGTTGGAGCACGTTGAAGACGTAATGTTCGACCGCCGTGATGATGCCACAGAGCGTTTGCTGGATTTTGCCGAATCAGTAAAAGGAAGTGCGAAGGAAAGTAAAAAAGATCTTTCCTGGCGGGAGGAACCTTTACAAAATCGAATAACTAGAGCCTTGGTAAAGGGAGTGGATGAATTCATTCTTGAAGACATTGAAGAAGCTCGCCAACTTGCCCCCAAGCCTATTGAAGTAATAGAAGTGAACCTAATGACCGGAATGAATGTGGTTGGCGATCTTTTTGGAAGTGGAAAAATGTTTTTGCCACAAGTTGTGAAGAGTGCGAGGGTGATGAAAAAAGCGGTGGCATATTTACTTCCGTTCATTGAAGAGGAGAAATTGAAGAATCCGCAAGTTGATGATTCAATAAACGCTGGCCGGATATTAATGGCTACTGTAAAAGGAGATGTTCACGACATAGGAAAAAACATTGTAGGCGTTGTTTTGGCTTGCAACAATTATGAAATCATAGACTTGGGCGTGATGGTTCCGCCAGAAAAAATAATTGCAACTGCGAAAGAACGAAATGTGGATGCCATTGGATTAAGTGGGTTGATAACGCCTTCCTTGGACGAAATGGTTTTTTTGGCAAAAGAAATGCAGCGACAAAATTTTAAGGTTCCTTTATTAATTGGAGGCGCAACAACTAGTAGAGCGCATACGGCAGTAAAAATTGATCCGGAGTACGAATGTGCGGTTGTTCATATAAACGATGCTTCACGTGCGGTGACAGTTGTTGGAGATTTGCTTAAAAAGGAAACTTCAGGAGCTTATAAAGAAAACTTAAAAAAGGAATATGACGATTTCCGAGTAAATTTCCTAAAACGTCAAAAAGTAAAAACCTACTTGCCTATTTCAGAAGCAAGGAAAAACAAGTTTCAAATTGATTGGAAAACGTCTGAAATTACAAAACCGAAACAATTGGGTGTTCACAGCCTGAAAGATTTCGATTTAAACCTCTTACGCGATTATTTAGACTGGACCCCATTTTTTAGAAGTTGGGAGTTACACGGAAAATATCCAGGCATACTGACAGATGAAGTGGTGGGCGAACAAGCCACCGAATTGTTTGAGGAGGCGAAACAAATGCTCGATAAATTAATTTCAGAAAAACTATTAACAGCTCGTGCGGTTTTTGGAATTTTTGAAGCCAATACCGTAAATGATGATGATGTAGAAGTAAGCCTCCCAGCCCCCAAAAGGGGAGCTCATTTCACAAAGAATCTCTCAACAGTTGGGGACGGGGAGATTTTCAGAACTCTCCGCCAACAATCCCAAAAAGCAAAAGGTAAACCCAATATTGCTTTAGCAGATTTTATTGCGCCTAAGGAAACAGGAATTCAGGATTATATGGGCTGTTTCTGTGTGAGTACCGGTTTTGGAACTGCGGAATTAGCGACCAAATATGTGGAGAATCACGACGACTATAATGCTATTATGGTTAAAGCGCTGGCGGACCGCTTGGCGGAGGCTTTTGCAGAATATTTGCACAAGCAAGTACGAACAGAATATTGGGGCTATGCTACCGAAGAAAATCTTTCTAACGAAGATCTCATTTCAGAAAAATACAAAGGAATCCGTCCCGCACCTGGGTATCCTGCTTGTCCCGATCATTTGGAGAAACAAACTATTTGGGAGCTTTTAAAAGTAAAAGAAACCATAGATGTAGAACTAACAGAAAGTATGGCTATGTGGCCAGCGGCATCTGTTTCAGGATATTATTTTGGCAATCCGGAAGCGCGTTATTTTGGCGTTGGAAAAATTAAGACAGACCAAATTGAAGATTTCGCAAAGCGGAAAAATATGAATTTAGATGAAGCCACAAATTGGCTGAAACCAAACTTAGCCCCCTAAATCCCCCGAAGGGGGACTTTTATAAACGGAATGAAAATAAAGATAAAATGATAAGGAAATTAAAATTCAAAAGTTTAACCGCCACTATTCCCCCTTCGGGGGCCAGGGGGCTATTCCTCCTTCGGGGGCTAAGGAGCCTATGAAAGTTACAGAACACATAAAAAACGGCAACGGGAAAACACAATTTTCGTTCGAGATTTTACCGCCTTTAAAGGGTGAAAATATACATTCCATTTTTGAAAATATTGATCCATTGATGGAGTTTAAGCCACCTCATATCAATGTTACTTATCATCGTGAGGAATACATTTATAAGGAATTAAAAAACGGTCTGCTTGAAAAGAAGATTGTCAGAAAACGACCAGGAACCGTTGGGATTTGTGCCGCAATCCAAAACCGATATCAGGTGGATGCCATTCCTCATATTCTCTGTGGAGGTTTTACTAAAGAAGAAACAGAGAATTTTTTGATAGACCTTCAGTTTTTGGGAATCCAAAACGTTATGGCTTTAAGAGGTGACGCTGTTAGAAGTGAAACCTATTTCACCCCTGAAAAGAACGGTCATAAATACGCTGGCGACTTGGTTTCGCAAATAAACTTTATGAACAAAGGTTGCTATCTTGAAGAGGAACTTCAAAATACATTTCCAACAGATTTTTGTGTGGGTGTTGCGGGATATCCCGAAAAGCATATGGAAGCGCCAAGCAGTGAAAGTGATATCCATTTCCTGAAGAATAAAATAAAAAATGGAGCGGAATATATTGTGACACAGATGTTTTTCGACAACGAAAAGTATTTCAAATTTGTGGAAAAATGTAGGGCAGAAGGCATTAATGTTCCCATCATCCCGGGTTTAAAACCAATTGCAGTGAAGTCTCACCTCAATTTAATTCCGCATAGATTTAAGGTAGATTTGCCGGATGCTTTGGTTAAAGAGGTGGTAAAGGCAAAAGACAACAAAGCCGTTCGGCAAATTGGAATTGACTGGTGCGTGCAGCAAAGCAAGGAACTCACAAAAGCTGGAGTGCCGTTTCTGCATTATTATTCAATGGGAAAAAGCAGCAATATTAAAAAAATTGCATCCCAAGTATTTTAATTGGAAAAGAAAATAAGTGCTTTCCAACAATGTTTCGAGATTAGTTTATCTTTACCGCCGTTGAAAAAAATATGAAGCACTTTCTTTTTCTATTCACAGCATTCCTTTTAAGTTTTCCACTCTTTTCGCAGGAAAAGGAACTGAAACCTGTTTCCCTTGAAGCAGATTTTTTCTATGGAAGTATTTTGGAACACAATCCGGATATTCAGCATTTAATTACTGGGCATCCTACCGGGCTTATTCTTTCATATAACAGAAAGTCTTATGGCTTTAATGAATGGCAGCGACGCTATAATAATCCTGATTGGGGTTTTACTATGGCATTTCAAAATTTGCACAATGAGTTTTTGGGGACGGCCGTGAGTGCTTATGGTCACTATAACTGGTATTTTCTAAAAAGGCACCTAATGCTTCGTGTTGGCCAAGGAATAGCCTATGTTGACAGTCCTTTTGATACAGATACCAACTATAATAACAACGCATACGGAAGTCATTTTTTAAGTTCCACCTTTTTAAAGGGAAATTTTGTACGTGAGAATTTGTGGAAAGGTTTAGGCTTTCATGCGGGGTTTACTATTATCCATTACAGTAATGCAAATTTTAAGGCGCCAAACAACAGCACTAATACCTTTGCGCTGAATGCTGGACTTAGCTATCAATTGGATTATAAAGAATTTCCTGAAATTATTCAAAAGGAAGATTCTCTTAGTAGAACGCACGCGGAAAGATTTAAATATAACCTTGCTTTTAGAACCGGGATAAACGAAAGCGATGTCGTTGGTCTAGGCCAAGAACCCTTTTATGTGATTTCGGCTTTTGTTGATAAACGTATAAATTATAAAAGCACCTTCACTGCTGGGGTAGATGTTTTTTTCTCCACATTTTTAAAGGAATTAATCACGTATCGCTCCATTGCCTATCCAGAAGATGGACTTTCGGGCGACGAAGATTATAAACGGGTTGGTGTTTTTGTAGGTCATGAATGGCGTTTTAATAAAGTTGCATTTGTTAGCCAACTGGGTTATTATGTGTATTGGCCCTATGCTTTTGAAAACAGGGTTTACAATCGTTTGGGACTGAAACGCTATTTCTTTAACGACAAGATATTTGCAGCCATAACCGTACATGCGCATTGGGCAAAGGCGGAAGCAGTAGAGTTTGGAATTGGATACAGATTGTAAGTTCCCCTCGATCTCTTCCTACGGCAGCAAGCCCAACGGGGGAATATGAAATTTTTGATATGATGAAAAATATAGTTTACGTTGCGTTTATCTTTCTTTTTCTAGGATGTAGTTCTGACAAGAGTTGGGATTGTGTCCAAAAAGCCGGGAATATTGTGCAAACGGAAATTTCCGTTCCTGAATTCACAAAAATCCTAGTTTGGGAACGCACAAAACTTTTTGTACAACAAGGCGATGTACAAAAGGTGGTAATTGAATCTGGTGAGAACTTAATGAGCGATATTGAGGTTTCAGTTATGGATGGTCTGCTAGAAATTCATAATAATAACGCCTGCAATCTCGTTCGCGATTATGGCTTGACAAAGGTTTATGTAACAACACCGAACATTACAGATATTCGCAGTAGTACTGGATTGGCTGTGGAAAGTATAGGTGTATTACGTTTTCCAAGTCTTAGCATAACTTCCGAAGATTCTCAGATTGAGGATCAGTATCACGTTGATGGTGATTTCAGACTTAATTTAGAGGTGGAGAACTTAACAGTGACAGCCAATGGACTTTCTAAAATCTATTTAGAAGGAAGTGCAACCAATGCTGTAATGGGGCTATATTCTGGTGATTGCAGAATATACTCCGAAGACTTGATTGTCCAAGATTTAATGCTTTACCATAGAAGTACTGGTCCTATGGTTGTTAATCCACAGCAATCCATTAAAGGAGAAATAGTGAGCCTGGGGAATGTGATTTCAAAAAACAAACCGGCAATTATTGAGGTAGAGGAATTATATCGCGGGAGACTTATTTTTGAATAGTCAGTTCAGAAAACAACTTCTCCAGGGTAGTATTCTTTTGATGGAGCTGAAGAATTTTTAATCCATTATCGTGAGCGAAATCGAAAACTTTCCCTCTCATATCCTGTTCCGTTTGAAAATATAATTGGTAAACAAAACCCACAGAGTTTTCCACTTTATCAATTTTAGGAAGTCTTTGTAGTGCAATTTCTTCTACTCGGTAATCAAACTCCACTTCAATAATTTGCTGCTTGTTGTTTTTTAGCTCAGAAAGCTTTTTGTCCAGAACAATTTCGCCTTTGTTTATAATTATTACGCGGTCGCAAATAGCTTCCACTTCCTGCATAATATGTGTAGAAAGCAGGACCGTTTTTCCTGCCTGCCCGTTTGGAAGGTCCTTTCCTACGTCTTTGATTAATTGCCTAATTTCAATCAACTGATTTGGATCTAAACCTGTCGTAGGCTCATCAAGAATCAATACTTCTGGATCGTGCAGAAGCGCATTTGCAAGCCCAACACGTTGGCGATACCCTTTGGAAAGTTGCCCTATTTTCTTGTTTGCTTCAGACGATAGTCCGGTTTTTTCTATCACGTCTTCAACTTCAGATTTCGGAATATTATAAATTCCTGCATTGAAAAGTAAATATTCCCGCACGTACATATCTAGATAAAGCGGATTGTGTTCAGGCAGATATCCAACGCTACTCTTTACGTCAATGGCTTCCTTAGTAACATCATAACCATTTACAATAGCAATCCCTTCCGAAGCGGGAAGAAAAGTGGTCAAAATCTTCATCATGGTTGATTTTCCGGCACCGTTAGGACCTAGAAAGCCAACGATCTCTCCTTTCTCAATTGTAAAGGAGACATTGTTTAATGCTTTTTGATCACCGTAAGTTTTAGTGATGTTTTCTACGTGTATTGACATATTTTCAGAAGTTGAACAAAGTTAAGCAAATAAAAAAATGAAAAAAGTCTTTTCGGTTTTTAATAAATGTTTACATTAGCAATCTATTAATATCACAATGAGCACAATTTTTACTTTTAACAACTTTTGGTTTTTCTATTTTAAAGATAGAACCGGGATTGTTATATAGTTAATCGAACCATAAAACATTTAAAGTCCCGGAAATTTTTTCCGGGACTTTTTTTTTAACCTAAATCTTCAATACTATGAGCATTAAAATAGCTATTCAAGGAATAGAATCTTCCTTTCATCACCTTGCCGTACAGAAACTTTTCCCAAACAACAACGTAACCTTGATGCCTTGTGATAGTTTTGATAAAGTAACAGGAACTATCACAGATTTAAGTGCAGATTTTGGAGTGATTGCCATTGAAAACTCGATCGCAGGTTCCATTTTGCCAAACTATACTTTGATAGATCGTGAAGATCTTCAGATTTTGGATGAGGTTTATCTAAACATCGATATGTATGTTATGGCTTTGGAGGGCGAAACCCTTCATACCATAGACGAAATCCATTCCCACCCCGTGGCGTTGCAACAATGTAAAGATTATTTAATGCGCGTTCAGCCACATTGTAAGATCGTGGAGGGTAAAGACACTGCTTCTGAAGCGAGAAGAATTAAGGAAGGAAATCTAAAAGGAGTGGCTACAATCGCCGGGAAACAGGTTGCCGAACGCTACGGACTAAAAATACTTGACAGTCATGTGCAAAGTTTGAAAGAAGATAAAACAAGATTTGTGGTTTTGGGCAGAAAAACTGAAGCTTCGCCTATTGAGGCCAATAAAGCTTCCCTAAAGTTTATCTTGGACCATGAGGTTGGCAGTCTGTCTAACGTCTTGCAACTGCTCAATACTTTCGGTATTAACTTGACTAAAATTCAATCGCTGCCCATTCCTGAAAAGCCGTGGGAATATGCTTTCTTTGTAGATGTTCTTTTTGAGGACCAGGAACTTTTTTCTGAAGTAATCTCGATGCTTGGCAAAACCGTAAAAGAATTAAAGATTTTAGGCGTTTACAAACAGAACCTTGAAAACACACCTAGTAATCTTTCTAAAAATTTAGTGAATGGAAAATAGTAAATCATTAGGCAATTGGCTCAATACCATGAAGCTTGCACACCCTTTGGTTATTGCAGGACCTTGCAGCGCAGAAACGGAGGAGCAAGTATTAAAAATAGCACATCAGCTTAAAGAAACCGATGCTACAGTTTTACGTGCCGGAATCTGGAAACCAAGAACACGTCCTGGGAATTTTGAAGGCGTAGGTGCTTTGGGATTGAAATGGCTTCAAAAAGCAAAACAGGAAACTGGATTGATGATTGCAACCGAAGTTGCAAACGCAAATCACGTAGATCTAGCCTTAAAACACGATATTGATATTCTATGGATTGGCGCCCGCACAACTGTTTCACCTTTTATAGTGCAGGAAATTGCAGATGCCTTAAAGGGAACTGACAAAATTGTATTGGTCAAAAATCCAGTGAATCCTGATTTAGCATTGTGGTTGGGAGCTGTGGAACGATTTTATGAATGTGATATAAAAAACTTGGGCGTAATTCACAGAGGTTTTTCCACCTATGAAAAAACGCGATACCGCAACAATCCCGAATGGCAGATCCCGATTGATCTTCAGAATAAATTTCCAGATTTGCCGCTTATTTTAGATCCCTCACACATTGCGGGACGAAGGGATATCATTTTTGATCTGTGCCAAACCGCACTCGATCTAAACTATGACGGGTTGATGGTAGAAACACATTTTGATCCAGATAACGCCTGGAGTGATGCTGCACAACAGATCACGCCTGAGACATTAGATCAAATGACGGTAGATTTAAGAATTAGAAAGCAAGAAGGGGATGCGGTTGAGTTTAAAAACAAGCTAAGCACTTTGCGAACTAGAATTGATGTTTTAGATCATCAATTGATTGATTCTTTGGGGAAACGTATGAAAATAGCCGATGATATTGGTGCGCTGAAAAAGAAGAACAACGTCGCCATTCTGCAAACAAAACGATGGAACGAGATTTTAGGGAAAATGATTTTGGAAGGAGATGAAAACAAACTGAGCGAAGAATTTATTTTGAAGATTTTTAAAGCAATCCATCAGGAATCTATTAGTCATCAGAAAAAGGTGATTAATGATTAGAGTCAAAAGTATTATTAAGTACTTTCGTAATTCTTGAAACTTTGAACATTGAACTTTAAATTAAAATGAAAGGTCTTGTCTATAAATCTACCGGAAGCTGGTATTCCGTTAAAGCTGAAAATGGAACTTTTTACGAATGTCGTATAAAAGGAAAATTCCGAATGGGTGGTATTAAAAGTACGAACCCTGTAGCGGTGGGAGATCACGTAGATTTCGACATTGATAAAAAAGGCGATGACACTGTTGGGGTTATTAAACATATTGATCCGCGCGATAACTACATCATCCGGAAATCTGTGAATCTTTCTAAACAGACCCACATCATTGCGGCAAATATAGATGTGGCTTTTATGTTGGTCACTTTAAACAATCCGCCAACATTTACCACTTTTATCGATCGATTTCTGATTACAGCGGAAGCATATCATATTAAAGCAGTTTTACTATTTAATAAAATTGACACGTATAATGAAGATGAACTCCTAGAAATAAAATTTCTTGCTGCTACCTATCGAAAAATCGGGTACGAATGTATCGGTATTTCTGCTATTACAGGAAAAAATATTGATAAAGTAAAGCTCTTGATGAAAGATAAGGTTACCATGTTTTCAGGCCATAGCGGCGTGGGAAAATCTACCTTGGTAAATATCATTGAACCGGGCTTAGATCTAAAAACCTCGAAAATTTCTGATCAGCATTCACAGGGACAACACACAACCACTTTTGCCGAAATGTACGATCTCTCCTTTGGCGGACAAATTATAGATACGCCGGGAATCAAAGGTTTTGGTGTGGTGGAAATAGACAAAGAGGAACTGGGGGATTATTTCCCTGAATTTTTTGAGCTAAAGGAACATTGCAAATTCAATAATTGTCTGCATTTGGAAGAACCCCAATGTGCAATAAAGGAAGCGCTGGAAAATGAAGAAATAGCTTGGTCCCGCTACAAAAGTTATTTGCAGATTTTAGCAGGGGAGGAAGAACATTTTCGGAAGGATATATATGAGAAATAGAAACCAAATCTCAAATAATAAATCCCAAATTTCTGAAATTGAGTTTGTTAATACCACAATAAGCAATCGCCAATAAATAATAATTCCAGATGCGAGCATTAATCCAAAGAGTAAAAGAAGCATCCGTAACTATAGATAGAAGAATCTATTCCGAAATAGGACAGGGACTGCTCATTTTATTGGGAATTGAGGCTGAAGATACCCAAGAAGACATTAACTGGTTGGCGGGAAAAATAGCTCGTTTACGGATATTTTCTGATGAAAACGATGCGATGAATCTTTCCGTGCAGGATATTGATGGAGACTGCATGGTTGTAAGCCAATTTACACTTCACGCAAGCACAAAAAAAGGAAACCGTCCTTCATTCATCCATGCTGCAAAGCCCGAAATTGCTATTCCTCTTTATGAAAAGCTTCTACTTCAAATTGAAAATGAAACAAATAAGAAGGTTAAAACAGGATGTTTTGGAGCCATGATGGATGTGGCTTTAATCAATGACGGACCCGTTACCATTTGGATAGATTCAAAAAAGAGGGAATAATCTCTTAACTTTTTTTTAACCTTTCGAAATTTTTATATCTTGTGAAGCGATAAATAGATTTCATGAACAAGATTTTTTGCTTGGCATTTCTACTTTGCTCAGCTCCTATATTTGCCCAAAAGGACTATTCTTTAACTTCTATAAATAAGGAGCTAAAGGAAAATTCCAATAGTATTTTGATTGATGAATTGGTTGAGATAGACGTGAGCGACATCAATAAAATGAAAACTAAGACACATCGTGTAGTGGCAGTTCTCAACAAAATGGGTGACGGTGATACCAATCTTTTCGAATTTTATGACACCAACTCTCGTGTTAAAAATGTTGAGGTTCGTGTTTACAATGTCTTTGGTAAAGAAATAGACCGCTTCAAGAAGAAAAATTTTTTGGATGTAAGCCGTACGGGTAATAATATGTACGTAGATTCCAGAATGCTTTACCTAAATTATACACCAACAACCTATCCGTATATTGTAGTTTTTGACAGTGAAACTGAAACTGGTGATTCCGCTCACATCAGTCCTTGGTATCCTCTTGGCGGTTATGCAGAGAGCACTCAGAAAAGTGTTTTAAAAGTAACATTTGATCCTGCCAACAAACCGAAATACAAAGCTCAGAATCTAGAAGGTCATGACATCAGTATCTCTGAAACACCAGAAGATATAACCTTTAGCGCTTCTAACCTTAAGGCAATAAGATACGAAGAACACAGCCCTTCAAAAAGCAAAATTCTTCCTCATGTAACGGTGGCTCTTAATTCCTTTAAACTAAAAGGAACTTTAGGTTCTGGCAAGGATTGGCAAGAATTTGGAAGTTGGATGAATACGAGTCTACTTTCAAATGTAAATGAGCTTCCCCAAGGTACAGTTTTAAGAGTAAAAAGCTTGGTTGCCAACGAAACCACCAACGAGGCGAAAGCGCGAAAAATTTATCAATTTGTACAAGATAAGGTTCGTTACATCAGTATTCAAATTGGCATTGGTGGTTGGAAACCTATGCTCGCTACAGATGTGGATAAATTGAGTTATGGCGATTGCAAAGCCTTGACGAACTATACAAAATCGCTGTTGGACGTAGTTGGCGTTCCTTCCTATTACACTGTTTTGTACGGTAGTCATGCGGAAAGAGATATAATTTCAGACTTTACTTCTTTACAGGGAAATCACGTTATTCTGGGGATTCCTGATGGCGATGAAATAACCTGGCTGGAATGTACAAGTCAAGACACACCCTATGGCTATATCGGTAGTTTTACAGATGATAGAGATGTTTTGATTATAACCCCAGAAGGAGGAAAGATTTCACACACAAAAATCTATAAGACAGAAGAAAGCCTACAAAATAATGCTTCAAAAGTAAAAGTTAATGCGGATGGAAGTGTGACTGCTATTTTCGAAAGTATTTCTGAAGGACTTCAATATGAAGATAAGTATTTACTTCCGAAGAAAAAGAGGGAAGAAGTGGACGAGTACTACAAAAACCGCTGGAGCCATATCAATGGGTTTTCAGTTGACAATTTTGAATTTAAGGACGACCGGGAAAATATTTCTTTTTCTGAAAAGGTGGTATTAACGATACCGAATTATGCAAACCCTGTTGGCGAAGATTATCTTTTTTGCGCAAATATCTATAGTCAGAACATCTACATTCCACCGCGAATTGAAAACAGAAAGCAAAATCTTTATATAGGTTATGGATATTTGGATATCGACAGAGTTGAAGTCGAGATTCCTGAAAACTTTTCCATAGAGACGCTGCCAGAGTCAAAGGTTTTGGAAAATAAATTCGGAAAATATGAAATTACCTTTAGCAAAACTTCTGACAACATAATGACTTACAGTCGAAAACTTCGTATGGAAAAAGGCGAATACCCACCAGAGGAATATGAAAATTACCGTGATTTCTTACGGTCAATTTCACGGCTTGACAAAACGAAGATTCTCTTAAAACAAAACGTACAATAAATAACCATTAATGATGAAAACGAACATACTTACAGTAATTATAATTTTATGTTTTGCAAATGTTTCCGTAGCACAAAAATATAAATTTGGAAAAGTCTCCAAAGCCGAATTAATTGAAAAAGAACACGCTACAGACCCAGAAGCTAATGCAGCCGTACTTTATAGAGAAATTAAAACATCTTTTGATTATAATAGTGGCGAAGGCTTTTATTTGACCACCGATGTGTTCGAACGAATAAAAATTTACAATAAGGAAGGTTTTGAATGGGCCACCCAAGAGATAGACTTATACCAATCTACTAGTGGTCCAAGTGATGATGTCGCTGGACTTAAAGGATATACCTATTATCTGGACAATGATGGGAAGATGCAAGAGGTGAAATTAAAAAATGATGGAGTTTTTGATGTTGTTGCCAACAAATATTTGCGCAAAACTAAGTTTACTATGCCAGGTTTGCGTGAAGGTTGCGTCATTGAATTCAAGTACACAGTAAAATCACCTTTTATTGGTAATATTGACGAATTTAAATTCCAGGAAACCATTCCTGTAGATAAAGTAAGTGTGCGGTTTTCCGCACCGGAGTATTTTTACTTTCAAACCTACCAAAACGGCTGGATTCCGTATAATATTGAGAAAGGTAGTAAAGAACGCCGCATTATTTTGGGCATGGAAGGTAAATTTACGGGCAGTGGAATTAGGACCAATCGAAAGGTAAAAACAAAAGAGATCACTTTCCAAGAGAATATTTTTAATATAGATATTGAAAATGTTCCCGCACTAAAAGAGGAGGCTTATGCCGGTAATATCAACAATTACGCAACTTCAATAAGATTTGAACTCTCCTATACAGATTTTCCCGGATCAACCATGGATGTCTATTCCACTACTTGGGAAGCGGTTTCAAAAACCACTTATAACAACCTTGAAGATGATTTGGATAGAAAGGGCTATTTCGAAAGTGAGCTGGCAACCGCAACCAAAGACGCTAAAACGCAAGACGAAAAAATACTGGCCATCTATAATTTCGTTAAAAATAAAATGAATTGGAACGGTAATGGCGGCTATTATTCCCGCGACGGTGTAAAAGATGCCTATAAAAAAGAAGTTGGCAATGCCGCAGATATCAACTTAATGCTAATTGGGATGCTTCGTCAGGCAGGGTTAAACGCCAACCCCGTTCTGTTGAGCACCAAGACTCACGGAATTCCCTTATTTCCAACCCGAAATGGGTTCAATTACGTTATTGCGGCAGTAGAGCGCTCAAACGATGTCGTGCTTCTTGACGCTACCGATAAAAATGCAGCTATAGGAATTTTAAATCCGCAGTTAATCAATTGGCAAGGAAGATTAATACGTAAAGATCGAAGTTCTGATTGGGTGCCGTTAACACCAAGTGCCCCTGCTACGCAAAGCTCGTTAGTCAATATTGATTTTAAGGATGATTTCTCTATTTCCGGTAATTCACAAAATAGATTTACAGGACATTACGCGTGGAAATATCGTAAAAATTATACGGATTTGAACGCTGATTCAGCCAGAAAAGAGTTGGAGAAGGAAATGCCACAAACCGAATTATCTGAAGTTAGCTTTGAAAATTTAGAGAAAAGTCAACAGCCTGTCACCTTAATTTATAACTTTGAAGCATTTGATATGGCAGAAGATGTAAGCGGTAAAATTTATTTTTCACCTATGGTATTTTTATCTGAAAAGGAAAATCCGTTTAAACTGGAAGAACGATTATACCCTGTAGATTTTAGCTATGCCCGAAAAGACCGATATATTGTAACAATCAATATTCCGGAAGGATATAGCGTAGCGTCATTGCCCGAAAACGCAGTGTTTAATTTGGGTGAAAATACTGGAAGTTTTCGTTATCTTATCTCACAAGCTGGTAATAAAGTGCAGCTTTCGGTGGAATTTGCAATTAACAAAGCATATATCACAGCCGATGAATATACCGACCTTAAAAAATTCTATGAACTTTTAATAGCGAAGGAACAAGAAAAAGTTGTACTTTCAAAAGCATAATGGATATAAAAAACGCACAAGAAGCAGTTGATGCTTGGATACAGGAACACGGAGTTCGTTATTTTAACGAACTCACCAATATGGCCCAGCTCACAGAGGAAGTTGGTGAGGTGGCCCGAATAATCGCGCGCCGATATGGTGAACAAAGCGAAAAAGAAAGTGATAAAAATAAAGATTTGGGGGAGGAGCTTGCAGATGTTATTTTTGTCGTGCTTTGTCTAGCCAATCAAACAGGTATTAATCTTGAAGAAGCTTTTGAAAAAAAATTGGATCTCAAGACGAAACGTGATCACGATAGGCATCACAACAACAAAAAACTTAAGTAAATGTTTAAAAAAGTAATTAATACTAAGGGGTTTTGGAAATCGGTAATCTCATTGGCGCTTTCATTCGCTATTCTTTTTGCTTTTATAAAATTTGCCATTGAAGGTTTTAAACTTGCCTATTTCACTGAAAGAAATCCGCTACTTTTTATCCTCACACTTCTTGGGGCTGGTTTTGTTTATGGCTTTTTTGTTAGCTTCGGAAAATTTAGGGCGAAGTTGAAGGAAAAAGAGTCCAGACAATGAAAGTTATTCTTAAACGAGGTGCTTTTCCGAAGAAGAACGTGAAAATCAATATCGGCGGTTCTAAAAGTGAATCGAATAGATTATTGATTCTTCAGGCGCAATTCCCGGATATTTTCATTGAAAATCTTTCGGACAGTGATGATACTAAAGTGCTTCAAGAGGGTCTCAAAATTTCAGATGGAATTGTTCACGTTCACCATGCAGGAACCGCAATGCGCTTTCTTACCGCATACTTTTCAGCAAAAGATGGCGTGGAAATCACCCTTAACGGAAGTAAGCGAATGCAAGAGCGACCTATTTCGATTTTAGTAGATGCCTTAAAAAATTTAGGTGCCGACATTGAATATCTTAAAAACGAAGGTTTTCCGCCGTTAAAAATAAAGGGTAGAAATCTTCAGGAGAAAGAAGTTGAAATAAACGCGCATGTTAGCAGTCAATATATTTCGGCATTAATGCTCATTGCGCCCATGCTTCCTGAAGGTTTAAAAATCACTTTAAAAGGGGAGGCTACTTCGGTTCCTTATATAAAAATGACACTTTCACTTTTAGAGAACTTAGGAATTGAGGGAGTTTTTAAGAAAAATACTATAACAGTTTCCAACCTGCCGCAAGGCAAGACTTCAGTAGAAAAAATTCAGAACACCAAATTAACAGTAGAATCTGATTGGAGTTCGGCTTCCTATTTTTACAGTTTAGTAGCACTTTCTGAAAATTGCGAAATGACTTTAGGTAAGTTTTCCGAAGCCGTTTCCGCTGGCAGCCAGGAAAGTTTACAGGGGGATTCTGCTTTGGTGCAGATTTATGATGCTTTGGGAGTGAAGACTGTGTTTGACGCTTCTGATAAAACCATTTCACTTTCAAAAAAGAATATACAATTGCCAGATTCTTTACTCCTCGATTTATCGAATACTCCAGATTTGGCGCAAACAATTGCTGTAACCTGTTTCGGCTTGGGAATAGGTTGCAAACTTACCGGATTACACACATTGAAAATTAAGGAAACGGACAGGCTTTTGGCTTTAAAAAATGAATTGGAGAAGTTGGGCGCTACAATTCAAGTGGATCTAAATTCCTTACATCTTGAGAAATCTTCGCAGATAAAGTCTGAACAAATTATTGAAACCTACCAAGATCATAGAATGGCGATGGCTTTTGCGCCACTTTCCTTAAAGGCAAACCTCATCATTAATGATGCAGAAGTGGTTTCAAAATCATATCCAAATTTCTGGAAAGATATAGAAAAAACAGGTGTTGCTTGTGAATTCTCTTAAAAACTATCTTTAATAAGCACAGTAAAATAGACTGTTAAATGAATGAAACTTGCGCTTTGAACGATAAGGAGAAAATAAACCCTCATTTACTTGACAACGCCTATCTCCAAGTTGTATCTTTGCAGCCGCGTACGCCGAAGCCTTTGGTGAAGGTGAGCCTTTAAAAAATGACTTAGGACTTTATGACCTAAGACATAAGATAAAATATTTTGGAATAGGTTTCTTTAGAAATCGTGTATGTTCTACATCTTATGTCTTTTCGTCTTATGTCGGATTTTAAGTTATTTAAGAACAATCTTTTAATACACACAAGACTAATTATGGGAAAAAAACTTTCAAATTTCAGCTTTGACCTTCCACAGGAATTATTGGCGGAATATCCGGCACCAAACCGTGATGAAGCCCGCTTAATGGTGCTGAATCGAAAAACCAAGACTATCGAGCATAAAATGTTCAAAGATATCATTGATTATTTTGAAGAGGACGATGTTTTGATAACCAACAATACCAAAGTTTTTCCAGCCCGTTTATTCGGAAACAAGGAAAAAACAGGTGCGCGTATTGAGGTTTTTCTTTTGAGAGAATTAAACCCAGAAACCCGTCTTTGGGATGTTTTGGTAGATCCCGCACGAAAAATTAGAATTGGTAACAAATTGTATTTTGGTGATGACGAAACATTGGTTGCTGAGGTGATAGACAATACAACTTCTCGTGGAAGAACGCTACGTTTTCTTTTTGATGGATCGTATGAAGAATTCCGCAACAAATTGACAGAATTGGGCGAAACGCCACTTCCAAAGTATATAAAAAGAGAGGTTGAGCCAGAGGATGCTGAGCGCTATCAAACCGTTTTTGCCAAGATAGAAGGAGCCGTAGCAGCACCTACAGCAGGCTTGCACTTCTCAAAGCATCTTTTAAAGAGACTTGAGATTAAAGGTGTAAAAACGGCTGAAGTAACCCTTCACGTGGGCTTAGGAACTTTTAGCGCCGTTGAGGTTGAGGATCTTTCAAAACACAAGATGGATTCTGAGGAAATGAGTATTGAGCAACCTGCGGTAGATATTATTAACACAGGTATAAAAAACAAAAAACGTGTTTGCGCCGTTGGAACAACTGCTATGCGCGCAGTGGAAAGTTCGGTTTCTACAAACCATACACTAAACGCTTATACGGGGTGGACCAATAAATTCATTTTTCCACCTTACGATTTCAGTATTGCAAACGCTATGATAACAAACTTTCATACGCCTAAATCTACCTTGTTGATGATGGCTTCTGCTTTTGCAGGACATGAATTTATCAAGGAAGCCTATGCTGAGGCGATTAAAGAAAAATACAGATTTTATACTTACGGTGACGCCATGTTGATCATCTAAGAAACTTTTACATAAAACCATAAAAATCCTGATGCGAATCAGGATTTTTTATTTTAAATTCTTTACAGTTTTAAAACCCTAATTACATAGGATGATAAAACGTAGGATTTAAGACAGCATAGTATATTAATATTTTTAAAAAAACCAATCTGGTCGCTGTCACGGGAATCAAGACTTTTGTTTTTTTCTCACGTCTCACGTCTCACCACTTCAAGTCTCTTCTTCTTTAATTTAATTCGTTCTAGGTGGTAATAGAAATTTTAAGCCTTTGGTTTTCACATGTCAAAATAAAAAATTACCTTAGACATCCTTAAAGTAATTCCAATCAGCTGTTTGAATGAAAAAAATTACACTTTTCTTCATAGTTTTTTTTATCTGTTTTACCACCTTTTCTCAAGGAGGTGGCGGTGATATACCTGAAAGCTGGGATTTGAATTTAGAAGTATTACCGGCCGTTGTAAGTCTTCCCCCTTTAAATTTTGAAGCAATAATTCATCAAGATAGCATTAATGATCTTGATAAAAGCATGCCCTGGCGTTACGGGATTGAAAGAACAGTAGATCTCGATATGCAAAGTGGTGGTCTGTGGACCGATTTGCCTAACGGCGGAAAAATTTGGCAAGCGACGATCCAATCACCAGAAGCCTTGAATTTAAGTGTAAATTTTGATGATTTCTTCCTGCCTGCAGGATCACGACTTCAATTATTCAATAATGATCGCACCGATATTACTTCAACATTTACCAGCAAGCAGAATAGAGAAGAAAGACAATTGGGCACTTGGTTTGTAGAAGGTGATATTATTTGGATAGAATATTATCAGCCCCCAAGAACGCAAGTTTCGCCGCGGCTTCATTTAACCAGTGTGATCCACGGTTATAGAATGGGAAGGATAAATGCAATATTTAATGCGCAGCGGGGTTTTGAAACTTCTGGGGATTGTAATTATGATGTTAACTGCCCCATTGGAGATGATTTTGACCAAAAGAAAAATTTATTGAAGAAAGCCGTTGCGTTGCTCAACCTTGGCAATGGTCATTTGTGTTCCGCAGCGCTAATTAACAACGCTTTAAACAATAAAACCCCCTATCTTTTAACCGCAAACCATTGTTTGGAAAACAGCAATCCCGCGCTTTGGAACGTTCGCTTTAATTGGGTAAGCCCTACGCCTGTATGTGGCACGGGAGAAGATAGTGGCGATTTACAAACAAATTTTACCATGAGCGGCGCAACCTTAAAAGCAAAGAATAGCTTGAGTGATTTTGCATTGGTAGAGCTGTTTGAACCTATCCCCGAATCTTGGGATGTCGCTTTTGCCGGATGGGACAATTCTGATGTTAATCCGTTATTTGAAGTGGGAATCCATCATCCAAACGGCGATATTATGAAAATATGCCGTGATGATTCCGGAGCAGAAAAAATAGATGCCAACGGTACCAAGGTTTGGCTTATCGGTGGCGGGGCACACGGAACTGGAAATGGATGGGAGGTAGGCACTACGGAAAGTGGCTCTTCGGGATCTCCTCTTTTTAATGAGCAAGGAAAAATTATCGGACAATTATACGCGGGCCAATCTGCCTGTGTTGGTTTGGAAAATAATCACGATTATGATATTTATGGAAGGTTTGGCGTTTCCTGGAATAGTGGAAACTCCCCCGAAACCCGCTTAATGGATTGGCTGGATCCTGCAAATACAGGAATTACTCATATTGAAACCCTTCAGAATTTATTGAACGTTCCAAACTTTCAACTTATTGGGGAGCTTAAAATCTATCCCAATCCCGCGAGTACCATAATCACAGTTATGAACAATAGATACCCTCATTTATCTTATGTGTTTTCAAACGTAATGGGCCAACGAATCCATTCCGGTTCGCTTTCTAACACCATGAATACCATTCCCGTTGATAATCTTTCGGAAGGAGTTTATTTTCTCCATTTAACAGATGAAGACAGTCAGGATTCCATTACAAAAAAGATATTGATTAAAAGATAAACAGCATAGCTATTCTAAACCTAAAGCGTCTATTCTAACCCAGAAAGGCGCTTTTTTACTTTTAAATAAAGTAATTTTGCAGCATGATTTCAGATAAAAAAGACATACGCGCCCTTTCAAAAGAAGAACTTCGAAGCTTTTTTGTTGGCATTGGGGATAAGGCTTTCCGCGGAACGCAGGTCTATGAATGGTTATGGAGCAAAGGCAGTCATAGTTTTGACGATATGACCAATATCTCTAAGGAAACACGGGCGCATCTAGATGAAAACTTTGTTATAAACCATATTAAGGTGGACCACTTTCAGAAGAGTAGTGATGGTACAATCAAAAATGCCGTAAAGCTCTTCGATGATTTCGTAGTGGAATCGGTTTTGATTCCTACCAAAAAAAGAACCACAGCTTGCGTATCATCCCAAGTAGGTTGTAGTTTGGACTGCACATTCTGCGCCACCGCAAAGTTGAAACGAATGCGAAACCTAAACCCAGACGAAATCTATGACCAAGTAGTTACCATAGACAGGGAAAGTCGTTTATATCACGATAAGCCGCTTTCTAATATTGTTTTTATGGGCATGGGTGAACCTTTGATGAACTATAAAAACGTTTTGGCTTCCATAGAGAAAATCACTTCAGATGAAGGATTGGGTATGTCTCCAAAACGAATTACGGTTTCCACTTCCGGAGTGCCAAAAATGATTAAAAAATTAGCCGATGATGCAGTGAAATTCCATCTGGCTGTTTCCCTTCACTCCGCAATTCAGGAAACAAGGGAACAGATTATGCCGTTTGCCAAAAACTTTACTTTAGTTGATCTTCGGGAAGCATTGGAATATTGGTACAGTAAAACCAATCGAAAGATAACTTACGAATATATTGTCTGGAAAGGGATAAATGATACGTGGAAAGACATTGAGGCATTAGTCACTTTTTGTAAATATGTGCCCTGCAAAATAAATATTATAGAGTACAATCCAATTGACGACGGCCATTTCCAGCAAGCCTCCACAACAGCGATTGATGATTATATAGAAGCCTTAGAACACAATCGTATTCCAGTTACCGTACGTAGAAGTAGAGGGAAAGATATTGATGCTGCCTGTGGCCAGTTGGCTAACAAACAATAAAAAAAGAGCGGCCAAAAGCCGCTCTTTTCAATTCAATATTAAAAAACTTAAATTAGTTTTTTACGATTTTAAAACTTTTAACAGCACCTTCTATAGAAACAGTAGCGATGTAAACGCCAGACTGAAGTCCAGAAATATTAAGAGATTCGTTATTGCTATTTAGTTTTTGGGAAACAACTTGTTGTCCCAACATATTGTAAAGAGCAATTTTTTCCATTGAAGTATTTGAAGAAAGAATCAATTGGTTGTTTGAAACAAAATGTTTGAAGCCTTTGAATTCATTAGTTCCAACAGCCAAAACTCCTGATACCATAACATCATCTATAGAAAGGTAGTCCATATCAGTTACATCATGATGTCTGAAAGCTATATAAATGGTCTCACCACTTAGGCTTGAAAGATCTAATTCACGTTCAAATTGAGTTCCCATGTCACTCGGATCATCGTAAACTTCAGTAAAAGTAACGGTAGCATCTTCTAAGTCAGCAATATCACTGCTTGTGCCAACGTAAACACTGTAATTTTCATTATCCCATTCCGCGGCTGCAGCTTGAACCTTCCAAGATAATTGAACATTGCCACTAGCAGTTGTTAAATCAATTGCAGGAGAAACAATCCAGTTATCTGGAGTTAATGGGGCGGTTTGCCAAGATCTTGAAATTAAAGAAATTGGAGTAACTGGATTTCCGCTAGCATCTGTAACAGCGAAAACATCAGCCCAGTTATTACCGTCACCATCCTCGTCGTAAAGAGTCCAATCTGAAACATCTTCTTCATTAAAATCATCTGAAAAGAAGACTGTTTGTGCACTCATAGCAAAGCCAGCAAATAATGCGGCCAAAAATGTAATTTTTTTCATTTTAATAATTATTAGGGGTTAAAAATATATTTCCAAAAATAGAGTTTAGTCTTGATTATGATGTTGTTTCTCTAGAGTTTAACGCGTTTTTTGATATTCCCAGAAATATTTAAAAACGCTAAGAGACTCTTGCTTTTATTATCTGCTTTTTTAACGAAATTCATTTTCTTTCTTGAGTTTATTTGCATATTATCCAATTATACCCAAAAACGCTGTTCGTAAAGTTCTCTTAAACTCTTTATATTTTGTTGAAATCAATCTATTCTACTTTCATACTTGCTTAAATCTATCACTCAAATTTAACTATCTTTGAACCTTTATGAAGATAGTTTCACGCATCAAACTTCCCATTGAAAAAGAAATGGAGCTTTTTGAAAAAAAGTTCTCTGCTTCCATGTCTTCAAAAGTTTCTTTGCTGAACAGAATCACGCATTATGTTGTAAACCGAAAGGGTAAACAGATGCGCCCTATGTTCGTCTTTCTCATCGCAAAAATGACTGGAAATGGCGAAGTAAACGAACGCACCTACCGCGGAGCTTCGGTTATCGAACTGATACACACAGCGACATTAGTGCATGACGATGTAGTGGACGACAGTGATCGGCGTCGCGGCTTCTTCTCCATCAACGCACTTTGGAAAAACAAAATCGCCGTGCTTGTTGGCGATTATTTACTTTCAAAAGGATTGCTGCTTTCCATAGATAACGACGATTTCGATCTTCTGAAAATAATCTCAGTTGCCGTTCGTGAAATGAGTGAAGGCGAATTGCTTCAAATTGAAAAAGCCAGAAGATTAGATATTACCGAAGAAGTCTATTTTGAAATAATCCGTCAAAAAACCGCGACGCTTATTGCCGCGTGTTGTGCCATGGGGGCTCGCTCAGTAATGGCTCCAGATGAAGAGGTTGAAAAAATGCGAAAGTTCGGTGAGCTTATCGGTACGGCTTTTCAGATAAAAGATGATCTTTTTGACTACGGAAACGAACACATTGGGAAACCTACCGGCATCGATATCAAGGAACAAAAAATGACGCTACCTTTAATATATGCGCTCAATAATTGTACTTCCGAAGAAAAAAAGTGGATTATCAATTCCGTTAAAAACCATAACAAGGACAAGAAACGCGTTAATGAAGTTATTGCTTTTGTAAAAAATAATGGCGGTCTGGATTATGCGGTTCAAAAGATGAAGGAATATCAACAGGAAGCGCTTGTTCTTCTGGAAAACCATCCCGCTTCGCCTTATAAGGATTCACTGGAGCTAATGGTGAATTACGTTATCGACAGGAAAAAATAGTGTTCAGTATTCAGTGGTCAGTATTCAGTGTTTTATCATTCAATATTGAGCAATTTAATTCCAATCAATGGTTGCTGTCATTATTCCGCGTTTCTCAACCGTTTGCTGCGAAGTAAGTTCGTGATCCGTAAAATTGAGACTTGAATGATTTTAACCACAACCTGAAACTTGAAACCTTTGTCCGCCGAAGCTTAAGCGTAGGTGGATGAAACTTTTTTCTTTTCCAGACAACCATTTCTTAAAAGTCTGCGTCTATATAAATAGAAGCGTCTAACAGCGAAGCCTATTTTGAAAATTATATCACTACATAAAAACTATTCAAAACTTATTGAGAAAGCATCCAAAGGCGATCGCCGGGCGCAACATCAGTTGTTTGAAATGTTTTCGCCAAAAATGCTGGGCGTTTGCAGACAGTATCTGAAAAACAATGATTTGGCCGAGGAAGTGATGCTTTCAGGATTTCTGAAAATGTTTAAGAATTTAAACAATTTTAAAAACGAGGGCAGTTTTGAAGGATGGATACGAAGAATAATGGTGAATGAATCTATTTCACAACTTCGGAAAGATAAAAAGCTGCATTTCATTTCAGAAACTGAAATAGAAAACACGCAAGAACATTCCGCATACATTGAAACCGAACTGGAAGTAAATGAAATACAGAAAATGATTGATTCCCTTCCAGATGGTTACAAAACGATTTTTGTGCTCTATGCAATAGAAGGTTATAAGCACAGCGAAATTGGCGAGATGCTTCAGATAAGCGAAAACACTTCAAAATCACAACTTTTTAAAGCACGAAAAATGCTTCAAAACAGAGTTAAACAACAAAATAATATTAGTTATGGCTCCTTATAAATTAGAAGATAACATACGCGAAAAGCTGGAGGCGAGGGAAATTAAACCTTCTGCAGGGGCTTGGGAGAAATTGGAAACAAAATTGAACGCTGAACAGCCTAAAAAGAAAAATGTGGGCTGGTATTATATGGCTGCAAGTTTTGTGGGAATCTTAATCTTGGCTTCTGTCTTCTTTAGCCAAACCCCTGATGAACCAAAATCTCAAATAGTAAAGGAAACTATTGAACTGAAAACCCCTGAAAGTAAATCTGAAATAGTTACTGAGAATTCTGAAGTTGTAGATATTCTTTCTGAAGAAAACAATGCAGAGAAAGATAATACCGAAGCTAAGAAAAACGATAACAGGAATCCGTTAAAACCAGTTCCACAGAAAAAAAGTCCGGTGGAGCGAAAGTATGAAAGGGATAAAGTCATTGCCAAAACTACGGATCAAGAAAAGCAGTCTCCAGATTCAGAAACGCAAATCGCGAACGAGGAAGACGCACTTTTCAATCAAAAAATAGACGAAGTAGTAGCCTCCGTAAAGAATCTTCAAGAAAATAACAATGAAGTAACAGCAAGAGAAGTGGAGCAACTACTTACCGATGCTCGCCGTGATATTCAAGCCCAACGGATTCTTAAAACCCCGAAGGTAGATGCAACTGCACTCCTCCAGGATGTGGAATGGGAACTCGAAAAAAGCTTTAGAGATAAGGTTTTCGATGCGCTAGGTGAAGGATTTAGGAAAATAAGAACTGCCGTTATCGAAAGAAACGAATAGGGATTTTTCAATGTTCAATAATCACTTTTCAATAAACAATAAACAATAAACATTCATCATCATCAATCAAAAATCGAACACTTATGAAAACATTAATCACGTTATGTTCAGTTCTTACAATTTGGGTATTATCTAGCACTTATGTCTATGCACAGAAATACCCCGATTGGACAAAAGCTGAGATTGAAAAGCTTGATTCTTTAAAGGAAAATATAGTTCTAGAAGAAAAATCCAGTCTAAAGGATAAAGTCGAAAGTATAAACGTCCGTTTACAAAGCGGTGCACTTTCAGAAGCCGAGGCCGAAACCTTAAAACAGGAAGCGGCAGAAAAACATGCTCTTAACATTGAAAACCGCATGGCAATCGTGAATAATCAACTGGCTTTAATAGAACGGAATGGCATAGACTCTACCAAAATTCACGGGAGTAGTATTATCATCGGTTTGGGTGATAAAGATTTAAATAATTCTCGATTATGGGGAGTGCAGGTAAAGGAAGGCTCTGTTAAAAAAAATGTAAAATATGA
This sequence comes from Aequorivita capsosiphonis DSM 23843, assembly GCF_000429125.1. Classification (GTDB taxonomy): domain Bacteria; phylum Bacteroidota; class Bacteroidia; order Flavobacteriales; family Flavobacteriaceae; genus Aequorivita; species Aequorivita capsosiphonis. The sequence goes on from NZ_KE386850.1 coordinate 133,571, forward strand.
TAGACGTACTACTTCTGGAGCAGTGGTTGCATTTGGGCTTAACAACGCAATTACAAAAGGTGAGTCCTTGGAAGATTCCGACTTTAAAGTAGCAGGAAGTCGTTTCTTTGAGATGGGTTGGGCTTGGAAAACACGCGTTTTCAAAAACTCGAACTGGTTGCGGGTTAAATACGGCATAGCTCTTCAGTTTAATGGTCTGAAGCCAACGGATAATCGTTATTTTGTAGATGCTGGTGAAGCAACCGAACTGCAAACCTATCCGCTAAATCTTAAAAAGTCAAAATTACGAATGGATAATCTGGTTATCCCTATCCATTTTGAATTTGGTCCTTCAAGAAAGAACGAAACTGAAGAATATTTCAGATATTCAACTGACAATCATTTTAAAGTAGGGATAGGAGGATATGCCGGTATTAATTTAGGTGCGCGCCAAAAACTGAAGTTTAAAGAAGACGGCGAAAATCAAAAACAAAAACTGAAAGCCAACTATAACACCAACAATTTTATTTATGGTCTTAGCGCTTATGTGGGATGGGGAGCCGCTTCACTTTATGCAAAATACGATCTAAACACTATTTTTAAAAATAATCCAATAGACCAACGAAACATTTCTCTCGGTGTCCGTTTTGATATAGATTAGCCAAAAATCCATTCATTATTCGTTTGTTTATTTAACCTGCAAGGTTTCCCCTTCGTCCTTAGACCGCGTGTCGCTGAAGCTTTACGGCCTTCGTAGCCACTTCGGCGTAGTAGGCTAGCGGAGGCACAAGCTTTTTTCTGCGAAGAAGGAAAACTTGTGGGTTTTTCGTTTTTAATATTCCTATTTTTGCAAAACGAATATCAGATAAACACAAATCCTGAACTTAGCATAATTTGATCTCCAGAACAACCATAGACAACGTTTTTGAAACCGCTCGCGTTGAGGAGGTGATAGGCGATTTTGTACAGCTAAAGAAATCTGGAAGCAACTACAAAGGCCTCAGCCCATTTACGGATGAGCGCTCCCCGAGTTTTATGGTTTCTCCTGTTAAGCAAATCTGGAAGGATTTTAGTAGCGGAAAAGGAGGGAATGTGGTTTCTTTCTTAATGGAACACGAACATTTCACATATCCAGAAGCCATAAAATTCCTAGCAAAAAAATACGGAATTGAAATAGAGGAAACGGAGCAAACCCCTGAGGATAAGGAGCAGGCAAACGAACGTGAAAGTCTTTATTTAGTTAGTGAATTTGCAAAGGATTATTTCCACAACACCTTGCTAAAAACAGAGGAAGGAAAAGCAATTGGTCTTTCCTATTTTAAAGAGCGCGGTTTTACTGAGGAAACCGTCAAGAAATTTGAGCTCGGTTATTCCCCAGATTCTTGGGATGCATTTACCAGTCACGCAATTAAAAAGGCCTATAAACTGGAGTTTCTTGAAAAAACGGGATTGTCCATTGTAAAAGCGGAAAAACAATTTGACCGTTTTAAAGGAAGGGTGATGTTCCCAATTCGTAGTATGAGCGGACGAACCTTGGGTTTTGGCGGACGAATTTTAACTTCAGATAAAAAAGCGGCGAAGTATCTAAACTCTCCTGAGAGCGATATTTATCATAAAAGCAAAGTTCTCTATGGAATTTTTCACGCCAAACAAAGCATTGCTAAAGAAGACAATTGCTATTTGGTGGAAGGCTATACTGATGTTATCCAATTTCATCAAACAGGCATACACAATGTGGTTTCCTCTTCTGGAACGGCTTTAACCTCGGAACAGATTCGTTTAATAAATCGGCTTACCAAAAATATCACCGTTCTTTTTGATGGCGATGCTGCCGGACTTCGTGCATCTCTACGAGGAATAGACCTGATTTTGGAACAGGGAATGAATGTGAAAATTTGCACCTTCCCAGTGGGGGAGGATCCCGACAGTTTTTCGCGTAAAAATTCCTTGGAAGAACTGACGCTATATTTAGAAGAAAACGCCAAAGATTTTATCACCTTTAAAGCTTCTTTGTTAGCTTCCGAAGCAAAAAACGATCCTATAAAAAAAACGGAGACCATTCACGACATGGTCAATAGCATCGCAAAAATTCCAGATGTAATAAAGCGGGAGGTTTATGTGAAGGAATGTTCCCGAATTATGGATATTTCGGAGCAGGTACTTTTTAATACGCTTGCCCAAATATTTCAGAAAGATAAAAAAGAGGCTTCTAAAAAAGATGCTGCACCACAAGAGGCATTTCAGATTGTTCCTTCAGAAAAAAAGGTTGAAAAAGTAGATGTTCAATTTCAACTAGAGCAAAAAATAATAGAATTGCTATTGCTTTATGGTGGTTTGGAAGAGAATTTTGAAGAATTAATCATGGATGTCGACGAAAAGGGAGAAATCATCTTTAATCCTGAAAAACATAAGGCGCGCGTTTATGAAAAAATTTACCTCGATCTTCAGGACGACGAAATTGAGTTTACCAATACAGAATTTAAAGGGCTTTATCTTGAACTGATTTCTCGTTTCAACCTAGACCCAGAGGCGAAAGCTGAAAATTTTATAAATGATCTTGAGCCGGAGATGGCTTCTGCCGTTACAAATGTTTTGATGGAAGAGGAGCGTTATCTGCTTCACGATTGGGAACGCATGGAAATCTATGTAAAAGTAAAAAAACAGACGATCGCCCAAATAGTGAGCGAAACAATATTAAGCCTTCGGCGACATCTTGTTTCACAAAAAATAAATGAACTTTCTGAAACGATTCGGCTGGATGGGGCTATTGAAAAAGAGTTAATTTTACAGGAAATAATTGACTACATTAGTCTAAAAAAAGTGCTTTCTAACCAGTTGAACCGGGTTCTTTAGTTAAAATTGAAACATACGCGCCTGATTGAGCAATTCGGCCAAACTGTTTGCATTTAATTTTTTTAGAAGTCTTGTTTTATAAGTGCTCACGGTCTTTTCATTTATCTCTAATAAGACTGAGATATCTTTATTCCGTTTGCCACTGGATAGTAAATTAAGAACCTCGATTTCTCTTGAAGATAATTTTTTATAGCTCCCCACAAGGCTCTTATCATTTATTGAATTGCTGTTAAGAGCAAGAGCTAGTTTCTCATCTAAATATACTCCGCCTAAAGCGATTCGTTTTATGGCTTGGAGAAATACTTCCTTTGTTGCTGTTTTTGAGATATAGCCAGCAGCTCCTGATTTTATGGAACGCAGGGCATAGATCTCCTCTGGATGCGTTGAAAATATAGCGATTCGAGTTCTAGGAAATTCTTCACGTATCTTTTTTAGCGTTTGAAAAACTGTTATATTGGGTATATTAATTTCCAAAATCAGAATGTCTGGGCCCTCTTTTTGTAGACAGGACTCTATTTCAGGCCCACGACCTACTTTTCCCACTACTAAATATTCATTTGTACTTTTAAGCAAAACTTCCACGCCATTTGCTGTCAAAGGATGATGATCAGCAATTACAACTTTTTTCATCTTAATGATTTTAAAATATTAATTTAAAAATCGGAGCTACGATTTCCAATCACAAGAAGAAATTGCTCTTGAAATTTGATTTTAGGTAACCAATTTGTTTGGAAAATGTAATATTAAGACTAGGTTTTGAATTAATGAAATTTTAAGTTGAAGAATACTTAATCTTTCGCTTAAGAGTTAAAAATTTCGATAAATGACAATTTTACTTTAATTCCTCTGGAATGTTGCAAACTGGAATTGGAGCTACTTTATGCTGGTTAGCTTTATTGAGTCTGATGTAAATATCAAAAACTTCTTTCTTTTTTCCTGTAAAGTCTGTCGTAGATTTTCCCTGTTCACTCATTTTCATTGCCCATTCCAGTTCGTTATAGCTTGCGCCAAGCTGGTCTTCATCTGACCGGCTATCTCCAAATAAGCCGTCTGTTGGGGCGGCTTTCATGATTGAGTCTATAATGCCAAGTGCTTCTCCAAGTTGATATACTTCGCTTTTCATTAAATCGGCAATGGGGCTTAAATCTACTCCGCCGTCGCCGTATTTTGTAAAAAAACCGACGCCAAAATCTTCAATTTTATTTCCAGTTCCAGCCACGAGATATTTATGTAAACCTGCAAAATAGTACAGCGTCGTCATTCGTAAACGGGCGCGGGTATTCGCTAAGGACAGATCTAGAAAACTATCGTCGGTGGTTTGTGGTACTTGTGTTCTAAATTGTTCAAAGACGGAGGTCAAGTTTACCTCTGCATTGCTAACGTTAGAAAAATGTTCCTTTAAATGATTTATATGCGCCTTCCCTCTTGATACCTGATTTTCTGCTTGATGAATTGGCATTTCAACGCAAAGGGTTCGCAAACCTGTTTTAGCGCAAAGTGCTGAAACCACTGCCGAATCTATTCCGCCGCTAATCCCAATCACAAAACCATCCATCCCTGCTTGAATGCTGTAGGTTTTTAACCAATCTACAATGTGATCAATAACTTTTTCTGTTTTCATTTTTACCTATAGTGTTAAAGAATTGTGAATATAAATATGCTCGCAAAGACGCCAAGTCGCTAGGTTTTTTTAATTTTCTCTAAACTCTAAACTCTAAACTCTAAACTCTAAACTCTAAACTCTAAACTCTAAACTCTAAACTCTAAACTCCAAACCCTCCTTACGGCAGCCAAGCTTCTAAACTTCCAAACTTTTAAACCCATAAACTTTTTAACTCAATGCGCAAAAAAGTACCTTTGCAGCGCAAAAGTTGTTAAAGATAAAATTAATAAAAGGGAATGGCGTTAACCAACAATAACATTTTTTCTGCTATGAGATATATTGTGTTCGTTTTTCTTGGACTTCTACTTTTTTCCTGCAACAATTCTAACGATGTTGAAAAGGAAATTGATAAAATCCCTATGAATGTCGAAATAATTCGATTCGACAAGGAATTTGCCATGACCAAACCGAAAGATCTACCGAAATTAAAATCGGAGTTCCCTGCTTTTTTTCCAAAGCAATATAACGACAGTATTTGGATTGAAAAGTTGACTGATACGCTTCAGAATCAACTGGAAAATGAAGTGCTAAAAACCTTTCCTGAAGATAATTCTTTGATAGATATCCTTGTTCCACTATTTCAGCACATAAAATATTATTTTCCAGAATTTGAGACTCCAGTAGTGGTTACAACTACCTCAGATGTTGATTACCGCAATAAAGTTATTCTTACCGATAGTCTATTGGTGTTAGGTTTGGACAATTATTTGGGGAGCGACCATAAGTTTTATCAAGGGATTGATAAATATATTAGCAAAGAGATGAAACCTTCTCAAATGGGTCCTGACGTTGCAAAAATCTATGCGAAACAATTCGTAAAACCACCAAACAGGAGTTCTTTTCTTGGGCAGATAATTTATTACGGAAAACAGCTTTACCTGGAAGACTTATGGCTTCCAGATGCTACCGATGCTGAAAAAATAGGCTATACCGAAGACGAATACGCTTGGGCAGAAGAGAACGAAGAATACATATGGAGGTATTTTGTAGAAAAGGAATTGCTCTACAGTACCAATCCAAAACTGGGAGCCCGATTTATTAGTCCAGCGCCTTTTTCGAAATTTTATTTAGAAATAGATAACGAATCTCCTGGAATGCTAGGTCGCTATTTGGGCTGGAAAATAGTTCGAGCTTATATGGAAAGAAATAAAACAGATGTTCAGCGATTAATGATTCTGGATGCTGACGAAATATTTAAAAATTCAAAATACAAACCAAAGAAATAATGGCAATAAAACATACTTCCGAAATAAAGTTAAACATCGGGCTCGATGAAAATAAAATTCCCGAAACCATACAATGGACCGCAGAAGATGGCGGGATCACTAATGAAGAAACTAAGGCGGTAATGCTTTCTGTTTGGGACAATAAAAAAAAGGAATCACTTAGAATTGATCTTTGGACCAAAGATATGCCCGTAGATGAGATGAAGATTTTCTTTCACCAAACTTTGAGCGCTATGGCCGATACTTTTGAGCGCGCCACAGACGACAAGAAAATGAGCGCTACCATGCGTGATTTCTGTGAATATTTTGCGGAGAAATTGGAGCTAAAAAGAGAAGACTAGTTTAAGAAGCTAACAAAGCAGCAGGTCTTTTTAAAGGCCTGTTAGATTTTTGCTTATTTCTTCAATATAATTTAAAACCTCGTCTCTTCCTTCAGAATTACTGGCAGAGGTAACGAAGTATTTGGGCATTGCTTCCCAAGTTTCAAGCATTTTATTGGAATAAACCTCGATGTTTCTTTCCAAAGCTTTCGGTTTTAACTTGTCAGCTTTTGTAAAAATAATATTAAAAGGAATTCCGTTTTCGCCCATCCATTGCATAAATTCAAGATCAATGGGTTGCGGTTCATGCCGACAATCGACTAAAACAAAAGCGAGTATCATTTGTTCCCTTAGTTCAAAATAACTGGTGATGAATTTTTGAAATGTTTTTTTACTACTTTTTGAAACACGAGCATATCCATAGCCTGGTAAATCCACTAGATACCAATTTTTGTTGATAAGAAAATGATTTATAAGCTGTGTTTTTCCGGGTCTTCCAGAAGTTTTTGCTAGATTTTTTCGCAACATCAGCATATTAATTAGCGAAGATTTCCCCACGTTACTGCGGCCAATAAAAGCGTATTCTGGCATACGGTCTTTTGGGCATTTAGCGACATCGCTATTGCTCATTACAAATTCCGCGGATTTAATGTGCATTGTTTAAGATTTAAGCCCGCCTGCTGGAGGAGAGTTGTGAGTTATGATTTGTGAATGATAAAAAAAATGCATCATTAGCAACCTGCAACCTGTAATCAGAACTCCTTAGAATCCTCGTTTCTCTAACCAAGCATTGAGTAGTTGGTTAAATTCATCTGGATGTTCCATCATGGCGGCGTGGCCACATTTGTCAATCCAAAAAAGTTCTGAATCTGGCAAAAGTCGGTCAAATTCCACGGCAACATCTGGAGGTGTAACCTTGTCATTTCTGCCCCAGATTATACATGTTGGAGTATGCATTTTAGGTAGGTCTTTCGCCATGTTGTGACGTATGGCGCTTTTGGCTATGGCAAGGGTTCTAATTAGTTTATTTCTGTCGTTTACGGTTGTGTAAACATCATCTACAATTTCCTTGGTAGCAACTGCTGGGTCGTGAAAAACGTCTTCAGCTTTTTTCTTAATATACTCGTAGTCACCACGCTTTGGGTAGCTTTCACCCATGGCACTTTCATAGAGACCTGAACTGCCCGTTATCACTAATGCCTTTACCTTTTCAGGATACATTTTTGTGCAAAGCAAACCAATATGGCCTCCAAGGGAATTTCCAAGTAATATTACTTCATCGTATCCTAAATGATCGATAAACTGCGCCACATATTTAGCAAAGTTCTTAACATTAGTGCGTAACAAGGTCATTTTATAGATGGGCAATTCTGGCAGTAGAATTTTGTAACCCTTTGGAGGGAAGAAATCTGCCACACCATCAAAATTGCTCAAACCGCCCATGAGTCCGTGAAGGATAACGATAGGGGTGCCTTCGCCTATTTCTAAATATGAAAATTTTCCTTCTTTTTTTAAGTTTTCTGACATGCTTGTTTTCTGCAATTTAGAATGACAAAAGTAAACAAAATTATTTCATACAGTCTATATAAAATAAGGCTTTGTTATTCAGTAATTTGAATTCTTGTAGTTTCTAAAGTGGTGAAACTTATTAACAAAGTGGTAGAATGTGGTAAATTGTGGTAAAAGTTATTTATATTTGAATCAACAAATTGCAAATCGGTAATTTTCACAATGCTCAATCTAATAGGCACATACGAATGTAAAGCAGACGTAAAGGGACGCGTCATGGTCCCTGCGCCGTTGAAAAAACAGTTGGCTCCGTTTATGGCCGATGGTTTTGTGGTAAAGCGTGCCGTCTTTCAGCCTTGCTTGGAAATATACCCTATGAAAGAATGGGATGCCTTGATGCGAAAAATGGGCGATCTCAACAGGTTCACTCGAAAAAATAATGATTTCATCAGAAGGTTTACCGCTGGTGTAAAGATAGTTGAACTTGATGCAACGGGGCGTTTATTGATACCGAAAGATCTGCTCTCGTTTGCTGGAATAAGTAAAGAACTAGTTGTTTCATCCGCAATAAATATTGTGGAAATATGGGACAAAGATAGATACGAACAGGCTATTGATGATGCGGCAGATGACTTTGCTGATTTAGCTGAAGAAGTAATGGGGGATAAAAGCGATGGAGCTAATGGAATATCATAATCCAGTTTTGCTAAAAGAAACTGTTTCGGGGCTAAATATAAAGTCAGATGGAGTTTACGTAGACGTAACCTTCGGTGGTGGCGGACACTCGCGTGAGATTTTGGCGCAATTGGGTCCAGAAGGAAAGCTTATAGCATTTGATCAAGACAAGGATGCTTTGGTAAATGCTATTGACGATCCTAGATTTTTATTGATCAATCAGAATTTTCGTCTTATGAAGAAGTTCTTGCGCTTTCATGGATATAAAACGGTTGATGGTATTTTAGGTGACTTTGGGGTTTCGTCACACCAATTTGACGTTGCTGAACGAGGGTTTTCAACACGCTTTGAAGCTGAATTAGATATGCGTATGAACCGCGATAGCCGATTTTCTGCATATACGGTTGTCAACAAATATGAAGAGGTGGAGTTGAGAAATGTGCTTTCAAATTATGGTGAATTGAGAACTGCATCCGGAATGGCTCGTGCCATTGTTGAAGCGCGAGAAGAAGAAAAAATAAAAACAAGCGAACAGCTTAAAAAGGTATTACGAAGATTTTTGCCGGCTCATAGAGAGAATAAGATCTTGGCCCAAATTTATCAAGCTATTCGCATTGAAGTGAACCAAGAGTTGGAGGCTTTAAAAGAATTCTTATTACAAACCGAAGCGGTTTTAGAGACTGGGGGCAGAATAAGTTTGATAAGCTATCATTCTTTGGAAGATAGATTGGTAAAGCGTTACATCCGAAATGGAATGTTTGAGGGGGAGCCAGAAAAAGATGTTTTTGGAAATTTTGAAGTTCCTTTTAAAGCGGTTGGAAAATTCATTATTCCTTCCAAGAAAGAAATAAAGGAGAACAATCGTGCTAGAAGTGCTAAACTTCGCATTGCTGAGAAAATATAGATTTTCTGAAAAAGAGAGATGAGAATAAAGAGAAGAAAGTAAAGAATAAAGAATAAAGAGAAAAAGGATAGCGGATTGAAAGATGGTTTTTACAATATAATAAAAGGTAAGTTTTTAGTTAGTGATGACGCGCTCAAAAATTGGCGTTTCATCATTTTTCTTTCACTATTAGCTTTGGTGATGATTGCCAGTTCCCACAATGCTGATAAAAAGGTTCATAGAATTTCGAAGCTAAATTCGGAAGTAAAAGAATTGAAAAGTGAATATGTAGATGTGAGAATGATATTGATGCAATCGCGAATGGAGAGCAAAATAATAGCGGCCATGGAAAACAGAGGTTTACAACCTTCCATAAACCCGCCTAAGCGAATTCGAATTATTGAGAAGGAAGAGTAGCTTGATAGAAAGGGAATAAAGAGTAAATAATAAAGAGAAAAGAAGATACTGACCACTGCGTACTGAAATAATGGCTATAGAAGAAAAGAACATAATGAACCGTTTATACATCGTTGCTGGATGTATGTTCCTGTTTGCGCTCGCCATAAGTATAAAGTTGATGAACATACAGTTTATTGATGGTGAAAAATATCGGGAGCTGGCCAAAACAAGCACGGTGAAAAATTTTACTATCCCCGCCAATCGAGGTAATATTTATGCTGATGATGGCAGTCTTTTGGCTACTTCTGTTCCAAAATATGACATCCGTTTTGATGCTGTAACGATTTCTCCTGAAGATTTCAAAACAAATCTAAAGCCGCTATCTGAAGGTTTAAGTGCGATGTTCGGAAAGTCTGTTTCGCACTATCAAAATAAGCTCAGAAAAGCACGCGCTGACAAGAATAGGTATCTATTAATAGTTAAGAACTTAGGTTATTCAGATTATATTAAGGTAAAAAACTTACCACTTTTTCGAAAAGGACCATACAGAGGTGGAATAATCGTAGAACAACGCACGGTTAGGGAACATCCTATTGGGAAAATAGCCAAACGCACCGTGGGCGATGAAGCTTACGACCGTCCAGGATATTATGCTGTTGGTTTGGAAGGCGCTTTTAATGATCTGTTAACCGGAAAGGAAGGGCACCGTCTAAAGCAAAAAATTGCACAGGGACAATGGAAACCGGTTTATGACGAAAACGAAATTGAACCACAGGATGGTTATGATATTATTTCAACAATAAATGTGAACATTCAAGATATTGCGCACCATGCCTTGTTAAAACAACTAGAATATTACGAAGCGGAGCACGGAACCGTAATCGTTATGGAGGTAGCAACAGGAGAAATTAAAGCCGTTTCAAATTTGGGAAGAACTTCTTCAGGAACGTATTATGAAAAATTAAACTATGCTATTGGAGAGTCTCACGAGCCAGGGTCTACTTTTAAGGTTATGGCCTTAATGGCTGCATTGGAAGATAAAGTTATTGATACCAGTACAGTAATAGATACGGGAACTGGAAGAAAGGTTTTCTACGGAAAAGCAGTCAATGACTCACATCGTGGTGGTTTCGGTAAAATTTCGGCAGCGCGAGCATTGGAAGTTTCTTCAAATATTGGTTTGGCGACGATTATCGATGAACATTATGCTAAAAATCCTAATAAATTCCTAGATCGTTTAAAAAGTTGGCATTTAACCGAAAAGACCGGAGTTGCGATTAAAGGAGAGGGACAGCCATTTATACCACAGCCAGGTGGTAAAAACTGGAGTAAAAATGCACTGCCTTCTATGTCTTATGGTTATGGTTTGCGCATCACTCCGCTACAAACTTTAAACTTTTATAATGCTATTGCCAATCATGGTGTCATGGTGAAACCTCGCTTTATTAAAGAGGTACGTGCTTGGAATGAAAAAGTTACTGTTTACGATACTAAAATCACCAATCCTAAAATCTGTTCAGATGAAACGTTGGGGGCAATTCATGAAATTCTTAAAAATACGGTAGAACGGGGGACCGGTAGGTCATTATATTCTCCGGATTTTTCGATGGCTGGAAAAACGGGAACTGCACAAACCGAATATTGGATGGCAGACTTTGCGAGCAACCGTCGTTATGTGTCTTCCTTCGCTGGATATTTCCCTGCAGAAAATCCTAAATATTCCTGTATTGTGATTGTCCATAAACCTAGTATTAAAAAGGGTTTCTACGGAGCTGACGTTTCTGGGCCAGTTTTTAAAAGAATTGCCCAAAAAATATTTACTGAATCTCGAAATATTGATGCGGTGGAAGGAATCGAAAAAACAGATCCTGTTATCGAAAAAGACTTTGAACAGTATTATTCAAATCTGCAAAAACCAAGTGAAATCATCCCAAATGTTACTGGAATGGCTGGAATGGATGCAATTTCATTATTGGAAAACCTTGGGCTTAAAGTACAGATTGTAGGAAATGGAACAGTTTCCAAACAATCTATAAAATCTGGGGAAGCACTGAAAAAAGGACAGCAAATAACATTAAACTTATCGTGATTCTATTAAAAGACATACTCTATAAAGTTACTCTCGAAAAAGTCGTGGGAAGCACCTCTGTGGCCATTAATAATCTAGAATTTGACTCAAGGAATGTTTCTTTAAACGATGTTTTTATAGCAATAAAGGGAACTGTTTCAGATGGGCATCAATTTATCAAAAAAGCTGCTGATCAAGGTGCCTTGGCTATAATATGTGAAGAGTTGCCAGCGGATATTGTCAATGGAATTACTTACGTGCAGGTGGTTGATTCGCATAAGGCTTTGGCTATTATGGCAGCGAATTTTTATGGCAACCCTTCCGAAGAATTAAAATTAGTTGGAATAACCGGAACCAACGGAAAAACTACTATTTCATCACTGCTGTATCAGCTTTTCAAAAAAGCAGGGATGAAAACTGGATTACTTTCCACTGTAAAGATAATGGTGGGCGACAGGGAGTATAAAACTTCACATACAACGCCAGACTCATTGACGATCAACAAATATTTGCGTGAAATGGTTGATGCAGGTGTTGCGTTTTGTTTTATGGAAGTAAGCTCTCACGGAATTCATCAAAAGCGTACCGAAGCGCTTCAGTTTGTAGGAGGCATATTTACAAATTTATCGCACGATCATTTAGATTACCACAAAGACTTTGCGGAATACCGTGATGTAAAGAAATCATTTTTTGACGAATTGCCTAAATCTGCTTTCGCGTTGGTAAACATAGATGATAAAAATGGATTGGTAATGCTTCAAAATACGAAAGCAACGAAATATACTTACGCTTTAAAAACCTATGCAGATTATAAAGCACAGGTTTTGGAAAGCCAGTTCACCGGGCAACTTCTGAAAATGAATAATCAAGATGTTTGGGTAAAGCTCATAGGTGGTTTTAATGCTTACAATTTATTGGCAATCTATGGCGCTGCCCAACTTTTAGGTTTGGAGGATCTTGAAATACTTCAAATAATGAGCACCTTGGATAGTGTTGACGGTAGATTTCAGTATTTGATTTCGGAGAAAAAAATCACCGCGATAGTCGATTACGCACATACACCAGATGCTCTGAAAAATGTTTTGGAAACTATTAATAGCATCCGAACCGGAAATGAAGAGGTTATTACGGTTGTTGGTTGTGGTGGTGATCGCGATGCGAAAAAACGTCCCGTGATGGGGAATATCGCCGCTTCGTTGAGTACCAAAGTGGTTTTTACTAGTGACAATCCGCGTACTGAAAACCCCGATACGATTATTGAGCAGATTGAAACTGGAGTATCTGCAGAAAATTATAAAAAAACAATTTCAATAACAAACCGGAAGGAAGCTATTAAAGCAGCTTGCCAGATGGCGCAGGAAAATGATATCATATTAATAGCTGGAAAAGGTCATGAAACCTATCAAGATATTAATGGGGAACGTATCGATTTTGATGATTTTAAAATAGTAAACCAACTTTTAACAGCCCTAAACAAGTAACCCATGTTGTATTATCTTTTTGAATATCTGGATAAAACATACGATCTGCCAGGAACGGGTTTGTTTAATTTTATCACGTTTCGCGCGGCCTTGGCGGTTATATCATCACTTTTCATTGCTACTGTATATGGGAAGAAAATAATTGCTTACCTGCGGAAAAAACAAATTGGCGAATCTGTCCGTGATTTAGGTCTAGAAGGACAAAATGAAAAGGTGGGAACGCCAACAATGGGAGGAATTATAATCATTCTCGCAACATTGGTTCCTGTTTTGCTTTTTGCAAAACTTGAAAATATATATGTGATTCTGTTGATTGTAACCACACTTTGGATGGGAGTAATCGGTTTTATTGATGATTATATCAAAAAGTTTAAAAACGACAAAGAAGGATTGCCGGGGAAGTTTAAGGTAATTGGTCAAGTAGGTTTAGGACTTTTTGTTGGTGCTACTATGTTCTTTCATCCCGACATTGTTGTGCAGCGAAAAATTGACAATCCCGTTGCTCAAACCGAGATAAATTCCAATACCCCAACTACTGAGCATTATGTTAGAGATAAGTCTATGCTCACAACCATACCTTTCGTAAAGGCTAATGAATTCAACTACTCCGAACTTATAAGTTGGGCGGGAGAAAATTACAAGAGCTATGTGTGGTTGATTTTTATTCCAATTGTAATTTTCATTATTACTGCGGTTTCAAATGGCGCTAATCTTACTGATGGAATTGATGGGCTCGCGGCTGGAACTTCCGCAATTATAGGAATTACCCTCGCGCTGTTTGCGTGGGTTTCAGGCAACGTTATTTTTTCAGACTATCTCAATATTATGTACATCCCCAACACGGGAGAAATGACCATATTTATTATGGCTTTTGTTGGTGCGCTTATTGGGTTTTTGTGGTACAACGCCTATCCAGCTCAAGTTTTTATGGGTGATACAGGAAGTTTAACCATTGGCGGAATTATCGCTGTAATAGCCATCGCCGTTCGAAAGGAATTGTTGATACCCATTCTCTGCGGCATCTTTTTAATGGAGAATCTATCCGTGGTTTTGCAGGTAGGCTGGTTTAAATACACGAAGAAAAAGTTTGGTGAAGGAAGGCGCATTTTTAGAATGTCGCCACTACATCATCATTATCAAATAAAGGGCTTTCACGAAAGTAAGATTGTAACAAGGTTTTGGATTGTAGGAATATTTTTAGCAGTCATTACGATTGTAACATTGAAAATTAGGTAAAAAAGTTGAAGCGTTTAGATATTTATGAACTTGCCCGCCTTAAAAGGGTTTATGAAAACACTTTCCGGCTTTTAGACCTGATTAAAGAAAAATAATATCAATGAATTATGAAACAAAGAATTGTAATTCTTGGTGCTGGTGAAAGCGGTGTTGGAACTGCTATTTTAGCCAAAATGAAGGGGTTTGAGGTGTTTGTTTCAGACTTCGGAAAAATAAAAGAAAAGTACAAACACGTTCTTTTAAATAATGGGATTGAATGGGAAGAGGAAGGTCATTCTGAAGAAAAAATTCTCTCTGCCAATGTTGTGATGAAAAGTCCGGGAATTCCGGAGACGGCGCCAATAGTCAAAAAATTGCACGCGAATGATGTGAAAGTGATTTCAGAAATTGAATTCGCTTCAAAATTCACAACGGCGAATATCGTAGGGATTACCGGAAGCAACGGAAAAACAACTACCGCTTGTTTAACATACGAATTGTTGAAAAATGGTGGATTGAATGTCGCTTTAGGTGGAAACATCGGGAAAAGTTTTGCGGAACAAGTTTCGGAAGCGAGGTATGAAAATTTTGTTTTGGAACTCAGTAGTTTTCAGCTTGACGGAATTGAAACCTTTGCGCCACACATTGCACTTTTGATCAATTTGAGTCCAGATCATTTGGATAGATATGATTACAAATATGAAAATTATATTGAATCAAAATTCAGGATTATAATGAATCAGACCTCTGAAGATTATTTTATATATGATGCGGATGATGTAGAAATTATAAAATGGCTTTCAAAAAACCCCATAAAATCGCAGCCACTACCTTTTTCGGTTAAAAGAGAACTGAAACAGGGAGCATTTAAAAGAAACAACGAAATAATAATAAAAATAAATAATAAAGAATTCAATATGCCAATCGCAACAATAGGAATCCAAGGAGAGCACAATGTGAAAAATGCAATGGCCGCTTCAACGGTAGCTACCTTATTAAGAATTAGAAAACAAACCATTCGTGAAAGTTTGGAAGGTTTTCAAGGCGTGGAACACCGACTTGAAAATGTTTTAAAAATTAATAATGTGTTGTATGTAAACGACAGCAAAGCAACCAATGTGAACGCTACTTTTTTCGCGCTAGACAGCATGGAAAACCCAACGGTTTGGATTGTTGGCGGGGTGGACAAGGGTAACGAATACAGCGAGCTTATGCCATTGGTAAATGAAAAAGTAAAAGCGATAATTTGCTTGGGTGTGGATAATGAAAAATTGATTGCAGCCTTTGGAAATATTGTGGATACTATTGTTGAAACTGATTCAATGGCTATGGCGGTTAAGATTGCGTACAAATTGGCTGAGCGCAACAATACCGTTTTACTTTCTCCTGCCTGTGCGAGTTTTGATTTATTTGAGAACTACGAAGATCGCGGAAGACAATTTAAAGAAGCAGTCCGAAATTTATAAATATCAAAACCACAAAAAAATAAGCAATAACAATAAATAATAACAATAAACAATAAGTAATAATCAGTGCGAAACATATTCCAATACATACAAGGTGACAGGGCGATTTGGGGGATCATCGGTTTTTTGGCGCTCTTTTCCTTCTTGCCAGTTTATAGTGCGAGCAGTAATTTGGCCTATATGTATGGCGATGGAAGCACTTTTCCATATTTATTCTGGCATTTTGCACATTTAATTTTAGGTTTTGCAATTTTATACGGCGTACACAAAATTCCTTACAACTATTTTAGAGGCTTGTCAATCATAGCGGTTCCCATTGTAATTATATTGTTGGTAGTAACCATGGCTGAGGGAAAAACTATTGATGGGGCCAATGCCAGTCGTTGGATCCGAATTCCTTTTGTGGGGGTTACTTTTCAAACTTCAACGTTGGCAGGTGTAGTTTTAATGACTTACGTAGCACGCTATTTATCACGAATAAAAGATAAAACGCTCACATTCAAAGAAACTATATTGCCCTTATGGTTTCCAGTATTTTTTGTACTTGCTTTAATTCTGCCGGCCAACTTCTCCACAACAGCCATTTTCTTTGCGATGGTAATAGTTTTGGTTTTTATTGGGGGTTATCCACTTCGTTATTTAGGAATTATTTTAGGTGCGGGGTTAATTTTTCTTATGCTTTTTGTCCTTAGTGCGAAAGCATTTCCTGGCGTGTTTTCTAACCGTGTGGATACTTGGATCAACAGGGTTGAAAATTTTGCCGACAATAAAGATACCGATGCAGATTATCAAATAGAAAAAGCAAAAATAGCTATAGCATCTGGTGGAATAACAGGATTAGGACCCGGTAAAAGTGTTCAGAAAAACTTTTTACCGCAGTCATCCTCAGATTTTATCTATGCTATTATAGTGGAAGAATTCGGCCTTGTAGGTGGTCTCTTTTTAATGCTGCTCTATTTGTTATTGCTATTTAGAATTGTTGTGGTCGCGCATAAATCCACCTCGATTTTTGGGAAGCTACTCGTTGTTGGTGTAGGCATGCCGATTATTTTTCGGGCCTTGATAAATATGTCTGTGGCAGTCGAGTTATTTCCTGTAACCGGACAAAATCTGCCATTGATTAGTAGTGGAGGTACCTCAATATGGATGACGTGTTTGGCAATGGGAATGATTTTAAGTGTGAGCGCAAAACGTGAAGTAGTGGTAAAAGAAGAAACGGAAGAAAATCCATTGGATATTTTAAGTGAAACAATATAACCGTAGAGACGCATTATAACGCGTCTAGGTTAAAAAGAAAAACGAAGAACAAAGAACAAAGAACAAAGTGTAAAGAAGAAAGAAAAAAGAAAAAAGAGTAGAGAAAAGTGAAACCAAAAAAATTCATCATATCAGGCGGAGGAACTGGGGGGCATATTTACCCGGCCATTGCCATTGCGAACGAGTTAAAATCTCGTTTTGCAGATGCTGAATTTTTATTTGTTGGCGCCCAGGATCGAATGGAAATGGAGAGAGTGCCGCAGGCAGGGTATAAAATAAAAGGCCTTTGGATTTCTGGTTTACAGCGAAGTCTGTCTTTACAGAATTTAGCATTTCCGCTAAAGTTGGTTTCCAGTTTAAGCAAGTCACAAAGAATTCTTAGGCAATTTAAACCTGATGTAGCCATCGGAACCGGCGGATATGCCAGTGCGCCTTTATTGCGTATGGCTGCAATGAGAAATATTCCTTGCTTAATTCAGGAACAGAACAGCCACGCAGGAATAACGAACAAATGGTTGAGCGGAAAAGTGCAAAAAATTTGTGTGGCGTATGAAGGTATGGGTGCATTCTTTCCTTCAGAAAAAATAAAGTTAACAGGTAATCCTGTTCGGCAAGATTTGCTGACTACTATTTCAAAAGAAGAAGCCATATCATTCTTCAATTTGAAAAAGGAGAAGAAAACGCTGTTGGTTTTAGGTGGGAGTTTAGGGGCGAGAAGGATAAATGAACTCATTGAAAAGTCATTGCCATTTTTTGCAAAACACAAGCTGCAGGTAATTTGGCAATGCGGCAAATTTTATGAAGAAACATATAAAAACAAAGGAAGTGAAACCGTGCAAATACATGCGTTTTTAAACAGGATGGATATGGCCTATGCGGCAGCAGATTTTATAATTTCAAGAGCGGGTGCGCTTTCTGTTTCTGAGTTGTGTTTGGTGGGTAAACCGGTAGTTTTTATTCCATCTCCAAACGTGGCAGAGGATCATCAAACGAAAAACGCAACGGCAATTTCGGAAAAGAATGCGGCCTTGTTGATTAGCGAAAGTGAGCTGGATTCCAGTTTTGAAAATAATTTTTTAGAATTGATTGCTTCCGAAGAAAAACAAAACACACTTTCAGAAAACATAAAGAAACTGGCAAAACCAAATGCCACAAAAGATATAGTTGAAGAAATTGAGAAACTATTAAAAATGAGTTGAAGAGTTGAGATGTCGATGAATTTAGGGGCTAAACTTCTAAACTCATCGACTAAAATTAAATTTTGAACCTTGAATTTTAAACCTTGAATAACATTAAAAACATACAAACCTTCTATTTCATCGGTATCGGTGGGATTGGGATGAGTGCGCTCGCACGTTATTTCAAAATGCAAGGGAAGGCTGTGTTTGGTTATGACAAGACTTCAACCGATCTAACTGACGCATTGGTTTCCGAAGGAATTCCGGTGACATTTACTGATGAAATTTCAGAAATCCAAGCAGAGGTTGTTTCGAATGCCTCGCCTGCCGATAGGAGGGAAAACGTGTTGGTGGTTTATACCCCTGCAGTTCCTAAGAATAATAAAATTTTAAACTTTTTCTTATCAGAAGATTTTACAATCGTGAAACGCGCCGAACTTTTAGGTGAAGTATCCAAAAATACACTTTGTCTTGCCGTTGCCGGAACGCACGGAAAAACAACAACTTCGGCGATTTTAGGCCATTTGTTAGCAGCGTGTAATATGCCGGTTACCGCGTTTTTAGGCGGGATCGCTGAAAATTACAATTCGAATTTTATTTACAAAGGCAGCGAAATAACCGTCGTGGAAGCAGATGAGTTTGATCGCTCCTTTTTACAACTTAGACCAGACATCGCCTGCGTTACTTCGATGGACGCGGATCATCTGGATATTTATGGAGATATTTCAGAAATCGAGAATGCCTTTATAAGCTTTGCTGATTTGGTTGAAAAGAAGGAAAATCTATTTGTTAAAAAAGACCTTCCGCTTAACGGGTTGTCGGTTGCGGTAGAAGAAACAGCCGATTATTCAGCTCAAAACATTAGAATTGATAATGGAGCTTATTTGTTCAATTTAAAAACTCCTTCAGAAACTTTTAAAAATTTAACTTTTAATCTTCCTGGGCATCATAATCTTACAAATGCCGTTATGGCATTAGGGATGGCAATTTTAGCAGGAAGCCCCAGAGATATGCTGCCTAAGGCTTTAGCATCTTTTACGGGTGTAAGGCGAAGGTTTTCATATAAAATAAAAACGGAAGAACTAGTCTTGATTGACGATTATGCCCATCACCCAACAGAATTGGATGCACTTTATCAAGCAGTTGAGGAAATGTATCCAAATGACCATAAGCAGATCGTTTTTCAGCCACATCTTTTTAGTAGAACACGTGATTTTGCGGAAGCATTTGCAAAAAGTCTTTCACAATTTGATGAAGTTGTATTGTTGGATATCTACCCTGCGCGCGAAGAACCAATAGAAGGTATTACTTCGCAATGGCTGTTGAATCAGGTTACTGTAACAAAAAAAAGGTTGGTGTTTAAATCTGCTTTACCCGAAGTATTGTTAGAGTCTAAATGTAAGGTAAAATTGTTGGTAGGTGCCGGAGACATTGGTGTTGAAGTGAATAAGATAACTGAAAAATTGAAAAATGAAGCGTAGTCTAGTAATACTTAAGTTTCTCATTTTGCTTGGGCTGATAGCCTTTCTTTTCAGTTTTACTAAGAAGCGAAATGATAACAGAAAACTGACCAAGATTGAGGTGGAATTCCTTGACGATAACAGTCCGTTTATCACCCATAATACAGTTAATAAATTGTTGATACTAAATCAAGCAAAGGTTACGGACATAGACAAAGAAGGTTTAGTTTTGAGAAAGATGGAAAAGCGGCTTTTGGAAAACCCTATGGTTCGTACTGCCCAGGTTTATGTGACGATTGATGGTACTTTAGGAGCGAAAATTGAACAACGAAAACCAATAGGAAGAGTGTCTGCGTCGCCAGATTACTATTTAGATGAAGACGGAAAGCGCATGCCATTGTCTGAAGTCTATTCGGCTAGAGTTCCACTAATTACTGGAGATTCAGAGAATGATTTTAATGAAGTTACCTCCTTACTTCTGAAAATAAATAAGGATGAGTTTATGAAAACAAGTGTAGTGGGGATAGACAGAAAAAAGGATGGCGATATAGAATTGGAGCTTCGAAAGACGAATTTGAAAGTTCTCTTCGGAAAGCCAGAAGATATTGATAAAAAGTTTCAAAACTTTAAGGCATTTTATAAAAAAACAAAAGAAGATAGTACCCTTTTTGGGTACAATTTGGTAAACTTGAAATTTGATAGTCAGGTAATTGCCACAAAAAAATTTGGCCATGGAAAATGATAATATTGCTGTAGGATTAGACATTGGGACAACCAAGATAGTTGCCATGATTGGAAGAAGAAACGATTATGGAAAAATGGAGGTCTTAGGAATAGGGAAAGCGAAAAGCCTCGGGGTTCACCGTGGGGTTGTAAACAATATTACCCAAACTATTCAGTCTATCCAACAAGCAGTGCAAGATGCAGAAACATCTTCAGGTATGAAGATAAAAGAGGTTGTTGTAGGCATTGCAGGGCAGCATATACGCAGTCTACAACACAGTGATTACATTACACGTCAAGATGGAGAAGAAGTGATTACAGAAGAGGATATAGAAAAACTCTGTAATCAGGTTCATAAGTTGGTTATGCTCCCGGGCGAGGAAATATTACACGTGCTTCCGCAAGACTTTAAAGTGGATAGCCAAGCCGAAGTTAAGGAGCCTATTGGAATGTACGGAGCGCGATTGGAAGCAAATTTCCACGTGGTTGTAGGTCAGGTTTCCTCCATTAGAAATGTTGGTAGATGTATAAAAAGCGCTGGATTGGAGCTTTCGGCGATTACGCTGGAACCTTTGGCTTCTGCGAGAGCAGTTTTGAGTCAAGAGGAAAAGGAGGCGGGTGTTGCGCTAGTTGATATTGGTGGTGGAACTACAGATTTAGCCATTTTTAAAGATGGAATTATTCGTCATACTGCAGTGATACCTTTCGGTGGAAATGTGATTACTGATGACATTAAAGAGGGATGCTCCATTATTGAAAAGCAGGCGGAACTTTTAAAAATAAAATTTGGTTCTGCATGGCCAGGGGAGAACAAGGATAATGAAATAGTTTCCATTCCTGGTCTTCGTGGAAGAGAGCCCAAAGAAATCAGCTTAAAGAATTTGTCTAAAATAATCCATGCGCGCGTCATTGAGATTATCGAGCAGGTTTATATGGAAATTAAGAATTACGGGCACGAGGAGCAAAAAAAGAAACTTATTGCTGGAATAGTTCTAACTGGTGGCGGGGCGCAGCTTCAGCATATTAAACAATTGGTAGAATATATTACAGGCATGGATACTCGCATAGGTTATCCCAATGAACATTTAGCTGGTGATAGCGATCCTGAAACTACGAGTCCAATGTATGCTACTGCGGTAGGATTAGTGCTAAACAGTTTGGAGAGCAAAGGAAAATCCTCTCTTATGAAACGTTTTCCAACAGAGGAAACCAAGAAAGAGGAGGATGAGAAAATAGCTTCGGAGGCAACTACACATAAAGAAGTAGAAGAAGAAATTAAAGAAGAGGAACCAAAAGACCGAAAACGATTTTTCGATAAGTGGGCGGAGAAGTTTAAGGAATTTTTGGATAACGCTGAGTAAAAAGATATTCAGTCCCGATAGCTATCGTGAGTGGCAGTATTCAGTAAATAAGGTAAAGAAAAATAAAAAAAATTGCAATAAAAAATAATAATTATGAGCAGCAACACAGAATTTGATAACATTTCATTCGATCTGCCCAAAAACCAATCCAACGTGATTAAGGTGATTGGTGTAGGGGGTGGCGGAAGTAACGCAATTAACCATATGTTCACTCAGGGCATAAAAGGAGTTGACTTTGTAATCTGCAACACAGATTCCCAGGCATTGGAAAACAGCCCTGTGCCCGTTAAAATACAATTGGGCGTTTCCTTAACAGAAGGCTTAGGCGCTGGGGCAAACCCAATGGTGGGTGAGCAATCTGCCGTGGAAAGTATGGAAGAAATTCGCAGCATGCTTACCACGAATACGAAAATGATTTTTATTACCGCCGGCATGGGCGGTGGTACAGGTACAGGTGCGGCGCCAATTATTGCAAAGATGGCAAAGGATATGGACATTCTTACAGTTGGAATTGTAACGATACCATTTCAATTTGAAGGAAAAACTAGAAATGAACAGGCACATATTGGGGTTGAAAAGCTACGCGCAAATGTGGATTCATTGGTGGTAATCAACAATAATAAACTGCGCGACGTTTATGGAAACCTAGGTTTTAAAGCCGGTTTTTCAAAAGCTGATGAAGTTTTGGCAACTGCTGCTCGTGGTATCGCTGAAGTTATAACGCATCACTATACGCAAAACATTGACCTTCGCGATGCCAAAACAGTGCTTTCAAATAGTGGAACAGCCATCATGGGAAGTTCTATTGCTTCGGGTGCTAACAGAGCAAAAGAGGGAATTGCCAGAGCATTGGACTCTCCCTTGTTAAACGACAACAAAATAAAAGGTGCTAAAAACGTCTTGCTGCTTATCGTTTCTGGTTCCGATGAAATTACCATCGACGAAATTGGTGAAATCAGTGACCACATTCAAAATGAAGCGGGACACAGTGCAAATATTATTATGGGTGTTGGCGAAGAGGAAAGCTTGGAAGGTTCAATCTCCATAACTGTTATTGCAACAGGCTTTAACTTTGAGCAACAAAACGAAATAGTAAATACTGAAACTAAAAAAATAATACACACGCTGGAAGACGAGCAAAAAGCCGAACAGGACTTAACTCCGAAAGCTTCTGCAACTTCTGTGCGATTACCTGAAGCACCAATAAAAACGCTGCCTAAAGCCGAAGCTCCCGTTGTAAAACACACTTTGTTTGATACGGAAGAGGAAGAAGTGGAAGAAAAACCGCCTTTTGAGGGTTATATAGAAACTACCGAACTTCTAAAATCGCTTAATATTTCCTATAAAGAAGTACAGGCAAAAAAGACTGAGGAATTTGACCAAGTTGAAGTTAATAAAATAAACGTCAATGAATTTGTTATCATCGAGGCGCCAAAAAAGGAAGAAGTAAGTAAGCCAGAAGTAGCTGCCAATGAAAGTGATGAACAGATATTAATGTTTGATCTTCCTATAAATCCAACTCCGAAAAAAGCTGCGGATAGTGAGAAAAGAGAAGATACTAATTTTTTTAATTTGAGTGAAATTGAAGTTCAGGATCACGTTGAAGTTGTACCTGTTACGGAAGTTTCAAATGATGGAATAAAGCGTTACAGTTTAGACGATTATCAAGAAGTAGAAGATCGTTTAAACAGTGCAAAGCCTTCAAAAGCTGAAATAGAGGAAATAGATGAAGAAGTAGCATTCGAAAAAAGAACGCTTTCAAAACCTGAAGTTGACGAAGCTGCTACTCCAGAAACGGAGGTTGATCCCTTAAATTCACCAATTTCAAAATTGTTGATAGAGCGCACGGAGGAACGCAAGAGAAAAATGAAGGAGTTTAATTATAAGTTTAAAAACAGTCCTTCCCGTATAGACGAAATAGAAAAACAACCGGCTTACAAGCGTATGGGGATTGATTTGAATGAGACTAAAAACGAATCAAATGTTTCGCGTACTTCCGTGAATACAGATGATGACGGAATTGAATTGCGTAAAAACAATTCATTTTTACACGACAATGTAGACTAAATCGCAGTTTTTCACTTAGAGCGGGCCCGAATTTCAGTAATGATTTCGGGCTTTTTTATTATTTCTTTATTGGAGCGCGTAATTCTAAGATTTAAGTGTTTCGCATTTCCCGTTAATTCAGTATCTTCGCACTCTATAAAAAACAGAAAGATGAGCTTACAAGAAAAGGTAATGGAAGCGATGAAAGCCGCGATGAAAGCTAAAGATACGCAGTCCTTGGAAGCATTGCGATCTGTTAAATCTGCCTTGCTTTTGGCACAGACAGAATCAGGTTCAAAAGTGGAGTTGAGTGAGGAGGACGAAATAAAGTTGTTGCAGAAACAAGTAAAACAGCGAAGAGATAGTGCTGCAATTTACACCGATCAAAATCGTGCAGATCTTGCCGAGCCAGAATTGGCTCAAGCCAAAGTAATTGAGCAGTTTTTACCGGAACAATTAAGTACAGAAGAAGTAAGTAAACTCATTGAAGAAATAATCGCTGAAACCGGTGCCTCTTCTATGGCAGACATGGGAAAGGTAATGGGATTGGCAAGTGCTAAATTAGCAGGAAAAGCCGATGGCAAAACTATTTCGACAGTAGTGAAATCTATGCTTTCTTAGAAAGAATTAATTAAGTTATTTTAAATGGCCCAGTGGCGCAACTGAATAGCGCATCAGATTTCGGCTCTGAGGGTTGGGGGTTTGAATCCCTTCTGGGTCACTAAAAAAAAGTCTTGTTTTTACAAGACTTTTTTTATATTACACTATGTATTATGTCTATATTTTAAATAGTCAAAAGGATGGAAGGCTTTACAAAGGTCTAACAGATAATCTAGAAAAACGAGTGCATCAGCATAATCTAGGGCAGAATAAATCAACCAAAGGTTTCTTGCCATGGTCATTAGCTTACTATGAGGAGTTTCAAACTAGAATAGAAACTAGAGCTCGAGAAAAATACTTTAAGTCTGGCGAGGGGAGAGAATTTCTGAAAGGTAAATTAAATTTGTAATTATATAGAATAGTAAAGCTACGCAACTGAATAGCGTATCAGACCTGCCTGCCGGCAGGCAGATCCCTTCGCGGTCACGAATATATGAAAAAGCTGTACATCAAATCAAGCTCGCTTGAATTTGTAAGTACAGCTTTTTCATTTTCGACCCCGATAGTTATCGGGAGGAGCTTTGAGGGCTGCGCGTAGTGAATCCCTTCGTGTACGTTTTTCGGGTCAAGCCCAATTGTTGTGTTTATGCAAAAATATCCATCAAGACCTTACAGGTTTTTTCAAACCTGTAAGGTTTAAACAGAAGACCAACGATTTGAATTTGTAACTACAGCTAGTTCATTTTCAAAGCAAAGATTTGTGAGATGGGCACTGCGAATCCTTTCTTGAATTACATCAGTTTAGAACTCACTCAAAATTCTTTAGATTTACTTTTTTTCACCAACCGCCTTTCCCAAATAAAAAGATGCGTTTTTGCAACCCATTAAAAATGTGTTAATTAAGGCAATGTTAATATTAATTATGCGCAACAATTCTTAACTTGAATCTCCAAAAAAAGTTTAACAAAAATGCAAAAATCATGTTTACAATCATCAATGGACTTCCTGAGGATATCTTGGGAGTTGTTATTTCCGGAAAAATCACTAAAGAAGATTACGACCAGCTCAATCCATTATTGGAGAAGCACAAAATGATGCACGGTAGCATTAAATTCTTTGTTGAAATTGAAGAGTTGAATTATACTGCCAAAGCTATGTGGGCAGATTTAAAAACGGGACTTCATTACTGGGGAAATATAAAAACCATTGCCATTGTAACCGACAAAGAATGGCTAGAAAAATTCATGGAAGCCTTTGCTGTGGTTATTCCGGGAATGAAGATAAGAGGCTTTGCACTAAGCGAGAGACAACAAGCTTTGGAGTGGTTAAAAGAACAAGAAGACTAACGAGGTTTTTGTTTTCTAAACTCCAAATTGTTTCAGATGATGATCCAAATGTTTGTATTGCATCTGGCCCCATTGCTGTTTTGTGAAATATCCAAAACCAGGATGGGCTTTCCATTCTTTCCGTTTCTTTTGACCCTCAACTTCATCCAATAAGGCTTTTAGGTTACGCTTTTCAGTATTAAAATCTCTCGGTTCGCTTTCCTTTAAAAACTTCGCGGTTGGCAAATTCTTTCGATAAGGAGTATCGTTATAAAGTATTTTCTTAAAGAACAACTTGGCCAATATATTTGGTTTTAGTCCATAATCATTCTTCTCCAGCATAATATTGAAAGTTCCTTGGCAGTGGTGCAGCATTTGACCAACAGCCATCTTGCCCCATTGCTTTTCTGAATTTTCGGAAAGCAGATTAATTCTATCTTTTATTTCAGAATAAGCTTCCGGATCAAAAAGTGATTTCATTTTCTCAGGGTTTAAATTTGCTGTACTAAATATATGTAATAAATCTAGAAGTGGAAAGTCGCGGAATGTGATTTCTACTAAATCTATTTTTCACGCAAAACCGCTGCTGATGAATTCCTGGTAAAACATACGAGAAAGCTTTATTTCTTGGAATTTGGATTTTGTGTTTTGGAAATTAACTATCTTTAAGAAAATTGATTCTACTATGGAAGAAAATAATTCATTTTCCATAAAAAATTGGAACGAAGACGACCGCCCTCGCGAAAAGATGTTGCTAAAGGGCCGTGTTGCATTAAGCGATGCTGAACTTGTAGCGATTCTGATTGGTTCTGGTAGCAGGAACGAAAGTGCCGTATCCTTGAGTCAGCGTATTTTGGCTTCCGTAGATAATAATTTAAGCGAATTGGGCAGGCTTTCAATTGCGGCATTAATGGAGTTTAAAGGTATTGGGGAGGCAAAGGCCATCAGCATTGCAGCGGCTACAGAACTCGGCCGAAGAAGAAGAACGGGAGAGGCTTTGGAACGAAAAAAGATCACTTCCAGTAATTCCGTTTTTGAATTTATACAACCCATTATTGGCGAACTTCCACACGAGGAATTTTGGATACTCTATTTAAATAATTCAAATAAAGTGATAAGAAACGTTCAACTCAGTAAGGGTGGCATCACCGGAACTGTGGTAGATGTTCGCTTAGCTTTTAAGGAAGCGCTTCAAATTGGTGCGGTTGGAATTATTTTGGCTCATAACCATCCTTCAGGTACTTTAAAACCTAGCCAAGCAGATATTCAATTAACAAAAAAACTAAAAATTGCAGGCGACAGCTTAGACATAAAAGTGCTTGATCACCTTATAATTACTGAAAAAGCGTATTTTAGCTTTGCCGATGAAAATATGTTGTAACCCACTATGTTGTTAATATACACTCGAAAACTTACGCCGCGAATTTCCTATATTTTTAAACATATTTGCCTGCGAATCTTGGGGATTGATGTTTCTTTTACCTCTGTTATTGAGGAGTTTATTTCGTATGGCGGCCCTAAAATTTCCTATGGAAAAAAACCTTTGGGCAATGAACTTTTCTTTCAGAGTTATGGCCTACTAGAGCAGCAAGGTTTGGAAGCAATTGACGTCACAGTAAAAAAATGGAACGATACGTACGGTTTCTTTTCAGTTTCACCCAGTAGTGGGCTGCCTTTTGATATTTTTTCATCTAGTTTTTATATGATTACGCGTTATGAGGAATTCCTTCCACATGTTAAAGATGAAATGGGGCGCTTTATGGCTTCGGAAAGCTTGGCGTATAAAGAAGGATTCTTGCAGCAACCCATAGTGGATATTTGGACTTATTTATTTAAAGATAAGTTGTTGTCGGTTTTTCCGGAAATGAAATTCCCAAAGAAACAACTTACAGTGCATACCGTTATTGAATCTGCACAGCCGTATGCTTACAAGCAGAAAGGTTTTTTCCGAACTGTTGTGGGCTATATTAACAGTCTTTTTAGGGGTGAATTTCGAAAGATTGTGGCACGCACCCAAGCGATTGTAGGCTATAAACGCGATCCCTTAGACACATTTAAATGGATTGTAAACATTGCAAACAAAAGTAATTTTGACCTGACCATTTTCTTTCTTTTAGGAAACTCCCTTTCTTTTAATGAAAGTATGAACACTCATAGACAGAAGTTTAAATTGCTAATAAAATATGTTGCGGATTATCAAGAAGTAGGATTGATTTTTTCATATAATTCACTGAGGAATTATGAAATGTTGAAAAGTGAAAAACGCAGAATGCAGGAAATAACCAATCGCTCCTTGGTAAGTTCGATGAACTCAGAATTCCTTGTGAACTTGCCTGATATTTACAGACACTTGGTGGAATTGCAAATAACAAGAGACTTTACCATGGTTTTTCGAAATACAAATGGATTTAGAGCGGGCACGTGTACCCCTTTTCTTTTTTATGATTTGGATTATGAAGTTAAAACCCCTTTGATTATATATCCTTCGGCATTGTCTACTTCTGCTTTTCAACAGAAATATGCTTCGGATATTGAAAAAACGGTGCTAAATACTATCGATACTGTTGCCAAGGTAAACGGTACATTCACTATGATCTTTTCGAACAAGGATTTTTCTTCTACGGAGAGCAATAAAGTATGGCGACGCATTTATTCAGAAAGACTACAGGAATATGTACAATAGTGAAATAACCGACGTTTTTTTCGATTTAGATCATACCCTTTGGGACTTTGACCGAAATTCCGGTTTAGCTTTTCAGCGTGTTTTCCAAAATCATAAAATAAAGCTTTCGCTTTCTCAATTTTTACGGGAATACGAACCGATCAATTTAGCTTATTGGAAACAATATAGGGAAGAGCGCATTACAAAAGAAGAACTTAGAAGAGGCCGACTGTCAGAGACCTTTGATGTTTTAAAAATGAAATATTCGTTAGAAATTATTGATGCACTTGCAGACTCGTATATTGATGAACTCTCGGGCGACAATCACCTTTTTGTGGGAACATTTGAAATATTGGATTATCTATCCGAAAGATACCAGCTGCATATTATTACCAATGGTTTTAAGGAAGTGCAACATTTAAAACTTCGAAATAGTGGAATCAAGAATTATTTCCGCAGTGTGACCACTTCAGAAGAAGTAGGTTTAAAGAAGCCGCATCCTTCCGTATTTAACGCCGCATTGAAAAAAGCATCCGTAGCTCCAGAAAAGAGTATCATGATTGGTGACAGTTTTGAAGCTGATATTGTGGGTGCGAATAACGCCGGAATGCACACCCTATTTTTTAATTATAGAAAGGAAAAAGTATCGCCTCCTTTCACTTCTGTGAATGAGCTTTTACAAATAAAAGAGTATTTGTAGTAATATTGGGGCATAAATTCCGTTAGTAGTCAGTACTTTATCCCCATAAAAATGATCAGATCAATAGCATTAGGAGTTTTGACGATATGTGCATGTCTTTTCTTTACGGCGTGTATAAAAAATACCGATTTTGACCAAGCTGAAAATATAGTCTTGACGCCCGTTATTGACTTAGACTTGATATACTTTAATCTGCGTACAAGTGATTTTTTAGATTCCATAAACGCAACCCCCATACTTACGGTTCGCGATACAACGCAGGTTAAATTCTTGGACGATAGCACATTACTGAAAAATTTGGAGCGTGTTGAGTTCTATTTTAAGTTCACCAATAGTATTCCGCGTGATTTTCAAGTTGATTTTCAGTTTTTAAGTGAAATGAATGATACCACTTATTTTGCTGAAACACCAGTGGATCAAGGTACGCTCGCGATTCCTGTAATTACTGAGTTTATTGAAAATGTTGAAGGAGATGCAATCGGTCAACTTACACAGGCCAATAAAGTTGTGGTTTCGGTAACTATACCAGCTTCTAGTGAAAACCTGGACGGGAGCCTAAACCTCAAATCCAAAGCCACTTACTTTTTCGGAAACTAATTTCATGCGAAATATAGTAGTTTACATATTTTCCCTGATGGGCTTTTTTGCTATTTCGCAAAATAAGCAAATACTCTATGGCTTTGATGAAATACCCCAATCCCTACTATTAAACCCTGGCGGTAGGATTCTTCAGAAAAAACATTACGGGATTCCTTTCTTGTCGCATATTCACGTTAATGGCGGCTCTTCTGGCGTATCTGTTTACGATATTTTTAAAGATGGAAATAATGATATCAATGATCGCATTACACGAAAAATATTCGAAATGAAGAATACCGATTTCTTCACAGCAACGCAACAAATAGAGCTTATCAATTTTGGATGGGTCTCAAAGAATAAAATCTACTTTTCAGGTGGAATATATCAGGAGTTTGATTTTATAACCTATTTCCCAAGAGATCTGGCCATTCTCGCTTGGGAAGGAAACCGGGATTATCTCAATTATGAATTTGATTTGGGTGAAGTAAGCACTACTGGAGATTTTATGACGGTATATCATTTTGGTCTCAATAAAAAAATTAATGATAAACTTACTGTTGGTGCTCGCTTAAAGCTATATTCCAGTATGTTCAGCTTTCGTAGTGTTAATAATTCCGGAACTTTTGTTACCCGTTTAGGTGATGAAAATTCGGAAAACATCTATGAACATACGGTAGAAAATGCGGACGTAACTGTAGAAACTGCCGGTTATGCTTCTTTGCGGGACATGGATGGAGCAGGAGAGGTGGCCAAGAATATTTTAGGTAAGGCTCTTTTTGGTGGAAACATTGGAGTAGGAGTGGACCTAGGTTTTACCTACCAGATTAATGACAATTGGAGCGTGTCCGCAAGTGCTTTGGATATCGGAGCTATTTTTCATTCCAAAGATGTTGAAAGCTATCATGCCCACGGCAGCTATACGTTAGACGGAATTAATTTAATTTTTCCGTCATTGGCAGATGGAGAATCGACTTTCCCGTATTATACCGATTTAGAAGATGAAATAGAACGGGAAATTCCCATAGATACAATTCACAAGGGATATACGCAGTTTAGGCCCGTAAAGATCAATGCTGGATTAGTATATGGTTTTGGCAGGTCCAACTTCTCTGAAGCCTGTGATTGTCTTAATATGGGTAGTGGTGGTTCCCATATACAAGCTGTGGGATTTCAATTTTACGGTATTTTCAGACCCAAAGGGCCACAGGTGGCAGGAACTCTTTATTATTACAGAAGACTTACCGATTTTATATCGGCAAAGGCCACATATACTGTAGATCCGTTTTCGTTTTATAATGTGGGTCTCGGCGTTTCTGCGAATATTGGAAAGATTAATTTTTATTTAGGAGCGGACAATCTCCTTAAATACGGAAACCTAGCGAATGCAAAAAGTGTATCTTTACAGCTAGGTTTCAACATAATAATTGACGATTGATGATACGATTTATATTTATTTTCCTTTCCTTGTTACTAGGAGCAAATGCAATTTCGCAAAATACAAACTTGAGTGACTACAGCTATGTTGTTGTTCCGGAAGAGTTTGAGTTTTTAGAAAAGGCGGATCAGTATAAGATGAATTCCATGGCAAAATTCTATTTTGAAAAATATGGTTTTAATGCTTATATGTCTGATTCTACTCCCAACGCAAATCGTTGTGATGGGCTTTATGCAAACGTCGAAGAATTACGGACTATTTTAGGAACCAAACTCCAGATAGTTCTAAAAGACTGTGACGACAATGAGATTTACAGGGGTACTGAAGGTAAAAGTAAATATAAAGAGTTTGAAAAAGCATATCAGGATGCACTGCGAAAATCTTTTAGTAGTTTAGAAGCTATGCGAGTACATCAAAAGGATGTTGTTCTTATAGCGACTGATACCAGCAAAAAAACCGAGGCTAAAGAAACAATAGAAAATCCAAAGATGCTGGAGCTTACAAAACCTAAGGTTTCACGAGTTTCAGGAAATCTGTTGCCCGACGCCAAATTTTCAAACTATTCCAATTCTGGAAAATCATTTCTGCTTCGTAAAACAACTGAAGGTTATTCTTTATATGAAGAATCTACCAGCGCCGCAGATGGACTTCTTTTAAAAGGGAAAATAATTTTGATGGATACGGTCGTGAAATATATGGATACCTCCGGTAATGTTGCAGACGCGGCTTTTGATGCCACAGGAAATCTTATCATTAAGAAAGATGGTTCTTCTACAGTCTATAAGTTCGAAATCTAAAAATTGTATTTCTCTTTCCAAAGTTGCTTAAGATAATTCTTTAGCGAAGTTTCCTTTGGATTGTTTCCAGGTTTATAAAACGTGGTTCCCTTTATTTCTTCAGGTAAAAACTCGTGTGGCACAAAGTTGCCTTCATAATTGTGGGCATATTCATAGTTCTTCCCGTGGCCCAATTGCTTCATAAGCTTGGTTGGTGCATTGCGGATTGACAATGGAACTGATAGATCGCCCGTTTGCCTAACTAGCTGCTGAGCCTCTCCTATGGCTTTATAGGAAGCATTGCTTTTGGCGGAAGTTGCCAAATAGATTGCACATTGGCTTAAAATAATCCGCGCTTCAGGGTAGCCAATGGTGTTTACGGCATGAAAAGTGCTGTTGGCAAGTAAAAGCGCGTTCGGGTTTGCCATTCCGATATCTTCAGAAGATAAAATTACCATACGTCGTGCAATAAACTTGATGTCTTCACCTCCTTCAATCATGCGTGCTAGCCAATATACGGCGGCATTTGGATCACTTCCACGGATTGATTTTATAAAGGCGGAGATAATATCATAATGCTGATCGCCAGTTTTATCATAGAGCACCGTGTTTTTTTGTGCTTTTTGCATGACCAGATCGTTTGTAATTACAACTTCATCCTCTTTTTCTGAAAGTACGACCAGTTCTAATATGTTGAGTAGTTTTCGCGCATCACCTCCCGAAAGTCTGATGATGGCTTCGGTCTCTTTTAACTTTACTTTTTTCTTGGAAAGAATTTCATCTTCCTTTAAGGCTCTTTTCAACAGGGCCTCCATGTCTTCCCGGCTAAAAGGTTCCAAAACATAAACCTGACAACGGGACAATAATGCGGGAATTACTTCAAAACTAGGATTTTCAGTAGTTGCTCCAATAAGTGTTATCCAGCCTTTTTCTACCGCACCCAATAGCGAGTCTTGCTGCGACTTGCTAAACCGATGAATTTCATCAATAAATAAAATTGGATTTTTTGTCGAGAATAGATTGTCACTTTTCTTCGCTTTCTCTATTACTTCTCTTACGGCCGCCACTCCGCTATCTACGGCACTCAAAACGTAAAATGGTCTTCCACTTTGGTTGGCAATAATGTTGGCGAGGGTAGTTTTCCCTGTTCCCGGTGGTCCCCAAAAAATCATAGAGGGCATCATTCCTGTACTTAATTGTGAAGTCAACGAACCTGTGGGACCAACTAAATGTTGTTGACTTAAATAACCTTCAAGGGAGTTGGGGCGGATTCGTTCGGCGAGGGGTGCGTTCATATTTTCAAAATTACAATTTTAATAAATCGGTTTCACTGACAATTTATCATAAATTTGATTTGGGGATTGTTTTTTGTAATAAATGCAGTATGTCAAAATCTAACCAATTAAATTTTAGTCCGGAAATTATAGGCTATCCATTGCTTTTCGTAATGGTGCTTTGGATTGTTTTTTGGATAGAATCTAGGTTTGGAATTAATTTAAATCGTTATGGAGTCTATCCTCGAAAATTGGAAGGGCTGCGTGGCATCATTTTTAGTCCGTTTATTCATGGTAGTCTTAAGCATCTGTTTAATAACTCGGTTCCATTATTCGTATTGACTGCTGCACTTTTTTATTTTTATAGAGATATACGTTGGAAGGTATTGTTGTATGGATTGCTATTAACCGGTTTGGCTACTTGGTGCATAGGTAGAGCTTCGTTCCATATTGGTGCGAGCGGAGTCGTGTATATGCTAGCCGCCTTTTTATTCTTTAAAGGGATTTTCTCCAAACATTATCAGCTTACGGCTCTGGCTCTAGCGGTGGTATTTATTTATGGCGGTATGTTGTGGTATGTTTTTCCAGTTAATCCTGAAATTTCTTGGGAAGGACATCTCTCTGGATTTGTTATAGGATTGGTGTTCGCTTTTTTCTTTAAAGGAAATCCAGTCGAAGGCAAAAAATATGAATGGGAAAAAGAGGGGTTTAACCCCGAAAACGATCCCTTTTTAAGACAATTTGATGACGACGGAAATTTTATTGAACTGCCGAAAGAAGAACCTAAGCAAGACTTAGAAACAGATGCTGACGAGCAGAAACCAAAGTCTATTAGAGTGGTTTATACTTTTAAGAAAAACAGCAAAGACGATGTCGAATAATTATTGGCGACGTTGCCGAACCACTTCGTATAAAAAAGCACCACAAGCAACGGAAACATTCAACGAATTAATTTCTCCAAGTAGGGGAAGTGAAGCTTTCTGATCTACCAAACCAAGCACAGATTTCGAAACACCTTTTCCTTCTGAACCCATAATTATGGCCAAGGGGGTTTTCATGTCTACATCGTATATTTCTGAATTTGTTTTTTCAGTTGCGGCAAGGGTGGTAATTCCAGAGCCTTGCAAATAAAAGATCGCATCTTTTATGTGTTCAACTTTGCAGA
Organism: Aequorivita capsosiphonis DSM 23843; assembly: GCF_000429125.1. GTDB lineage: Bacteria > Bacteroidota > Bacteroidia > Flavobacteriales > Flavobacteriaceae > Aequorivita > Aequorivita capsosiphonis. The sequence continues at coordinate 167,849 of NZ_KE386850.1, forward strand.
TTGGAATTTTGAATATAGCTCCAGCTGAAGTTTTTACGGTATCGCCGGAAACTGGTGCGCCGCCTGTTTTTTGAATTATTACTGCATCCACTCCTGTGCATTCCGCAGTACGTAGAATAGCGCCGAAATTTCGAACATCGGTAATCTGATCCAAGATTAAAAATAGAGGTGCCTTTTCTCTCGCTAAAGCCTTTTCAACAACAGTTTCTAAGCTGTGAAAGGAAACAGGTGATGTAACGGCAACGATTCCTTGATGATTTCCTTTTGTCAGTCTATTGAGCTTTTCAAATGGAACGGTGCTCACTGGAATATTTTCCTTTTCAAGATCCTTGATAAGGCCTTCAATTTTGTCACTATCAATTCCTTTTTGCACGAATACCTTATCAAAAACAACTTTTGATTTTAGTGCTTCTTTAATAGGGTAGATGCCAAAGATGGTATTTGTTTTATCGCTCATGGATTTTATGTAATTGGAATTCTTTCGACGTTTAAGCTTACAAAGGTAAATAGAATTAATCTGGTTTGTACAAAAAAAAGGCATCCCTTAAATTTAAGGGATGCCTTGGTAAATTATTTAGGTTGGGCAAAAATTATTGTCTTAACCTTACTTTTGTTACTGCCCCAGAAACCACGTTAGCCGATCCTTCAATTGCCAAAGAGAAAAATTCTTTTTCTTGCTCCATAGAGGCGTTGGTTCCATAAACCATTATTACACCTTCTCTTGAATTTGCAGGTATAGTTACAGTTTGGTCAAACCTATAGTTATCGGGATTAGTTTGTGCTTCAGGTGGTACAGTAGAATTGTCTAAAATTGCTGGAACAGCAATAATATTAAACTGTCTGTCAGTATTGGCAAGATCACTAGCGAATACTTTTATATCTACACTTTTTTCGCTACCAGTTGGAACACTATTTATGTTTCTTGTGATATCTGAAAATCCAACTACCGTTTTACGGTCTGTATCATAGTCATCATATGTTTCACAGGAACCAACGAATAGTACTAAAGCAACGAGTGTAATTATTATATTAATTTTTTTCATTACGATTATTTTTAAGGTTATTAATATCCTGAATTTTGCTGAATATTAGGATTAACGTCTATTATACTTTGATCAATTGGTAACTGGAGTTTATTACTTCCGGCAGATAGTGTTTGTACATCAGACGGTACGCCTGAGCCATCTCTTAAGTCTCCAAATCCATCACGTTGTACTCCCAAGCCCCAGCGTTTAAGGTCTATAAATCGTTGTCCTTCAAAAGCAAACTCTAGACGTCTTTCTAGCTTAATAGCATCGAATAAAGCTTGGCCTGTTTCACCTCCTGTAAATGTAGTGTATCTTCTGCTTCTTACCACATCCAGGGCAGTTCTTGCTGCACTTTCATTTCCTAAACGGTAATAAGCTTCAGCTTTATTCAAATAAGCCTCAGCAGCACGAAGAACTTTAAGATCAACCAAACCATCATAAGATCCGTCTCTACCAAACCATTTTACAATCGCATTATAATTATTTCCACCTTTTTTCCCATCCGCGATATAGGCTTCTTTTCTAATGTCGTTATCAGAAAACTTAGTAAAAAAGTTATAATCTACAACATATTCTGGAGTTAAGTTTGTAAGAGATCCCTGGCTATATGCTACGCCTACTCCTATTCCTAATGTACCTACCTCGTTAGGTATGTAAAATAATAATCCGTCTTGGTTTGCATCTTTCCATACACCAACTACATTATCTATTGCAGCGGGCATTTTAGTTACCTTATTTGCCGCAGCAACTGCAAGATCATTTTTACCCATATATAAGTAAACTCTTGAAAGTAATAAGGCAACACCTTCTTTGTTAAGGCGACCTACAGGATTGGTTTCATTTATACCTGCTAGTGCTTCTGTTAAATCAGTTACAATTTTTTCATAAGTTGCTCCAACAGTTTCTCTTGCAGGAAGCGCGTTAGCATCTGCTTCCGTTACGTAGGCTATTCCTAAACTAGAATTTGCATCTCCGGATTGTGTAGGAAGTTTAGCGAAGAAAATCACTGAATTAAGATGAGCAAATGCTCTTAGCGCTTTTGCTTCTGCCATGATATTCTCTTTATTATCTCCCTCAAACGCAACGATATTCTCTAAGATAAGGTTAGCGCGATTGGCTATTCGGTATGTTTGTACATACGTATTGGCTAGAGGGCCATTTGCTGCAACATAGCGCCAATTGTGTAAAGTGCTACGTGTACCTCGACCATCTTGCGCAATAGTTACGTTATCTGCCAATACGTCTCCAGCATCTATCATACCACCGCCATCGCTTCCGCCATACATAGAGCCACTTGTGAATCCAGCATAGGCTCCTCTGATAGCATTTTCATAATCTGCTGCGGACACATACGCATTTTCATTACCAAACTGATCAAATGGTATTTGATCTAGTTCATCCTCACACGCAGTAAACCCTATGAGAATAAATGCTACTACTGATATTTTTAAAATTATTTTTTTCATTTTCTGTCTTTTTTATTCAATTAGAAACTTACGTCAATACCCATTTGGTAAGACTTTGTGTTTGGATAACTATATAAAGTGGTTTCTCCCGGAGCAACAGTATCTGCGAAAGATATTGATTCACCTGATGAAATTCCGACTTCAGGATCACCCCAAAATTTTGTAAATGTTAACAAGTTTTGACCTTGTGCATAAATTCTAAGTGACGTAATAGGGGTTTTTTCTAAATATTTCTTTGGAAAAGAGTAAGATAAAGTAACGTTTCGCAATCTTATATAATCTCCTTTTTCTAACCATCTGTCAGAACCATAGTAATAATCTCTATCTGAAACAGCATATTTTGGGCTAGGTTTTACATCTGTGTCTCCAGGTTGTTGCCAATAATTAAATGCGTCAACACTTTGATTAAAGCCTATATCGCCTCCATCATAGTTAGAGCGTGCTCGAACGATGTTATTTACCCAGTTTCCAGCTTTGAAGACAAAATCAGTGCGAAGTCCAAAGCCTTTATAAGTTATATTAGAAAAGAATCCACCTTCAATATCTGCAATAGTAGATTTTCCTTGGAATACTCTATTTTCAATATCTTGAGGAAGTTCATCGCCAAAATATTTATTACCATCTCCACCATAAAATTGACCTCTTCCAGTTACTGGATCTACGCCTGCGTAGCGAACAAGAAAATGTTCGTTAATTTTTCTACCTTCTTCCCATCGAATATTTGTGTTTTCAACATCAATAGGTTTTCCCTCAGGTAAACTAAGAATTTTATGGTCTAGGAAGAGAACATTTCCTCCAAGCGTCCAGCTAAAATCTGGGGTTCTAAAAACCTCTCCTTGTAAAGATACCTCTAACCCTTTATTTTCTATATCACCAATGTTTTTCGTTATGGTTCCAGCACCCGTCTCATATGCTGTTCTTACTGGAAACAGTAAATCAGTAGTTTTTCTGATGAAATAATCACTCACAAAACGCAATCTATTGTTAAATGCATTAAATTCAACTCCAACGTTAGTAGTAGTAGTAGTTTCCCAACTTAAATCTGGATTTGCAATTTGATCTGGAATAGTACTAGATCCACCAGGGTATGAGTCAAAAGTTACTGTTCCTTGTGCTTCGTATCTAGAAAGACCAGAACGGTTACCTACAGAACCATAAGATCCTCTAAATTTAAGATCGTCTATGAAATCAACATCAAAGAAAGATTCGTTAGCGACATTCCAAGCAACACTTCCACTATAAAAATTACCCCATTGTACATCAGCTCCAAAGTTTGATGAACCGTCGCGACGAACAGAACCGGATACGTAATAACGTTCTTTATAGTTGTAGTCTGCAAACAATCCATAAGAAACTAAAGTTAATCGGTTTCTATTACTTCTAGCCTCTCGTTTAAGCGCTCCATTTGTTTGGGTGCTTAACAAAGGCGATGGAAATTGAGTAGATTCTGCCAAGATGCGGTTAAACTCATTCATGTTGTACTCATAAAGACCAAGAACGTTTAAATTGTGACCATCAGAAGATAAATTGTAGTTTAATCTATTGCTTAATGTTAAATCTAAACGGTGATCTTGGAAATCTCTTTTCAGACCACCTTCAATACCAGCAGCTACTCCAGCAAGATACGATCCTGGTTTAACGTAATATTCTGTTCGGCGTGCAAGCCAGTTTACCGCTGTTTGGAATTCATAACTCCAGTTTTTACTTAACTGAACTTGGGCATTAATGCTAGCTAATGTCGTGTTATATATATCTAATTGAGGTTCGTCTTCAAGTGCTTGTCTAATAGGATAGTCGGAGGCTCCGGAAGTATCATAAACAGGATCTCCGTTTTCATCCAAAACTGGATTTCCGAATTCGTCTAGTACAAATTCTGTGTCGTATGGACTTGTTTGATAGACAGCAAAGAACGGGTTTTGATCGTTGAATCTATCTCTAGGTTCATCACTAGTTGCTCTTGAATAACCAACGTTAACACCAAGCTTTAACCATTCTTTGGCATCAAAATTAACATTTAATCGAGAGCCTAATCGCTCAAAACCATCAATTTTATCAATAATACCAGTGTTACGATCGTTCGATACGGAAAAGTAATAATCCACTTTTTCAGCACCTCCAGCGAATGAAATGCTGTTATTCTGCTGGATTCCATCCTTTAAAATAAGCTTTTCCCAATCTGTTTGGTTGTCTAAATAAAATTGTCTTTCAGGAGATCCAGGTGCAGTTGCTACGCCAGGAAGCGTTGCTGCGGTAGATACTCCTAATGCATACATTTCTGCTTCAAATTGCATTTTTTGCCCCGCATCCATTAATGTATAGTTTTGATCAACTCTTGAAACTACACCATAACGTGAGCTATAACGAATGCTTGCATCTTTATTTCTAGTACCGCTCTTGGTTGTAATTACAACAACACCGTTTGATCCACGTGAACCGTACTTTGCAGTTGTAGCAGCATCTTTTAAAATTGAAATGTTTTCTATGTCTTCATTGGGTATTGTTGCCAAATCTACTTCACGAATGGGTGCGCCATCTACAATATATAGAGGGGATGAACCACCAGCAGTTAAAGATCCAGTACCGCGAATACGAACAAAAGCACCTTGTCCAGGCTTACCATTGGCTGCAGTTACCTGCACCCCGGCTGCTTTTCCTTGAAGCATATTGTCTATGCTCGTGGTTGGTGCCATTTGTGACAGTTCAGAAGCAGAGATTGAAACTACTGCCGATGTCTGTATCGATTGATTTCTTGTAGAATAACCAGTAACAACAACCTCGTCCAATGAAGAACCAGGATTTAGAGTTACATTGATTGAATTTTGGTTACCTACTTTAACTTCCTTGGTGTCAAAACCTACATAACTATAGGTAAGCGTTTGTCCCACATTTGCGGAAATGGAGTATATTCCATCAAAATCCGACTGTGTTCCAGAGCTTGTACCCTTAATTATAACGTTTGCACCAGGCAATGGTAGACCTGATTCGTCTGTCACCGTACCTGTAATAGTCTTCTGCTGTGCGAAGGTAAGTTGCACAACTAACGCTAGTAGTAGCGTCAAAATTCCACTAAACTTTGTTCTCATTTTTATAATTTATTTGAATTAGCCAGTCGCAAAAATCCTAATAAAAAGTTAATTACACAAGTATTTGCTCCCAATTTTTAGGATTAGTTTGTGACTAGCCAAGCTTTCGTGTAAAGATATCTTAAAATTTTGAAGAGAGACTGATGTGGATTTTCGTGTTCGAAAAATTGAATTTTTGATTTTCAGTATTTCCATTGGCAATATTAAACTTGAACAATCCAGCTTTGGTTCTTAGGCCTAGACCAATACCGAAGCTGTAGAGGTTTGTCTTTAATGACAGGGTTTTATTTTCAAAATAAGCTGCATCTATAATGCTGTGGATATAAACGCCATCATTAAACTGATATCGATATTCAGTATTTATTGTTGAAAAGAAGGAGGCGTCAATGCTGTTTTCATTGAAACCGCGGATGCTATTTATCCCTCCAAAGCGGAATAGTTCATTTACCAGATAGCTATCGCTAATTAAAATACTGGTCTGATTCTGTACAAAAATTGAATTTCGATAATTTAGATTGAAGATGTTATTGGCTATAGCTTCTAGGCGTATTTGATCGTCAGTGTTCCCTTCTTTTTCTCGTGAACCTACGCCGCCGTTAAAGGATAAAAAGGTTTTTATTGGGAAATTCTTTCGGTTTTGCGGTTTAAAGTAACTCGTTCCCGCAATCAGGAATTTCGATTTAAAGTCTACGATAGGTGTTCCTGCAATAACCTCGTCAAGTAGGTTGCTGGAATTGTTGTTTCTGTATCCTAAATAGGCTGTTGATCTTGGGTTAATTTGATAGGTGGCTCGCAACTCTTGTTCGGAGGTGACGAAGGAGCTATCTCTTTTAAAAATTTTAAGCTCACCACTTAATCCGAAAGGTGTTTGGAAGAGATACGGCAAGCTTGCCTTAACCCTAAAATTTACTTGTTCTTCGCCATCGGCTTTGTAATTAAGCAATAATTGCTCTCCGTAATTTAAATTGTTGTTGAGCTCAAGATTTAAATAGCCATTAAATTTTAATTTCTGCGTTTCTTCGTCGGTTGCGAAACCGAGAATTCCATCAAAAAGATTGTTGTTTTGCTTTTCGAGATAGAAATACACGATAGTGGAGTCTTTTCTGAAAAGTGCCTCGGGTGGTTTAATGGACGAAACAAAGCCTAGGCTGTTTAGGTTTTCATTTTGCCTGACGAGCTTCTCTTTATTAAAAACGTTTTTCGTTCGGACCCCCGCATAATATTTTAAAAACGAGCTTGGAAATTTTTCATAACCTTTTATAACAATCGAATCTACGGTTCTTTTATTTCCATTGTCAACAAGTAGCGAAGCTGTCAAATTGTTGTGGCTGTCTTTTTCGAACTCGTCAAGTTTTAAACGGGCAAAGGCATTTCCTTTTTGGTTGCGAAATGCAATGAGCTTTTTTAGTGAAATTGGAATGGTTTCAAAAGGAAGGATAAAATAGCTTGCGGTAATTTCTGAAGAGACGCGCTGCAATTCCTTTTTGCTAAAATCTTCTTCGGAATAATAAATCTTTATGGTCTGGTATTTTTTTCCTAGGAAGAAATCTGCCACATAGCTACTGTCATTTTCTTTTTTGATCTGCCGCAGCTCGCTTTCTATAAACCCCATGCGCTGTAGCTTTAAATTAACGGTATCTGTTGATTTTTTAAGAGTGGCTAAATCGGTAAAGGAAGTTTGCATTTGTAGCGAATCTTTCAGTGCCTGTGATATTTGCTGTTCGGTTTTCAAAGATAACGTGAGTTCCTGCGCATTTATTCCGAAGAAAAAGCAAGTGTATATATTAAGGAGTAGAAAAAAGTATTTAGTGTTTTTCAAATTGGTGTTCACTCTTCAGTTGTCGGTTGTCAGTTCTCAGTTGTCGGTTTGTCGGTTGTCGGTTTGTCAGACGAATCGGTCATCTGTCATCCGTCACCCAGCTCGCAGCATCCGTCATCCAACTTCCGTCATCCATCCCTTTCCTTCTCCAAAACTAACGTTTCAACTTGCGATTTCATATTTAAAATAAAAAAATATTGAAAGTATGCTGAAAATTAATTCAGTATGGTTTGATTAGTGAGAAAAAAAATTCTACATTTGCATCCCCTAAAAATAGGGGTGTTTTATTTTTAAACAGTAATAATACATATTTTATATGCCAACAATTTCACAATTAGTACGTAAAGGAAGGACCAAAATAACCAAGAAGAGTAAATCGGTTGCTTTGGATTCGTGCCCACAGCGTCGTGGTGTTTGTACGCGTGTATATACTACTACGCCTAAAAAACCTAACTCAGCTATGCGAAAAGTAGCAAGGGTAAGGCTTACAAATGGTAAGGAAGTAAACGCATACATCCCAGGCGAAGGTCACAATCTCCAAGAGCACTCGATAGTATTGGTTAGAGGTGGAAGGGTAAAGGATTTGCCAGGAGTTAGGTATCACATTGTTCGTGGAGCTTTAGACACCGCTGGTGTTGCAGGCCGCACACAACGTAGATCTAAGTACGGAGCAAAACGCCCTAAAAAGTAGGATCGCGATAGATTGCGATCAGGAAAAATGAAAACGGGTTAACTGTTAAGTGTTTATTTTAATCATTGACAAGTAACCATAACAAAACAACAAATGAGAAAAAAACAGGCCAAAAAAAGACCGCTGCTTCCAGATCCAAGGTTTAACGACCAGTTGGTTACGCGTTTCGTAAACAACATGATGTGGGACGGAAAAAAGAGTGTGGCTTTCAAAGTTTTCTATGATGCTATTGACATTGTAGATGAAAAGAAACAAGACGAAGAAAAAACTGCGTTAGAGCTTTGGAAAGATGCACTTTCTAATGTTATGCCTCACGTAGAGGTGCGTAGCCGTAGAGTTGGTGGGGCAACCTTCCAAATACCTATGCAAATACGCCCAGACCGTAAAATTGCAACCGCAATGAAGTGGTTAATTACATATTCAAGAAAAAGAAACGAGAAATCCATGGCTGCAAAATTAGCTGGTGAGATTCTTGCTGCTGCAAAGGAGGAAGGTGCTGCCGTTAAAAAGCGTATGGATACTCATAAAATGGCAGAAGCTAACAAAGCATTCTCACATTTCAGATTCTAAACAATGGGAAGAGATTTAAGTTACACAAGAAACATCGGGATTGCCGCGCATATTGACGCCGGTAAAACCACTACAACAGAACGTATACTTTTTTATACTGGCGTAAACCATAAGTTGGGCGAGACCCATGAAGGTTCTGCCACTATGGACTGGATGGAACAAGAGCAGGAGCGTGGTATTACGATTACTTCCGCTGCAACTACTTGTAAATGGAAATTTCCAATGGAAAATGCCCAGCCATTACCAGAAACAAAAGAATATCACTTTAACATTATTGACACTCCCGGCCACGTGGATTTTACCGTAGAGGTAAACCGATCGCTGCGTGTTCTTGATGGTTTAGTGTTTTTATTTAGTGCAGTTGATGGTGTTGAACCACAATCTGAAACTAACTGGAGGCTTGCGGATAACTATAAAGTACCTCGTATTGGTTTTGTAAATAAAATGGACCGTAATGGATCTAACTTTTTGATGGTTTGTCAACAAGTAAAAGATATGTTGGGTTCCAATGCAGTGCCAATCGTTTTGCCATTAGGTGAAGAGGCAGATTTTAGAGGGATAGTTGACCTTGTGAAGAATCGTGCAATTGTATGGCATGATGATACATTTGGAGCTACTTTTGATGTGGTGCCAATCCCTGAAGAAATGAAAGAGGAAGTTCGCATGTACCGTGGTAAACTTATTGAAGAAGTTGCTGCCTATGATGAAAACCTTCTTGAAAAATATATGGAAGATGAAGATTCTATTACAGAAGATGAGGTGCATGCTGCGCTTCGTGCCGCAGTAATGGATATGAGCATTATTCCAATGATTTGTGGTTCATCTTTTAAAAATAAAGGTGTTCAGTTTTTGATTGACGGTGTTTGCCGTTACCTTCCTTCTCCAATGGATAAAGAAGGTATTAGAGGAATTAATCCTGATACTGAAAAGGAAGAATTACGTAAGCCAAGTACAGAGGAGCCGTTTGCTGCTCTGGCGTTTAAAATTGCTACCGATCCTTTTGTTGGTCGTCTAGCTTTCTTCCGTACCTATTCTGGTCATTTGGACGCAGGTTCTTATGTTCTTAACAACCGTACTGGTAATAAGGAACGTATTTCTAGAATCTACCAAATGCACGCTAACAAGCAAAATGCAATTGACTTTATTGAAGCAGGAGATATTGGAGCTGCCGTAGGTTTTAAAGATATTAAAACTGGGGACACCTTAACTGCAGAAAAACATCCTATAGTTTTGGAAAGCATGGACTTCCCTGATCCAGTAATTGGAGTTGCGGTTGAGCCAAAGACTAAAGCTGATGTTGATAAATTAGGTATGGCTTTGTCAAAGCTTGCCGAAGAAGATCCAACATTCCAAGTGCGTACAGACGAAGCTTCTGGGCAAACAATTATTTCTGGAATGGGTGAACTTCACTTAGATGTTCTTATTGACCGTTTGCGTCGGGAATTTAGAGTTGAAGTAAACCAAGGACAACCACAGGTTGAGTATAAGGAAGCTGTTACAAAAGTTGCTGATCACAGAGAGGTTTATAAGAAACAATCTGGTGGTCGTGGTAAATTTGCTGACATCGTATTTACATTGGAGCCAGCTGAGGAAGGTAAAATTGGTTTGGAATTCGTGAACTCTGTAAAAGGTGGAAACGTACCAAAAGAATTTATTCCTTCTGTTGAAAAAGGTTTCAAACAAGCAATGACCAATGGGCCTCTTGCAGGTTTTGAGGTTGATAGTATGAAGGTTACTTTAAAAGATGGATCTTTCCACCCAGTGGATTCAGATGCACTGTCTTTTGAATTAGCTGCTAAAATCGGCTTTAGGGAAGTTGCTAAAAAAGCTGGAGCTGTAATTCTTGAGCCTATTATGAAACTTGAGGCACTTACGCCTGAGGAGAATATGGGTGATATAGTTGGTGACCTTAACCGTCGTCGTGGTACTATTACTAGTATGAGCGATCGTGCAGGAGCAAAAGTTATAAAGGCTGAAGTGCCGCTTTCAGAATTGTTCGGATATGTAACCACATTGAGAACTTTATCTTCTGGTCGTGCTACTTCAACTATGGAATTTTCACATTATGCCCAAACTCCTTCAAATATTTCCGAAGAAGTAATCGCAGCAGCAAAAGGAACCGCTAACGTTTAATAATTTCAGCAATGAGTCAAAAAATAAGAATAAAACTAAAATCTTACGATCACAATTTGGTGGACAAATCTGCTGAGAAAATCGTTAAGACCGTAAAGAGTACTGGAGCTGTAGTTACAGGACCAATCCCTTTGCCAACACATAAAAAAATCTTTACAGTATTGCGTTCTCCACACGTGAACAAGAAGAGTAGAGAGCAATTCCAATTAAGTTCTTACAAGAGACTTTTGGATATCTACAGTTCTTCTTCAAAAACAATTGACGCTCTAATGAAATTAGAGTTGCCAAGTGGGGTAGAAGTAGAGATCAAGGTTTAACAAATACCTGCGAAGGCAGGTATCTTCAAAGCCGGTTTGCGAAAACTGAGTCAGAGATCTTCGCAGTTGCGAGGATTAACATGTCCCGAGCTTGTAAGCGAAGGAAAAACGGTAAACAAAGTAATATTCGGGATCGAAATTATTTTGATCCCGTTTGTTTTTTAAATCAAAAAATTCTTTTCTCCTTTCTGCCGCGGCTGAAGGGGCAAAGCGAAAAACCGAAAATAAGTAATATTAATAATCAATAAATAATTAAATATGTCTGGGTTAATTGGAAGAAAGATAGGGATGACCAGCATCTTTGACGAGAACGGAAAAAACATTCCGTGTACCGTTATTGAAGCAGGACCCTGTGTTGTCACCCAAGTCAGAACCATTGAGGTTGACGGGTACAATGCTCTCCAACTTGGTTTCGATGACAAGAAGACTGTTACTAAAGCTGCCGAAGGGCACGCCAAAAAAGCAGGAACCGTTGCAAAACGCAAAGTTGTTGAATTCAAGGATTTTGGAGAAGATTACAAATTAGGTGACACAATTACTGTGGAACATTTTATTGAAGGTGAATTCGTGGATATCGCGGGTACATCTAAAGGTAAAGGTTTCCAAGGGGTTGTAAAACGTCATGGTTTTAGTGGGTCCGAAAGAACTCACGGCCAACAAAGTATGCTTAGGGCTCCTGGGTCTGTTGGTGCTGCATCATATCCTGCAAGAGTTTTCAAGGGAATGCGCATGGCTGGCCAAATGGGTAACGAAAGAGTAAAAATAGATAATTTAAGAGTTTTAAAAGTAGTTCCTGAAAAGAATCTACTTGTGGTTAAAGGAGCAGTTCCTGGCCATAAAAACGCTTATGTAATGATCGAGAAATAATGAAGGTAGCTGTATTAGACATAAACGGAAAAAGCACAGGTCGGGAAGTTGAACTTTCTGCAGATGTGTTCGGAATAGAGCCTAACAATCACGCGGTTTATCTTGATGTGAAGCAATACCTTGCCAATCAAAGACAAGGAACTCACAAAGCGAAAGAACGTGCTGAAATCACTGGTTCTACCAGAAAGATAAAGAAGCAAAAAGGAACTGGTACTGCTCGTGCGGGTAGCATCAAGTCTGGTATTTTTAAAGGTGGTGGTAGAATGTTTGGGCCTCGTCCAAGAAGCTACTCTTTTAAATTGAACAAAAACCTAAAACGTTTGGCGCGTAAATCTGCGCTTTCTATGAAAGCAAATGACAAAGCGATCTACGTAATGGAAGAGCTAAATTTTGATGCTCCAAAAACGAAGAATTTTACATCAGTTTTAAAGAGTTTAGGGCTTGATGAGAAAAAATCTTTATTTGTGTTGGGAGACTTAAATAATAATGTATATTTGTCCTCTCGCAATTTGAAAGGTACTGAAGTTATAACTAGCTCACAATTAAGTACTTATAAGATTATGAATGCAAACAGTGTCGTGCTGTTTGAAGGTTCTTTGGAAGGAATTGAAACAAACTTAAGTAAATAGAAACAAGATGAACATCTTAATTAAACCTATAATTACGGAAAAAGCTACCAAAGATGCTGAAGACAAAAACGTTTTTAGCTTTGTAGTGAACCCAAAGGCGAATAAGGTAGAAATCAAGAAAGCGGTTGAAACTGCTTACGGAATTTCTGTTGAAAAAGTTCGCACAATGAATGTCCGCCCTGATAGGAAGACCCGTTATACAAAAACAGGTGTCCAGACTGGTAAAACGAATGCTTATAAAAAAGCAATCGTACAGGTGGCGGAAGGTGATACAATAGATTTTTACAGTAACATCTAAGGAAGCTTAGATTTAATTAGACACAAATGTCAGTAAGAAAATTAAAACCAATCACCCCGGGTCAGCGTTTTAGGGTTGTTAATGGTTTTGACGCCATTACAACCGATAAGCCGGAGAAGTCTTTACTTGCTCCGAACAAAAGATCTGGTGGTAGAAACAGTCAAGGAAAAATGACCATGCGCTACATAGGTGGTGGTCATAAAAAGAGATATCGAATAATCGATTTCAAACGCGACAAGGCAGGAGTTCCTGCTACTGTTGCAAGTATTCAATACGATCCAAACCGTACAGCGTTTATTGCGCTTTTGAACTATCAAGATGGTGAAAAGCGTTACGTAATTGCTCAGAGCGGTCTACAAGTTGGACAAAACATCGTTTCTGGTGAATCAGGAATTGCTCCAGAAATTGGAAACGCAATGCCGCTTTCAGCTATCCCATTAGGTACAGTTATATCTTGCATCGAGCTTCGTCCCGGACAGGGAGCAATTATGGCTAGAAGTGCTGGAACTTTCGCACAGCTTATGGCGCGTGAAGGTAAATATGCTACTATTAAATTACCATCAGGAGAAACTAGATTGATCTTAGTTAATTGTTTAGCTACTATTGGTGCTGTATCTAACCACGACCATCAGTTATTGGTTTCAGGTAAAGCTGGTAGAAGTAGATGGTTGGGTAGAAGACCACGTACAAGACCAGTAGTGATGAACCCGGTAGATCACCCAATGGGTGGTGGTGAAGGTAAATCTTCAGGTGGTCATCCACGTTCTAGAAATGGGATACCTGCTAAAGGTTACAGAACCCGAACTAAAACGAAAGCAAGTAATAAATATATCTTAGAACGTAGAAAGAAATAAGTTATGGCAAGATCGTTAAAAAAAGGACCGTACGTTCATTATAAACTAGACAAAAAAGTTCAACGAAACGTTGATGATAATAAGAAGACCGTAATCAAGACTTGGTCGCGTGCTTCTATGATCACTCCGGATTTTGTTGGCCAAACCATCGCTGTTCACAACGGACGTCAATTTGTTCCTGTGTTTGTAACAGAAAACATGGTTGGGCATAAACTAGGAGAATTTTCACCTACAAGATCATTCCGTGGTCACGCAGGTGCTAAAAACAAAGGTAAAAAATAAGAGGCCATGGGAGTTCGTAAAAGAGAAAGAGCAGAAGCAATCAAGGAAGCAAAGAAAACTATTTACTTGGCTAAATTGAACAATTGCCCCACCTCACCAAGAAAGATGCGTTTAATGGCAGACTTGGTGCGTGGTGAGAAAATAGACAAAGCACTTAATATTTTGAAGTTTAGTTCAAAAGAATCTTCACGTAAATTGGAGAAACTACTTTTGTCTGCCATCAATAACTGGCAACAAAAGAATGAAGACGCTTCATTGGAAGATGCAGATCTTTTTGTTAAGGAAATCCGAGTGGATGGTGGTACAATGTTGAAAAGACTTCGTCCAGCACCGCAAGGCCGTGCACACAGAATTAGAAAGCGCTCCAACCACGTAACACTGGTATTGGCAGCTAACGATAACACACAAAGCAATTAATTAAATGGGACAGAAGACAAATCCAATCGGAAATCGCTTAGGTATCATTAAAGGTTGGGAATCCAACTGGTACGGAGGCAACGACTACGGCGATAAATTGGCCGAAGACGATAAGATCAGGAAATACATCCACGCGCGTTTAAGTAAAGCTAGTGTGAGTAGAGTAATTATTGAGCGTACGCTTAAGCTTGTAACCGTTACTATAACCACTGCCCGTCCCGGTATCATTATCGGAAAAGGTGGCCAGGAAGTAGACAAGCTAAAAGAAGAGCTTAAAAAAATTACAGATAAAGAGGTACAGATCAACATTCACGAGATCAAAAGACCTGAACTTGATGCGCATTTGGTAGCTGCGAGTATTGCACGCCAAATTGAAAGTCGTATTTCATACCGTCGTGCTATTAAAATGGCAATAGCGGCAACAATGCGAATGAATGCTGAAGGTATTAAGGTACAAATCTCAGGACGTTTGAACGGCGCTGAAATGGCACGTTCAGAATCTTACAAAGAAGGTCGTATCCCATTATCAACTTTTAGAGCCGATATTGACTACGCTTTAGTTGAGGCGCACACTACTTATGGTAGATTGGGTGTTAAAGTATGGATTATGAAAGGCGAAGTATATGGAAAGAGAGAGCTTTCCCCACTTGTTGGTTTGTCAACCGGCAAAAAAGGTGGTGGTAAAGGTGCTCCAGGACGCGGTGGCAACAAAGCACGCCGCAGAAAGTAATTTTTTAAATAGAAGAAAATGTTACAACCTAAAAGAACAAAATACCGTAAACAACAAAAAGGTCGTATGAAAGGCAATGCCGGTCGTGGCACGCAGTTAGCATACGGTACCTTCGGTATAAAATCGATGGAATCTGAATTTCTTACGGCGAGACAAATAGAAGCAGCTCGTATTGCTGCTACTCGTTTTATGAAAAGAGAAGGTTCTATCTGGATTATGATATTTCCAGATAAGCCAATTACCAAGAAGCCCCTTGAAGTACGTATGGGGAAAGGTAAAGGTGCTGTAGAATATTATGCTGCTATTGTAAAACCAGGAAGAATGCTTTTCGAAGTATCTGGGGTTACCCTTGAAACAGCTAAAGAAGCATTGCGCCTTGCAGCCCAAAAGCTTCCCGTTAAAACTAAATTTGTAATGTCTCGGGATTTCCAAGCATAATTTTTTGACAAATGAAACAATCAGAAATTAAAGAAGCGTCAACGGCAGAACTTCAGGAAGCATTAGCTGACTCAAGGAAAGCGTATACAGAGCTTAAAATGGCACATACCATTTCACCATTGGAAAACCCAATTCAACTTAGATCCCAGAAAAGGGGGATAGCAAGAATAGCGACCGAACTAACTAATAGAGAAGTGCAATAATTGTACAGCTGAAAGATGGAAGAAATTAAAAGAAACTTAAGAAAAGAACGTACTGGGGTAGTAACCAGCAACAAAATGGATAAGTCTATTGTAGTTGCAGAGGTGAAAAAAATTAAACACCCTATGTATGGAAAGTTCGTGTCCAAAACGAAGAAATACGTTGCGCACGACGAGACCAATAACTGCAACGAAGGCGATACGGTAAGGATCATGGAAACACGTCCTTTAAGTAAAACCAAATGTTGGAGATTAGTAGAAATAATTGAAAGAGCGAAGTAATTATGTTACAACAAGAATCAAGACTCAAAGTCGCTGATAATACCGGAGCAAAGGAAGTACTTTGTATTCGTGTGTTAGGCGGAACAAAAAGAAGGTATGCTTCTATAGGTGATAAGATTGTAGTTTCTGTTAAAGAATCAACGCCTAATGGAAGTATTAAGAAGGGAGCCGTTTCTACTGCAGTAGTAGTGCGTACTCGTAAGGAAATCAGAAGACCTGATGGATCTTACATCCGTTTCGATGATAACGCTTGTGTACTTTTAGGCCCACAGGGCGAAATGAGAGGAACACGTGTTTTTGGGCCGGTAGCAAGAGAGCTTCGCGACAGACAATTTATGAAAATAGTATCATTGGCACCAGAGGTGCTTTAATATGAAAACTAAGATGACAAAGCTTAAGATAAAATCAGGCGATACAGTAGTAGTTACTGCCGGAGACCACAAAGGTTCTGAAGGTAAAGTAATGAAATTATTCCTTGACAAAAACAAAGCAATCGTAGAAGGAGTTAATATGGTTTCAAAACACGAGAAGCCAAGTGCAAAAAATCCGCAAGGAGGAATTGTGAAAAAAGAAGCTCCTATCCATGTTTCAAACCTTTCTTTAGTAGATCCAAAATCTGGTAAAGCAACACGTGTAGGTTATAAAATGGAAGATGGTAAGAAAGTACGGTTTTCAAAACAATCAGATCAAGCAATATAGTTATGGCATATTCACCAAGACTTAAAGAAGAGTACAAAAGCAGAGTGATCAACTCACTTACTGACGAATTTGGTTACAAAAACGTCATGGAGGTACCGAAATTGAAGCGTATTGTTGTTTCCCGCGGTGTGGGTGCAGCAGTTGCTGACAAAAAACTTATTGACTATTCAGTTGATGAGTTTACAAAGATAACCGGGCAAAAAGCGGTTTCGACAAATTCTAAGAAGGATGTTGCAAACTTTAAACTTCGTAAGGGAATGCCAATTGGTGTGAAAGTTACGTTGCGTGGAGAGCGTATGTACGAATTTTTAGACAGGTTGGTTACTTCATCTTTGCCAAGGGTACGTGACTTTAACGGAATTAAAGCTACCGGTTTTGACGGAAGAGGAAATTACTCTTTGGGAATTACCGAACAAATTATCTTCCCAGAAATCGATATCGATAAAGTGAAGAAAATTGAAGGAATGAACATTACGTTTATCACTTCGGCACAAACCGATAAAGAAGCGAAATCATTATTAAAAGAATTAGGGTTACCCTTTAAAAAGAACTAAGAGATGGCTAAAGAATCAATGAAAGCCCGCGAGGTTAAGAGACAAAAAACGGTACTGAAATATGCGGCCAAACGCAAAGCTTTAAAAGAAGCTGGAGATTGGGAAGGCTTGCAAAAACTACCAAAAGATGCCTCACCTGTACGTTTACACAATCGTTGTAAAATTACCGGAAGACCAAGAGGGTATATGAGAACTTTCGGAATTTCACGTGTTACGTTTCGTGAAATGGCCAATCAGGGCCTAATTCCAGGTGTAAGAAAAGCATCTTGGTAAGAACTTTTAGGGTTCTAAACAAAAGTATAAACTGGTGGTAGGTTTGTTCCGATTGACGGACAAAAACCACTTCCGCAAATATTGATAAATGAATATAGATCCAATTTCAGATTATCTAACAAGAGTTAGAAACGCTGCAAAAGCCGGACATCGCGTAGTTGAGATTCCAGCTTCAAATCTAAAAAAGGAGATTACAAAAATCCTTTTTGATCAGGGTTACATTTTGAGCTATAAATTTGATGACGACAGTACCCCACAGGGTGTTATCAAAATTGCTTTGAAGTATGACAAGCTTAGTAAAGAGCCCATAATCAAAAAAATCCAAAGAATTAGTAAACCAGGTTTACGTAAATATGCTGGTTCAACTGAACTACCTCGTATTTTGAATGGTTTGGGAATTGCTATTGTTTCTACTTCTTCGGGAGTAATGACAGGGCAGCAAGCCAAAGATCAGAATGTTGGAGGTGAAGTATTATGTTACGTTTACTAAAAAATAGACAAAGAGATGTCAAGAATAGGTAAAAGCCCGGTAGTAATCCCACAAGGAGTTACAGTTGATGTAAAAGACAACGTAGTTACCGTAAAAGGAAAATTAGGCGAGTTGTCTCAGGAGTTTTCTGATATAACCGTGAAAGTAGAAGACGGACACGTAATAGTGGAACGCCCTTCTGAATCTAAAGACCACACTGCAAGACACGGTCTTTATAGATCCTTAATCAATAATATGATTGAAGGTGTAAACAACGGATGGACCAAATCTTTAGAATTGGTTGGTGTGGGTTACCGCGCTAGCAATCAAGGACAAAAATTAGATTTGGCTTTAGGGTTTTCACACAATATCGTTTTGGACATTGCTCCAGAAGTAAAAGTGGAAACTATATCTGATAAAGGTAAGAACCCAATCGTAAAACTAACTTCGCACGACAAGCAATTGGTGGGACAGGTAGCGGCCAAAATCCGTGCCTTCCGTAGACCAGAACCTTACAAAGGTAAAGGTATCAAGTTTGTAGGTGAACAATTAAGAAGAAAAGCAGGTAAATCTGCATAACAAATAGAGTTATGGCATTATCAAAATACGAAAGAAGAGAGCGCTTGCGCATGAGGATCAGAAAAACTGTTGGGGGGACTGAAAGTCGTCCACGTTTGGCTGTTTTCAGAAGCAACAAAGAAATTTACGCTCAGATAATTGACGATGTAAATGGAAAAACCATTACTGCCGCATCTTCAAGAGATAAAGATATTGACGCTTCAAAAGTTAACAAAACTGAAGCTGCAAAAATGGTAGGAAAAGCAATCGCTGAAAAAGCTGCTAAAGCTGGTGTTGAAGCCATCGCTTTTGACAGAGGTGGTTACTTATACCATGGAAGAGTAAAATCATTAGCTGAAGGTGCACGCGAAGGTGGCCTTAAATTCTAAGTAAAATTATGTATCAAGATTATAAAAACGTAGAATTAGTAAAACCAGGAGGTCTAGATTTAAAAGACCGTTTGGTAGGTGTACAACGTGTAACCAAGGTGACCAAGGGTGGTCGTGCCTTCGGATTTTCAGCTATCGTAGTTGTTGGAGACGAAAAAGGTGTGGTTGGACAAGGACTTGGTAAATCCAAGGATGTTGCCAGTGCAATAGCAAAAGCTATTGAAGATGCCAAGAAAAACTTGGTTCGTATACCTCTAAACAAAGTAACGCTTCCACACGAGCAAAAAGGAAAATACGGCGGAGCTCGTGTTAACCTTCTTCCTGCAGCCCCTGGTACAGGAGTAATTGCTGGTGGTGCAGTACGTGCGGTATTGGAGGCAGTTGGGGTACACGATGTATTGTCAAAATCTCAAGGATCTTCCAATCCACATAACGTTGTAAAAGCAACTTTTGATGCCCTATTGCAAATGCGAAGTGCACAAACAATTGCTGATCAGCGTGGAATTTCACTTGAAAAAGTATTCAAAGGATAAATATCAAAGCGATGGCAAAAATTAAAGTAACAAAGGTTAGAAGCGTTATAAAGCGCCCACAAAACCAAAAGAGAACCATGGAGGCTCTTGGCCTAAACAAAATGGGTCAGACCGTGGAACACGAAGATACGCCAAGCATTCTTGGTATGATCAATAAAGTTAATCACTTAGTTTCAGTTGAAACTAATTAAGGAAACACAAAAAAATGGATTTAAGTAACTTACAACCCGCCGCAGGATCGGCGAAAAACAAAGGCAAGCGAGTAGGTCGCGGACAAGGTTCCGGTAAAGGTGGTACTGCCACCCGCGGACATAAAGGAGCAAAATCACGTTCAGGTTATTCTAAGAAACTTGGATTTGAAGGTGGACAAATGCCCCTACAACGTCGTGTTCCTAAGTTTGGATTTACAAACATCAACCGTAAAGAGTATAAGGGAATCAATATCGATACCTTACAACAATTGGTTGACGACAAAAAAATAAATGATGCCGTTGACTTTGAAACCTTGGTTGGTTTAGGTCTTGCTGGAAAGAACGAAATGGTTAAGATTTTAGGAAGAGGAGAGATAAAAGCAAAACTAAAAGTATCTGCGCACAAGTTTACTGCCTCGGCAAAAGAAGCTATTGAAGCTGCCGGAGGTGAAGTAGTAACATTGTAACAAAAGATAAGGATGAAATTTATCGAAACCTTAAAAAATGTTTGGAGAATAGAAGAGCTGCGCAATCGCATCTTGCTTACGCTGGGAATGCTATTGGTTTATCGTTTTGGGGCACAAGTCGTGCTTCCTGGAATTGATGCCGATATGCTTGCATCATTTGCGGGCAAATTCGATGCTGGAGGAATTGGTGGATTGCTAAACGCATTTACAGGAGGGGCTTTTGCCAACGCTTCTGTTTTTGCATTGGGTATTATGCCTTATATTTCTGCTTCTATTGTTGTCCAGTTGATGCAGATTGCGGTTCCTTACCTTCAGAAACTACAGAAAGAAGGAGAAAGTGGTCGTAAGAAGATCAATCAAATTACACGTTGGTTAACCATCGGTATTTGTTTGGTTCAAGCACCAAGTTATCTAGCGGGTCTTCCAGCAATGGGTGTGCCAGCAGAAGCCTTTATAATGGGGCAAAGCGTAATGTTCTACGTTTCCTCAGTAATTATTTTGGTAACAGGAACCATATTCGCAATGTGGTTGGGTGAGAAAATTACAGACAAAGGTATTGGTAATGGTATCTCCATACTTATTATGGTTGGTATTATAGCACGTATGCCACAGTCCTTTGCTCAGGAATTCGTTTCAAGAGTAATGGAATCTAATGGAGGATTGATTATGATCCTTATTGAATTGGTGATCTGGTTTGTGATTATCTTACTATCAATTATGTTGGTAATGGCAGTGCGGAAAATACCGGTTCAATATGCAAGAAGATCGGCAAGCGGTGGTTTCGAAAAGAATATTTTTGGAGCGAGACAGTTTATCCCATTAAAATTGAACGCTTCTGGGGTAATGCCTATCATCTTTGCGCAAGCAATTATGTTTGTACCAGCAGCAGTAGCAAGTGTCTCTGACAGCGAATTTGCGCAGGGCATTCAAGCTACCTTTAGTGATATCTTCGGATTTTGGTATAACTTGGTATTTGCAGTATTGATTATAATATTTACATATTTCTATACGGCTATTACAGTACCAACAAACAAAATGGCTGACGACTTAAAACGTAGCGGTGGATTTATTCCAGGTATTAAACCAGGATCGCAAACTGCTGAGTATTTAGATCGAATTATGTCGCAGATAACTTTACCAGGTTCTGTGTTCCTAGCCTTGATCGCGATTGCACCAGCATTCGTTGTTAAATTGATGGGAATTCAGCAAGGTTGGGCATTGTTCTACGGTGGTACATCACTACTTATTATGGTAGGTGTGGCTATCGATACGATGCAGCAAGTGAACTCCTATTTATTGAATCGTCATTATGATGGCTTGATGAAAAGCGGAAAAAACAGAAAAGCGGTAGCTTAATTAAAATTATAGTGATTATTAGATAGTATTTGTTACTTTTGCAAAAAAATTACAAATACTATCTTTTACCTATTTAAAGATAAATACCAATAATAGAATGGCAAAACAAAGCGCAATTGAACAAGATGGAAGTATAGTGGAAGCACTATCAAACGCAATGTTCCGTGTTGAATTGGAAAATGGTCACATTGTAACCGCTCACATTTCTGGTAAAATGCGAATGCACTACATTAAATTGTTGCCAGGCGATAAAGTGAAGCTTGAGATGAGTCCGTACGATTTAACGAAGGCGAGAATAACATACAGATATTAATCCCTGATAGCTATCGGGACGAACCTCAGGGTTCATTGAATACTAAATATAAATAAGAACAGATGAAAGTTAGAGCATCCGTAAAGAAAAGAAGTGCCGACTGCAAGATTGTACGCAGGAAAGGCAGATTATATGTAATTAATAAAAAGAACCCAAAGTTCAAACAAAGACAAGGATAAGTTATGGCAAGAATCGCAGGTGTAGATATCCCGAAGCACAAAAGGGGTGTAATCGCGTTAACGTATATCTTCGGAATCGGTAAAAGCCGTGCCCAAGATATTCTGAACAAAGCCGGAGTTGACGAGGATAAAAAAGTAAGTGAATGGAACGATGATGAAATCGGGGCTATTCGTGACGCTGTTGGATCGTTCAAAATCGAAGGTGAATTACGTAGTGAAGTTCAATTAAGTATTAAACGCTTAATGGATATTGGTTGTTACAGAGGTATTCGTCACAGATCGGGTCTTCCTTTAAGAGGACAACGTACTAAGAATAACTCACGTACTAGAAAAGGAAAACGTAAAACTGTTGCTAACAAGAAAAAAGCAACTAAATAACAGTTGATAGATTTTAGGGGAATGGTTTTGGTTGAATATTTTATAATTCTTCAGCTGAGATATCTTCCACTAAGCACTACAACCTAAATCACTAGAAGTTATGGCAAAGACAAGTCAAAAAACTACAAAATCAGTCAAGAAACGTAAGGTTAATGTTGAGTCAGTAGGTGAAGCACACATTACAGCTTCCTTCAACAACATTATTGTTTCCTTGACAAATAAAAATGGAGATGTTATCTCTTGGTCCTCAGCCGGTAAAATGGGTTTCCGTGGATCTAAGAAAAACACGCCTTACGCTGCTCAGTTAGCATCAGAAGATTGTGCGAAAGTTGCACACGACGCTGGTTTACGTAAAGTAAAAGTTTATGTAAAAGGACCAGGTAACGGTAGAGAATCTGCAATACGTTCTATCCACAATGCTGGAATTGAAGTAACTGAAATTATTGATGTTACTCCAATGCCACACAACGGATGCCGTCCTCCAAAAAGAAGAAGAGTCTAATATTATTTATTGTTGTTTTTTATTATACCTCCTCATCTGGCGAAATAATACACAATAACAATAAAAAATAATAATAGATAATAATCAATAATAAGTATCAATCTGAAGAAATTGAAAACTAAAGGATAGTAAAGACAGGATATATCCTGTCTCAACAAAATGACCTTAATTTAGTTTTTTCTTCAAAACCTTAAATTAGAAATGGCAAGATATACTGGTCCAAAAACTAAAATCGCCCGTAAATTCGGGGAAGCAATCTTCGGAGACGACAAATCTTTCGAAAAAAGAAATTACCCTCCAGGGCAACACGGGAACACCCGTCGTCGTGGTAAAAAATCTGAATATGCTATCCAGTTAATGGAAAAGCAAAAAACAAAATACACCTATGGTATTTTGGAACGTCAGTTTAGAAACATGTTTAAAAAGGCGAATGCTGCTCCTGGAATTACAGGTGCTGTATTACTTCAAATGTGTGAGTCTCGTTTAGACAACGTAGTGTACAGAATGGGGATTTCTCCAAGTCGCTCTGGCGCAAGACAATTAGTTTCTCACCGTCACATCACCGTTAATGGTGAAAAAGTAAACATTCCATCATACCAACTTAAAGCTGGTGATGTAGTGGCCGTTAGAGAGAAGTCAAAATCTCTTGAGGCAATCAACAACTCTTTGGCAAATGCAAGTCACGTGTATGAGTGGATTACTTGGAATGGCGAAAAGAAGGAAGGAACTTTCGTTTCTATCCCAGAGCGTATTCAAATTCCAGAAAATGTGAACGAGCAGCTAATCGTTGAATTATATTCTAAATAATTAAAACAAAGAAAGTCAATTATGGCAGTATTTAGTTTTCAGAAGCCTGATAAAGTTATAATGGTAAACTCGACCGATTTCGAGGGGAAATTTGAATTTCGCCCTTTGGAACCAGGTTACGGACTTACCATCGGTAACGCATTAAGACGTGTGCTACTTTCCTCATTGGAAGGATTCGCCATCACTTCGGTTCGCATCGAAGGCGTGGATCACGAATTTTCTACCATCGCTGGAGTAGTGGAAGACGTTACAGAAATTATTTTGAATCTGAAGCAAGTTCGGTTCAAAAGACAGATAGACGAAATAGATAACGAAACAGTTACCATTTCAGTTTCTGGTAAAGACCAGTTAAAAGCTGGTGATTTCCAAAAATTTATTTCTGGTTTTCAAGTGTTGAATCCAGACTTGGTAATCTGTAATATGGAGTCTAAAGTAAACCTTAACTTCGAAATTACTATCGAAAAAGGTCGTGGTTATGTTCCTGCTGAAGAGAACAAAAAAGCGAATGCTCCTTTGGGTACTATCTTTACAGATTCTATCTACACGCCAATAAAAAATGTGAAGTACAGCATTGAAAATTTCCGTGTAGAGCAGAAAACAGATTACGAAAAATTGGTTTTCGAAATACAAACTGACGGGTCTATTAACCCAAAAGACGCATTGACTGAAGCTGCAAAAACATTAATCCACCACTTTATGTTGTTCAGCGATGAGCGTATTACTTTGGAGGCAGATGAGATTGCACAAACTGAAACTTATGATGAAGAATCCCTTCACATGCGTCAGTTGCTTAAAACTAAACTAGTAGATATGGATCTTTCGGTTCGTGCGCTAAACTGTTTAAAAGCTGCAGAAGTTGATACTTTGGGCGACCTTGTATCTTTCAATAAAAACGACTTGATGAAGTTCCGTAACTTCGGTAAAAAATCACTTACAGAGCTTGAAGAGCTTGTAAATGTAAAAGGCCTAAACTTCGGGATGGATCTTGCAAAGTATAAACTAGACAAAGACTAAAGTAGACGTGAGATGTTAGATCTGAGATTTTAGAAGTCTCATATCTAACGTCTAACATGTCCAACCCGCCTGCCGGCAGGCAGGTCTATTAATTATTAATCCATCATAATTTGCTCCCAGCCTAAGGCTGGTCCAGTAGCAAGATGATGAAAATAAAAATGTCATGAGACACGGAAAAAAAATAAATCAATTAAGTAGAAAAACTGCCCATAGACACTCTATGATGGCGAACATGGCTAGTTCTTTAATTGAACATAAAAGAATCAACACTACCGTTGCCAAAGCGAAATCTTTAAAGCAATTTGTTGAGCCATTAATAACAAAGTCTAAGGAAGACACTACGCACAACCGTCGTTTGGTTATGGCAAAATTGCGTCAAAAAGAGCAAGTTGCTGAACTTTTCAGAACTGTTGCTCCAAAAGTAGGTGATCGTCCAGGAGGTTATACTCGTATAATTAAACTGGGGAATCGACAAGGTGATAACGCTGATATGGCAATGATAGAACTTGTTGACTTCAACGAGCTTTACAACGCAGGAAAAGCTACTAAGAAGAAAACCACACGTAGAAGCCGTCGTGGAAGTGGTTCCGGAACTGATGCTGCTGCTTCAACTGATGCAAAAGCTACTCCAGCAAAAGAATCTACCGCTGCTAAAGCTAAGGCGGACGAAGGAAAAGAAGAGGAATAATTTTCTTGATTCAAATATATTAAACGCCGCCAAGTTATCTTGGCGGTTTTTTTTTGAAAAAAAATACGCGATGAAAAATCTACTAATCGCATTGTTTCTTTTGACCACCTTATTGGTGCAAGGACAAGAAGAAGCATTCACAGAAAGAGTATGGCGGGTTAATTTTATAAATCCAGGAGTGGAGCTGGAAATGCCTGTTGCCGAAAAAAGCACGTTCTCAACAAATGTGGGTGTTGGCTACAATGGCACTTACCCCGAGTTAACCTATGGAGGAAATGGATTTGTTTATATAATCGCTCCTTTTTTAGATTTGCAATTTAAACAACTTTATAACTTTAAAAAGCGAGTTGCTAAAGGGAAGCAAGTTTCTGGAAATTCAGGTAATTTTCTCTCTGCAAGGATTATAACACATGGACCTTCAATGGCAGATAATGTATTTAGAAAGTCCGATTTCGATTTTGCAGTAGGTCCTACGTAGGCACTTCAAAGAGAATATGGAAATATTCATTTATTATTTGATGTAGGGCCACAGTTCTATTTTGATAGTAATGGAAATACGGGTTTTTGGCCTTTAATGGTGCAACTGAATATCGGTTTGAATTTGAACTCCAATAAAGATTGATTTTGTTCCAGTTAAAAGAATAACAAAGGGATAAGCGTTTTCGTTTGTCCCTTTTCACTTCCTGAATAATTACAATTTACATTAATATTAATTATAAAAAAAATTGATTTTTATTTGTCCAGAATTATTTTCACACGATCTTTGCGCGCTATTAATCAAATACTTATCTCTTGATTTTTGTATTTACCACTTATGATAAAGAAAATACTTTTACCTGTTTTTCTGTTTTATGGTGTCTTAATAAATGCTCAGAGCGTTTATGAATTTCAAACAGAAAATATTGCTTATCAAAATTTAGTTGAAAGCACATCGCTAAACAATGGTGACGTTTGGGATGATCCTGCATACACAATTTCATTGGGTTTCGATTTTATTCTGGGTGGAATAACGTATAATACCATTTATTTTCCAGCTGATGGATTAGGGGCAGAATTAACCACATTTCCTGCGTTAGAATTTGGTACTACTGCTGTAATTGTTCCCATAGGGCAAGATATGGTTGATCTAGGTGAAACCACTGGCGTTTCATTATCGCCAATTTCATATAAAATTGAGGGTTCTGCTGGGAACAAAATTTTAAAAATCCAATGGAGTAATGCCGGGTTTTATGATGATTCATTTGCTTCAGACTTTATGAATTTTCAGGTTTGGTTCTTTGAAGGGTCCAATGTTATTGAGTTTCATTATGGTTCAAGTCAAATCGATAATCCTTTCGAATCTTATGAAGAAGAAGCCGGGCCAATGGTAGCTTTTGCTCCACTATTTAATAATGATGATAGCGTTTTTATTCAAAATGCTTATCTTTTAACTGGAGATCCTGCCAATCCGAGTGTGGTTATTTTAGAAGGCGATGACAATGCCGAGGGATCGCTAAATGGTAATATACCAACAGGTACAGTTTACAGATTTACGCCAGAGTCTCTATCAACAGAAGATTACTCAAAAGCAGATTTCCAAATCTATCCAAATCCAACTTCTGATTATCTGAATATTAGAACCCAGTCTAATGACTTTACTTTCAGGATTTATAATGCACTTGGACAGAAGACAAATACAACAAAGGTTGAAAATGAAATCGACGTATCAAATCTTTCCAACGGAATCTATTTCATAAGAATTGAAAGTGAAACGGGATCAACTACCAAGAAATTTATAAAGCAATAATTAGGAGAAAATCATTCTGAGAATCTAAATTTTCGGAACAAGCCAAGAAAGGGATAAGCGTTTTCGTTTGTCCCTTTTTTTATGCTATTTCCGTAAATGACTTTAAGAATACACGGCAGTACAACTTTGCGTCTCTGCGTCCTTGCATGAAAATTTTACCACCCAAAACCATAAAGCCACTTCATCAAGAAAATTTCCCGCCACGAAAGTCGAGGTTGACGAAGGTAAAGAAGAAGAATAAATGAATTTGAATTCATTAACTAACAAAGGGATAAGCGTTTTCGTTTATCCCTTTTTTTATACTATTTTTGCAAAGAATTTGGAAAAGCTAGTTGCTCAGAGTTCGATTACGAACCTTTTCAACTTTTAACCTGAAACCAAAAACCTGAAACCCTTCAAAAGAATGAAATACCAAACACGAAAAAAAGCACTTATTTTATTGGCAGACGGAACCATTTTCTACGGAAAAGCGGTTGGAAACAAAGAGGGCTCAGCCTTCGGCGAGGTTTGTTTCAATACGGGAATGACCGGTTATCAAGAGATTTTTACAGATCCTTCCTATTTTGGACAAATTATGGTAGCTACCAACACCCATATTGGTAATTACGGAGTTAACAAAGACGAAGTTGAATCTGATGGGGTGAAAATTGCCGGTTTGGTAGTGCGTAATTTCAGCTATCATTATTCACGAGATGCTGCTGATGCTTCTTTGGAAGAATTTTTAAATGAAAACAACTTACTCGCAATTAGTGATGTTGATACGCGGGCATTGGTAAACTACATTCGCGACAATGGCGCAATGAATGCGGTAATTTCTACTGGTGTTGATAATATTGAAGGGTTAAAAAAGCAATTGGCAGATGTTCCGAATATGGACGGACTCGAACTCGCTTCAAAAGTGTCTACAAAGGAACCTTATTTCTACGGAAATGAAAATGCCAAGTATAAAGTTTCAGCCTTAGATTTGGGAATAAAGAAAAACATCCTTCGTCGGCTTGCAGAACGAGATTGCTATATCAAGGTTTTTCCATACAATACTAGTTTTTCAGAAATGGAAGCTTTTAATCCTGATGGATATTTCTTTTCAAACGGTCCTGGAGATCCCGAACCTCTTCTTAGTGCGATAGAAGTTGTAAAGACTGTTCTAGAAAAAGAGTTACCGATGTTTGGAATCTGTTTAGGACACCAAATGTTAGCTTTGGCTAACGGTATTTCTACTTATAAAATGCACAATGGCCACCGCGGAATTAACCATCCTGTGATGAACTTAATTACAGGAAAAGGTGAAATCACCTCACAAAACCACGGTTTCGCTATTAATAGAGAAGAAGCAGAGGCTAACAAAAATATCGAAATTACCCACGAACATCTTAACGACCATACAGCAGCAGGAATCCGGATGAAGAACAAACCCGCATTTTCAGTGCAGTATCATCCCGAAGCAAGTCCAGGGCCGCACGATGCTTCGTATCTTTTTGATCAATTTATAGAAAGTATTGAAAAACATAAATTGCAAACCGTATAAATTTAAACCTGACAGGTTTCCAAAACCTGTCAGGTTTTTTCAGATAATATAATAACAATAAATAATATATAGATGAGTATCATTATCGATATCAAAGCCAGACAAATCTTCGACTCTAGAGGAAATCCAACAATTGAAGTGGACGTAATCACCGAAAACGGTTTTATGGGCCGTGCGGCAGTTCCTTCAGGAGCATCAACTGGGGAACACGAGGCTGTAGAACTTCGCGACGGCGGAAAAACATATTTGGGAAAAGGAGTTTTAAAAGCGGTTAACAATGTAAGAGAAAAGATCGCTATAGAGCTTTTAGGCGTTTCAGTTTTTGAACAAGAGCTTATTGATAAAATAATGATCGATTTAGACGGTACTCCTAACAAGTCGAAACTTGGTGCCAATGCAATTCTTGGTGTTTCCTTAGCCGCTGCAAAAGCTGCAGCCAATGAATTAGGGATGCCTTTATATCGCTACGTAGGTGGCGTGAGTGCGAAAACCCTTCCGCTTCCAATGATGAATATTATTAATGGAGGCTCGCACAGTGATGCTCCTATTGCTTTTCAGGAATTTATGATTGTGCCAGTTAAGGCAAAGAACTTCACACACGCCATGCAAATGGGGTCAGAGATTTTTCACAACCTTAAAAAAGTTTTACACGATCGCGGTTTGAGTACAGCTGTGGGTGACGAAGGTGGTTTTGCACCAACTTTGGACGGCACCGAAGATGCTTTGGACACTATTGCAAAAGCGACTAAAAAAGCTGGTTACAAACTGGGTGATGATGTTATGATCGCATTAGATTGCGCTGCAGCGGAATTTTATGTGAAGAAAAAATACGATTACTCCAAATTTGAGGGTGAGAAGGGAAAAGTGCGTACATCAACAGAGCAGGCAGATTATTTGGCCGAATTATGCGAAAAATACCCTATCATTTCTGTAGAGGATGGAATGGACGAAAACGATTGGGAAGGCTGGAAATACTTGACCGAAAAAATTGGCGATAAAGTACAGCTTGTAGGAGACGATTTATTCGTGACGAACGTTGAAAGACTTTCAAAGGGAATTTCTGAAAAGATAGCCAATTCAATTTTAATAAAAGTGAATCAAATTGGAACCTTAACCGAAACTATTGCTGCAGTGAATATGGCGCATCGTGCGGGTTATACTTCAGTAATGTCCCACAGAAGCGGAGAAACTGAAGATAATACTATTGCAGATCTTGCCGTGGCATTAAATTGTGGGCAAATTAAAACAGGTTCGGCCTCCCGAAGTGATAGAATGGCCAAATACAATCAACTCCTTAGAATTGAAGAAGAGTTAGGCGATGTAGCGTATTTCCCTCAAGAAAAGGCTTTTAAATTTTAATGCTATAGTTCGAATTTGAAAAACAGCGGAAAATGGCGTTATCTTTTACACATGAATCCGCTGTATGACCTATGATTTAAGGATTTTTTAACCTAAGAATAGTCGATAATGTTAAAAAAATTCCTTGAAATTTCGTAACTTAGCATTTCTGAATAAATTAAAAAATATATTATTATATGGCAAAAATGGCAACCCTCGAGATAGATGGCAAAAAGTATGAGTTTCCCGTTGTGGAAGGAACTGAGAACGAACTGGGAATAAATATAAAGAGCCTTAGGGCAGACACAGGTGGTGTTGTAACACTGGATCCTGGCTATAAAAATACAGGAGCTTGTGAAAGTGCGATAACCTTTTTAGATGGAGAAAAAGGAATTCTACGTTATAGAGGTTATTCGATTGAAGAATTAGCCGAAAAAGCACATTTTCTGGAAGTCTGCTATCTTCTTATTTTTGGTGATTTGCCAACTGAGCAACAACTTAATAAATTTCACGCCGATATAAAGGCACAATCTCACGTTGATGAGGATGTGAAAAAGATATTGGATGGATTTCCAAAATCGGCTCATCCTATGGGAGTCTTGTCTTCATTGACTTCTGCCTTGGTTGCATTTAACCCTTCTTCGGTAAATGTTGATAGTGAGGAGGATATGTATAAGGCTATTGTTAAGATTCTTGGAAAATTCCCTGTACTAACAGCTTGGACTTATAGAAAACGTATGGGACTTCCATTGGATTACGGTGGAGATTCTCTTGGTTATGTGGACAACTTCCTAAAAATGATGTTTAAAAAACCAAGTGGCGAATACATTACCAATAAAGTGGTTTTAGAAGCACTCGATAAATTGTTGATTCTTCACGGAGATCACGAACAGAACTGTTCTACTTCAACAGTACGTATTGTAGGTTCATCTCATGCTGGTTTGTTTATTTCTATTTCTGCGGGTATTGCAGCCTTATGGGGACCACTTCATGGAGGGGCAAACCAAGCGGTAATTGAAATGCTGGAAGCTATTAAGGAAGATGGAGGAGATACTAAAAAGTTTATGGCAAAAGCCAAGGATAAAGATGATCCCTTCCGTTTGATGGGCTTTGGGCATAGAGTATATAAAAACTTTGATCCACGAGCAAAAATCATCAAAAAGGCGGCAGATGCACTTTTGGATGATTTAGGAATTGAAGATGACGTTTTAGATATAGCAAAAGCACTTGAAAAGGAAGCTTTGGAAGATCCATATTTTGTAGAAAGAAAACTATATCCAAATGTTGACTTCTACTCAGGAATTATATATCGTGCTTTGGGCATTCCAGTTGAGATGTTTACTCCAATGTTCGCTTTGGGAAGACTTCCAGGTTGGATAGCACAATGGAGAGAGATGCGCTTAAACAAGGAGCCGATAGGCCGTCCACGACAAATATATGTTGGGAAAACGCACCGCGAATTTCTTCCTGTAGAAAAAAGATAATTACGAATTTTTATTATATTTAAAAGCACTTCGGTATCGAGGTGCTTTTTTTATATTTGCGCTATGATAAAATTGAACGTTAACGACGAAATTTCTAGGCTACGCGCCGTAGTATTAGGAAGAGCAGACAGCAATGGCCCAGTGCCGAAATTGGAAGATGCCTACGATCCTAAATCGGCAGAGCATATTAAAGCGGGAACATATCCCAAAGATGAAGATATGATGAAGGAAATGGAAGCGGTAGCTGAAGTTTTTAAAAAATATGATGTAAAGGTTTTTCGTCCGGATTCAATAGAAGGTTATAACCAGATTTTTACAAGAGACATTGCTTTTGTGATTGAAGATAAGTTTATAAAAGCCAATATTCTTGAAGATCGCAGTAAGGAAATAGACGCTATACATTCAGTAATCGAAACGATAGATGCTTCAAAAATTATTGAGTTTCCTGAAAATGCACATATCGAGGGTGGAGACGTAATGCCTTGGGGAGATTATATTTTTGTAGGTACCTATTATGGAGATGATTACCCAAGTTATATTACTGCACGTACCAACATGAATGCTGTGAAACATCTTCAAAAATTGTTTCCGCATAAAAAAGTAAAATCGTTCAATCTTAAAAAAAGCAATACCGTTGCAGAAGACAATTCCCTGCATCTGGATTGTTGTTTTCAACCTTTGGGCCAAGGAAAAGCCATCATCCACAAAGAAGGTTTTTTGATTGAAGAAGAATATGAATGGCTAGTTGATTTCTTCGGAAAGGAAAACTGTTTTCATATTACCAAGCAGGAAATGTATAATATGAACAGCAACATTTTCTCTATTTCACCAGAAGTAGTTATTTCAGAAAAAAACTTTACACGTCTCAACACTTGGTTGCGTGACAATGGTTTTACTGTGGAAGAAGTTCCTTACGCTGAAATTGCGAAACAGGAAGGTTTGTTGCGCTGTTCCACCATGCCATTGATTCGGGATTAGAATACTAAATTATTCAAGTAAAAGACCCTTTTTAAAGAAATTTAAAAAGGGTCTTTTGTGTTTAATTAACTATTTTTCAAACTTCAAACTCCAAACTCCAAACTCCAAACAATTACTACGTTCCAAACGAGCTTCTCATTTGGTAGAGGTTTTCAATTACAAAAGCTTATCCGCCAAAAAGAAGGCAGCTACAGAAAAGAAAATAATAATTCCCGTAACGTCCACTAATGTTGCAACAAATGGAGCGGAAGCAGTTGCTGGATCTAACTTACACCACTTTAAAACAAAGGGAATCAGGGAGCCGGAAAGTGTTCCCCAAAGCACGATAAAGACTAAGGAAACAGAAACGCTTAAAGCCACTTCCAACCAAAATTCGCCATAATCGTAGAGACCGGTTTCTTGCCATAATAGAATACGTAAAAATCCAATGGTTCCAAGGATTAGACCTAATAAGAGTCCCGAAAGTATTTCTTTTTTCATTACGTACCACCAATCCCTTAGCTTTAACTCTTTTAATGCCATTGCCCGAATAATAAGTGAAGCAGCTTGCGAACCTGAGTTACCACCACTAGAAATAATCAATGGAACAAATAAAGCTAATACTACGGCTTTTTCAATTTCACCTTCAAAAAACCCCATTGCAGATGCCGTAAGCATTTCCCCAAAAAAGAGGATCACTAACCAGCCGGCTCTTTTCTTTACCAAATCTAAAAGCGTTGATTGCGTATAAGACATTTCTAAACCTTCCGTACCCCCAAATTTTTGAATGTCTTCAGTGGTTTGGTCCTGCACTTCGTCTAGGATATCATCAAAAGTCACGATACCAACCAAAACCCCACTTTCGGTTATAATGGGTAATGCCGACCGATCATACTTGTCAAAAATATCAACAGCATCCTCAATATGGGTGGTTGCCGAAATTGCCAAAACGTGCCTATCCATTAGCTCCGATATTTTTGTATCAGGTTCTGCAAGTAGTAATTGACCAATTCTAAGGTCATCAATCAATACGTTGTTTTCATCTACTACATACACAAAGTTTAAGGTCTCCGCTTTTTTACCTTCTTTTTTAATATGGGTTAAAACTTGAGTTACTGTTTTATCCGCTTTTGTTTGTATATAATGCGGCGTCATCAGTCGCGCGATACTATCTTTTTTGTAACCAATTAGACTGAGCGCAATTTCTCTTTCCTCATTATTAAGGAGATTGATAGAGGTCTTGATAAGATGATCGGGAAAATTTTCAAAAAGCTTGGTTCTATTATCGGGAGGTAGGTTGTTTAGTACTATTGAAAGTTCTTTATTGCCTAATGCTTTAATGATTTTTATCTGTACAGCGGGCTCCAAAAATTTAAAAACCTGTGTTTTTTTCTCTGGTGAAAGCATTAAAAAAGACAAGTTTCTTTCGTCGTTGTCCAATTCACTTAATTGCTCAGCAATATCTGCGGGGTGTTGATTTTGAAAATTCACCATAGCCAAAATATTTTTTAAGGTATTATGAAGAAATCTGTCGCTACAAAACAGTATTTTATTGTTGGGTAAACATACTTAACAAAAGTAGTTCGAAATCATAGATAAATTTTGAAAAAGCTGATTCAAGCTTTCTTTTTAAGGCTGCAAAAGATGAAATTTTGTGTCGTGTTGAACGGAGTTTGATGTTCTACCTCGTTGCACGCTGTTTTTTGAAATGTATTTGAAAAAAGGTTTACTAAACTATTTTCGGTGTATTGCTTTATCGCTATGCCGCTACATTTTTCGGGGCCTTTATCGGAAAATGTCCCAATTATTAAATGTCCACCCTGATTAAGGCTGTTGCTGGCTGTTTTTACATATTCAGCTATTTCATCTTCTTTGGTTAAAAAGTGAAAAGCAGCACGATCGTGCCAAATATCGTATTTTTCGGAAGGTTTAAATTCAGCAACGTCGGTCACGATCCACTTTACAAGCATGGCTCGTTCACCCAAGCGTTTTTTAGCGCGTTCAATTGCGGCATTGGAAATATCCAAAACTCGAATATCTGTGTATCCCAGGTCGAGTAAATAATCAACCAAGAAACTATCACCGCCGCCAATGTCAATTATTTTAGCATTCTTTAAAACACCAGCCTTTGCGATTAAATCTAGCGATGTTTCTGGAGTTGGTTGAAACCAACTTACCTCTGGGAGCTCTTTTGTTTGGTATATATTTTCCCAATGTTTTTTACGATCGAAATTTTCCATGAATGTAGCTTTCCAGCAAATCTATAAAAGTATTGCTATAAAGAAAATTATTTGTGATTTGGAATGCTAAGCCAAAGATGAAAAAAATGATAATCCCCAGAGATTATTAAAAGTAAAGAGAAATAAGAGTTTTACTCTTCTAATTTCTTTTTTTCAGAACTTCTATATGCCAAATAAAACATTTGTGGGAGCGCGGTAAGCGATAAAATTAGACAAATCAAGAGTCCTCCCACAATCATAATAGCTAGTGGTTTTTGGATTTCTGATCCCATACCAGTTGAAAGTGCAGCTGGTAATAAACCCATAGAACCCATAAGTGCAATCATTACAATTGGCCTAATTCTACTTTTCACCCCTTCTGCGATAGATTCTTTCAAATTGTATTTACGCATATTCTCCTTTATTGCCGCAATAAGAATTATTGCATTAATGGTATTCACTCCAAAGAGAATGATAAAACCAATTCCTGCTGAAATTCCAAAAATAGTTCCAGTAATCCACAGCGAAAAAAATCCGCCAATAAACGCAAACGGAATGGTAGACGCGGCTATTAGGGTATCTCTAATAGTTCCGAAATTGAAATAAAGTAAAAACAGAATCAATAATAGTACGGCAGGAACAATTACCGCCAATTGTTTACTGGCGCGTTCCTTACTTTCAAACTCACCTGCCCATTCCATCTTATTGGCTTTTGGAAGTTTTACATTTGCTTCAACTTTTTCCTTGGCTTCCGCAATTGTACTTCCTAAATCACGGCCTTCAATGCTAAAACCTACAGCAATATAACGACTACTCCCTTCTCGATAAATAAATGTTGGGCCGGTAATAAAATCTATATCGGCTATTTCCCGCAAAGGGATTTTATCGCCACTAAGTGTCGGGATTAATATCTCTCCAATCTTTTGCTGATTGTCGCGATATTCTTTTTGAAAACGAATATGTACATCAAACATACGTTCGTCTTCATAAAAAGTAGTGGCAGCTCTTCCGCCTATAGCCATTTCAACTACAGCTTGCGCATCTGCCATTGCCACGCCATATTTTCCCATTGGTATTTCATCGAATTTTATACGAAGTTCTGGGAGACCGATATTTCGATACACATTTAAGTCTTCAATCCCTTCAATGTCTTTGATACTATTTGCTACTTGATCTGCATATTCTTCAAGTTCAAAAAGATCATCACCAAAAATTTTTACGACTAATGAACTTTTTACTCCTGCCACATATTCCTCTACGTTATCTTGAATAGGCTGGCTAAATCCAAAAACTATTCCCGGATTAGTATGAAGCATGGTTCGCATTTCTTCAATAAGTTCTTTTTTACTAATCTTGCGCTCCCATTCTTTTTCAGGATGGAGTTCAATATGAAATTCAATATTGAAAAAACCTGTGGGATCTGTTCCATCATTAGGACGACCTACCTGATTTAAAACAAATTTCACTTCTTTAAAATCGCGTAGTTCATTCTTAATTTCTTTAGCCAAACGGTTGGATTCATCAATGTTAACGCTATTTGGCAATGTAGCACGAACATAAAGGGCGCCTTCATTTAGGTTTGGAATAAATTCGGTGCCGTAAAACATAAAACTGACAGTACACAAAGTTAGAAGTCCAAGAAAACCATAAAGTGTTGCTTTTTTTCGCCTACTACTCCATAAAAAAAGATTGAATAAATTGTTTTGGAAAAATCGGGAAATTCTGTTTTCCTTTTCCACAATATTCTTCTTAAGCAAAACCTTAATCATTGCTGGTACATAGGTTATGCTAAGGATTAGTGATCCAAGAAGTGCGTATCCTAAAGTAAATGCCAAAGGAGAAAACATTTTGCCTTCTACTTTTTGGAACGAGAAAATGGGTAATAATGCTACAATAAGTATGATTTGCGCAAAGACGATATAAGTTGCAACACTGCCCGCGCTCTTTTTAATTAGTCCGAGCTTACTCATTTTATTGAATTTTTCCATTCCAACTTCTTTGGCCTTTTTATCCATCGCCACAAACACAGTTTCCACAATAACCAAGGTTCCTTCCAGTAGTAATCCAAAGTCGATGGCACCCATAGAAATTAAGTTTGCGGGTAAATCTTGAATACGCAGCATTATTAAGGCAAAAAGGAAGGACAGCGGAATTACCGTTGCAACAATAACAGTGGTACGCCAATTAAACAGAAAGATGAAAACAATCAATGAAACTAATATAATTCCTTCCAATAAGTTTTTGCTCACTGTATTTACTGTAGCTTCTACCAAATCGGTTCGGTCAATAAAAGGTTCTATCAACACATCATCTGGAAGAATCCGTTCGTTGAGGTCAGCAATCTTCTTTTTGACGTTCGCAATTACGTCATCTGGGTTTTCTCCACGGAGCATCACCACAATTCCTTGTACTAAATCGTCATCATCTTGCAATCCCACAGAACCCAATCTAGGTTTTGCTGAGATATTAACTTCTGCTACGTGTTTTACCAAAATTGGAGTTGTGCCGCGAACCTCGATCAGGATGTTTTCTATATCCTCAATTCCTTCCAACAATCCAACCCCACGAACTACATAAGCCTGACTTCCTCTTTCAATTACATCGCCACCAACGTTGATATTACTTTTTGAAACGGCCTCATAAACTTCCAAAGGCGATAAGTCGTAATTCGCCAATTCCGTGGGATTAATTTTTATTTCATATATTTTTTCTTCTCCTCCAAAGCTCACAACATCTGCTACGCCAGGAACGGAAACTAGTTCACGTTCCACAACCCAATCTTGAATGGCGGTTAATTCATTAATTGGTCTATCACTCTTTAATACATAGCGAAAAATTTCACCTGTTGCGCCATAAGGTGGTTCAATTTCGGCTTTGGCACCATCGGGAAGATCAATTCCTTGCATACGGTTTGAGGCGTATTGCTGTGCGTAAAAATCATCAACATCGTCATCAAAGATTACGGTAACCACTGAAAGTCCAAATAACGAAATGGATCGTACTTGTGCTTTTTTAGGAATTGTATTCACTTCCTTCATTATAGGAAGCGTCACAAACTTTTCCACTTCTTCGGCACTTCGTCCCGACCATTGGGTTATTATTCGCGCCCTAGTGTTTGTAACGTCAGGGAAGGCTTCAATAGGTGTATGTATATAACTATAGATTCCCGCAATTAGTAAAAGGAATGTTAGGAAAAAGACGATGATGGAATTCTTTAGCGAAAAGCCAACGATGCCTTGGATAAATTTTTTCATTCTGAATTATTCTGAATTATTTCTGAAAGTTTTTAAGCTGTTCGTAAATGAGCAAATGGTTTTTTGAAACTATTTGGTCACTTTCCGCAAGTCCCTCTACGATAAAAGTGTTGCCGTTACCTTTGGAACTGGTTTTGATATTTCGTATTTCCATATCACAATCGTCTTTATAGACCACAACATAATTTTTGTTATTGTCAAAAACCAGTGCGTCTGTAGGAATACTAAGGGCAGAGATTTCACTTGTTTTTAGGGCGCTAACATCTACTAACATTCCGGGTTTTAATTTAAAATTTGAATTGGGCAAAACCACGCGCGCTTTTAAAACCTTTGCTTCCTCGTCCAATACCTGGGATATATTGGTTATTTTTCCTTTAAAAACTTCATCGGGATAGGAGAGTGTTTTTATGTCAACCTCCATGTCTTTAGTAATATTTCTAACATTACTGGCATAAATATTTACCATTACCCAAACATCATTAAGATCTGAAATTGTGAATAAAGATTCCACACCAGAAGAAATGGGCCCGCCATTGGTAATGGATTTTGCGGTTATAATTCCTGAATGTGGCGCTCGCATTTTAAAAACTCCTGTCTCGGGGCTTGCGCTAAAAAGACTTAACTGCGATTCTATTCGCTCTTTATCTGCTTTTAAGATTGCTAATTCGCTTTCTGAATTCATCAATTCTTTTTGTGAAGAAATACCATCGTCAAACATAGCTTGAGTTGCTTTTAAGCCTTGTTCAGATACTTTGATTTGTGAATTAATTGTCGTGGATTGAGCGTATAGTTCAGCGAGTTCAGCACTTCTTAAATCGGCTAAAACCTGTCCTTTTTTAACGTGATCTCCTAAGGAAAAATAGGTCTGCGAAATAATACCATCTACCAAACTTATAAAATGAACTAATTTGTCGGGATTGGTTTCCACAACGCCGGTTAGTGGAATATTTTCGGTTATTTTTTGAAGCTTGGGTTGTGCTAGGGCTATTTTTTCCTTAAAACTCTCGTCAATACAATAATTTTCTGCGTTGTATTTTGGAGGAAGTTCTTTGTTTTTGGAACAGCTACTAAGCAATAATGCTAATATGAATAATTGCAGAAGCGAAATGGATAGGATTTTATTTTTCATTTTATAGATTTTTATATTAATTGATGATGTCTTGGCCCACAACATAATTCAAGGCTTCCGCTTTTTCGTGAAGCTCTTTTCCTGCTTCAAGGATAATTTTTTTATTGCTCATATAGGCTTCCAGAAAATCGATATATTCCAAAAGACTAATATTTCTGTCGCCGAAATTTTTAGTGTAATTTTCTAAAAGTGAATCTAAGGTAGCTTCGTAATCTGGGTTAATACTTTCGAAAAAAGCAATTGCATCTGATAGATTTTTATAAGCCATTATCAATTCGTTTTCTACGGCAAGTGTTTTTTCTTGGTATAGGAATTCCGATTGTTCCATGCCAATTTTAGCCGCTTTTATATTTCCTTGATTCTGATTAAAAATGGGGAGGTCAATCTCAAAACCGAAACCAACAAAATTGTAAAGGATATTGCCTCCCCGATCATAATCTATTTTGAAAGTAATATCTGGAACGCGTTGCGCTCTTTCAAAAGCGTATAATTTTTCGTAATGTTTTTGATCCAGTTCGGCAATTTTTAGGTCGGAGCGGGTAGCTTTCGCCATCGTTTGCATCGATTCCAATTGTAGTAATTTAAATTGATCAGTATCGATGATGTAATCCTCATCCGTAAGCATCAATTGGATTTCGGCTGGCAAACGCATCAGCTGCTTCAGTTCTTTTTGCGCTGAATTAATATCCTTACCTATATCCTTGCTATTTCTTGAAAACTGTAGTTCCAAGGCTTTTAGGCGAATAAATTCACCTTTTGGAATGTGACCTTGGTTTACTTGTTTTTCATAAGCTTTTGTAAGCGTTTTGATGGCATCAATCTGGCTGTCATAAACTCTTTTATGAAATTGTAGGAATTGTAATTCGGTGAGTTGGTTTCGGAATTCAGCTTTTAGATTCCGAAGTAAATCTTCAAAATACTGCTCGGCTTTATCTGCGGAAACCTGTTCCAAAGCCATTAATTTTTTTCGTTTCCCAGCAGTTTGGATGAGTTGTTCAATGCCTACACCAAATTGTTGATGTTTTCCATAGTCGCCAAAGAGTGGAGGTAACTCTTCCCCCGAAACTTCCTTTTGCCTGTCGGTTGCCCAAAGGTTTACTTCACTTACGGAAAGCGTAGGATTGGGCCATAATTTGGCCTGAAGCACTGCAGCATGCGCTTTTGGAATTTCCAGTTTTTCTGCAATAAGACTCAGGTTTTGTTTTAAGAAAATTGCTTCTGCTTCCTGACGGCTGAAGTTCATTTGCTCTTGTGCTTGGGCAACAGTGATAAAAAGAAAGAGAAGTGCGAATATTGCTCGCTTGTAATAGTTCATAGATTTTGCTCCACTAGGTTATGGTGCAAAACTGAAACTATCGACCTTAAAAAGACCTTAAAGTCAATAAAGTTTAGCTTAAAGGAAAGCTGATATCGAACTGGATTTTATTACCCGAAGGATTGGAATAGGTTATTGATCCATGGTGTAACTCAACAATTTTCTTGGTAAGAACAAGGCCTAATCCAAAACCCGTAAGTCTAGGATTATTGCTGCCCTTATAAAAATGATCGAACAGATATTTCTCTTCTTCAGGAGCAATCGGGTTTCCTTCGTTGATAAAGGATATACTGATTTGATTAGCGGCGGTGCCATCAAAAATGATCTTTGCCTGAGGATTCAAACTATAGAAAATACAGTTGCGCATCACATTTAAAAATGCCTGATTTATTAGAAGTGTATTCGCTTTTAGCTCCAGTTGATTTTCGTGTATGTTATCAGGTTTAAAACTTATTTCAAAACGAAACTCAGGATTGGTAATCGAAAGTTCTTCAATACCATTGAATATCAATTCGTCCAATCTAATTGTTTCCAATGAGATTTCGTTTCCGGATTCGTTTTTGGAGATTTCTAATAATACGGTAATAACATCCGCCAACGACTTTGCCTTGTTGATTTGGTTTTCAATCACTTCATTTTTTGTCTTTTCATCTGGAATATTTTTAGCGCGTTCCAATTCAGAAACCAAAACTGCTATTGGAGTTTTTAATTCATGCGAAATATGTTGAGCGGCGTGTTTTTGAAAGGCGAAAGCATCGTTTGTACGATTGATAAGTTGGTTAAATTTGTCACCTAAGTATTTTTATTTCATAGCTAGTAGTGTCAATTTCAAGACCCTTAAAACTTTTATCATTGATGTTTAAATTCCCCACTTTCTCAGCGAGATTGGTAAGTGGACTGGAGATTTTTCGAGATAGATAATTCGAGATAAAAACTACGATTCCAGTAATTACAATAAATATAACGATGAGGGTATTTTGGAGAAAATTCAACTTGGTATATCCAAAAGCGTCATAGGCCTTGCTTAATGCGTAATAAGCTTTGGCATCGCTTTCAAGATACATTCCAATAACGTCGTATTTCTCTTCCTTAGTTTCTATCCATTGCTTTGCGGGTGACAGTTCATTTAGAATTGCTGCGGTCTCCTCAATTTGTAGATCGTCTACACTTTTATAGATGATTTGTTTTTGCTGGTCATAAATCAACATTTTTTCGTCGTAGAAATCGTGAATTGTCAGCTTGTCCATTATGGCGCTGAGGTTTTCACTCAACTCTTTATACTCCGTTATCAGACCAAGGGTATATTTTATCTTTTCCTTTTGGCGTTGCTGAAATTCTTCCTCGCGATATTCAGCAAATAATATGAATATAATAACTGAGGAAAGCGCCGTGAGGGCAATTACCGTAGTTGAAAAATAGAGCCGTATTTTGTTTTTAATTTTCATTTACATCCAAATAATACCCATAACCGATCTTGGTTTTGATGGTGTTTTTTCCAAATGGCTTGTCGATTTTATTGCGTAGAAAATTCATGTAAACCTCAATGGTATTCGTGTTTGCCTGAAACGAGCCACCCCAAATACTCTCTATCAAATCTGCTTTTGAAACTATTTCTCCGCTGTGTTCCATAAGTTTGAGGAGGATTTGATATTCTCTAGGAGTAAGTTTTATTTCTTTTCCCTGACGTAGCACTTTTTTTTGGTCTTTTTTCAAGACTATATCTCCAGTTGTGATTTTGATTTTTAAGCTTTCCTTTGAAGCATTTTGACTGCGTTTAATGAGTGATTTAATTCTCATTATTAGTTCACGCATAAAAAAAGGTTTGGTAAGATAATCATCGGCGCCACAATCGTAGCCTTGAACTTTATCTTCGAGTTCGGCAAATGCAGTGAGCATAATTACTGGCGTAACACTATCGTATTCTCGAAATAACTTGCAGAGATCAAAACCGTTTCGTCCAGGAAGGTTTACGTCCATGACTATACAATTGTAGCGTTTTTTTTTCAGCATGCGTTCAGCTAACAGTCCGTCGTAAACTACTTCTGGAAAAAATCCATCGGCATTTAATGCGTCTGAAATATTAAGGCTTAAAGTATGGTCGTCTTCTACAATCAAAATTTTCATAACTACAAAGATAGCATTTGCACTTTATAGGGTGTTGATGCGTTTATTCTAATTGTTTCTTGAAAATAATGAAAATAAACTTTCATATTTACCGTTCTTTAGAATTTCGATATAATTTCTTAAAAATGTTATAAAAAATCTTTTCACCCTTTATTTTGAGAGAGTTGTTTCAAATTCCTACAATAGTGACCAAATTGTTAGGCATTAGAACTAATTGGTATTACGATTAAATAAGGCTTCAAAGGCTTATTTAACAAAAAAACGACCCTCACTTTCACAAAAAATTAGTAAACTTGGCCTATCAAAATTTAACACTTTGAAAAAAATAATCTCTCTATCCTTTTTACTGCTGTTTTTTACAGCCTTTAGCACCCTTTTAGCACAACAAAAAGAAATTTCCCTTGAGGAGATTTTTAATGGTACTTTCCGAACGGAGGGCCTTGATGTGTTGCGATCCTTAAATAACGGAAAAGAATATGCCGTCTTGAATTTTGACAGACAAAGCAAAAATTCAACGGTTGATGTTTACGATTATAAGAGCGGCGAAAAAGTTCGAACACTTTTAAATAGTAAGGATTTAAACGGTATTCAGAAATTCATTTCCTATGAATTGAGCAAAGACGAATCCAAAATTCTGTTTGCTACAGAT
Source organism: Aequorivita capsosiphonis DSM 23843 (assembly GCF_000429125.1). Classification (GTDB taxonomy): domain Bacteria; phylum Bacteroidota; class Bacteroidia; order Flavobacteriales; family Flavobacteriaceae; genus Aequorivita; species Aequorivita capsosiphonis. Next base: position 211,103 of record NZ_KE386850.1, read on the forward strand.
CGTGAACCAATATTCAGACGTTCTTCCCTTGGAACCTTTTATGTTTATGATATTAAAACGAAGGAGTTTAAACTTGTGTCCACGAACAAAGTTCAAGAGCCAACGTTTAGCAACGACGGAAGTAAAATTGCCTATGGTTTTGAAAACAATCTTTATATAAAAGATTTGAATTCCGGTGAAACGAAACAAATTACCCAAGATGGTAAAAAGAATAGCATCATCAACGGAATCACGGATTGGGTTTATGAGGAAGAATTTGCTTTTGTCCGCGCTTTTGAATGGAGCAAAACCGATGATAAAATTGCTTACATAAAATTTGACGAAACCGAAGTGCCTCAATTCACTATGGATATTTATGGCAACGATCTTTATCCAAAAGCTGACACGTTTAAATATCCAAAGGCAGGAGAAGCCAATTCCAAGGTTTCATTACATATCTATGACGTTTCTACTGATAAAACAGTTGCGGTAGATCTTTCAAAGTACAACAACTACTACATTCCTAGATTGCTTTGGACGCAGGAGAATAACTTGGTGAGCGTTCAATTAACAAACCGACACCAGAATGTGGTGGATTTAGTTTTTGTAAATACCACTGACAATTCTTCAAAATTGATTTTAAAGGAAAAAGATGATGCCTATGTTGATATAACAGACAATCTTACTTTTCTAAATAACAATAGCTTCTTTTGGACTAGCGAAAAAGATGGCTGGAACCATATTTATCAGTATGATGGCAATGGAAAACTTCTTAACCAAGTTACCAAAGGTCCCTGGGAGGTAACTAAATATTATGGCTTCGATCAAAACACGGGCCGAGTTTATTATCAAAGTACTGAAAACGGTAGCATCAACCGAGATGTGTACTCCATTCTTCCTTCAGGAAAAAACAAGGCGCGATTATCGCAAAAAACGGGAACAAACAGTGCCGATTTTAGTGCGGATTATACCTATTTCATAAATACCTTCTCCGATTCCGAAACGCCTTATGTTTATACCCTTCACCAAGCTAAGAATGGAAAATTGCTTCGCGAAATAAAAAACAACAACGATTTAAAAAACCGATTGGCTTCCTATAAAATCTCCCCTAAAGAGTTTTCAACCATAAAAATTAATGGAGAGGATCTGAATATGTATATGATTAAGCCTTTAGATTTTGATGACACAAAGGAATATCCGCTTTTTATGTATCAATATTCTGGACCAGGCTCGCAAAACGTGGCTAACAGATGGATGGGCAGAAATGATTATTGGCACGAAATGCTTGCTAATGAGCAAGATATTATCATTGTCTGTGTAGATGTTCGCGGAACTGGATTTAAAGGAAGAGACTTTAAAAAAATGACCCAAAAGGAATTGGGAAAATACGAAGTACAGGATCAAATAGCTGTAGCTAAAAAATTAGGAGGCCTGCCCTATATTGATGCTAACCGCACAGGAATCTGGGGATGGAGTTATGGAGGGTTTATGTCTTCAAATGCTTTGTTTCAAGCACCGGATACTTTTGAAATGGCCATTGCCGTAGCTCCCGTTACAAGCTGGAGGTTTTATGACAGTATTTATACGGAGCGCTATATGCAGACACCGCAGGAAAACCCTACTGGTTATGATGAAAACTCACCTCTTTCGCACGTAAATGGTTTGAAGGGAAAATTTTTATTGGTGCACGGAAGTGCTGATGATAACGTTCACGTTCAAAATTCGATGCGACTAGTAGAAGCTTTGGTGCAAGCTAATAAGCAATTTGATTGGCGTATATATCCCGACAAAAACCATGGTATTTACGGTGGAAATACCAGTCTACATCTTTATACTTTAATGACCAATTTTATTAAATCAAATCTGTAATAATTAAGTTAAACTAATGAATCAAGAAACTGATCAGCAATTAGTAAATCACCTTTCTAAACAAGGCATCGGTGACCAAATGGTTATGGGGCATCCCGCAGGACTGTTTATTTTGTTCTTTACCGAAATGTGGGAGCGTTTTAGTTATTATGGAATGCGAGCATTATTAACCGTCTTCTTGATAACAGAAGTTAGCAAGGAAGGCTGGGGATGGACTAGTGAAGAAGCACTACAATTGTATGCTTGGTATACCGGTTTGGTCTATTTGACGCCTCTTCTCGGAGGAATTATTGCCGATAAATTCACAGGTTTTAGAAAGGCTATTTTGTTAGGTGCCTTAATTATGACCTTAGGGCATGCGTCGATGGCATTAGAAATGGTAAGCCCAACTTTCTTCTACATCGGACTTGTATTTATGATTTTAGGTAACGGTATGTTCAAACCAAATATTTCTTCAATGGTAGGACAATTGTATCCTGATAACAGTGCCAAAAAGGATGCTGGATACACTATTTTTTATATGGGTATTAATGCGGGAGCGTTTTTAGGAATGCTGTTGTGTGGATACATCGGAGAAAAAGTAGGTTGGCATTATGGCTTTGGTTTAGCTGGAATATTTATGTTATTCGGAATGTTACAATTCTATTTCGGAAGTAAAATATTTGGAGAAATAGGACAACGGCCTCCGGCGAAAACAGCGCCTGAAATAGTAAAAGATCCGGATGATGATGAAGAGGCAATAGCAGCTCATATTGTAAGAGATCGTTTGATAGTTGTAGGGGTATTGATGGTGGCCAGTATATTTTTCTTCTTTGCTTTTGAGCAAGCGGGGGGATCTATGACTGTATTCGCTAAAAATTATACTCAACGCGTATTGGAAGGTAACGCTGGAACTATTTTTAAATGGGTGGATGCCATATTAACGGTATTTCCAATACTGATTGTTTCTTGGGTACTTTATGGGTTAGGAAAGAAAATATTTAAGAAATATCCCTTGACCATTATCTTTACTGCAATTTCATTTATAATTATTTGGATATTGGGTATCTGGAAAGTATACAGAGAATTTAATCTGGAGCAAACGGAAGTAACCGTTTCTTGGTTCCAGATTTTGAACTCCTTTTTTATCATCACTTTGGCCTCCTCTTTTAGTAAAATGTGGGAAAAAGTTTGGAATCCTTCCGGTCCTGTCAAATTTGCGATGGGCCTTGCCTTGGTAGGAGTAGGGTTTATTGTGTTGGCAATTGGTGCGAGTAGTATTCCTACGGGAGCTGAAACTGCTGCCGTAAGCATGATCTGGTTGATCTTGGCCTACTTTTTCCACACCATGGGAGAATTGTGCTTGTCTCCAGTAGGATTATCCTATGTATCAAAACTATCTCCCAAACGTTTGGCAGGTTTGTTATTTGGACTGTGGTTTACAGCTTCGGCAATAGCCAACTTTATTGCTGGAATGACAGGGTCATATATTGATAAGATATCGGAAACTTATTCTATGTCAACCTTCTTCTTCATCATTGCCGGAATACCCATGTTTGCAGCAATTGTACTATTATTACTAAATCCGAAGTTAAAGAAAATGATGCACGGAATTCATTAAGTAGTTAATGAACTTTCTAAGCGCGCATCAACAAGAAACGATAGAATAAATATCTTTAAGCTTTATTAACAATTAAATAAACTATATGTCAGACGCACTTCAATATCAAAAACAAAAGGAATTATTTGGACACCCTGTGGGGCTCTATATTCTGTTTTTTACCGAAATGTGGGAGCGTTTCTCCTATTATGGGATGCGTGCTATATTAGTTCTTTACTTGGTGGCAGAGTCAAATGGTGGGAATCCAGGATTGGGCTGGACCGATGGGGAGGCGCTTACGGTTTATGGTTGGTACACCATGCTTGTTTATGTGGCATCCATTCCAGGAGGTTGGATTGCAGATAAGTTTTTGGGTCAAAAACAATCTGTACTTGTTGGTGGTATATTACTTACTGCCGGACACGGAATTCTTTCTATTGAACAGATGTGGGCATTCTATACAGGACTGGGGCTAATTATAGCTGGTGTAGGTATGTTAAAACCGAATATTTCAACTATGGTTGGTGGTCTGTATAAGCCTGGTGATATTAGAAGAGATAAAGGGTTCACCATTTTTTATATAGGAATAAACGTTGGTGCATTTCTGTCTAGTATAATCGTTGGGTATGTTGGTGAAACTTATGGATGGCATTATGGTTTTGGACTTGCGGCAATTGGAATGGCCCTAGGTCTTATTCAGTATATGGCTGGCCAAAAACATTTAAAATATGTTGGTAATAACACTAGTAAATCTATTGATCCAGTGGAACAAGAAGCAATGAAAAAACCCCTATCTAAAATTGAAAAGGATAGAATGATTGTGTTGTTAGTCTCTTTTGTATTAGTGATTGTATTCTGGGGCGCGTTTGAACAAGCCGGTGGCTTGATGAATCTTTACGCTTCTGATAAAACCGACCGTATGTTGCTGGGTTGGGAAGTTCCCGCTTCGTGGTTTCAATCTTTGAATGCGATGTTTATTATTATTTTAGGAACTACAGTAGCTGCTTTCTGGGCGAAACGAAAGTTGAAAGGAAAAGTTTCTACCTCGCTATTCAAAATGTGCGTGGGATTAATTATTATGGGGACAGGTTTCTTCTTTATGACCGCAGCTGCTGGGCAGTATAGTATTGAAGGTTCTTCTGCAATGTACTGGTTGGTATTGGCATATCTGTTTCACACTGTTGGAGAGCTTTGTCTTTCTCCAGTTGCACTTTCATATATTACTAAATTGGCTCCGCTAAAGTATGCTTCCTTAATGATGGGTGTTTTCTTCGCAATGACCGGCTTCGGAAATTTACTGGCAGGTCTTTTAGGAAAATCGGCCTCAGATTTGGGAGAATATACGGTGTTTACTGGAATTGCAATTTTCTGTGTGCTCTTTGGTTTACTAGTTCTTTTGGTGAGAAAGAAACTAGAAAGTCTTACACATGGTGCAGAAGATAATGAGCGTGAAATTATAGACGACAACGAACCATACGAACTTGCAGATCCAGATATAAATAAAAACAATTAATATTTAGAAGTACAATTTAACCAAAGCATAAGCACATGAATACCGATATTGAAAATCTATTTAAAGACAAAGTTTTAGGACATCCTGCGGGACTTTTTATACTTTTCTTTACCGAAATGTGGGAACGTTTTTCGTTCTATGGAATGCGAATCCTGTTGGTGCTGTTTTTAACCGCACCACTCTTAGATGACAATCCTGGATGGGATTGGCCGAGAGAGCATGCACTTGCTTTGATTGGTACCTATGCTTCACTCTTGTATTTAACTCCGATTATTGGGGGTTGGATAGCCGATAAGATTACAGGCTATAGAATGGCAGTAGTGATTGGCTGTATTATAATGACCCTTGGACACGCTTCCATGGCCATTGAAACAACGGCTTCATTTTATCTAGGGCTTGCGTTTTTGGTTATCGGTACGGGTTTCTTTAAGCCGAACATTACTTCTATTATTTCTGAAATGTACAAAGGCAAAGAATCCAAGAAGGATGGAGCTTATACGCTGTTTTATATGGGTGTAAATGCCGGAGCATTTTTCGGAATGATGCTTTGTGGATATTTGGCAGAAAATTATGGTTGGTCTTGGGGCTTTGGTCTTGCTGGTATTTTTATGTTTTTAGGAATGCTTCAGTTTCTATTGGCACATAAAATGTTTGGCAAGATTGGTGCAAAACCTTCCAAAGTACACGAAGTAGAAATACCTCAAAATATAAATGAAGCAAGACCCGAACTGCGGGAAGACGGAGTTGAGGAAGCACCAATCAAATTGAACCCATTCACCATGTTTGACTATGTGTTGATTGTATTATCATCCGTAGGTGGTTTGCTCTATCTCTTTAATGACCCACTGGAGACTATCTATTCCAAATCTTTGGTGCCTTTTGAAATAGGAGGAATGAGCGGAACCAATATTGTGGTTCTAGCTGCTTTAGCCATGTTCTTAATCTTGTTAATAACACGTATCGCTCGCTATTTGCCAATAGTTCGCGATAGATTGATTGCAGTATCCATTTTTGGACTTTTTACGGTTTTCTTCTTTGCCTTCTTTGAGCAGTCACTTGGGTCTATGACGCTTTTTGCCCAGGATTATACGGATAGAAGTTTAACGGGTAATTCGGCAATTATCTTTAAAGTTATAGATACACTCTTGACTACGGTTCCTTTAATTATTATTACTTATGTTATATTTCTGCTGATAAAGAAAACTCATAATAAAATCGGTCCTTCAAACATAGCTTTATCTCTTGCCTTTATAGGTATTTGGGGATTAGTGATTTTTAGATTGATAGACAAATTAGGACAGACTGAATTAACCGTCGATGCCACTTGGTTTGGAATTCTTAACTCTTTCTTTATTATTACTTTGGCGCCGTTCTTTTCAAAATGGTGGGAAAGTAAATACAACCCTAGCGCTGCCGTTAAATACGGAATTGGATTAGTGCTTCTGGGTCTTGGGTTTGCTGTTCTTTCTTATGGCGCATCAGATATTCCAGCTGGAGCAATGACCGCTTCGGTGAGTATGGCTTTTTTAATATTCGCTTATTTACTTCATACCATGGGTGAACTATGTCTTTCGCCTTTAGGACTTTCCTATTTAAGTAAGTTGGTTCCCGCACGAATGATTGGTTTTATGTTTGGGGTTTGGTACCTCGCAATTGCAGTAGGTCAAAAAGCCGCGAATACCATGGGCGGAATGATCGATAAAATTTCGGCGGAATACTCTTTGGGAACTTTCTTCCTAATTTTCACCTTGATTCCAATTGCAGTGGGGATTGTAGCAATGGCTCTAAACCCTGTACTAAAGAAGTTGATGCACGGTATACGCTAATATACAATACGAAAAACATAAAAACGTTCCTCTTTGTGGAACGTTTTTTGTTTTACTATTTTTGAATTAATAAAAGAAATTTCAATGAAAAACATAATACTACTTCTTTTGCTCATTAGCGCGGGCGCCATAAATGCACAGGGAATTAATTGGATGACCATGAATGAAGCTTTGGAAGCCCAAAAAAAGGAGCCAAAAAAGATTTTTATGGACGTTTATACCACTTGGTGCGGTCCGTGTAAAATGTTAGATAAAAATACCTTTGGCGATAAAGAGGTTATCGAGTATGTCAATAAAAACTACTACGCGGTAAAGTTTAATGCTGAAGGAACCGAGAATGTCGATTACCAGGGTTTTGTTTATACCAACCCTAATTACGATGCAAAGAGAAAAGGAAGAAATTCGCAACATTTATTTGCGCACGCCATGAAGGTAACGGCATACCCAACTGTGGTGTTCTTTAAAGATAATGGAGATATTATTCAAGCAGTTCCAGGTTACCGAACGCCCCAACAACTTGAGATATTCCTAAAGATGATCCACAGTGATGATTATTTAAAAGTTACCACTGCCGAAGCTTGGGAAGCCTATCAAAAAGACTTTAAGCACACCTTTTAAATGAGTCTTTTAGTTTTATATTAAAACTATTTTATTGAGAAAGCTCCTTGTTTTGCCGTATGGTAAAATGGGAGCTTTTTTAATTTGCAGGTTTTCTCCCATTGGTTTACATAGCTGAAATAATTGCTGCCGTCCGCTATAACCTGCGTTGGTTTTAAACTGTCGATAATTCGGTTGAGGTTTATTCTTGGGCTATTTGTGATTATTAATGTGTGTATGTTTTTCTTCTTCGGAAAAAGACCTAAGCTGTCCAATACCAAGATGTTTTTCTTTTTATATTGAAAAATTTTGGGCAATACATCTTCTGAATAATTGCTAATATTAATGGCAGTTTTATAGGAATGGATAGGGTAGCTATCTGAATGAATTGTAGCTGAATCTTTTTTAAAAAGAATAAAGTTCTTTCCGTTTTTATAGCCAATTGAGGTGTGCTTACTCTTCTGAAAAATCCATAACTCGTTCCAAGGTATTCGGAATTCATCATAAATGTAAACCGCTATCAAGAGGGAGATTGCTACAAGTGAAGCCATCAATCTTTTATAATTTACCTTCTTAAAGAGAAAGGCCATTGCAATTATCAGGAGATAAAATCCCACGACTTTGAACGCTGAAAAGTGTATGCCTTTTAACAGGAAGGCATCCTGTGATGCAATAAAATGTATAAAGTCATTTAGGGCTTCCAAGAGATAATTATAGACTTCAGCTAACCAATCTGGCAAACTGTTTAAAGATGCTAAGAGTACAATCAAAATACCGCCACACATTAGGATTGCAAGAAATGGTAATACCACAATGTTTGTAATTAGAAACAAACCTGGGAATTGGTGGAAATAGTATAAGCTCAAAGGGAAAACGCCAATTTGCGCACAAATAGTTACCGATACAATTCCCCATGCATTCCGAAGTAACTTGTATTTTGAATACCCAATTTTTAGAAATATGGGTAGAAGCCAAACGATAAAAAATACCGCCAAATAACTAAACTGAAACCCAACTTTAAAAAGCCATAACGGATTAATGATTAAAAGCGTCAAAAACGAAAGAAATAAAGTGTTTAAGGAATTGCTCTCCCTGTTTATTAATTTCGCCATCGCGAAAAATGTAAACATGGTTACAGCTCTGGTAACCGAAGGTGATAACCCTGATAGAACTGCAAAACCCCAAAGCAAAACTACAATTATTACGGAATGAAGAAATATACCATATTTCCAGCGAGTTATTATCTTAAATAGGAACACGAATATAAAGTATAAAATTCCTACATGCAGTCCAGACACCGCTAAAATATGTACGGCACCAGCCGCTGCATAATCATTGTAAAGATTTTTATCAATGTCTCTCTTTTCGCCTAAAACCAAAGCTTGGATAATGGCGCGTTCGTCGGTTTTGAGTTTTGTTTTCTGTAGTTTTTCTACAAGAGAGGCTCTAAAGTTTTGGGCAGTGCCCAGTAATGTGGAAGTGCCTTTTCGTGTTTTTAGGATAGTCTTTTCTGAAACCCGTAACTGACCGTAGATTTCCATTGATCTCATATATTCTGAATAGTCAAATTGATGCGGATTCAGTGGCTTTGGAATTTCTAAAATAGGTGCGTAAACCAAAATAATATCATCTGGTATAATTGATTTCTGAAGAGAATCTTTTGAAATGTTCAACAGGATTTTTCCCTTTTTGGGTGAGCCATTTACTGCGAGTACAGTTGCGAAATATTTTAAATTGAATTTGTCTGGCTTTATAGGTTGCTCTATTTTAAGTTGAATTATTTCAGGAGTATCATCAAATTCAAGATGTGAATAATGCTCTGCCTCAAACTCTGGTAAGCGCATTTGATAACTTACATATCCAATTGCAAAAAAGCTTAGATAGGTGGCAATTCCGAAGAAAACCTTTTGAATAAGTTGATTTCGAGCGAAAAACCAAAAAAGGAAAACTCCAAAAAGTAACGCCAAGAGATAAGGTAATAAAAAGACTGAAATAGGATAGAAGCGCGAAGTGAGAATTCCCAACGCTAGAAATATCGAAAACCTTACAATTGCGAAGTTGATAAATCTCATACCCCAGATTTTAAGTGAAACCTAAAATCAATTGAGGAGTATTTATAAAGTTAGTGATTATTTCTAATTAAAGCAATTGTAAAATACTGAAAATTAACGTTTTGTTTTTTAGTGTTCTGGTTTTTCGGAGATATTATGAAAGTCTTTTCATTAGAAATAAAGCTATACAGCTTTAGCTATCATTGAGAATTTTTATTTGAAAATGGGGCTTCTACGTGAAAATACAATTAAATAACGCGTCTTACTTCAGCAAATGCTTTTTTCCAATAGGCTTCATCTAATGATGAAATAATAACACCTGCGCTGGTACTAGAATGAATAAACTTGACTTCGCCCCGTTTATTCTCTACTACAAGACCTACATGAGTGATTACATTTCTACGGCTCGTCTTAAAGAAAACAAGATCGCCTGGTTCAATGTTTTTAAAAGAAATTAGAACTCCTTCTTTTGCCATATCTCGCGATATGCGTGGCAAGCTTATATTTTCCTTTTCAAAAGCAACACATATTAAGCCAGAGCAGTCCATTCCCGCTTCGGTTGTCCCTCCATATTTATATTTTGTGCCTTGGAAGGTTTTCGCAAAATCAATGATATCCTTTTTTATTTCTTTCGGACTTTCCTCTTCAGCTTCCATATCTAAGTCAGCCAATCTTGTATTTTTTGAAGGCTTTACTTTTTTATTCGGCTTGGTTTTCGATGCGCTTTTTCCAATGATAGCTTCTGGCACTTTCCCAGTGTTCTTAGTGGTTCCGCAGGAAACTAAGAATAAAGTAAACAATGAAAGAAGCAGTATTTTTTTCATCAGTGGAGAATAGAAGATTCAAAGGTTAAATATATAAAAAATATTCCTTAAGCTGTGTTAAGGTTATATTTAAGAGCGACAGGCTTGTGACTTCCAAGAATTAATCCGGTGACAGAGAATTTACTTTTTCCGTTTTTCAGTGGGTTGAGGTTGTATGGAAGTATAAATTAATTTCGCGGTGTTTTCACTGGCACCACGGCCGCCTAAGGCTTTTTCGAGATCATAATAATCTAGAAACATGGCTGCGCGGTTATATGGTTCCAAAATATCCGTCAATTCTTTTTTAAGCCTTTTGGTATTAAAATCAGTTTGGATTAGCTCTGTGACAACGGTTTTTTTCAAGATGAGGTTTACTAAGGAAATATAATCCAGTTTAATTACGCGTTTGGCAATTTCATAGGAAACTCTGCTGCCTTTATAACAGACCACTTGCGGAACTTTAAAAAGAGCGGTTTCTAAGGTTGCTGTTCCTGAGGTTACCAATGCAGCGTGGGATATACTCAGCAAATCGTAAGTCTTGTTCGTCACAAAATGAATGTTCTTAAGGCTGAGAAAAGTTTCATAAAAGGACTTTTCCTGACTAGGCGCACCGGCAATTACAAACTGATACTCTTTAAAATTCTTTGCTGCAGAAATCATGATTTCCAGCATTTTCTTTATTTCTTGCTTTCGGCTACCGGGAAGTAACGCGACTATGGGTCTTTCATCCAATCCATTTTCACTTTTGAAGGTTTTTGGATCCACTTGAGGTTGGTTATAGACGGCATCTATAAGTGGATGGCCTACAAAGTGAACTGGGAAGTTGTGCTTTTCTTCATAGAACTCCTTTTCAAAAGGCAAGATGACGTACATCTCATCTATATCTCGCTTGATTTCTTTGATGCGGCCTTCTTTCCACGCCCAGATTTGCGGTGAAATATAATAATGGGTTTTATAGCCTTTTTGTCTTGCCCACTTGGCGATACGCAAATTAAAACCCGGATAATCTATAAAAATAATAACATCAGGATTAAATGTCTCAATGTCTTTTTTGCAGAGTTTAATATTTTTCAGAATGGTGCCGAGGTTCATGATTACTTCGGCGAAACCCATAAAAGCGAGGTCGCGATAATGCTTTACCTCTGTTCCTCCAGCCGCTTTCATCAAATCGCCACCCCAAAAACGAAAGTCCGCTTCCGCATCTTCCTTTTTTAAGGCTTTCATTAAATTGGCGCCGTGCAAATCTCCAGATGCTTCGCCCGCTATGAGGTAGTATTTCATTTTGAAAAAGTTGAAAGTTCAAGGTTAAAAGTTCAAGGTTAAAAGTTTATCGCGCAATACAACTTGAAACTTGAAACCAGAAACCTGGAACTATTTAATTACATTCTGTATCAATATATCAAAAAATTCTGTCAAGGTCATTCCGGCTTCCCTTACTTGCTTGGGGACGATACTTTCCGTGGAAATACCTGGGTTGGTGTTTGTTTCAATAAAATAGGGTTTTCCTTTTTCTATAATAAATTCGCTGCGTGTTACACCACGCATGTTCAGTATTTTATAGATTCGAATGGCTTCTTTCTTAACCATTTCGGTTTCTTTCTCAGAAATTCTTGCAGGCGTTATTTCCTGTGATTTTCCAAGATATTTGGCTTCATAATCGAAAAACTCATTTTCTGAAACTATTTCGGTTACTGGAAGCGCGATTATTTCATCACCATTGTTGTAAACGCCTACGGAGACTTCAACGCCCACCAAGGCAGTTTCGATAATTATTTCAGAATCTTCTGTAAATGCTTTTTCAATAGCAGGCATCATTTCCCCCATATTGTGCACTTTACTGATTCCGAAGCTAGACCCCGAGCGATTTGGTTTTACGAAGCATGGTAGCCCTGTTTTTAAAACAATTTCATTTAAATGAATTTCAGTCCCTTTATTCACATAATATGAATTTGCAGCCCGTACCCCAAAGTTTTTCAAAACGGAAAGGCAGTCGCGTTTGTTGAAAGTAAGCGCCGCGGAATAATAATTACTGCTTGTGTGTGGAATTCCCAGCAAGGCCCAGTACGCCTGAAGATAACCATCTTCGCCGGGCGTTCCGTGAATAGCATTAAAAACTGCATCTGGCTTGATGGTTTCTTTACCATTGCCAAAACTGAAATCTGCTCTGTTTACAGGATATTTGGTGCCGTCTTCAGCTACATGATACCATCCTTCTTCCAGAATGTGGATAGGATATACTTCATATTTATTTTTATCCAACGCATTGCAGACCACTCCGCCGCTGTTGATAGATATATCGAATTCGCTTGAATAGCCACCCATTGCTACGGCTATATGTTTTTTCTGCATAACAAATCTTTAAAAACTGCGTTTACAAAAGTATTAAAAATATATGCACTAAAGTTTTAAAGTTATAAGTGTCTATGCCTAAAGTTAACTGGCTTTAATGTTGAAAACGGCGGTTTAGAGTTGTACTTTTTAATAACATATTCTCAGTTTCATAAAATATAGCAAAAAAATAAAATTCACTCTTTAGGGGTTAGGGACACTTTCAGCAAAAGATACTACCTTTGGGCTTTCAATTTTTGTGCATTAACATAGCAACGTATGAATTTTTTTCAATTTATTTTTACCAAGGCTTTTTTAAAACAATTGCTGTTGGCCATTGTGACCATCTTTGTTTTGGGTTTTTTAATTTTATGGTGGTTGCGTATTACAACCAACCACAACGAAAGAATAGAAGTGCCAAACTTGGCCAAAATGTCACTGGATAAAGTTGAAGACAGGCTAAACGAGATGGATCTTCGCTATGAAATATTGGATTCGGCAAATTACAATCCTGATTTTCCAAAATACTCCGTGATCGAGCAGATTCCAAAGCCTGGTGAATTCGTAAAAGAAAATAGAAGACTTTATTTAACGTTAAACCCATCTGGTTATCGGCAGATAGAGGTACCGGACATTTTAGGACGTACGCGCCGTCAAGCAGAACCAACGCTTCTGGCCATGGGTTTTGTGATAGGAAAAATAAGTTATAGACCGCATATTAGTGACAACGTATTAGAAATGCGATATAAAGGAGAAAAGCTTGAGCCAGGCACTCCAATTCAAAAGACTTCGGTTATTGATTTGATTGTGGGCGATCAATCCCTTAACAGAATTCTATCTGATAGCGATGGAGCTTCAGATGAAAACAAAGAGTCACCGGACCAAAATGACGGAGAACACCATGACGAATTTTAAAGACGAAGATATAGAGGAAACCGGCGGCAATGATGATCTTTATGAACATTATCGCTTTACCGCAGACAAGGGGCAGAATGCGTTAAGGGTAGATAAATACCTGATGAACCTGATTGAAAAGGCCACTCGAAACAAAATACAGAAAGCGGCCGTTGCGGGAAACATTCACGTAAACGGTGTTCCCGTAAAATCTAATTACAAGGTAAAAGGGAAGGATGTGGTCACGGTGCTTTTTGAGCATCCACCTTATGAATTTTTGCTGGTTCCTGAAAATATTCCAATTGATATCGTTTATGAAGACGATGCTGTTCTTGTGGTCAATAAAGCCCCAGGAATGGTTGTACATCCAGGTCACGGTAATTACAGCGGCACGCTGATAAATGCCTTGACCTATCACTTTGATAACCTTCCGAATAACTCCAGTAACAGACCTGGCTTAGTCCATAGAATAGATAAAGACACAAGCGGACTTCTGGTAGTTGCCAAAACGGAGGAGGCGATGACGCATCTGGCCAAACAGTTTTTTGATAAGAGTACCGAGCGCGAATATGTAGCCTTGGTTTGGGGAAATGTGGAAGAGGAAGAAGGAACCATAGAAGGCAATATTGGTCGTCATCCTAAAAATCGTTTGCAAAACACCGTTTATGAAAACGACGACGAGGAGAAAGGGAAACCAGCCGTTACTCACTATAAGGTTTTAGAACGTTTAGGCTATGTTACTTTGGTTTCCTGTAGATTGGAAACGGGCCGCACGCACCAAATTCGTGTGCATATGAAGTATATTGGCCACACACTTTTTAACGATGAGCGCTACGGCGGTGAAAGAATATTAAAAGGAACAACTTTTTCTAAATACAAGCAGTTTGTAGATAACTGTTTTAAAGTATTGCCACGGCAAGCATTGCACGCAAGGACTTTGGGCTTTGTACATCCAGTTACCCAAGAATTTATGCGATTTGAAAGTCCTATTCCGGAAGATATGGAAGCTTGTATAGAGAAGTGGCGGAATTATTCGAAGAACGTTATTGAGTAGAAATCTACCTGCTTCGCTTTTTCCAGGTTTCGGGGTTGCGACTAGTGTGGATTATTGACAAAACTTCAATAAATTTTTCATCGACAACTCTATAGTGAATCCCAAAAGGAAATTTTTTCAAATAGCGAACTCTTGTGGTTTTGTATTTTAATTGATATAACTCTGGATTTTCAATTAGTGCATCAAGTTCAGAGTATAAGGAATGAAGAAATCGATTTGCAAGAGTAGAGTTTAGGAGGTGATAATACTCATAGATTTCATCTGCATCTTTTTGGGCGAGTATTCTAATTCGCAACTTATACATCTACTTTTCTTTAAAAGAATCTTTGAATTCTTGATAAGTAATATAATTATCTGGATTTGAATCGGCCTCCGCAACGCGGTCATCAAGAATCCTTTTATGAGCGTCACTCAAACAATAATCCTCAGATTGCTCTTTTTCCCGCATAATCAAATACAGCTGAAACTCCTCCATAGTCTTAAAATGGGTTTTGTCTAAGTTTAATTCTTCTTCTATATGGATTGTGGTCATGACAAAATACTTTTAATCAAATATAAGCAAAATCTAAAAATGATATTTGGTTAATACAAAAGCTCTTTCCCAAGTAATGAGGAAAGAGCTTTTGAGGTATATAAACTTTCTATTTTAAAAGTTTACTTCTTAATCCACTTAGCAGTAGAAGTGTGCTTTCCATTAGAAATGCTCACGAAATACATTCCGCTATTTAAATGTTTAAGGTTGTAACTTGAAGTTGTTTGCAGGCTTCTTTCTTCAGAAAAAACTACTTTTCCGTCAATGCTGTAAATTTTCACTTTCGCATTTTCTATTGTTGAAGGGATTTTAAATGTTAATATTCCTTCCGAAGGATTTGGAAATATGGAAATCTGTGAGTCAGAGTTTATGCTTGCGATGCCAGCGGTATTGTCCAATTCTACGAAGCCGGCGCGTGTATTGTCGCCTTTATAGCCATTCCGCTTTATGGTTTCTGGATTATAAGGAACATTGAGATTGTAGACACTTACAAAAGTAGAATCTACGCCCGCGCCAAAAGTTTGGGTATAGCTGTTTGCAGTGAGATCTAGCATTCCATCATCATTTACATCGCCTAAAACAGCTCCGTTTAAAAATGTAAACCCGCGGGTGCGAATAGGGAAACCATCTATTTGACCACTACCATCTAACGAGTATGCGTGAATATAACCTTCACCTTGGTCATCAGTCATAATGCTAGGGAAAATGATATCCAAAATACCATCATTGTTTACATCTGCAATAGAAAGCACTCCTTCGGTACCGCCATATTTATTTATTGGGAAATTGGGTAGATTATTGCCATCGGGATCTAAGCCATAAATAACGGGTAACTCTTCGCCAGGGGTAAAACTTGTAACTCGGTCTGACATAAATATATCAAAAGTGCCGTCTTCATCAAAGTCCAAAACTGTAGGTGGTGAATACGTCCACCCATCCAATAGAATTGGCCACCCTGCTTTGTAGTTGCCATCGTGTTCCATAACGTAGAACCCAGGGCTGTCGCCGTGATTGCTTCCAATTATTTCTAGGAAGTTGTCACCGTCAAGATCGGCAAGAATGGGGGATTGATAGGAGTATTTTACATTTGGATCTACTACCGGGAAACCGGGTAATACTTGCCCTTGATTATCAAAAACATACATTCCGCCAGAGGAGGCTGAAATTACCACATTAGGACTACCATCATTATTAACATCGCCTATGGATGGTGTAAATCCAGGTGTAGCGGATACTTCCACAGGCCAGTTCGCATTTATGGGAGTACCGTCCATTTTTATAGCGTGAACAAAACCTTGGGTGCCAGACACGCGTTCTCCGGTAACTATATCTAAAACACCATCGCCATCAACATCTGCGGCGGCAGGGGCATTTATCATCCAATGGTTGTCAAAATTAAGGGGCCAACCTGGGAGATCGTTGCCTTCCGTATCCATTAAATATACGCGACCGGCAGCAGGTATTCCACCAGTATTTAAAATAATTTCAAGATTTCCATCTCCATTTAGATCGGCAACGGTTGGAGGTAAGGTAATATTGCCGCTAATGGGTTTTGTCCAGAGAACGGTACCATCGCCCTTTAGCGCATATAAAGTGTTCCAAATTCCATATAGAATTTCATCAACTCCGTCGTCGTCCAGATCGGCCAAGGTGACGCCACGGGTGTTTTTAAAAGTTGGATTGGCAGGTTCGCCATACTGCCATAATTTGTCAAATTCTTGGGTTTGTTCTGGGTTGTTGTAACCTTCTGGCAAGGTGATGGTTCCAACAGAAATGGTTCCATCTTCATTGAGACTTGCTATTTTGCCTTGTTGCTGGGCAGTAATAACCGGTGCCATTCCGAATATGATCGCTGATAGGAGAGTAATTGTTTTTTTCATTGTGTTGGGTTTTATTGCTTTACTCTATAAAAATATCAATAATTCTTGGATTTTTAAGAATATAAAGATGATACTATTGAGTACTTAACTAAATAATCAATTGCGTTAGCGAATAATTCAAATAGTTACGTGCGCTTCTTCTCCTAACAAACATTTTTAATAAAATTTTCTGTTGTTGTTTAAGGGGAAGGTGCTTTGCTCTTCGAATTTTTTCAGCGAAGAAGTGGAACCCGCACGAGAATTTAATTTTGGTAGGGATTACAATTCGGGGGTCGGAAAAGGTTTCTGATTTTAGATTTTACGTATTAATAAAAAAATAATTCTTTCCAAACCCTTCCAGCGTTTAAAACGCTGGAAGAGTTATGAGTTTCTGTTACTCGGGTGGAAGGAGCGTTGGGTTTTATCTTTAACTAAGATTCCACCATCTTAACAAAAAGTTAAAGTTGTCGTACTTTAATGTTTTTAAACCTGTTTCAAGCCTTAAAGTAGGGAATCCGATTATATTTGCAACTTGGCAACTTTTACTGTTTTTTCAGTGGGTTGCTCAAGCTTTATTTTAATCATTAAACCCTCTTTAAATAATGAGAAAACTTATTCTTTCCCTTATTATCGCAGCTTTTGTTTTGCCAGTACAGGCAAACGAAGGGATGTGGTTTTTAATGCATATTGAGCGCTTAAACTACCGCGATATGCAAAAAATGGGGCTTCAACTTACGCCCGAAGAAATTTACAGTGTAAACCATTCCAGCTTAAAAGATGCCATCGTGCAATTTGATCGTGGATGTACTGCCGAAATTATTTCGGATAGTGGTTTGGTCTTGACCAACCATCACTGTGGTTATAGCAAAATTGCGGAGCTTTCTACTGCTGAAAATGATTACCTAACCAACGGATATTGGGCAGCAAATCACGCAGAAGAATTAAAGCCAAAAAGCCTGTCTGTTCGCTTTTTTGTAAGAATGGATGATGTTTCAAAACGTATTTTAGGTCAGGTAAACGATAAAATGTCTGAACTTGATCGCGAAGCTGCTATCAACCGTGAAATAGCAAAGATTCAAGAGGAAAATAGCGAAGATGGAAAATACACTGTTTCCGTAAAATCTTTTTACGAGGGGAACGAATTTTACTATTTCGTATATCAAGATTACAACGATGTACGTTTGGTGGGAACACCTCCTGCAAGCATCGGGAAATTTGGTGGCGACACCGATAACTGGGAATGGCCAAGACATACTGGTGATTTCTCTCTTTTCAGAGTATATGCCGACAAAGATGGAAATCCTGCTGAATATTCAGAAGACAATGTGCCATTGAATCCAAAACACCACTTAACCACAAGTCTTAAAGGTTTTGAGGAAGATGATTTCGCAATGATTTTAGGATATCCTGGAAGAACAAACCGATGGATGCCTGCTGGTGGAATTGAGCAAAACGTTGAATACGCATATCCAGCTTGGGTAGAGGCTTCAAAAACTTCTATGGATGTGATGAAAGGATATATGGATAAAGATCAGAGCGTTAAGCTTGACTACGCTTCAAGCTATGCTGGGATTGCCAATTACTGGAAAAACCGCCAAGGAATGATCGATGCGCTAAAACAGCACGAAACTGCTGATACCAAGCGCAAAGCTGAGAAGAAATTCCAGAAATGGGCCTCCAAAAAAAGCAATAAGAAATATGCCGATGTGATGCCGGTAATCAATGATTATTACAGTAAGACGAATGAAGCAAGTCAGCATGATAATTATTTGGGCTTGTTGTTGAGAACCCGTATGGCTACTATACCTTATCGTTTGGGTAAGTCGATTGGGTATTATTTGGAGCAGAATGACGCAAAAAAGGAGGAACTAAAACCAAAACTTGATGCTGAAATTGAAAACCTATACGAAGGTCTTTATGTTCCTTTAGAAAGAGATGTATTGGCTGCTCAGTTTAAACTCTATTCAACAAAGGCTAAAAACATTGCGCCTATGGTTGCCGAGATTGCCGATGAAGCCAATAAAACAGAAGATGGATGGAAGGAATATTTAAATGATGCTTTACAAAATAGCATTTTTGAATCTAAGGAAAAGTTGCAAGGCTTTATGGCTAATCCAGATGCCGAAGTTTTACAGAAAGATCCGTTACTCCTGCTTTCAAATGACTTGTTAACGCGTTACCGTTATAATTCTGAAGAGCAAAAGCAGTGGGACAATGATTTTGAACGTGCCTACAGATTGATGGTTCAGGGAATGCGCCTTCAAAACCCAGATGAGAAATACTATCCGGATGCAAATAGCACTTTACGACTTACCTATGGAAAAGTAATTTCTTTACCAGAAGATACTCGTAATGACGCCAATAAAAACTACTACACCACACTAAAAGGAACCGTTGCAAAATACCAGCCAGGGGATGCAGAATTTGATATGCCAAAGGAACTTATCGAACTATATGAGAAAAAGGATTTTGGACAATATGCAGATAAAGATGGCTACTTGCCCGTAAACTTTTTGACCGATAATGATATTACTGGTGGAAATTCTGGCTCTCCTGTTTTAAATGGAAAAGGAGAACTTATAGGAATTGCATTTGATGGTAATATTGAGGCTATGGCAGGAGATGTTATTTTTGATGACCAATTGCAACGTACTATCAGTGTTGATATTCGTTATGTTTTATTTTT
This sequence comes from Aequorivita capsosiphonis DSM 23843, assembly GCF_000429125.1. Taxonomy (GTDB): domain Bacteria; phylum Bacteroidota; class Bacteroidia; order Flavobacteriales; family Flavobacteriaceae; genus Aequorivita; species Aequorivita capsosiphonis. The sequence goes on from NZ_KE386850.1 coordinate 230,673, forward strand.
AATTGACAAACTTGCCGGTGCCAGCCATATTATTGATGAGCTGACTTTGGCGAAGTAAATTATAGCAATTTAAAATTTGTTTTTTTAAATACCCCACAAGTCTTTTTTAATAGGCAGGTGGGGTATTTATTTTTCTGAGGTCGTAAGGTTTATTGTTAATTTTTTAGATTGGAAGAATTGATTTTCCTGCCTGCTATTCTCTCTATTCAAAATGAAATATGTTATTAATGAGGAATTTTAGAACTCTGCTGTTTTTGTTTTCTTTTATTTGTTTTGTTTCGTGCAAAAACGAATATAAGGAGTACACAAAAAAGCCTGATTATATTACCAGTCCCAGTGGGAAGCACAAAGCCTATTTTGATGCATATGACGAAACTTTAGAACAGTGGGGAATCGATTATGACGAGCTTTATATTACCACTTCACACGGAATTGCCCACGTTATAGTGAGCGGTAAAAGAAATGCGCAACCTGTGGTTTTATTTCACGGAATGAATGCCAGTTCCACCATGTGGTATCCAAACGCTAAGACCCTGGCTGAAGATTACCGCATTTTTGCCATTGATCTACTTACCGAACCTGGGAAATCTTATAAAACGGCCGACTTTAAAAACATTGATGAGATTACCGCTTGGAACCAAGAGGTTTTATGGGCTTTAAAACTGGAATCCTTTCACTTAGTTGGAGCTTCGCGTGGTGGCTGGTTGGCAGTGGATCTTGCTTTAAAACATCAAAATGATATAAAAAGTATGGTTTTGTTAAGTCCGGCGCAAACCTTTATTTGGATTCGGCCAACAACTGGATTATTAAAAAATATATTCAGCATTTTCGCTTCCAAAGATGAACAAATAGAAGGTAGTTTAGGAACGTTGTCTAAGAATACGAATAATATTGACGAAAGCTATTTAAAGCAATACAATATCGGGGTGAAAAATGATACGCTTCCAAAATTTATGATGCAGATGACCCCGTTTTCCCAGAATGAATTACAATCATTAAAAATGCCCGTGCTGGTATTGATTGGCGATGAGGATATCATCAACAATGAAAAAACGCTTCGCCTTGTAGCGCGAGATCTATCGCAAGGCCAAGGAGCTATTATCCCAAATGCGGGTCACTTTATATCTGTAGATCAAGCTGAGGTGGTCAATAAAAAGATCATTAGCTTTTTGGAAAACCTTGACGAATCAAAATAGGTGATTATTGCTCATAGCTTTTGTAAGTCTTTAGGGTTTAATAATTCTGAAGTATTCACTCTTTACATAACATATTTCCAAGTGTAATGTTGCTTAATTTTTGTCGTCATTAGCTTTAAAAAAGCTTTTGAATTTTAGAAATAGCTAGTGCTTCTTTTCCCCTTGTTAAAACTTGCTAAAATGAAATCTAGTAAAAATGAATTAAGCAATTTTGCATGTTTTTAAATTAAAATGAATAAATCGCGGAAATGGAAGAATTTCAAATAGTATCTTTTCTACTTCTTTTCCTATTTTCTCCTTCGGGGGATTTGGATAAAATTCAGCACGAAGATGAATATGCTGAATTCAAAATTAAACCTTCGTATATTACCACTCCTACTTCAGAGCGTGAGGATTATTTTGAGGCTTATGATAAGACGCTTCAACTTTGGGGGGTTGAATATGAAGACCTGTACATTAATACTTCAAAGGGAATAGCTCATGTTATCACCTGCGGCCCCAGAGATGGCGTACCTGTGGTATTAATGCACGGAATGAGTGCAAGTTCTACTATGTGGTATCCCAATGCGAAGGCCTTGTCCAGCGAATACAGATTATTTGCCATCGATTTAATTATTGAGCCTGGTAAATCCTATAAAACAGTGGATCTTAAAAATATAGATGAAATTACCGCTTGGTATGAGGAAGTACTCGATAAGTTGAAATTGGAATCGTTTCATTTGATAGGAACTTCTCGTGGTGGCTGGTTGGCTACTGATTTGGCGCTTCATTCTGAAAAAGTTAAAAGTGTAATTCTATTGAGTCCCGTTCAAACTATTTCATGGATGCGGCCAAGCGGGGGACTGTTGAAAAATATGCTCAATATATTCTATCCAAAAGAAAAGCGAGCTCTTCGCACTTTGGAAACCTTGTCCAACGATCCCAGTAAAATTGAAGAAGATTACATAGAGCAGTCTCGTCTCGCCTTAAAAAACGATACTCTGAAAAAGTTTATGCTACAGATGCGGCCTTTTTCCAATAAGGTTCTTGAATCTTTAAAAATGCCGGTTCTGGTTTTGGTTGGGGATCGTGATTTGTTCAACGGTAAGCGAAGCGTTAAACTGACAGAAAAGTATATTCCCGAAGGGGAAGGAGCCATTATTTCAAATTCAGGCCATTTTCTATCAATTGATCAGACGGATGAGGTGAACCAAAAAATGTTGGATTTTCTACACCATGTGGATCAAGAGCCGATTCTTCCGGAAAGGGAAACTGACTTACGAAAAATATCGGTTTTAAGACCTGAATAGATCTGCCAATTCTTAGTTTTTACGAAGCTTTTATTTCATTTCAAAACACCTTAAAGTATTTGAAGGACTATCTTTGTGCAAAAATCTGAAAAAGAAAGCATGCAAGAAAAGCCAGTGAAAGAAATGCGCAGGAATTGGGTTCTGTTTGCGCTGATGATCACTATGATGTTGGCAGCGATGGACAATACCATTGTTGCTACGGCCATCCCCCAAATTGTTGGGGATCTTGGTGGGTTCTCTCTTTTTAGTTGGTTGTTTTCAATTTATTTGCTCATCCAAACTATTACCATTCCCGTTTATGGAAAACTGGCTGATATCTATGGGCGCAAGCCTATTTTGATATTCGGAATAGTTATCTTTTTGTTGGGTTCGGCAGCTTGTGCTGCCGCATGGAATATGCATTCGTTAATTTTATTTAGAGGCTTGCAAGCTGTGGGTGCGGGTGCAATTATGGCTACGGTAAACACTATTGCAGGTGATATTTATACCATTAAGGAACGCGCCAAAATCCAAGGTTGGTTATCTAGTGTTTGGGGTGTATCGGCAATTCTGGGACCTGCAGTAGGAGGCGCTTTAGCCGATTACGCTTCTTGGCGATGGATTTTCTTAATAAACATTCCTATTGGGTTGGGAGCGATAGCATTGATTGTTATTTTCCTTCACGAAAGTAAGGAACATAAAAGCCATAAAGTTGATTGGGCGGGTGCCGCAGCCATGTTGGTTACTGGAACCGTTATCATGTTTGGCTTATTGCAAGGAGGACAATCGTGGCCTTGGTTTTCACTAAATACCCTTGTTATTATAGCGGTTGCTGTAGTATTGATTATTATAACCGTTCGTATTGAACGGAGAACGGCTGAGCCTATTTTGCCCGCTTGGGTTTGGAAGAAACGAGTGATTTTGGGTGCTAATTTAGCAACCATGGGAATGGGAATTGCTACTATGGGGCCAAATATGTATCTGCCGGTTTTTGCACAATCAGTTACCGGAGTGGGCGCAATTGCCGCTGGGTTTATTTTGGCGAGTATGAGCATTACTTGGCCGCTTTCCTCCGGCTTGTCGGGGAATTTATACCTGCGTATTGGCTTTAGGAACACGGCAATTTGCGGGATAACAATTGTTATTATCGGCGCCTCTAGTTTCTTGTTTTTACCGTTCCCTGGACCCGTTTGGACTTTGGTGGCGGTACAAATGACCTTGGGCGCTGGGTTTGGGTTAATAACCACGCCGTTAATGGTTGGTGTGCAGTCTACAGTAGTGTGGGGGCAAAGAGGGGTTGTTACGGGTACTAATATGTTTTCGCGATACTTTGGACAAAGTGTTGGTGCGGCAGTTTTTGCAGCCGTTTTTAATTCTTCTATTTCTGAAAAGTTGGAAAATGCACCGGCTCAATTTGACGGTCAACTTCCCAGTGTCAATAAAATGGTGGAGGTATTACAATCACATAAATCGGTTTCAGATGTTAGCTTATATTTAAGGGAAGCTTTCTTTTACGCGACACATAATGTTTATATAGGGATGGTGGTTGCTGGCTTGGTGACGTTAATTATATTATTGCTAACTCCAGCGAAGTTCCCAACGGTAGAGGATCCGCGATAATACTTTTGAACTGCGACTTCTCTGTGTAACAATCCATTCTGCCAAAACCTCAAACCTTAGCTTTTTTTGTTGTTGGAGTTCTGATCCTTCTTGAAAACAAGCAACTCGATTTTTCCTTCCTCATAATTATATTCCGATTTCTTCGCAACTGTTTTAGTCTAAAACCTATAGTGATTTATATCATAGTTTTTGAGTGATTTATGGCATAATTTGGTCATCTAGATTTTAGGGTCAAATTATTTAAAATCAATGAATTAATTAATGAAAATCGTGGGGGTTTAACCCTGTGCCAGATATAGTATATTAACGAAAAACCACAAGAAAATGAACATCACATTAAAAGAACTTAAAGACATCCGTTCGGAAAATTGTATCACTATTATTGCAACTACACATAGAACAAAGCCTGATTATCTCAATGACGGTTTACGTGTCAAAAACTTGATTAAGGAAGCTGAGGACAGATTGCTAGCTGATACGACCAAGCGAGATGCAAAAGGTTTAGTTGAAAAGCTAAATAAGCTTGCTTCCGAAATTGACCATAGCCAAAACCTGGAAAGTTTGATGCTTTTTGTGAACGATAAGGTTGCTGAATATACGCGCTTACCTATAAAAGTTGAAGATCGCGTGGTTATTGACGAAACCTTTGCCACTCGTGATTTGGTACGCGCCATGCACTTGGAGACTCATTATTATATTTTGGTGTTGAGTCAAGAGAAAATCAGATTAATTGAAGCGATGAACGATAAGATTGTTCAGGAATTTGGTAAACCATTTCCGTTTGAGAACACCCAATTCTTTTCTAAAAATCGCGCTGCTAATGCCATTGCTTCCAAACAGACCAGTTTGATAGCGGAATATTTTAATCAAGCAGATAAAAAGCTAAATGAACTAAGAAAAGGGAATCCGTTGCCAGTGCTGATTTGTGGTCTTGAGGAGAATCACAATGAATATATGAAAGTTGCAGATAAAAAACCTAGTATTTTCAATGTGTTTTTAGATAAAAACAAAATCAATGAACCATCACATGCTATTGTGGAAGAAGCTTGGGCGGTAGTGAAGGATTATGTGTTGAAAATGAATAATGAACGGAAAGAGGAGTTGCGAAAAGCCGTTGGTGAAAATAAATTCCTAAGCGACACCAATGAAATTTGGAATGCTATTTCTGAAGGGAAAATACAAACGCTTTTTATTGAGCAAGGCCTGTTTCAACCCGCCGTGCTGAAAGAGAATGAAATTGTTTATGTTGCTGATAAAGAACGAAATGACACGGGAGTGATTGATGATATTTATGACGAAATGATTGAAGCCAATATGGACTTTGGTGGAGATGTGGTGTTTCTTCCAGAAGGGGAGTTGTCCAAGTTTAATGGTTTTGGAGCGGTAACAAGATATTAGCTTTTCAAATAACTCAAACTCGTTGTGCATATTGATGAATATCATTCAATTTTGGTGAGATTTCATTTTTTTTACCTCTTATCCGCCTACGGCGGAAGAACTTGAAATTTCATCGGTATTCCCTTTAGGGTAAAAATCGATGAAATGTTCAAAATGCACAACGGGTAACTCGAATATAATTTTAAAAATGGTCTTGCTTCCTATTAGTTTTTCTCTTGGTAATAAGTTAAATAGGTAGAAACAAGGCTGAATTTTTATTGAAGGTTGTGTTCACTCGGAAAAATGAAATACTCCTAAATCCCCAAAAAGGTTCTCTGAATAGTTCCCTTCGGAATAAGCACTTTTATTGTCCATAGCGACTTCTGATTTTTCAAATTTGTCGTAATTGTTTGCTTTTCCTTGTTTGCTTTATGGAGATTCTTAGGAGGTCACCAATCAAATACTGGTTGGAACAGAGAGGGCAATGCTTATGTTTAGGTCCTGAAGCAAGGCTTCAGCAGTTTCCAAGGTTAGACCGCCTGCCAATACCACTTCACGGCTGCTTTGACGGGTTCTCATAGAGATCAAATAGGAACGTTGAGCCATTTTTCCACCAAGGTATTTTCCCATTAACGCAGAAGTTGATTTGCCACCAGATACTATACCGGTCAATGGCTCTGTTGAAATACTAGACCCAACCTTTTCTTCGCCTCTTGTACTAGCTTTGTTAATATAAAGGCGCGCAATTTCCGGAAATGCCCAGGAATTTTTCCCATTGGCAAGCTCCTTGTCGGAGATTATTAGTTTCGCTGGTTTGCGATGGCGTGCGCCAATCAATAGAAAGTATAGGAACACGGGGATGAAAATCCATATAAAAAATGGCACTGGACCGGAATGTCCCGAAGCTTTATCGGTTTGGTATAACCAATTGCCAATGAGGTACAATAGAAAACAAATTAAGATAATGGTCCAAGATGGTCTTGCGGGGCTTATATCAAATACAGTTGATTTACTTGAAGTAATATGGCGTTCATACTTGGCTTTACTGCTGTTGATGAGTGTCGTAAACCATACAGTTAAACCAAGCCGCTTGGCAAAATAGATCCCAATTATCAAAAGGCTAAGTAAGATTATAGTGCCGAATGTCATAATCTATTTTTTAAGTAATCAATGGACTATCCGAAATAATGGATGAGAATCCAGACATTTAAAGAAAAATCCATTAAAGGTAAATTAAAAATTTGAAATAACAATGTGATATTTAATTAGTTGTGCTCAATTCCATTTGTGTCCAATTTAAATATTACAAAATTCTGTTGAGTCAAAAATAACAGGTATTTAAAATATTTTTATTAAGTGACTGGCTATTGAGTTTACCCTTGAAATTTAACGTTTAAAAAGTATGCTTAATTGATTTAGACTAATTATCAGGCTATTAGGGAGCTAATCTTTTGTCTTACGTCCCTGCCTGCCGGCAGACTGGTTTCAGTCTCGATAGCTAACGGGACGGTCTTAAATCTTAGTCGGGCACAACTAGTTCAATTCATAAATGCAAAACTTTTGTTGTTTGGGACTATCGTAAGGTTGTTCGCGAAATACCTCAATACCTCATTAACCTAATAACTTATTCATCCAATAATCCTTTCATAATTAATACAAAGACAAGCCTACACCAAAAGTGGTTTGGTTGTGATTGTAGTCTATCAAACTTTCGCCATAACCCGTAAAAACCTGGGCGTGGAATTTTAGGTTTTTAAAGAAACGATACGAATAATCCAGTCTTGCACTGCCACGATTTTTTGAGCCGTCGCGCAAGGAATGGCGCGTGGCCAATTCAAAGTTGTGGTTTCCTAAATCATAACTAAAGGTCAGTTCCGCCCGGCCTATATAATCTTGAATATCCGGGTTGTCATCTTTATTATCGTCTTCGGGCAGTCGGATCCAGGGTTTTAAAACGATTTGTAACTTATTTACTTCCCAGCCAAACCGGAACATTACCCGATTCCAACTTCTACTCAGCGGGTTTGATCGGCCATTGCTTTGATGGTCCACTCCAACCCCTGCGAAAACACCCTTAAAATTTCCGATGCGATAAGGCGTGCCAAAAATTATAAAGGCTTCGGGTTGATAATTTGTTTCTCGAAACGGCCGGGAAAGTGTGTTGTTATAAAGTTGCCAACGCGAGCTTTGACTATAGGCACCCCAAACATCACCTCCTAGTTTATCTCCTAAAACATTGTGTAATATTTTTGTTTTAAAACTTAGCTGAAAAACCAGTTCAACCGGGTTATAAGGAATGGATACTGGAACTACGTTTTTTGGATTTCCGCTAACGGGCTGTTTATTTACGTTGGTTGAATAGTTTGCGAATAAAATATATACAGGCTTATAAGGTAGTATTTTAAATTCAACTTCTTTTGAGAGGGAGGTTGAGTCTAGTTGCCACTTTTCTGGTAGCGTTTGATAGCTATTAACATCTTGAGCCACAGCAATAGAAGGAAGAACAGTAAAGAGTATCGAAAAAAATAAAATGTAATATTTCATGAGGAATAATTGGAGAGCAAAGATAGATTTTGAATAATAAAGCTGATGTTAAGATTTCTTTATAATTTTCTGTAATAAATTAGTTTTTTAATTCATTCACTTTTAAGCCAACTTACCTATTTTTGTTCAATTCTAAAAAAAACCTATGGCTTCAGGAATCTTTGCAATACTCGATGATATAGCAGCATTATTGGATGATGTGGCCATGATGAGCAAGGTGGCGGCCAAAAAAACGGCCGGGATTTTGGGTGATGATTTGGCTGTAAATGCAGAGAAAGCATCTGGATTTGCTTCTTCACGTGAGATTCCAGTGTTGTGGGCTATTACAAAAGGTTCCTTTTTAAATAAACTCATTATTTTGCCAATTGCCTTTTTGCTAAGTGCTTTTTGGCCAACAGGTGTAACGATTATCTTAGTGTTGGGAGGCCTTTATTTGGCTTATGAAGGCGCCGAAAAAATATACGAATTAATTTTTCCACATGCTCATGCCCAAGAGAAATTTACCGACGAAGGATTGACAGAAAGTGAAATATTGGCAATTGAAAAATCAAGGGTCAAAGATGCTATTCTAACAGATTTTATTCTTTCCGTAGAAATCGTAATCATTGCTTTGGGATCTGTTGTTGGTCAGCCGCTTGTTTCACAAATTATTGTGGTCAGCTTAATTGCAATTGTGGCTACCGTTGGTGTTTATGGCATTGTAGCTCTTATTGTTCGTATGGATGAGGTGGGCTATAAACTGATAAAAAGCAGTAAAAAAGAAAAGAGCTTTAAAAAATCCTTTGGACTTCTGATGGTTCAAGCGTTGCCCAAGATTATTAAGAGTTTAAGCGTAATCGGGACTATTGCCTTAATCTTGGTTGCGGGTGGAATATTTGTTCATAATCTGGATTTCTTCCATCATTTGCTACCAAAACTTCCCTCCTTTATTCCTGAGTTTATTGTTGGATTGGCGGTTGGTTTTATTTGTTTATTGGTGGTTTTGGGTTTTAAAAAGGTTTGGACGCTTTTTAAGAAAGATTAAGAAGATCTAAATTCAAAAACTTCCTTTTAACAAAAGTTGATTATTTCCTTCCATCGAACCGTTTCAAAAGCTATTCTGCTGTGGTGGACTGCATATACTATCCGGTTTCCTAAGCGGAAACATTACTTCTACGGGACAACAACCAAAAACTTCAATTAATTTTTTCATATAAGTTATTGATAATTAGTTTTATAAAAAATACATTATGATTGTTTTATCTTCTTTACGGTATTCCGTAAAATTAAAATCGGGAAGCTTCGTATCGTTGAAAATCTATTAATTAACACTAACTAATTTTATTTATTATGAAGAAATTACTTTTTCTTAGCTTGTTTTTATGTTTTAATTTCAGTGTTTTCAGTCAAGAGGAAAGCAGTTTGGACGACTACAAACGTAGTTCCCTTTACACTTTTATGATTTCAGATTTACAACAAGAGCATAGCCAAACAATTCAGGATGCTTTTGCTGCGTACCCAATCCCTGACAAATTTAATGACCATAATAGCCAATTGAGAATGTTACCAAAATTGGTTGATGAAAACCTGTCAAAAAAGGAGTTAAAGGAACTTCAAAAAGATTCAATTACTCAGTTTCTTTCCAATAAAGCCATAGCAAAAGCAATGGTGGCCAAATGGTTTAACAGAAGTGAGAATGGCGGCTTTAATATGGAGTTGATCGCTTCAAGAGGTTCTTATAATGCATCAGATATAGATATAAAAGTTGCTAAGCAGAGTGAACGTGGATTAGCTATGATTGCTGATGCAGGCGAAGAACTGCTAAAAAACACTTTTGTAGTGGTTAATAACTTTAAGTATACCAATAAAGAAGAAGTTGCCAAAAAAGCAACTGGTCTTTTATCCGCGGTTTCTTCAACAGCTTCGGCTGCAGGAGTTGGAGGCGTGAGTATAGCTGCCGATGCCGCTAGTTTAGGAGTTGGAGTAATGGGTAAGGGTTATGTGATCAAGACGGATGCCCATTTATACAAACTTGTCTGGAATGAAGAGGTTGCAGCTATTTTCTACAACGACTATTGGACGGAGGACGAAAATATAGATGCCGAAAGAGTTGCTGCATTTGAGAATTCAGATATTTTTCAACTGGAGTATGTGGGTACTGAGACGGCTTGGGCTGATTTGCAGAGTACAGCATTTACTAAGAAATCAGATACTGAGTTGATTACAATTGCAACTAGAAAAGCTACAGACGCCGTTATTGCCAAATTGCAAAGAGCTTATGAGGTTTTCCGTACAAAGACTCCATTGTTGAGTGGTGATCCGCTATCTGCCAAAATAGGATTGAAGGAAGGTTTGGAAAAGGGTGATAAATATGAAGTCCTAGAACAGATAATTAACAAGGAAGGAAAAACTGAATATAAAAAGGTAGGGGTTATAAAAGTTGAGAAAAAAATGATTTGGGACAACCGCTATTTGGCTGATGAAGAAAACCCTTCGGAACTGGAGTATACAACTTTTAGCGGCTCGAAAAATAAATATTATTCGGGAATGCTTATTAGACAAATTAACTAAATACAACCAAAATTTATGAAACGTTCTTATCTATTATTTACGATTGTATTCATGCTTTTCGCAAATTTCGGCGCTCAGGCTCAATGGAAAAAAGGAAAAGCTCACAAAGACACCACGATTTGGCGTTACGACATTGAATGTGAGGGTGTAGCGAAACAAGGAGCCAAACTAGTTAAAGTTTGGTCTTACTCAAAAAATCCAAAACATGCCATTGCAAGCGCCATGCGGAATGCGGTCCATGGAATCATTTTTAATGGCTATGCAGGTGGTGGCCAAGGATGTACTTCGCTTCAACCATTGCTTAAGGATCCATCTATTGCAGAGGAACATGAGGCGTTTTTTGATGCCTTTTTCGAAGAGGGAGGTGAGTATTTAAAATACGTGTCCGCCGCAACCGATGGTAGTATTGCTCCGGGGGACCGATTGAAGGTTAGCAGGCGCGAATATAAAATCGGGGTTATGGTGAATGTGATGTACGATCAATTGCGCAAAAGACTCGAAAAAGAAAATATTGTCAAATCACTCACCAGTGGGTTTTAAAAATTTTATAGAAATGAAAGAATCAAAATTAATATTTTGTTTAGTTGCGCTTTTCAGCTTTACTATTGTCTTCGGACAGGCCAAGAAACCTACTTTAATGATAGTTCCAAGTGATGCTTGGTGTATCCAAAATGGATATTCAATGACTTTTGAGAATCAAGGTTCAACTGAAAAGATTGCTGATTATAAAAGGGCTTTTCAGGAAAACCCAGAAGTTTTGCAGGTAATAAGCCAAATAAATGGGATGATGGCAGATCGCGGTTTTCCTCTTAAAAATATGGAATCGGTTATAAAAACTATATCATCAAACAGTGCGGAGGATAATTTGAGACAATCTAAAACGTCTGGATCTGAAATAGCCGAAAACCCAATTGATGAATTCAAAAAGGCCGCGAAGGCAGATATAATCATTCAACTTACTTGGACGGTTAACAAAACGGGACCTAAAAAATCCATCAATTTCAACCTTCAGGGATTGGATTCCTATACGGACAAACAGATAGCTACAGCAACAGGAACCGGAGCTCCTTCTTTTTCTGCAGAAACACCTGTCCTCCTTTCTGAGGCGGTGCTTTCGCATATGGATAACTTTACGAACTCATTGCAATCGCATTTTGACGATATGTTTGAAAACGGACGTGAAATAATAGTTCGCATTCAAAAATGGGATGATTGGGACGGTGATCTAGAGACAGAATACGGTGGCGGCGATGAGCTTGGATTCGTTATTGAGGACTGGCTTCAGGAAAACACGGTAAAGGGCCGCTTTAACACAACTGATATGACTGAGAACATGGCTCTTTTTGAGCAGGTTCGAATTCCATTGTTCAATGACAGAGGAAATGCCATTGATGCGAGACGATATGTAAGGGATCTTAGTAAATTCTTGAGCAGTGCCCCATATAATATTTCAAACAAGCTTGTTATGAAAGGACTAGGACGTGCTACAATTATTTTAGGAAGTAAATAAAAGACCAAATTATGAAAAAATTATTTTTTACAATATGTTCACTTTTTGCAATAGCGATAGGTACAACACAAAACAGCGATTCCAATATTGCATTGGGTACTTATATACCCTATGAAATGGAACAGGTGCCCGCCGCTGCCAGACAAATTCTGGAGACTAAATTGGGACAAATGGTTACCAAAAACGGTATCAGTGATGTTTCCTATAATTCACGATTCATCATCACTCCCAACGTGTCTGTAATGAGCAAAGATGTAATAGGGTCTGCACCCCCAAAAATAGCGCTTAACCTGGACGTTACGCTTTATATAGGCGATGGCCTAAATGGCACGCTGTACACGAGCAAAAGCTTTAATGTAAAAGGAGTGGGCTCCAATGAGACCAAGGCCTATATTGCGGCCATAAAAAACATGAAAACCAATAGTGAGAACGTTCAAGTATTTGTGACGGAAGGAAAGCAAAAGATAATTGATTTCTTTAACAACAACTGCGAACTGATCCAAAAGGAAGCAAATACCTTGGCCAATCAAAATCGATATGAAGAAGCGCTGGGACTATTAGTGAACGTTCCCGTGAACAGTACGTGTTATGATAAAGTGGGAAAGAGTTTAAAAACGATGTATCAAAAAACCATAGATCGTGATTGTCAATTAATATTGGCAGACGCTACGGCTATTTGGACCGCAAATCAAGACTTGGCTGCCGCAAATGAAGCCGGTGCTCTCTTGGCGCGCATTGAACCGACTTCATCTTGTTACCCCAAAGTTAAATCGCTTTATACCAAAATTGAAGGAAGGGTAAAACAACTTAGTGATCGTCCTTGGGAGTATAAACTGAAAGTTCTGGACGCCAATATTGCCGCTGCTAAAGGGGCACGCGATGTGCTGATGGCCTATGCCAAAAACCAACCTAATACAGTAATGTACAATATTAGAGGTTGGTATTAATGTTGAAGTTTGATATATGAAAATTATAAGACCACGCAGAAAACAGCGTGGTCTTTTTTTATCATATTTATATAGAATGACCGTTGTAGCTATTTTTCAAGTCTATTTCAATAAAAAGATAGAAATGAACTTGCAGATACTTTCAATTTCACGAAATTTGAGTCGATATTAATCTTTTCCTTGAAACAAAGAATCATCGCCATATCGCTATTGTTTATTTTGATCGCGCCCGTGATTACCATATCGCTATATCTGCAATATGAAAAATCTGTTGTTCGCCGAGATGTAAAATGGAAGATGATTGCGGGACTGGACCAAGAGGAATTGGTGCTTCTGAAGTTTTCAAAGGAGGAAACCCAAAGCGAACTGCGGTGGGAACATTCCAAAGAGTTTGAGTATAAGGGACAGATGTATGATATTGTTTCCAAAGAAATAAAAGAGGATTCCATTTTCTATAGATGTTGGTGGGATCACGAAGAAACCCTCCTCAACAAAAAACTGACAAAACTAGTGGCAAAGGCGCTGGATCTAGACGAAAACAAACGCGACGCCCATTTAAACCTGCATATTTATCTGAGGTTGTTTTTTTGCACGGAATTGTTTATGTGGCAAATTACTCCTTCTCAGAAAACACCAATTGTTTATCAAGATTTTATACACGATACACATTTTACTTCATGGTGTTTTCCTCCACCTACACCGCCTCCAAAGTTAAGTTGATGTTTGTTTCGAATACATTTATCACTTCCATTTTGTAAAAATGGAACAATCACTTTTGAGGGTGCTGAAAAGTACAATCCGTATTTTTAATTACATAATTACTTCGTTTTGCTCAGAATTAGTATGTCGCCGCTTTGTTAATATACAGAGCCCTACGATCTAATTAGGTGTTTAAAACGAAAGCGGTAACTCTTTTTACAAGCCTCATGTTAATCAATAAATCAACTCATTAAATGAAAAAAATATTCATGTTATTGGTGATGTTCGGGTTTATAGGCGGTGCTTATTCCCAAACAATTACCATTAAAGATCAAGAAACCAATGAACCTATTGAATTGGTGACCTTAGCTGTTGGTTCAAAATTATTTACTACAACGAATTCGAATGGACAGGCAGATATTAGCAAGTTTAAGGATGCAACTGCCATTGAAATCAGGAGTTTTGGGTATAAAACAGTAATAACTAGTTATAGCGATCTGGGAGCAAAATCCTTTAATCTTTCGCTTCAGGAATCAAATTTAAACTTAGACGAAGTTGTGATATCGGCTACAAAATGGAGGCAGAGCAGTGACGATGTGCCTGCTAAAGTAATTTCTATAACGCCCCAGGAAGTGGCTTTACAAAACCCGCAAACGGCTGCGGATCTTTTAGGGATTTCAGGGAAAGTGTTTATTCAGAAAAGTCAACAAGGAGGTGGGAGTCCGATGATTCGCGGTTTTTCAACGAGTCGTTTGCTGTATTCGATTGATGGCGTGCGAATGAATACGGCTATTTTTCGTTCCGGAAACCTTCAAAATGTGATTAGTTTGGATCCCTTCGCCATAGAAAATACCGAAGTGGTTTTTGGCCCTGGCTCGGTTATTTATGGAAGTGATGCGATTGGTGGGGTGATGAGTTTCCACACCTTAACCCCACAATTTTCTTTGAATGATGAACCCTTGATCTCAGGAAAAGCAGAAGCGCGTTATTCTTCAGCAAACAACGAAAAAACCGGTCACTTTGATGTAAACGTAGGCTTTAAGAAATGGAGTTTTCTAACCAGTATAAGTTCGTTTGATTATGACAACCTGCGTCAAGGAAGTCACGGTCCTAGAGATTATATTAAGGATTATTACGTGCGGCATCAGGATAGTACAGATGTTGTGATTAAGCAGGAAGATGAATTATTGCAGATTCCAACGTCCTATTCGCAAATAAATATGATGCAGAAAATTCGATTTCAACCTAATGAAAACTGGGATTTCCAATATGGGTTTCACTATTCTGAAACATCTCCTTATGGAAGATATGACAGACACCAAAGGCAAAAAAATGGTACAGCGCGTTATGCCGAATGGGATTATGGGTCGCAAATTTGGATGATGAATAATTTGAGTATCGGTTATAATGAAGCCAATTCGATTTTTGATCAGATGAATCTTCGCCTTGCCCATCAATGGTTTGAGGAGAGCCGAATGGATCGAGCTTTAAACAAACCAGACCGAAGCATTAATGATGAAAATGTAAGCGCATATTCAATCAACGCCGATTTTATTAAAGCTACTGGCGACCGGAATACGCTTTTCTACGGACTTGAATATGTTTTGAACGACGTTAAGTCAACAGGTGAAATAACCGATATTACTACTGGAATAACCGAAGCCGGACCTACGCGATATCCAAAAAGCACTTGGCAATCTTTGGCTGCTTATGTAACGGATGAATACAAAGTAACAGATCGTTTCACTTTGAGTGCAGGTGCTCGCTATAACCAAATTATGTTGGATTCTGAATTTGACACTACATTTTATCCTTTTCCTTTTACCGAAGCTAGTTCCAGTAATGGCGCCTTAACAGGAAGTTTGGGAGGTGTTTATCGCCCAACAGATTCTTGGGTTTTAAGCGCTAATTTGGGTACTGCTTTTCGTGCGCCTAATGTTGATGATGTAGGGAAGGTATTTGATTCTGCTCCGGGACAGGTTGTGGTGCCAAACCCAGATCTCAAACCAGAATACGCTTATAATGCGGATTTAGGGGTTGCAAAGGTTTTTGACGATGTGGTAAAAATAGATGTGACTGGCTATTACACCCATTTAAAGAATTCGCTTTTACGCCGCGACTACAAACTCAATGGGCAAGATAGTATACTCTATCAAGGCGAGATTAGCAAGGTACAGGCAATACAGAATTCTGCTGTAGCGAATGTGTATGGCGTGCAGTTCGGCCTTGAAGTAAAGTTGCCAAAAGGTTTTGGGTTTAGTACCGATTTCAACTTTCAAAAAGGAAAAGAGGAACTTGAAAATGGAGAAGAAAGCCCAGTTAGACATGCAGCGCCGTTTTTCGGAATTTCTCGTTTGAATTACAAGGCTAAAAAACTTAGCATGGAAGTCAACTTTGCGTTTCAGGGGGAAAGAGAGAATGATGATATGCCAGAAGGCGAAAAGAAGAAAGTAGAACTTTATGCCTTGGATGAAAATGGAGGAATATATTCTCCAGCTTGGTACACCCTAAACTTTAAGGCGCTTTATAGAGCGAGCGATACTTTTGATGTTAGTGGAGGTATTGAGAACTTAACAGACCAAAGATACAGGCCCTACGCCTCGGGTGTTTCGGGAGCTGGACGGAATTTTATCCTTGCCTTGACCGCACATTTCTGATAGTAGTAAAATTTAGAGTTCACTATCACCAGACTGTTTAATACTGATGTTTTTATAGGTGAAGTAGGTCAAAAGCTTATTTTAATCTGAATTAATTTGAAGAGACCCGCGTTTGACTGACGCGGGTTTTTAATTAGTTCTGCTTGTGAAACAACTTATTGCCAAAACAATTCGCAATCAACTTCTTTTTAATAGTTTTGCAGCCTTAAAAAAACGACCTAGGACGAAAGGATACTTCGATAAACTCAGTGAGCCGCGTAGAACATAAGACAGAATTGCGGATTAAATTTTAAAACGTTTGTCTTACGTCCTACAGTCCTACGTCATAGAAACAGTCCTACGTCAATAAAAACAATATATTAGAATATGATTTCAATAGATAATCTTGCAGTAGAATTTAGTGGTGATACACTATTTAGCGATGTTAGCTTCGTGGTAAACGAAAACGACAAAATAGCCCTAATGGGAAAAAATGGCGCCGGGAAAAGCACGATGATGAAAATTATTGCAGGGGTACAAAAACCTACTCGTGGAAATGTTCGCGGGCCAAAGGATGCAGTAATAGCATATCTTCCGCAACATCTTTTGACAGATGATAGTTGCACTGTTTTTGAAGAAGCTTCTAAAGCCTTTAAACAGATTTTTGAGATGCGTGACGAAATGGATCGCCTCAATAAAGAACTGGAAATCCGTACCGATTACGAAAGTGATGCCTATATGAACATCATCACGAAAGTTGCTGAACTAGGCGAAAAATATTATGCTTTAGAAGAAATAAACTACGAAGCCGAAGTGGAAAAAGCCTTACGCGGACTCGGTTTTAAACGAAGCGATTTTCACAGGCTAACTTCTGAATTCAGCGGTGGCTGGCGTATGCGGATTGAGTTGGCAAAACTTCTACTTCAAAAGCCAGATTTAATTTTGTTAGATGAGCCAACAAACCACGTGGATATTGAATCGGTGATTTGGTTGGAAGACTTTTTGCTGAACAAAGCAAAAGCAGTAATCGTTATTTCGCACGATAGAACCTTTATTGATAACATCACTAATCGTACAATTGAAGTAACGATGGGACGAATCTATGATTATAAGGCAAATTACAGCCACTATTTGCAATTGCGTGAAGACAGAAGATCACACCAAATTAAAGCTTACGAAGAACAGCAAAAATTCATAGCCGAAACGCAACAGTTTATTGATCGTTTTAAAGGAACGTATTCCAAAACCAATCAGGTGAATTCCCGCGAGAAGATGCTTGAAAAACTTCAAGTTATTGAAATTGATGAAATAGATACTTCAGCCTTGGCCTTGCGCTTTCCACCGGCACAGCGCAGTGGCGATTACCCGGTAACCGCGGAAGGGCTTACCAAAAAATACGGCGATCACGTTGTTTTTAACGATGCCAATATGAGTATTTCCCGCGGACAGAAAGTGAGTTTTGTAGGAAGAAATGGCGAAGGGAAATCCACGATGATTAAAGCCATAATGGGCGAAATTGATTTCGAGGGAACCTGTGCTTTAGGCCACAATGCCAAAGTGGGCTATTTTGCTCAAAACCAAGCAGCTCTTTTAGACAAGGACTTGACTGTCTTTCAAACGGTAGATGAGGTTGCAAAAGGCGATATCCGTACCCAGATAAAAAACGTTTTAGGACGATTTATGTTCAGTGGCGATGCTATTGACAAAAAAGTGGGCTTGCTTTCCGGAGGAGAAAGAACACGTTTGGCAATGGTAAAATTACTATTGGAACCTGTAAACGTTTTAATTCTGGATGAGCCTACAAACCACTTAGATTTAAAATCGAAAGATGTGTTAAAGGAAGCACTGCTTCAGTTTGACGGTACCTTGATTTTAGTTTCCCATGATAGAGATTTCTTACAAGGACTTTCCGAAAAAGTTTTCGAATTCAAAGATAAACGCGTAATTGAGCATTTTGAAAGTATTGACGATTTTCTTCAACGCAACAGAATTGAGAATTTAAAGGAGATTGATTTGAAGGTTTAAAAGTGGGTTGAAGAGTTTAGAGTCGATGAGTTTAGAAGGTTTAAAAGTTTAGAATTAATGGTTATTACAACCTTTTGTTGAATAATGGTTATCTTTAGAAATAAAATAAAATCATGAAAAAACCAGACTTTTCAAAGCTAAAAGTACTTTACATTAACTGCACGTTGAAGCAATCTCCCCGCAAAAGCCATACTCAGGGCTTGATGGACGTTTCACAAAAAATAATGAAAGCCGAAGGTGTTTCCTTTGAAAACATTCGCCTAGTAGATCATCTAGTTGCTTATGGCGTATATCCAGATATGACTGAACACGGCGCAAAAGAAGATGCCTGGCCAGAAATTTGGAAAAAAGTTGATGAAGCGGATATTCTTATTGTTGGCACCCCAATTTGGTTAGGAGAAAAATCTTCGGTGGCCACAAACTTGATTGAGCGTTTGTATGCAATGAGCAGTCTTCAAAATGAAAAAGGTCAATATTATTTCTACGGAAAAGTGGGCGGTTGTATTATTACAGGTAATGAAGATGGTATAAAGCATTGTGCAATGGGTATTTTATATTCGTTACAACACGTTGGCTACAGCATTCCGCCACAAGCAGATTGTGGTTGGATAGGTGAAGCTGGTCCTGGACCAAGTTATATGGATAAAGAAAGTGGTGCAAAAAACAACGATTTCACCAATAGAAATACTACTTTTATGACGTATAATTTGCTTCATCTGGCAAAAATATTAAAAGAGAACGGCGGTTACCCTAAATACGGCAACTCTCGCAAGGATTGGGATGATGGCACTCGCTGGAATTTTGAAAATCCTGAATATCGTTAAAACAAACTCTAAGTAGTATTATGAAAAAGTTAAGTATTTCACTTATCGTGCTTTCACTTATTCTTGTTAGTTGTTTTTCCAACACAGATAAATCTACCGGTCCAGAACCTAGCCCGGCAGATCCTGAAGTTGTTGCTATAGCTTAGCGAAATGTTTTAAAACCTATAAATGATAGCCTGCCAATAATTGGTCTGTTAATGTACAACAGCGTTCTAACCACCGAAGTTACCGCTACTATGGAGGTTTTCGCAAAGCCCAATAAAGATGGGAAGAAGGTTTAACGATTGTTCCCGATTACACTTTTGAAAACAGCCCAAACCTAGATGTGCTTTTTGTGCCCAGCGCTTATGATATGTACACGCAGGTTCACAATCCGAAAATTGTCAATTTTATAAAAGAGCAAGATAAAAATACAGAATACACCGTCAGCAATTGTGCAGGAGCGCATTTGATAGGTGAATCCGGAATTGCAGATGGTAGAAAAATCGTTACTTGGATTGGTGGTGGAGAAGAGCTTCAAAAAAACTATCCTAACCTAAAAGTTCAAAATGATAGCGTTGTACGTTTTATGGAAGATGGAAAATACCTATCTTCCAATGGAAATTTAATCAGCTATGTTTCAGCATTAAATTTGTTGAAGAAAATGCAGGGCAGGAGCAAGTTGATTTTGTGGAATCCTACATATATCTGAAAGAACTCCAAGATTGGAAACAGTAAGGAAGTTGCAGTTTTCAGTCTCAGTAAGCAATAATTGAATTTAAAAAGGAATAGCTATGAAAACTCAAAAGATGCTAATTGGCTTCTTATTTTGCTTTATTCTTGGAAGTGTTTCAGCACAGGAGAAGGAACTAAAAGCAGATACAATTAATGGGACTATTAATAATGCTACGGCAACGATAGCAGAATTGTTAAATTCAAAAACTTTTGAGTTTATCGCGAATACTGTATTTCCATCTGGCGGAACTCCCAAGAATCTTGTTGGAAGTGGCTATTTCGTGACATTTTCGCCAGAAATAATTATAAGTAATCTGCCATTTTATGGAAGAGGATATACTGGTATGACGATGGGACGTGATAAAGGAATGCGCTTTGAAGGAGCGCCTAAAGATTTCAATATCTCAGACGGAAACGACTATGAAGTGAAGGTAACAGTGAATGGGGAAAGTGATACCTATGCTGTTTCAATGTCAGTAAGTGTTTCAGGCTACGCCACACTTTCCATTAGCAGTAATGATCGAGGACCAATTACTTTTCAAGGCGAAGTTGTTGCGGTTCAGTGATCAGTATTCAGTGGTCAGTATTCAGTAATCAGTGAGCAGTATTCAGTAGCAGTTTTCAGTGTTCCTTGTAATATTTAATGAGGCAGCAGGTTTCGTAATTACATCCTATATTCATCAACTTCTAAACCATTAAACTCCTCAACTCTTAAACTAAATAAAAATGAGCTTATTCAATAAAATCCTTGGAAACGCCAGCGAAGTTTCTTCAGAAAAACTAACCGAAAAATATACTCGTCTTTTAATTGAAGGCGAAGCGGTAGAACTTGGTTTTAAGCTTTTTCGCGATGTGTTTATGTTTACAAACAAACGCTTAATTCTAATTGACGTACAAGGAATAACAGGGAGTAAAGTGGAATACAAATGTTTGCCTTACAAACACATTTCAAGATTTTCATTAGAAACCGCCGGAACTTTCGATCTGGACGCCGAACTTAAAATCTGGATTTCCAGTGAAGACACGCCTACGGTAAGTAAGAAGTTTAATAAAAGTATCGATGTCTACGAAGTTCAGAAGTATTTGGCTGGGAAGGTTTTGTAGTGTTTAAATCCATTGTTGTCCAGAAAAGGATTTAAAACATAAGTCCTTCACTAGCGCCCGCCCGAGATCACGAACTTTATCTAACGTGCTTAAAGTACTGCCACTCCCGAAGCATCGGGAGCACTAATTCACACAAATTATCCCCATTGTCGAAAACAGATACGCAATCAGTATGGCTTTAATCTCACGAATTTAACAGACTTTCAGTCTGTACTAAACTCATAAACTCCTCAACTCATAAACTTTTAAACACCTAAACCCCTCAACCTTTTTCAAAGCACCAATTCCCCAAATAGCCGTTCCAAAGTCGCCTCTAAATCATCACTAAATCCGTTATGTGGACGAGAAGTTTGAATTGAAGAACTGCGTAGGGCGGTAAGCCATCTAAATCTATCGGGAATTTCCCATTGAGACACTGGTCCTCCATCTTTGGCACCGATGCAGATTTTATGAAATGCTTGAAGGTTTTTTTCTATTTCGTCAACTTCCAGTGCAGATGAAAAGAGGTTTAGCTTTGCAGTATCAATATGGCATTTACAGTTTAAATATTTAGCTCCCTTGCTGAAAATAATTATTCCAACATTCAAAAACTCCTCACGTTCTACGCGAGGTACCAATCGAATTACCGCATATTCATACAAGTGTTTCCCTGGCATCTTGAATCTGTTTTACAAAGTTGTTTGAATAATTTCTTCGCTGTACTAAAAATTGAAAATATACATTTCGAATTGCTTCGGAATCCATTTGAGAACCTTCCCACTCCAACCAATCGATAGGGATGAGGTTAGTTATTTCCTTCAGTTTGTCATTGGTGAGAAGTGAAATCATTTCGGCATTTATTTCTTCAACTAAAGAAGCTTGTGGTAATAAAACGTGATCTTTTATGTATGGAAATGGACTAATGGCAGCTTTCTCCCAATTATCCCACGAATGGTGAAAATAGAAGGTGGCGCCGTGATCTATCAACCACAGTTCTTTATGCCAAATAAGCATATTGGTGTTTTTTACGGAGCGGTCTATATTTGTAGTAAACGCATCCAACCATACGATTTTTGAAGCCAGCCTTTCATCTACTTGAGTAACAACGGGATCAAAAGTAAGGGCTCCGGAAAGAAAATGAAGCGCTAAGTTAAGGCCTTGGCTTCCTTTTAAAAGATCTTGAATTTCCTCGTCTCCTTCACTTCGGCCAAAGGCTTTATCTAGGTTGGCGAAAACCAGCTCAGGGATCTTTAGTTTTAAAGTTCGAGCTATTTCGCCGCCCAATAATTCTGCAATTAGAGCTTTTACACCGTGGCCGGCTCCGCGAAATTTTAAAACATATTTAAAATCGTCGTCCGCTTCGGCCAAAGCAGGCAAGGAACCACCTTCCCGAAGTGGGGTGATGTAACGCGTAACATTAACAGTACGAAGTTCTATTTTATTGGTCGTCATTGCCCTTAAGCTATTTGCTTGTAAAATTAGGCTTATTTGTGAATATGCAAACCTATTTAAATACTTGTTTCAATTAATGAATCTTAGTCGTGTCCGAATAAGATATAAGACCTTCATTCGAGTTGGCCTGAGATCACGAACTATATCTAGCTTCGGTAATTGAACCTTCTCTTTATTAAAGCTCTTTTTTCTTTGCGAACCTCTGCGCCTCCGCGGTCAATTTTTACCGCAAAGCCGCAAAGAACGCAGAGTTTAAGAATTTTGAATTTAGTTAGATGATAGACTTGATTTATAAGAAGTTGATGATCAGGTTAAACTGAGTTAGCACACTTTTAATTTGATGTTTCAGAATACCCATTTTTCAAATTAAGTTTCCGATGAGTTATTTACTAATCTTGTAAGTGTCCTAAGTCCTACGTCCTATCGTCCTACGTCATTTTTAGAAATTAATTGTATTTTCATCATCTCAGAAAGCCTTTGATGCTATTTTTAAAACCTTTTAATTCGTATTTTGCGTAAATGCGAAACTTTTAAACTTAGACTTATTGGATATTACAATTGAAAACATTTTGCTTGTAGGTTCTCTCCTACTTTTTATAAGTATTATAGCGGGTAAAACTTCCTATAAATTCGGCGTTCCCACCTTAGTCCTTTTCTTAGGAATTGGGATGTTGGCAGGTGAAGATGGGATAGGTATTAGTTTTAACGATCCGCAAATTGCACAACTAATTGGAATAATTTCCTTAAACTTTATTCTATTTTCCGGTGGACTTGATACCGATTGGAAAGCGGTAAGACCTATTATGAAGGAAGGTTTTGCGCTTTCAACATTAGGGGTATTATTGACAGCAGTCGGCTTGGGAACTTTCGTCTATTTCGTTACCGACTTTACAATTTATGAAAGCTTGCTTTTGGGAAGCATCGTTTCCTCGACAGATGCGGCTGCGGTATTTTCCATTTTACGCTCCAAAAACCTTGCGCTCCGTGCCAATTTGCGGCCAACCTTAGAAATGGAAAGTGGTAGTAACGACCCGATGGCGTATGTACTTACCATTGCATTTCTCGGCTTGGTAATAAATCAGGACAAAGGGATTGCATCTATGATTCCGTTGTTTTTTCAGCAAATGATTGTGGGAACAATCGCTGGATTCGGTTTTGGAAAACTCAGCAAGGTTATCATCAATAGAATAAAACTGGATTTTGAAGGACTCTATCCAGTACTTGTAATTGCATTGATGTTTATCACTTTTTCCGTTACAGATTTTGTGGGAGGAAACGGCTTCCTAGCCATATATATCTGTGCAGTCTTTTTGGGGAATCAATACCTAATTCACAAGAAAACAATCCTTAAAATGTATGATGGTCTAGCGTGGCTGATGCAGATTGTTCTTTTCCTTACTTTGGGACTTTTAGTATTTCCATCGCATATTGTTCCTGTGATTGGCATTGGATTAATAATATCCTTGTTCTTAATCTTTGTGGCTCGTCCTCTTGCTGTTTTTATAAGTTTAATTCCGTTTAAAATGAAAATGCGCAGACGTGTATATATTTCTTGGGTGGGATTAAGAGGTGCTGTTCCAATTGTGTTTGCAACTTATCCATTATTGGCAGGAATAGATAAGGCTGGGATGATTTTTAATATCGTATTTTTCATTTCTCTTACCTCTATTTTAATCCAGGGAACCACACTTTCCATTGTGGCAAAATGGTTGAAAGTGAGTATTCCCAGCGAGGAGAAAATATTATCACCTTCAGAAAAATTTATGGAGGAACACCCTAAGACCGAGATGCGTGAAATAGGAATTGCCTCAGGCAGTAAAGTGGTTGGAAAACAAATTGTCGATATTGAATTTCCTCGAACTGCGATTATTGCAATGATACGTAGAGATGACAAGTATATTACGCCAAATGGAAGTACGGTTATTAATGCCGACGATGTTTTGATCGTCCTATCTGAAAATGAGAAAGGAATTAAAAAGGTGTTCAAAGCGCTTAAAATTAGAGAATTCTCAGCTGCGTAAAAAAAAGAATATCCAGTGGTAGTATTATCAGGCAGTAAGAGATTCTGAATTTTTAATTTATTGCTAGATATTGAGATTTTTATTTAAATTTAATGATTGAAGGTCTAACTCTCGTTTATTTAGATGATTATGAAAAATCCTATCTACCTACTCCTGTTTACATCATTATTCTCATTGAATACTTTTTCCCAAGAAATTTCCATCGGAAAAAGAGATAAGCTGCATTCCGAAATTCTTCAAGAAGACCGGGAGTTTTCAGTCTATTTTCCGCCTTCCTATAACACTACTGTAAAGGAGAAATATCCAGTATTATATATTTTGGACGGGGATTATAACTTTCAGTATGTAGCTGGTTTGTTGGAATTGCAAGGCGCCATAAGTGAAATTATTCCCGAAATGATTTTAGTGGCAATTTCAGGAAAAGGAACCAACGAGTACCGTAAAAATTGCAAACCACAGGTTAAAGGCGTCGCCGATAGCGGTAATGCCGAAGAAATGGCAAGGTTTATTGAAAAGGAATTGATTCCGTATGTCAATAAAAACTACAAAACTGCAGATTATAAAATTTTGGGTGGACACTCTGTTGGCGGGATATTCGTTATTAATACCGCGATAAATCACCCTGATCTTTTCAATAATTATATAGCCATCAGCCCGGCGCTGTATTGGGGGAAGAATGCAATAGAAACCATAATGAAAAATACTTGGGGGAAAACCGAAACCACCACCGCAAACTTATTTATTTCACTTGCGAATGAAAAGGGAATGGATGTGGACAAGTTTCTTAAAAAGGTGCCGAAAAGCATTATGGAGAAGAATATTCATTATAAAGAGTTTCCAGGTGAAATTCACAATTCCGTAGGCCTCCCAACCTATAAATGGGCGTTGACAGATATTTTTAGCACTTGGCACGTCAAGCAAGGCTATTTTGATTCTGCCGAAGCTTTAAAAAAACATTATGCCGAAGTGCAAAAACAATACGGCAGTGTTTTTAATATTCCTTTAGGTGTTCTTGGGTACACGAATTATACAATTCAGAAAAATGATAAGGAGCGTGAAAAAATTCAAACTGCACTTAAGGAAATTAACCCAAATGCCTTCGTTCTTTTTAATACATATCTGGCAGGAAAACTGGTTTCTGATAAAAAATATAAGGAAGCAGAAGAGTTGCTAAACGATGCTCTGGCTATAAATCCAAATAATTTTGACAGTTACAATGTGCTTGCCAAGATAAAAATGGAGCAGGGGAATACTGCCGATGCCACTCTTAATATGGACAAAGCAATTGATTTAGCAAAAGCGCAATATGCAAGGCAATGGCAAATCAATGAATTGTTGGAAACTAAGGAAGTAGTCAGTGGTCAGTAGCAGTGAGCAGTTGGCAGTATGGGAAGCTCCAAGCTCACGGCTCACAACCCATAGCTTATTATTCCGCGGTGGCCGAGTGAATTTGAAGGAGCGATAGCGGATTCAAATTTGTATCGAGACCCCAAATCCCCGATTCTTTTCGTTATTTTTGAAGAAAAGAATTTTAATGAAAATAGTAGTTTCCCCTGCAAAAACGCTGGATTATAAATCCAAACTTCCTACAACTCGTGCTACGCAACCGAAATTTTTAGAAGAAGCTGAATTAATAAACAACAAACTAGAGCGAAAAAGCAAAAAGGCCATTTCGGAACTGATGGACATCAGCGATAAATTGGCCGAGCTAAACTATCAGCGCTACAAAGATTTTAACACGCCGTTTACAAAGGACAACGCACGTCCGGCGGTTTACGCCTTTGCGGGCGATGTTTATACTGGATTGGATGCCTACACAATTCCTTCGGAAAAGTTGGATCTCTTGCAGGATTCACTGCGCATATTATCAGGAATGTTTGGCATGCTTCGTCCATTAGATTTGATGCAGCCTTATCGCTTGGAAATGGGCACCAAGCTTCACGTCGATAGAAAAAAAGATTTATATGCTTTTTGGAAAAAATCGCTTACTGAAACTCTAAATGAAGAGTTAGAAGATGATGAGCTTTTTATAAACCTTGCGAGTGTAGAATACTTTAAAGCAATTGATGAAAAGAACCTAAAAGTTCCCGTAATCGCCCCAGTTTTTAAAGATTTTAAAAATGGTAAACTCAAGATCATTTCGTTTTACGCGAAAAAAGCACGTGGAAGTATGACGCGTTTCGCCATAGATAACAACGTGAAAACATTAGACGATTTAAAAGCCTTTGATATTGACGGCTATGGTTATAGCGAAGAATATACTGAAAAGGAAAATGAGCCTGTTTTTATAAGGTAGTTGAAATGAAGATGAAGACGATTGTAATAAGATAATAAGATTATTTAACCTGAAACTTGAAACCTGCAACCTGCAACCCTAATTTGTTCCATCACATCCACCCATATCCGCCTTATATTCCTGAAACCGCTAGAAAGCTAATTGTTGGAACTTTGCCACCGCCGCGTTTTACAACTGGGGAATTAAAAATTGACGATGTAGATTTTTGCTATGGAAGTCGTGATGGGCAGCTTTGGAAGATCTTGGACAAAATCTTTAGATTAGATTTAAAATTTGAAACCACTGCTGAAGCTATTGCACAGCGCGAACATTTTCTTAAAAGTAGAGGGATTGGGGTTTGCGATATGGTTGCTTCGGCCAAGCGCCAAAAAGTGGATGCTTCGGATATTGGAATGCGGGATGTGGAACTGCGGGATTTGGTTGCCATACTTCAGCAAAACCCTAAAATTGATACCTTACTTTTTACCGGAGGCAATAGCAAAAATGGCCCGGAATATTTCTTCCGAAGAAACCTTAAAGAATATAATCTTTCTCTGAAATTGATTTCTAATACAGTGCCTCGTATCCATCAATTTCAACTCCCTACTAACGAAAGAATAATAAGGACCGTTTCTTTAATTGCTCCCTCTGGAGCAGCAAATAGAGCAGTTGGCAGTCTCAAGGCTTATAAAAAGATGAAAGCCGAATTCCCAGAAAAAACGACCATAGATTTCCGAGTAGAGCAATACAAGCCCTTTTTTTGAGATCATCCTAGGCTCCAGTTTTTCTATTCATTTTGATATGTAAACCACTACATATTCTACGATATAGCTTAGATAACGGATCTAGAATTTTGTTAGGTCGTTTTTGTATCTTTACATTTCCATTAAAAAATCAACAAAAAATGAAAAGAGTAATTCCCATTGTTACCATGGCCCTTCTTCTGGTTGCCTGTAATAATTCAAAAGAAAAAGAAGATCAGAACAAAAGTGAACAAGAAATGAGCAACACTGAAAACCCGTTACTTTCGGAAAGTACATTGCCTTATGGTGCGCCTGATTTTTCAAAAATCAAGGATGACAACTTCAAGCCAGCAATGCTTGAAGGAATGGAACAACAAAAGAAGGCGATTGAGGGAATCGTTAATAACGAAGAGGAACCTACTTTTGATAATACGGTTCTTGCACTTGAAAAAAGTGGAGAGCTTTTGAACAGATCTGCCCAAATATTTTATGGGCTTACAGGATCTAATACAAATGAAAAGCTACAAGCCATTGAAGAAGAAATGGCACCTAAATTCGCGGCTCAAAATGATGAGATCTATTTAAATGAAAAATTATTTCAACGTTTTAAAACACTTTACGATCAAAAGGATTCGCTTGACTTAGATCCAGAATCTTTAAAATTGCTGGAGAATTATTACGAAGACTTTGAAATAGCGGGAGCTAATCTTTCTGCCGATGACAAAACCAAATTGAAAGATTACAATTCAAGATTGGCTACGCTTACCACCAAATTTGGAAAAACCTTATTGGATGCAAACAATGCCGGTGCTGTAACTTTTACCGACAAAGAGGAACTGGCTGGCGTTGATGCAGATTACTTAAAATCAATTGAAAATAAAGATGGTGACGGTTGGACTGTTCCTTTGCTAAACACTACGCAGCAGCCGTTGTTGCAGTCTATGGACAACAGAGATAGTAGGGAGAAGCTTTTTAATGCAGCTTGGATGCGTGCGGATGGTGGGGCGAACGACACCAGAGGACTAATTAAGGACTTAGTTGAATTGCGTGCACAGAAAGCCAAACTTTTAGGCTTTGATAATTATGCTGAATGGAGCCTTCAGAAAACAATGGCAAAAACTCCTGAAACAGTAAACAAATTTTTTGCAGGACTTATTGCAGCCGCCACTGCTAAAGCACAAGTAGAATCTGACGAGATTCAGAAAATGATTAAGTCTAAAGGCGAAGATTTCACTTTAGAACCTTGGGACTGGAACTATTATGCCGAAATGGTTAGAAAAGCAAAATACGACCTCGATGAGGATCAAATAAAGCCTTATTTTGAATTGAATAATGTATTGGAAAACGGTGTTTTCTTCGCAGCAACTAAATTATACGGGATTACCTTTAAAGAAAGAACAGACCTTCCAACCTATCAGGAAGATGTAAAGGTTTATGAATTGTTTGAGGAGAATGGAGATCAGCTCGGACTTTTCTACGCAGACTATTTTGCGCGTCCATCCAAAAGAGGAGGCGCGTGGATGTCTAATTTTGTAACACAATCTAAACTGTACAATAAAAAAGCAGTAATCTATAATGTTTGTAATTTTCCAAAACCTTCTGGTAACGAACCTGCGTTATTGACCTATGACGAAGTAGAAACCATGTTCCACGAATTTGGCCATGCGCTTCACGGATTTTTCGCAAACCAGCAATACCCTTCTCTTTCCGGTACTGCAGTGGCACGTGATTTTGTGGAATTCCCTTCACAGTTCAACGAAAACTGGGCGTTATACCCAGAGGTGTTGAAAAACTATGCAGTTCATTATAAAACAGGTGAAAAAATTCCTCAGGAATTAATTGATAAAATTAAGAAGTCGGGAACTTTCAACCAGGGTTATAGTCTTACTGAAAATTTAGCCGCTTCCAATTTAGATATGCAATGGCATACTATCTCAGCAGATAAGAAAATAGACGATGTTGATGCTTTTGAAAAAGAAGCCTTGCATAAAACAAAACTTGATGTGGTGCATGCAGTACCACCAAGATATCGCTCCACATACTTTGCCCACATTTTTGCGGGTGGTTATGCTGCGGGATACTATTCTTACTCTTGGACAGAAATGCTCGATCACGATGCCTACAATTGGTTCGAAACCCACGGCGGACTTACCCGTGAAAACGGACAGCGTTTCCGTGATATGGTGCTTTCCAAAGGAAATACCCTAAATCTTGAGAAAATGTATAAAGACTGGCGTGGTAGCGATCCAAAAATCGGACCAATGCTGAAGGCTAGAGGCTTGAAATAGAGATTAAAAAATTTGGCCACGAATACACGAATGTTTGTGTAAATGTGAGATATAATGCAAAAGCCCCAACGAAAGTTGAGGGCTTTTTTTGATAATATTATTCGTGCATTAGTGGCAAACCCGCCAAAACTCAAGGTCGAGACTTGAAGTAGAAATATAGTGATTAATATAACCACGAATTCACGAATGTATTTGTGTAACTGTGTAGTCATAATGCAAAAGCCCCCAACGAAAGTTGAGGGCTTTTTTTTAAATAACATTCGTGCACCAACCTACGGCAGGCAGGTTCGTGGCAACCTACACCACTATTTTTTCTTCTTAGATTTTTTATTCCCTTTTTTAGGATGAACCAACTTCATTTCTTCAATCAAGTTCTTTGCTCCTGCATATTTATCTATAATAAACAGTACATAACGAGCATCTACCATAATGTTGCGCGATAGAGCAGGATCATAGTAATAATCGCTCATTGTACCTTCCCAAACGCGGTCAAAATTTAAACCTACTAAGTTTCCGTAAGCGTCAATAGCTGGGCTTCCGCTATTTCCTCCTGTGGTATGGTTGGTACCTATAAAGTTAACGGGCATTCTTCCATCTTCGGCATATTCGCCATAATCTTTAGCGTTATAAAGATCGATTAGTTTCTGTGGGACATCAAATTCATAATCGCCTGGCACGTATTTCTGAATTACACCTTCAAGGTGGGTTACAGGTTCATAATAAACAGCATCGGCAGGTGAATAGCCAGCAACTTTTCCGTAGGTAACACGAAGCGTGCTGTTGGCATTCGGAAAAATACGCGCGTCTTTTGGACTTAATTCCAACAAAGCTTTCATATAATCGCGTTCCAAGCCAGAGATGTTTAATTGCAATTCTTCATATTTTGGAGCGACCTTTTCAAAATAGGCGTCGGCCATATCTTTCACCACTTGATAGCCAGGATCGTTCTTCAAATTTGTTATTACGGTTTCGGCATCACCATCCATTAAGGTTTTAAAGGAATTATAACTTACAAAAGCAGAATTGCCATAAACGTTTTTAGTGAGCGCTTCTACATTCATGTCTTTAAAGGAATCGGGTAGAAATTGGGCAGGTACTTTTTCAGCATAAAAGGCGATCAAGGCATCAAAAACCTCTTCATCTACTTTTTTACTGTAGTTTTTATATTGGCTTGACATTCTATCCACCATATTATCTCTTCTATCTTCAAAAGATTGCTCTCCACGATTTTCGTAAACTTGAACCAATTGATATGCTTGATAAGCAGTACGAAGTAATTCAACATTTCGCAAAGCAGTTTCAAGGAAGTATTCTCTCGCTAAAGCATAAGGTTCTCTTTGCGTATAATAGGTTTCAAACTGAGGAAGAAGTTGCCCGTATTCTTGTTGCTTTCCTTTTTTGTTGATTTGTGCGGTAAGAGCACTTTCTTGTTGCTTTTTAATCCCTACAGCATTCGATTTTTTAAGGCCGAGCGTTTCTCCTCTCCACTTTTTCCAGTAGTTGGCGATACTTGCAAACTTGGAAGCATACTGAATTTTAATCTGCGGATCGGCACGCATATATTTATCCTGAACCGCCAAAGCTTTATCGCGAATAGCAATTCGAGCAGGGTTTAGCGTGTTGATTACTTGCTCGATGGCAACGGCTGGTAGATATTCATCTGTAGTTCCTGGAAAACCAAATACTAAGGTGAAATCATTTTCAGCTACGCCGTCCAAGGAAATTGGTAAAAAGTGTTTTGGTGTGTATGGCACGTTGTCTTCAGAATATTCAGCAGGACGATTATTTTTATCAGCATAGATTCTGAAAAGTGAAAAGTCGCCCGTATGTCTAGGCCAAATCCAGTTATCGGAATCACTTCCAAACTTTCCTATTGAGGAAGGCGGCGCACCCACTAAACGAATATCCTTATACGTTTCAACTACAAAAAGCATATATTGGTTTCCTTCGTAAAAAGTACGAACGCGGTTTTCCTGCCAAGCTTCTTTCACGGAAGATTGTGAAACGGCAGCGATATTGGTTTCTATTTTTGCCTTTTTATCGGCTTCGCTCATTGCATCAGTAATGCCCGCCATAATTTTGGTGGTAACATCTTCAATACGAACAATAAAAGTAGCAGTCACACCGGGATTCGGGAGTTCTTCTTTCTTACTCATGGCCCAAAATCCATCGGCCAAATAATCATTTTCTAAGGTAGAATGGCTCTGTATCTGTGAATAACCACAGTGATGGTTGGTAAGTAAAAGACCTTGATCGCTGATTACTTCGGAAGTACAGCCCCCGTTAAAATGTGGAATAGCATCTTTTAAACTTGCGTTGTTTACATCATAGATATCCTTGGCGGACATTTTCATACCGAGGTTTTTCATTTCGGTTTCGTTCATTCCTTCCAACAAAGATGGAATCCACATCCCGCCTTGCTGAGCAAATAAAGGAACTGATAGAAAGATAAAAAGTAGGCGTAGTAATTTCATAGTAAATTTTTATAATGATAGCGTGCAAGATAACAATATAGGGGGAATTTCAAGAATATTACTTTGCGTTATGGGTATTGATAAAGCTTTTTATCTCATCAAAAGGCTTGCTACACGGGAAAAAATATTGAATAATCATGGAAATGTGTTTTTTAGGAAGTACAATAGGCTCCATATTCGGTTGAAAATCCTTTAACGCATTTATAAATCTGCGGTTGCTGGACTTTATGGAAGTATAGGATTTAGAACCCATATATAGCATTATTGGTGGGGTTTTGTCGTTTATAAAATAAATAGGCGAGGCAGCTTTCCAAGTTTCGGGATCGTCCGTCCAGGTTGTGAGATAATTGTCTTCAGTTGTTGGTGGATCTTTTTGAAGGTAGTTGTACATATCTAGTCCGCCGGCGTCATTAAGAATGATACCGGATATATTCGCAGGATCGATTCCATATTTTGGATTCATAACTACCAATGCCACTAGATGTCCGCCAGCAGAATGTCCTGTTAAATAGATTTGCTTTGGATCTCCATTAAATTCTTCAATGTGCGCTTTAGTCCATTTAATTGCTTGGGCAGTTTGTTGCGCCATATCATCATAATTAGCTTCGGGACTTAAAGTGTAGTCAGGAATAACCGTAATGACACCTTTTTTGGCAAAATTTCTTCCGAAGAAACCATAAGTATCCTTGCTTCCACTGTTCCAATTGCCGCCATACATAAAGATTAAAACGGGTAGTTTTTCTTCAGAATTTTTCCTTGGCGTGAAAACATTGAGTTTGGGAGTTACTGCAATTTTCGGATTGTTTTTTTCAATATAGGAGAGATCCTTATATTTTTTAGCGGCACAACCCGTAAAAAGAATTCCCATAAAAGCAATAATAAGACTGATGGTTAATCGCATTTGTTTTTTTGTGAGGAAGATACTGTTTTGAGGGATTTTATGATAAGAAGGGAATGTTAAACAATGATTGGATCTTCAATATTACACATATTTAATGCCTAACAACATATTGCCATTTGTGGCGGACAAGTTTTTATAATCGAGAAAATACCATTAATAAATGTTAAATAGCATTGGGCGAAGTTTAAAGGGACATTATGTAATTTTTAATCTGAAAACGCTGCTTTTTAATTTATCTACCTCCCTCGAGATTCAAGAATGTTTGGAAAAATCGTAACGTTTTCATTAGCGATAAATGCTTTAAATGATTATTTTTTTTCGTATTTATCAATAAATTCGAATTATCAAGTATTTTAATGCTATTATTTTAGCTTATCTTCCAGTATTCCTTTTAACTTTGAAAAGAACCATAAACCGAAGCACATGAAAATATTGCTAACTTTATCTGCCGTATGTTTACTATTCACGGGATGTAATACTAAGGTAGAAAAAACCTTGCAAGTTCAAACGTCCTCCAGCGAAACCAAACTTCTTGATGGAGATATTATAGACCTTACCCATACTTTTTCAAAGGAAAGTATTTATTGGGTTACAGCGAAGGAATTTAAACTAGACACCGTTGCTTTTGGCGAAACCGAGAAAGGATATTTTTATTCAGCCAATAATTTTGAAACTGCTGAACACGGAGGGACCCATATAGATGCGCCAATCCATTTTGTTGCAAATGGTGAATCCGTAGATGAAATTCCGTTAACACAATTAATTGGAAAAGGGATTAAAATAGACGTTTCAGAAAAAGCGCAGGCGAACCGTGATTATCAAATTTCAATAGAAGATTTCACTAATTGGGAAGCAGGAAACGGTACTATTCCAGATAATGCTATTGTTTTATTGGAAACAGGCTTTTCGAAATTGTATCCAGACAAAAAAGAATATTTGGGCACCGATGAGCGTGGTGATGCAGCTGTGCAAAAGTTACATTTTCCAGGTTTATCGCCAGAAGCGGCTACATGGTTGGTTAAAAATAGAAATATAAGTAGCATTGGGTTGGATACAGCCAGTATAGATTATGGACAATCAACTCACTTTCAGAGTCACGTTATTTTACTTTCGGGGAATATTCCAGCATTTGAAAATGTTGCCAATCTAGACAAACTACCCGTTAAAGGATTTCAGGTAATTGCATTGCCAATGAAGATAAAAGGTGGAAGTGGAGGACCTTTGCGCATTATTGCTATCGTTCCAAATAGCGATAAATGACAGGATTCTATTTTTAGGGACGTAAGACTAAAGGACGTAAGATGTAGGATTTTTTCAAATTAAATAAAGCATTATTCAAATAACATTTAATACAACTTAACATCATGGATACATTTTTTTTAGAAGCCGTAAAGGAAGCAGAGAATGGCATGGAAGAAGGGGGAATTCCCATTGGTTCTGTTTTGGTGCATAATGGTAAAATTATTGGTCGCGGCCATAATAGAAGGGTGCAAAAAGACAGTGTGATACTCCACGGCGAAATGGATGCCTTGGAAAATGCTGGCAGACAACCTGCTTCCGTTTATAAGGAATGTGTTCTCTACACAACCTTGTCGCCGTGCCCCATGTGCTCGGGTACCATCTTACTATACGGCATCCCTAAGGTTATTATAGGTGAAAATAAAACCTTTATGGGTCATGAAAATTTATTGAAGGAAAACGGTGTTGAGATCATTGTCCTTGATGATAAAAGATGTAAAGAACTCATGGACACCTTTATTGCAGAAAAACCTAAATTGTGGAATGAGGATATTGGGGTTTAATTTGCTTTGAAGCAAAAAAGGAATTCCTCTATCAAACGATACAAATGTTCTATTTCTAAAGAAGAAATAATTACTCATAGCGAATTGCCACTACCTCAATTATTCTTTTTTCTCCACCTAAGTTAAAAGAAACCTCGTCATCTACTTTATGGCCAGTAAGTGCCACGGCAATGGGTGCAACAAAAGCAATTTTCATTTTGGCGATATCCGCTTCGTCAACTCCTACAATTTGAAAAGTAAGTGGTGACTTCGCAGTTGTTATTTTATAGGTAACTGTAGCTCCAAAACGAACTACATCCTTTGGTTGGCTTGCAGGGTCTAAAACTCTAGCAGAAGCTATGCGTTCATTCAGCAGATCTAATTTGCCGTTGATAACAGCCAACTCTATTCGTCGTTGTTGTTCGTGGGTAGTTTCTAGATTTGCCCGTTCGCTTTCTATTTGTTCCCGCTCTGATAAAAGCTGCTTCATTCCATTTGGGGTAACATAATTGGTTGTTCCTTCCGGCAATGCTGCGCGTGGCGGAATTATAGGAGTTTCCTCCTGATCTTCTTCTTTTACAAAACCTCTACTCATTGTATATCTATTAATCGGTAAGTTATGAATATTTATGCAATTCAACGGTGTGTTCCCTTGTCCCGATTCAGAGGTCAGTTTAGACTATTTATAGATTCCCTTTCATCTTAGTTGAACTTGTTTTTCTTTGGGAGGAACGAGTTTTTCGGAAAAGTGTGGCTAAAGCCGAATTTGATATGGTCTTTTCCCCACGGGCTAAAGCACCGTGGTAATTATAAATAGCTCGTGCTTTATCTCGGGGAAAAGTATTGTGGAAGATTTTGGCTAAAGCCGGATTTGATATTATCTTTTTTTCCATGGGCTAAAGCACCTTGGTAATTCAAAATAGCCAGTGCTTTATCTCGGGGAAAAGTATTGTGGAAGATTTTGGCTAAAGCCGAATTGGATATGGTCTTTTTCCCCACGGGCTAAATCGCCGTGGTAATTATAAATAGCCCCGTGCTTTAGCTCGGGGTTAAATAATGGAAACGTCTCTTGGCTTTAGCCAAAAATAATCTAATCCTGATTCTAAATCCGACATTGCAGGCAGTCCTACGTCTTTATCGTCTTGGTTCCAACAGTCGTGCTTTCAACCCCGTCCAGATCAATAACAATCCAACCGCAATTGCTGCTTATGTAACAGCATATCTAAGCTAATGCCTGATTTTTCCCTAAGTACTTTTTCCAAAATATCCAGAACGTCGTGTTGCATAGAAAGGGAGCCGCAGATCATCAAAGTGCCGTTTTCTTCGAGACTTTGAATTATGGCATCTTGATGCTGTCTTACTAAATCCTGTACGTATAGTCTATTTTCTTCTCGGGAAAAACATCTATGGATTTTTAGTAGCGGATCTGGGTTTCCGTTCTTTTTGGACTTGGAAATATTATTTTCAAAATACCCATCGTAGAGATGTGAAGATTGCTGGGTGCGGCTTCCCCAAATTAGATTAATGGGCGTATTTTTGTTTTTATCCATCATCCCTAAAAATGGGGCGATGCCTGTTCCGTTAGCTATTAAAATTGCGGAAGAAGTCTTTTTTGGAAAGTGAAAATGCGGGTTGGGTTCTATTGCAGCAGTTAAAATATCTCCTTTGTTTAAGGTTGAAAGGTATGGGGAGACTTTCCCGAATTCGTGTTTCTTTACACTTAGCAAAATTTCCTTTCCGATTTTAGCAATGGAATATTGACGCGCATTACCAGTTTCATTTGGGAAAATAGAAAGCAAATCGCCTGAGGTAAACTTAGTCCGTCGTTTGGGTTTTAGCCGAAGCAAAAAAGTGTCGTCTTGGTTTATTTCCGTGCGTTCCACTACTTCAAAAGCAATCTGTTTTAGTTTTTTTCGCTTTTTGTGTGGCCGTTCAATGATTAAAGGTAATTCGATGGCCTCGCCCCATTTCTTTGTCCACTTTTCAAAATCGGTAAAGTTTTCATCGTTAATTCTGTAAAGTGGTAAAAGACGATCAAACTCTTTTTGCTTTGCTAAAAGCGAATCTACATCTACTGCAAACTGGCAGTAATCTGGATACTCCAAAGAACCAAAACCAACTACTGCATATTGAAATGTATTAGGTTGTTGAACTTCTGGGAAGTCATCAATAAAATTCCAGGCGTTTGTAGGAGCTTCACCTTCGCCGTAAGTTGAGGTTAAAACAACAATATGTTTTGCTTGAGCGTAAGTTGAGTATTTGTTAAGTTCAGAGAGATAGACTTTCTTTCCAGCATTGGTGAGGGCATTGAAAAGTCGGGAGGCAAATTCATAGGTAGCGCCAGTTTCAGAACCTACTAAAAGGATAAATTCACTTTCGTCTTTATCTGGGATAGAAGATTTAACCCCAACCTTTTTACGTCTTTTAAAAAACATTACAAAGCCGGAATACATAAAGAAAATAAGCGATGCGCTTGCTATTAGCAATACAATGGACCATAACACGCTGCCTTCACCGGTATGTAACACCAAACTGAGTTGGGAAGCAAGTTTTACAAGAGGGTAGGAGGCGCTGCTTTCAATGACTCCAGTTGCTTGGTTTACCTTGATTTCTTTATTCTTTAAAGCAATATGAAATAACTCTTCGGGATCATCGGAAAAGGGGAAATCTACTTTTCGTACTTCAGTAAGTGCTGTTTCTTGAAAGAATGGGATTTCGCTAATGTTCTCATAAGTCTTGGTTTCTTCTAAAGTGATATTATTGCGATATTCAACTTTAGAATCCGGTAAAAGTTCAAATTTTTCAAGAGAAAGATAAACGCCTGTAAGTGCTATAATCACAATGGGAATAAACAACCAGCGGCTTAATATAACGTGGTAGCGCATTTCGAAATACTCTTTCTGTACTTTGGAAAACAGCTTTTTTATCCCGCCTTGTCTCTTGGCCAATAAAAACATTCCTGTAACCGCAATCAGAAACAATAGTAATGAAACTAGACCGACGAAAAATCTACCGATGCTTTTTAAGAAAAGGGAGCGATGTAGGTTTGTGGCGAAACTATAAATAGCAGGTCTCTTTCCCACTTCTCCCAATTGTTCCCCAGTTTTTGGATCGATATAAATATCTAATGTTTCAAAATCTTCGGTAAGCACGGAGGCTTTTACAAAACCAGAGGATTCCACTTCCAAGGAAAAGACTTCGTCATAATTATCTTTTAGTCCATCAATCGCAGTTGCCAACGAAACTTTATCCAAATCCTGTACGGCATAGCCTTCAGCTTGATGTGAAATTGGTTCCACCGCCAAAATACCTCCGGTTATGGAAGCCATTAATAAAAATAAAGATGAAACAGCGGCCAGCACTAAATGACTGTATCGCCAGATGGAAATGGTCATATGTTAGGTTTGAGATATTAGATTTGAGACTTGAGACGTGAGACGTGAGACGTGAGATGTGAGAGGTCAGTCCAGATAGCTATGGGGATTGACGTATGACCAAAGGACGTATGACGTAGGTCTAAAAAATCCTTTGGTGAAAAATCTTACGCCTTCTTTATTATCTACCAACTAAAGTCTACCGACTCACTTTGACAGCATTCGTACGTACCGAATAAAGCCTTTACCTTCTTTTTTGCTTTTTAGATTTTCAGTGGTTAATGGGAATTGAAGATCATCCTTAAAATAATCTTTGTCTTCTACCGAAGTTTCGAAGCGCAGACTATAGCCTGTATCAATTTTATCGGCTGGAATTTGTAAAATGGCTACGGTACGTTCGCCGCCACTTATTGTTTCCCCAGAAATGGCATCAATGTTTGATTTAGTTTTTCCGTAGAATTTCCACCACTCCGTAATCTCGCTATACCATTCGGGATCTTTGCCTTGTACGTAGAGCGTTTCTTCATATTCGCTTTCTGGGTTCAATAATGAAACAATTACATAAGCACCTTCGCCGGTATAGTTTGTCATTTGTATCAAACATTTAACGGGCTTGGTTTCCGCTTTGGAAAATCCGGTTATCAGAAACCCAACGATTAATAATGCCGGAATTATTTTTATAAGATGTTTCATTTTATTTCAAAAAGTTTAATTGGACGTTATTCTTTTGCAAAAGCTCATTTTCGCTTGCAAGGTCATAAGGTGTTTCTTCAAAGTCTGTTTTGGCAGTTTTATCGGCGCCAAGACTGATTAGATATTTCATTGTTTCGGTATCCTTTGCTTTCATAGCTGCTTGGTGAAGAGCCGTCATTCCTTCATCATTGGTTGCATTTACGTCCATATCAAAACCAGCTAGACGTTTTAACAGGTCTAGATCATTTGCTTTTGCCGCAAGATGATAAAGGCTATTGCCTTCAGCTTGTACCGTGTTTAATTGAATATCATTTTTCTGAATAATTTTCAATTTTGTTTCAAAATCTTCAGGCTTTTTTGCGTTGAAAGATTCAAGCAAATAGTACCCTATGCTATTGCCATCGGCATCTTTTAATGAGAGATTGGCATCATTTTTCAAAAGAAATTCTACTACTTCCGGACTATTACCTCCATACGCAAGCATTAGAGCGGTTTGTCCGTTGTTATTGGTGGCGTCCATGTCTTTTACATTTTTAGAAAGCAATTTCACTATTTCCAAATCATTTTTGGAAGCGGCGTTTAAAAAGGGAGTGTTGCCATCAGCATCCTTTTGATTGACGTTCGCTCCGGCTTTAAGAAAAAGATTAAAAATAGCTGGATCGGTATTGCTGTAAGCTAGTCGGTGTAAAGGCGTGCTGCCATCTTTTGTAACGATATTTGGCTCTAAGCCAATACTTTTTAAGTACTCATAAACGGGTAGCGAATTGCTAAAACCACGCGTGCCTTGCGCTGCAAACATAAAGGCATTTCCACCATCTTTGTTTAAAATTTTATAATCGACACCTTTTTTTACAAGTTGCTCTAGGAAGCGGACATTTCCTTTTCGAGCCGCATAATTGAAGATGCCATTTCCGTCTTTATCGATACTTTTTAAGTCAATTCCCTTGCTAGTAAAGTAGTCTAATTGCTTTTCGTCTTCCAAAAATGGAGCGACAAGTAAAAGGACATTGGCATCCTCTTGATTTGTTTCTTCTGAAAGCTTTAATCCGTTGGCAATAAAAACATCATAAACGGCGGAATCCGTCTGTCCAGAATTAGCAGCATAAGTTATGGGAGAATTACCTCGACTATCCAAAGCAGTAACGGATGCTCCTTTTTCCAGTAGATATTTCATTATTTCTGTTTTCCCCCTAAGGGCAGCCCAGTGTAAATAAATACGGCTATCGTGGGTGCGTTTATCAACGGAATTCCCTTTAAGAGATAAAAGATATTTTATAACAGCATCATCGGCTTTCGCGAGAATGGCGTTTGTAGTGGCGTCAAAACCGTTGTTGTTAAAAGCTACTGGGTCGTTGCCTTCAACAATTTTCTGTTTTACGACCTCTTTAGTGGGGTTATCCTGCCAAAAAGATCTGTCGTGGAATATGTTTTCTTCTTGAGCAAAAGCAGTGAAGCAGATAAGGAAAACAAATATTTTGATTAGGTGTTTCATTGTTTATTGATTTATATAAATATTCTTATTACTAATCTGAACGTTCTTCCTTAAAGGAAATTAAAATAAGCCTCTTATAGATTCCGACGCCTTCAGATTGGCGGCAAAATTAGGTTTTATTGTTATTTAGAACAAATAAAAATAGCAGAAATTTTTATAATTCATTAATAAAGAAACTATGCATATCTTTCTTGCAGATTAAACTGGTAGAACAAAGGTTTTGAATTTAAGCGAAATAGATATTTTTAATAGTCTTGTTTTTAAATTACAGAATATTGAGATGGTTTGGATGAAAGATCCGTTTTAAGAAATATTATCTAATTAAATCAGCCCACTACGGTATTCTACAAAATTTATATCTGAGGATATTTTACTTTTGCTTTCTTTGTACAATCATTATTTACTTTAAAATTAACCTAGTTCCTGTAGAATAGGTTTTTAGTCCGGATTATGATTTATAACAAAGTATCCATTCCTAATGATTTCAAAATTTATAAGCCCTTTCAAAAATTTATCAAAATTTGCAATTTCAGTCCTGCTGGTTTTCCTAGGTTTTCTCAGCTGTAACTCAAACCTGAACCCAGCTAATGAAATTGAAGTATCAACTTTTCTTTCTGAAAAAACTTCTTCATTAGATAAAGTTGCAAAAGCTGAATTTCCAAAATCTTTAAAACCTTCAAAAAGCCAAGACCTCAGCCTAGCCTCCTGGAACATCCGCCACCTAGGAAGAACAAAAACTTCAGAAGATATTTACGAGATCGCCAATATTCTGCGCGATTTTGATATTGTGGCCATTCAGGAAGTGGTGGCAAAAGATCCCGCAGGAGCGCAGGCGGTGGCAAAAATAGCAGACGAGCTCAACCGAATGGGTGCTAAATGGGATTATCAGCTTAGCGATCCTACCAAAAGTCCTTCGGTATATATCAGTGAGCGTTATGCTTTTTTATGGAAGACTTCAAAAGTGAGTTTGATGCATCGAGCGTATTTAGATAAGGTATTGGAAGATTTTTGTTATCGGGAGCCTTTTGTGGCTGCTTTTAAGAAAAAGGGAAGTTCGGAGCCATTTTATGTGGTGAATTATCATTCGCGAAAGTACAATGATAGGCCAGAGGAGGAGATTATTCATTTTATAGAATACCCACAAAGGTTGGATTCAAATAGAATTCTTATTGCAGGCGATTTCAATCTTAGCGAAACGCATGAGGTATGGAAGCCATTTTATAGAAGAGGTTTTAAAAGTGCCTTGCAGAATCAGCGAACCACTTTAAAAACAAAATGCAAGAAAGGCGATTATCTTAGCCATCCTATCGATAATGTTTATTTCACTCCTGGAATTGAGATGGTGCAAGGAGGAAGCCTGGATTTTATTGGTACTTGTGAAAACCTAGCACGGGCTAGGGAGATTTCAGATCATTTACCCGTTTATCTCGAATTTAAAATAAGTGACGATAATGATTTCTAAAGCTATAAAAATCGGGTTGGCAGCGCTGTTTTTTCTCTGTCTCTGGAAAATGCCCTACGGATTTTATGAGTTAGTTAGGTTTTTAGCTTTGGTGGGGTTTGCTTTCTTGGCATATCAAGCCAATCAGCAAAATAATACTACGGCTACATTCATATATATCGCGCTCGCATTATTGTTCCAACCATTTTTTAAAATCGCCCTCGGGCGTGATCTTTGGAATGTTGTGGATGTGGTTGTGGGCATTGGCCTTCTGTTAAGCATCTTTAAAAATAAATCATTACCCAAAACAAAATAATATGGATACGGTTTTTTGGATCTGCGTAGAATTAATGAAAAAAGGAGCTGCCATGCTAGGCATTACCTATGAGGAATTTAATGTAATCCTCTTCGTTTTAATACATCCGGCCATTACGCTCTTTTTTATTTTTGGATATAGGAAGTATAAAAAGCTATATTTAAGACAAAGAAAATCACTTGCAAATGCTGATGGATGATTATTAAAGTATTTAGAATAAAACGAATATTGACCTTCTCCTTACTACTCTTTTTTGGAATTTCTTTGCTCACTTCCTGCGAGCATATCTGTAGAAAGTGGAAGATGAAATCTATGGAAGTAGGTGATAAGGTGGATAGCCTAAATGGGGTTTATGTGTATTACAATAATTCTGTGGGAAATGTCTTAGGAAGAAATACCACGGCTGATGGCTATAACCT
Organism: Aequorivita capsosiphonis DSM 23843; assembly: GCF_000429125.1. GTDB lineage: Bacteria > Bacteroidota > Bacteroidia > Flavobacteriales > Flavobacteriaceae > Aequorivita > Aequorivita capsosiphonis. The sequence continues at coordinate 273,336 of NZ_KE386850.1, forward strand.
CGGACTTAAATACCAGTGCGTAGAATTTGTAAAGCGCTATTATTACGAGCATCTCGATCATAAAATGCCTGACAGCTACGGGCACGCAAAAGACTTTTTTGTACAAGGTGTGGCAGATGGAAAAAGGGTAAAGAGTAGGAATCTTGTTCAGTACACCAATCCCAGTAGTTCAATGCCTAAAGTAAAGGATCTCTTGGTTTATGACGGCACCACTTTCAATAAATATGGACACGTAGCCATTGTTTCAAAGGTGAGTGATAAAAAGATTGAAATCATTCAACAGAATCCCGGAGCCTCAGGACCATCACGCGAAACCTATAAACTGATTGAAGTGGCTGGAAGATGGAAAATTGAACAAGACAAAATTTTGGGGTGGCTGCGGAAGGAATAAATTGGAGTTCTGTGATTAATTCGAGACGGATTGGAAGTAGATAAAGATGACTCTTATAATCGAGAAGATTTCGACTCTGGTGGTCTCATCCTACGGTAAAGTTATTGAGAGTAAACCTTCCTATGCTCAAGCTTTGGAGGGCGAAGGAATCATGATAGATTGAGTATTATATCTCAAAAATGATTAATTTTAAATATACTAACGTAATCTTTTTATAAAGAAGAAAAAAACAAATGTGTAACGATCTAGTCTTACGTCTTACGTCCTAAAGTGAAGCGGCTTGCCCACCGTAGGAGGGTCTTAAGTCTTCTCCAGCCATGCCTGATTTTAAATTATCTAAGAATCATGAAAGCCAAAACCAATACTATCAACAACCTCCCCCAAGAACGCATCGACGAACTTTTTAATATTTTAAAATCCCGTTTTGAAAAGAATATGAACAGGCATAAAGAGATGCAGTGGGATGCGGTACAAAACCGACTTGAATCCAATTCAGAAAATCTTTGGTCGTTAAATGAAATGGAGGAAACAGGAGGGGAGCCGGATGTAGTCGATTTTGATAAGGAAACAGGAGAATATGTTTTCTTTGACTGCGCTGCCGAAAGTCCGAAGGAGCGGAGAGGCGTTTGTTATGACCAAGAAGCTCTAGATTCTAGAAAGAAATTTAAACCTGCTCATAGCGCTGTAGGAATGGCTGAAGAAATGGGAGCCGAGCTTTTGACTGAAGAACAATACCATCGCTTACATGAATTAGGCGAATTCGATAAAAAAACATCCAGCTGGCTTTTTACGCCTCCCGCAATTCGGAAACTAGGAGGTGCCATTTTTGGCGATTTGCGTTTTGGACGGGTCTTCATCTATCACAATGGTGCCGAATCTTATTATGGAGGAAGAGGATTTCGGTGTTCACTGAAAGTTTAATAATACGATGGAACTTCTTAATAAGAATTAAACGAATTTAGTTTCTGCTCCTTTAAAAATAAAAAAAGCCGCCTTACCCCAACGATAAGACGGCTATGGGAAACATTCAAAACAATTCTCCCCAGAATTATAAATTGTCTATTCCCACTACAAAGAAAAGACACTTGTTTCACTTCTCTTTGCGGGATTCCGTAAAGGGAGTATTTATTTTTAGTTTTTAAAGTTAAATCACTGATCTGTAGTTGTATAAAATCTAAATTAATCCTAAATCTTTTACCATGGCCACAAGATGGATGGCATTTTTGGCTTTAAAGTGAACGCAAAGTTTTCCAACTCGCTTTTCAATAGAACTCAAACTATTGGGTTGAATGTTTTGATCTCTAAAATAATCGCTTATTTCTTTTTGGGAGGAACCCTTTGCAAGCTGCTCCATTAAGGAAATATCATAGTCCGCTATCAAAGGTGTAGTTTTTTTGGAGAGTGCATTTTCAACCTGGGGCGAGAGATAGTTTTCATCATTAAATACTTCGGTTATTGCAGTGTTCAGTTGCTCAAGTCCCTTTCTACCTTTACAGACGTAGGCATTTAGTTTATGGTCCTGAACAAGACTTCGCACCCGTTGCAATCGGTCTTCTACGGAATAGGCTATAATGGGAAGTTCGGGATATTTGCTTTTTAATGCCGCTATAAGTTCATCTCCAGAGGTAAAGGTTTGTTCCCTATGATCTGGGGCGTAGGAGAGGTCTGTGATCAACAAATCGAACGGGGCTTTGTCTAAAATCGCTCTTTCCACTTTTAGGAAAGCATCATCGCAATAGACAACTTCTGTAATGTTTTCAATCCCTAAGGAATGTAATACGGCTAAAACGCCTTGGTTGATACAATCAAGATCGTCTGAAATAAGAACTTTTTTAAACATGATCAAATAATTATAGTTGCTTTAAACCCTTTGTTTGGTTCAGACTCAAAAGTAATAGTTCCGTTAATTGCTTTTATGCGGGATTCCGCATTTTGAAGCCCATTTTTGCTTTTTATTTTACAACCCTTGCCATTATCGGCATATTTAACCGAAATTTTCTTTCCTTTTTGCTCAAAGTTTAGCACAACAGTAGAGGCTTCACTGTGTTTAGCCATATTGGTCATCAATTCCTGTAATACCCTAAAGAGATTGGTCTTTTTAATATCAGAAACTGTTTTCCAATCGATATTGTTGGCATCTCGTCTAACTACAGAAACATCCTTGTTTTCATACCCCAACAACAGATCTGATACTACTTCTTGAAAATTTTCTACATCAATGCTGCTATTTTCTTTGGAAATATCCCGGCTCTTATTGTATATAGATTCCAAATCGTCCAAAATCTCATCATTTTCCGCGGGCTTGCTTTGAAGTTTTGCCATAAGTCTATAAACATCGTTCGCAACTTCGTCATGTACTTTTTTTGAAATGCGCTTTTCAGTAGTATAAACTTGTGTAATTTTTTCCTGCCTGTGTTTGTATCGAATTGCAAAATAAAAAATTATAGCCAACACCAAACTCACTAATGCCACGGCTACAATAAATATATTCCAGGTTTTCTGTTTCTCGTTTTCCAATTGAGCAGCCTCCGTATTTTTGCGCTCCTTCGCTACATTGTACTTTATAAAAGCGTTTTTATTTTGTGCCAATTGCTTCTCGATGGCAATACTATCCGTTATTTTTTCATAGCGAACCATTTTGGGATCCTCGTTCATTATTGCAGAAAGCGAAAGAGCATCTTCTATAAAATAGATGCCGTTTAGCGTGTTGGCTACTTGATAGGCTTGTTCTGAAAATTTTAAAGCCTGCGTAGTGTCTTTATTATCAAAATAATAGAGCGCCAAATTCCGATAACTGGAATACATTCCCATTAAATCTTTTTCACGCTCTCTAATTGTTAGTGCCTTTTGCATATTTCTCAATGCTTCGGGACTGCCAAGTTTGGCTTGCACTACACCTTTATTGTCTAGTAATCTGGCATAGGCTTTGGAATTCTTTTCAACATCATTTTTTGTCAATGCTATGTCAAACTGCTCTAAAGCAAATTTAAAGCGCTTCATATCTTTATAAATGTTGCCTCTATTGTTTAAAACAACCAGACTGTCATTTTGATTTTTAGAGAATTGCAGCGCATTTCCATAGGCTTTTAAGGCTTCATTATATTTATGGATCGATCGATAACACCTTCCCAACTGATTGTAAAGTCCTTTCCGTGCCTCAATTAATGTATCAGAATAAACTGCCGCATCCACTTGTTCCAAAGCTTCCACAGTTGCGCTTTCACTGTCAAAAATATTCCCGATTTCAAACTCCCCAATGGCGATCATTCGTAAGTTTTTGATAGCCTCATACGTATTATTGGCCTTCAGATTCTTTTCCTTTAAAAGAGTGTAATAATTAATGGCTTGGGGAATATCTGAACTGCTCTGCGGATTTAACAGGATTTTGTAATAATAATTCACGCTGTCCACTTCCTGTTGCGCCGTCACTTTAAAAGTACATATGAAGAACATAAACCAAAAAAAGAGGAATGAAAATAGGGGTTTTTCCATTCCTCAAAAATAGGAACAAATTTTAAGGAAATGTTAATTTCCTTATCCAAATGGTGGCGGTGGAAGATTGCCATCATCACCGCAACAGTTTTGCGGTTGTTCTTGGTCGGCGGTCGCTTCAGGGGTACAAGAGCTTATTGCCATTATAAATAATAGCGCACAGAATAATGTTATTTTTTTTTTCATTGTATATAAATATTTAGGTGAAAGAATAGGTTGGCCCTTCCAAAAAATCCAGTAGATTCTTCGGAAATGAATAGCTGAAAAACAGCGAATTAGCGCTGCTTTGTAAATAGGGAAGAAGGAGAGTTTGAGTAATGCGGAAGATTTATTTCCCCACTTCATCTACTGGCATTACGCAATGCCTCCTTGCTGGTATTAAAATCTTTTAGTTTCTAGATTTTCAATGATGAAGCAAATAAAGGAAGATGTTTAGTAAGGTCTTGGAAATCAAATGGAAAGACTTTGGAAAAGAACTTCCGAAGAATTTCCAAGTGAATTATGTAGTTTTAAGCTTTGGAAAAACAGACACAGGTGCACAACAGATTAATAACTGAAAGCTTTGAAAAGGCTTTAAAACAGGAAGAAGAACGAGGGAATATAAACCCCTCTAAATCCCGTTTGGCAACTGTTTTGTCCTATTATATTGAAGAAAATCAGGATTTTCAATTTGGAGAGAGAAGGTTAAGAGATTATTATAATGAGGCATTGGCAGCTACTCAAGTGGAGATAAAGCAGCCTGCAGTTTTAAACGGTCTATCTTCTTTCTTGGGCTATAGTGATTATACCGATTTTGTGATAAGGATTAAAGGGGATAAAAAGGATCTCATTCAAAATGGGTCTGATGACACTATTACCTACAATCTCAGAATAACGGATTTTGTAAAGCATCATAAAGTATCACTAGCAATAGCAATAGTTTCCGCGATGGTAATCCTGTTTCTAATGGTGTCCAAACAACAACGATGGATGAAGTGGGATGGCACTAATTACATAGAAGCTTCCTTTGATGCCGACAAGTTGAGCAAAGGAGAGCTTAAAGCCTATAAAGAAGATCGAATAGCAAATTTCACACGACTAAACCCCCAATGCGAAACCCAGTTTTTTAATGCAGATGGCAGTGTTCGGGTATGGTATAGTAAGAACAAAAACGGTAGCCTCGATTTCTTTTCAAGCTACGGTCTGCATCCTATCACAGGGAAAACATTGAAGCCGGTAACAAGGTATATTATTGATAAGTATGTTTGTGAGAGATGAGTGGTGAGTTTTTGAGGGACGAGTTACGAGCGACGAACGACGAAAGGGGTTCTCGGCACAAATTTGAATCCGCTGTCGCTACTTCAAATTCACTCGAACACCTTTGATTTCGATTTTGATTTCAGTTTCGATTTCAACGTGTTCCTTTCCCTAATAATTATTTATAATTTAGACGCTAAATTATTTTTTAAGGGGAAGGTGCTTTGCTTTCTATAGCTTTTTAGCGTCGGAGCGGCGGCCGGAACTATTGTAATTCAAACTTTCAAATGCCCATTCGGCGGACGGAAGGGGTGAGGCATAAGCCATTACTTCTTTTAATATTCAAGCCGAAAGAACCCACCCCACCCGCCGGAATACTAATCTTTTTTGAAAAATTAAACATTTGTCTCGGCGGGCACCCCTCCCTGAAAAAGGGAGGGGAACTGGTTTTGGTTTTTTAAAATAGAATGATGTCTTTTCTATTTGGAAATTTACTTCGTTTCCTGATGGTTTTGCCCCTTAGGCGCATTGTATCGAAGAGCATTGGCATCTTTTGACTAATTTTGTTTACATCAACTAAAGAAGTAGGATCTAAAACAAGGAAAATGGCAAAGGCATTAATTGTTTATGCAAGTTTAACGGGAACCACCAAAGGGATAGCTGAACTTTTGGCCGAAGAGCTTCGTGATTTGAAAGTTGAGGTATTGGTGGAAGAATGTACAGAAGTTTATCCTAAAGAGTTTATAGAAAACGATATCTGTGTAATGGCAACTTATACCTACGGCTCTGATGGCTCTCTGCCAGAAGAAGCCGAAGATTTCTTTTATGAACTAGAAGAAGTGAATTTAAAAGGAAAGGTTTTTGGAGTTTTGGGATCGGGGGATTTAATTTATGAGAAATTCTGCCCATCCGTGAACGATTTTGATAAACAATTTGAAAAAACGAACGCTATTCGTGGCACAGAGAATTTAAAAATAAATCTTGATCCAGACGAAGCGGATAAGCAAAAAATAAAGCAATTTGCCAAAAACCTAGTAAACGCTTATTCTAAAAACAAATGACGAGCGACGAATGATGAGGGTTCTCGATACAAATTTGAATCCGTTGTCGCAACTTCAAATTCACTCGAACACCTTGAACTTCGATCTCACATGCTAATTCACCTGTCAAAAAAAAACTTTCAAGAATGCGAAATATAATTCGCAATCTGAAAGTTTTAATTTAGAATGATTTTTCAATGCCTACCTATATAAAAGGCTTATTTCTTTTTATAAGGTGACTTCTTAATGTTATCTGGTTCACTATAACCTGCGGGATCGTTAGATTCTGGAATTTTGTCCGGATCTTCTTTTTCAGGCTTTTTTATAGTGTCTGGTTTAGAATTTGGCTCGCCAGGATAATCCTGGTCCTCTATATTCTGTTCATTTTTCTTTTTGGGATCGAGCATTGGTGTTTTTTTGTCCATAAATTAAGGCTTTTTAGGTGTTAATCAATTTAATTACTCTTCCTCTGTCTGTCCTTTTTTTACACCTTTTCCATCGGTTTGGGACTTTGGATTCAAGTTATCGTCCTTAGCGATTCCTTTTGCATGAGGAATGGGATGTTTTCCTTCTTTATCACTGTAGTTTGGCGTTTTCATAGAATTTTATTTTTAAGTTAATATGCTGTTTTAGCAATTCCGTATCAAGCTATTGAAATTTAATGCTATTTTCATACTTGCTAACATTGTTTAACACTTCTTTTATTTCAAAAGTTAAAAATATGCTGATACTTGGACAGGTGACTAAGGTTTGAGATTGTGTTTTCTTGTTAGCTGAATTCAAGTGAACATCTTAAATTTCGCTATCGACTTCGATTTCGATTTCAATTTCATCTTCATCTTCCCCTTCTCCTGCATCTCACCTCATATCTCAAATTTAATTTCTATTCAACAACTAACTCAAAACCTTTCAAACCTAACACAATCAATTTTTTTAGTTAAGCTTTTGAAAATTAAGTATTAAGAAATTGTTATTTGGGAATATTTAATTCCAATAGCGATCTAAATTTATGGAAAGAAAAATTAACTTAAAAAATAATTGTTATGAACTCAAACGAAAGAAATCAGGAAAACTCAGGACGTCAGGAAAACAGTCAAGGACGTTCAAATCAACCAACTTCCCAGACCAAACAAAATCCTACTTCTCAAACCAACCAGCAGAAGCAGTGGGATACAAAGCCAGGACAAAAAGAATCAGATCCTCGTAAGCAGCAACAAAACCGAGAATGGGAAGAAGCACAAAAACAGCAACAGCAAAACGCTCAAAATCCTGGAGTAGGTGGAGGAAATCAAGCTGAAAATGATCGCAACCAAGATCCAACTAGAAGAGTAGAAAGACAGGAAGAAGAATAGGAGCTTCTGGTTATTATAAATCATTTACAGCTATTTTAAAGCCTTCACGATGTGGAGGCTTTATTATTTAAATTATGCCAGTTTGGTTTCCTTTTGAGGACAAGCAATATATATATGTAAATACCTGATGTGGATGCAATGTTTTTATTAAAACAAAAAATATTCGATCCCAGAATGTTCTACCATAGGCATAATGTATCAAAGGCTTGTTTTCGATTTCAATGCACGTTCCTTCTCCTAATAATTAATTTAAATGCTAAATTGTTTTTTAAGGGGAAAGTGCTTTGCTCTCTATAGCTTTTTAGCGTCGGAGCGGCTGCCGCCTAGATTATTATTTAAACGTTTAAATGTCCATTTGGCAGACCGAAGGGAGCACAAGCCTGTGCTTCTATTTAATATTCAGGCCGATAGAACCCACACCACCCACCGTGAAGATATTTCTTTATATAAAATTAAACTTTTGTCTCGGCGGACACCCTTCTCTGAAAAAGGGAGGGGAACTCTTTTTCATTTCTTAAATGGAATGATGTCTTTTCTATTTGGAATTATACTGCGTTTCCTGAGTGTTTCGCCCCTTCGGCGAAATGTATCGAAGGACAAACTTCACTTCGGCGCCGTCAAAAAACTCCTATCCCGAAGTACTCTTTTCTTCCAATACCCGGTTTTAAAATAGCCAAAGGCGGCAATACTTGCAATAATGTTTGATATTGGGAAAGCCCACCAAATACCCACTGGTCCCATTTCAAAAGTATAAGCTAGCAGGTATGCCAATGGAAAGCGCACTACCCAAAGGCTCATAATGGAAATAAACATAGAGGCTTTGGTAAATCCCGCCCCATTAAAGGTGCCGTTCATTACCTGTTGTAGGCCAAGAAACCCAAAGCTAAACGCCATAATCTTAATAAACAAAGCCCCATCTTGAATTACTTCGGGATCGTCGGGGATAAAGAAGGCGGTTAAGGGTTCGGCCACCAAAAACATAATCAGCCCCAAGCCAGTAAATCCAAAGAATGCCACCTTGGCACTTAATATGGCTACCTTTTCAGCTCTTTTAATTTTTAAGGCCCCAATGTTTTGCCCCACTAAAGAAGTGGTGGCAATTCCCAACCCCAAAGCGGGAATCACTATAAAGCTTAACATGCGTGCGCCAATCCCGTAGGCGGCAACAATTTCGCTACCAAAGCTGGTCACGAGCACCATCATGAACGTCATCCCCAAGGCGCGGGTAGATTGTTCAACACTTGCAGGAAAGCCTAGATTAAAGGTTCTTTTGAGGTTTTCCATATTAAAGTGCATGGACGAAAGGGAGATTTTAATTCCTTGCTTTCCCCGAAAGAGAATATACAGGCCGATTGCAGATGCAATAGCTTGGGTAACCACACTCGCTACGGCAGCCCCAGCCACTCCATATCCTGGAATTGGGCCATAGCCATAGATAAACAGCGGATCCAGCACCGCGTTTAGAATAACGGTAAACAGCACAATATATACAGGGAGCATCACATTCCCAATACCTCGCATTAGCGATTGGAAAATAAAGAAAAGAAATAGAAACACGAAGCCCACTGAAGAAACCTTAAAGTACCGGACTGAATCTGTGATAATATCAGGACCGGCGCCAATGATTCTCATTAAGGGCCCAGCGGCAAAATAACTGAAGAAGGCTAAAACGATGGAAGTCAAAAAGATAAGGAAGACGCTTTGTGAAGAACTGAAATTGACCAGCTTTTGGTTATTGGCGCCTTCGTAGCGCGCCACCATCACAGTGCCAGCCAAGGTAAGCCCCGCGCCAAGCGAAAGTACTAGAAAGAGCAAGGGAAAACTAAGGCTAACAGCGGCAACGGCATTGGCGCCGAGCCTTCCCAACCAAAAGGTATCTATAAGTTGATAAGCAGATTGGAGAATATTGGCAAAAATAATCGGGAGTGCTAGACTGATTAGGGAACTGAGTATTTTCCCTTCAGTAAACTTGTTTTTCTTTGTGGCAGTCATTTCGGCAAAATTATAACAAGCTTTTCGATGTGATACCTAAATTCCTCTTAATACTCAAAGTTTTATTGTATATCCGTTTTTTGTCATCCGAGTAAAAAGTCTGCGAATATCTGCGATCCGAGCGTTTGCGAACTGGCGAAGCAAATCATCGGGAAACAAAAATCTGAGAATGCGAAAGATATCCCGCCGATCACGCGGATTAACACAGAATAAATGGAAATATTTCCTATTAGAGACTTCATAAAAAAGTTACTATAATGTCACTATTCATGGCTTTCTGATATTTTGCGAACAATCAAAAAAATAATTATATGACTAAACAATTATTTACAAATGCTACAAGCATTAAAAACAGACTGAAAGTCCGTTACATCTGCCTGCCGGCCAGGCAGGTTCGTGAAACTAAAGCTGTGGTGATTACATATCTGATTTCAATAGTTGGAGATAACTGCGTAAATCTGCACGTTGGCAAACGGGTTAGTGTCATTCGTGGCAGTACTTTAATCTCAGGTTAGATAAAGTTCGTGATCTCGGGTCGTTCCCAAGTGAAGAACTGATGTAAATAGGGATTTAACAATTGAAGTATTTTTTCTTGTAACTAGATGATGAAATTTAAATTCTTTAATTGTCTCCAAATTCACTACTTTAGTTCGCAATTATTTCAGCAAGAGGACTTACAGCTCCTTCCTGCAACCAAACACCATTAAAAACCTTCAATATGAAAAAATCCTACTTAATCTTTCTCCTTAGCCTTCTTTTTACATTTTCAGGATGGGCACAGGGACAACTTCAAGCCTTTAAGGACGATGTAGAACTACAAGCTGATTTTACCCAAAATGACTTAATAGGATGGACTTCCCTAGATCTGGATGGTCTGAATACCGCCGGGCCTTTTCAGAATTTTCCAGGGAAAGGTGGTCCCTTGGGCTTTATTGTTTATAACCCTTCCCAAACCGATCCAGTAAACACATTGGAAGCGTATATTCCGTATTCTGGGGAAAAGTACTTTGCGAGCGTTTCATCTTATGATGGACCGTCAAACGACTGGCTGATTTCTGATGAACTGGCAGACCATCCCGGAGGCGTATTATCATTTTATGTGAAAAGCTCCTTTGACTATTCAGGCCCGGATGCGTTTAAAGTAGCCTACTCAAACACCAGCGCAGAGCCGGATGACTTTATTTTCTTTAATGGCGGAAACACCACTGCTCCGTCAACCAACTGGGCTAAGTTTGAATACGTAATCCCTGCAGGTGCAAAGCATCTCGCTATAAATTGCGTCTCGGAAGCCGTGATGATGCTGGTAGATGATATTCAGTTTGTTCACAACGTAGAACCACTAGCACCAGACACTATTACCGATTTTTCAATGAATACTGTGCTGGGTAGTGATATTGAGGTTACCTTGGATTGGGTAAATCCTACTCTAGATAAGGCTGGCAACCCTCTTAGCAATATGACGGGCATAAAGATATACAGAGGTACCCACCCTATGAACCTTACTGAAATTGACGATCTCCCTTCCGCAGCAGGCCAAAGCATGCAATATGTTGACGTTTTACCTGAAGGAGGTTCCTATATATACAGGTTCGTCCCTTATAACACCTCTGGCAACGGAAATGTTTATACCACGCCACTCACGTTTTTTGGTTATGAAACAATCCCCGGAGCTCCAAAAAATATAACTTTCACCCAAAACGGAAGCTTACAGACCGTGATTTCTTGGGATGAGGTAGATTATGGGGTCTTGGGTGGCACTCTTGAAAACCCTGTGGTAGGTTATACGTTAACCCGCAGTTTGGGAAGTGTAACAGAAACCTTGGCCGAAATGCACCCAAGCATTACCTATACAGAAACAACAATTCCTGACTTCAATTTATATACCTATGAAATAGTGGCGCAAACCAGTCCTACTGATTTTGGTATTCCTGCAGTAGTTTCAGCCTATTCTGGTATGAATGCAGATCAGGAGTCGGTAACCAGTGGTAATAAGGCTTCAGATCAGGCCTTTGAACTTAGCAGGTCTTCAATCATTTCGCAGAGTATCTATAAAGCCGATGAAATTGGCAGCAGTGGTCTTATTACGGCTCTTTCCTATTTCGGAAATCTGGGAACTACCTCCACATCTCGCTACAAAATATATATGAGCACCACGGATCGCGATGTTTTTGGAACCAATCTCGACAATGCAGTTTGGGAATATTTTGGAGATCAAAAACTATTATTTGATGGCGATATTGAATTTCCTGCAGGTCGCAATGCGATTACCATTGACCTGGATCAACCCTTTTATTATGACGATGCCAACAACGAAAACGTGATTATTACCATTGTAAAACCATTGTTGGCGAATCCTCCTTCGGTCGATCCGAGAGAGTTTTACAATACTTCGGTAGATGATATGCGCACCTATTATGCCATTGGTTATTCTGTTGACCTTAGCTTAGCGAGCACCCAACCCCCAGCTTGGTCCACAGAAGAAGTGCCCACCATTCCAAGTATAGTTTCCGAAAAAAGAATGGATTATGGCAGTATGGCGGGAGTGGTTACGCAGCTTATAGATGGCGAACCTTTGGAAGGTGTAATGGTTAAAATTACTCCTGAAGACGCAGCTACCTATCAAACCGAAACCACTACAACAGATGCAACTGGAGCCTATCTTTTTCCAGCTCTGTTACCCGGCAATTATTTGGCCACTTATAGCAAAGACAGCTTTGATACGTATGAAACAAGCATAGTTATTGAATCCAATGAACAGCTAAGCTTGGATGTAGCAATGATGAGTTCCGTTCCTATCTTAATTTCGGGAACCGTAGTTGATGCTGCAGGAAACGCAATTGAAGGCGTAAGCCTAAATTTAACAGGGTTTTCTGACTTCACCACTCAAAGTGATGCAACCGGAAACTTTACCTTGGAAGCTTTTGCTGAAAAAGAATATGACCTTGAAGTTTTCCATCCGTTATATGATGCTGAATCTTTGTCTTTTACAAGTGAGGACGATGATTACACACTTGCTACTTTTACCCTAAGTCTTACCCCGCATAAACCTGGTGATGTTGTGGCTGTTAACAATGATGGTGTAGGAGAAGTAAACTGGAGAATACCTGTTGGGCATTACAATGAAATGGAGATAGGTTGGGGTAGCTTTGACACCGCTGGAGATTCCTACGGTAACGGTGGCGATCCATTTATTGCTGGAATCAGATTTGAAACTTCCGATCTGCAAACGCAAATAGCCCAAGATGCGGAGCTTACGCATGTAAAAGCTTATATAGCCAACAATGCCGAAATTATCATCAAAGTATTTGAAGGGGAGGACGCTGCGGAACTTATTCATTCGCAACCTGCTTCCATCACCGAGGAAGGTTGGTATGTCTTCGAACTTACTACATCTTTACCGATTGATGTTTCCAAAGAACTTTGGATAGGAATAGAATTTCTTGCCGGACAATATGGCGCCTACCCAATAGGTTTGGACGACGGACCAAACGCTCCGGGCAGAAAGGGAAGTATGAAATATGAAAATGGCGTATGGACTGGCTTAAACCTTACCAATAAAAACTGGAATATTTACGGAATCGTCAACAATACGATGGATGCCGATCCAACAGGCTATAAGGTTTACCGGAGTCCTGCGGCAGCAAATGATTGGACAGAGCTAACGCCAACGCCTATAACTGAAACATCTTTCGACGATACCACGCTCGCCAATGCCGCCCAAAACTTCTATAAATATGGAATTACTGCAGAATACGAAGATAACCTAACCTCTGAAAAAGCGATTTCGAATGAAATTCAACATAATATGTTCTTTGACTTTACCTTAGATGTAGCTACCGATTTCGGAAGTGCAGCAGGCGCTTATATTTCCATTTGGAATGACGATAACTTTGCCGAGGCTTTTGTTCCTGCTTCCGCATCTACGGTTACTTTCAATGAATTATTACACGGAGATTATAATATAAGAGTAGAGCTGGAAAACTATGAAATTGTAAGTCTTTCAGAAGTTGAGGTTGAAGAAAATGGTACCCTCACCGTACCATTAAACCTGCTAAAAGTGCAGCCTTCCAATCTAACGGCTACCATTGAATCGGCCTCATCAGCAAGACTTGATTGGACGCTTCACAGTACTTTTACCGATCAAATGGAGCGATACGAAGATTTTGAACGCGAAAGTATAGGGGATTATGTATTGAAAGATTTAGATGGTCTGGAGACCTATACCTACACTAATTTCACCTGGCCCAATGCTGGAGTGCCTATGTCGTTTATGGTCTTTAATCCGTATTCAACTACTCCGGCAGTAGATTTTGATGCTGTTTCCGGACGTAGGTTTCTAACCGGCTTTGCGGGACCCAATGGTGTTAACAACGATTGGTTGATTATTCCGGCCGGATCTGGAGATTTCGCCTTTATGGCCGCTTCGCTGGTGGGGACAGATCCAGAAAAAATGCAAGTATTTTATTCCACTACTGGAAGCGAAGTTTCAGACTTTACAGCGTTCGGTGATATAATAAGTGTGCCAGAAGCTTGGACGGAATATTCCTATGAAGCACCCGAAGATACCAAGTTTGTAGCTATAAATTACGTAAGCTACGATACCTATATTCTGAAAATTGACGATGTAACTTATGAAAAAAAATACGATCACGCCCTTTCTTACAATATATATCTTGATGGGGAATTGGTTTCTGAAGACTTAACGGAAACAACTTTTACCCTGCAAAACCTCACCAACGGAACCCATATTGCTGAGGTTGAAGCGGTCTATGAAACAGGAGTCTCAGAAAAAACAGAAGTTATTATAAACCTTTTAGGCGTAGAAAGTCACCAAACTGCAGATTTCCAGATATATCCAAACCCTTCCAAGGGTAGATTCTCTTTGGTGCTTGAGAATAGAGCTCAAGTAAGCATTATCGATATGCACGGAAGAGTGATGAATTCTACTGAAAAGGAAGCTGGTACATCTGTAATGGATTACAATCTCGCCGCTGGAACCTATATTATTCAGGTGAAAACAGAAGAAGGAACTTCTTTTAAAAAGCTGGTCGTTTACTAATTGGAGCATAAATCAATTAATCTAGATAACCGTCTCATTTGCCTAAAATGAGACGGTTATTTTTTTTCTAATATTGAAGAGATCTCTTGGGCAACCGAAAGATTATCTCGATAGGGGCAAGTATTGTCAGGTATCAATTGCCAGTGGTGTGATGTGAAAAGTGAGTTTCAGAATCACAGCTTTCTTTATTTTTCTTTCTGAAGAGATTTCCAATTCTTTTAAAGATATTATTTCTGACGATAACCACTTCACCCATTAAAAAATCTGCTTCAGTGAGGTCAATATTTAGAAATCCGGTATTCTGATCTATCGGTATTTCTTGGGATTCATAGCCAATAAATGAAACTATTAGCACGGGGTTTATAATCGACATCTATCTGATTTACCAAAGATTAACAACTTCTTAATAGAGAGTCTTTCGGCATTGGAATATATTGTAGGAAAAAGTATCCAACTAAAAAATGAAACTATGAAAACTGTCAAGACTTTAATGTTATTACTATTTGTCACTACTATAGCCGTGGCGCAAGACCTAAACCCCTCAGAACTTCCCGAGACGGTTAAAAATGCCTTTCTAAAAGATTACTCCAAAGCCACCGATGTGGAGTGGGAACGAGATATGGAAAATTACAAAGTGGAATTTGATATGGAGCGAATGGAACAAGAGATATGGTACACGGCTTCCGGAGAAGTGATTAAAAAGGAACAGGATATCACTGAAGCGGATCTTCCACAAGGGATACGGGATGCCATTAAATCAAAATACCCAGATTACCGCGTTGACGATGTAGAAATGACATGGCAAGATGGAAAAACCACTTATGAAGTAGAGCTTGAAAAAGGAAAAGAAGAATGGAAAATCGTTTATGACTCCAACGGAAATGTTCTTCAAGAACGTAGAGATTAGTGAAGGGAGGGTGGGCAAGAGTGAATAGTATCGTTTAAAACAAGCCGTCTTAAGTCTTACCCTTGCCTGCCGGCAGGTCCTATGCCTTTCCAAAAGTAGCTCTAACTCCTGCTTCCATTTCGTGAAAGCGTCAAATAGTTTTATTTCCATACATTCTATAAAACACTTCAGAAATATGTCAAATTTAAAGGTGCTGTTATCAATTTTATATTAAATGATATCATTTGTTTTGTTGGTATATACTCGCATTAACTCATTATATAGGCATTAACGTTGGTTAATGCCAACAGTGCTTTAGTGTTCAGCTTAAAGAATTTCCCTATATTTGTTGGGAAATACCAACGTTAAGCATTAAAATCACACATAAAGATGGGAAATACTAACATAGATTGGGTTCAAATGACAGATATAGCTATCGTAGCGCAAATAGGCAGTTTTATAAAACAAACTCGTTTGGGCATAAATAAATCCCAAGCCCAACTGGCTATAGACGCTGGGTTAAACCGATGGACTATCAGTCAGATAGAGCGTGGTGAGTCGGTATCACTATCAAGCTTGATTCAAATATTGAGGGCATTAGATGCTTTGTTTGTACTAAATAGCTTTGAGGTTAACGAAACCATCAGTCCATTGGCATACGCTAAACTAAAAAGGGAGCAACGGGAGCGAGCGGGTAGAAGCGAGAGCAAATCCACCAATAAAGAAGACGATTTAGGATGGTAGATGCAGCCGAAATAAAATTATGGGGGCAGCTGGTAGGGGCTGTTCGTTGGGATGCACAAACCCAATTGGCAAGTTTTCAATACAGCCCCAACTTCCTTAGAAGGGAATGGGATATTTCACCTATAAAAATGCCTATATCTGAAGGATCTCGTATTTTTTCATTTCCCGAATTACGCCGAGATAAAAACGATAGCGTAGATACCTTTAAAGGCTTACCGGGCTTATTGGCAGACGCTTTGCCAGATCGATATGGAAATCAGTTAATCAACCTGTGGTTGGCAAAAAACGGACGTCCAGCAAATAGTATGAATCCTGTAGAGCAACTTTGTTTTATAGGTACACGATCTATGGGAGCTTTGGAATTTGAACCAGCTCAAATAGCTGCTCAAAATATATTTGATATAGAAATAAGCAGTTTGGTAACGGCAGCACAGCACATGCTGTCTAAAAAAGTACAGCTAAGCACCAATTTAGATGCCGATGAAGAAAAAGCCTTATCTGAAGTATTAAAAGTTGGAACTTCGGCAGGTGGTGCACGCCCAAAAGCGGTGATTGCTTACAACGAAAAAACAGGAGCTGTAAAATCCGGGCAAACAGATGTACCAAAGGGTTTTGAACATTGGCTGTTAAAATTGGATGGCGTGAGCGATGCCCAGTTTGGCGAAACCCACGGATGGGGCCGTGTAGAATACGCCTATTATCTTATGGCAAAAGATGCGGGTATCATTATGATGGACAGCGAGTTATTAGAAGAAAATGGCCGAGCTCATTTTATGACTAAACGTTTCGATAGGGAAGGAAAGCTTAAACATCATATTCAAACTTGGTGCGGATTACAACATTACGACTACAACAACTTATACGGCTATAGTTATGAACAGCTGTTCCAGACCATGCGTGTCTTGAGATTGACCTATCCCGAGGCAGAAGAGATGTTTAAGCGTATGGTGTTTAACGTTTTGGCTACTAATTATGACGATCACACTAAAAACTTTTCATTTAGATTAAAACAAGGAAAATCATGGGAATTGGCGCCAGCTTATGACGTGTGTTATGCTTACGATCCTACAAATATTTGGGTAAGCCAGCATACATTAAGCATTAATGGGAAGCACAAGGGCATCACACTAAACGATTTAATGAGCATTGCAAAAGCTAATAACATTAAAAAAGGGGAAGCTATTATTAAAGAGATAAGTAAAGTGGTTGCGAATTGGCCTACTTATGCCAAAAAAGTAAACCTAGCACAAGGATTAACCACAGCCATAGCGAAAACGCATTTAAAAATGCATTAGCGCAAAGTGATGATAGAAAAATTTATAACACCCATTAGCCATACTCAAAGGTGACTCATAAAAAAAGCAGCTATTGTTGAGATTGTAGTGAGCAGTAGCTCCACCTACGCAGAAAAAGCTTGTGCCTCCGCTAGAATACTACATCGAATTGGCTACGAAGGCCTTAAACCTGCCCGTCCAGTAGGCGGGGCTTCGGCGACACGCGGTCGGTGGACAGGAGTAAGCAGTAGAGCCTCTTAACAATACACATTTTCATCGTTTGAAACAAGCCGTCCTAGGTCTATCATCTAACTACTTTTGTAATAAACTGACGCTTTATAGCTTAGATCTATATGGAGAAAGATATGGCTAAACCATTCTTTACAAATTTTATAGGGCACTCAAAACAGACTGAAAGTCTGTTCCACCTGTCTGCCGGCAGGCAGGTTCGTGAAATCTAAAGCGTCCTGTTTGCGCCATCATTTTAAAGAATGAATGAATATTCGTGTATATTAGTGCTATTCATAGCAGTACTTTGGGCCCAAGATAGATAAAGTTTGTGATCTCGGGCGCGCTCGAGTGAGGGACTTACGGCTTCCTGTCCTACGTCTTACCGCCTGCCTGCCGGCAGGCAGGTCCAATGTCTTTTCGAAAATAGTCCTGTTTCAACAATCGTGGTTCAAACCGTCATGGTTCAAACTTTCTCGGTTCAAGCCGTCCATTTAAATCCCTCTTCTTCCAAAGTACCCCATGTTTTTCTTCACAATTCTATATATTTGAAAAACATATCCCCAAATTACAAACCATGGACAGAAGAAACTTTATTAGAACCAACAGTATAGTAGGCCTTGGCGCCTTAATTTTACCCAGTTCAGTGTTTAGCGGAACACTTTTTAATAAAAAAGTAAGAATTGGCCTAATTGCAATAGGCTATCGCGGGCAGGTTCACCTAAACGAATTGCTACGTCGCAATGACGTTGAGGTTACGGCAATTGCCGATCCCGATCCGCGAATGTTGGAAATGGCTTTAAAGATTTTTGAAAAACACGATAAGCCAAAGCCGAAAGTATTTGACAATGGCGATTACGATTATAAAAACTTATTAAAACGCGAAGATGTAGATGCTGTTATAATTTCCACGCCTTGGGAATGGCATTCCACGCAGACCATAGAAGCTATGCGAGCCGGTAAAATAGTTGGCTTAGAAGTTTGTGGCGCCATGAATATGGAGGAATGTTGGGAATATGTTAAGGTTTCAGAGGAAACTAAAATCCCTGTGTTTATGATGGAAAACGTATGCTATCGTCGCGATATTATGGCGGTATTCAATATGGTGCGACAAGGAAAGTTTGGCGAAATAGTCCACGGACAAGGAGGCTATCAGCACGATTTACGGAATGTATTATTCAATGACGGCATACACGCTTATGGTCATGGGGCAGAGTTTGGCGAAAAAGGCTTTTCCGAGGCCAAATGGCGCACCAATCATTATAAGAATAGAAATGCAGAGCTATACCCAACCCATGGTATAGGGCCAGTAGCGACAATGATGGACGTGAATCGCGGCAATAGAATTACGCATCTTACTTCTATGGCAAGCAAACAAGCTGGCCTCACCAAGTACATTAAGAAAATAGGAGGGGAGGATCATCCTAATGCAAAGGTGAATTTTAAGCAAGGTGATATTGTACAAACCATGCTTCAATGTGAAAACGGTGAGACGGTTTTGCTTACGCATGACACTTCTTTACAACGTCCGTATAACCTAGGTTTTCGAGTACAAGGCACTGATGGCATCTGGCAGGATATCGGTTCCGGTGGTTTTGACCAAGGCTTTTTATATTTTGAGGAGGAAATGGACCATTCACATAAATGGGCAAACTCCAAGGAATATATGGAAAAATACGATCACCCATTATGGAAAAAGCACGAAACAAAAGCCGAAGGTGCCGGCCACGGCGGCATGGATTACTTTCTGATAAATGATTTTATTGAGTGTATAAAAGCCAATAAAGAGTTCCCATTTGATGTGTACGACCTTGCTACTTGGTATGCAATAACGCCACTTAGCGAAAAATCCATTGCTGGAAATGGTGCTTCCCAAGAAATGCCGGACTTCACCAGAGGAAAATATAAAACTAGAAAGCCGGTGTTTGGGTTTGATTATTATGAATAGTAACTTCAGTGTTGGCTCTTTGACCAAGTTTATCCTAAGCCCAGCTGCCAAGCTTAGGATAAATACCGACTTAATATTCGAAAAAAAAATATAGTTGAACGCACTTTTGGGAGTCAGAGAAGGTTCAGATAAATTCGCTTACCTGCAAAACTCCCAATTAGCAAATCCACACCTTGTCTTCATTGGTGAAATCAGCAATTAGTCCTTTATTAGTGAAATCAGAGGAACTAAAATCTACTTGATCTCAGGTGGATTACCAAATCCCCAGTTAACAAATCACAAAAACGTTCTTAAATATTTTGAATTATTTATACATTTACCCACCCCATTCCAACCTATGAAACAGCTTTACTTTTCCTTCCTATTTATTTTATTTTTAAATCCCCTAATCGCTCAAACCGATGCTATAGAGCAGTTACAAGCTCAGATAAACGACGCTGTTTTCAAGAAACCTGATTCTGCAAAAGTGTATTTATTTAAACTTTTGGAACACGCATCCCAATTGCCTGATACAACTATTGCCAAAGCATACAGTAAGTTGGGGATTACTTACAATCAACTTGCAGTTTATGACTCCGCCGCGTTCTATTTAAAAAAGGGAATAGGATTCACCGAAAAACATCCTCTTATTCAGGCTCAATTATATTCAAACCTTGCTATAAACTACCGCACCAATGCCCAGTATGACGAATCTATGGCGGCCTTGGAAACTGCCATGGGTATTTATAAAAAATTGGATAATCTAAATGGAGAGGGTTTGGTATATGGCGAAATGGCTTCCAATTTTAGTTATATGCTCCAAAAGGAGAAAGCCATCAAATATCTGAAAAAGGCGATAGAAATATTTGAAAAGACCAAAGATCCGCGAATTCATATCCTGCAACAAAAACTGGCAAACATTTATTTTAATAACGGGAATTATGAATTTGCAGTTGATTTATACGAACAGGTTCTTCCCAAGTTCGCTGAGAATAAAGGGGCTGCATACTATTTTACGCTCTTGGCCTATGGGGAGAGCTTGGTGAAATTAGATAAGATAGCGGAGGGGGAAAAGCGATTGCTTGAGGCCAAAAACGGGCTAACGCAAATAAATAACATGGAGTATATGCATGTAGCTATGGGGAAATTAGGGAAAATTTATAAAGTTACCCATAGACCCGAACTTGCTGCCAAAGCCTTTAGCGAATCCTTCAACTTTCTGCTACAGATGCAGTCCACCCGTTTTCTGGAAATTGCAATTGAATATCTGGATTTCCTGAATCTTCAAGGCGATTATAATAAAGGACTGGCAATAATAGATAAAGTCCAGGTTGCCACGGATGATTTTCAACGTACTATGAATGCAGGGGATGAGATTAACTTTTTGATTGGAGCGCGTGAGACGTATAGAAACAAACAAAATTATAAAAAGGCCCTCGCTCTGTTTGACCGCATCGATTTTTTACAGGATTCCCTACGTAGTTCCGAAGATAGGATAAAAATAAAGGAACTGGAGGAAACCTACCAAAACCAGATACAGCGCGAAAAGAATATTGTACTGGCCCAGAACAATACGTTGCTTAAAGACAATAACCGTAGGCAAGGATATATTACCGTTCTCATTATTATTCTGGCAGTAGTATTGTTGTTTCTAGGTGCACTTATATACAAATATCAACGGAAAAAAATTAAGCTTCAAAAAAGCGAGTTTGCAAACCTAGAGAAATCGAACTCCGCACTAAAAGTAACGCAGGAGTTGGAGCACGAACTGATGCTGGAAAAAGAGGAACGCCTTGCCGATAAAGAGCGGGAATTGGTTAACATGGCCTTGGAAGTGGCAGATATTCAAAATAAAATCAGGGATTTGCTCGACTCCAGTAATAAGGAAGAAATATCAGAGCCACTGGCAACCAAAATTATCGGTATTGTGGATCAAAAAAATTATTGGAAACATTTCAAGTCAAAATTTGTAGAAGTACAACCCGAGTTCAGTTATAGTCTTTCTGAAATGTTTCCCAAGCTTTCTGAGAACGACGTCGCTTTCTGTTGTCTTTTAAAGCTACAGCTTACCGACCAAGAAATCACCTCACTTTTAGGAATAAGTAAAAAGGCAGTTATTTCTGAAAAAGATAAGATCAAGGTGATAATGGGGCTTGAGGATGACAATGAAGGTTTTGAAAAGCTCATGTGCGATTTATAGAAAAAGCAGTGTCTTCCTAAAAAAGAAACACGTCTTCGCTACAGTTGCAGTTTTCAATTGGAGTAGCAATGAGAGTAGCAGGGAGCAGTGGCAGTTTTCAGTATAATAGTTTGGGCTTGAGAAGTCTTGCAATAATTTTTAATAAAGGCCTTTAGTCCTACGTCTTTATTTCAGTGGTAGTTTTCAGTAGAATAGTTTGGGCTTGAGAAATCTTGCAATTTCCTCGTTCCTCGTTCGTCGTTCGTCGCTCCTTGTTCGTATTTCCGCTTTCTAATTTCAAATTTCGTCCTACGTCTTCATTTCAGTAGCAGTTTTACGGTGCAAGCGTATTCGACCTTTGGCTTTAATCGAAATGTGAGATGTTCAGTGCTCTCGTTGTTGGTTGTTCGTCGCTCGTCGTTCGTCGCTCCTTGTTCGAATTTCCCCTTTCTAATTTCAAATTTCGTCCTAGGC
>NZ_AUBG01000010.1:0-149634 GCF_000429125.1 Aequorivita capsosiphonis DSM 23843
CGCGTGGTAAGATCAAAGGTGCTTATCTGGTCATCGACCGTACTGCCGTTCAGGGTATCGTCGCACAGGTGATAGTCCGCGGGCTCTACCACCAAGGGAATGGGGTCCACGATCAGCTCCAGCTCCACAATATCATAACAGCCCTGGGCGCCGTTGTTCGGGCTGGTGTTGGTATCGGTACCAACCCCGAGCACATAAAGGGTCTGGGTGTTCTGGACCTGGTTCTGGTAGGCCGTTATGTTCTGTATGGCACCTGAAAAATCAGGGTTCTCCAGCGCGGCATTCCCCGCATCGATGGCGTCCTGCTCCAGCCTATAATAATAAAGATCGTTCTCCAACGGATCCAGCCCGCCAAGGATCTCGTCCGCCTTGGTGGTCAGGTCAAAGATGGCAAAGCCATCGGCGTCGTCATCGCAGAGACGGTACGGCGTGGGCTCGGTAAGTACCGGGCTGTCGCGCACCTGCAGCTCCAGCACCGCGATGGCATAGCAGCCCGTGTTCGCGCTCGAAACCCTTGCGTAGACTACATCGTTATAAGGGATAATATTTTCAAAGGGCTCTGGCAGGATACCCTCGTTGGTCTGGGCATCCAGTTCCGTGTAATGATAAGTGACAGTCAACGTGGGATCGCCCATCGTGATGTCCCCATCGGCACTGTGGAGGAAAAAATCCGTGAAACCGTTGCTGTCAGAGTCGCAGGTGACCAAGGGCTCCGGGGTATCGTTGATGGTGGGGGGAGCGTCTAGAATAATCTCAAACTCGGTGGTTTCAAAGCAATCTGTATTTTGGTTATTCTCTACACGTACATAAATAATTGTAGAAGCAGCGGCAACAGTATATGGCTGTGGCAATGGACTATCTCCCGTGTTAGCGTCTCCAGGGTTGGCATGATAAGTAACCGTGTAAAATAATGGGTCTTGCCCATTAAGTATGGTGGTATCAAAAACTGCCTCTAGATTAATCGGCTCTACTCCATTGGCATCTTGATCACATATATAATAAGGTGTTGCAGGTTGGGTTGCTGTAATAGTTATAAATGAAATTTCAAAGGAATCTACAGCACTACAACTACCCGAAGGATCTTGGATTCTCACCCAAATTGTTTCCATTGTTCCAACAATTGGATATGCATCGGCAGGATCAATGGCATTTGCACCAGTTTCGGCATCCAACTGATTACGATGGTAAGAAATTGGAAAATCAGGATCTTGAGTACCTCGAACCAAATCGTCATTTTCAGTTAGGTCGAAAATTCCCGCACCAGTCCCATCATCACATTTATTCATGTCCAAAGGCGGATCGGCAATAATAGGCTGCGGAATTACAACAACTATATAATCCTTAACAATAGGCGAGCCGGGGCCAAAAGAAATGGTCACACGATAATCACCAGGATCTGTAACAGCTATGGTAGGAAAATTTCCGTCAAAAATCGTAACAAAACCGAAACCATTATCATATTCCCATAGATAATTGGTTGCTCCCACTTCAGTAGCATCTAAGATAAATTCACTTCCTTCACAGCCCGTTTGAGTTGTTAAAATACTACAATCTGTACTTCCTGAACCTGGGCCTGCATTGGTCTGTTCCAATTTTATAAAGCCTGGAGATTCGTTATAATTTGTAATTAATAGCACATATATCTCTCCAGCTTGAGCATTTGTAATTGTAAAGCTCTCTACAGGTTGCGCAGAATAACTACAGGCTATTTCATTAGGTGGCCGCAATTGTGAGAAATCACAGAGATCGTCTCCTTGCGCAAAAGGTCCCCAAGCAATAAAATCAACATCTAGGCCAATACCCGAAGGGTTCCCGTTGGCGTCAAAGGAAGTATTTTGACTAATTCGAAAATCCAATCGTCCTCCTTCATCAATCTGTAAATAAAACCATGCGGGATATGGTTGGTTATACAAACATCCATAGTCTGGACCAGGTTCTGCAGTGGCGCTACAATTAGGATCTTGATTATTACAATTGGGGAAAATCAAGGCTTGATCTCCCGCACAAAATGGCTCAATATCTGCACAAGTAGAACCTTGAGCAAAAGATAATGTTACCGTAAAAACAAGAAAAAATAAACAAAATAATTTCTGGGAATAATATTTATTCATGATTTTTAAAATATGTAGGGCGAAAATTAAGGAAATTTTATGAATACTCTTGTCCCATTTCTCTTAAAAGAATGGCTTAACCTACGAATTATAATCAAAAATGAGAAACAGATAGCTCCTTAGCCATTTCTTAAAGATCACAGAAACAACATTCTGACTTTTTGAAGATGTATTATATAACACGCAATTTCGGTGTTCCAGCACTTTCTTTTAGTATTTTTACAAAAAAATAATATGTCCAAATATCTCATAGAAATTTCCGAGACCTCCAATAAAAATATAATAAAGTTTATTGCTAATTCTTTCTTAACTGAATCAACCAGCTACGAATTTAAAAATATTGACGAAGCAAAGCCTAGCCCTTTAGCGCAACAGCTTTTTTATTTACCTTTTGTAAAGACAGTTTATATCTCCCAAAACTTTATCGCCATTGAAAAGTATGATATTGTTGCATGGGAAGATGTACAAAACGAAGTTGCCGAATCAATCCTGGAATATTTGAACGAAGGGAAATCGGTAATAATGGAAGCCAGCACTCCTAAAAAAGTTCCAATCTCCATATATGCCGAAGTAACCCCAAATCCCAATGTGATGAAATTTGTTGCGGACAAGACCCTGGCCACCAGTATTTTTGAATATAAAAACGGGGAAGAAGCTACAGATTCTCCTTTAGCCAAAGAACTATTCAATTTTCCATTTGTAGAGGAAGTCTTTATAAATTCTAATTATGTTTCCATCACTAAAATAAAATCGGTTGATTGGAGCGATATCTCTATGGAAATTCGGGAATTTATCCGAACCTTTATTTTAAATGGAAAACCTGTGATCAACGAAGGTTTAATAAATGCCACCAATGTTGGCAATAAGACTATTTCAGAAATCCATTCATTGGAACAAAATGAAGATACTCGCACAGATCTCGAAAAACAGATAATATCTATTCTAGATGAATACGTTAAACCCGCAGTTGCGCAGGACGGTGGAAATATTCTTTTTAAATCTTTTGACAACAACACCAAAACGGTAAAAGTTATTCTTCAAGGAGCCTGTAGTGGCTGCCCATCGTCAACTATGACGCTTAAGAATGGAATTGAAGCCATGCTGAAGGAAATGCTGAAAGGTCAAATAAAGTATGTGGAAGCAATTAATGGGTAAATCCCACTAGTACTAAAGTGGATACACTCGAGCCGAAAAACTGCTCGATTTCTATGCTCACTTCAAAATGTCTTGATGTTACGCAGCATACTGGTTTTTTGAGCTCGCTTTAAAGCGTATTTCTAAGTAGGCTCGGGAGTTTATTAAATTTACTTATTGCTTTTAACTTAATTTTTAAACTATTGCTTTCTAATAATTGTATATTAAGCCTAAATTAATTTACTAACAAAAAACTAAAATTATGGCAGTATTAAAAGTAATTGAAATTCTAGCAAACTCTAAAGATAGTTGGGAAGATGCAACTCGCAATGCAGTAAAGGAAGCTGGAAAAAGCGTTAAAAATATTCGTTCCGTTTATATAAACGAACAAAGCTGTATGATTGATAATGACAGTATCACTCATTTTAGAGTAAACGTAAAAATCACATTCGAAGTAAAATAGATTCTTTATTGAATTTTTAAAAATACGCTTTTTATTCCTCCGAAGCGTATTTTTGTTATTTTAAAGCAACCTATGCGGCATACAATTGTATTTCTTTTAATAATATCTATTTTCGGTTGTAATTCTTCAAAAAACGAAAACTTGAAAACACATCCTTCCACCAACGATTTAATCCACGAATCTAGTCCCTATTTACTTCAGCATGCACACAATCCAGTGGACTGGAAACCCTATGGCGCAAACGCATTGGAAAAAGCAAAAAAAGAAAGGAAACTGATGATTATAAGCATTGGGTATGCAGCTTGTCATTGGTGTCATGTTATGGAGCACGAAAGTTTTGAAGACTCCACAGTCGCTGCTGTGATGAACAAAAATTTTATTTCTGTCAAGGTGGATCGTGAGGAACGTCCAGATGTAGATCAAACCTATATTAATGCCGTACAACTTATGACGGGGAGCGCCGGTTGGCCGCTCAATGTAGTCACGCTTCCAGACGGACGCCCAGTTTGGGGCGGAACCTATTTCAGAAAAAAAGATTGGATAAATGCGCTGGAGCAGATTCAAGAAGTTTATAAAGAAGAGCCAGAAAAACTTATAGCCTACGCAAACCGACTGGAAGAAGGTATAAAGAGCATGGATTTAATAAATCTAAATACAGAGGACGTAGATTTCGCCAAGTATCCCACTTCAGAAATTATAGCCAAGCTATCAGCCAAATTTGACAACAAAAACGGAGGTTATAGGGGAGCTCCAAAGTTTATGATGCCAAACAACTATGAGTTTCTATTGCGCTATGCTGTAAAAGAAAATAAAAAAGATTTACTCAGCTTCATAACGCTCACCCTTGATAAAATGGCATACGGCGGTTTATATGATCAAGTGGGCGGTGGCTTCGCACGTTACAGTACCGATGAAAAATGGCATATTCCCCATTTCGAAAAAATGCTTTACGATAACGCTCAACTAGTTAGTCTTTACAGCCATGCTTATTCGGTTACCAAAAATCCACTGTATAAAGAAGTGGTGGAAGAAACGCTAGATTTTGTTGCACGGGAGTTAACCAATACTGAAGGTGGGTTTTATTCTTCATTAGATGCCGATAGCGAAAACGAGCATGGTAAACTGGAAGAAGGTGCTTTTTTTATTTTTACTTCGGAAGAATTGCAAAAACTATTGAAAGATGATTTTTCCATCTTTAAAGAATACTACAATATCAACAGCTACGGAAAGTGGGAAAACAATCACTATGTGCTTATCAGAAAGAAAACCGATTCAGAAATTGAAAAGGAGTTCGATATCACTTCCGAAGCATTTCAACAGAAAAAGAAAAACTGGAAAAGCATCCTATTACAATATCGCAACAAAAGACCAAAACCAAGATTGGACGACAAAACGCTCACTTCTTGGAATGCAATGATGCTAAAGGCTTATGTTGACGCATATAAAACATTTGGCAAGCAAGTATATCTTAACGCCGCTTTAAAAAGCGCCTTGTTTATTTCACAAAAACAATTACAAAAAAATGGTGCATTATTTCATAATTACAAAGAAGGAAAAAGTAATATCAACGGATTTTTAGAAGATTACGCATTTACCATTCAAGCATTTATAGATGTATACCAAGTTACCTTAGATGAAAAATGGCTTCATTTTTCCAAAGAAATGACCGAATATGCCAGGGAAAAATTCTTTGATGAAGAAAAAAACATGTTTTATTTCACTTCAAAAGAAGACCCAGCGATTGTTAGTCGAAATGTTGAATATCGGGACAATGTAATTCCCGCTTCAAATTCAGTGATGGCAAAAAATCTATTTGTGCTTTCAAAATATTTTGAGGAAAACGATTTCGAAGCCATTTCACACCAAATGCTGAAAAATGTAATTTCTGAAATAGATCAATACCCAAGCGGCTTTTCTAACTGGTTGGATTTGTTGCTAAACTTTCAGAACGATTTTTATGAAATAGTAGTGGTGGGAAATCACGCTTCAGAAAAAATAAAGGAGATAAACAAAAATTATCTTCCCAATATAATTATCGCAGGGAGCAAAGATCAAAATGAGGGCGCATTGTTTAAAAATAGATATGTGCCAGAAGAAACACTTATTTATATTTGCGTGAATAATGCCTGCCAACTACCCATTAGCGACACAAAAATTACAATTAACACTTTAAACAAAAACGAATAATATTTATGGAAAAACTTAAGGATTGGGATGTATACGTTGAAAGATATGCACAGAAATTAATCGATTTTTTACCAAGCTTAATCGGAGCAGTCTTAATGCTGGTAATAGGTATGTGGCTAATAAAACTGCTTAACAAATTAGTGCGAAGATTTTTTGACAAAAAGGAATATGACATAACCCTGGAAAACTTTATCGCGAGCCTAATAAGCTGGGGATTAAAAATTGTTCTTTTCGTTTTAGTGGTGACCCAACTCGGGGTTGAATCTGCTTCTTTGATCGCGATTATAGGTGCCGCGGGACTTGCAATTGGTTTGGCGCTACAAGGATCACTTTCGAACTTCGCAGGAGGTGTTTTAATATTATTTTTAAAACCTTTTAAAGTAGGAGATTTTATCAGCGCCCAAGGAATAGATGGAACGGTTAAAGAAATATCGATTTTCAATACACGATTGACCACTTTTGGCAATCAACTTGCCATTCTCCCAAACGGAAAATTGAGTAATGACAACATTATTAATTACTCATCTGAAGGAATAAGACGCGAAAAATTAACTTTTGGCATAGGTTATGATGATGATATAAAGAAGGCCAAGGAAGTGCTGATGGATTTAGTGATGGAGCAGGAACAAGTTATTAAAACGGAAGACAAAATGCCAATGGTTGCCGTGGCGGAACTTGCAGACAGTTCAGTGAATCTTACCCTGCGGTATTGGGCCACAAATGAAGATTTCTGGAACTTACACTGGTTGGTTATAGAAGAAGGAAAAATAAGATTGGAAGCTGCCGGAATAAGTATTCCTTATCCACAACGCGATGTACATCATTTCAATTTAGAAGCTGTGCAGAAATAGTTGTGATTTTAAAAGAAATTCGCTAATTTTAAGAACATTTAAAAACAATTAAAAAATATATAATGAAAAATATAATTCTTTTTGGACTTTTTGTATTCGTTTCATTAACAGCGATCGCCCAATCTTACAATAGTGAATTCGATGTTTATTCAAGAACTATTGATATTAACCAAAAATCTTTGGCATTTGGTTTAACGGAGGCGCAATTTGATGCTATAAAGGATGAAGCTTATGCCAATCCAGATTTCGTTAATGGTAATATATATCAAGAAGACCAATTATTGAAAAAAGAAGTGCCTATGCGCTACAATGCTTATGCAGACGAAATTGAAATCAAGAAAAATGCTTCGGACAATAATTATGGCGCCCTTACTAAGGCTCCTAACATTTTTGTGAAAATGGGCAAGGATCTTTACGTATTTGTTCCATACAATGGCAGTAATGCAAAAGGTGGGTATTTTAACGTACTTAATGATGGTAAGACGTATGACCTATATAAAAAGGTTACATCTATCTTTAATGAGCCGAAAACTGCAGAGACTTCTTACGGTAAAGACACTCCTCCAGGTTTTACAAAAAATGTAGTATATTATTTGGTTGAGGATGGAACATTCTTGGAAATGCCAAATCGAAAATCGAAAATTCTTAAAATGATGGACCAGAAAAAGTCCGAAATGAAAACATTCATTAAAGAAAACGATCTTGATCTTGATAATGAAGCTGACTTAATAAAGGCGGTAAAACATTTTGATTCCCTTCTATAAATACGTCAAAACATCACTCATCCTTTTATTATTAAAACTTAAAAAAAGCGACATCCTCCTTGTCGCTTTTTTTGTAATTTCATATAGCAGCTATCTTGAATAATGATTTTGTTTATCCTATCATAAATTCCTTTAAATAATAAGGTTCAAAGTAAGCGACATCTTCTATGTTGCTTATTTTGAATTTGGCTTCCACCAAATGCCCCATATCTGCAGAAGAGGGATTTTTTTCATGAAGAAAAATTGCATTTTTATGCTGGCATAATTTTTCGAATTTAGCTGCGCCATCTCCTAGAAAAATAGTTTTACGTGCTTCTAAACATTTCTGAAACGAATCCTCATTTAAAATTTCAGCCTTCGTTTCGCGAATTTTTTCTTTTTTCGAATTAAAAACAGCGGAATAAACCTCCATTCTTCGTGCATCCAGTAACGGGATTATATAGCCATCTTGGCATGTTGCCTGCTGCACTAAAATCGCTAAGGTGGGTAACGATATTAATGGTATATCTAATGCGAAACACAAGCCCTTTGCGGCTGAAACACCAATACGGAGTCCTGTATAAGAGCCCGGACCTTTACTTATAGCAATTGCATCTAAGGTTTTTTTATCGACTCCTGATTCCTCTAAAACTTCGGTTATAAAAACGTGCAGCTTTTCTGCGTGTGAAAACTTTTGATTATTTTCTTCACGAATTGCTGTTATGATTCCATTCACTGAAATAGCAACTGAACAATTGGTTGTAGATGTTTCGAGACAAAGAATATTGGCCATTATTAATCTTTTTTAGCCTTTTTTGATTCCGCAACCTCAACTTTATCGCCTTGTTTTAAGAGCTTGGTAACCGTATTGTAGGGTCCTGTAATTACAGTTTCACCTTCTTCCAATCCAGAAGTTATTTCAATATTTGAATCATCCTGAATTCCGGTAGTTACAACTCGCAATTTGGCCTCTTCTCCATCTTTTATATAAACTGCTTCAAACTTTTCTGCATTTGCATTGGAGATTGCTCCATTTACAGGCTTTTTTGAATCTGTGGTATCTGTTTTTACCACAATCGAACTGATGGGAACACCAATAACGTGCTTCTTAACATTAGTAACTATATCTACAGTTGCCGTCATTCCAGGACGGAATGGAGAGTAACTTTCTGGCTTGCCCTCTGTTAAATCCTTATAGGACTGCGGAAGGATGCTCACTTTAACCTTAAAGTTGGTAACTTGATCTGCAGTCAAGGCGCTTTCTGCACTGTTAGCGATTGCCGTTACCACACCTTTAAACTCACGTTTTAAATAGGCATCAACCTCAACCTTTGTTGAATCTCCCAAGGAAACCTTGACGATATCATTTTCGTTGACATCAACTTCTACTTCCATGTTTTGCAGGTTTGCCACTCGAACGATTTCGGTTCCCGCCATTTGCGCAGTTCCCACCACTCTTTCTCCCAATTCCACGGAAAGTTTTGAAATTGTTCCGCTCATAGGTGCATAAATTGTAGTTCTGGAAAGATTGTCTACAGATTGTTTTACACTCGCTGAGGCGCTTTGAACACTATAATAGGCAGCTTTTGAAGTGGCTTGCGCCATATCATAATCGGCAACAGATTGATCCCACTCAGATTTTGAGATTACTCCTTTTTCGAATAAAGATTTGTTTCGTTCGTAATTGAGTTGGGCATTTTTTTCACTGGCCTGTGCCTGCGA
Source organism: Aequorivita capsosiphonis DSM 23843 (assembly GCF_000429125.1). GTDB lineage: Bacteria > Bacteroidota > Bacteroidia > Flavobacteriales > Flavobacteriaceae > Aequorivita > Aequorivita capsosiphonis. The sequence continues at coordinate 9,212 of NZ_AUBG01000010.1, forward strand.
TAATTGGGCGCGAACATTTTGAAGTCCAGCTTGTGATTGACTTACGGCCGCCTGAATTAAATCGGGGTTTATTTTCACCAAAAGATCTCCTTTTTCAACGGTTTGCCCTTCTTTAACTGGAAGCTCAATAATTTCACCAGATACTTCCGAAGAAAGTGAAACTTCTACTTCCGGTTGAATTTTTCCAGTAGCAGCAACGGTTTGGGTAATATCTATTAGTTGAATCTGGGTTATTTCTACTTCCTTATAATCGCCAGATTTTCCAAACCATCCAGCTTTTTTTCCACCGATAAGTAAAACTAGAAGCAAAACAATTCCAACAGAAACCCAGATAAGTGTTTTTTTCTTCATTATTAAAATTTTAATTCGCTCGCAGGAACGCCAAAATATAACTCTAAAACTTTAAGCTTAAAAATATATTCAAATTTACTTCTGTTCACTTCAATCTTCGAATTGTCAAAACGCAATTTGGATTGACTAAAATCGAAAGCATTTGTTAAACCTACATCATAACGATCTTTTGCATATTGATAAGCCAACTCTTGTGACTCCAATGCTACGGAAGCAGCCTCGTAAGCTTTTAAGGCGCCGTTGGCATCTACATAAGCTTGATATACATTAGACTCAAGATCAAGTTGCGCTTGCTCCAGTTGATACTGCGTGTTTTTTAAATTCACCTTACTTCGCATTACGCTACTTCGCACTGAAAAACCATTAAAGATAGGAATATTTAATTGCAGTCCATAACCAATTCCATCATTCAAATACAATTGATCTACAAATGGACGATCTAGTGGATCATTATCGGCATAACGTGTATTATAGCCAAAGAACGCTGAAATTGTAGGGTAATAATTTCCACGGGAAATTTGAACATCCTTTTGGGCAAGTTCTACATTTTTTTCTGCAATTTTCACTTCGGCACGGGTTTCCTTAGCACTTTGGATTATTTCGTACACATCTTTATCGGCAATACCACCGTCAATTATCTTGTAGTCTTCGTTTGCAATGTCAAAAGTTTTGTAGTCTTTTATCAACAGAAGCTGGGCTAAACTGATCAATGATATTTTCACCGTATTTTCCGCAACTGCAATTTTTTGTTTTTCATTGGCGTCTGTAGCCTTTATCTCCAAAAGATCACCACGGGGAAGTACACCCGCATCAACCAGATTATTAGTTCTATCCAACTGTTCTAGCGTAACAACATTTTGTGATGTTGCTACTTCCAAATTTGCCTTATTCAATAGAACCTGTAAAAATGAGTTTGCTACCGCCAAGGCAATATCGTCCTTCATTTTATCTAACCGGTATTGCGCCGCCAGTTGTGAAAGCTTGGAGCGCTGCAATTGACGTACGTTTTTAAGACCATCAAAAAGGGTGTAGCCAACATTTATCGCCCCGGATGCCGACCCGAAGGTTGTGTTCTCAAGTTGATTATTGGTTGGGTTTAGACTTAAACCAGTATTTTTTGAAGCACTTGCATTCGCATTTAGGCTCGGAAGAAAATTACCAATTGCTTCCAGTCTATCTGCGTCCGTACTCTCTAGGTCAAGTTCGCTCTGTTTTACAGAAATATTATTTTCCAAAGCGTGATTTACACATTCCTGAAGGGTCCACTCTTTATTTTGCGCGGTCAAAGAAATGCTTAGTATCAAAAAAAAGAAAGGGATTGCTATCTTCTTCATAAGTTTTTCAGTTATTGATATGTCTTTTGTATTGCAATTGCGTTACAAAAATTGTGATTATTAATTATATCTACATATTTTTTAGTCGGAAACTCTAAAAGCGAAATGGATTTAACCTTTTCCCATCGTTGGTTTTAATTGATTCCAAACTTTAATATTGTCATCTTTGGAAATACCACTTTTTACTTCTACATCAATACCGTCGCTAATCCCCAGTTCAATGTCTCTTCGCTCAAAATCTTGATCGCCAACCATAACTTCCACAAAAGGCTTTTGCGTTTTCGTATCATATTGAACCAAGGCTTCTTTTAAGGTTATTACATCATCAGCTTTGGCAAGTATAATGGAAGCATTAGCGCTTAAACCAGCACGAATAAAGGTTTTGGTAGTATCCAAATGCTTCATAGTTCCCTTTATTTCAAATTGGATAGCGCCATTTTCATCTACACCTTTTGGGGCAATATAATCTAAATCAGCATTAAAACTTTCGTCTGGAAGGGCTCCAACGGTGATTTCCAAGGGCATACCTTCCTTAATTTTTCCTACTTCACTTTCGTCCACTTTTCCCTCAAAAATCATTCTATCAACATCTGCTAAGGTAGCGATAGTAGTTCCATCATTAAAATTGTTTGCCTCAATAACCTGATTTCCTGTTTTTACGGGAACATCCAGCACCATTCCAGAGACAGTAGCGCGAATTTCAGTATTTGCTGAAGCGCCCATACCGCTAGTAGTTCCAGTTCTTACAATGTCATAATTTTGATTTGCTGCCGTTAAGCCCACTTGTTCTTGCTTTAATCTTTGTTGGGCTTGATTGTAAGAGAGTTGTGCATTGTCAAATTCGTTGGCCGAAATAACGCCTTTCTCAAACAACTCTTTCTGCCGGTTGTACATGCTTTTTTGGTTTTCAAAAGCAAGACGCGCGGTTTCCACTTGTGTTTTAACGTTATTAATATTGCTTTTTGCACTATTCAACGAGGAAACATTAGGAACCACTTTTACTTTTGCAATCAAATCTCCAGCTTTTACAGTATTACCGGCCTCAACGAAAATTTCATCTATAATTCCAGAGATGTTCGGTTTTATAAGTACTTCTTCCTTGGGAACAATACTTCCGGTTGCCACGGTTTTCTTTACAATAGAGCCCATTACTGGTTTTTCAGTTTCGTAAACAATAGGGTCTTCCATATTTTTGGAATAAAGCCAATACATAGAAGCAACAAATAATATTGCAATTGTGGCAAGGATGATTATGGTTTTAGTTTTTTTCATTTTTGTTGATTGTTGAATTTACTTCTGAATTGATGATTTCTTACTTTTTAAAATTGTGACTTTAAGCGCCTAATAATGCTAGCTGTTTTATTTTATGATACGTTAATGCCATTGCGATACATTGTTTTAGTTCAGTTTCGGGAATTTCTTCATTTAATTTGAAAAGTATCGCCCTATTTTTCTCAAAATTGAATTTATTCTTAAAAATCGTTTTAAACGTTGGCACCAATTTAGAAGTACATTTAAAATACATCGCGTATTGTTCGGGAGTTTTTTCCTTCCAATCTATACGTAGCGTACTTCCGTATTTTGTTACATAACTTGGTTCACCCCATTTTATGGTTTCTTCTAGTTTTTCAAGCCCGTCAATTTCCGATGCTGTTTTTAAAACCAATACCCTTAGATAAAGCATTTGTTGTTTCACCGCCTTGGGATAGCTTTTAAAAACTTCTTCAACTTTTGGATCGCTCGCTAATTCCATTCTCGGTTCTTTATTCAGTTCTCAATGCTTCAACCGGTTTAATCTTTATAGCATTTTGTGCAGGAATCAATCCTGCTAAAAGTCCCGAGACAATTAAAATAGTTAATGCAATAAAGACAACTCCAATATTTACGGATGGGTTTATAAACATCATTTCACTGGTATCCATGGTGCTTAACTGATAATTGACTAGCCAAAGTACTGCCGTTGCCAAGGCTATTCCTGCCATTCCTGAAACGATGGTCAAGAAAATAGACTCCAGTAAAATTTGAGCCCTGATACTCCAAGGCGTTGCTCCCAAAGCACGACGAATTCCAATTTCTTTGGTGCGTTCCTTTACTACAATCAGCATAATATTACTAATTCCAATGATACCAGAAAGTAAGACTAATATCCCGACGAAATAAGCAACAAAATTTAGTGCCGTAAACAAGCCTTGAATCTTGGTGAATTCCTGATAAAGGTCAAAATTGCCAACCGCCCTATCATCATTCGGGTTAATGGTATGTCGGGTTTTAATAACATCGAAGACCTGTGATTTAAGATTGGTTATGGAATACCCATCTGCGGCGGTAATTGCCATCCAGCCTACAACATCTCCCATATTAAAGGCTTGGGAAAATGCAGTAAAAGGAACATAAATTTCTTTCTGCATTTCTTCAGGGTCGCCGTTGTTGCCTTTCTTTTTGTACGTACCAATCACCATAAAATTGACGCCGTTTATCTTAATATAAGTACCTATTACTTCTTCATTTGGCTCATACAAGGCGCTTCGAACCCCACTGCCAATAATAGCCACTTTGCGTTTTTCCTTAATATCAGAATAATTCACAAACCTTCCCGAAGTGATATCCATGGGTTGTTGTTGAATAATTTCGGGGTAATCGCCATAAACATCAAAGGCACCTGTTTGCAATCCTCTAACCACATTATTACTTCCGCGGAAACCTCCCAATTGATTTCTTGGAGAAACAAAGCGAAGTCCTGGAACATTTTGTTTTATGGCCGTAACATCATCTGTCTTAAAATTGTATCTGCGTCCTTTCGGCAAACCTTTATAGGGTTGTGAGGCGGTTTGGGACCACATAAACATAGAGTTGGTTGCCATTCCGTTAAAGCCTTGTTTTATACCATTTTCCAAACCATTTCCGGCAGCCAGTAAAATAACGAGTATGAAGATACCCCAAAGCACTCCAAAAGCCGTCATCACGGTTCTAAACCAATTGCTGCTTAGGGCTTGAATGATTTCATCCCAACTATCTCTGCTAAATATTTTACTCATCGCGCAAAGCTTCTATTGGTTTTATATTAGCCGCTCGGTAAGCGGGGAAAAATCCAGCGACAGCTCCAGCCACCACAAGTATTATAACAGTTGTAATTGCTACTGAAAAATCTACGGTTGGGTTACTGATATAGGCTGTTTCAATATAAGGTCCAGCGATTTCCAACAAGATCATACTAAAAAGAAGTCCCAGGAAACCAGCGATCGCAGTAACAAAAATGGACTCATGAAGAATCATTCCTATAATAGACCAGGGCTCTGCGCCAATAGCTTTACGAATTCCAATTTCTTTTGTGCGTTCTTTCACAATAATGAGCATAATGTTACTTACACCCACAACTCCGGCGATAATAGTACAAATACCTACCCCCCAGAAAAACCAGCGAATCATGTTGTTTAAATCGTAAAACTTTTTTGCGTTTTCTAAAGTGTTGTTCACATTTACCGCTCTTTTATCGGTAGGCGAAATAGTATGTTTTGTTTTTAAATCTGATTCCAACTGTGCGGAAAAAGCTTCAGAAGCAGCCAAAGCGTCTTCATATTTATCGTGCTTTTCAAGGGTAAAAGCCATAGACCTCAGTTTATCGCCTGCATTATATACACGTTGTGCAGTGGTTAAGGGGATAAAAATACGGGTTTCTTCTCGCTCACCGCCTGGATCTGTATAAACACCTACAACTTTAAACTTAATTCCTTGAATATCGACGTATTCGCCAATAGCGTTTTTATCCTTAAAAAGATCTAGATATACCTGATTCCCAATAACAGCTACCTTTTCATAATTATTCAGATCGCTTTCATTTATATATCTTCCGCTCACCAAGCTTTCATTTTCTAGAAATTGATAATCGCTCCGAACTCCTTCTACTCTATAGCTTCCGTTTTCTTTTTTATAAGTTGTCAATTGTCCCCATCTACTAAAAACTCCAGATTTAAGTTCTAGTTGTTCTGCATTTTTATTGACGGCTAATTCATAATCCCTATTATCCATTTGTATTACTCTACCCGGATTCATTCCCTTAAATTCTTCCGAAGTAACGTTTGTCCACACACTAATACGGTTTGTAGCGTCATTCTCAAATTCTTTGGCAACTCCGTTAGACATACCTTGGCCCATAGCAAGAAGAATAACCAAAATAAAAATTCCAGACGCTACGGAAAGACCCGTTAGAAAGGTCCGCAATTTGTTTTTGCCAATAGCTTCAAATATTTCCTGCCAACGTTCCAGATTAAACATAAGATTCTGTTTTGGCTCGGACTTGGTTTACTGGAGAATCGTCAATAATCAACCCATCTTTCAGGTTGACGATCCGTTTAGTCATATGCGCAATATCCTCTTCGTGGGTAACGATTAAAATGGTTTTTCCTTCGTCATTGATACCTTGAATGAGCTCCATAACTTCATACGAAGTTTTGGTGTCCAAAGCCCCTGTAGGCTCATCAGCGAGTAGTACTTTTGGGTCGCTGGCAAGTGCTCGCGCAATAGCCACACGTTGTTTCTGCCCTCCTGAAAGTTCACTGGGAAGATGGCCAGCCCAATCCGCAAGACCTACTTTTTCTAAATAATGCATTGCTTTTTCGGTACGGATGTTTCGTTTCACCCCTTGATAATAAAGTGGCATAGAAACATTATCTAAAGCCGTTTTATAATTGATAAGGTTAAAGGACTGAAAAATAAATCCGAGAAATTTGTTTCGGTACCGGGCAGCAACTTTTTCGTTTAAGTTTTTAATGAGTGTTCCATCAAGCGTATAGGAGCCTTCATCAGCTTCATCCAAAATACCAAGAATGTTTAATAATGTAGATTTTCCGGAGCCCGAAGACCCCATAATTGAAACCATTTCGCCTTCTGAAACCGAAAAATTAATGCCTTTTAAAACATGAAGCGAATTTTTGCCCATGTGATATGATTTGTGAAGGTTTTTAATCTCTATCATCCTGAAATATTAATGCTGTAAAAAGAGGAAATAACCTCTAAAATGTGAAATTTTTGTTAAGACACAAGGCTTTATGATGCCCAATCTTTTCAATAAGACTTAAATAAATCTCATTTGTTACAAAATTTATTGTGAGATTTTCGATAAATGTAATCTTTGGGGAAAAAATTAATGAGAATATCGAAATTACCGATTTTTGGATCCGTATGAGCATTCGAGCTCGATTGAATCATTCTAACATAATTTAGCAGTTGAAAATTTTAAAAAACAAGATTATCTTTTGATCTAGCTAGCTGAAAATAACTGAAAATTAGTTTAAATCCTGTTCTCGCGCTTTTTTTCGACTTCGGTATATCGCGAAGCCAATACCGCCGATGAGCAAATATGGAAAAATCATAAGATAAACGATTCCATTATTTATTCCTTTGGCCGCCTGTCCACCTTCTTCGCTTTCCAATACGGCACGACACATGGCACACTGCGCTTCGGCAGGAGTTACTGCAAAGAGAAACACAAACAATATAACAAGTAGAACCTTTGTTTTCATTTTGAATTGATTATTGAAAAAACTATAAAAACCTGTTTTCACAGGCATCATTTTTCATTGCTCTTTCATCATTTTAATAATAAGGCGAAATCATCAAATATACAATCACGCCGCTTACCGCAACATATAGCCAGAGTGGATATGTAATGCGTGCAATTTTTCGGTGTTTGTAAAACTGACCAGAAATGGCGCGCACATATGTTATCAACACAAAAGGAATAACGATAACGGACAATAAAATATGTGTTAAAAGTATAAAATAATAGATATATTTCCACATTCCTTCTCCACCATATTTGGTTGAATCTGAGGTCATATGATAGGCCATATACATAATTAAAAATAATACTGAACACGCTATAGCCGTTTTCATGAGGCGTTCGTGCATTTTCCGATTACCTTTTCTAATTTGAAAAACTGCTGTAATAAGAATAACCGCTGTCAATCCATTTATTGTAGCATAAATAGGTGGCAGAAAGCCTAGCCGCTCAACTCCAGGTATCTTTACCGAAAATAATACAGCCACCACCATTGGTATGGCAATAGACAATACCCATATTAAGATGGTATGTTTTTTATTATTTGAAGAGATGGGCAGCATAGCCTTATAAGAGTTCTTTTATATCTTCCTTGAGCATTTGAATGCCTTTATCATCCAAGCCGTCATAATAAACTATAGGGTTACCATTTTCGTCTTTTCTTGAGCGAATGTTACCATCTTGGTCAATGAGTGCAAAAAAGCCAGAATGTTCAAAACCACCTTCAACATCAGCAGCATCGCCCACGTAAAGATTAAAGCCTTCGTTGGCAAGCTTAAAAATTTCTTCTTTCTCTCCAGTCAATAGATGCCATTGTGGTTTTGTAATTCCTTTTTTCTTGGCATATTCCTTTAAAACCTCTGGCGTATCGTGGGTTGGATCAATTGAAAAGGAAGCGATCGCAAGATTGGGGTTTCCTAAAAATTTGTCCTGAATCTTTTTCATGTTTTCCGTCATAATAGGGCAGATATCTGGACAGGTGGTAAAGAAAAATTCAACCACATAGACTTTTCCAGCATAATCCGTATTGCTTATTGCCTTTCCGTTTTGATCGGTAAAATTAAAATCAGGAACTTGTCCCACAGTTATAAGGTCTGGTTTTGAAAGCGTCTTAACAATTTTTGGGACCGCCCAAATTCCAAAAATCAAGATGACTAAGGAAATACCTATATATGAATAACTATTTTTCATTTTATCTAAACTCTTTATTTAATTCAACTAATAGTCCTTCGGTAGAATCAAGTTGCAAAGTCTCAAACAAGCGCCCTTACTCTTTTCTCTTTCCTCTTTATTCTTTATTCTTCACTCAATTCTAATCGCTAGATCTCTCTATCAGATTTATATTTCTTAAGCGCACGCCTATACTCTGCCAAGAGAACTTTTACATCATCACTCATTTTATTGTTAATCTCGGCTATTTTACTGGAATCAAAGCCGTAAAGTATCTCCTTTTTATCACCATCTTCTTTCCTTCCGCGCAAGTTCCGTTCTTTATCAATTATAAAAACATAGGAAGATGACATATTTGAATCTAAACTCAAATTAGATTCTAAAGATTGAAATACTCTTTGGATGTCTTTTTCAGTTCCAAAAGCAAAATACCAGGAATCCAATGGAGCTATCTGTTTTAGTTTTGTCTCAATATCTTTCGCCTGTTCTTCAGTGCCATTTGGCAAGAGAATAACAAATTGAAACTCTCTAAAGGCATAATTTTTACTGTAAATTTTTTGGGCAAGATTATAAGCGTAGGCCCTATGTGCTTCCAGATTACTTCCGAAGAAACCCAAGACTGTAATCTTATTCTCCAATTGCACAGGATTTCCTTTAAGTGTTTTAAAACCATCCAGTTCAGCAACTGAATGCGTTATAACGGGCAAAGGTTTAAAATAGCTCGTACTCATTGCAAAAAAAAGATACGCCGTGATAGGCAGTAGAAAAAGGATGCCAAGAACTAAATATTTTTTCATTTTCGCAGGTTTTTTGCCAATGCAAAAATACAGGGTAAAAGGGGGTTGGGCAATCTTTTGAATGTTAATTTTATTCTGTACTTACCTCACGCGGATTCGAAAAGATACTATTCGGGACTATTTCAGAAGAAGATGACTTAGAATTTTAACCATATTGTTCTTCCCTTCGGTTTTCCCACTTAAATATGGATACTAAAAAAGCCCTCGAAAGGAGAGCTTTTAAAATATGTTATAGTTGGTTCTAAAAGTTAAACTTTATAAATCCGTGTTTGTAAACTTCAAAGATATAATCACCTTCAATAAGTACCAACAATACCAAATAAGAAATTAGGAATACCGCTGTCCATACTGCGGCTCTACGCAAGCCTGTAGTCTCGTCGCGCATGTGCATAAAGTCCCAGGTAATATAATAGGCTTTAAAAATGGTAAGAATTATAAATATCCAGTAAAGGAGTTTAAGAGCCAAAAAATGGTGTTCTACCAAGAAGGTCGGTCGTAAAATCCCCAGTGCTACTTCAATTATAGTAACGATAGAAAGTACAACAAAAACGCCCCAGATTTTACTTACGTTCGATTTGAATTTTAGAGTTCCTCTAAAAATTGCTAATTTATGTGCTTGCTCGTGTGCCATTTTTTAAATATTGAAAATCTATACAAGATAAAAGAATGTAAATACAAATACCCATACTAAATCCACAAAGTGCCAGTATAACCCGACCTTTTCAACCATTTCGTAATGGCCGCGACGTTCGTATGTACCTATAATTACGTTAAAAAAGATAATACAGTTTAGCATAACCCCAATTGAAACGTGAAAACCGTGAAAACCTGTAATAAAGAAAAAGAAATCTGCAAATAAGGGGTGCCCGTATTCATTGTGGCGAAGATTCGCTCCTTCCACAATCATATTACCATCGCCTACTAATTTGGCAATCGATTCCTCTCTTGATAAAACAATATGATGACCATTTTCGTCTTTATTTGGAATCCGTACCAGAAGATTATCGTTAGCAAGAAAGCCAGTTTTTACCTGCTCAAAGGAAACGGATGGTTGATAATCTGCATCTCTCTCATACCAAATTCCATTCTCCTTGGTTTGTTCTACCCGCGGGCCGGCAGTGGCATCCGCAAAATCGCCAATTGCAACGCGTTCCCCATCTTTATTTAAAAATTGAAGAATTTGACCTCCGTGTGTTTCAACCGCGCCATATTCACCTTTTATAAAGGTTTTCCACTCCCAAGCCTGAGAGCTCAAGAAAATAAGTCCTCCAATAATGGTTAGAAAAAGATAGAAAATCACTTTACTCTGCTGCATTTTATGTCCTGCATCCACAGCTAAAACCATGGTAACAGATGAGAAAATAAGAATAAAGGTCATAAACGCAACATAATACATGGGCGCTTCTACTCCGTGAAGAAAAGGAAAGTGTGTAAAGACTTCATCGGCAATTGGCCAAGCGTCTATAAATTTGAAACGAGACATTCCATAAGAGGCCAAAAAGCCTGCAAATGTCAATGAATCGGAAACGATGAAGAACCACATCATCATTTTGCCATAACTGGCTTTCAACGGTGCAGATCCACCACCCCAGGTTTTTCCTTCGGTACCTGTTTTAGCAACGGTAGCTTCCATAAAAAAAATTTGGTTTTAAAATAAGGTTCAAAAATACGTTTAATTTTTATTTAACGAAATATAAAAACAAAAACAGATAAATCCATACTACGTCCACGAAATGCCAAAATGTTGCAGCTAGTTCAACACCAAGGGTTTTACCGTTTTCATATTTTAGTTTATAATGATTATAAATTACAACCAAAAGGGTAACGAGGCCCGCAAAAACGTGTGCCACGTGCAATAAAACCACCAAATAGATAAAAGAGGTGGTTACACTACTTGTTGGCCCGGTAAAATTATAGCCGCTCGCAATGATTTCAGAAAAGCCAACAAATTGAAAAATCACAAATAAAACACCTAATACAAAGGTTGTTATCAAAAGAAACATGCCAAGCGCGTTTTGTTGTCTATTTATGGTTCTAAAGGCAAAGTGCACCGTAATACTGCTTATAACAATCAATGCTAAACTAATAAAGAAGGCTTGAGGCATTTCAAAATTTGAAATCCAATCGGGTCGTTCTTTACTAACCACATAGGCACTAGTGAGTCCAGCAAAGCTCATAGTTAAACTAATGATTCCAAACCAAAGCATATTCCTCTTGGCCCTGTTTATTTTCTTCTGCTCGGTTCCTTCCGTTAAATCCATTTTTGAATATTTTTTTAAATCGTGATTTCGTAAATCCTTAATTTGATGGGTGGCATTTGGAGTCATAATCGGTACTTAGTTATAATTAATCATCTTAAAAATTTGTCTGCAACATAAATAATCTGCAAAAGGGTAATATAGCTCACACTGGCAAGCATAAGCTGTTTAGCGGCTTTTGAAGTTTTTTCCTTGTATAGCCTAACTGCGTAATATATAAGTCCGACACCTAAAACTCCAATTAAAACCCCTGAAATTGGAGTCAGGTACAGTTTTCCTGTAATTCCCAAAACAGGAACCAAGGAAGCTAGCACGGTCCAAACTGAATATAAAATAGTTTGCAACGCTGTGCCTTTATCACGCTTGCCGTTTGGAAGCATATAGAAACCACCTTTTTTATAATCGTCAAAGAGAAACCAGCCAATTGCCCAGAAATGGGGGAATTGCCAGAAAAATTGAATCATAAATAAGGTTCCCGGCTCTATACCAAACTTTCCAGTTGCAGCAACCCAACCCAACATAAAAGGAATTGCCCCAGGAAAAGCACCCACAAAAACTGAAAGCGGAGTCTTGGTCTTTAATGGTGTATAAAGACTAACATACATAAAAATTGAAACAGCCCCAAACATGGCTGTAATGGGGTTTATAGAATAAAGTACTGCAATACCAATGACCGTGAGAATACTAGCGAGGATAAAAGCAGATTGAACGCTCATAGTTCCAGCGGGAAGCGGTCTATTTTTAGTGCGATCCATAAGTGCATCAAGGTCACGCTCTATAATCTGATTGTAAACATTGGAAGCACCAACCATACAATAGCCGCCCACACAAAGCAAGAAAAGAACATAAAAGTCAATAGAATCTGCGCCGAGCAAGTAACCTGCTACAGAGGAAAACACCACACTTACCGAAAGTCTCAATTTTGTGATTTCGGTAAAATTCCTAATAAGTGAATGGGATATTGATTGTGACTGGGTAACGGACAATTTAATTTTCTTTAGGCGCCGCAAAGATACGCTTCCTGTATTTTTTCCACAATATAATATCGATAATCTTATGCTTTAATTTCAGCATTATAAGTATTGTGAACCTGTTTTCAAATATATCTTCAGTCTGAACTAGAAGTCTTTGGTTTTATTTCTAAAAAAAGAAGAAATTGGCTCATTATTAAGCTATATGCCGGAGCGTATTCCATCGCCTAACTTTTAAAGTATCGTATAAGTTTCTAATAGACCAATACTTTTTAAAAATCATTATACCAATTGAACAAGTCTGTACGGATTCCAAAGTTTAACCAAGTAGTTTGATTTTTAAATACTGTTTCGGTATCTACTTTGGGGTTAAAATCTCGATAAATAAGACTGCCGTAAATTTTTAAATTGGTGGCTGGATTTATCAAGTAACCAGCCTGCAATTCGGCGTGAAAGAAATCTGTGGTGTTTCCTTGGGCAAGCGTATTGCCTTCATCGGAGATTCTATCATCTTCGGTTCCATAAATATTTCCTCCATAAAAACTGGAATCTTCAGGAGTGTTGAATTCAAAGCCTCTTTTCGCAATAATAAATTTTGCATCGCCATATAATCTTCCTTTTTGGTAGCGAGCGATTCCAATAAATTCAGAAAAATTAGCGCCAAGCGTATGCGCTAAGGACTGATTATTATGTCCATAATTTAAAACAACCGTATTATGTGAATAGGTATAAGGCCGCACTCTATTATATTCTGCCTGCAAGTAAAGATTTTTTAAACCGAAGGCATCATAATATTTCAATCCCAATTGATAGCCGGTTTTATTTTTATAGCTCCCTTTCCCCCCAAAAACATCCCGCGAGGAAAATTCGTCAATAATAAGCTGCCCGTAGGCGTTTATGCGATCATTCACTTTATATTTTAGAGTCAGCCCGATCAATGCGTTCCCGCCGCGTGATCCTGTGGAAAACTCAATAGCTCGATAAAAAATGATTGGATTCAGATAATTCACATCAAAACCGCGGCCATTATCATTCTGCCAAATTACAGATTCAAATAGCCCAATATTCAATCGCTTCGTAATATTATAGCTCAAATAATGATTTGCCATATATTTTGTTCGGAATGATCCGCTCTCAGTTACTTCGGGACGAACGTCACGTAAAGACATCCAAGTATTGGTATATTTCAATTTCCAGAAAGTGGTGTTTATTTTAAAGAAAGGATACGAACTTGCATTATCGCTCATCAACAAAGAACGATAACCATCACCAAGAAAAGTCTTTCCATGCCCTAGCTGAACATTAAAATATTTTGAAGGTGTGTATGAAATGTGACCGGTTGCAATGGGATAATCATAAGAATCGGATTTAAAACCTTTAGCAATACCACGACCGGGAATAATCGCTGGGTTTCCACCTGCCGGACGAATCGATTCTGCATACCTGTTATAATAATCAGCAAAACGCCCTTGACTTTCATAGATTACACCAAAGAAACTCAGATTCTTACCGATACCACCTTGGGTGTAAACCAATCTAGTGTTATTGTATGTGTCTATATCCGCATCAAAATCCTTTCCCGCTTGAAGATCTACGCCAGCGTCAAGCGTGAGCCAATAACCATCTCCTTTTATGGTTATGAGATGTTCGTTCCAAAGCTTTCTGCCCCACCAAGAAGACTTACTCTTTAAAAGCTGACTATTGACGGCTTCAAAATCATAATATTTGTTTACTTCACTATAAATATAGGGTTTCTGAGCCGTATGATTGTTTAGACCAACACGATTTATTGCCTGATCAAAAAGACTGTAATTGTGATGGGAAAGCGGAATATTAATATTGCTTTTATATTCTTCGTTGCTATAAGGAAGGTTTACAATTTCATCATACTCCTCCACTAGGTCTTGACGCTCCTCCTTCTCAACAATTTCCGTTTCTTGTTTTATGCTTTCACCTGGAGTTCTCAAAGGAATTGCTATTGGTAGGGTAAACTGAACATAGGCAGGAGAACCATTATAGGTTGCAGGCTGAATTTCTGGAAGTGCTTCAAAAACGCGACGTGCCTCCATTTTTAATTCGTCATAAATGCCATCTACATACAATACTTTAAAGTCACCCTTTTTTGTTACTTCGAAAAGTACCGTTACATTTCCTTTATAGTTTTCAGAAAAGACTATTTCGGGCACTTTAAAATTTTGAAAAATGAATTGTTGCAAGGCGTTTTTAAAACAATCTTCCATTGCCTCTACATCCACATTGGCACACTCTTTAAAAACCGGATACTTCTCGTATTGAGCTGAAGGAATCTGCGCGTAGGTTATTACTGAAAATATGAATACAAAAAGTATAAGGCACTGCTTCATTAGAATATTAACTTATTTAATCCCGAAAGATACCGTTTTTTTTTAATGACAAGAATCAAAAAAAGCTTCCATTTTTATTGGAAGCTTTTTGACTTTTTGTTTATCATAACCTATTGAATTCGTAAAACTATAGGTACAGTATATAATACGTCAACATTTTTGTCGCCTTGTTTTCCTGGTTTCATTGTTGGCAATTTGCTTATAACGCGCTGAGCTTCTTTCGTTAAAGCTGCCTCATGGGAATTCGCTATCACGTTTGTAACAAAACCATTGGAATCAATTTTAAAATTGACGTAAACACGATAGGTTTGGCCTGCGTTCAAATTTTCAAGCAATTCTCTATTAAAATTTTTATTTATAAAAGCGTCGATACTTGTAGACATACATTGAACTTTTTCAGCGTTGCTGGTCAAATTTCCACAGCCCGGAAAAATGGGAACGAACTCTACATTTGAAATAGACTTAGGTAATGATGGTTTAGTATCTACAGGATTATCTACTGTTACTTTTGGTGACTTCGCTATAGGATCTTCACCGGAAGCAATGGGCGTTTCAATATCAGGAGTGGTATCTGGTTTTACGTCAAAAGTACTGCTTTTAACAACTCTTTTTCTAGGTTCCCTTTTCTGAATGATCTCCTTCTTAGGCGTTATAGGTTTTGGCCTATCTAGATCAATTACGTAGTCGATCATGGGAGGCTCCTTTATTCCCTCAGAGCTAGGCGGGGTAATTTCGGCTACTCTCTTTTCAAAATCTAACTGCATAACGAAAAAAACAGTTAGCAAGCTCAAGACAACACCGAATTGGAAAAACAATCTTGAATTCCATTTAATGTTAATCTGTTTTTTCTCATCTCTTTTGTTAGAGGCATTTTCAGTGATAATTTTCATAATTAAGGAGTTTAAAAGGTTACATCCTCATGAAATACAACTGTTATGCCCAAACGAAAAACCCTGAATTTACAGTTGTAAATTCAGGGTTTTTAAAATATATTTTAATTTATTTACTGGATATCAAATATTATAGGAAGTGAATATAGCACTCCAACTGGTTTCCCACGTTGCTTACCAGGAGTCATGTTAGGTAGTGATGACACCACATTCAATGCTTCTTTTTCAAGTCTCGGGTGAGGAGCACGTGCGCGAACATCCACAACCTTTCCATTTTTATCGATCTTAAATTGAACAGAAATACGTTGTCTTCCTTCCAAACCTAAGTCTGAAGCCAAGTTTGTATCAAACTTCTTGTTTATAAATTCACTAATCTTAGTGGACATACATTTTTTCTTGGCGTCGTTTGATTTTTCGCTTTCACACCCAGGATAAACAGGTACATTTTCAATTACAGCGAAAGGTACATCTGCAATTTCTTCCTCAACAACTTCCTCTTTAATCTCCTTAACTTCAACAATTTTCTCATCTTGTTTTGCTTCGGTAGATTCAATAATCGTTTCCTCCTCTTCATCATCATCCTCAATCACGTCAATAACTTCTGGAGCTGGTGGCGGTGGAGGCGGTGGTGGTGGTGGTGTTAACTGTTGGGTGATTGGAATTTCCTCTTCCAATTCATCTCCAACGTCGAGTTTCCCGAAGTCGTTATCAGATTTATCATAAGATTTCCATTCAATTGCCTGCCAGGCAAGAAAAAGCATTAAAACCATTCCAAGCTGAAAGAACAACATGCTCCTTTTGCTTACGTCTGCTTTTGCATTTTTTTTGGGTTCCATAATTGTGGGTTTAACTAGATGCTAAAATATAGAAATTATCAGTGAATTTAAAACTTAATTGAAATTTTTAAATTTTAAATTATTTTTTACGATTCTAAAAAACAAGATTCCGAGTGATGCACCTAAAAGGTTGGCAGCTACATCAAAAATATCTGCTCCGCGTGAATCAGTGAACTGTCCTTGTAATATCTCAACTATTATGCCAAATAGCATTAACGATAAAAACAAAGGCAACAACCATTTAGCTCTAAATTGAAAGTCATTTTTGGCATAAAAATATAGCATCCATAAATTTATAAGTATAAAATGGATTCCGAAATGCACCACTTTATCCAATCCTTCCATTTTAATATTCACTTTAGGCAAGTCCGAACTTGGCATAAAAAAAAGAAAAGATATAACTATGCTATAACTTATTGCAATAATAAATAAGGGTTTAGCCCTCAACAAGCGCTTTATATCCGGCATCATCTAATAGTTCTGCTATTTCATCAGGATTCGAAAGCTTCATTTTTATCATCCATCCATCTCCGTAGGCATCCGTATTTACCTTTTCCGGTTCAGATTCTAGGCTCTCGTTGAATTCAATAATTTCCCCTGAAAGAGGCAAAAATAGATCTGAAACTGTTTTTACGGCTTCCACCGTTCCAAAAACTTCGTCTCTATCCATCGTGTCTCCTATGGTTTCAACTTCTACATAAACAATGTCACCTAGCTCGCTCTGGGCAAAATCAGTTACTCCAATAGTTGCTATATCTCCTTCAATTTTAACCCATTCGTGGTCTTTCGTGTACTTTAAATCTGCTGGTAAATTCATAATTAAATATTGTATAAACGTTTATTTTAATTTCCAAAATTATAGCGAAGTGTCAATCCACTTCGTATGGTTGTTTGCGGGAATGCCGTTGAAATGGCATACTTTGAGAATGAATGATCATAATAAAACAAGGCCGTTAGGTTCTTGCTCAAAGCATAATCCACGGTTAACTGTGCCCCATAAATAGTTTGTCCCGCCGTAGTTTGACTATTTTCTAGATCTAAGTATCTAATAATTGTAATATTATCTCTTCTGGAAAGATCTACTTTAAAGTTTAGATCACTGGCCATTACCGATTTTTTGCCTCCAAAATTGGTCGCAATTCGTAAATCTTTAATCCTATAACCTAATCCAATAATATATTCATTCCCCTTAATCTCTGTAAGCAAATTATTTGCAAAGCTTAACGAAAGTGCGCGATCTTTACGCATTTCGGCAAGAATTTTTATTGAATTGTTCATTTCAAAATCCATTCGCAGCAAGGGTGAGAACTGTTCAGTCAAGTTCACATTTGTCAATAATGTTTTCACCTTAAAGTTCCCAGATTGATCTGGTGCTTCCGGGTTATTCGCATCATAGTCCAAATTAGACTGAAACTGGTTTACCGTATAACTTGCTCTATATCCATGAGTTAGTGAGAAACGCTTGAAGTTTGTCTTAAACCAAGGAATTTTCATTAATCCCGTATATTTAACATCCCAGTTTGGAAGCGGAATATCTCTAAATATTCCCGTTTTCTCCTTAGATGCGTTATTACCTTTATATGCAGCTAGGAAAGCTGGCAATAGCACATCTTGACTATTTTTTCCAAAACCTACTGGATAATTGTCTTCATCTCTTGGTATTGGCCCACCTTGATAATGCTCCTCGGCTAATCTATTTGCAATTTTCAAACGATTGCTTCGGAAGTCATCAAAGGTAGCAGAGTTATTTTCATCGCTACTGCTAAAGGCCGTTTTAATTAATAGGGTTGATATATTGAAGTTTCCGAAGGTGTTTGGCGTTAAAGAATTATATAATCCATCCTCAACAATAAAGTTTTCGGAATAATTTTCAGAATAGATTCTACTTCCGTTTATATCAATTGTCAAATCGTTTATAGGTTCCAAATTAGCTTGAATATCCATTTGGCGACTTTCAACTTCAGTGTACTGCTCGTTAAATTCTGGATATAGTGTTAACCAGCCTTTTCTAGCAGCGAGATCCCTAATTTCTGATTGACTTCCAAAGACGAATCCTGTAGTTGGTTTCAGTGTTCCAATAAAACCAATGGATGGTGTATATCCTGGCAAGTAAATACCATTGTTCTCCTGATAATTAAACTGAATTTTCTTAATCATGGTCGCTAAACCAATTCCAAAGTTCAGGGCTTGATCGCCTGCATTTAAGCCACCTGCACCAGTGTTATTAGCTCGAGAACTGGGCGATTCCCCGTCTCTACCAGAAAGTGCACTTTTTGCACTAGGATCCATTTTACCACCTCTTTCCTCTTTTTCCTTCTCCCCGTTTTCTCCTGCTGCATCCGTTTTTCTAGCCTTGCTCTTTTTGATTTTTTTAAGGCCAACATAACGGTAAAAACCGTTCATGTCTATACTGGAGTTAATTTGATGGGTACTCGCATTTTGGATGGAGTTACCAAGATTATACGTACCTGTAGTTCCGTCACTTAACTCAATAGGGAAATCGTTAAACTGATCACTTCCTTTTTGCCATTGGTAATCGCCGGTGTAGGAATAAGTTGCTCTAATAAATTTAAGAAATGGAAATTTGTTGAATGGCAAATCATAATTCACCTGTAAGGATTGGAAATGTTGATTTGGATCACCAACATCAAAGAAACCATCCCATACGCCAATGTCGTTATTAACAAAACCGCCATCACTTAAATAATTATTTACGATTCTATTATTGGTAGACGTAAAATTAAATCGCAATGATTTGGTCAAGTTATGATTGATGGTATATTGCCAATCAAAAAGGTAATTGCGCTGATACAGTTTTGGAAGTCCAATATTACCCTCTTGTAAGTTAAGCTCCCTAAACTTTTGTTCGTTGTATTGTCTTGTAATATTCGAACTTACAGCAATATTAGTTGGCAAATAATTTATATTCAAATCTTTCATGAATTGCCAGTATTTCCCCCTAAATATAGAGTCATTTTTCTTGAAAGGCTCATAAGGTTTTGCCGTAAAATTATAGTTATAAGTTGCTCCTGCATTAACCGTTTGCTCTAAAGCATCTTCAATCTCAAAATCGTGATGATCTGTTTGATTATAGGAGAAGGAAGCAGTAAGGTTTTCTACGTCATAAACTCTTGGTTTTGCTTCGCCTGTTCGTTCCTTACGAACCCCAATGAAGTTCACGCTCTGACGCTTTGTATAGTCGACAGATTGTTCCTTTATTTGATCTTTTGTCGCTTGGTCATCGGTGTTGTCCAATCGTGTTTGCAATTCAATATCTTGAAATTCGGGATCGTATTGCGGGGTTATAAGTTCTTCCGAACGACCGTAATTAAATGGAAGTTGAACCCCCCATTTTTTCGGCATCAATTGCCCCAAATTTAGGTTAGTAACCACATCATATTGCTGAAGGTCTTCCCTACTTCTTTGATTTGGGCCTTGTTCCAAAGCACCGAAACCTACGGTACTTCTTCTTCCTGTAGCGCTAATAGTTGCAAAATCTGCAATATTCGCATCCATACTTACAACAGCTGCCCAACCGCCTTGGTTTTTAAGTTCAGACATTCTCAGTTCGTTAAACCATACTTCACCACAAATATCATTGGAAGATGTGTTTTTCACTCCGAGCATAATATTACGAACGTCTCCAAAACTTGGATTTCCTTTTATCCCAATTTTAAGTTCATTTTCACCATTGGAAGCACTGCCATCAAGTTCAGACTGATTAAAGAAATTAACTATGGTTTGGTCAAAGTTAACATCACCAAGCACTTTTGTCTTTACTTGTTGTAATAGTTCTAAAGGCAGATTGATTCGGTTTTCGAGAGGCCAAATTTCTTCGGCAGTTGACGCTCCAAACCTGGTTGGGTTTAGTGGTATTTGAACTTCGTAATAGTTATTGGTAAGGTCATTTCCCAAACGCATAAACGCAACCAATTGACCATCGCTAAGCGCAGTTTCATTAACCAGTGATTCTGCGTGGACAAACATCTCCAGATTTTTGTACTGGCGCATATCCACATTAAAGTTTTTATAAACCGAACGACCGTCGTTAGGCTCTAGACCACAAACACGCATGGATAGTGACTGCTCGTTTTGGCGGATTATATTGTTATTATTATTTAACTCCTCGCGTTGAAGTCCTGGAGGCAGTCTATATGGAATGGGTTCACGGTTTTCATTTTCCTCGATGCTTACAGTTGCCACTTCAAAAAGTGTATTGCCAATAGTAGGATCGTTCCCACCTGGCTCCAATGCTTGTTGAAATCTTCTATAATCACCACGAATCAGGTCCATGGTTCCAAAACGCAAGACGGTATCTTCAGAAAAATCGGATAGGAACATACGCATAAAACGAATCGATCTGAAATCGGAAATTCCTCCTAAAGCTTGGTCTGGCTTACTGATCGGAATTTTAAACTGAACCCAACGCACCGGGATTACACTGTTATCCTGTGTAGTAACATCAAGCTCTTTTACATCAGAAATGTATTCATTATTCTCTCTACTCATTCCTGGAAACATGGGAACGTTGTATTCATAATAGCTATTGATCGTGTTCATGCTGTTGTCACGATTAATATCTTCTACGTCCGGCTGGGTAGTGCTTCCGCGGTTTGTGTTTGAAATTTGAACTGGAGAGTTACCTTCTGTACCGTTATATTTTAAATACCGTTCCAGTATATTTCCCTCGGCTTGAAGAAAGTACTGATAATCATCATTGGCCGGATCATTAAGTCCTGCAAAGGCTGGAAATCTGTCTGCTTCCTGAGCACTATTTAGCCCGTCCAAACCAATATCCTGATTAACGCGTTCTTGTCCGTCAGAATCAAATGTATATACCAAAGATTGATTGGTGGGTACTTTACCCCAAGCAGTACTTATGGTATTGTCATCGCTACCATCTTTAGGTAATCCGTTTTCATATTGCTTTCTTCCGTCCTTCAATATATCTTCGGAAATGCTTCCAAGGTTAAAATTAACCTTACCTCCTGGATTTCCACTATTTTCGTCATAAATGAAAGGGTCCATAACCCAAAACTCGATATACTCCACGTTAGATTTTTCAAAATCGGTAGTACTAATTGGTCGCATAATTCCACCGAAACGATCTTGTGGATTTGGCAGAGTATTAGTTCCAGCTGCCTCAGGATTATAGTTGTATTCTCCACGCGTGGAAGGGTAATATGCTAGATCTAAAGTGAATAAAGCTTGTGTTTGCCCTTGAATAACATCTTGGTTCGGAAAAATTTCATCCCTAAAAACACGACGCGTAAATGGATTTGAAAGATCTTGATCATTAATTCCATCGGGACGTTGACTGCTATAAAAAATTGGATCAATAGTGTACCATGCCAATTTTGCGCGATTAAAATTATAACCGAGATTTTCATTAGCCAATTCACCGCCAAAATTTAATGGTGTACTGGCTAAGAACCAGCTTGAAGGTGAGCTTATATCATTGCCCGTTTGTGAAGATTCAAAATCATCAACATAAACAGTTGTCTTTCCTCCAAAGTCTGAAACTTTTGGCGCTCCAGGTTTTAAATAGGCAAATTCACCACGCAATGAAATGTTGGACTCTACATCGGTATCAATATTTGGCAAATGATTTACCATTCTTGTAAGGAAAGGCACTTCAGTAGAATAATTTAGGTTTATCCCAAAAATAGAGTTGTTGATAGGCTCAGCACCGTAAGACGATTTTTGCGTTAGTGGTCGCTCGTTTAGGTTTAAATAGGTCGCACCTACTAGAAATTTATCACTGAATTTGTGCTCCACATTTAAACCAGTAAAACGCTTGCTCTGTTGCCCGAAAAGCGAATTATTTTCTGTGCTTACAGAAATTGGAACGTTGCTGTTCAACAAAGCTGGATCTAGTATTTGAACTCTTCCCAATTGATAGTTTACGGTATAATCAACACCTTCAACAAGTTTTCTCCCTCCAGCCGTAACAGTCACGGAACCTTGCGGAATGTTGAAAGCTCCAATAGGAATTCCATCGGCTCCAGTAGATTTATAAGAACCTTTTAAAAGAAATTTATTTTTTTCACTTGCCTGTTGTTGGGCTTGTGTTTTTGTAGTGGTATAAAGCGTTCTAAAAACATATTTTTCCTGATTGGCATTATATGTTTCCGGCATATTATAAACACCTGGTGGAACACCTGTTGTAGGTGTTTCGTTCAATTTTTCAAAAAGATGCTTTCCGAAAGGTTCTATGGTGGTGAAAATAATTCTACCGTTTTGGGCATCTACGGTAATACCAGGAATGAAATCAAAAAATCCATCTCCGCCTTGTACAGGGTCATTATTAAAGTTCAATCTATCTAGATTAAACACTTTTAAGAGAATTTCATCTTTCACACTTTCAGGAAGTTCCGCAAAGGGATGCCCAGGGGTTGCTTGAGCCGCTTTTATATAGTTAAGTGGTGAAGGTTCTGTGTAAAATATATTTAACTTAAAGTCTTCTTTTTCCAATTGATACGCTCCAATTGGATAAATGTTTTTCATCATTAAATCCCAGATTGGCGCATCTACGCTTGTAATACTACTTTTTAAAAGTTTTACCACAAGGTTTTGGGCTATCCCAACAGGTTCTCCACCCGGAGGATTTCCACCAGTTGATTGCCCACCCCCGTTTGCTTCAACACCATCATTGGAAAATTCACCCACTTGATACACTTTGCCATTAACCGTAAATTGGTAGGAAACCGCTAAAACTTCGTCGTTACTCAAACGTTGATTAAGTGATATATACCCAAGCTGTGAATTAAGTGAATATTCTCCTGCATCCAGTCTTCTAGCATTTTCCAAGGTAACATAATCCCTACCTTCATTAACCGTAACGCCAGTAAATCCTTGGCTTACAGTCGCAATGTCTCGAATTGACGGATTAAGTATCGATTGTGCCCCGCCATTAATACCAAAGGGATTAAAGTCGTTATTGCCGTTATTGGGATATGCCGTACTTGGTACATTAATAAAACCACCAGGAGGAACATTCAAACCAATATTTACTGGATCTGACTCACCGATGTCTTGCAAGGCCACGACGTTTCTGACATTGTCGGTTCGGCTAGTTCGGTTTGTGATCCAAACTTCCATTCGAGTAATCTGCACGTTGCTGTTAATAAACGGATATTGCTTTAAAGATCGGTCATAGTTATCCCTAAAATAATGCGCCAAGAAAAAGTGACGGTTTTCGTCATAATCTGCAGCAAGAAGTTCATAGTCCGTAACGGTTGCCCCGCCTTCAGCAGTTACCGTACGCGTTTCTGATTTTTGTTCGGAGAAAACACCTGTTATCGTTGTTTTTCCAAATTGAAGTTGTGTTTTTACACCGAATAAACTCTGAGCACCTTGAATTAAAGAACTATTAAGCGGCATACTCACGTTACCCACTTCAATTTTCTGAATAATATCGTCTTCCGTCGGGGTGTATTCCAACTTTACTTGATTCTGGAAATCGAACGTGCTTTCAGTATCATAATTTGCAGTAACCTGAAGCCTTGTACCAACTTTTGCCAAAAGACTTAAACTAATTCTTTGGTCAAAATCAAAAGAAAAATTGGTTCTGTTTCGAGGTGAATATTGTGGATTGTCTTGTTTTGTATAAAGCAGCCCAAGGTCCATTTCCACCGAACCTTGCGGAATCACTTCAATAGAATCTCCTCCAAAAATTGATTGGAAGAAACTCGAATTCACATAAAATGTTGGTAACAGGTTTTTTTGTTGTTCCTCGGACCCCGCTTTTCGTCCATCGGCAGCGTCTATTTTTTCCTTAAAATAGGCTCTCATCTGCTCCTCTTGGATGAGTTTCTGATATTCCTGAGGAGTAAGAATGATAGGGTAAGTAACGTTGAAAGAACCTAAGGTTTGGGTGTAGATGTACCTGTCAGTTATAGGATCATAAGTATATAAATCCTGAATGCTTTTCGGGTTTGGAAGATCCATCCGTCCCATTTCATTTCCTACGGCAGTTGAGTCTTGAGCCAGCGAAACATTACTGACCAAAATAAGACCTACTATTGCTAAAAGCTTGAAAAAGCCAACCTTGTAAACGTAATTTTTTGCCTTCAAATTTTACAAATTTTTTAAAGCTTGTTTAATGATCATTTCTACTGAAGCTTGTGGGTTCTCCTTCACAATTCTATCTATCACTTTTTCAGACTGTTTACGAACAAAGCCTAAAGTCTCCAAAGCTGATAACGCTTCATTTTTATTCGTATTGCTTGCTCCGGCAGAAATAGACGACAAACCATATACTTTTAAAATCTTATCTTTCAAATCCAAAACCACACGCTGAGCGGTCTTGGCCCCTATTCCCTTTACCGATTGAATGGTTGGTAAATCATTTTGCGCAATGGCATCCAACACCTGTTCTGGCGCCAAGGACGATAGCATAGATCTTGCCGTGCTTGCTCCAACTCCGGAAACGCTAATTAACAATCTAAATATCTCTCGCTCTGCAACACTGGTAAAACCGTATAGAATATGGGCATCTTCGCGAACTTGCAAATGCGTGAAAAGTTTAATGTTTTCACTGTCTGGAAGTTCGGAAAAAGTGTGCAAAGAAATATTGATGAAATACCCCACACCATTGCAATCTATCACTACATCGGTCGGAGTTTTTTCAACCAGTCTGCCCTGTATATGGGTTATCATATGTTAACAAAAACTTAAGGGCTCAAATATAGTATAATTATTTGCAACCGCCATTGGGGTTTTTTGGAAATATTGGAGGAGAACCTTCTTAAGGGATAATCTGAATTTTATTGTGATTGTGAAGAATAAAATTGAAGATAATTTTGGAGAGTTTAGTTTCTATTTTTTAAATCTCAAACGGACTATTTCCGGATTTCTACTAGTGTGAAGTACTCCAAAAACTATAACTTTTTTTCGTTCTTCTTCAATTAAATAAAAAACCGCATAAGGAAAACGTGATACTAATGATTGTCGTAACTCTTTATATTTTTGTTGGTAGTGATAAGGATATTTACCAATATAATCAACCTCTTTCTCAACTTCAGTTTTAAATTCTTCCGCAAGTAGCTCATTTTTTTCTCGATACCATTTTTTGGCTTTTCGTAAATCCAAAAGTGCTAATGGAAGTAACTTAACCTTATAAGCCATCACCACTCATTCTTAACATTTTCCCAATCGAGCACATCATGAGGATTATCTTTATAACTTTTCAATCGGACATCCAATTCCTGTTTTTGCTCTGGAGAAATTTGGTCTTCTTTCTCCTTTTCATTTTTCAATACACGTTCCAAAGCATCCAAAACACTTGTTCTTTCAATACTTATTAATTCTTGTATGAAGTTATATTTTCGAGTTTTTAAGTCCATTTTCTGGTGTTTGAAGTTAAACAAATGTACAATATTGTTCTATTTTTTAACATAGCAAAGCCCAATAAGTTGATCTGTTTCGTAAATATTTAATAATGAATACTCCACTGGTGCGCATTGCGTTCCGATTCCCAGTTCTTCTTTAGTTTCCAGTTTCAAAACTCATCCATAATAGCGAAATACCACAATATCAACCAGCAACCCCTTTTTCATCTGCATATTCCGCAGCACTGCTGTAAAAAATCAATGTATTCTCTAGAGGCTTATTACGAGTATAACTTACCCATTGCCAAATAATGACTATGCAATGCTTCCGAAGTATCTGGAACAAAAGAGTAGGGAATAATTCTATATCAAGTTAGATTATTGAAGTGTACGAGACCACGCGATGCAATCGCGCGGGAGCGGGGGTTGAAGATTATCAAATATACAATATTGTTCTATTTTTTATTATAGCAAAGCCCAGTAAGTTGATCTGCTTCGTAAATATTTAATATCGAATCCCTTTCAAAAACAAAGGCTGTTTCCTTGTATATAATACCGTCAACTTTAAAAGGTATTTTTGAATTACCAGTTATTAGATTTATTGAAAGAGAAAGATAATCTTGCTTCTTTATTTTTTCACAGTTATTAGCTTTTTCAATTTTCTCACTAACAACTTTAAAATAATTACCACCTCTTTTCAAATAAATCAAATAGAAATTTTGTGCTGAATCAATTTTTACAACGTGGTATTTATTGATATTCAATGCGTGTTCCAACGAAGACTGGATATAAAAAAGATAATTTAGAGAATCCTTATTTTCATTGAACCAATTTTTCCAGTAGTCCAGATCCTCTCCCTTGAACCCAAATGTTCCATAATAATTTTTATTTCCACCACCTTCATATCCAGAAATTTCAGTTAAAATCTGAATTGCCTGAAAGCCGGAAAAATTGTCATTTGATTCACTGTTTTTAACTATGCTATCTAATGTGGATAGCGATTTTTCGTATAATTCAGCAGCTGTTTTATCATTTTCCTTTTTTTAGTAATTGTTTTACTCTCGGTCTTTGAAACCGATTCCATGCAATTGTGAAACAATCCAAGAATCACAAGAATGAGAATAAAATTTTTCAACATCATTTTAGCTTTGGATGTTCACAAATAAAGTATTCCGACGGATTTGTAAAATACAGAAATAGTAAATTTCTGAAAAAGCTCGTTTCGCATAAATCTATCTTTGTGAAGAATAATGAATAGAATTATTAGTCGTGTCTATTGATAAATAAACTCTTATTTCTTCTGAAATATCCTCTCTATAATATATAAACCTATTCTGACCGTCTAAATTGGTAAACTCTATATTTTCAAACTTATCAATATCTATCTTTTTATAAAGTGAATCAAAATTGGTTTTATTAAACTTTAAGTCAAATGATATAATCCAATCTGCAAAATCAAATGGCGTTTCAATATTAGCAATTTCATATTCAACATTTAAATCAGTACCTAATAGAAATTCTATATCCGTAATATCTTGTTGTGAAACATCGCTACACGAACTTATTATAAACAACAATAGAAAGAATCCCAGATATTTCAAAAATCAATCACTAAGAGTTAATAACTATTTAAAGCTCCTTTTTTTACTCCTTCACCCGCTTCTCCTTCTGTTGTGCATCTACAACCGCCACGGCACTCATATTCACAATTTCATCTACGCTGGCACGCATCTGTAAAATATGGACAGGTTTACGCATTCCGAGCATTATGGGACCAATGGATTCAACGCCGTTGAGCTCTTTTAATAATTTGTAATTGCTATTGGCAGAATCTAGGTTTGGAAAAATTAGTGCATTTACTTTTTTACCCGCCAATTTGGAGAATGGAAATTTCTTTTGAAGCAATTCATGATTTAAAGCGAAATCTGTCTGTAATTCACCATCCAAGATCATATCAGGATTACTTTTATGAATTAACTCCACAGCTTCGCGCACTTTGGTAGCGCGAGGATCTTTAGAAGAACCGAAATTTGCATAAGAAATCATTGCAATAACAGGTTGCAACCCAAACATTTTCATGGTATAGTTGGTCATACGAGCAATTTGCGCAAGTTCCTTCGCGGTTGGGTCAATGTTTATGGAAGTATCTGAGATAAACAAAGGGCCGCGCTTGGTGAGCATCAAGTTGGTTGTTGCAACCTTGTTTACCCCTTCAAATTTCCCAATGGTTTCAAAAACAGGTTTTACAACCAAAGGATACGATCGGGAATACCCAG
Source organism: Aequorivita capsosiphonis DSM 23843 (assembly GCF_000429125.1). Taxonomy (GTDB): domain Bacteria; phylum Bacteroidota; class Bacteroidia; order Flavobacteriales; family Flavobacteriaceae; genus Aequorivita; species Aequorivita capsosiphonis. Next base: position 37,347 of record NZ_AUBG01000010.1, read on the forward strand.
AAATCATAGCATCCACATCGCCCTCGCTAACCATCATTCCAGCGAAATAATTCCGCTCCGTCATCAATTTTTGCGCATCGTAAAGGGTAATCCCGGTACGTCTTCTTTTCTCCCAAAATTTTTGGGCATAGCTATCTAATTTTTCAGGTTTGTCATCACTTTTTGGATCTATTATTTCTAAATCTGCATCAAACTCCAGTTGTTGCATAAAATCTTTGATAACATCCTTTCTCCCCAGTAATACAGGAATTCCGATACCTTCCTCGTAAACAATCTGCGCAGCTTTCAGCACATCTAAATGGTCTGCTTCTGTGTAAACAATACGTTTTGGGAAGAGTTTTGCTCTATTGAGAAGTAGGCGAATAATTTTATTATCGCCGCCCATACGCTCGTAAAGCTCATCTTGATATTTTTCCCAATCGGTTATATCACTAGTCGCAACACCACTTTCCATAGCAGCTTTGGCCACTGCAGGAGGCACCACAGTAATAAGGCGTGGATCAAAAGGTTTTGGGATGATGTAATCTCTCCCAAAAGTTAGTTTGGTTTCCCCGTAAGCAATATTCACTTGCTCCGGCACGGCTTCTTTTGCAAGATCAGCAAGGGCTTTCACTGCAGCCATTTTCATGGCTTCGTTTATTTTTGTAGCGCGAACATCCAGGGCCCCTCGGAAAATAAATGGAAATCCAAGTACATTATTCACTTGGTTGGGATGGTCACTACGGCCCGTGGCCATAATGATATCTTTTCTGGATTTTATAGCCAGATCATATTCAATCTCGGGATCTGGATTTGCCATTGCAAAAACAATGGGGTTTTCCTTCATACTGTGCAGCATTTCAGGAGTAACAATATCTTTAACGGAAAGGCCCACAAAAACATCGGCATCTTTCATAGCTTCCTCTAAAGTATCAATTTTTCTATGGGATGCAAATTCGGCTTTTTCATCAGTAAGACTTTCGCGATCTTTTCTAATGACACCTTTACTGTCTAGCATGACAATATTTTCATCCTTTGCCCCAAAGGCTTTATAAAGTCGCGTACAAGAAACCGCCGCTGCACCAGCCCCACTAATAACAATGGAAACATCTTCAATTTTCTTTTCTGCCAGTTCCAATGCATTGAGCAAAGCCGCAGCAGAAATAATGGCAGTTCCGTGCTGGTCATCGTGCATTACGGGAATGTTCAATTCTTCCTTTAGTCTTTTTTCAATTTCAAAAGCTTCTGGCGCCTTTATATCTTCCAGGTTTATTCCTCCAAAAGTGGGTGCTATATTTTTAACCGTAGCAATAAATTCTTCAACGTTCTCGGTGCCTATTTCAATATCAAAAACATCAATATCTGCAAATATTTTAAAAAGCAATCCCTTTCCTTCCATTACGGGCTTGGAAGCTTCAGGGCCAATATTTCCCAAGCCTAAAACCGCAGTTCCATTGGAAATTACCGCAACAAGATTTCCCTTGTTTGTATATTTATAAGCGTTTTTTATATCTTTTTCAATCTCTAGACAAGGTTCTGCAACTCCTGGTGAATATGCTAAACCTAGATCACGTTGGGTGGAATAACTTTTTGTTGGAACAACTTCGATTTTTCCAGGTTTTGGTTTTGCGTGATATAAAAGTGCTTCTCTGCGTTTGCTTTGTTTGCTCATATTTTTTACTACATTAATTTAAATATATATCACTCCAATAAATTTGGTGATACTATTCCAAAGATACAGGTTTTGAAAGAATCAAGAACAGTTTATAGCCTAGGTTTTCGGCTTTGCACCTCCGTAAATATTTTAAAAATTCTTCTCCATAATAAGCCATGGTTTCAATACTTTTGATGTAAAATTGTTAGAAATAAAATATTGAAATTAAAACGAATCATATTTTTATTATTTGTGTTCTGTTCTTTTCTCGAGCTCGCTGCTCAAAAGAAGGAAACGGCAAAAGACAGCACGCAGATGTATCAGAAAATAGAAACCTACTCCAAAAAAAGTAAGTTTACAAAAATGATCCATCGATGGATTTTTAGACCTACTTCCCATAAACCTGAAAGGGAGCCAGAACACGAGGAAAAACCATCATACTCTAAGTTTGAGGGAAAAATTATCCGAAAGATCATTATTAACACTAAAGATCCTTTTGGCTATTCATTTACTGATAGTACAGAGACTGCAAACAGCTTTTTAGAAAAAACAGGGAATGCAATCCATATAAAATCTAAAGAAATGGCGATTCAAAATTTTCTGCTATTAAAAAAAAATCAACCTTTGGACACCCTTTTGATAACTGAATCTGCGCGACTTTTAAGAGCTCAAAATTATATTCGAGAGGTTCGAATTTTACCGCGCGCCATCTCTGAATCTAAAGACTCTGTAGATGTTATCGTTACTTCTTTAGACTCCTGGAGTCTAATTCCAAAAGCACAGTTTACAAGCTCACAAACTAAACTTAAGCTTAAAGAACGTAATTTTATTGGCACTGGCCATGAATTCAGAATTGGATTTTCGAAGCGAATGGATGACGGAAGTGATGCTTTCAACGGAAGCTATACCGTACCCAATTTTAAAAACACTTTCGTGAGCGCCACGGGAAGATATTCAATTGATTACGACGGATACTATGAAAAGACTATTTCACTAGACCGAATTTTCTACTCACCCTTGACGCGCTGGGCTGGTGGAATCTTTTTGCAGGAACGTTATTTGGGAAGAGAGCTGCATAACGACACCTTAGCTTATATTAATCAGGATTTCAAATTCATTACCCAAGATTATTGGGGCGGACATTCCTTTCGTATTTTCAATGGAGATTCTGAAAGGGAACGAACTACCAACCTCATTGTGAGCGCGCGTGCATTACTGGTAGATTATAAAAATATGCCTGCTATTGCATTTGACAGCATTCGGTATTTTTCTGATGAAAGGTTATATCTGGCCAGTATTGGCGTTGCTTCAAGACAATTTGTGGAGGATAGCTATATTTTTAGAGATGGAAGAACAGAAGACGTTCCCGTGGGAATTATCTATTCTATCACTGGTGGAATTCAACATAAAAATCAATTAAATAGATTCTATCTTGGCGGAAAGGCTTCTTATGGAAACTATTTTAAATGGGGATTTGTAAGTACAAACTTTGAGCTGGGAACTTTTTTTAATGGTTCAAAAACGGAACAGACAGCTTTTAGTTTTCAGGCAAGCTACTTCTCCCACCTTTTGCCTCTTGGTGATAAATGGAAAATGAGACAGTTTGTGAAACCTCAGTTTATTATCGGGATTAACCGCTTGGACTCAGAGGCTGATAGATTGACTCTAAATGAGCGTGCTGACTTTAACGGCGTATATGGTAATCTATACTCAGATTATAGAAATGGAGCGATAGATGGTTTTGATGGTGAATTATCAGGAACGCAAAAATATGTACTCGCATTACAGACACAGTTCTATTCTCCTTGGGAACTCTTCGGATTTCGTTTTAATCCGTTTTTAAATATAACAGTTGGGATGCTTGCAGAAAGCAATAGAAGCTGGAAACGAAACCCGATATATTCCTCTTTTGGCATTGGCTGTATTATTCGAAATGATTATTTGGTTTTTAATTCCTTTCAGTTTTCGTTGGCATACTATCCAAATATTCCGGGACAAGGAAATAATATAATCAAAACAAATGCTTTTGAAACGGACGATTTTGGATTTCAAGATTTCCAGATTGGAAAACCAAGAACCGTTAATTACAATTAAAATTCGCCGCAATTCCATCCAAAGGAGCTGAGCGAGAACCTTAGTCTTTTAAAAATTCGATATTTCTTTTTAACCCGGAAAACTTGGTGCGTTTTACTGCGCTATTTTTAAACATCTTTTGAAAAACCTCCTCCGTTATTTCTTCCCAATCTTTTTTAGTCATGGAAAGCATCTCTGGATGCGGGTTAAAAAGCGGTTCGTTATGCGATTTGCTAAAACGGTTCCACGGGCATACATCCTGACAAATATCGCAACCGAACATCCAATCTTTAAATTTTCCTTTTTCCGAAACTGGGATTTCATTTTTAAGCTCGATAGTGAAGTATGAAATACACTTACTGCCATCTACCACTCTATCTGCGACAATCGCGTTTGTTGGGCAGGCGTCTATGCAGGCGGTACAACTACCGCAGTGATCTGTTACTGGCGTGTCATATTCCAATTCCAAATCTAGGATCAATTCAGCCACAAAGTAAAAGGAGCCCACTTCCTTTGATAACAAAAGACTGTGTTTCCCTACCCAGCCCAGACCACTTTTGGCAGCCCAAGCTTTGTCTAAAACCGGCGCTGAATCTACAAACGCCCTTCCGTGAACTTCCCCAATTTCTTCGGAAATGAATTCCATCAATTGCTTTAGCTTGTCTTTTATAATAAAGTGATAATCTGTTCCGTACGCGTATTTCGAAATTTTATAGGTGTCTGAAGTCTGAGTTTCGGCTGGAAAATAGTTTAATAATACTGAAATGACGCTTTTTGAACCTGGAACCAAGAGTGTAGGATCCAACCGCTTGTCGAAATGGTTTTCCATATAGGCCATTTCGCCATTCATATTTCTTTTAAGATAATTTTCTAAATGTGGCGCCTCTTCTTCAAGAAACTCCGCTTTGCTAATGCCACAGGAAAGAAACCCAAGGCGTTTGGCTTCCGTTTTTATTAATTGCGAATATTTTGACGTGTTTTGAATCAAATTTATCTGAAATTGAATTCTAATATTGCGTTTTTAGGCTTTAAAGTAATCAATGGTTTTATTTCAATTGGCGTGTTCTTTTTGGAGATTTTATAAGTTTTTATAATTTCTGCAATTGCCAATATCATTTCATACATCGCAAAGTTGTTCCCAATACACATTCTTGGACCCGCGCCAAAAGGAAAATATTGTCCGGAAAAGTGACTGGTACTTACATTTGAAAAACGTTCTGGTTTAAATTCTTGTGGATTTTCCCAATACGCTGGATTGGTATGGATTTCAAGTAAGGAGAATAACAAACTAGATTCCTTTGGAAAAATCATGCCGTCAAATTCGTCTTCTTCAATATTTACTCGATCTATAAAATAAGCCGGTGGATATAGACGGAGCGATTCTTCAATCACATTTTTTGTAAAGGAACAATTCTTAATGAAATCCATTAAAGATTCAGAATTGGCTTTTGCTTCAACTATTTCAGCATAAAGTTTTTCTTGAATCTGCGGATTCCGAGCCAGTAACTCACAGGTAAAAGTGAGCGCATTTGAAGTGGTCTCGTGCCCGGCTGTAAAAAGAATTAAAATCTCATCAATCAATTGTTCATCTGCCATGGCACTTCCATCTTCATATCTTGCATCCAAGAGCATATCCAATAAATCGTCTTCACGTTTCTCCGATTGTTTGCGTTCATCCACAAGTTTTTTAAGAATATTCCGCGCCTCGTCGGCCTCCAACCTATGTTTCTTTATTTGACCGCTTAAAGTAAACCACCAACCCAAGTAAGGCTGCCGCAATTCCTTTACCAACATTTTCTGCGCTGCCTCTGTGATTTGCTGAAGTCTATTAATTTCCTTTTGATTGACAGCGCTACTAAAAAGCGATTTTACTACCGTTTGGAAAGCAAGGTTGTTGAAAACTGGAAAGATATCATTTGGCGCGCCGGTTTCAATATTGGAAAGTTCCGTTTTAATTGCATCCTGAATCGTGTCCAGCAAGTTTACCAATTGTTTTTTATGAAAAGCTGGCTGGATAAGTTTGCGCTGTTTTTGCCAGAGTTCACCTTCTGAAGTGAGCAATCCATGACCCACGTATTTTACAAGATCTCTGGTTTGGATTGGTGATTTTTTAAAATTCCGATGATTTTTCTGAAGTGCATATTGGGCAAGGCCAGCATCCCGTGAAAATATTACCGATTTACCAAGACCTAATTTCAAACGAAAAGTGTCTCCCTTGGTCTCAAAATTCTTATGGTGGAAAGGGAGTGGGTTTTTGAGGATTTGGGCAGAGTGCACCAAAAATTGAACAGCGGGAACTGATGGGATTTTATTTTTAGCCATTTTCATTGAAGTTTTAATAACAACAAGGACTTAAAGATCTCACAGAAGAAATACATCTTATTTTAGAATAGACCACCTTGTGTTGGGTCTTTTACTTTTCCGAGGTGTTTATATGCAGCTTCGGTTACTTCTCTTCCTCTGGGAGTACGCATTATAAAACCCTGTTGTATTAAAAAGGGTTCGTACACTTCTTCGATAGTCTCAGGACTTTCGGAAACTGCCGTGGCTATTGTTGAAATACCGACTGGGCCCCCTCTAAATTTCTCTATAATGGTAGAAAGGATTTTATTGTCCATTTCGTCCAAGCCGTGTGTATCTACATGTAGGGCATCCAAGCCAAATCTAGCAATTTCAATATCAATTTTACCATTGCCCTTTATTTGTGCAAAATCCCGGATTCTTCTTAAAAGTGCATTTGCAATTCTTGGCGTTCCTCTGCTTCGGCCAGCAATTTCTATAGCGGCTTCCATGGTTATTGGAACGTTCAAGATACCTGCGCTTCGTTGTAAGATGGTAGTGAGCAATTCCGTAGTGTAATATTGCAACCTTGAAGAAATACCGAAACGGGCGCGCATTGGTGCAGTCAATAAACCTGAACGCGTTGTGGCTCCAATAAGTGTAAATGGATTGAGATTAATCTGAACCGATCGGGCATTGGGGCCAGACTCAATCATAATATCAATTTTAAAATCTTCCATTGCCGAATAGAGATATTCTTCCACAATAGGGCTTAACCTATGGATTTCATCAATAAACAAAACATCTCTTTCATCAAGATTTGTCAGTAAACCTGCAAGATCCCCTGGTTTATCTAAAACCGGGCCGGATGTAACTCTAATATTTACATTGAGTTCGTTCGCGAGAATGTATGCCAAAGTAGTTTTCCCTAAGCCTGGAGGACCGTGAAATAAAGTATGGTCTAATGCTTCCTCGCGCAAGTTTGCTGCCTGTACAAAAATTTGAAGATTCTCCAGTGCTTGATCCTGGCCAGTAAAGTCATCAAAGCTAAGCGGGCGTAACTTCTTTTCAATATCCAATTCCTGGGGCGAGAGATTTTCTCCTGTAGGATCGAGGTTTTCATTCATAACACAAATATAGCAATCCTTTAGAAGCTACTTAAAAAAGAAAGCCATACTTTTCAGTATGGCTTTCCAAATAAACAGTAGATTCCTCACTTCCTACTTATTATTATTAACTCAATAAACCAAAGATAAGGGATAAATTAAGATGAATCAATAAGTAGTACTACGTAATTTATACGTATTAAAAAAGCCCTTCAAACTAAATTGAAGGGCTTTATTTAATTCTCTAGATACTTTCTAATGATCCAGTTCATCTTCATTATCCTGAAGCGGTACATATTGCGGAATAAAATCCTGACCTGGAATCACAAAATCCGTTTCATCTTTATTAAGCTTACTGTAATCATAAGGCCAACGATGTACGTGGGGTATTGGTCCGTCCCAGTTTCCATGAATATGTTTTCTTTCGGCAGTCCACTCCAGCGTATTGGCGTTCCAAGGATTTTTTGGAGCCATCTTTCCATAGAACATAGAGTGTATAAAGTTGTATAGGAATACTACTTGAACGGCAATTGTCATGATTGCGAAAATGGTCATTACTACATTAATATCGTGCAAATCATCAAAATATGGAAATGCCGTATTGGTATAGTATCTACGCGGAAGTCCTGCCAATCCAACAAAGTGCATTGGGAAGAATATTCCATAAGCACCAATAGCGGTTACCCAGAAGTGGATATAGCCTAGTTTTTTATTCATCATTCTACCTTCAAACATGATCGGGAACCAATGATAAACTCCAGCTATAAATCCGTAAGCCGCTGAAATCCCCATTACCAAGTGGAAGTGAGCTACAATGAAATAGGTATCGTGAATGTTGATATCCAAAGCACTATCCCCCATTATAATACCAGTTAATCCTCCGGTAATAAAAGTAGAAACAAACCCAATACTCCAAAGCATCGCTACGTTCATCTGTAACTTACCACGCCAAAGTGTGGTTATCCAGTTAAAGGATTTTACGGCAGAAGGAATTGCAATTAAAAGGGTTGTAAATGTAAAGACTGAACCTAAGAAAGGGTTCATTCCCGAAATAAACATATGGTGCCCCCAAACAATTGTTGACAGGAAGGCAATAGCCAAAAGAGACGCGACCATGGCACGATAACCAAAAATCGGTTTTCGGGAGTTGGTCGCCATAATTTCCGAAACAATACCCATTGCGGGTAGAATAACGATATAAACCTCAGGGTGACCAAGGAACCAGAAAAGGTGTTCAAATAATACAGGAGAACCCCCTTGATGATGCAACACTTCCCCAGCAATATAAATATCAGAAAGGAAGAATGATGTACCAAAACTTCTATCCATTATCAACATTAAAACTGCTGAAAAAAGAACCGGGAAAGATACTACTCCAATAATTGCTGTTAAAAAGAAAGACCATATAGTAAGAGGCAATCTAGTCATAGACATACCCTTGGTTCTCAAGTTTAATACGGTAACAATAAAGTTAAGGGAACCTAATAAGGAAGAGGCAATAAATATAGCCATTGCAATCAACCATAAGTTCATCCCCATTCCAGAACCTGGAATAGCTTGGGGTAAGGCGCTTAAAGGTGGGTAAATAGTCCATCCTGCCGAAGCCGGTCCAGCTTCAACAAATAAGGATGAAAGCATTATCATACTTGAAATAAAGAATAACCAATAGGAAACCATGTTCAAGAATCCAGAAGCCATATCTCGCGCTCCAATTTGAAGAGGAATAAGCAGGTTACTAAAGGTACCACTCAATCCGGCAGTCAAGACAAAAAAGACCATTATTGTTCCGTGTATGGTAACTAAGGCCAAATAAACACTTGGGTCCATAACGCCATCTTCTCCCCATTTTCCAAGGAATATTTCAAAAATTGTAAACTTGTGGTCTGGCCAAGCAAGTTGCAATCTGAAGAACAAAGACATCAATATACCGATAACACCCATGAAAATACCTGTAATCATGTATTGCTTTGAGATCATTTTATGATCCGTACTAAAAATATATTTAGTTACAAAGGTTTGTTTATGATGCCCGTGATCGTCGTGGTTATCTTCTACGGCGTGGATCTGTGCGTTTGCTGACATATCTTTCTAAACTAATGTTTTATTAATTTTCTTTGCTAAGTTGCTCTGCAAGGGTTGGCTGCTCTGCCAACCATGCTTTATAATCTTCCTCTGATTCTACAATAATCTTCATCTGCATATTGTAGTGGCTAATTCCGCAAATCTTATTACACAGAACTAAATAATCAAATTCATAAGGATCTAAGGGTTCATCTCCCATGGCCTGAAGTTCCTCACTTTTTTCTCTTCGTATTTTATTAATATTATCCACCTTGTTAATAACATGATCTGTAAGTCTCATATCCTCTGTTGTAACAGATGGAGTAAATGCAAATTGAGTTATCATTCCAGGCACACAGTTCATCTGCGCTCTAAAGTGAGGCATATAAGCAGAGTGCAATACGTCTTGTGATCGCATTTTAATCAAAACCTTTCTACCTACTGGCAAATGCAATTCGGTAACAACCTTATCGTCCTTTCCGTTTGGATCGGCTGGATCTACACCCAAGACATTAACACCTTTTATTAAACGTACGTTTGCTTCGCCTAAAGTATTATCATTTCCACCATACCTAGCTTTCCAGTTAAACTGTTGTGCATAAAGTTCAACGATTAATGGATCGTCATCTTTATCAACATTCATAATATCTGTCCAAGTAAAAAGACCATAGATAATTAATCCGGCCAATGTAATCACTGGAATTATAGTCCAGATAAACTCTAATTTATCATTATCAGCATAGAATGTCGCTCTCGCAACCTTATTCCCACGATATATAAAAGCGAAATAATGCAAAACGCCTTGTGTAATGATACCCACAAAAAATATGAGGATCATGGAGATTAGCATGAGGTTGTCTATCTCTGATCCATGTTCAGATCCGGATTCGGGTAAAAGTGTATCGTACCATAGCCAAAAGCTAACTATAGTTAGAATATAGATGAACGCAAGAAAGCCCATCATTAAATAACCTTGGCTATTGTTGTCTTTGTCCGTTGCTATGTCAGCATGGCCAACGACTTTGGTCTGTGCCAACTGAAATATTCTTTTTATTTGCCAAACAGCTATTAAAAAGAGTAGGATTACGAGTATAACTAAAAATGCGGTCATCTGTGAATATCTTCTTTAACTAGTTTATTAAAAATGGTAATTTTCGCTTTCTCTTATAAATGGATCGTTTTTCGGCCTTAAGGAAACCTTTGCAAGTCCATTTCCAACCACGAGGATAAAAAGACCTAAAAAGAACAGTATTGCCGCTATTTCAGGTATTCCAAATCCATAATGGTGGCCAACTGTTGAAGGCATAACCAATAAGTAAACATCTATATAGTGTCCTATCAAGACAACAACACCGGTTATAACAACAAACCAAGGTACTCTCTTGTAGTCACTATTCATTAAAAGTAATATAGGGAAAACAAAATTAAGTATAAGCATTCCAAAAAACAACACTTGATACTCCTGAATTCTTATAATAAAATAAGTTACCTCCTCTGGAATGTTCGCATACCAGATAAGCATAAACTGTCCAAACCATAAGTAACACCAGAAAATACTGAAAGCAAACATATATTTTGCCAAATCGTGTAGGTGCTTATCGCTAATAAATTCAACTAACCCACGGCTTCTTAGATGGATCACCACCAAAGCAATAACCGTTATGGCAGAAACGAAAAGACTAGAGAAAATATACCAAGGGAAAAGGGTACTGTACCAGTGTGGCGTCATAGACATAAACCAGTCCCAAGACATTGTAGCTTCCGTAATTAAGAAGAAAATCAAAAAGAATACCGAAGCCTTAAAGTTTTTCCTATAGGGCGCAAAATCAGTAGCATTATCTTGATCTAAAGAATTTTTTCTTGAGAAATAACGATATAAGTTCCAACCCAAAAGATAAATAACCCCTCTTATTACAAAAAATGGAAAGTTTAAATATCCTGATTTGTCTTGTAAAATTTTATCTCCGGCCACTAATTCTTCATTTTGCCAAGGGAAAAAGTGTGTTCCAGCAAAAACAACGATTAAAAATACAATGATGGAACCAGGCAGCAGATAAGCCGTTATTCCCTCCATAACTCTATAAAGCACTGGCGACCATCCTGCTTGTGAAGCATATTGAATAGCATAAAAAACAAGCACGCCCAAGGCGATCATCATAAAGAAGAAAGCAGCAACAAAAGTTGCCGACCAAGGTCTGGTTTGAAACTGGTGCAACATATGTTCCTCATGAGAAGAAGCACCTTGACCTTCAGCACTTAAATCGGTTGCATGTTCCATGGCAGCCTCTGAATAACCTTCATCCCCGCGCATGGTATCAACAAAATTAGAGGTCTCGGCATTGTGGTGACTTGTAGCTTCATGGCCTTCCTGTTGCGCCAATATTTCATTCACATCCCCTATAGTTTTTGGTGTTGTAAGGAAACCATAGGTAATCCCTGCCAAACCAAGAACGATTAGAATGATAGAAAACAGTTTTAATTTACTAGGTAGCGTGTACATATCTTTAGCTATTCTCTTTAATACTTTATTTAGGTTCAGTTTCAGAAGCTGTATTGGCTTCTGCTTTTGTAGTTTCCAATATTCCAGGCTCGCCCTTAAGGGATGCTTTTAAATCCATAACGTGCATGGCAATTTGCCAACGCTCCTTTTCATTTGTTTGTGAAGCATAAGAGCCCATAGCATTCAACCCATAAGTTTCAACGTGATAAATACCACCAAGAACTATATTACGGCCGGCATCAGCATAACTAGGGATACCCAAAAATTTCTCACGGGTAACTAAAATTCCTTTTCCGTCGCCTTTATCACCGTGGCAAACTGCACAATAAATGGTATATAGATGTGCTCCAGTAGCAAGATTCTCTTCAGTAACCTCATACGGGCTTTGAAGTTCAGCCTTTGCTAATTCCAAACCTTCCGTGCTATCATCATACTCGTAAGGCACAAAACCACGTGGTACCGTATTTTCAACTGGCATCATTGCTTCCTGTTGTCCTGGGAAAATATCATATTCTCCGTATGTTTCATAACCAACCGGTTCATACATATTAGGGAAATATTGATAATTCGGTTTTTTATCATTAAAACAAGAAACCATGCTCGCTGAGACGATAATGGCAATTCCTATGTTTATAAGTGTTTTCATATTAATGCTCTTGGTCGTTTTCAATTAAACTAATCTCTGATGCCCCAGTGTCATACAAAAACTTTGAAAGTTTTTGTATATCGTGGTTATCCGCATCAACTTCCATTAGAAAATGCGCATCCGTTGTACGAATATCTGGATTTTCGGCTTTTCTAAAAGGCCAAAGCTTACTGCGCATATAAAAAGTTATTACCATAAGGTGACCTGCGAAAAACACAGTCAACTCAAACATAATAGGAATGAAAGTTGGCATATTCTGGTAAAAGGTAAAACTCGGTTTACCTCCAATATTTTGTGGCCAATCGTCAATCATCATATAATTCATCATTAACATAGCGACTGCTAGCCCCACCAATCCATAAAGAAATGAGGTAATTGCAAGTCGAGTTGGTGCGAGCCCTAAGGCGTGATCCAATCCGTGAACAGGAAATGGAGTAAACACTTCAGAAATATGATAGTTTGCCGCACGAGTTTGAGTAACGGCCTGCATTAGCAGGTCGTCATCTGTATAAATAGCGTGTATCTTTTTAGCAGCCATAATTATTTTTTATTTTTTAATAGTAGTGCCTGTCCAGCCCAATCATCACGTTTGGCTCTTCCTGGGAATTCACTAATAATATCATCCAATAAATCGTATTCGCGATCGGTCATTCTGCTTACTTGTTCAAAAGTAAAGATTCCCAATTGGTGAAGTTTCTGTTCCATTAGTGGACCAACTCCATTAATCTTCTTAAGATTATCTTGTTTTTGAAGTGCTGGGTCAAAAGTACCAACAGTAGCGATCAATGTGTCAATTTTTTGCTGATGTTGCCCGAAATCGACATTGCTATTCTCTAAATCTTCGTCAGTTGGATTAACAAATGGAGAATCAAAATGTTTTCCTTCTACATTTGCTGCTGGCCCAGCTTCAGCCGGATATTCTTCAACGTGCTGCACGTGGCTCACATTATCACCGTGATCGGCGCGCAATTTTTTAAATCCAGCTCCAGAAGTCTTCAAAATTGTTTTTACTTCCGCTTGAGCAATTACAGGGAATGTACGTGCATAAAGGAGGAAAAGAACAAAGAAGAAACCAATAGTACCCATAAAGGTTCCTATATCAACAAAAGTAGGCTGGAACAATGTCCAAGAAGAAGTCAATCTGTCTTTACTCATGTTCACTACAATAATATCAAAACGTTCAAACCACATTCCGATGTTAATGATCAAAGCTACCAAGAATGTCCACATAATATTTCTTCGCAATTTCTTAACCCAAAGGGTTAGGGGCACAATAAAGTTACACGTTATCAATGCCCAGAATGCCCACCAGTATGGACCGGTAGCGGCACCAAAAGATAGATAGGTGTAGTTTTCATACGGCACTCCAGAATACCAACCGATAAAGTATTCGATTCCATAAGCTACAGTAACAATCCCACCAGTAAGTAAGATTACCTTGTTCATATACTCAATATGCAGTACAGTGATGTAGCTTTCCAGATGTGAAACCTTTCTCATTATGATAAGCAGGGTTTGTACCATCGCAAATCCGGAGAAGATAGCTCCCGCCACAAAGTATGGAGGATAAATAGTACTATGCCATCCAGGAACTACCGAAGTAGCAAAGTCAAAAGATACAATAGTATGCACGGAAAGTACCAATGGCGTGGCTAAACCAGCCAAAACAAGAGAAACTTCCTCAAAACGTTGCCAGTCTTTTGCGCGACCACTCCATCCAAAACTAAGGATTCCATATATTTTTTTCTGAAAAGGACTTTCGGTCTTATCACGAATCATTGCGAAATCAGGTAATAGACCTGTCCACCAAAACACTAATGAAATAGATAGGTAGGTTGAAATCGCGAAAACATCCCAAAGTAGGGGTGAGTTAAAGTTAACCCACAAAGATCCGAATTGGTTTGGAATAGGAAGAACCCAATACGCCAACCAAGGACGCCCCATGTGGATAATAGGGAATAACCCCGCTTGAACAACCGCAAAAATGGTCATTGCTTCAGCAGAACGGTTTACAGCCATTCTCCATTTTTGGCGGAAAAGTAATAATACCGCAGAAATCAGTGTTCCTGCGTGACCAATACCAACCCACCATACAAAGTTTGTAATATCCCAAGCCCATCCAATGGTCTTGTTCAATCCCCAAACTCCAATACCTGTTGAAACTGTATAGATGATACACCCTAAACCCCATAAAAATGCAATAAGGGCTATGGTAAAAACAATCCACCAAGATTTATTTGCTTTGCCTAAAACAGGAGCTGCTACATCTGCACTGATGTCAGCGTAAGACTTTTCTCCCAGAACCAGTGGTTCTCTTATAGGTGCTTCGTAGTGTGACGACATATTTAATTATTAGATAATTAGGTTCTTGATTAAAATTTTTATGCTTCCGATGTGTTTCTGACAATCATATGATAGAAAACATTCGGTTTGGTTCCAACATTCTCAAGAAGATAGTACATTCTATCATCTTCTTTCTTTTTAAGAATTTCAGATTCTTCATCATTAATATCTCCGAAAACCATTGCTCCAGTTTCACAAGCATTTACACAAGCTGTAGAAAACTCTCCGTCTTTTACAGGTCTTCCTTCACGCTTAGCATCGAGTATAGTTTTTTGAGTCATTTGAATACATAAGGAACATTTTTCCATAACCCCACGAGAACGCACAACCACATCTGGATTAAGCACCATTCTACCAAGATCATTATTCATATTGTAATCAAACTCGTCATTCTCATTATATAAGAACCAGTTAAAACGACGCACTTTATAAGGACAGTTGTTTGCGCAATAACGCGTACCTACACAACGATTATACGCCATTTGGTTTTGTCCTTGACGACCGTGTGAAGTTGCCGCAACAGGACAAACAGTTTCACAAGGGGCGTGGTTACAGTGCTGGCACATTACAGGTTGGAAAGCAACCTGTGGATTTTCGTATGCCGGAGTTTCCACCGCCTCATAGCTATCAAAAGCCGGAAGGTTCTCAGACATTTCAATTTCATCCTTAAAGGTTTCACCTGCTGAGTAATATCTATCAATACGCAACCAGTGCATATCACGGAATTTTCTCACTTCATCTTTTCCTACAACTGGAATGTTATTCTCGGCGTGGCAAGCGATAACGCAGGCTCCACAACCAGTACAAGCATTTAAGTCTATAGAAAGATTAAAGTGATGGCCAATAGAAGTATCAAACGGGCTCCATATATCGGCCTTTTTATCCCGGACTTCAACTGGTGCGTGATCATAATCAACTTCAGGAACGGCATTCCATTCCTTTATATTCTTTGTATTGAAAATCTCAAGGGTAGTGTCCTTAATAATATCATTGCTACGCCCCGCCATAGTACTCTGCAATTGAACACAGGCAAACTCGTGCATTCCACTAGCCTTCTCGATAGAAACCTTTTGAACATCAGAGAAGTTCTGGTAAAGTGGAAAAGCATTAATACCAGTTTGCATTTCTTCTTGAATAGCTGCGGTTTTACCGTAACCCAAAGCCATACCAACAGAGCCTTTTGCTTGCCCAGGTTGAATGATAACGGGTACGCTCTCAAGCACTACATCGCCCATAGTCACATTTACGTAACTACCGTTTAATGCACCGTTGGAAACATTCTCATTAACAAGACCTAATCCTTCGGCATCTACTTGCGACATAGTCAAATAGTTGTCCCAAGAAGCTCTTGTTAAGGGATCCGGAAATTCTTGTAACCAAGGGTTGTTGGCCTGTTGACCATCACCCAAACCAGTTGAAGTATATAAAGTCATCTCATAACCGCCTTCCTGGAACAGTGTAGAAAGTGCACCGTTAGACGTACTCTCTTCCATAGAAGCAGCTCCTTCAGTTGAAGGCTTCACTTCTTCCATTGTAATTTCTGCATTACTTGCAAAAACCCCGGCTTCTAAAGCCTTATTCCAAGAACCGCCCGCAAGAATCGAGTTGCTCCAACTATCTTTTATATAATCGTAATATTTTTGTGGATTACCCGTCCAACGCAACAAACAGTCTTGAAATTGACGTGTGTTGAATAGCGGACGAATAGTTGGCTGTACAAGGCTAAAAGTGCCCTTTTTAAGTTGTGCATCCCCCCAAGACTCTAGGTAGTGTGGTGTTGCGGCAACCATTTTTGCCATAGATGCAGTTGCATCTTGTTTCATTCCAAAAGCGAGGCTCATTTCAAGGTTTTGATAACCTTGAGCAAACTCTGTATTATTCGGCATCGAGTACACAGGATCTACACCTACGGTGATCAATCCTTTTACCGATCCTGAGACAACACCGTTCACAACATTCATTACTTCAGAATTACTTCCCTGTCTTGTAAGCAAGGGCTTGTTTGCGTCCATTGCTTGACTATTCGCATTAAAGTTTAATGCCATAGTTTGTGAAGCAACATCTGGCAAACTAGTTACCAACAACGCTCTTCCACCTGCTTTTTGAAGTTGTGCTTTTGCTTTGTTTACAGCATCTGCGATATTTTCAGGTAAACCTGAAGCACTACCACCAGTTAATGCTTTTAAAATTTCAAGTTGTTGTGATGGAGTTGCAAGAACACGTTTATCTGCCTTTGCTCCAGTCAAGGTTAAGTTTGCTTCAAACTGAATATGACGCGAGATTTTGCCGTTTTTCGGCATTCTTCCCTTCGCATAACCCTTACTATAACTTCCACCTTGCCAATCTCCAATGAAATCGGCTCCCACAGATACAATTACATCGGCTTTTGAAAAATCATAGTCCGGTAATGCACGGGTTCCATATTTATTCTGAAATGCATCCAAAGCTCCGGAACACGATATTGTATCATAAACAACGTGACGTACGTTCGGGTATTTGGCAGTAAATTCAGAAATTAGTTTCGAAGTTGATGGACTTGCAAATGTTTGTGTAAGAAGAACAACATCTTTTCCAGACATTTCATTCATCTTCTGCGCTACGGCAGTGTCAAACTCTGGCCAAGACACTTCAGAACCTTCAACCAATGGACCGGTTAATCTGTTTTTATCATATAATGACAACACAGAAGCTTGCACACGTGCATTTACGCTTCCGCCATTCATTGCCAAATCGTTTCTTTCAATCTTAATAGGACGGCCTTCACGGGTTTTTACCAAGATATTGGCAAAATCAAAACCATCGGTCATTGTTGAAGCGTAATAATTTGCTACACCAGGAACTATTTCATCCGGCAAAACAACATACGGGATTGACTTAACAACGGGTCCTTCACAAGCCGCCAAAGTAGCTGCAGCAGTAGTAAAGCCCACATATTTTAAGAAATCACGACGCGTGGTTGAAGAAGACTCCAAGGCTTCTTTATCGCCAAGAAATTCGTCTGTAGGGATTTCAGTTACAAACTCATTATCCTGCAGCGCCTTAACAATCGCGCTGGCTTCGTTCAGCTCCTCAACACTTTTCCAGTATTTCTTGTTTGATGACATATTGCTATCTGTAATTTTCCTTTAAAACTTAATTAATAGTGGCATTTACCACATTCTATTCCTCCTAGTTCGGCGATCGTTAATTTCTCAACACCATACTTTTTGGAAAGCTCTTCGTGAATTTTGGCGTAATATTCATTGTTCGCCAAGTTTACGTTGGTTTCCTTATGACAACTGATACACCATCCCATAGTAAGCGGAGCAAACTGCTCCATAACTTCCATTTTCTCAACTTCACCGTGACAAGTCTGGCAGGCAACACCCGCAACAGTTACGTGTTGAGAGTGGTTAAAATATGCGAAGTCAGGAAGATTATGGATACGAACCCATTTAACAGGCTCCGTTTTTCCAGTATATTCTTGGTTTTCAGCATCCCAGCCTACAGCCTTGTATAATTTTGCTATCTCACCATCGTAAAATTCTTTTGAATATTCTTCCGTAGCAGTATCTTCAGCTACTTCTGAAATATTCTTATGACAGTTCATACAAACGTTTAATGAAGGTATCCCTGAAGTTTTACTTTTTCTAGCAGAACTATGACAGAAATTACAATCAATCTGGTTGTCCCCAGCGTGTATTTTATGTGAATAGTGAATTGGCTGAACCGGAGCATACCCCTGGTCTACCCCAACCTGCATCATATAACCATAGGCAAAATAACTACCCACAAGTATCAAGACAATAGAAAAGACCATAACCAAAAATTGATTTTGAACAAAAGCTTTCCATATAGGAAGTCGCTTTTCTTTTTCTTCCTTCTCATAAACAACACCATTTGCCTCTGCTATTCGCTTTAAGGTGTTAGTCACCAAGTAAAGCATAATAACCAACAGCAAGAAGATAAGCGCTAGCGCACCTAACACAAGTCCATTTGAAACACCTCCGCCACCAGTTGACGCACCGCCCGCAGCAGCTGCATCGGCAACAGGAGCTTTTGGCTCTGCCTTGGGCTTACTTGTATAAGCTAAAATATTATCGATATCCTCATCCGAAAGTCCCGGAAAAGGAGGCATGATCATCTTATTGTTTTCCTCAAAAATCTTATTCGCCTGCGCATCGCCTGAAGCAATAAGACCCTGACTGTTTTTAATCCACTTGTGCAACCAGTCTTTGTCAAACAGATCGGCCACATTTCTCAAGGCTGGTCCAACAGCTTTCTTATCCAGCTTGTGACAAGCAGCACAGTTTGCTTTAAACAGTGACTCACCCGCAGCTACATCACCACCAGCAGCATCTGCCGGTGCTTCTTGAGATGCAGCAGCAGCTTCATCCTGAGAATATATGGTAGTTGAAAATGTTAGTAAAAACACTAACAAGAGAAGTGGCAATTTTGAGCGTAGATGTATAAAATTCACCTTTTTCATACTAATGATTAAATTATTGTCGATAGTTTGGCGCAGAATTAGTTAGCTTAAAAATATATCTAAATGCTCATCCCGCACCGCAAATAAAGGAGCAAAAATACATTATAAAGTCGATTTGGGAAATGCAAACAAAGTGTTAACTACCAATTTATACTTGTTCTAAATAATAAATTCGCCCCTCATCAAGTTATTAAGTTTTACATTTGCACAAAAGATCAAATTTATGAATTTTAAAAATGTTTCCAAGGTTATTATTGTCAGTCTATTAGTGATTTTCATTAGTGACAAAGGTTTTGCACAAAGTGCAACATTAACGGTTAACCAAGACAAAAAAGTAACACAGCTACTAACTGTAAAGAAGGCCTTGGAAAAAGACAACAAGCTTTCTGATGGATATACCATACAACTGTATTATGGCGAATTGAACCAAGCCGACGCCATTCTTAAAAAATATAGATCCTCTTTTGGAGATTGGCCCGCTTCTATTGAATATGAAACCCCTAACTACAAAGTTTGGGCAGGGAATTTTACCACGCGCATAGAAGCAGACAGAGCACTTCTAGAAATTCAGAAGAGTTTTTCTTCAGCTTTTATTCTAAAGCCGGAACGCAGAAAGTAAATTGCTTAGATCTTAAAACCAGTATTCTTTAAACATGCTGATTTTCCTGTTTTATCATCTCGCTTTTTAAACCCAGTATCTTGGACTCTCTTTTTTGGACCTAACCAGTTTTTCACGCTGTTATTATCAAGATAATAACTAATTCGCAGCGAAAGACTATTTAACTGTGGTTCATCAAACAGGTTTCTAAAGTTATTTGAAAAATGAATGCGGGAATCAATCACATAACTTTCCATAGCGTCCCATATAACAAGGTAAGTTGACTACCGGGCGCAAACCACCACGTAAAGCGAAGAACGATATTCCAACTATTGCATGTGGCATTCTCGCTTTTGTTATAAACTGAGTTCTCAGTGAGCTCTCCATCGTTCTGTAACATAAAAACCTTATGCACTCCTTTAAAATATAATAATGGCGAAACGCTAAATTGGGCGCTATCTTATTATTAAAGATGTATTGTGATTCCAATGAATTAATTACGGTAGTTCTATTACGCTTCCCAAAAATGATCGCCTCAACATCTAAATCTACAAGCCTTCTACTTTGTCTGACAGCATAACATCGGTACTTAAAAACATTTTCCAAAAAACTTTATAGCAGATAGAAGAGGAAAAACCCTTTTTTATTTTTTAAAATTTTAAGATATCTTTAAGAAATTAACTAACCATAATGGATAGAATTATGGAACACACGGTCACACGGGCACACGGATACACCAACGCCAAAATTGGTATTGGAATCTTAACAATGCTTTTATTGTTATTTGGCTCTATTTCTTAATCACAAACAGATGATTTTTGCGCAACTCCACCTAACACAACACCAGATCCTCCTGGAGCCTATATTCAATCTACGGATAGCATTTATTTCAATAGTTCTCGCAAAACAACTTTAATATCTCTTTTTGGAGAATTAACAAGAGCATTGGATTCTAAAACTCTTGCAAAACACTAACCTTAAAATTCTGGATTATGAAAAAACGATATAATATATCCGTACAAAAAGTAATATCTGTTATTTTTTTCTTTGTCTTAAGTTTAAATGCATTTAATTTTTACGCACAGATAACCAACATTCCAGACCCTATTTTTGAGCAAGCCCTTATTGATTTGGGCATTGACAGCGATGGCGTTGTTAATGGGCAAGTTTTAACAAGTGATATTGAGGCTATTATAAGTTTGGATGTTTCAGAAAGGTTTGTTCACGATCTAACTGGAATTGAGGGGTTTGCATCTTTAGAAGATCTTAATGTCTCGTATAACACAATAACCTCCTCGCATTTGATCGAAAATAATAATCTAAAAAAACTTGTGATAGACAATAGTCTTGAACTAGTAGTTATAGATGTAACGAGTAACTACCTATTGGAGTATTTATACTGCTCCCTTTCCTTGCTCAGTGATCTAGATGTATCAAACAATTTATTGCTTAAGGAATTATCGTTAGGAGCAAGCCTTCCTTCTGATACCAATATTATTGAAATTCTGGAGCTAAGCAATAACGCTGCATTAGAAAAACTACACCTTTTAAATATGGCATCGTTAACGGCTATAAATCTTCAATCTGGGAACAACCAGATACTAGTAGATGTGCTGATTCATTGTTCGTTGGATTTTGGTGAACCCTGTGAGCCAATTCCGTGTATGGAAGTAGATGATTTAGCGGCAGCGCAAACCAATCAATTGCCATACTCAGCGTGGGATGTAGTTGTCAATTATTCCGAAGATTGTCTTTTAGGCATCGCAACGCAACAAGAAAAAGTTTTTTCAATTTTTCCCAATCCAGTACAAAGTGAATTGACTATAACCTCAAAACAGGAAACGGGAAACCTAGCAATCAAAATCGTGAATTTAGAAGGAAAAGTTTTAAGCACTCCATATTTAGATTTTGGAAAAAAAGGTTTTATAAATGTTTCAAATCTTTCCAGTGGTCTTTATTTTTTAAACATTGAAACTGAAAATGGAAAAGTAGAAACCAATAAATTTATAAAGGAGTAAATCCATTTATATTATAAGAAGCAAATTATCTAAACCTACAAGGAGATTGCTTCGTACCTCGCAATGATGCCTTGCAGGAAAAGCAAAAAAAAGACCTGAAAAAATTAATTTTCAGGTCTTTTAGAAATTTATAGAATTCTTGAATTATTTCAACTTCTTCTTAACAGCAACTTCTTGGAATGCTTCAATAATATCATTCTCATGGATGTCGTTGTAGTTCTTAACTTGAATACCACAATCGTAACCCTTCGCTACTTCCCTAACATCGTCTTTAAAACGTTTTAGAGAGGAAAGCTCACCTGTGTAAATTACAACTCCTTCACGGATAAGACGGATACCAGAGTTTCTGAATATTTTCCCGGTTAATACCATACAACCTGCAATAGTACCAACTTTCGAAATTTTGAATGTTTCGCGAATTTCAGCTGTACCAGTAATTTCCTCTTTCATTACTGGGGAAAGCATTCCTTCCATCGCATCTTTCAAGTCGTTGATAGCGTCATATATAATAGAATATGTACGGATATCAATTTCTTCCTTGTCAGCAATTTGACGGGCGTTACCCATTGGACGAACGTTGAAACCAATAATAATGGCATCAGAAGCAGAAGCTAACAAGACATCACTTTCGGTGATAGGCCCTACCGCTTTGTGAATAATATTCACCTGAATCTCTTCAGTAGAAAGTTTCTGGAAAGAATCTGTCAATGCTTCTACCGAACCATCCACATCTCCTTTAAGGATAATGTTCAATTCCTTGAAATCTCCAAGAGCAATACGTCTTCCAATTTCATCAAGTGTAATATGACGTTGTGTTCTAACAGATTGTTCTCTTTGTAGTTGAGTACGTTTAGTAGCAATAGTTTTTGCTTCGCGTTCGTCATCAAATACATTAAATTTATCTCCAGCCTGCGGCGCACCATCCAAACCAAGTACTGAAACAGGGGTTGATGGACCAGCTGTTTTTACTGTATTACCACGTTCATCCTGCATCGCTTTAACCTTTCCGCTGTGCTGTCCTGCAAGAACATAATCACCCACTTTAAGGGTTCCGCCTTGCACCAGTACAGTGGAAACATAACCACGACCTTTATCTAAGAATGCCTCTACCACAGTACCGTTTGCACGACGATCTGGATTTGCAGTAAGTTCTAGTAACTCGGCTTCTAATAATACCTTCTCTAGCAACTCTTTTATCCCTTCTCCAGTTTTCGCAGAAATATCCTGCGATTGGATTTTACCACCCCAATCCTCTACCAAAAGATTCATTTGGGCTAAGCCTTCTTTAATCTTTTCTGCATTTGCCGTTGGTTTATCTATTTTATTGATCGCAAAAACAATAGGCACACCAGCAGCTTGTGCATGGCTAATAGCCTCTTTTGTTTGCGGCATTATGGCGTCATCTGCAGCTACTACAATAATTGCAAGGTCAGTAACCTGGGCTCCACGAGCACGCATCGCGGTAAACGCTTCGTGTCCTGGAGTATCAAGGAAGGCCATTTTTTGACCGCCTTCAAGTTCTACACCGTATGCACCAATATGTTGTGTGATTCCACCAGATTCCCCAGCGATCACATTTTCTTTTCTAATATAATCCAAAAGTGACGTTTTACCGTGGTCAACGTGACCCATTACAGTAACAATTGGTGCTCTATGGATAAGATCTTCAGGCGCATCAACTTCGTGATCAATGGACTCTTCAATATCTGCGGTTACAAATTCTACTTCATAACCAAATTCATCTGCAACAATACTTAAGGTTTCGGCATCTAGTCGCTGGTTCATCGTTACCATCATTCCCAGTGACATACACGCAGAAATAATTTTGGTGACAGGAACGTCCATCATAGTTGCCATTTCACTTGCAGTAACAAACTCAGTAACCTTTATCAGTTTACTATCAGCTTCTTGTTGCGCTAGTTCAACCTCCGTTTTTTGACGGTGCGTATCTCGTTTATCACGTCTATATTTTGCACCTTTTCCTTTAGAAGATTTCCCTTGAAGTTTTTCTAAGGTTTCACGTACTTGTTTTTGTACTTCTTCCTCGCTAGGCTCCTCTTTTGGTGTATTGCTTCGCGATTTTCTGCCTGGTCCACTACGATTGTCTCTAGTATTATTAGAACCAGCAGCTTTTGGAGTTTCCTTACTAATGCGGCGTCTCTTTCCTTTTTTATCTTTTTTGTCGGCAGCCTTAGGATCTTTTTTCTTTTCTGGTTTTTTAAACTGAGTAAGATCAATTTTTTGACCCGTAAAGTTAGGACCATCAAGTTTGCGGTATTGTGTTGTTACCGTATCCGAATCTTTGGAAATTCCGTTCTTCGATTCTTCTTTAGGTTCTTCTTTTGAATCTTCCTTTACTTCTTTTTTAGGATCTTCCTTCACCTCTTCTTTAGGTTCTTTAGAAGATTCTTTTGCAACAGGAGCTTCTTTAGGTTTCTCAGAAGGCTTTACGTCCTCCTCCGCTTTCTTCTCTTCAACCTTTTCTTTCTCCTCCTTCTTCTCCGCTTCTTTGGCAGGAGCCTCTGGCTTGGCTTCGGTCTTCTCCTTTTCTACCTCTTTAGGTTGTTCAGCTACAACCTCAGGTTCTTTAGTCTCTTCCTTTTTAGGTTCTTCGGCTTCAACCGGTTTTTCTTCTGGCTTAGCTTTTTCTTCCCCCTCTGCCGGACGGGTAGGTTTGGCCTTTCCAGAATCTAGGTCAATCTTGCCCACTTGCTTTGGTCCGTCCAATTTTACGCCGGCTCTAACAACCCGCGAAGCTTCCTCCTTTTTCTGTCTTTCTTCCAGCTCGCGCTCACGCTCCAAACGAAGTTCTTCTTTCTCCTTACGTTTTTCCTCCCCTACTTCTTTGGAAGCATCTTTCTTACTCTTATCGGTTTCAAACTCTTCAAAAAGGACTTGGTATTCATCACCCGATATTTTGGTATTGGGACTAGCGACCACCTCGAACCCTTTGGAACCTAAAAATTCCACGGCACGATCCAACGAGATATTGAATTCTCGTAATACCTGACTTAGCCTTTTCTTTTTTACTTCAGCCATAAATGCTTCTCCTGTTTTGTCTTTTGAAAAAATTTGTATAAAAGTAATTAAAGTTTCAACTACTCTTCAAATTCTTCTTTTAATATATTAATTACATCACGTATAGTCTCTTCTTCAAGATCTGTACGCTTAACCAAATCGTTGATATCGTGCTCCAAGATGCTTTTAGCGGTATCCAATCCAATTTTTTTGAATTCTTGAATAATCCAGCCTTCAATTTCATCTGAAAACTCACTTAATTCCACATCTTCTTCAGCACCCTCACGAATTACATCTATTTCGTAACCCGTTAATTGCCCGGCCAAACGAATGTTGTGACCACCACGGCCTATCGCTTTACTCACTTCCTCTGGACGAAGAATAACCTCAGCGCGTTTTTTCTCTTCATCAATTTTGATTGAAGTTACTTTCGCAGGGCTCAAAGCTCGTGTAATATATAGGTTGAGGTTGCTTGTATAATTGATAACATCAATATTCTCATTACCCAATTCGCGAACAATTCCGTGAATTCTGGATCCTTTCATTCCCACACAGGCTCCAACTGGATCAATACGGTCATCGTAAGAATCAACGGCTACTTTCGCTTTCTCACCAGGAATACGAACTACTTTTTTAACGGTAATCAATCCATCAAAAACTTCTGGAATCTCCTGTTCAAACAATTTTTCAAGAAAAATTGGATTTGCACGAGACATGATTATTGTTGGCTTATTCCCTTTTAGGTCAACACTTTCAATAATTCCACGAACGTTATCTCCTTTTCTAAAGAAATCTGAAGGGATTTGCTTTTCCTTTGGAAGAATTAACTCATTTCCTTCATCATCTAATAAAATAACAGCACGGTGACGTATGTGATGTACCTCAGCAGTATAAATTTCTCCTTCAAGGTCTTTAAACTGCTTATATATAATAGTATTGTCGTGTTCGTGTATTTTTGAAATAAGATTTTGGCGTAGTGCTAAAATAGCGCGACGGCCAAGGTCTATTAATTTCACTTCTTCTGAAACATCTTCACCTATTTCGAAATCAGGTTCGATTTTTTGAGCAGCTGACAACGAAATCTCTTCATTTGGATCTTCTACTTCACCATCTGCAACCACAATTCGGTTTCTCCATATTTCAAGATCGCCCTTATCTGGGTTTACAATTATATCAAAGTTATCGTCACTTCCGTACTTCTTTTTAAGTGCGCTTCTGAAAACTTCTTCAAGTATCGCCATAAGCGTTACTCTATCTATTTGTTTATCGTCTTTAAATTCCGAAAAAGAATCGATTAGTGCTAAGTTCTCCATATCAATTCAATTAAAATGTTATCATAACTTTTGCTTCCATAATATCTTTGTAAGGCAATACAGCCTCTTTTTGAACGGTTACTTTCCCCTTACCTACAGGCTTGGGCTCACGCGCAGACCATGTTAAAGTACAACTTTCATCGTTAGCAGCAATAAGCTCCCCTTCAATTTTTTCTTCTTTTGTGGTTTTCACTTTAAGTGTTCTTCCAATATTTTTTTTGTACTGTCTCGGTAAAGTTAAAGGCTCCGAAACGCCCGAAGACATAACTTCTAAAGAAAAATCATATTCTTCCCTATCTAAATTATGTTCAATTTCCCGGCTAACAGCCATGCAATCCTCGACTGTAACGCCTTTGTCGCCGTCCAGAATGACCCTTATTTGGTTATCTTCAGAAATAGTAAGGTCGATTAAAAACAGTGACTTGTTTTTGTCAAGCGCATTTTTGAGCAGTTGTGCTACTTTTTCACGCATTAGTTTAAGCTATAAAAAGAGGGGACTTTAGTCCCCTCAGATATTTTAGTATCAAATTCGGTGCAAATATACTATAAATTTTAATATTATAAAAACCAACGCCAAACGATTTATTTTTGTAATTTGATACGACCTAAAAAAATTTAAACAACCAACATTTATGAAACGAATTCTAGTACCCACAGATTTCTCGGAACAAGCAGAAAACGCCCTGAAAGTAGCGCTAAAAATCGCAAAGGAACACGACAGTGAGATCTTTGTTATCCACTCTATGGAAATGCCACTGAATCTTTCAACAAAGTCCAATACCGGAAGCCTTCCTGAGTCTTTATTCTTTATCAAACTCGCTCAAAAACGCTTTGGGGAACTTCGTGAAAAACCTTATTTACAAGACATTTCTTTTAACGAAGCAATAGGCCATAACGAGATCTATGAAGATATTGAAGAAGCGTGTAAAAAAAACAACATCGATCTTATTGTGATGGGCTCCAATGGCGCTAGTGGCTTTAAGGAAATGTTTGTAGGAAGCAATACTGAAAAAGTGGTGCGAACCTCCGAAACTCCCGTACTGGTAATAAAAAACAATCACCCAGATTTTAATATAAATGATTTCGTGTTTGCCACTGACTTTTCAGAAGAAGGCCGCAGCGCTTTAGACAAAGCACAAAAATTTGCAAAAAAAGTAGGAGCTAAAATGCATTTGCTTTTCGTGAACACCCCAGCAGGTTTTAAAACTTCTGTGCAAGCTCAGGAAATTATGGAGAATTTTGTTAGAGGAATGGGCGTTGAAAATTACTCCCTTAATATTTACAACGACACTTCAGTTGAAAAAGGAATCCTCAATTTCACACAATTTATCAATGCTCAATTAATTGGGATGGGAACCCACGGCCGTAAAGGAATCTCCCACTTCTTTAATGGAAGCATCAGTGAAGATATGGTAAACCACGCAAATATGCCAGTGATAACTTTTAAGATTTAAATGAAGTATTTGACCTTGGTATTAGTGTTTCTGTTGTTTAGCTGTAACGAGTTTAAAAATGGGAACAATTCAGAAATGGATGTAATAACTTCGGAAACCCCAATTAATTCAAAAACAAAAACTGGTATTCCTGAAGGTGCTTTAAGAGCAGACTTTATTGGAAATCGAGACTCTGTATATGCCTTCATAAAAGAAATTGATACTTCAACAAAAACAACGCTTATTAGTTTCGAAAAAGATAAATTGCCTGAAATTAGCATTCCAGAAAGCCTAGGAGCGCATTTAAAGATATTAAAACTTAAGAATTTTGACCAAGATAATTTATTGGTGAACGCAATTTCTTTAGATACTAATTTTAATGAATATCATTTATTTGTTTGGAAGGACTCTATGTGGAACCAGCCCGTAAACCGTTTTTATATTCACAAAAGCAATATGAGCGATACCTTGATACCTATAAAAGACAATCCTAAGGACAGTATGCAAGTGATTCGTTATTATTCCGTTTTTGAAATGGACCAAACTTCTGAAAAAAAATATAGTTGGAGACTGGAGCAGGAAAGCGTTTTAATTGAAGAGTAAAATTATCTTCATCCGATATTTGAACCAAAGCTATCGTTTCCAAAGAAAATTTTACACTCTTTTATCTATCAAATCTACAGGTTTTCTGCTTAAAGGAGGAAAACGAAGTTCCTTTATTTCTTCTGCGGAAGCAAATTCTATGGTAGGTGCTACCCGCAGTTTTGCCCGAAAGTGGTCTTTGATCTGAAGTAATAATTCTTCCGAAATAGCTGAAGTAGCAACTTTTATTAGTATTTCATCCGTTCCTAACTCATTGTGGAAAATCTCAATAACATAACTATCAATCTCTGGAAAATTATTGAGGATATTATACATTGCCGGCGGATAAAGCGTGGTTCCCTTATATTTTATCATCTGCTTTTTACGGCCAACTACAGGGCCCAATCGCATGGTATTCCTGCCGCAATCACATGGTTGATAATGTGCTTGAACAAGATCCCCTGTTTTAAATCGCAATAACGGCATCGCCTCAACCCCCAGTGTAGTAATAGTTAACTCGCCTACCTCGCCTTCAACAACAGGCAGATTGTTATCATCAAGAATTTCAGCAATTAGTAGTTCTGGGTGATGATGTCCTCCCTGGTGCGTTTCACATTCGTTGAAGGCCGTACTCATTTCTGTGGAAGCATAGGTAGAAAAAAGTTCGATGTCCCAATCCATTTTTATCTTTTTAGCCAAAACGTTTAATGAAAAATCTTGTTCGCGGATTGGCTCCCCAATGCAAATAGCAGCCTTAACTCCCGTATTTTTTAAATCTATCTTATGCTGTTGCGCATATTCAATCAACTTTAAAAGAAAAGAAGGAACGGTTATTAAATAAGTGGGTTTAAACTTTAAAATGGAATCCCATTGTAGTTCAGGAATTCCAGAACCCACGCGTATTATACCCGAGCCCAGTTTCCGAGCCCCGAGAAAATAAGCCAAGCCCGCCATAAACCGACGATCCATGGTGGTCATTAATTGCAATGTATCTTCTTTCCCAACCCCGCAACAAGCGAAAGAGATGGCTTCATTATAAGCCAAGCGGTCCAAATCTTTATCAGTTAAGGCAAATGTCACTGGATCGCCCAAAGTGCCGGAAGTGGTTACGTAATCAATGATTTCAGATTTAGGAACACAAATAAAGTCATCATTAAATTGTTGCAGATAGTCTTTTGTAGTCACAGGAATATTCTGAAGATCTTCCAAACTTCTTATAGCTGAAACTTGAATACCATTCTCTTTAAAGAAACGCTTGTAATAAGGCGATTTTTCATTTAAATAGTGAATAGTCTCTTTCAGTTTTTCTTCCTGAAGGATTTTTATTTCCGCTGATGTTGCTTTTTCTATATCTGGGATCATTTCGAGCTTTTCTTTGTGCTCTCTGTGTGTTTGTGGTGAAAAATTAACCACAGAGGCACGGAGAGCACAGACCTACCAACCGGCAGGCAGGGTTATTCTTTTAGTTTTTGAAGATATTTTTCAATCCGCTCCTTATCGGGAACTGTTGTTATCTCTTTAGTTAAGGCCATTTCAAACGCATTTCTTGCTGCGGCCCTATATTTTTTTCCAAAGTAATACTTTCCCGTTAAATAATACGCCTTCCAATACTCAGGATTTTTTTGTTGTAATGCCGAAAGTGTCTCGGGTGATATATTTTCTTCTTTTGAAATTGCCGCTTCCACTTCCCGCTCCAAAATCCGATAAGCTTCATAATCTTTATATTCCTTTGAATGAACAAACGGATCCTCGGGAACATTTTCTTTTGGACTTGAAAGCGTAGTCATTGAAGGATTGCCTTCTCTATTACTGAAGACTTCGTCTAAATCATATTCTACAAATTCACCTAATTGATACGGATTTGAAGAAACCCAAACTTTGCCGCTTTCAGGTTTAAAAACAATTCCATGATGCGCCAATAATTGATTTAAGGCCTTTTCATTTCCAAAACCTATTTCTTTATTATCCAAGCCCTTTTTATTGCGAAGAATTGCCACGGCATCTGGCACATTCAATTTATTTTGCTCAGAAATTAATTCTTCCATCCGGTCAAATCGGTACTTGGAATGACTTTCAGCAATCCATTTTAAATTCCGTTCATCATTTTTATAAGCTTCACTTTGAAAATGATTGGAACAGATTAATTCATCGGTGTTTTCAACATCATATACGCCGAAGTTATCCGGCGCTACTTCAATGATCGCGGCTTTTTTATCTTTCGCACTTCCAATAAAGATCGCTTCGGAAACAAACACTTCTCGTTTCTTTGCGATTTCAACTGCTTCTTCAATAGTTGACGCGTATTGTAAAATCTCGCGCGTAACTATGGAAATCGGGGTTTTTGCAACCAATGGAACCTCAGATTTTCCTGCGTTTATAGTGACCGTCAAACCTTGATCGTTCATTCCAGATACCACACCCATCATCCCGCCCCAAGTAACGGACATAAAATTATGGCCTTCTGTAGGATTTACGAAAGCAATAATTTTTTCTTTAGCGAAATCATCGCCAACATAAAAATCGAAATTTCTTCCAATCAACAATTCCCCATCTATGGTTTTATCGCCCCAAACGGCAAAAGAAGAACAGCCAACTAACATTAAATCCTGTAGGGCGTGACCAATGTCGTGAGCGGCATGCAAATAGAGCAACCGTAGATATGGTTCGCCAATCTCACTAAAATTTGAAGATGAATATTCTGACATTCCATAGATTTCAGCCTTATACTCTTCTGGGATATGCAAGTACATCTTTCTGGCGTACCAGGCCAAAAATTTTCGCAAAAAATACTGTTGAAATTTTGAAGGCACAAATTCTTCCACCTTATTAAAAAATATAGCTTCTTGCTTTTGCATCAACTCTTGGGTAAGACTTCCCGTTATTTTTCCAATTTGCAATGGATTTCCCTCCACATAAAGTTCCCATTGCGCCTGCTCGTTTTTCAATAGAAAATTGTTGCCTGCTATAAATGTGGAGTCGTTAATTTTTACTCTTTTAGGAATTGTCGCGTCATAAGCACTATGATCTGGCCTATTGTGAAGAGATTTAGAAACGCCACAGGAACTCAGAAAAAATAATAGAATCGCAAACGCGAATATTTTTTCCAAATATTTCATCTTAAAGAGATTGTTTTTTCAGCTTTGCTGCGCGTTGATTGGTTTTCGATAAACTGCGTTTCTCCTTGTGGTCAATCCACTTCTGCCCAAAAGATTTACGCATCACATTTTCAAAATGACGCATAAAGAAGACATTATACAGCATATTTCCAAGACGCCCCACATGACGTGGAAAAGCACGAAGTGTCATTGAAAAACCACCATCCAAATACTTAATATAGTGCCAATAACCGCTGGGCATATACAGTGCATCACCGTGTTTCATAGTAGCTTGCAAGCCTTCTAAATATTGAAGTGCAGGATATTTATGAAAATCAGGATTATCTAGATCAATGGTTTCCAAGTTGTGTACGGCAAAAGGAATTTTATACATGTACTTGGTCTGTTCTGGTGAAAACAACATCACATCTTTAGTGCCTTGAAAATGAAAATGCACCAAATCTGCCAAATCCATATCGTAATGCGGCAGAACCTTAGAACCTTCACCCCCAAAAAATAGCACGGGCAGTCTTTTAAAAAATTTGAGTCCAATATCTGGATATTCAAAATCATTTAAGAGTTCGGGTAGTTTCACTTTAAGATCATAAAAGAAAATACGCAGATCTGTTGGTTTGTTTTTTATCAACTCAATATAATCAGCCATTTTCATTTCGGTCGCCGGTTCAGCAGAATTCTGCTTTCCTTTGGTAGGTTCATTGTTATACAATGGAACCGTTTGATCGCCTGCGTGTTGTTGAATATAATCGAGATTCCATTTCTGGAAAGCTTTCCAGTTTTTGGTCAAACCTTCAATTAAAACAGGTTTTTGAGGTTTGTAATAGTTTTTAATAAAGTCAGCTTTAGATATATTCTGGACTCTTGGTATTGGTGTTGTTTTTATTTGTCCCATATCTTAATATGATTAATTAATTTCCTCTTTTTTGGTTGCGTCCAAGATTTTGTTCAATAAATATTCACCTCCTAATATTTCAGAACATGTAACGACACCACTAATGGTAACCCCTAAAATTCCGTGCATATTTAAGCTTTGTCCTGTAAAATAGAGGTTTTTAATTTTTGTGCGTGGTGATACAAATGACTTTAATGGATTGTCGGCATCCTTTACATAGCCGTACATGGAGCCTCTATTACAGCCTATGTAATCCCTATAAGACAAAGGTGTGGAAGCATATACCGATTTTATACAATCACGAAGGTTAGGAAATTTCTTCTCCAATTCCTTAATAATTACTTCAGATTTCTGAGCTTTAAACTCTTCATAAGTCTGACCGCGTTCGTTTTTATCTGCTGCAGTATTAAAAGTATCTATCCATGGTTTCATTTCATCAAAACGCATATACGTCATTACTGCAATATTATCTCCAAATTCCTCATTGTGTTTTTTTACCCCCATAGACATCATGTATGCTTCTGGCCACGATTCCTGCGTATAATTATGCGCATCCCAAATGTTGCGATAATCTTTAAAATGATAATAGTTATGGTTTAAATATTTAAAACAATTGGGCTTTAAGACCAAGTAAAGACTGAAAGCGGCAATAGTGCTTTCAATATTTTCAATACGGCTGGTATATGATTTCCTAAAATAATCCTGTCCTATTAAATCCAAGGTCATTTTAGGATCTACATTCGAAATAAATATATCGCCTTTTATTGTTTTTCCGTTTGCAGTTTGAACGGCGGTCACCAAACCATTCTCTGTTTCAAATTTAGTGACTTCGTGACGTTTAAATGCTTTTCCACCGTTTTCGCGAAACCGAGCAAGTAGCGCTTTCGTTATTTGACTTCCACCATTTACGCAGCGATACGAGCTTTCAATATATGAATTTACCGAAAGTGCGTGCATATAAAAAGGTGTGCGCTTGCCTTCACCTGCATACAACAAATTGCTCCCGCCCATTACCGCCCGGAGCTTTTCATTTTCTGTTATAGCGTTTATAAATTCCTTTGCTTTCACCTCAAATAAAGAAGTGTTTTCATAATATGGCTTTCCGAGCTTTAAGCCGTAAAGTGGAAAGAAACTACATGTTTCCTTCATTTTATCGCAATACGCATGGATGGCCTCCTCTTCTTCCGGAAAATCCTCCAATAATGTTTTTATAAAATTTTCGTAACCTTGGGCATGGCGGTATTCCTTTGGATCATTATCAAAAGTGATTCTGTCAAAACCATCTTCATCCATTTTTTTCAGCGTGATATCATCCAAAATATCAAGATACTTAAAATAACTATGAAGATTCTGACCTTCTGAAAGTCCGCCAATATAGTGCACTCCAGTATCAAATATCGTTTTATCACGTACAAAGGTTTGAAGGTTGCCACCATATTGTTGGTTTTTCTCCAAGACACAAACGCTATAGCCCTCTTTTGCCAGAATAATGGCCGAAACCAAACCTCCTAAACCACTACCTATGATTACTACATCATATTTCTCACTCATATCGCTGTGTTTGCTATTGCCTTAAATATACTAATATTAGTATCCCGATGCACGTTTTGATAACCCAAAACATTTAGATTTTCTTCGTTATCGATTGTTGCACAGTTTAAGAATACGATAGTTTTTATAGACGAATCGGTGAATTGCGTCATTACTTCTGGCATCATTTTCTCTGAACTTATAATCAAAGTATCAATAGTTGTTTCACTAATTTCCTCAAGAGAAGCAGTAAAATGAAGTCTTCCGTATTTCTGGGTAATGTAGCTATTTTGAAGTATTTCCCTTATTTCTGAATCTTCAATTAAACTGAAAATTTTTCTGTCTGGCCCATCCAGCGCCATTAGGAAATCCAATGTTCCAAAAGCTTCTGAAATATGCGCTACATTTCCCTTCTTATCAATCTTATTGATTATTTCAAAATAGGTTTCCGCATTCTCTTTTAAATCGCGTTTTGCTTTGCGGTACAATCGATCGCCTTTATAACGATATTCCTCCAAAATAATTTTATGGAAATACTTAGGACTTTCTATCTGCTGTCTCAATTTTAAAAGCTCATCATTAAAATAAGCTCTTATTTTCTTCGCTTGCTGCGTGTGATTTTCACCATAGGAAATATCTTCAGCCTTTATTCTCGGAAGTATTTTAACAGTAATACTTCCATCTTTTATTATAAAACTACCTTTCGGATTCACCTCGCTATTTCCGTGAATCAAAACAGGTAGAATATCTAAATTAAATTGATTTGCCAAATAGAAGGCGCCCTTATGAAATCTTCTAACTTTATTGCTTTGACTCCGCGTTCCTTCCGGAAAAACCATGAGCGAATAGCCTTCGTTTATTTTATTCTGAAGTAATTCCAAACTGTTTTCAATTCCGCTGGAAACCGGATAGAAATCTGCTTTCTGCACTGCTTTTCCAAAGACGGGTGAATTATAAACCCAATCGTTCACTAAAAAACAAATTTTAGGATACAACATTCCAACCGCTAAAATATCCAGAAATGAAGTGTGGTTTGCAATAATGACGGCAGGTTTCGAAAAACCTTCTCCTGTTTCATTTAAAATTTTTTTCTTCACAAATGGATTTGTGTACAACACCGATTTCATAAATTTTGAAATCACTTTATGAAACCCATTCATTTTTTTCATTTTAGAAAAAGGCAAAATTGGCATTAAAGTAACGCTGAAGAGGGATAGACAAATTCCACCAAAGCCAAAATAGCCAAATGATACTACGGAATGAACAAACATTCTAGGGCTTATTGGACGTTTTGTTGCGCTGCCGATAAAAAGTTTAAACAGCAACGGCTGCACCGTAAACGCCGTAATCATTGCTGAAAAGATCCCGATAATTGAAACAATGGAAATAGAATATAATGCTGGATGTTTTGCAAAAATCAGTACACCAACCCCCAAAATCGTGGTCAATACGGAAAGCATAATGGAGGTTTTATGCGTTACCATAACTTTTTCGCCAGTCTGGAGTTCCTTCAAGAGACCTTTGGTCATAAAAATGCTGTAATCGATTCCCAATCCAAAAATGAAGGTGGAAATTATTATATTAAAGATGTTAAATTGAATATGAAAAAGCCCCATTATTCCCAAGGTCAAAAACCAAGTGAGGAAAATAGGCGTGATGGTAACCAATGTGAGTGAAAAGCTTCGGAAGAATAAAAACAGGATTAACAAAACGGCCAATAAACAATAACCTATTAACCTGTTGAAGTCGCTTTTAAGATTGCCCAAAAATGTCTCATTCATTTCCTGCCTATCGATCACAATGGTATTTGGAATTCCCTTGAAAACCTCTTTTATTTCAGAAGCATTGTCGTCACCAAGCTTTATCAAGGTGGTTATCGTGGTGAAATCTGCCTTGGTACTGATATAATCCTCTAAAAGAAAGGAAGGGATGTCTTGATAATCCTCCGGTTTTAGAGTTGCGAAATCTTTATTTAGAAGCGTATAGAATTTCTGGAAGGTTTCAGGCTTAAATCCTGTTTCAGCGCCTATTTCAACTAAATTATCTTCGGTGCTTTCTATACGAGATTTATCCCAGAATTTTTTCCACATCGCTATGTTTTCCCGTTGATCCCGCTGCGAATGCACCAACGCACCAATAGAACTAAAATTAGTGATTTTGCCAGCTTTCTTTAACGATTCCAAAGTATTATGGATGGAATCATTGAGTTGTAAAGTTCCTTCCACCGATTTCCCATAAGTAGCCAAATAAACGGATTTTGATGAAATATCCGTCAATTTATCCAAATGCTGCATGGCGGCTTTTATTTCCGCGGGTTCATAGTTGAGTTTTGAAATATCTTTATTGAATTCAACGCGATTAAATGTAAAAGCACTTATTATAAGAGCCACACTCAAGCCAATCAACAACCACTTATTTTTATGGAATGGATAATCCGCAACTTTGTCTAAGATATTGACTTGTTGTTTTTGGGACAGTGGATTCCTATAAAACAATGGAATAAATAAAAGCGCAAAAACCGAAGCTCCTAAAACACTTATGGCTGCGAAAACCCCTAAATCCTGCAAAGCCTGTGAATCTAAAAAGAGAAGACACAAAAACGCCAAAGATGTGGTTAGACTGCTCATTAAAATGGGTTCAGTCACATCTTTATAGAGACTTTCCAAGGTTTCGTTATTCCGAATGTGAGTTAAAATATGCAACGAATAATCCAGCGTCACCCCTAATAAAACAGAACCAATCCCCAGGGAAATAGCAGAAATCTGTTCCCGAATTAAATACAATATCGCCACAGCCAACAAGCCGCCAAAGAGCGTTGGGATAAACAAAATAATAGGAACGTAAAGCCTTCTATAAAAGAAGATAAAAACCAAAATAAGCAATGTAAAAGCAACGCCAACCGTAAACTGGATGTCTTTCTTTATTTGTTGCGCATTCGCTACTGCAATGAGTACGGCTCCAAAGTATTCACTGCTTACTTTTTTTGAATATTTTTCGTTGAGCGTATCTTGAAGTGCGTAGAGTTGTTCAGCAAACTTTCCGTTTTCAGCAGTCTCACTACTGGAAAACTTTGGCGTTATAAAAAGTAGGATGTTCTTTTCGTCCTTGCTTATTAAAAAACCATCCTTTAATACAAAGTCATCGTTAACGCCGAGCTGTCTTAATTTCTTTAGGGCGATAAACGAAAGGCCAAGCGGGTCTCTTAAAATAATATCTTTGGAAACAATTCCCGAAGGTGATATCAAGGTTTTGTAGTTCGCTTCTGTAATAGCCGAAATACTGTCTTTTTGAAGTTTATTGGCAATGGTTTTGTAATCTTCCTTATCCAAAAACAGTGGTAGGTTTTCATAAACAAAACTCATCGTTCGCAGCAAATCATCGTCGTTTACTTTCCCGCGGATACTTTTAATATACTGAGAAGAATTATTTTGAAGACTATCAACAAATTCTGTGGCATATTCGGTAAGAGCATCAATATCTGTAGCATCATCTCGACGGATTGTCACGATGATTTTATCTGTAAAATTGACGGTTTGCAAGACTTTTTGGATGTCTTTTGCGTCACTATTTATAGGAATCAATTTTGATATATCCTCTTCAAAGCGAATTTTGGAAACCAGAAAAACAAGTAAAGAAAGCAACAATAGAAACAGCGCCGCACTTCCCAGTTTATTTTTAAGGAAAAACTTATATACTTTAAAAAACCATTTACCCATTGTCGAAAATCTTTTTCCGTTCAAACAACGTCAAGAATACATAGCCTACGAGCCCACAAATAATTGCACCAGCGACCGAAAGCGCCAAACTGCCAACAATATAGGATTTTAAATATTTCATCAACTCTAAACGGGGATCAATTTCATTCATTGATAGTACAAAATTTTCTCCCAAGAGCCAACTTCCAAGTTTTATACTAAAATAAAGAATGAAGGGAATAAACGGTGGAAGGCTTACGTTTGAGAACGCAAAGGCAATCACCTTGTTCAATTTTAAAAGTATTGCAAGAAAAATAACGGACACGGTGTGGAAACCCCAAATTGGTGAGAACCCAATAAAAACGCCAAGTGCAATGGAAAATGCCTTTTTTTCAGCAGAATCCTCACTCCCCAAAAGGTCTTCCATTAAAAAACGTTTAAGACCTTTTTTTTTTAGTTTTCTGAAGAGATCTCGAGGTTTTATATATAGAAATGCAACAATAACAAACCAAGTATTTAAAATGCTAATGCGTGTAAAATCCTTGAAAGGCCTAAAATGTGAAACTCTATTTTCCAGTTCATAATGAACTTGGATTGGAATGTTTTTTACATCAATACCTTGCCAGGCAGCTTTTACGATTGCTTCAATTTCAAATTCAAACTTATTTGTGTAGAGTTTTAAATCCCTCATCGCAAAAAGCGGGTATAATCTAAAGCCAGATTGTGTATCCTGTAATCGAGCTCCCGTTTCCACCCAAAACCAAAAGTTGGAGAATTTATTTCCAAAGCTGCTCTTTTTTGGTACTCCTAGCTGAGTCATATTTCGTGCGCCAATGAGCAAAATTTCTTTATTTACATCATTTTCCAATGCTTCGATAAATGCAGGAATATCTTCAGGAAAATGTTGTCCATCGCTATCAATACTAATGGCATAATGATACCCTAAACTCTCGGCATGTTTAAAACCTTGGCGGAGTGCGTTGCCCTTTCCCTTATTTTTTGAAAGTTGTATTTGCTGTATTTGCGGAAACTGAACCAGTATTTCTGAAGTGGAATCTGTAGAACCGTCGTTCACCACAATCACAGCTTCGGTATAAACCAAAACACCTTCAATGACCTGTCGCAAAGTTTTGTAATTATTGTAAGTAGGAATAATTACGCAACATTTCAGGTTTTGGAAGTTTTCTGAAAGTAGTTTTTGGTTCATTTGGGAAATTTATTCTCCGCGAACTCTGCGTCTTTGCGGTTAATTGTGCATTGCAGAGACGCAGAGGGCACGGAGCAAATATAGGTTTTAAGAATCGATTTAGAATTGAAGACTAAGCTTTGTTTAATCAAGATCAATTCAGTTTTGCTCTTTCAGATTCATTAAAATTTTCAGAATTTAAAGCAAACCCCTTAATAACATTCTTCAAATCCTTAGAATTTACAGCTGCATAATTCATCAAAATAAATTCCTTGTCTTCCTCAATATCCTCATGATATCCTAGAAATTTTGGAGAATTTTCCTGTACCGACAATCGTAAATAACGGATTTCAATATTAGTATCATCAGCTTTTACTGCAGCTTCAATTAACGAAACACCTTCTTTAAAAAATTCTTTTTTGTGTTTTATGCCTTTGGAAAATTTTGCTGTAAGCGTTAAAATCGCGCCTTTATAAGCTACTAAAACAGGATTATCTGTGGCATTAACATTTGCGAGATCTACATCAAGTTTTGTAGTAATTTCGGAACTCTCAACCGCCTGTGGGTATTCCGCTCGGATCTCATTTAAATCTTGGGCATTGGCAAGCGTAGAAACAAAAAGTATACTGAAAATTAAAAATGAATTTTTCATAAATTACGTTTATAACACAAACTTAACGGGTCTTCCTTCGCCATTCGTAGCTTCCTGTAAAGAATGGCAGACCTGCTAGGTTTAATCAACAATTTTAAATGTAGCATTCAGCTTCAACGCCACTATTTCTTCAAAAGAAGTAACATTCTTTACTTTCACTTCTCCGCTTTCTTCAGTAATATCAATAACCAATTTCAAATCTGGATTTACTTCAGGATTGATAATCGCCATAAATTTTATATTGGAAGAAACGGATAAAAATAAATTTTTTGCAGTTGCTTCTTCGGTCAATTCTTTTATAATTTGAATCATACAAACCCCAGGCATAACAGGGTTTCCAGGGAAATGTCCTTTAAAAATTGAGTGGTATTTGTTTAAGTGAACTTGTGCCGAAATACCGGTTTCAGTGTTTTCGGTGGTAGTAACTTTATATAATCCTTCTATTAGCATAATCGCTTAATTTAGTTTGGGAACCCGAAGGGTTCGAATGTTTATAGAAAATCGTATGTCCCTATGAGTTCGACCCCCTTCGGGGTCGTATTTAAAGATGTTTTGATTTTTCTATAAATATACAATCCCTATGGGATTAGTCGTTTTTAAATTTTTCCAAATCAATCGTAAGCTTGATATTATTGTGTTTTATTACGATTGTATCTGCAATTTCCGCTATGGAAGATGTGAATGCAATTTCCACTTTCTCCTTTGTTTTCGACGTGTTTATTATTTTCACAAGCTTTTCCGAAGTGTCATCCACAAAATAGAAATTGTATCTATTGCCTGATTGCGTCTTATATATTCGTTGATTTTTGTTTTGATAAGCCGTTAAAACCTTTGCGCTTTCATTTACTAATAATTTAAAATCGTCTCTCAAAATATTGATAATAAATTTCTTATCTAAATCTTCAACAACGAAATTCTTTGTAAAAACATCGCCATCAAATTGAAAATCGAATAGTTTACTGCCAAATTCAGTTGTAAAAACGATGCGATGACTTTCGGGTCCTATCTTTTTTATAATTAAAATTCCACCTAAATTCCTTTTGTAAACTTCAATCTTCGCTTTATAAACATAATCAATTTCAGCATTGGAAAAATACGAGTTTTCAACTAGGGTTTTATTGAAATGCACTTCTCGCAAACCTTCTGTAGTTTTTAAGGAACAGGAAGTCAAGACGAAAATGGAAAGGAAACTAATTAGTAAAAATCGAATCATGTATCGCGCCGTTTAAAATTCGATTGTTAAAGACAATTCGTGTAAAATCTTGGGAAGGCTCTACCATTTTCACTTCATGAACCTGAGCATCATCTTTATTAAAAAGCAATTCAAACGATGCGATATAACCCGCTATTTTTTTATCCTTTGGAATAAAAACCGCTTTGTTATATTTTGACGATTTGTAGAAAGAAACAGTAAAATCGGCATCGTTAAACATATTACCCTTTACGCTGTTCACTATCAATTCATTTAATTTTTTAAAGAGCTTGCTATTGCCAATATCCACTTTACTTTTGGCGCCGCCATCGTTAATAAGCAGTTGGTCTTCCTTAAAAATAACGCTGTATTGGTAGGGACTTGTATATTCCCACTTCACCAGATTCGGTGCTTTAAAAACCATTTTTCCAGAAGTCTTAACATCGTTTGCTAAAAAATCGAGGTGTTTATATTGCACAAAATCGGTTTTTATCGTGTTCGTAGTTTTTGCAGAAGCGATAACCTTATCCTTAAACGAATCAATTTCAGAAGAAGACATCGCACTTTCCTGCGCCCGAATCGAGCTACCAATAATAATAAAGATTACTAATAAACAAAAACTACGCATAAGCTTCAATTTCTAACAGCTGATCTACGGGAACCGACTGCAATTCGTGCGATTGCAAAAATAGCAATAACTGTTCCAATACAGCAAGCGTTTTTGCGCTACTGTCATGAAGAAGGATGACATCACCCTTTTTTAAATTGGTTGTAATTCTTTTAAAAATTTTTTCTTCGGAAAGATTGGTCGTGTCTAAGCTACGCTTGCTCCAACCAATAGATTTATGCCCAGTTTTTCGTAAGGCTTTTTTGATATTTGGATTAGTAACTCCAAAAGGTGGGCGAAATAATTTCAATTCTTTTCCAGTTATTTCTTTTAAAAGTGCATTTGCATGATTTAAATCTGCAACCACCTTTTTTGAGGAGAAAAAC
Source organism: Aequorivita capsosiphonis DSM 23843 (assembly GCF_000429125.1). GTDB lineage: Bacteria > Bacteroidota > Bacteroidia > Flavobacteriales > Flavobacteriaceae > Aequorivita > Aequorivita capsosiphonis. The sequence goes on from NZ_AUBG01000010.1 coordinate 78,672, forward strand.
CCGAAATTTTTAGCGTGTGAAAACGAATGATTTCCAATGCTGTGACCTTCATTTATTATTTGCTGAACTAATTCAGAATACATGTCAGCATTTTTTCCTATTAAGAAGAAAGTAGCTTTTGCTCCGTGTTTCTTCAGAAGTGCTAAAACTTTAGGCGTATAATCTGGGTTCGGGCCGTCGTCAAAAGTGATTGAAACATAATTTTTTGAAACCTTATAGTTATGATTTAAAGATTGTAAATGATAATTCCACCTAATTTGAAATGAGCCGATGGCAGTAATTACAATCCAAATCAACACAAATAAAACGTAAAGCCACACCGGAACATCCCCAAAAAACCCACCGAGCAGTAATCCGAAAAAGATCACCAAAGCAAGCGCGTTTATAGTATAAAATCTCAACATTTTTTTAATAAAACAAGACTATGATTTTGACCGCGATATTGATTATAACACAAGATTGTTTTAACCTCAGCGTTTTCAACTTTATTAATCCGTACAACTTCAGGAATTCTTTGCGTTTTTAAAATTTTTGAAGCCAACCAAACTCCAAAAGCAGACACAGTATTGTTTTCACCCACCAAATGCTTGTAAAAAACCTGCTGGGTTTTGCTGAAAATACCTTCGCGAAGCTGGTTATAATAAACATCGAAATCTACGTCGCCATTATTGCCTAAAACTACTACATCAACATCGGTACTTGTCAAATTGTTCTCTTTCAAAAAACGCTGAATAGTTTTAGAAACCTTTTCTTTTTCAAGCGTATTAAAAGTATCGACTGCCACCAATTCCGCATAACAACTTTCCTTTTTTTCGTTGGAAACCACAAAGAAATTTGCGCCTTCACTAAAAACCGCTCCTTCAGTTTTAGAATTTAAGGCTTCAGAAATTGTAGTAGGCTCGGGTTTAATATGATTAATAACGCGATGCACTTTTGTGGTATGTGCTCCCAATTCCTCTACGCCACCAACTAAAATATCATCTGCTTCAATATTTTCAAGTTGCATTTTTGCATCTAGTAAGGCAGATTCAAATGAAATCGCGGAATGGACATAGGTGAAATTATAGGCTTTACATTCCATTCCTAAGGCAATTTGCCCAGCAACGGTGTTGTGTGTACTTTGAATGAATGATGTAGGGGTTAAATATTGTTCGTTATTATCAATAATGGCACTAACAAATTTTTCAGAATCAATCATACATCCCATTCCGGTGCCGGTGATGATTGCATCCACAGTTTCAATTCCAGCTTCTGCCATCGCAATTTTTGAAGCCACCACGCCCATTTTTATTCCTTTTGCCATTCGGCGAGATGCGGCCGGCGCAATATATTGCTTGTAATCGGGATCTTGAGCGAAAATTACGGTGTCGTTATAATTTGTTATTTCATCTAAAAACATACTGTTATCATACGTTTTTTGAGGTGAAATAGAGGCTATACTGTTTATATATACTTTTTCCATTTGAGGAATTGCTGGTTATGGATTGGGTTCCATTTAAAATTTAGGAGATTTGCAGATTGACATAGGACGATAGGACGTAGACAAAGCCCAAAAGTAGTTAATGAAAAATCATTAAACCTATCCTTTCGGCGATGCTTTTTTGGAAGGTTCATTTACAAGATGGACTTCATTTTCTTTTTTATAGGACTTCGTTTTCTTTGATTCGTTCATTTCGCTTTCCACCTCTTCTGCAGACATTTCCACGATATTGCCATTCCGTTCAAAAACGAAAGGTGTGTTTTTGTATTTTTTGAATGCGATTAGCTTATCAAAAGAAATTTCCAAACCTCGTTCAATTTTAACACACAATTCGGTCAATTCATCTTTCTCCTTCATCATAGTTTTGTTTTAAAAAATTCCATAGTTCCAACTTCAAGATTTGATATTCGGTTTTATCTCCTTTTGCTATCATATCGGGAAGTCTTTCAGAATTATCTATAAATATCCATTTATCCACAATTGGTTTAAAGATACTGAAAAAGTTATTTAAACCGTTTTCATAACGTCTTATAATTATATTTTGAGGGATATTATGCCCGCCTTCCTCAACTCTAATTTTAACTCTATTGATAGCGAGTTCTGAAGATTTCAAGAAGAAAAAGAGCAAGGTTACTTCATAACCTTTTTTTTGAGCCTGAACAACATAATTCTTATAGCTTTTGGTTGCCAATGTAGTTTCAAAAGCAAAATCATCTCCAAAATTCATCAATTCATTTATTCGTTTTAGCATCAATCTGCCAGCTTGGAAGGAACTTTTATCAGGATTGAATGGGGAAAGTCCTCTTGCTATTTCATCTGCATTTACAAACTCGCTACATTTCAAAATATCAGGCAAAATGGTATAGGAAGCCGTTGTCTTTCCGGCACCGTTACAACCTGCAATGATAAAAAGCCTTTTCATTGTGAATGCTTAAAAAGCAAAGATAACCTATTGTGAAATTATAATCGAAATTAAGCCTCTTTTGAAAATATTAAGGTAGAACAATTCCCCCCGAAACCAAGCGAATTTGAAAGAACCGTATTCAACTCTTTCTCCTTCAATTCCGTTTGTGGAAGCAATGAAAACTCTTTCATTGGAGTTTTAAAATTCAAATTTGGAAAAATAACATTATGCTGCAAAGCTAAAACGGAATAAACCGCTTCAATTGCTCCAGCAGCAGCCAAGGTGTGGCCTGTATAAGCTTTTGTAGAACTGAATTCAGGCATTTCATCCCCAAATATTCGAAGTATTGCTCGTCCTTCTGAAAGGTCGTTATTTCCAGTAGCCGTTCCGTGGGCATTGATATAATCTATTTCCGAAGCTTTTAATCCAGCAACTTTCAGGGCTTTCTCCATCGCTAAAGTGGCGCCATCACCATTTTCTGAAGAGGCTGTTTGGTGAAATGCATCGTTCGCATTGCCATAGCCTTTTACATACCCAAGTACTTTTTTATTTTCGGATTTTACTACTTTATCGCTTTCCAAAACCAGAAATGCTGCAGCTTCCCCGAGATTTAAACCTTTTCGATTTTCATCAAAAGGGGTGCTATACGTATCGCTCAAAATCATCAAGGTTTTAAAACCGTTGATGGTGAATTTTGAAAGACAATCCGCGCCACCAACCAAAACCCGATCTAGTTTCCCAGATTTAATCAAACGTGCGCCTAACATGATTGCATTGGCGGCTGAAGAACAGGCTGTACTAATGGTTGTGACCAAACTTTCCTCAATCCCCAATTGCTCGGCGATTTTTTGAGTGGAATCGCCAGCGTGGTGGCTTTCAATGTATTTTTGGGGTTCTTTTTCGGTTAGGTATTCGTAATAATATCTTTCGGTCATATCCATTCCGCCAACACTTGTCCCGGCAACGATACCCGTTTTATATTTTGTGATATCGGTGATTCCAGAATCTGAAATTGCCTCCTTTGCAGCGATAGCACCAAGCATGGCAGTTCGGGAATAGTTATTTGAAGCTGGAAGGTTTAGTTGGGCGATTAATTCAACATTAGAAAATTTAATTTCTCCAACCATAATCTCATCTCGCTGAACCGTTTCAATATGATCAACTCTGGTAATACCTTTTCGTCCCGTTATAAGGGAATCAAAGTTTTCTGCTACATTGTTTCCAATGGCAGAAATTATACCCATTCCAGTTATGGCTACGCCTTTGTTCATTTATGTTATTTCTGATTAAAAGGTCTCGTCTGCACTCGACCGGAAAATGTCTCTTCGAACAGAGTCGAGAGGTTTTGGATAGAAATTACTTTGTGCGGTGTTTTTCAATATAATCTGCCATTACTTGTACAGATTCAAAAATCTTTTTTCCTTCCTTCGGATCGCTTAAACGGATACCGTAATCTTTATCCAACATCACGATAAGTTCCAAAGCGTCAATAGAATCTAAACCAAGTCCGTCGCCAAAAAGCGCGTCGTCATCAGCAATGTCTGTTACTGAAACATCCTCCAGGTTCAACTGCTCGATTATTTTCGTCTTTAATTCTTCTTTTAATTCGCTCATAATGTATTATATAATCTGTTTATTTCTTCCGTGTTATGTTCAATTTCGCCTTCATTCTCAACCAAATACAAAAAAGCTTCGTAGCTATTTTCATCAAAATCTATCCAGCCACAAAGTACTTTTTCAGCTTTCTCGTTTCGCAATAAACTATTGGCATACAGTTGCAAATGTTCGGCATTGAAGCGGTCAAAGATAAAAAAACTATTCTCAGAATAAAGCTTGTGTTTAATACTTATCTCGCCCAAGCAAATATTAGGGAGTGTATAGACAAAAACTGCAGGACTGGGAAAGTATTCGTCAGTGTTTTCAATTGATGCTTGGTGTTTTCTGTCTGTATCTAAACTGGACGCTCTGTTTGAAAAAATCAGTGCTATATTATTTTCAAATTCATCTAAATTTTCATTTTTCAGCAAAACATCCGCCGCCAAAAATGCCAACTTGCTAAGATTATCCATTTTAAAAAACTTGGAATAATCCGTATTTAGAAACTTATAGGTGTTTTTTATAAAGACTGGGAATTCTTCAGCTTGATCCATAAAAAGTATTTCTCCATTTACGGAAAGGCTTTGGTTTTTTATATGGCAATAACTTTTTATGTGAAATTCCTTCTGCAACATTTAACGCTAAAATTCAATTTTTAAAAATCCCGATTACGGAGCGGAGCCTTATTTATGAAGCTTTCTTTTTACAAACGAGCATCGTGTGATAATCGCCCAAAGCAATATCTTCCTGCAATTGCAGACCTGCTTTATCAAGCAACCTCAAAAATACGCTGGCTGGATACATTTTGCTATTTCCGTTTGCGAGCACAGTAAAATATAGAGAAGTAGCTTCTAGAATAAATTGGGAAGCACGAAATTCCTGCCTATCTGTAAAGGTTTCTACGATGACAAGTTCAGCCTCAGATTCCATTGACTCGGCGCAAGTACTTAAAACCTTTACAATTTCATCTTCAGAAAAACAATCTAAAAACTGGCACATCCATATAAGGTCTGCTCCAGTTGGAATTTGAGGATTTTGGGAAAGCCAATCGATTGCGTGGCCTTTTATTCTATCTTCAAAACCATTGTCTTTTGCATTGGCCAAAGCCATCTTCAACTGTCCTGGTAAATCGACAATTGTCACTTTCACATCTGTATCAAAATCACAGCATCTAATGGAAAATTTACCTGTATTCCCTCCAATGTCAAATAGTTTTTTGGGTTTTCTTTCAAAAATTTTTTGAAGTGCCTCAGCAAAAATATCATCAGAATAGTGATGATCAAAGTCAAACCAAGCTTTTTGTTCATCGGGTTTCATTTGCGATAGACCTTCATAAATGGTTGGCCATTGGCCGAGTTCTTTAAGACCTTCGGGTTTTCCGGTCTTTATAGATTCATTTAAGTGAAACAGGCCTTTGTAACATACATCGTGCGTAAAATTGAGGTTTACACTGGCAGTTTCATTATAATTTAGAAAATAGCCCACTTTGGTAAGTTCATAATTATCAGTTTCATTTTTACTGACAATATTAGAAGTTAAAGCAATTTCTAAAAGCACACCAACCCCATACGGACTCAAGGAAAGGGTTTCAGAAATTTCTTCGGCGGTAGGCCCGCCTTTTTTTCTCTGATCAAAAATGTAATTTAGAATACCGAGTTTCCGAAGTGAAACTGAGGCCTGAAAAACAAAAGGTGCAAATGCAATCTTATGCGCTTCCTCCAAAGCTTCCAGTGCGTTCATTTTTTTTATAGACTTTGACATTTATGGTTGGTTAGTTGTAACTTTTCAAGATCACCGCAGTGTTGCAACCTCCAAAGCCAGATGCGGTTTTTAAGAAGGTATTCAAGGTTTTTGGCGTATTAGTTTTAATGACGTTTATTTTTTTTGAAACCCCAAGTTCGGAAAATCCTTTGGAAGAAAAAAGAATATTTTGTCTTAAAGACTTCATTCCCACGATGGTTTCCAGTAATCCCGAAGCTCCAAGCGTATGTCCAAAATAACCCTTTAAGCTATTTAGTGGTGTATTTTCCAGTCCAATTCTATTAAATGCAATGGCCTCCATTTCGTCATTGAAGGATGTTGCAGTACCGTGTGCAGAAATATAATCTATTTCTGAAACACTGATGTTTGCTTCTTTTAGGGCAGCTCTTACACTTCGGAAAAGCCCTTCTCCGGTTCGCGACGGCCCAGAAATATGATTAGCATCGTTGCAAGTGACATCACCCAAAATTTCAACGGCATCATCCGAAAGGTTTTTAACGTTGGAAGTTACCAAAATACTGGCTGCCACTTCGCCAAGATTAATTCCAATTCTATTTTTATCATAAGGCTTACAGGGTTCTGCTGATAAAGCTTGAAAGGAATTAAATCCTGAAAGAATAAACTTCGTAAGTAAATCACCGCTTGTTATAAAAATATGATCGTATTTCTTTTCGGAAATAAATCGTTTCGCCGCTGAAATAGCTAAAACGCCGGAAACACAAGCATTTGAAAGAACTATTGCTTCGTTTTGAAAGCCGAAAAAATCTTGAATTGTTTTTCCCAATTCACTTAAATAGGCACGACTTTCGGGGAAATTACTATCTTTTTCAAGTACATCAATATTTCCCTTTGTGGTTGAAATTATAAGTCCTACTCTTTCATCTAAAGCAATTTCTGAAGTATCAATCACTTTTTTCAATGAAAGAATCATCATTTGTTCAAGTTTTGTAAACTTTGGGGCGTCTCCAATTTTCTTGAATTCCGTATTTATTATTTCCGAAGAAATCATGGAAGCACAAAAAGGTAATGGTAAAAGTGAAGTGTCTTCAAACAATTGAAGCCCCGAAACTCCATTAGAGATATTTTCAACAACCGTCTGGCTATCAAAACCTAAACTGCAAAAAATATTATTATGTGAAAGATAGGTTTTAATCATTTTTAAAGCTCCATTTTTTCCAACCAATTTGCGAAAAAATCGGGTTTCGTTAAAACCAGTTCACCTTTTTCATTTAAAAAAACCTGTATAGTTTCGCCCAAACAAACCAATCGACCTTTTGGATCAAAAATTCGATATTTAAAAATCATTTTTGCGGCTCGCGAAGGAATATAAGTTGTTTTTATGGTTGCCACATCTCCATAACGAAGTGGTAGTTTATGTTCGCAACAAGACGAAACAATCGGGGAAGTGTAACCGTTTGCTTTTTGTTCTAAATAGGAGATGCCGTGCTCACGCCCAAAAGCCTCCCGACCATCCTCAAAATATTGAATGTAATTGCCGTGCCAAACGATTCCCAACGGATCGGTTTCTGTGAAACGTACGCGAATTTCAGAAGTGAAACTTATTTCGTTTATATTTTCAGACGGCATTTTTTCTTTGATTATAAATTATAGCAATTATCGTTGTTGTAAGGAAGAATAACAATAGTAACAAAATTCGAGGAAGTATTTCAGCAAATTGCATGTTTCTTAAAAAAACATCGTAAAAAGCCTCTAACCCCCAGTTCATTGGCGAAATTTTTGAAATCAATTGCATAAATTTCGGCATTACAAAAACGGGAACCCAAACACCCCCGAGAGCCGCCAGGATAACTACCAAAGTTGATCCAAAAGGAGCCGCCTGCTCTTGTGTTTCTGCGATGGTTCCTAAAAGCAACCCTAATCCAATTGCCGCCAAACCTGAAAAAAGTGCAACCAAGTATAACATGGCTAACTTGCCCGAAACATCAAGTCCTGGAAGGCCAATAGCTGGAAAAAGATAAATTCCTACAAGCAACATCAATGTAAATTGAATTAAACAAACCACTAGATAAACGAGCGTTTTCCCTCCTAAAACTGTGGCGTAATTTACGGGTGTAGTTCGCAAACGAACGAAAGTGCCTTGATTTTTTTCCTTCACTAAATTGATAGAAAGCGGAACGATTATAAAGAAAATAGCAAACAGCGTCCAAGCAGGAATGTTATGTTGGGCCGAGTTGGGAATTATTTCCTTATTCCCCTTTGTGGGACGTATTTCTTTAAAGGCTATAAAATTCTCCGTATCGAAAATTGGTTCCGTTTCTTCACCTAGTTCAGTTTGAAAAGTTTTATAAATGCTTTGTGTTTCAATTTTTGAAATCATTTTATCGATTCCGTTTTTCACTGAAGATTTAAAACTCACTTGAGTTGCAGGGTCAAAATAGAGTCGGACTTCCTTTTGCGGAATGGTCTCTTTCGGAGTTATTAAACTATCTTCTTCCAACCCGAATTTCGCTAAAATACCTCCCACATTTTGATTTACTTTCTTTTGAAGAGAGGTAGAAAGATTTTCTGGAATTACGATTGCCAATTGATATTTTCCAGCAAAAACAGCATCTTTCGCCTCTTCCTCAGTATTTTTCAGAAGTATTTCGAAGGAATTAGATTCAGCAAGATTTTCAATTATGTTTTTTGAAACTTCACCTTGGTCGTTATCCACCAGAAGAACGGGAATTCTTACATCACTAATTGTTTTAAAAGTGCTGTCTTGAACCAGCGTTATCACAATCAATAGCAATAAAGGCATGATAAATAGAATGGCAATTCCGCCTAAATCGCGGGTCAGCAAAATCATTTCCTTATATGTGGAGGCCCAGAGTTTATGCATAATCACGAAGCCCTTTCCCGGTTTGTACCAAAAATACATCTTCCAGGTTATTGGCGCCAGTTTGATTTTTTATCAATTCGGAAGGAATTCCTTTTATAATGATTTCGCCATTGTCAATAATAGCAACGTGGGTACAAAAAACTTCTGCTTCATTTAAATGATGCGAAGTGTAAATAATAGTGGCTCCTTGTTTATTCAGCAATTTTAAATGATCGATAATCACGTTTTTGGATTGTACATCTACCCCAACTGTAGGCTCATCAAGAAACAACACTTTGGGTTGGTGAAGAATTCCAGCAATCAAATTTACTCTGCGTTTCATTCCTCCAGAAAAAGTGGCGGTTTTTTTATCGGAGAATTTTGAAAGTCCCATAATCTCTAGATGCTCGCAAATGGATTTTTTTAGGGTTTCCCCTTTAATTCCGTACATACTCCCAAAATATTGCAAGTTTTCAAAAGCGGTAAGTGTTGGATAAAGTGCGTACTCTTGTGGCACGATTCCAATAAGTTGTTTTAATTGGTTTTTATTATCCTTAAAATTCAATCCGTTGATTGTAAATGAACCTGAGGTAGGTTTTAATAGGGAAGTTAACATGGAAATAAGCGTCGTTTTTCCTGCGCCGTTTGGCCCGAGCAAACCATAGATTTCACCGGGTTCAACTTTCAAACTAAGGTCTTTCACCGAAAAGAATTCGGCGCCTTTGTATTTTTTTGAAAGTTGGTTTATTTGTATCATTTTTCCCCTAAATCCCCAAAGGGGACTTTTATACCATTATAAGTCATTAAATCATAACTTTTTAAATGGCTTTTTTCAGCTTCATAAAAAACACTTTTTCCAAGTTGGCAATATGGTCTAATTGATCGGCAACTTTATTATAGCTATCTGTCTGTGCACTACGATTTTTATAAATTCTTGAAGCTTCAACAGCGAAATCTCGCCATAGATCACCTATTTCGGTCATTTCTTTTGAAAGTTCAATTAACTTTTCATTTTTCAACATTTTGCCAGATTCCTGTAAAAATGCGGCATAAATATAGCGAAAGCCACCGCCCCCAGTACCTATTTCTTCTTGCATTCGCACCACCTGACCTAAATAATGGTTTGCAGTTTTAACTCCTTTTTTCTTGGGCCATTTGCGGATCAGTTTTGCGATGGTATGAATACCCTTCACTCCAACATAGGGGACTGGTGCCAACATCGCCTTACAAGTATCTTTAATGCCCTTTACAATAGCAGTTTCAAGATCTAGTTTTTCAGGAAAAGAAATTGGGTAATACATATGTCCCTTGGGAGCAAAAGCACCTTTTGCAAAACGCACTTTTTCCAATTCCTTTTCAGAGAGTGTTGTTACCACTTCCATTACTGGATCGCTAATTAAATAACGATCGTCTTTCTTTCCATAAACCACCATATTGTGGGCGTTGAAATGAAAACGATATTCATCTGGAAAATAGAGAAGATTATAAACTCCAACCTGTAAGCCTACAGGATTGTTTTGTTCAAGATTTTCATCCAAACGCGCTTTAGCTTCTTTCGGATTACTAAATTTCTCGCGTTTCATTTTAATACCCGTACGTTTGGCAAACTTTTTAAAAATATGCCCAGGTAATGCGCGATACGTAATCACTGGGGCATGATTCACTTTTAAAAAAGGTATATAACAATAAAGCAGACCACTACCAATACCAAAAACCATTGGTTCGCTAACACTGAAGCCATTGTGTTTCATCAGGTTCGATATCACGCCATTTTCGCAATGGGCGGATTGATGATGAGTGAAATCTATTTCCATTATTTTGAAATGTTCTGAAGTTCATCTACCGAAATCTCAAAAACGGCAGCATATTTATTTAAGGTTTTAGCGCTTAACCCCTTAAAAACGGATGGTTTAAAATGTCGTTTTACTTTCCATTGCCAAAAGCCAACGTAACTCGCCAATATACTAACGTCCATTTTATGAAGTTCCATATAATATTCAATGGGACTGGTTTTACCGTCAATTACACGGTTTTTAGCATCTTCAATACGCTCGTTTATTTCTTCAATTGCATTGTTTAAGGCGACTGTTTTTGGTTCCCAACCGCTACTGTTTTCAGTGGTATATTCGCCATTTTCATCAACGGCATAACAGAGTTCACGGAAATTTGCCGACTCCAAATTGCTTTTGTCTTGTGGCACTTCTTTCTTCTTCATAATCAGACTTCATGGATTAAAAAATTCATGGTAGAAGATACAATTAATTTTTCACCGAGAAAGGTTTCCGCTTCAAAGCTGCACATAGTCATTTCGCCTGTATCCAACCTAGAAAGTAATTTTGCTTTGGTAACAATAGTTTCGCCCAGACCTGGAAGTTCAAAGATTTCAATTCTTTTGATTGCACTTATATAACCAACAAGTTTATTACCTGTTCCTTCGAGATCGTCTTTGTCAAAAAAAGTTTGTCCCACCACGCCAGAAGCAGCTTGGGCAGCATTTTCAATTAGTCCGGTTTCCGATAATTTTCCGTTTCTCAAGAAAACGCAATCTTCTAAAATATGAAATTGTGTTGCTACAGAATTGTCATCTATTTCCAAAACAGAGCTTACCATAAGCATCGGTTTGCGATGTGGTAGAAAGTTTGAAATATCAAGATTTGAAATGTCTGTTATTTTCATCAGTTAGCCAATACAGTTTTCATTTCACTAGAAGCAATCATTTTTCCATCGCATTTGGTCTCTGCAGAAACCAAGGTAACACCCATAATATCGTGAAGGATAACTATGGTTGTAACTAGCTCTTTTCCGATGGAAGGAAGCTGAAAAATCTCAGCTTTTTTGATGGCGCCAATATAACCGGTGGGGGCATCTTCCTTTTTTAGAAAAAATCGATAACCAGTATAAAGGGCAACGGATTGCGCCATATGCTCAATCAAGCCGGGAGCGGTAAATTTATTGTTTTGCACGAAAATATTTTCTTCGGAAATAGTCAATCCAGCGACCACCTTTTTATCTTCAAAATGAAGTAATTTATCAACCATTACAAACGGTGCTTTCTGCGGAATTAGTTTTCCGATGAAATCTTTATCCGTTATCTTTTTGGTGAAGACATCCATTTACACAAGCGTTAAATAGGCGTAGGAATAAGCAAACCGGGCACTTTCTGGTACTTGCAGAAATATTTTGTCACCTTTTTTTAGTTTTCCGGAATGTACCAACTCTTCTAACATAAGGTAGACAGAACCAGCACCAACATTTCCAACTTTTTCTAGGTTTATAAACCATTTATCCCAAGGCAAATGGAGCTCTTGGCGTTCAATTTCGTTGTAAAGATTTTCTTTAAAATAATATGAGGAAATATGAGGTAGGTAATAATCTATATCATCTTCTGTGATATTGTGCTTTGCCATAGCATCTTTCATGCTTTCAACGCCTTTTTGAAGAATGTTTTCAGCTAACAATTTCACATCCTGTTTCATTGCGAAAAGTGACATTTTACCCCAAACATCTGCCGGATATTCACTCCAAGGTTTCAAGCTTCCGTCTTCTAATTTATCGCCACCAGCATACATACAAGTGTCAAGTTCGAAGGCATAGCTGTAACCTTCCATCCATTCTATTTTAAGTGGTGTTTCACCATTTGGTTCACTCTCTAAAAGAACTGCCCCAGCGCCGTCAGAAAGCATCCATCGTAAAAATTCTTTATTGAAAGCGAGGATTGGATTTTCTTCTATTTCTTTTAAGTGTGCAACTTCGTCTTCAAAAATATCAGATCTCATCCAAGAGGAAGTTCTTTCGGAACCTGTACAGACCGCATTTTTTACTTGATCAGATTTTATAGCCATAAAACCGTATTTCAAAGCGTTCATTCCACTACAGCAAGCGCCAGAAGGGGAATTTACTTCAAGGTTTCCATTCTTTAAGAATCCATGGACCATGGCTGCATGGCTAGGTAAAATCTGGTCTGGACTTGACGTACCGCAAGACAGCAATTCTATATCGTTTTTACTAAAGGAATCGTCGCACAAAGCTTCAACGGCTTCCGCCGTAAGTTGCGCGTTATTATGTGTTACATTTCCGTTTGCATCTATTGCGTAATACCGGGTTTTTATTTTATTATTTCGAAGGATTAAACGGCGCGCTTTGGATGTTTTTCCATTAATAACTCCTAGCTTCTCCTCCATGGAATCGTTGTCTACGGGGTCATTGGGCAAGAACTTTGCAATCCTTGTTATGTATACGTTCTTCATTAATCTTACTTTAATTCAACTGATGAATAATAGGCTTTATCTCTTTGAATTTTACGATACATTGGGAGATAAGTGAGCAAAAATACAATAAATACAATTGGAGCTATAAGCCATATTGCAAATAACAAATAATATTTAAAATAAACGAGCCATTTCCCTCTTTCTTCGCCCTCCTTTTTGATTAATAGATCCGCCCATTTTGTAAAGACTATATTTCCGCGAATATCTGTAGCGATTAAAGAAGAATCTACTTTTACAGCACCAACTTCCAAAAGATTATCTTGTAGTTTTGAATATTCATTTTGAAGTAAAGCCGCTTTAATGGGGTTTCCAAAACGAGATGCGGCATCAATATCCTTATCCGAAACTCCTGGTTTTGGGAAAATTCCCAACATTTTCGTTTTCTTTCCACCCATCAGCCAATGCACGATTGTGATTACACTAATGTGATTGAGGTTTCGATCCACCAAGGCAATATTTCCAACCAATTTGGCACTATTGGCTATCAAAAGTTTTTTCATTTTCTCCTGCGCCATAATCCACATATTTCTACTGGCAGACACGGTGACAACTGGGGTATTTGCCAACAAGGCTTTGGCTTCAGCAGATTTTAAGAATGAATTAATGGGAATGGAAGGCGTTAAATACCAAGTAGTATAGCCTAAAATCACCAAATCGTATTTTTTCCCAAGTATTTCAGATGGCACACTTTCCAATGGAGTGGGAATTTGAAGAAATGTTTCAGGAAAAGCACCGTAGAATTCCTCTTGCTCCCAAGGAAAAGGAAATTTTTTCTTAGGAACAATTTCGTAATAAGATATGTTTACTTTTTCATCAGAAATAGTTGAAGCGATATTCTTTAAAATATCCGTTAACTGCCCAGATTGGGAATAATATATTATTAATACTTCTTTCATAATTTAGTTATATACCTACAAGGGGTCTTCCTCCTCCGTCGGACAAGTGGAGACCTTGCAGGAAGTCTTGAAGGTCTTCCCAGAAACTCCTTAATCGTCCGTTTCCCAAAAATCAAAATAGTTAAACCACTGTAATGGATATTTCTTCAACATCCACGCTACACTTTCGGTGTATTTTTTTAGGAGTCCTTGTGCGTCTCGGTTTTTAACATCGGCCCGTCGTGCATACAAATGATAATGTTTGTTGGTCTCCTTCATGACATAAACAAACAATACTGGAACATTTAATCTGCTGGCCAATAAAAATGGGCCGGCTGGAAAGTTTGCTTCTTTTCCCAGAAGTGATTCGGTCAAAACCTTTTGGCCTTTCATATATCTATCTCCCGTAAAGCAGACCAATTCACCATTGTTTAGTGCATTATTAATCTCAAAAATATGGGACATATCATCTTTTACCAAAATAAATTTTATCTTGGACCGAACGGTGACTTTCTCCATATATTCCTTGATATTTTGGTGTTCGGTATCAGTGGTAACAAGACTTATCTGTGATCTAGTGTCAATTTCCTCAAAAAAAAATTCGGCTATTTCAAAATTACCTACGTGGGCGCTGATCATAATCCCGCCCTGTTTTTTATCGAGAAGATTTGTAATATTTTCCACGCCATCACATTCTTGAGTGAAGCGATTTTTTAAGCCTGAAGAAATTGCGGCTTTGTCAATAATGGTTTTTCCGAAGACGTAATAACTCTTATAAATACCAATAATACTCTTAGTTACAGAATATTTCAGCCGTTTACGAAAATAATGGTAGATGGAACGGGTGCTTTTCCCCGCAAAGAAAACGTAATATAACGCAACAAAATAAAGTAATCCATAAGCTGCGCGAACCCCTAATTTCCTAATAAAAAATATAAAGATTTTATATCCAAAAACGGTGCCTTTGCTCTTGCCTTCCCATTCACCAGCCATAAAAAGTTATTCCAGATTTCAGCTGATTTTTGTTTCAATCAGATCGTAAAAGTCTTGAAGTGTAATCACATTAAGGAAATCCTCACCAGTCAATTTCACACCAAAGTTAGCCTCAATGGCAACTACCAGATCCACGAAGTCTAAGCTATCCAATTCCAAAGTTTCCTTTAGGTTAGCTATTGGCGCTATGTCTTCAGTATCTACCTCAAACTCATCTACCAAAAAGTAGTTTATCTTTTCAACTATAACTTCTTTATTCATTTCTAATGTGTACATTTTTTAATTATCAGTGCGGAATTGGTTCCCCCAAACCCGAATGAATTCGACAAAAATACATCAATTTTTTTGTTTAACGTTTTGTTAACAAGGTTTAATTTTGAAGCGGCCTCATCTGGGTTTTCAAGGTTGATGTTTGGCGCAATAAAGGAGTTTTCCATCATTAACATGGAATATATTACTTCGCTTGCCCCAGCCATCCAACATTCGTGACCGGTCATAGATTTTGTAGAGCTTACGCAGGGTCCATTTTCACCAAAAACTTCTGTGATTGCAAGCGCTTCATTTGCATCGCCAACCGGGGTTGATGTTGCGTGCGCATTGACGTAATCAATTTCTGAAGCTTTTATATTTGCCTGATCTAAGGCCATTTTCATAGCACGAGCAGGACCATCAACATTTGGAGTTGAAATATGTTCTCCGTTGGAAGAAAAACCATAGCCAATAATTTCTCCTAAAATTGGAGCACCGCGTTTAATAGCACTTTCGTAGCTTTCAATTACTAGCGTTGCCGCTCCGCCACTTGGCACCAAACCATCACGTGCTTTATCAAATGGACGGCTGGCTTTTGTTGGGTCTAATTGGGTTGAAAAAACCCCAAGACCATCAAAACTACCCATTGCCAATTCATTAATTTCCTGTGCTCCACCAGAAATTATACAGTCTTGAAGTCCGTTTTTAATGAGGAAGTATGCCATCCCAATGGAATGAGAACCACTTGCACAAGCGGCACTGATGGTAAAGTTAATCCCTCTCAACTTAAAAATAGTTGAAAGGTTCATTGTTACTGAAGAGTTCATCGCTTTAAAAATCGCACCCGAACCCACGAGCGTGGTATCCTTTTTCTCACGAATTTTATCAACCGAATCTATAACCGATTTTGCAGTACTGTCGTTACCGTATAGGATTCCTACTTCGTTCTCTTCAAAGAATTGTTCGTCGATTTTAGCATTTTTTAAAGCTTCAAAGGTGGCTGCATACGCGTAGGCACCTTCTTCACCTAAACTAATTCGTTCTCGGCGCGACAGCTGTTCCTTTAAATTAGGCTCTTCTACCCATCCTGTTAAGCAAGAGCGATAACCAAAATCCTTGCGTTTTCCATCGCAAATAATACCAGACTTCCCATTATATAAAGACTCCTTTACTTCCTGCAGATTTTTACCTATGCAGGAATATATACCCATTCCGGTTATCACTACTCTTCTCAATTATTTTCAGTCTTAATTAATAAATACTTTTATTCTAGAAACAGCTTTGGTTATTTCTCAACTTATTGCAAGCTACATACTTAATCCAATTGTTTTTTCAATTCATCTGGATCTTGCCTTGTGTCAAACAAGGTAATTATTTCTATTTCTTTCTTTGCGAAATTTACCCGATAGAAAAACGTTGTTTGCCTTGTGACCACGCATTTATATATTCCTCCGAATACTATTGATTTTGGACAGCTTTCTGGATACTCTGAAATCTGTTTTATTTTTTCATTCAATTTGATTAAAAAGTTTTTCTTGACCTTATATCCCCATTCTTCCAATAAACACTCAGTAAGTTTTTTTAATTTGTATTCGGCAATGTCTGAAACAAAAATTTCCATTAAGAAATTCTATTCAAAACGTCTTTATGTAAAGAGCGATTACCTTTATCTAACTGCTCAATACCCTTTTTAATTTCTGCTTGTTCTACGGCACTCATCTCATTCCAAAAATCCGCATTTTCATTGTTTATGAAATCAGTTACTTTTTTTATAAAAACCTCGTTGTCAATATTCAATATTAACTTTACAAGCTCTATTTTTTTTGTTTCAATTTTCATCCTTATTCGTCTTTCTCAAATTTACTAAATAACCTCTTTTGTAAGTCGTTATTCTATTTGAACAATTTTTTTTGTTTTAAGAATAAATCCCCCCATTTATATTAATGACTTCACCTGTAATATAAGAAGATTTTCTTGAGGCTAAAAAGCTCACCACGTGCGCTACTTCTTCTGCTTCACCAAAACGATTGGCGGGAATCATTTTTTTAAGTTCTTTTTCATCGAGTTCTGCAGTCATATCGCTTTTTATAAACCCTGGTGCTACTGCATTAACCGTGATGTTTCGTTTTGCAACTTCCTGTGCCAAAGCTTTTGTCGCACCAATTACAGCTGCTTTCGCCGCAGAATAATTTACTTGCCCCGAAGTGCCCTTTAATCCCGAAACGGAAACCATATTAATAATTCGCCCGTATTTATTGACCAATAATTTCTGAATTAAAGTGTTGGTAACATTATAAAACCCGGTTAAACTAGTGTTGACAACCTTATGCCAATCTTCGGGTTTCATCCACATAAACAAACCATCTCTAGTAATGCCCGCGTTGTTAACAATCACTTCAATAATTGCATCTTTGTTTTTATCATGCCATTTATCAAATGCATTTGTTACGGATTCAATATCAGATACGTCAAACTGGATAATTTCACCTTTACCACCAAGCGCTTCAATTTCGCTGAGCGTTTGCAGGGCAGCGTCTTTGTTACTACTGTAATTTATAAGAAGGCTATAATCCAAATCTTTCGTCAATTGAATACAAACCGCACGACCAATCCCTCTTGAGCCTCCTGTTACTAATGCGTATTTCTGTTTCGTTTTTTTCTCTTCCATATAAAAATCTCTTGCAAAGGTACACCTCCGCCTTCGGCAACTCCCCAAGAAAAAAGGGAAGGAACCATATAATTAATTTAATTCTTAAACTTAAATTCGTGTTTTTTATAAACCTAAAAGGAGCCCGTCTAAAAGATCGGAACACAATTTGGCAAGCTCAGTGCACCGCTTTGCAAGAATTCCCTGCTCACTGAACACTGAATACTTTTTTTACTTCGAAGTATCTACAAAATTCTCCGCATTTTGGTGCCATTTGCCAACCACTTGGCCGCTTTCATTTATAAAACCCCATTCCTTCTTTTTCTTTACGCGAGCAAGTCCGTTTTGAAATCCTTTTTCAGCACCTTTTTGTAAGAAGCCGAACATGCCTCCAGTAGAAATATCGTATTCCATCGGAATAACTAGGTTTCCTGTTTTATCAATAAACCCCCAAAGTTTTTTTTCTTTTACCGGAGCGAATCCGTTATCTGAAAAAATTTCGGCATCCCTATATTTAAAATCAATTACTTTTTCTCCTTTTTCGTTGATGTAACCCCAGTTTTTGTCTTTATATACTGGTGCAAGACCCGCGTTAAATGCACGCGCTTTATCATAAGCTGGCTCAATTATCCATTCACCAATCCCATTGATAAAACCCATCATTTCGGCACTTCGCGCATAGGTTAAAGGAGAGTCATTGGTGAAATCCCAAATTTTATCTATTCCTGCAATAGAAGTGAAAATTCCATCATTCAATATTCCGAAACTATCCCCTTTCCGGGCCCAAAGTCCGTTTTTGCTGAAATCGCCAATTTCATCGTATTCGGCAGGTACAAAAACATCGCCTTTATTGTTAAGGAGACCCCATTTCTCACCGTCTTTAAATTTTGCATATCCGTTAATAAAACCTTTAATCTCGCTATACTTTGGCTCTAAAATTGTTTTTCCGTTGGTGTCTATCAAACCAACATTATCACCGCTTCGGATTATTGCAACCCCATTGTCAAAATCATAATACTTATCTGTGGTTGGAGTAGTAAGCGTTTCGTTTTTCGAATTGATATATTTCCAGTCCTTGTCTTCTAAAACCAAGGCATATCCAGAATTAAAGGCTTTTACGCGATCATATTGTGGTTGTATTACCCACTCCCCAGAAGCATTGATAAAACCCCACTTCTTGTCTTTCATTGCCGCCGCGTATTTGCCAGAAAAACTATCCGCTTTGTCAAATTGTGGTTGAATGGCGAACTCGCCTGTTTTGTTGATGTAGCCAAAACTACCATCGTCGCGAACCAATGCTAGTTCCTGTGCGGAAGTAGCTATTATTCCAATGAAAAGAATACATACGAAAGTTAAAATCGATCTCATAATATTATATTTTTTAGTTAGTTAAAGTTAAAATAAACATTTTTGATGAGAAAATACAAACTTATTTTGACGAATCCATTAAAAATTCTTTCACCTTGTTAACGTAGGGATACATAACGATATCTTCCTTAAAGATTGGAACAATAGCCCGAATTTCGTCGTACATCTTTTTTGTTTTAGAAGAAACCTGATCTTGTACTTTTAGATATTCGATTGCCTGAATGATGGTTATTAATTCAATTGCAACTACCTCAAAAGCATTTTCAATTACTTTTTTAGCGATAAGAGCCGCATTTGTGCCCATACTTACAATATCTTGATTATCGTTATTGTTTGGGATGCTGTGCACATACATTGGGTTGCTGAGCATTTGACTTTCTGCTGTGGTTGAAGTAGCCGTAAATTGCACGCCCTGCATTCCAAAGTTTAACCCCAGTTTTCCTAAATTCACAAATGGTGGAAGTATGTCGTTTAGTTTTGAATTAAGTAAGTAGTTTAATTGACGCTCAGAAAGCATGGTCATTTTAGCAACAACTATTTTGAGTTTGTCCATTTCCAACGAAACATAATCACCGTGGAAGTTTCCGCCGTGATAAACATTTTGATTTTCAACATCAACAATTGGATTGTCGTTTGCCGAATTTACTTCTTCAATCAATATATTTTCTACCGAATTAATTGTGTCCAATACCGGTCCCAAAATTTGTGGCACACAGCGCAGGGAATAGTATTCTTGTACTTTTTCCTCAAAAACCTCAACATCTTTTGAACCATTATACAAATGATGTTCGCGCTTTCGCGTCAATTTACTGTCGTCTAAATGGGTGCGCATCATTTTGGCTACTTCGCGCTGGCCGTGATGTCTTTTGGTCTGGTTAAGTTGAAACGAAAGATGGTCATCATACGCCATTACAATTTCATTGATGGCAGAAGAAGCCTTAATCATCCACTGCAAAATATTTTTGGAATAAAGAACATTTATAACGCCAATACCCGTCATTACTGAAGTACCGTTCATTAAAGCCAGTCCTTCTCGAAGTTCCACTTTTATGGGCTCTAGATTTTCAAGTTCGAAAACTTCTTTGGTATTTTTACGTTCGCCTTTATAAAAAACTTCCCCTTCGCCAATCAACACCAAAGCCAAATGGGCAAGCTGCACTAAATCGCCACTCGCACCTACGCCTCCGTGTTCATAAATAAGTGGAATAATATTCTTGTTAAGTAGCTGAGTCATCAAATTTATAACTGAAGGATGCACCCCGCTATTACCGAGACTTAAGGTATTTAAACGTGCCAGCATGGCTGCGCGAACGTATTGTGGCGCAATTATATTTCCAGTACCAGAAGCGTGACTTCTAATAAGATTGTATTGCAATTGAATGCGTTCATTATCTTTTATTTTATACTGCGCCATCGGACCAAAACCAGTGTTTACGCCGTAAATAGTTTTGTTTTCGGAGAAATCCTTTAGAAAATCAAAACTGTTTTGAACTCTTTCTATTATATCTTTGTGCAGTTGGACAGTTTCATTTTTGAAAATTGTTTTCTCAAAATCGGCAATTTCCAGTTTTCCTTTTAATGTTGGCATTTATTGTAGAATCAATGGGTTGATTAAATGTGAATTGCAAAAATAATTCATTACTTTAGACTGCAAATTTAGAATTTTTTAACTTTTATATCTTATTATATGAATGATATTAATGTTGATGTGTTAATTATTGGCGCCGGACCTTCGGGATGCGTTGCTGCGTCATACTTAAAAAACAATGGAATAAACTGTAAAGTAGTTGAAAAAAACACATTTCCACGCTTTGTGATAGGCGAAAGTCTCCTGCCACGCTGTATGGACCATTTTGAGGAAACGGGACTTTTGGATTGCTTAATGGAACAAGGTTTCGAAATAAAATCTGGTGCACGCTTTTTGAAAAATGACGTTGTTTGCAATTTCGATTTCGGTGAAAAACATACCCCAGGCTGGGATTATACGTGGCAAGTTCCAAGGGCCCATTTTGACCATACCCTTGCTAAAGAAATAGTAAAAAAAGGAGTGGATCTTTCTTTCGGTCATGAAGTGATTGATGTACAATTTGATCCATCGGCTCCACCTGGAGACCCTCTTTCGACTCTTGGAGGTATTGGAAATTCAGTTACAACCGTAAAGGATGAAAATGGAAACGAATATAAAATAAATGCGAAATTTATAATTGATAGCAGCGGTTATGGAAGGGTTTTGCCGCGTTTGTTGGATTTGGATATGCCATCTTCGCTTGATGCAAATTCCGCCATATTTACCCACGTGAAAGAACCTAACCGTCCTGAAGGCGTTGAAGGAACCATTATCACTTTTGATGTTGTAAAAGACGATGTTTGGCTTTGGGTAATTCCTTTTTCAAACGGAAATACCAGTATTGGTTTTGTAGGTCCCACGGAATTTATTGAATCATTTGAAGGAACCAATGCCGAAAAAATGAAGGAAATGCTAAAAACTTCAGACTATTATTATGACCGACTGAAGGATTTGGAATTTCTTTTTGAGCCTTATGTTATTAAAAATTATTCAAAAGCAGTAAAACAACTTTACGGGAATGGTTATGCCCTTACGGGGAATAGTGCCGAATTTTTAGATCCGGTATTTTCATCTGGCGTTACTTTCGCCACCGAATCTGGATTAAAAGCCGCAAAATTAATAACCAAAGAGCTGCAAGGCGAAAACGTGGATTGGGAAGAAGATTACACCGAATATATCATGAAAGGGGTAGCTGTTTTTAGAACCTACGTAAAAGAATGGTACACGGGGAATCTCCAAAAAATATTCTTTCACCGTCCGGAAAACCCAGTAATCAAAGAACAAATTTGCGCGGTTCTTGCTGGCTATGTTTGGGATGAAACCAATCCTTTTGTAAAAAACCACAACCGCCTTGTAAAGACGGTTGCGAAGGTTATTGATATGGAAAATGAGCGGGTATAATAAAAATATTTGATTTTTGGAATTTTAAAGCGAAAGGTAAAAAAAAATATTCCCTATCTTTAAATCCAACTAATCAAGCAATTGGAATTAAATTTTTATAGCAGTCTGGTTATTGCGGGAATAATTCAGGGGGTTTTCTTAACCGTCTATATCTTATTGCTCGCAAAATATAGAACGCGTGCTTCCATTTATCTTGGTTTATTGATTCTTTTTATTACCCTCTCCATACTTCAGGAATTATTATGGGAAACAGGCGCTGTAACGAGTCTTGAATATTACCATCTTTTTTTACCTTATTCTTTTGCACAAGCGGCTTTGTTCTATTTTTTTGTGATGATCTTTTTATATCCAGACCGAAAAAACATACGACTAGAAAAGTTATTCTATCTGCCTTTCTTAGTAATACTCTTTGCTAGTTTAATTTTTAAATTAGTGTATTTGGTCTTAGACATTTCCCATCCTTTTTTTATAAGCATGTATGCAGTTATGGAATTTATTGATACCTATGGTGATTTTCTTAGTATTCTAATGGTTAGTCTAGTGCTATTGATTCTTTGGAAGCAAATCGAAATTTATCATAAAAAGCCTGTGAAATATTATTCTGAAATAGTAAAATCAAAACTTACGTGGCTAAAGATATTATTCATTTTGCTGTTTCTTTTCAATATTTTTTGGATGTATGCAACCATTGTTGGAGCTCTTATAAATGAAAATGAATACCCGGCATATCTTCTTCTAATTGGCATTTCAATTATAATATACACTTTAGGATATATAGGAACCCGAAAAATTGGAGTGCAAGAAGAACGAAGAAAAATAAGAAAGTCTTTTTATGGAAAACAGGATTACTCTATTTCTGAAGAAACTAAAGGTAAACATATTTTGTTATTCGAAAAAAGGCTTATCGAGGAAAAGAAGTTTTTGGACTCTTCAATAACTTTAGACTCTATGGCCGACGATCTTCAAATTAGCAGCAGCCATTTATCGCGAATGATAAATGCTGAATTAAAAACTACTTTTTCAAATTATATAAACCTTCTTCGGGTAAAAGAGGCTAAAATATACTTATTACAACCCGAATTTTCAGAGTACACTTTACTCGCTATTGGCCTGGAAGCAGGTTTTAATTCTAAGACTACTTTCAACACAACCTTCAAAAAAATAACGGGGCAAACTCCTTCTCAGTTTAAAAAAACAGCATCAAATTAGTTCCAATTTTTGCTATTTGCAGTAATCCGAACGCCTAAAGTGCTAGAGCTCTGCACTTTCGATTCATAATAATTCTAAAACCAAATATTATGAAATCGTTCAAAACAATTTTTTCGGCATTTATTTTATGTTCAATCTTTCAATTTTCGGCGAATGCCCAATTAAAAACTTTTACCAACAGTACAGGAAACAATCTTTGGCAAGATGCAGCCAACTGGTCACCCGGTGGAGTGCCACAAAATTCAAATAACGTATTGATTCCATCTGGTTTTGAGGTTAACGTAGCTGTTGGAACAGGAGCGAATGCGCTCACCTTAGAGGCCAATGCAGTGCTTAATATAATGACCGGTTCAAATTTTAGAACTTTTGGTGGAGCAACGTACGCAGCAGGCTCTATTATTAATTTGGAGGGAGGCATTTTTAATAGTTCTTCTTTTTCTGCAACTATTGATGGTCAACTAAATATTTTTGGTGGAGAATTTAAAGCTATAAGCGGCAACATTATAATAAACGGTGAAATGAATATTGCATCTGGAGTGCTAGACTTAGGATATAGTGGTAGCGCCATCCAATTTTTAACAATTGCACCAAGCGGAGTAATGACCGTGGGTGATGCCAGTATTGAAGGTTATTTTTTTGGAGGGACATTTGTAAATGAGGGATTGATACAAAAGACATCAGGCGCTGGAACATTTACAATTAGTAGTACGTTTGAAAATAATGACGGCACTATAAATATAGATAGTGGTTCTATGATTTTATCTTACAGTGGAACTTTAACAGATGGCATATACAATGTAAATTCAAATGGATTTTTAGAATTAAATGGCTTAAATGGATATTTTATAATCGGAACCCTTACAGGACAATTAGATGGTTCGTTTATAGTTGATGGTGCTGGTTTGAGAGTCTTTAACAATGGCGTAAATTTTCTTGATTTTTCTGGTTCTGCAGGAGTAGTATGGCGTGGAGGTACTCTTTCTGCACAAGCAGCAGCAGGAACCGTTTTAGTGAATAGAGGTTTACTAAATTACACTGGCACAGGTAGCCAACAATTATAGCTTTCTGGTGGTGTAGTGTTTAGGAATGAAGGTGATATTTCCTTTGATGCAACTGTCAACAATTTTTCCATCGGACAAGGTTCAATATTCGAAAATCGTGAACTTGGTGTTATTACTGTTGTAGATGGCGCTAGTATAACTGGCGGACCCTTTATAAACACAGGTCTTATCCGAAAAACAACTGGAACAGGCACTGCAACCATAAGGACGTTAACTAATAACAGTCCGGGAATTTTGAGTATTGAAACAGGAAATATGGATTTTAATGACAACTTTGAAGGCGACGGTATTATTACAGGAGCAGGATCTATAGGCACAAATTATAACACAGAAATTGGCCAGACTATAGCACCGGGAAATAATGGCGTGGGAACACTTACTTATAACAATACATTAGATTTTGAAGCCACCCCAGATTGTATTTATCAGTTAGAAATTAATGGTACCGCGGCAGGAACGGAGCACGATGTATTTGCTATAACCAATAAAGCGAGGTTATTTGGAACACTGGATATTATTCTAGGTTATAATGCACAGTTAAATGATGAATTTGTGATTATAACTTTTCCTAATAGAAATGAATGTGAACTCCCTGCGCAAGTTACAGCAACCTTTGGAAATGGCACGTATACCTATGATGTTGTTTGCAACTCAGATAACGTTACTTTAAAAGTAATCGATATAGTTTTGGGCGTAGAGGATAATCAACTTTCAAATGCCGTATTATATCCCAATCCAACTTCAGGAAATTTCAACATTGATTTAGGTAAAAGCTATTCAGAAACAAATACAACCATCACAAACATCCTCGGGCAAGTAGTTGCTTTTGAACGATTTGCAAATACCAATACTTTAGAAATCAACCTTCAAGGTAGCCCGGGGATTTATTTTGTGAATTTAAAAACTGCTGAAGGTGTTTCAGAAACTTTGAAAATTATTAAGAACTAACTTAGATTGTAAGATTTGGCCTTTATCCTAAACATTTCGTAATAATTTTTAGAAATAAAATAATTCAAATTTCAATAGTTTGAGATTAAAATTATTTGAAACAACTGGGATTAGAAATGGGAACGGCAAAGCCAAAAAAGCTTTCAGCTTTCCTAGCTTTGCCACCCACGGTCACGTGGACCAACAAATTATTGAAGAGTTAGAAAAAATGTTATAAAAATGAAAAATCCCGACCTTTTTAAAGATCGGGATTTTATTTTTGTTGGCCCACTAGGGCTCGAACCTAGACTCTTCTGTACCAAAAACAGACGTGTTGCCAGTTACACCATGGGCCAATTCCAAAATAATTAGGTTTCTACACTTCGAAGCTATTTTTAGCGTAGTAGTGCTTTCGCCCTTTCAACACCAAAAATCATTTTAGCATTAGAAAGTGCAAATTTAATATAAACTTTGGCTTATGCAAATATTTTATCGCAAAAAAACCACGATTATTTTTCCGAAAAGTGGTAATTCATAAAAAATATTACTTCATATTACACGTTAGGCCATTTACATACTTGGGGCTATGTATATTATTAGTAAATTCGTGCCTTAAAAATTTCATACAAATATGGGTTCTTTTAACTTTTCAAAATGGAACAATATTACTGGCTGGGTCGTTTTTGCGATTGCCCTTACAACTTATTGGCTCACGGTAGAACCTACCGCTAGTTTTTGGGATGCTGGTGAATATATAACTACTTCAAGTAATCTAGAAGTAGGGCACCCCCCCGGAGCTCCATTATATCAATTACTCGGTGCTTTTTTCTCTATTTTTGCACCTGACGCTTCCTACATCGCCTTGACAATCAATTTAATGTCGGTTTTTGCCAGTGCTTTTACGATCCTTTTTATGTTTTGGTCGCTGAGTATTTTGCTCACCAATTTGATTTCAAAACATCACGAAATTCAAAAAACAAATGCCATTGCAATTCTTGGAAGTTCTGCCATTGGCGCTTTGGCTTTTTCATTCACCGATAGTTTTTGGTTTAATGCCGTAGAAGCGGAAGTATATGCTATGGCAGCTTGCCTCATGGCTATCCTATTTTATACTGCTTTACGTTGGGAACGCGATATGCTAAAACCACGTGGCAACAGATGGATCATTCTTATCGCCTTTATTATTGGTCTTTCTTTTGGGGTTCACTTTATGGCCTTATTGACAATTCCAGCTATCGGATTTCTATATTTCTTTAAACACTATAAAACGGTAACCGTAAAAAACTTCATCGTCGCAAACGTTGTGAGTGTGGCGATTCTATTATTTATCTTCATCTTTCTGTTGCCAATGACGTTGAAGTTCTTTAGTGCTGCAGAAGTGTTTTTCGTCAATACCGTTGGAATGCCTTTTAACAGCGGAACCGTTATTGCCGGGCTTATTTTTATCGGCTTGTTCTATTATTTGATCCGTTATACTCGATCCAAAGGTTTTGTGTACCTAAATACTTTAGTTCTGTGCATACTTTTCATATTTATGGGGTTTTCAAGTTGGTTGATGCTTCCAATCCGCGCAAACGCCGGAACGGTTATTAACGAAAATAATCCAAACAACGCACGGGAGCTTTTAGCCTATTACAACCGAGAGCAATATCCAGCAACACATTTGTTTTATGGTCCAAATTTTACAGAATCTTACGTAGGTCTCGATGCGGATAATCCTTACACAGACGATAAGCCGAACTACGAAAAAGACACAGCGAGCGGCAAATATATAATCGTAAACAACTATAAAAACGCAAGCCAAAATACAGAGGATTCACAAAAAGGTTTTCTGCCTCGAATGTGGAGCACGGAACACAATGCTAACTATATGGAATTCACCGGAGGTCTCGATTTTTCGGTTAAAAGTGAATATCTAAACGAACCTAGGTTGGTAGATGAAGTCAATAAATTTAAACAAGCATATAACCAAGGCCTGGTTGACACCAAGGATTATGACAAGTTTTTAAAGAATTTTGGACAATATCTGGACATTAAAAAGCCATCCTTTATTCAGAACATGAAATTTATGTTTGAATTCCAATTCGGGTATATGTATTGGCGCTATTTTATGTGGAATTTTACGGGAAGACAGGACGATGTACAAGGACAATACACAGATCTCCACGGGAAT
This sequence comes from Aequorivita capsosiphonis DSM 23843, assembly GCF_000429125.1. Classification (GTDB taxonomy): domain Bacteria; phylum Bacteroidota; class Bacteroidia; order Flavobacteriales; family Flavobacteriaceae; genus Aequorivita; species Aequorivita capsosiphonis. The sequence goes on from NZ_AUBG01000010.1 coordinate 105,972, forward strand.
TGGCTTAGTGGTGTCAAGTTTATCGACGAGCTTCGATTGGGGAGTCAAGATAACCTGCCCAGTGATGTAAAAGATAACAAAGCCAGGAATACTTACTTTTTTCTTCCGCTTATTTTAGGAATTATAGGTTTGGTATTTCACTTTAAGAACGACCAAAAAAGCTTTTGGGTTTTGCTTGTTTTCTACCTGTTCACGGGGCTTGCTCTAAAGATCTACCTCAACGAAAGACCGTTTGAACCGCGGGAACGGGATTATGCTTTGGTTGGAAGTTTCTATGTTTTTGCACTATGGATTGGATATGGAGTCTATGCACTTTTCGATCTGGCAAAGAATTACGTAAAACCAAAAGTCGCATTACCCATCGTTTTGACAGTATGTGTTCTGGCGGGACCTATTTTGATGGCTTCCCAAAACTGGGACGATCACGACCGCAGTGGTCGCTATACCGCACAATCTATGGGAAAAATGTATCTAGATTCCTGTGACGAAAATGCAATTCTCTTCACTATTGGCGATAATGATACTTTTGCACTTTGGTATGCTCAAAATGTGGAAGGCTATCGTCAGGATGTTAGAATTGTCAATACGAGTCTTTTCCAAACCGATTGGTATATTGACGATATGAAGAAGAAAGCCTTTACCAGCGATCCAATTCCTTCGCAATTAACCCACGAAAAATATCGCGGCGGAACACGTGATTTCCTAATTTATCAGAAAACCAACAAGGATACGATTGATATCAAAACTTGGATGAATTTTGTGGCCAATGACAGTCCGGCAACCCAAATGGAGCTCCAAAGTGGACAAGTGGTGAATACATTCCCTTCAAAAGTAATCCGTATTCCGGTTGATAAAGAAGCGGTGCTTCGCAATGGCATTGTGGATCAAAAAGATGCCGATAAAATTGTTCCATATATAGATATTACGCTGAAAGGCGACGTTATTTATAAGAACAGAATGATGATGCTGGACATAATTGCGAACAACAATTGGGAACGCCCTATCTATTTTAGCGGTGGAAGTTTTGGCGACGATGATTATCTATGGATGAAAGATTATCTTCAATTGGATGGTGTAGTTTATAAACTGGTTCCAATAAAAACTGCAATCAACAAAAGAAGTCCTTTTGATATGGGCAGAATTGATGCCAATAAAATGTATGATATTGTTATGTCATGGGATTGGGGTAATAGCGGCAGTCCAGACATCTATCACGATACCGAAACTCGTCGCAACGGAATAACCTACCGAAGCAATTTGGCCCGTCTTGCCGAAGCCTTAATTAATAAAGGTGAAAATGATAAGGCCGAAAACATATTGGATCTGGCAATGGAAAAAATGCCAATAGATTATTTTGAATATTATTCTCTTCTAGAGCCATTTGTAATTGGTTATTACGAATTGGACAAACCTGAAAAAGCACGAAAGGTTTACCAAGATGTAGCTAAAAAATATCAAGAGAAATTAAAATATTACAACGGATTTAAATTTAACAAACAGCGTCTTATTGCCGATGAGATTATAACAAATATGGAGCGCTACCGCAGCTTAGTGCAGACTGTGGTGGTCTATGACGATGAGCAATATGGACGTGAAGAAGCTAAGAAATTCAATGATTATTTGAAGTTGTTCCGCCATTTCTACTCACCAGATGAAGCGATGGATTTAGACAAAGAGCTTCAAAAGGATTCGACAGTGCAAATACCGTTAGATTCAAATCTTTTAAAGCAAATGGAACGAAATCCAACCAAAGAAACGGAGATGGAAGTTCCCTTAAACTAAAACAATTGAAGTTCAATTTAGTAAAAATGCCCAGATTTATTCAGCGGTTATACCCTGAACGAATTTGGGCTTTTTCGCGAAAGAAAAAATCGATATATCTCACTTTTGACGATGGCCCCATTCCCGTAGTTACGCCTTGGGTTTTGGAAGAACTGAAAAAACACAACGCCAAAGCAACGTTTTTCTGCATCGGTAACAATATCCTAAAGCATCCGGATGTTTTTCAACAAATCTTGTCTGAAGGGCATTCCGTAGGCAATCACACTTTTAACCATTTAAATGGATGGAAGACTGAAACTTCAGTCTATGTAGAGAATGCGGAAAAGGCTGCGAGACAAATGATGGATGCTGGATATAGGGTGACGGATGCCGGAAGACGGGTGACCGAAGATTATTTCCAAAAGAAAAAGGAATCTGAAATTGGGACTCAGCAATCGCTTTTCCGTCCTCCTTACGGCAGAATATCTTCAAAGCAAGCAAAGTTACTTCAGAAGAAAGGCTTTAAAATTGTGATGTGGGATATAGTGAGCTATGATTACGATACAAGAGTTTCCAAAGAAGAATGTCTTCAAAATGTTATGAAAAATATTAAACCTGGAAGTGTTATCGTTTTTCACGACAGCCTTAGGGCCGAAAAAAACCTACGCTATGTTTTGCCGAAGGTTTTGAAATTTATTTCAGAAAAAGAATGGAAATATTTATGCATATAAAAATTGTAAACTTCAAGTTCCCCCCTTGGGCTTGCCTGCCGGAGGTAGGGGTTAGGGGGCTTTAAACATATTCCTTAACCAAGCCAACAAGTGTATCGGCATCTTGCTCGCCACTTTGGCGCCATTTCATTTCGCCATCCTTATAAATCATCAATGTGGGCAAATCTTTAACGCGCAGGGCCTCTGCAAGTTCTTTATTCTTGTCCACATCTATTTTTATAACTCGTGCCTCATCGCCAAGAGAAGCGGCTACTTCGCGAAGTACCAGATGCATTCCTTTGCAGGCTTCGTCCCATTCAGCATAAAAATCTAATAGGACCGGAGTACGGGTTTCAATTAATTCTCCAAATTTTGACATACGTCTTTTGTTTGTTAGTTGAACAATTGTATCTACAAATATAATAAAATAAGTGCCTTATGTTATCAAAGTGCTTAAAGTGCCCAAAGTTTTTATTAAATAGAATCAGAACTTAAAAAGGATAAGAACCAAGACAGAACAGAATAAACTAGACTTCCCTTCCCTTTTTAGATTTTAGAGGACTTTTCTTTTTAAGTTGGATAACAGTAATCTCAGGCCAGATTCCAACTCTTCCGGGATAACCTAAATATCCAAATCCGCGATTCACGTTTATATATCTTCCGAATTCCTCATAAATCCCTGCCCAATTTTTATATCTATATTGAATTGGACTCCATTTGAAGATCCCTGGAATTTCAACACCAAATTGCATTCCGTGGGTATGGCCACTAAGTGTTAAATGAAAATGGCGCGGATCTTCTTTCACTTCTGCTTGCCAATGCGAAGGATCGTGGCTCATCAATATTTTAAAATCACTATCAGTAATTCCAACAGTTGCTTTATCTAAATCTCCCGCTTTTTTAAATCCGTTTTCACCCCAGTTCTCTACTCCAACCAGAGCTATTTTCTGTTCCTTTCTATATAAATATCGATTTTCGTTCAAAAGAAGATTCCATCCCATCTCGTTTTGGATGTCTTTTAGTTTTTGAAGATTTTTGGCCTGATCTTCTTTAGTATCCCAGTTGACATAGTCACCATAGTCGTGATTTCCTAAAACTGAAAACACACCATCTTTCGCTTTCAAGGTAGAAAAAAGCTGTTTCCAATCATCCAATTCATCAGCCACATTGTTCACCAAATCGCCAGTAAAAAGAATTACATCACTCTTTTGCTCATTTGCAAGATTTATAGCATACTCCACTTTACGATGATTATCAAAACTACCACAATGTATATCGCTTAATTGAGTAATAGTGTATCCATCAAAGACATCAGGCAGATTGTCAAATTCCAATGAATATTTTAAAACCCTATAATTGTATTTTCCTTGAACCATTCCATAAATCAAGGATGCAAAAGGGATGGCTGCAATTCCCAAGGCAATGGTGCTTACAAACTTTCTACGAGAGACCATAAATGGAGTTTCACTACTACCGGCAACCTTCATAAAAATTCCCACGAAGAACCTACCAATATCTTCGGCAAACATAAAAATGATAATCAATAGCTTCGGAACAAAAAGCACGAGGAAAGCTCCAAAGACATACATGGTATTGATGCCAATTACCTTGCCTGCTCCCATCGTTGAAAACTGATATAATAAAGCACCCAAAACTACTATCGACAAAAAGACGTAAACCCCATAAATCCATGGATTTTTGGTGAGGGTTCTTACAGCCTGAAAGGCATAGATGTCAACAAGAATGTAAACTGTAATAAAAAGAAACCAACGCATAGGGTAGAAAGAATTTTTTAAAGATACCACGTTTCAAAAAATTGAAATCGTACTTCACTTTATTTTAACGGTTTTAGTAAAAGAAGAACCTTTTCATCCTTTAGGGTCGGGAAAAAAAATTTCGATTCAAAAATATATAGGTTCGTTCACTTTATTTTAAGGGTTTTAGTATCTTTTCCGATTAATTTATAGAAATGTACAAATACCTATCCCCACTACTTTTTTTACTGCCAATATTCTGTTTTTCGCAGGTAAATTCCCAACCTGAAACCCTGACTTCTTTCGTAAATCCATTTATCGGAACGGGCGGTCATGGCCACACTTATCCAGGAGCGACCATGCCCTTTGGAATGATGCAACTAAGTCCCGATACCCGCTTGGATGGCTGGGACGGCTGCAGCGGTTATCATTATAGTGATGAATACATTTATGGTTTTTCGCACACCCATCTTAGCGGAACGGGCGTGAGCGATTATGCTGATATTCTTTTAATGCCCACAAACAAAGTGAATTTTAACAATGGCGCCGATACTTCGACAGGCTCAGCAGATCTTCAAAGCGGATATCGAGCACATTTTTCACACGAAAATGAATTTGCATCTCCTGGATATTACAAAGTTCATCTGGATGAAACTAATATTGAAGTAGAGCTTACAGTTTCAGAACGAAGTGGAATCCATCATTACACTTTTCCGAAAAATTCCAAACAAATTGTAATTCTCGATTTGGAACACCGTGATAAAGTTTTGAGTTCTGAAATAAAAACGATTTCAAAAACCGAAATTTCCGGACATCGTCATTCTGAGGCTTGGGCGCTGGATCAAAAATTGTTTTATAATATTCAATTTTCGCGACCTTATAAAAACGTAACGTATTTAAACGATAAAACCGACGGCGAAAAAGTGATAGCCGCTTTTGAATTTGATGCTTCCGAAAGTGACGAACTCGATATAAAAATAGCAATTTCCGCCGTAGATGATGCTGGAGCAAAGAAAAACCTAAAAGCTGAAATTGGCGACAAGTCTTTTCAGCAGATAAAAAAAGAAGCTGAAACCGCTTGGGAAAAACAACTCGAAAAAATCGATGTTTCGGCTCCGCTCAACAACCGAGAAAATAGAGATCGAAAAACAATTTTTTATACTGCGCTTTATCACACGATGATTGCTCCTAACCTTTACCAAGATGTGGATGGGCGTTATCGCGGGATGGATCTTAAAATTCACCAAACATCAGATTTTAAAAATTATACCGTGTTTTCTCTTTGGGATACCTACCGAGCGGCACACCCACTTTATACAATTATTGAAAAAGAACGCACCAACGATTTTATAAATTCACTTTTGGCAAAACAAGACGAAGGTGGAATTCTTCCTATTTGGCCATTGGCAGGAAACTATACCGGTTGTATGATTGGGTATCACGCAGTTCCCGTAATTGCCGACGCGTATTTAAAAGGAATCCGTGGATATGACACCGAAAAAGCTTTTGAAGCAATGAAACACAGTGCGGTCCAGGATAAATTAGGACTAGAAAGCTATAAAGAATTTGGCTTTATTCCTGTGGAAGAAGAAAGTGAGTCGGTTTCAAAAACTTTGGAATACGCTTATGACGACTGGACGATAGCCGAAATGGCGAAAGCGATGGGGAAAACAGAAGATCATAAAACCTACACTGAAAGAGCCCAATACTATAAAAACGTTTACGATCCAGAGACCAAGTTTATGCGTGGTAGATTTAGAAATACTTGGTTTGCACCTTTTGATCCGTATGAAGTGAATTTTAACTACACCGAGGCAAATTCTTGGCAATACAGTTTTTACGCGCCTCAAGATATTTCTGGATTGATAAATCTGATGGGGGGGAAAAGTGCATTTGAAACCCAACTCGACAAACTTTTTACTGCGGAAGTTGAAACTTCTGGTCGCCAACAAGTTGATATTACTGGTTTGATTGGCCAATACGCCCACGGAAATGAACCGAGCCATCATATGGCTTATCTGTATAATTTCGTCAACCAGCCCGCCAAAACGCAAGAGCGCATTCACGAGATTTTAACCGGACAATACCAAAACGCTCCAGATGGGATTTCTGGAAACGAAGACTGCGGGCAGATGAGTGCTTGGTATATTTTTAGCGCACTCGGTTTTTATCCGGTAACTCCTGCCAGCAATGAATATATAATTGGAACTCCTTTATTTGAAAGTGCTATAATTAATTTAGACGAAGGAAAAACCTTTGAGATTTCCGCGGAAAATATTTCAGATAAAAACAAGTACATCGCTTCAGCCAGCTTAAACGGCAACCCATTAAAAAGAAGTTTTATCAATCATTCTGAAGTTATGGACGGCGGGAAATTAGTTTTTAAAATGACTGATAAACCTTCAACTTGGGCCACAAAAGACGACGAAATCCCAAAAACGGACATAATAGATAATTTGATTGTTCCAGCACCTTTTATTGCGAAAGGAGAAGTTGCTTTCAAAAATGAAACCGAAATTACGTTAGGAGTATCTTCACCTAACTCCGAAATTTTTTACAGTCTAAATGACAATGATTTTAAAAGGTATTCTAAACCATTTACTATTTCGGAAGAATCGATATTAAAAACTTATGCTTCGACTCCGCTCAGCAACCGTACTTCGGCGAATTCAGAAGGGCCAAAAAGTAGTGTGCTTAAAACCCATTTCTATAAGATTGACCCCAACCTCAGCATAAAACTGGAAACCGAATATGCCAATCAATACAACGGCGGCGGTAAAAATGCTTTAATTGACGGTATTCACGGCGCCAATGATTTTAGAACTGGAACTTGGCAAGGCTATCACGCTGTAGATTTAAATGCGACGGTGGATCTTGGTTCAAATAAAGAAGTAAAAACAGTTTCAGTAGGTTTTCTACAAGATCAACGCAGTTGGATTTTTTACCCTACGGAAGTTTCCTGTTCAGTTTCAGAAAATGGAACCGATTTTACAGAATTGCCAATGCAAAAAATAGAGACTGAAAAACCTTCAGAAGATGTGACAACTAAAAAAATCGAATTCCAAATTGTTAAGAAAATTCAATATATAAAAATCAGCGCAAAAAATCTTGGCGATTTACCAAAAGGACACCTAGGTTATGGAGGAAAGGCTTGGATTTTTGTAGACGAGATAACAATTGAAAACTGAAACAAGACCTAATACTAAGAACGAATCATATCAAATACCTAACAGGTTTTCTTTATCATTCATAGCGTTATGCGAAGGATGAAAAACCAACTAGGACTTACGAACCACTATGAATTTCAACTACAACACCAATCAAATCTATTATGAAACTTATGGAAAAGGACCAGCACTTGTGCTTTTACATGGCTTTTTAGAAAGTTCCGCTATGTGGGAAAAGTTGATTTCGCAGTTGGAAAAGAATAATTTTGTAATTACACTCGATTTCCCAGGACACGGAAAAAGTGATGTTATCTCTGAAATTCATTCCATGGAATTAATGGCAGGAGTAGTTGAACAATTATTAGAACATCTTCAAATTGATTCGACCACATTTGTTGGTCATTCTATGGGTGGATATGTGACTATGGCGTACGCCGAGCTATTTCCAGAAAAGATGGAAAGATTAATTCTTCTAAATTCTACTCCAGCAGCCGATACCGAAGAAAAGAAAGAAATTCGAAATCGCTCGTTAAAAGTTTTTGAAAAAAATCCAAGTGCCTTTATAAGTATGGCAATTAGCAATCTATTTGCCGAAACCTCACGCCAAAAGTTTTCAAAAGAAATTGAATCCTTAAAAGAGGAAGCTAACTCCTTCCCTTTAAATGGTATAAAAGCCGCACTAAAAGGAATGCGCGATCGAAAAGACCGAACAAAAGTGCTAAAAAACTTCAACAAAGAAAAATATTCAATTTTGTCAGAAAGCGATCCGCTCTTAGAACTTGAAGAAACTAAAAAATTGGCCGAAAGTTGCAACTCCAAAGTAATAACAATTGATGGAGGGCATCACAGCACCTATGAAAACTTAAATGGAGTTTTAAAAAATCTAACGCATATTTTAGAGACCTAACTGAAGAGAACTCAATTCTTTCTATTATAGAAGAATCCAGGGCAGAAAAGTCAATACTTCATTTAAAGTAGTTTTATGGAAATTCATAATTTGTAAAACCTAGCTCATTGAACATAATTTTGTATTTTAACGGATAAAAGTTGTATTTCGTCGAAAAAAAAATTAATATTGAGTATTCAAATTTAAATAAATTAACATAGATGGATAATGTAGCTCCCCCAAATCACTCTCCAATCTTAAGCCTAATTTGCACTGCATTCGGTCACGATTATGATGTAACACAAAAAAGTATCAACCAATATCAATGTTCCTGCTGTGGCAAACAAGCGGCAAGTATAGAACAGTTATTTGAGAATACTTAAAAGTCTTAGTGTAGAGCAGAGAGTCGAAAAATATTTCGATTCTTTGCTCTACATTTTTGAAAAACCTATTCCTCATTTTCTAGGGCATTCCAGCCCCTAGCTATCAAAGGTATTTTTGTTCCGGCGCGGCTTATCAAATGCGTTCCTTCGTTTTGGTTTGTCATATGTCCAATCACAGTAAGATGTGGATTGCCCTTTAACTTGGGATAATCTTCTGTTTTTATGGTAAAAAGCAGTTCGTAATCTTCCCCGCCGCTTAGGGCTATAGTAGTACTATCAAGGTTAAATTCTTCACAAACGGAGATAACCTGAGGATCCAATGGAATTTTATCTTCAAATAGGTTGCAACCTACCTTCGAACTTTTACATATATGAATAATTTCTGAAGACAGACCATCGCTGATATCAATCATAGCGGTTGGCTTCACATCCAATTCTACTAACAATTTCGAAATATTCTTTCTTGCTTCGGGTTTTAATTGTCGCTCTACCAAATAGGAATAAGGTTCCAAATCGGGTTGCGAATTCGGATTCACCTTAAAAACCTCCTTTTCGCGTTCCAAAACCTGAAGACCCATATAGGATGCACCCAAATCTCCAGTAACTACTAACAAATCATTTTCCTTGGCGCCACTTCTATAAATAGCATCGCCTTTATTCACCATACCTATTGCAGTAATGCTTATCATTAAACCTGTTGTAGAAGAAGTAGTATCACCTCCAACCACATCAACATTATATATTTTGGCCGCAGCTTCAATTCCTGCATAGAGCTCTTCCAAGGCTTCTACGGGAAAGCGATTGGAAACAGCAATGGAAACTGTGATTTGCGTAGGTTCAGCATTCATGGCATATACATCAGACAGATTTACAACAACCGCTTTATAGCCAAGATGCTTTAACGGCATATAACTTAAATCAAAATGTACTCCTTCTAAAAGAAAATCTGTTGAAACCACCATTTCCTTTCTTGAATTACAAGAAATGACAGCAGCATCATCACCAATCCCCATTACGGTGGATTTTTGTTTGATCTTGAAGTTTTTAGTAAGGTGATCTATGAGTCCAAATTCGCCAAGCGAACCAATTCCTGTACTTGAGTTGTCTTTATTTTCGAACATTGTATATAGTTATCTGATTGGGACAAAAATACGCTTTCAAAATGAATCGAGAAAAGAGTTCACCCTTCACTTTTATAGACTTTCTAAAGCACGCAATAATCTAATTCAGATTATAACTTAAAACTATTACACTATAGTTTTAAAAACCCAGTTCGGTATGGTTAAAAGTTCTATTTGATGTATATTTGCGTCTAATTTAGAATTAATCTATATATGATTAAGGTAAGCGAAAATGCAAAAACAAAAATAGGGCAGTTGATGGCCGAAGAAGGCTTTGACATGGCTAAGGATTTTGTCCGCGTTGGCGTAAAAAGCGGCGGCTGTTCCGGCCTTAGTTACGAGTTGAAATTTGACCATAATCTAGGCGAAAACGACAAACTTTTTGAAGAAAAGGACGTTAAAATCGCCATAGACAAAAAGAGTTTTTTATATCTGGTTGGAACGATATTGGAATACAGCGGTGGACTTAACGGAAAAGGCTTTGTCTTTCAAAATCCAAATGCCAACCGCACCTGTGGCTGCGGGGAGAGTTTTTCGTTGTAAAAGATTCAAAATTTAATATTCAAGGTTCAAAATTGGAAAAACATAGCATTTATGGCAACAATTGAAAAGTTTGAAGATATGGAGATTTGGCAGAAATCAAGATTGAATTGACAAGCTATTTTTGAAATAAGAGAAAAAACAAATCTCAAAACAGATTATAGATTATACGACCAGATTAATGGTAGCTCAGGATCTATTATGGACAATATAGCTGAAGGTTTTGAACGAAATGGAAACAAAGAATTCAATCAATTTCTTTCAATAGCGAAAGCATCTTGTGGTGAAACGAGATCTCAATTATATAGAATTCTCGACAGAAAATATATTTCTAAGGAAGAATTTGATCGACATTACGAGACCTTAATAGGCTTGAGTAAACAAATCGCAGGTTTTATGATCTACTTGCAAAAAAGTGAATTAAAAGGAAGCAAATTTAAATAAGTTCTCAATTCAATCTTGAATTTTGAACTTTGAATTAAATAATATGAAGTACACTGAGGACGATTTAAAAAAAGAGTTAGAAACCAAGGAATACGAATATGGTTTCTATACGGATATAGAATCTGACACTTTCCCTGTTGGATTGAATGAAGATGTGGTACGTGCCATTTCTAAAAAGAAAGAGGAGCCAGAATGGATGACGGAATGGCGCTTGGAGTCTTTCCGCTATTGGCTTACTATGGAAGAGCCGGAATGGGGAAATGTACATTATGAAAAGCCAGATTTTCAAGCAATCTCCTATTACTCCGCACCAAATAGTAAACCAAAATACGACAGTCTCGATGAGGTAGATCCAGAGTTGCTGGACACTTTTAAGAGGCTTGGTATTTCAATGGACGAACAAAAAAAGTTAGCTGGTGTAGCTATGGATGTTGTAATTGACTCCGTTTCTGTGGCAACAACATTTAAAAAGAATTTGGAGGAAAAAGGAATTATTTTTATGAGTATTTCCGAAGCCATTCAAAAACACCCAGATTTAGTTAAGAAGTATTTAGGAACAGTAGTTCCACAACGCGACAACTTTTACGCTGCGTTAAATAGTGCGGTTTTTAGCGATGGTTCTTTTTGCTACATCCCTAAAGGCGTTCGATGCCCTATGGAACTTTCCACATATTTTAGAATTAACCAAGCAGGAACAGGACAGTTTGAAAGAACACTATTGATTGCCGACGAAGATAGCTACGTAAGTTATCTTGAAGGTTGTACTGCTCCAAGTCGCGATGAAAATCAACTGCACGCAGCGGTTGTTGAATTAATAGCGATGGACGGTGCCGAAATAAAATATTCAACAGTTCAAAACTGGTACCCTGGCGATAAAAACGGAAAAGGTGGCGTTTATAACTTCGTGACTAAACGAGGAATTTGCGAAAAGAACGCCAAAATATCCTGGACGCAAGTAGAAACTGGAAGTGCAGTAACTTGGAAGTATCCAAGCTGTATTTTGAAAGGAGACAATTCCATTGGTGAATTTTATTCCATTGCCGTTACTAACGATTATCAGCAAGCCGATACCGGAACCAAAATGATCCACATTGGTAAAAATACCCGAAGTACGATTATTTCGAAAGGTATTTCTGCTGGAAAATCACAAAACAGTTATCGTGGTTTGGTAAGAATTTTACCAAATGCCGATAACGCACGTAACTTTTCACAGTGTGATTCGCTATTAATGGGAAATGCCTGTGGCGCACACACCTTCCCATATATTGAATCGAAAAACAAAACAGCTCAAATAGAACACGAGGCTACAACCAGTAAAATTGGAGAAGATCAGATTTTCTATTGCAATCAACGTGGGATTAACACAGAAAAAGCGATTGCTTTGATTGTAAACGGTTTTGGAAAAGAGGTTTTAAACAAGCTACCTATGGAATTTGCTATAGAAGCTCAAAAACTATTGGAAATAAGCCTTGAGGGATCTGTAGGTTAAAATATTCCCGCAAAGGCGGAAATCTCAATATGATAAACTAAATCATCAATTCATGAAAAAAATCTTTTTATTGCTATTGCTTTCCACTGCGGTTTTTTCCTGTAAAAATTCAGAAGAAAAAAGCGTTACAGATGAAATGACAACTGAAAACACAGAAAATCTTCAAACCTATAAAGGAGATTTCATCGATTCCGAAGGTGCTGCAGTTTTATTGGGTTCAAACTTTATTTATGGCGTGAAGCGAAATGAAGTTTCTGATGCGCTTTCAAAACAAGTTTCATCAGTAAAAACGAATGATTATGATATGGTTGGGGTGATGGTTAAAGGAATAGTTTCCAAAAACACTGACACCGATAGCGATTGGGAAGAGTTAATAACATTAAAAGAAATTGTGAAGGTGAATGATACGCCTTCAGAAGTAGATATTAAATTAGAAGAATCAGCAAAGACAAAGTAACATGTTAAAAATTAAAGATTTATACGCCGGCTTAGAAGGCAAAGACATACTGCAGGGAATTAATTTAGAAGTAAAAGCTGGAGAAGTCCACGCTATTATGGGACCCAACGGGTCTGGTAAAAGTACCTTGGCATCAGTTATTGCAGGTAAAGAGGAGTTTGATGTAACTCGTGGATACATCACTTTTGAAAATCAAGATATTTCAGAATTAGATCCAGAAGAAAGAGCACACAAAGGCATCTTCCTTTCCTTTCAATACCCTGTGGAAATACCTGGAGTATCAGTGACAAACTTTATTAAAACTGCCATAAATGAGACCCGCAAGTCTAAGAAGTTGGATAATATGCCCGCTGCAGAAATGCTTAAAATGATAAAGGAAAAAGCGGACATGCTAGAGATAGACCGTAAATTTCTTTCAAGATCACTTAACGAAGGTTTTTCTGGAGGTGAGAAGAAAAGAAACGAAATATTCCAATTGGCCATGTTGGAGCCCAAACTTGCCATTCTTGACGAAACAGATTCAGGATTGGATATTGACGCGCTTAAAGTTGTTGCCAACGGTGTGAATAAATTGAGAAGTGAAGACAATGCTATTGTAGTAATTACACACTATCAGCGTCTTTTAGATCATATTGTTCCAGATTTCGTTCACGTATTGATGAATGGAAAAATAGTAAAATCAGGTACTAAAGAACTTGCTTACGAACTGGAAGAAAAAGGTTACGATTGGATTAAGGAGGAATTAGTTTAAAACGTTCAAAATTTAAAATTCAAGGTTCAAAGTTGATAGCCTTGAATTTTGAACATTGAACTTTGAATAAAGAAGAAATGAGTTTTAAAGACAAATTATTATCATCATATATAGCATTAGAAGATTATTTGGAGTTTGATTCTCCATTGCATGATGTGCGTAGCAACGCCATCAAAATCTTTGAAGAAAAAGGTTTTCCAACTAAAAAGGAAGAAGACTGGAAATACACTTCGCTAAATTCATTGCTGAAACCAGACTACAGCGTTTTTTCCAATAAGGAAAAACACGTGGAACTTCAGGATGTACGCAAATATTTTCTTCATGAAATAGACACTTATAAACTTGTGTTTGTTGATGGGGTTTATAGTTCGTTCCTTTCAGAAACCACGCACGACACTTTGGATGTTTGCCTTATGTCTGCTGCAATGAACAAAAGCAAGTATAAGCCCGTAATTGAGGCATACTTTAATAAAGTAGCTAAAAGCGATAGCTTAACTGCACTTAATACTGCTTTTACTAAAGAAGGTGCCTATATCCATATTCCTGCACATAAGGAAGTGGAAAAGCCTATCGAAATTATCAATTTCTCAACAGGAAATGAGGCTGCTATGTTTCTGCAACCTAGAAACTTGATTGTTGTTGGCGAAAATGCCCACGTGCAAATTATTGAGCGTCATCAAAGTCTTTCTAGCAATGCAGTCCTGACCAATTCGGTAACAGAGATTTTTGCTGAAAAACGTGCTTATGTAGATTATTACAAAATTCAAAATGATGTTGAAACAGCTTCATTGATTGACAACACTTATATTTCACAGGAAAGAGATACGGTTTGCCGCGTGCACACCTTTTCTTTTGGTGGAAACTTAGTACGAAACAATCTCAACTATTATCAAAACGGGGAACACTGCGATTCTACTTTAAAGGGAATCACTATTCTAAAAGGAAAGCAGCATGTGGATCACAATACTTTGGTACATCATAAGTCTCCAAACTGTGAAAGTCATCAGGATTATAAAGGACTTTATGGCGAATCTTCAATTGGAGTTTTTAACGGAAAGATTCTGGTTGATAAAGACGCCCAAAAGATAGATGCTTATCAGCAAAACGACAACATTCTGATTGATGATAAAGCTACCATAAACGCAAAACCACAATTGGAGATTTTCGCAGATGATGTGAAATGCTCGCACGGTTGTACTATTGGGCAGTTTGATGAGGATGCCTTATTCTACCTTCGCAGCCGCGGAATCGGAATAAAAGAAGCGCGCGCTTTATTGATGTATGCCTTTGCAAATACCGTTTTGGAAAGCGTAAAAATCCCCGAATTAAAAGTGCGAATCAACAAGCTTATCGCTAATAAAATTGGAGTTAGTTTAGGGTTTGAGCATTAAAAAATGTCACGAACCTGCCTGACGGCCAGGCAGGTTCACGAATATTTAAATAATAATATTCGTGAATTCGTGGTAAATCGGCCATTCTAATTTCGAACTCAAATATTTTAAAATGTCCTTCAATATCCAAAAAATACGTGAGGATTTCCCCATCCTTTCTCGAAAGGTAAACGGCTATCCGTTGGTGTATTTAGACAATGCCGCCACTTCTCAAAAACCGCAACAGGTTATTGATAGTATTGTGGATTATTACAGCAATTATAACGCAAATATCCATCGCGGTGTACACACGCTTTCCCAAGAAGCAACAGATGCTTACGAAAGCGCACGACAAAAAATCAAAACGCATTTTAATGCCAAGGAAGTTTACGAAATCATTTTTACAGCTGGCACTACCCATGGAATTAATCTTGTTGCCAACGGTTTTTCTGACATTCTAAAAAAAGATGATGAGATACTCGTCTCGGCAATGGAACACCACAGCAATATAGTGCCTTGGCAAATGTTATGTGATCGAACGGGAGCTGATTTAAAGGTGATTCCTATGAACGAAGAAGGCACTTTGATTATGGAAGAATACGCAAAATTGCTTTCCGAAAGAACAAAGCTTGTATTCGTCAATCATATTTCAAATGCACTTGGAACTATTAACCCGATTGAAGAAATTATTCAAAAGGCGCACGAAGTTGGAGCCGCGGTATTAATTGACGGCGCACAATCCTGTTCTCACATAAAGCCAGATTTTCAAAAGTTAGATGTAGATTTCTACGTAACATCAGCCCATAAAATGTGCGGACCTACAGGCGTAGGGATTCTTTTTATGAAAGAAGAATGGGGAAACAAACTTCCACCATACCAAGGCGGAGGCGAAATGATTGCTGAAGTAACTTTTGAAAAAACAACGTATGCAGGACTTCCACATAAATTTGAAGCAGGAACGCCCAACATCTGCGGTGGTATCGCTTTTGGCGCTGCAATAGATTATTTAAACGCTATCGGTTTTGAAGCGATTGAACAACACGAAAATGAACTTTTAGAATACGCTACTGAAAAATTGCTGGAGATTGACGGTTTAAAAATTTATGGCACAGGCCATAAAACCTCCGTAGTTTCCTTCAATATTGAGGGGATTCATCCGTATGATATTGGAACTATAGTTGACAAACTTGGAATAGCTGTTCGCACTGGCCACCATTGCGCACAACCTATTATGGATTTTTATAAAATACCCGGCACCGTTCGAGCTTCTTTTGCATTTTACAATACCATGGAAGAAGTTGATGCCTTGGTAAATGCAGTTAAAAAAGCTAAATACATGTTAAGTTAATAAATGACAGGTAGATAAATACTGAAATTTGATTCTCTAACATTAAACAAAACAATTATGAAAACACTTGCAACCCTTTCCTTATTAGTTTGCGCACTACTTTTTACTAGCTGTGATGAAACTAAAAAGGTAATCGACGTAGCTGGGAGCGTACAACTCACTGGTAATTACACCGTATCAGCACTGGACGGAAAAAAACTGGCGAACACTACCAATCCCACGTTTACGCTTTCAGCCATAGACAATTCATTCCGAGGCACTACAGGCTGCAACTCCGTTTTTGGCAATTATACGCTTGATCTTTCAACCATCAATTTTGGCGATCTTGCCGTAAGTGAAAGATTTTGTGCCGAAAAAGAAATTATGAAAACCGAACGTGACTTTTTAAACGCTCTAAATAATACCGGATCTTACGCTTTGGAAAATAACGTTCTAACATTGTATTCCAAAACGGACCGAAGTGTTCTGTTGAGCGCGAGAAAAGACACAAAAAACAAAGAATAACTATGACGATTGAAGCAATACAAGAAGAGTTGATTGACGAGTTTTCCATTTTTGAAGACTGGATGCAGCGCTATGAATATATGATAGACTTGGGGAAATCGCTTCCGCTTATAGACGATGATTTAAAAAACGATGATAAGCTTATCAAGGGTTGCCAAAGTAAAGTATGGCTCAATTCTGAATTAAAGGATGGCAAAATCATTTTTACTGCGGATAGTGATGCAATCATTACCAAAGGTATTATTGCCATTTTAGTTCGAGTGTTTTCAAATCAAAAACCGCAGGAAATCCTCGATGCAAATACCGATTTTATTGACGAAATAGGATTGAAGGAACATCTTTCACCTACTCGCGCAAACGGATTGGTTTCAATGATAAAACAAATGAAAATGTATGCCCTTGCATACCAAACACAAATTAATAATTAGACAAATGGCAACAGAACCAGAAGTAGATATGGCCGAATTAGGCGACAAAATAATCGCTGTTATTAAAACCATTTACGATCCAGAGATCCCAGTTGATATTTATGAACTCGGACTTATATATGACGTTTTTATAAACGAAGATCGCGAAGTGAAAATATTGATGACCCTTACCACTCCAAACTGTCCAGTGGCAGAAAGTTTACCGGCAGAAGTACAGGATAAGGTAAAATCTATGAAACAAATTAAAGACGTTGAAGTAGAGATGACCTTTGACCCGCCTTGGAGCCAAGATTTGATGAGTGAGGAAGCTTTGCTTGAGTTGGGGATGCTATAGTTTCGATACTATTTTAAAAAAGAAGAAAAATCTTTTTTAAAAATCACTCAACTACCTTTAATTGTGCTTTTAAATTAAATAACAAATGGCAGAAGAGATAATAAATCGCGTGGCGAACAGTAAGCTTATGACTTTTAATCTTGAGGATTTATATCCAACAGGCGAAAGAGTGGCTTTTGATATTTCATCTTGGCTACTGGAAGGCATTGTGCTTCGGGAAAAAGATTTTCGTGACAAAGCGAACACGCACGACTGGAGTCAATATCAAGATAAGTATGTAGCCTTGTTTTGCAGTACAGACGCTATTGTTCCCGGTTGGGCATTTTTATTGCTTTCACTCCACCTTGCTCCTTTTACAAAAAAAGTTGCTATTGGAAACTTAGAAGAATTGGAAAGTATTCTCTTTGCTGAATTGCTTAAAGATTTGGACGTTTCGGAATACAACGATAAGCCGATTATAATTAAAGGTTGTGCACATAAACCAATTCCGCAGAATGCTTATGTGCTCTTAGCTCAAAAATTGCAACCTATTGCAAAAAGTATTTTATATGGCGAGGCCTGTTCCTCTGTTCCTCTTTTCAAGAAAAAGCAATAATTAAGGAATTATTCTATATAATTCTCAGTATTAGCATTTATTTAGCATTTATTCTTATCATTTATCTAAAATAGTATTACTTTTGCACGCTCAAAATTAAGATAAAATGAAAAAACTTTTACTTCTTGCAGTTCTTTTTACTGCACCTTTGGCATTAATAGCCCAAGAAGAAATTTCGAAGGACACCATTCCTAATGGCTGGACACGATCTGGAAACATTTCCTTATTGTTCAACCAAGCAGCGTTTAACCACGAATGGACCGGCGGTGGAACCTCAAACATTGCAGGGAACCTTGGTCTTAATTACGACTTTAACTATAAGCATGACAAACTTACTTGGAACAACCGTTTTATAGCTGAGTATGGTCTTACTAAAAACAAAGACGACAAATACTCACGTAAAACAAATGACCGTTTGGAGCTAAACTCCATTTTAGGGAGAGAAATTAACGAAAGTAACTGGTACTACTCGTTCTTTCTAAACTTTAAAACCCAATTTACTTCTGGTTACGAGTTTGACAAGGATCTTAATCAAGATGATGCCGGCTACCGTACTGAAGTAACCAAATTTATGTCTCCGGCTTATCTTCAATTTGGACCTGGAATGCTTTGGAAAAAGAATGACAACCTATATGTAAACATTTCTCCAGCAACTGCACGTTTAATTTTTGTGAACAAAACCTTTACGGATGTTGGTAACGATCCTGTAGCTATTGCAGCATTTAACGAAAATCCTTATTTCGGAGTAGAAGCAAATGAAACGATGCGTTTTGAATTTGGCGCTTCAGTTTCTGCTTACGCTAAATTAGACTTGATGAAGAATGTTTCTGTAGAAAACATCCTTAACCTTTACACTAATTACTTAGAAGATCCTCAGAATGTTGATATAGACTATACTATGAATTTACTTCTTAAAGTAAACGATTATATCTCTGCAAATGTAGCTTTCCAAGCCATTTATGATGACAATGCCGTGAAAGGTTTCCAAATTCGTGAAGCTTTAGGTATTGGTGTAACTTACGGATTCTAAGAAAAGACCTAAGACCTATTGACGTAGGACTAAAGAAAAGTCTCATAGATTTAAAAAATCTGTGAGACTTTTTTTTATTTATGGCATTTTTCCTGATCGTGGATTTTGTATATCCGTTTCTTGTCATACGAGTAAAAAAGCCTGCGAATATCTGCGACCCGAGCAATAGCGAACTGGCGAATCAAATCGTGGGAAACAAAAATCTGAGAATGCGAAAAATATCCCGCAGATCATGCGGATTAACGCAGAATAAAAGAAAATATTTACTAATAGAGACTTCATATAAAAGTAACTATAATGTCACAATTCAAAGCTTTATGATATTTTGTGGACAATCAACTCGTGGATTTAGCCAAAACGAAAATCGATATCTCCCACAATCAAACTACAAAAACACCTTCTTAAATTATTTTAATGAAGACTTCCCTCCTTCTCTGAAAATACGCGCAAAATTAGAGACCCTACTTATCGGGAATTCATACCTTTGACAAGTCTTTAAATAATTGGTTTGGCAAAACTTTTCAGTATTGGATTTTGGGGATTTATAGCCCGTTTTATTCTAAGAAACCGCACCGGGATCTTAATCGTTATCGCACTTATAACTGTATTGCTTGCAATGCAGTGGAAGAACATGCGCTTCACCTTTACCGAAGCAAACCTGCTGCCAGACGATCATCCGGTAAATCTTGAGTACGACAATTTTCTTTCACATTTTGGTGAGGAAGGAAACCTAATTGTTATGGGGGTGAAGGATTCTACTATTTTTACTCCTAAAAAGTTCCAAGCATGGAACCAACTTTCCAAAGACATTGGTAAATTTAAGGAAGTCGATTTTACACTTTCCGTGGGAAACCTTCAGAAATTAGAAAAGAAGAAAGATACCTCAGGTTTTGAACTGGTGCCATTTATAAAAGATTCGGTTTTTACCGATGCAAGTTTAGCAAAATATAAAGACGAACTTTTCAATAAGCTTCCGTTTTATGACGGACTTATATATAGTCCCGACAAGCAGTCTATTCGGTCTGCTATTTATCTTAAAAAAGATATCGTCAACACTTCCGCGAGAAAGGATTTCGTGATAGATGACCTTATCCCATTAATCAAAAAGTTTGAAGAAGATACCGGCGTTAAAGTTCACACTTCTGGAATGCCTTATATCCGTACCTTAAATTCACAAAGCATTATTGATGAAATAGGCTTGTTTATTGGAGCCGCACTTTTTGTTACTTCCCTGATATTCTTCTTCTTTTTCCGTTCTTGGCGTGCCACCTTCATTTCTATGATCACGGTTATAATTGGAGTGATGTGGGCTTTTGGTTTTTTAGGTTTGCTTCATTATGAAATCACCGTACTTACGGCACTTATTCCACCGTTGATAATCGTTATTGGAATTCCCAATTGTATTTTTCTGATTAATAAATATCAACAGGAAATAAAACTGCACGGAAACCAAGCAAAGTCTTTACAACGTGTTATTACAAAAATCGGTAATGCTACCTTGATGACGAATCTTACCACAGCGTCAGGTTTTGCAACATTTATCTTAGTGAAAAGTGAGCTGTTGAGTGAGTTTGGTATTGTAGCCTCCATTAACATTGTGGCTATCTTCTTATTGAGTTTACTTATCATTCCTATCATTTACAGTTATATGTCTGTGCCGAAGGATAAGCACCTGAATCATTTAAACAAAAACTGGATCAACAAATTTACGCACTGGATCGAGCGCATGGTTAAGGAGCGCCGAATTACCATATATATTGTTGCTGTTCTGGTTCTATGTGCCAGTATAATCGGTATTTTCAATATAAAAATTTCGGGAAGTCTAATTGAGGATATGCCTAAAAACACAGGTTTCTTCGAAGATATACGCTTTTTTGAAAAAGAATACGAAGGGATCATGCCATTGGAAATAATGGTTGATACCAAAAAGAAACAGGGCGTTTTAAAAGCTTCCACCCTAAGGCGTATCGATGAATTACAGGATCACATCAAAGAAATTCCTGAATTCGCCAAACCGCTTTCCGTCGTTGAATTGGTCAAGTATTCTAAACAGGCTTATTACAATGGAAATCCAGACTATTATCAGCTTCCGAATAGCCAAGAAAGAGCTTTTATTCTAGCGAATGCTAAAAGCAGTGCTACCAATGCGAATATGCTGAGCAGCTATGTTGACAGCACCGGCCAATTTGCGCGTATCACAACCTTTATGAAAGATACAGAGCCAGATAGGTTTAAGCGAATTGAGGAGGATCTCAATACTGAAATAGCGAAAGTTTTCCCAGCAGAGCTCTATAATGTTACGGTTACGGGGAAAGCCCTGGTGTTTCAAAAAGGAACCCATTATTTGGTGAACAACCTAATTTTTTCGCTGTCGTTGGCCATTTTTCTGATTGCCTTGTTTATGGCGTGGATGTTCCGAAGCTTTAAAATGATTATTATTTCGTTAATTCCAAACCTACTGCCTTTGATAATAACGGCAGGCGTAATGGGCTTTGTGGGAGTTCCTATTAAACCATCCACTATTTTGGTATTTAGTATCGCTTTTGGTATTTCTGTGGACGACACGATTCACTTTTTAGCAAAATACAGGCAAGAACTGATTGCGAATAATTGGAAGATTAAGAAATCCGTCTATGCCGCCCTCCGCGAAAGTTCCGTAAGTATGTTCTATACCTCTATTGTTCTTTTCTTTGGTTTTTCAGTATTTACACTTTCCAGTTTTGGCGGAACCGTTGCCTTAGGCGCCTTGGTTTCAATAACCCTCCTTTTCGCGATGTCGGCCAATCTATTATTGCTCCCCACACTCCTACTTTCCTTAGAAAGAAGTATTGCAAATAAGGAAACGATGAAAAAACCTGCTATTGAAATTTTACCTGATACTGACGATGAAGAAGAAATCAAGTAAATGAAAAATTATAATTAAAACAATAAACTTCCATATCTAAGTCTTTTGGAACCTACCTGCCGGCAGACAGGTTTGGAGCTTTTTATTTTTTTGAAATTTTATTTAAAAGTATCTTTGCACCTCTTAAAATATGACTATGAAACATAAAACTATAGCTGAACTGTTAAAAAACGACCCAACCCATCACGAAGTTGTGGTTCGCGGTTGGGTACGCTCTTTTAGAAGCAACAGATTCATAGCCCTAAATGATGGATCTACTATTAAAACACTACAATGTGTAGTTGATTTCGAAAATTTCGATGAAGAAATCCTTAAAAAAGTAACCGTTGGTGCAGCTATTGAAGTTACCGGCGTTCTTGTTGAAAGCCAAGGGCAGGGACAAACAGTAGAAATTCAAGTTTCAAAATTGACTGTTTTAGGCGAGGCAAATCCTGAAGATGTAAAACGAACCATTCTTTCTCCAAAGAGACATTCCATGGAGACCCTTCGCGAGCAAGCACACTTGCGAATCAGAACCAATACTTTTGGCGCCGTAATGCGCACGCGATCCAAACTCGCTTTTGCAGTACACGAATATTTTCAGAAAAACGGGTTTAATTATATGCACTCACCTATCATTACCGGTAGCGATGCAGAAGGTGCAGGTGAAATGTTCCGGGTGTCAGCATTAGATCCTAAAAATCCCCCGCTTGATGAAAACGGAAATATAAACTATAAAGAAGATTTTTTCGAAAAAGAAACCAATCTCACCGTGAGTGGGCAACTGGAAGCCGAAACCTATGCCATGGCACTAGGAAAAGTTTATACTTTCGGTCCAACTTTTAGAGCCGAAAACTCAAACACCAGCCGTCACTTGGCTGAATTTTGGATGATTGAACCTGAGGTTGCCTTTAACGATTTAGATGCCAACATGGATTTGGCCGAAGATTTTATAAAGTATGTTGTAAAATATGCATTAGAAAACTGTGCTGATGATCTTGAATTCCTTGAAAACCGATTATTAGAAGAAGAAAAGAGTAAACCACAGAGCGAGCGCAGTGATATGAAACTTCGCGAAAAGCTTCAATTTATATTGGAAAACAACTTTAAAAGGGTGAGCTATACGGAAGCCATTGACATTTTAAAGCGCTCCAAGCCCAACCAAAAGAAAAAATTTAAATATATTATTGAAGAATGGGGAGCCGATCTACAAAGTGAACACGAGCGTTTTTTAGTTGAAAAACATTTTAAATGTCCCGTAATTCTTTTTGATTATCCAGCTACAATCAAAGCCTTCTATATGCGCTTAAACGAAGACGGAAAAACCGTTCGCGCCATGGATGTACTTTTCCCTGGAATTGGAGAGATTGTTGGTGGTTCACAGCGGGAAGAACGCTATGATGTTTTAAAAGAAAAGATGGCCGCCATGGACATTGATGAAAAAGAGCTCTATTGGTATTTGGATCTTCGTAAATTCGGAACAGCTGTTCACAGTGGTTTTGGCCTTGGTTTTGAGCGATTGGTTCAGTTTACAACGGGAATGGGTAACATTCGCGATGTAATTCCTTATCCAAGAACACCTGGAAACGCTGAATTCTAGAGATGCCTGGTGTTGGATGACAGATGACAGGAAGCAAACTACTCCACTTCTGTCATCCGTTATCTGGCATCTGTCTTATTTCACAACTTTATAATAAAACTAGCTACTTAATTATTTTAGTAGCTGGTTTTTTTTAACTTTATAATGTAGCAAATACAACTATGTTAAAACAACATTTAAACCTTAAACTTTCTCAAAAATTGTCACCTCAGCAAATCCAGCTGATGAAGATGATCCAACTGCCTACACAGGCTTTTGAGCAACGAATTTCACAGGAGTTAGAAGAAAATCCAGCCTTGGAAGGAGGGAAAGAAGAAACTGAGGACTATGAAGACGAGTTTAACAATGAAGAATATGACGAAGGCAATGAGGTTATTGAAACGGATATAAACGTTGACGATTATCTTAGTGATGATGAAGTGCCCAGTTATAAACTTTCTGCCAATAATTACAGTGCGGACGATGAAGAACGGCAAATGCCTTATGCCGCAGGGACTTCATTTACGCAATATTTAATGCAGCAATTAAGCACGTATCGCCTTGATGATGAAGAAGAGGAAATAGCAAAATTTTTAGTGGGTAGCGTGGATGAAAGCGGCTACATTCGTCGGGAAATTCAAGATATTGTTGATGATTTGGCCTTTACCCAAAACGTTTACACCACCGAAGATAAGGTTGAAAAGGTTTTAAAAACAGTTCAAGAATTAGATCCTGCTGGCGTTGCGGCACGTGATCTACAGGAGTGCTTATTGATTCAGTTAGAGCGCCGAGTTCCTAGTCCTCCAGTAACATTGGCTATTTCAATTATCGAGGATTCCTTTGATCAATTTAGTAAGAAGCATTACAAAAAACTGATTCAAAAATTTGATATAACTGAAGATCAACTGCGCGAAGCTATTCATGAAATTGAAAGTCTAAACCCGAAACCTGGTGGAACCTATTCTGGAAATAATAGAATAGTAGAGCACGTGGTTCCAGATTTTGCAATAAAAATTGTGGATGGCGAATTAGATTTAACCTTAAACGGTCGTAACGCACCGGAACTCCACGTGAGTCATGATTACACCAATATGCTGAAAGGCTATAAGGAGTCCAAAGACAAGTCAAAGGCTCAGAAAGATGCCGTTATGTTTATTAAACAGAAACTAGATGCGGCAAAATGGTTTATTGATGCCATAAAACAAAGACAGCAAACGCTCTTTATTACAATGAATTCCATCATGCATCATCAAAAGGAATATTTTTTAACTGGCGACGAAAGGAAGTTGAAGCCAATGATCTTAAAGGATATTGCCGATAAAATAAATATGGATGTTTCAACTGTATCCCGTGTTGCCAATAGTAAGTATGTGGATACGCCTTATGGAACAAAGTTGATAAAGGAATTTTTCAGCGAATCGATGAAAAATGACCAAGGTGAAGATGTTTCTACAAAGGAAATAAAGAAAATTCTTGAAATAACTATTTCCGAAGAAAACAAACGAAAGCCGCTTACAGACGATAAATTGGCAAAGATTCTGTTGGAAAAAGGCTATCCAATTGCAAGACGAACTATTGCCAAATATAGGGAACAACTTGACTTGCCAGTGGCAAGACTTAGAAAAGAGATTTAATGAGATTATTTTTAAAGGCTGCTTCGTATATTTTTCACCCTTTATTAATGCCTCTATTGGGGACCATTTTATATTTCAGCGTTACACCCAGATATGTTGAGCCAGAATTGGTACGCGCAAAATTTCTTGCTATTGCAATCATCACTATATTTATACCGATCGTAGTTTTTTTCCTTTTAAAGAATATCAGAGTAGTTGACACCATCTATTTAAAGCAAGTTAAGGAACGTAAGTTTCCATTAATGATACAGTGCATTCTTTTACTTCTTATCATTAAGATGGTTTTTGATCCTTATGACGATAGAGAAATGTACTATTATTTTGTAGGTATACTCTTTTCAGCTTTTAGTGCGCTTATTATGGTATTTTTCAAATTGAAGATCAGCCTACATCAAATGGGAGTTGCCGGAGTTTTAATGTTTTTGGTGGGATTGAGCGCACATTTCAAAATTAACCTGCTCGTTACAATAAGCTTTTTTCTCTTTGTTAACGGCTGGGTTGCGTCATCCCGTTTAAACAGTGATGCCCACACCTATCCCGAACTGGGCATTGGCTTTCTTTTGGGTGCAATTCCACAACTTATTCTTTTCAATCTTTGGCTATAGTATATAGAACATCAAACCCACTTTGAGGGTTCTAAATTCAACAGTTTCACCATCGAACGTAACAGCATCCTTAAAGAATGGATTGAGGCTGTAGGAAGCGAAAAAGTTAAAGGTATTATATCCAAAACTCAATGTAGCTGATAATCGGAGCGGATCAAACTCTGGTATCTTCGTTTGATTAACATCGTTTCCTGGCTGTTTAAAGGTTGCTTTATACCAATAGGCATATCCAACCCTAAAACCTGCATAAACTCTCCAAAACTTATAACTCGACGCGGTAGAGGTACGCCATCTAAATTCTACTGGCGCTTCAAGGATCGCCATATTGAAGCGATTCCGTGTAAAATCCAAATCCTTATCCAAAACCCTAAAGATTGTTTCATCTTTAGCTGTTTCACCTATAAAAAGATTTTGTCCAAATTGATCCAATGCGATCCCTGCACCAACCGCAACAGCAATATTTCTTCGTTTATTGATGGGCATATCTCTTAAATAACCAAATTGGACTCCACCAGTCAGACCTCTAACTCGAGCATTAGAAGGAAGATTTAGAGGAAGATTATAAGTTACACCAATATAGAATTGATCCTCTCTATATAATGAATCTACAGAAGCATGTCTAAGGGTATCCTGCGCCACACTGGAAAAAGCAATCAAGCTTAATAATAGTATAATACAGCTTTTATATATCTTTTGCATATGGATAAAGATAAATCTAATTTCACAAAAATTGAAACAAAAAAAACGCCTTAATTCCGAAATATCGGGACAAGGCGTCTTCTTATAAAATAATATGGTGTTTAGTTATTTATCTCATTTCCTGGTGTGGTAATATAGATAATCTTCAACATATTCAGTTCTCTTAGTTCCTGCTTAATATCAGTAACCTTTCCTGTGTTTGTATTTTCATCCACTTTAAGGGCAACCATAACTCTATCTTGAAGTTCAGGAAGAAGTTTTTGTCGCGCCTCTGTCAATGCAAATTTAAGATTAGTGATATCTGTGTATTTATCACCAATTTGGATCTTAGCTTCTGTACCAAACTTATCTTGGTATCTAGCACTTGGTTTCCCGGCATAAATATATACAGATCTATCTTTCTTCAATTTTTCAACCTGATCTGCCTTAGGCAATACGTTTTGAACCAATAAATTGTCATCACGCAGTACCGTTACTACCATAAAAAAGAACAGTAACATAAACACAATATCCGGGAGGGATGCCGTGTTTACAGCAGGTAATTCATTGCTTTTTTTCTTTCTAAACTTTGACATAGTTAAATTATTATGATCCAGATTTTTTAGGTTCCGCTTCAGAAAGTTTCATTGGAAACAATTTTTGAATCTCCTCCAATTTCGGCTTTACAGCTTCTTCGTTTCCTTTATAGCTACCCTCTTCAATTGCATTGTTTACTTCGGTAAACTTCCAACCGTACAGTCTTTGCGATTCCCTATCTCTTAAAAAGTTGTATGCTGCCACTAATTCATTTTGAACAGCAATATACATTTTGTAGGAAGTAAGTCTATCGTTTTGAACCGAAATTACCGCTTTTTCTGGGTTATCAGATGAAGCTGGATCACGTTTACCTTTACAATAGTTGCAATATTCTGCAGTACCGTTAGAGGCACCTCCATTGTCTAGGAAAGCAATTGCAGCTTTACGAAGATTCTTGAGCTCCATTAGATTGTCATCCACCAACAATTGATCATTCCTATTTACGTTTACAATAAACAGGTTCTTTTCCTTAATCTTTGGAGGGTCAACAATATCCTCTATAGGCGGCAACTGTCTCGCAATACCCTTATCTTTTTCAATGGTAGTAGTTACCAAGAAAAATATAAGCAGTAGAAATGCGATATCCGCCATAGACCCTGCGTTTACTTCGGGTGTTGCTCTTCTTGCCATTATTTTGTAACTTTTTTAATTCCGCTGAAAACCATCGATCCAATAGCCAAAATTGCCATTATATAAAATGTATACAATCCTGTACCTACCCATTTCGACCCGCTTTCAGAAAGCATCTCGCCTTCCGGCATCGTCATTGGAGTGCCATCAGCCAACACGTATGATATAACCACTATTATTACAAACGCTCCTATAGAAAGTAATGTGCTCTTTATATTCCCTGCAAAAATTCCTTTAAGTACGAAAAAGAGAACAAATAAGAGAGTTATAGCAAGTGTTATATACGCCACATACAAAAAGCCATCGAGACCTTCGCCTGTTGCAGCGACGGCAGTATCACCTTTTGCGATGATCATTGCAAGAAAAATAATCCCTGCAATGCTTAGAAGCAATGCTACTATTTTTAAAATTTTATGTAATGCCATCTTGTGGTTTGTTTAGATTTTATTTTTTGTTTTGTAGTTGAACAACATGTCGATCAAAGTGATAGACGCATCTTCCATACTATTAACGATACTATCAATCTTAGCGATAATATAATTATAGAAAATTTGAAGTATAATAGCCACGATCAATCCGAATACGGTTGTCAAAAGTGCCACCTTAATACCACCTGCCACAAGAGACGGGTTCATATCACCAGCTGACTGGATTTTATCGAACGCTAGAATCATCCCGATTACCGTACCCATAAAACCAAGCATCGGCGCTAGAGCAATAAAAAGAGAGATCCAAGACACGTTCTTCTCCAGTTGTCCCATTTGAACACCACCGTAGGCAACAACAGCTTTTTCAGCTATGTCAATCCCTTCGTCAGCGCGATCTAGACCTTGATAGTAAATGGAGGCCACAGGACCTTTTGTGTTTCTACACACTTCTTTAGCAGCTTCAATACCACCGCTGTTTAGTGCATCTTCCACTTCCTGAGCTAATTTTTGAGTATTGGTAGTTGAAAGGTTAAGATAGATGATTCTTTCAATAGCAATTGCCAATCCAAGAATCAAACATAGTAACACAATCCCCATAAATGCGGGTCCACCTTCCACAAAACGTTCTTTTAATTCTTGATGGAATCCTTTATCGGCATCGGCAGCCGGAGCTGGTTCGTCCTGAATAAAAGAAACTGTGGCTGCTGTTACCAAAGCTTGTGAGCTGGTTGGCATTGTTTGCGCTGTTGCAGCGTTTGCGTTTAACGTGCCCACAAAAACCATTGCGGTCACCGCCATAATAGAAAATAATTTTTTCATTGCTATCGACTTAAAGTTTGTTTTTAGTTAAGGGTTTAAAGATATAAAATAATTTAGATAATCTACAAGAATATTAATTTGTACTAGAAATGAATGTCTTTCAATTCTGAAATACACTAGAAACGTGCTATTTACAATTCCGTTTCTAAATTTTTAAAATGAACGTTATTTTTTTAAATATCGGGATAAGCTTACTTCTCTATTGAAACATCGAAGTATGTCGATGCTAATCCCTTCTGGCAATGCTGAAAATACATTGCACTTCAGCAGCTATCGCTGCCTAAACATTTTTACCTTCATAAATTTGCTCGAGCAAGCTCCGAAAAATGGATTAGCTTACTTCTACGCTAAAGCTTTGAAGTATTAGGATGCTGATCCCAAAAGGCTATGCTGGAAATACATTGCACTTCGGCAGCTATCGCTGCCTACCTTTTTATCTTCATAAATTTTCTGGAGCAAGCTCCGACAAATTTATGAAGCTAAAAATGTACTCGCAGAGAGGAAGGGATTCGAACCCTCGATACGCTTGTGGCGTATACACACTTTCCAGGCGTGCGCCTTCGACCACTCGGCCACCTCTCTAAAGTTTTTCTATTCCCCCATTGACCTTCTGATTATAGAGAAATAAAAATTATTTTAAATACTCTTCTTTAATGTAATGCTCTTTGGTCGAGAAAGCACATTCTATGAACGAAGTGCCAAATATCAAAAAAAAAACAACGCTATAAAAAATTTGAGCGGTTTATTTATTGCATTTCTCCACGCAAAGAGGTTTCAAATATGGTTTTGAAGCTATTAGGAGAAATATTTTGTCCCAACAAATACATCAATTTTGCCAATGCAGCCTCCGTAGTACAATCTTTTCCGCTGATAACACCCATTTTTTTGAGTTCCGTACTCGTTTCATAAAGACCCATGTTAACACTTCCACCGGAACATTGGGTAATATTCACCACTGGAATTCCTTTTTTAATCACTCCTTTCAACAAATTGATAAACCAGGTTTCATTCGTTATATTTCCAGTTCCGTAGGTTTCAAGTATCATCCCCTTCAAGTCTGGATATGCAAAAAGATATTCAATGGTTCGCTGATCAATACCAGGAAACATTTTCACCAGCAGAATATTACTTTCTAAATTTTTATGCACTTTCAGTTTTTTTCTTCTGTTGGGCCTGTAAAGCGCTTCATTGTTCACCACCAAATGAACGCCACTCTCAACCAAATCTGGGTAATTTAGAGAAGCAAAAGCCTCAAAGTGCTCTGCATTAATTTTAGTTGTTCTATTGGCACGGTAAAGCTTGTATTCAAAATAAAGACAAACCTCAGCAAGTTTTGAAACACCTTTTTCCTGAAGCGAGGCAATCTGAATAGATGTAATTAGGTTTTCTTTGGCATCTGTGCGCAAATCGCCAATAGGAAGTTGAGAACCAGTAAAAATAACGGGTTTTCCTAAATTTTCTAACATAAAACTCAAAGCCGAAGCAGTATAAGACATCGTATCGCTACCGTGAAGAACCACAAAACCATCTATATCTTCATAGTTCTCTTCTATGATTGTGGCTATCTCCACCCAATATTTAGGATTCATATTTGAACTGTCTATAGGTTCTGTAAAAGTGGTGGTGGTTATATTACAGTCCAATAATTTAAGTTCGGGAATATGGTTTAGCAATTCATCAAAATTGAAATTTCGCAAGGCACCGGTTTCAAAATCTTTTATCATCCCTATGGTTCCACCTGTATATATAAGGAGTATGTTGGGTTTGTGTTTCGTCATATTTTACTTGTTTTAAAGAATTTCCAAAATCGAAAACTCAAAAATCCTACGCAACAGAACTTGAGTGTTGCTTTTCTGAATTTATACGCTCGTCTGGAGAATTTATATTTTAAAAACTTCTAATGAGTTCGCTGTAGTTATCCGCGCCACCTCTTCTTCAGAAACAGTATAAATCTCTGAAAGTTTTTTACATATCAACGCCAAATAACTACTTTCATTACGTTTCCCTCGGAAAGGTGCTGGGGAAAGATAAGGCGAATCAGTCTCCAAAACGATATGCTCTAGCGGAAATTGATCTAAAAAAGTATCAATTTTTCCGTTTTTGAAGGTAACCACCCCCCCGATACCAAGTTTCATATTATATGAAATCGCTGTTTTGGCCTGTTCCAGGGTTCCAGTGAAGCAATGAAAAATTCCGAAGAGATCATCGCTCTTTTCCGTTTCGAGCACTTCAAAAATTTCATCAAAAGCATCACGGCAATGAATCACGATGGGCAGTTTATACTTTTTAGCTAGCTGAATCTGTCTTTTGAAAGCTATTTTTTGAATTTCTAAAGTGGAAGTGTCCCAATATAGATCGATACCAATTTCACCAACGGCATAAAAACCTCGTTTTTTGAACTGTTCTTCAACATGCGTCAATTCATCCTCATAATTTTCCTTTACCGAAGTTGGGTGTAAGCCCATCATCAAAAAAACATTTGAAGGATAATCTTTTTCCAAAGCGTACATAGCTTGGGTATAACTAGAATCAATTGCTGGGATAAAAAAACGCTTTATTCCTGCGTCAAAGGCTCTTTGAATCATTTCATTACGGTCTTCCGCAAAAGCATTGCTATATAAATGGGTATGGGTATCTGTCAACATAGCTACAAAGCTACTTATTTTGTTTGCTATCTTTGCACAAAAAAGTTAATGCAACTACGTAAATATATGGAATCGGAAGGGTTTTACCGGATTCCACTTCAAAGGCTCGCCACGGGCCATTATCTTTTCTCAGCAAGTATCAATAACACGCCAGGGGATTTCATTCTCGATACAGGAGCATCAACAAGTTGTGTGGATCTATCAAGCAGCACCCATTTTTCATTAATCAGCGAAGAAAGTATTATAAAAGCTGCCGGTGCCGGAGCAATAAACATGGAAACCATGTTCTCCCGCAAGAATGAATTCTCTATAAATAAATGGAAAGTTAAAAATATGGATTTTGTGCTCTTTGATCTTTCACACGTAAACCAAGCACTATCTCAAGCCGAAGAAAATCCAGTTCACGGAATTATTGGCGCCGACTTTTTAAAAAAACGACGTGCAGTAATTGATTATGGAAGAAACTGTTTCTATGTAAAGTAGAATGCAGGTTGGATATAGTTTATTACCAATAATTTAAGTACCTTTATTTTCATCTCAAAGTGTTGATTGGTGGCAAATAAAATAATATTTTTATTCTTTAGTCTTGTGCTTACAACCTTTTCGGGGTTATGTCAAGATATTTCCCATTATGAGGAAATTGTAAATACCACAAATGATAAAGCCAAAAAATTGGTGGCATTGGACAGCATTTTAAAGCGCACTTTTAAAACGGATCCAGATGCTTTTATCACATACAGTCTACAGTATATCGACCTGGCGCAAGCCTTGGATAGCATAGAAAGTGCCGCCAAAAAAGCGATGAACTTACAATACCCGCTCACCAATTATAAAAATGATCCACGACAGGCAATAACTATCATAAATAGCGTACTTGCCAGGAAATACAAAATAAAAGACAGCCTTTTATTGGGTGGACTTTACATAAAACGCGGGAGCGCAAATACCAAGGTTGATCTAAAAAAGGCGATTGAGGATTATAATTTGGCGCTCATAAATTTTTCATCTTGCGACTCCTTAAATATCGCCGACACCTATTTATTTAGGGGTCAAGCCTATTCCCAATTAGGGAAGTTTATATTAGCTGGGGAAGACCTAACAAAGGCTTTCAATATTTATGAATCTAAAGAGGAATACGACTATATGGTCTATGCGCAACAGGGCATCATCAATATGTTTAGTATGAATGGTTTTTATGAAAAAGCGAAGTTGGAGCGAGATATGCTGATTCAGAAAATGAGAAATTTAAAGTTAGATTCCTATTTATCAAACGAGTATTACAATCAAGCTTTAGATTATAAAAAAATGGGGGATCCTGCTCAGGAATATAAATCACTACTAAAGGCCGAAAAAAATTTTGATGAAAATGCCTCCAGTAAGTCAACCTATGTTGGTATCCAATCAACACTTATAGAATATTATTGCCAACAAAACCAGCTCGTTGAGGCTAAAAAACATCTTGATATTCTGGAATCCTTGGAATATGACTTTTCTGGAAACTCCTTGGCTGAAATGAATTATTTGGGAGCAAAGGCTGCGTATCTTAAAACAAGAGGAAAATATGAAGAAGCCTTAGTCTTACTTGAAAAAAAATTGGTTATTGCCAAAAGTCTTGGTTTGGAAGATGAAATTATGAGCTCGTATTCATCTTTATCAGCGCTTTATTTTGATTTAGGCGATTACAAAAAAAGTATTTTGAATAACCACGCATCAACGGCTCTTAAGGATTCTATATATAACAAAAGTACCGCAAACACGCTCGCATATTTTCAAACCTTATACGAGACGGAAAAGAAAGAAAAAGAGCTAGTTGAAAAAACCGCAGATATAAATCTTCTTGAAAAAGACAATCAAGGTTTTAAAAAGGTAATGCTATTTGCGGGAGTTGCTGCCATGTTTGGGTTTGGGCTGGTTCTGCTTTATCGCAATCAAAGATATTTAAAAGCGAACAAAATTCTTCAAGAACGCTACAGTCAGGAGTTACTTATTTCGCAAGAAGGGGAGCGCAGGAGAATATCTAAAGACCTCCACGATGGGGTTGGTCAACAACTATTAGTTATAAAAAACAAATTAATGGCCAGCGGAGACGAAGACACCAAGCAAATGGTAGACCATACAATAGAAGAAGTACGCGCTATATCTAGAGATCTTCACCCGTTTCAGCTTCAAGAATTAGGAATAACAAAAGCCATAGAATATACTATAAACCAAATAGATGAGAACACCAAACTTTTTATTTCAGCAGAAATTGATAATATTGACAATATCTTTTCAAAGGAAGACGAAATAAATATTTATAGAATTATTCAAGAGAGTTTAAGCAATATACTTAAACACGGCCAGGCCGAAGCAGGAAAGGTTTCGGTGAAAAAATTGCGTAACAATATCATAATTTCGATACGCGATAACGGCGTAGGTTTCGATTTTGGTGAAAAGTACCAAGACGTAAAATCCTTAGGATTAAAAACACTTTTAGAACGAACCAAGTTTTTAAACGGTCAAATGAAAGTATCATCTAAAAAAGAAAGCGGCACTGTGCTAGAATTTCAATTTCCGATATGAGTTATACTACCCCGTCCATCATCATCGCAGACGACCATCCCCTACTTTTAAAAGGCCTTAGTGACTTTTTAATTGAAAAAGGATACAACCTTATAGGCCAAGCCAATAACGGAAGAGAAGCCTTTAATTTAATAATCGAAATGAAGCCTGACATCGCAATTTTGGATATTCAAATGCCATATATGTCTGGGCTCGAAATTGCGCAGCAATGTAAAGACCTAAATTTAGAAACTAAAATTGTACTAATAACCCTCCATAAAGAAAAGGATCTCTACCAAAAAGCGCAGGAACTGAATATTTTTGGTTATATATTGAAAGAATTCGCGTTAGAAGAAATCGAGAATTGTATTAAAACAGTAACGGAAGGAACGCCTTTTTTTAGCGATAGAATAAAAGAACTTATTGGGGTTATACTATTGGAGGATAACGAGCTTAGTAGTCTTACACCTTCCGAAAGAAAGATCCTAAAGCTTATTGCACGAGATAAGACCAATAAAGAAATAGCTTCACAATTATTTATTTCGTACCGAACGGTCGAGAAACACCGAAGTAATATTATCACCAAACTTCACCTTGAACCTAAAACAAATAGTCTTCTTATCTGGGCCAAGGAAAATCACGACAAGCTGTTATAGGATTCTTTAAAGGAATATTAGTGAATCGTCAAATTTCAATCGTTTAAGGTGTAATAATCTACGTAGTATTACGTATTCCATATCTCTATAGAATGTCTTATTTTTACTTTATGCAAGATTCAGCTTATATAGAAGAAGAGGTTAAAACTTATAAAACATCGAACGCTTCAAACAGACCGATGTTTATCATCTTAACCATTGCCACCATATTGATTATTATATTGAATTTAATAAGTACACTATTTTTTTACTGAGTAGTTTCCTAATTAATCAAAAAAAATCCGGCAATGGCCGGATTTTTTAATTTTATATACTCAAAGCTCCTTATAGCTCTAAAGCGCGTTTCACGTTGTTATCCATTAAAAGCTCCTCAGGCCTTTCAAGTGCTTCTTTTATAGCCACTAAAAATCCAACAGATTCCTTACCGTCAATAATTCTATGGTCGTAAGATAAAGCCAAGTACATTACTGGGGCCACTACAATACCTCCATCTCTTACAATTGCGCGTTCCACGATGTTGTGCATTCCCAAAATTGCCGATTGTGGTGGATTAATAATTGGAGTTGAAAGCATACTTCCAAAAACACCTCCATTAGATATTGTAAAAGTACCTCCAGTCATTTCATCTACGGTAATCTTACCATCTCGTGCGCGAAGAGCAAGTCTTTTCACTTCATTTTCCACACCTCTAAAATTCAAGTTCTCTGCATTTCTGATTACTGGAACCATTAAACCTTTTGGCCCAGAGACTGCTATAGAAATATCTTTAAAATCGTAGGTAACCATATAATCACCGTCGATCATGGAGTTTACATCTGGGTAAAGCTCTAATGCCCGAACCACAGCCAAAGTGAAGAACGACATAAAGCCTAGTCCTACTCCGTGTTTTTCTTTGAACTGTTCCTTATATTGACTTCTTAAAGCAAAAATGGGGCTCATATCTACCTCATTAAATGTGGTAAGCATGGCGGTTTCATTTTTTGCTGAAACCAAACGCTCTGCAACTTTTCTACGAAGCATAGAAAGTTTTTTGCGCTCACTCCCGCGACTTCCTGTTCCCGGAGTTCCCATAGAAGGCGTTGAAGAAACAGCATCTTGTTTAGTGATACGTCCGTCACGGCCACTTCCCTTCACATCTTTCGAAGTCATTCCTTTTTCATCAAGAATTTTCTTCGCAGCTGGTGAAGCCGATCCTGTAGCATATGTTTTTTTATCCTGTTTTTGGTCTGGAGCAGAAGATTTTGAGGGCGCCTCTTTCTTTGTCTCCGCTTTTGCCGGAGCTTCCTTTTCTTTTGAATCTTCTTTTTTAGATTCTTTCTTCTCTGAAGAATCAATTCCTCCTGGTTTTTTGGCTTCTGTATCAATTAGACAAACCACATCTCCCACTGCAATAACATCACCTTCTTCGGCTTTTAAAGTAATAATGCCGCTAGCTTCTGCTGGAAGTTCCAAAGTTGCTTTATCACTATCTACTTCGGCAACCGCTTGATCTTTTTCAACGTAATCGCCATCCTTTACCAACCAAGTTGCTATTTCAACTTCGGTGATGGATTCTCCCGGAGACGGGACTTTCATTTCTAATGCCATAATTTTTATCTTTTATAACTGCAAGAATAATTATCCTTGCGGGAAATTTTTATTTAAACCCTATTCTTTTTCGTTCTATTTGTTCTTTTTCCTTTCGGTCCTTCTGCATCAAATACCGTAAAACATCGTTTACGTTATTAAATTGCTGATCGTATTTTTCTTCCAATTTGGAAAGCTTTTCTCCTAACTCTTTATGTGAAAGTGCAAATTGACGCATCATCACAAAAGCTCTAATTATCGAGATATTTACAAGTATAGCCGTTTTGCTCCGTAACACACTTGATAACATTGCCACGCCTTGCTCTGTAAATGCGAAAGGTTTATACCTTGTTCCACCGTGCTGATTTGACATCACAAGTTGTGATCTCAAGTTTTCAAATTCATTTTCGGTAAGCTCAAACATAAAATCGTTATGAAACCGCTCCATATTTCTACGAACAGCCTGTTTCAAAACTCTTGTTTCAACTCCATAGATTTCAGCAAGGTCAAAATCCAGCATAACATTCTCGTTACGCTATTCATATATTCTATTTTGGATTTCTTGTAATTTCATCTCGATTCAAACTACATGATACAATATTTCAAAAGCCTATCACTATTTACGACAAACCACTCATTTCATTCAAGTAAAAATATTATTAATTCTTCTGAATACCTATCAGGAATTAAAAACCTTTTACAAAAATCACTTCATATCTTTATCAAAAACATTCTCAATTACTTTTGCGTGTCGTGCTTTTGAACGCACAGTGCTTCCAGCTGCTGGAGCTGCATACATTTTTCTACTGCAAACCCTAAAGTTTCTCGCTTCTTCAAAATGCATCATAAGGTGAGAATAGGCGCCCATATTTCTAGGCTCTTCCTGTGCCCACACCACGTCATCGGCATCTTTGTATTTTTTAATTATTTTATTAATTTGTTCAATCGGTAAAGGAAACAATTGTTCTATACGAACCAATGCCACATCATCTCTTTTCAGCTCTTCTCTTTTTTCGAGTAGATCGTAGTAGAATTTCCCAGTAACAAAGACTAATGACTTTACTTTTTTCGCTTTCGCTTCTGCATCGTCAATTAACATCTGGAACGTACCATTTGCAAATTCTTCCTTAGTAGAAACTACTTTTGGATGACGCAATAAACTTTTCGGAGTAAATACAATTAGTGGCTTGCGATATTTAGTTTTTAACTGTCTTCTAAATAGGTGAAATAAATTTGCAGGTGTTGTAACATCTGCTACATACATATTATCAACCGCACATAATTGAAGATAACGCTCCATTCTACCCGAAGAGTGTTCTGCACCCTGTCCTTCATAACCGTGTGGCAATAGCATGACCAAACCATTTTGAAGCTTCCATTTATCTTCTGCAGCAGAAATGTACTGATCTATCATTATTTG
Organism: Aequorivita capsosiphonis DSM 23843; assembly: GCF_000429125.1. GTDB lineage: Bacteria > Bacteroidota > Bacteroidia > Flavobacteriales > Flavobacteriaceae > Aequorivita > Aequorivita capsosiphonis. Next base: position 143,726 of record NZ_AUBG01000010.1, read on the forward strand.
GGCTCCGTTGCTAAAATCACCAAACTGTGCTTCCCATATCGTTAAAGTTTGAGGGCTAGCCATGGCATAACCGTAATCAAAACCTACAACGCCATATTCAGACAATAATGAGTTATAAATATAAAATTCAGCTTGATCTCCTTTTAGATTATTTAAAAGAACAACTTCTTCTTCACTCTCTTCTACTTTAATAACTGCGTGACGGTGTGAGAATGTTCCTCGCTCCACATCTTGCCCGCTCATTCTAACGTCGTGGCCTTCTTTCAAAAGACTTCCATAGGCCAGAAGTTCGCCCATAGCCCAGTCAAGCTTATTGTCTTCAAAATACATAGCGTGCCTATGTTCAATAAGCTTTCCTATTTTTTTGAGGAATTTTTTATCTTCAGGCAACTTGGTAATTACCTCTGCTATTTCGTCAAGCTCCTTAAGATCGAACGTAGTATCAACCGGTTCTATCATTTGGTTTTCTTCGGAGTAATCATAGCCTTCCCATTCGTCCTGCATAAAAGGTGTAATGGTAGTTTTATCTTCCTTTCTGGAATCTTCTAGATTTTCTTCTAGTTTATTTTTGTATTCCTCTTCTAATTTAGCCGTATAGCCTTCATCAATAACGCCTTCTGCAATCAATTTTTCCGCATAAATATTTCTCGGGTTTTCGTGCTTGGCAATTGCCTTATAAAGTTTAGGCTGTGTAAATCTAGGTTCATCACCTTCGTTGTGTCCATATTTTCTATAGCCCAACAAATCAATAAAGACATCACGACCAAACTCCATTCTAAAATCTAATGCGAAGAGCATGGCATGAACCACAGCTTCCACATCATCTGCATTTACGTGAAGAATGGGTGAAAAAGTCACTTTTCCAACATCAGTACAATAGATTGAGGAACGAGCATCTAGATAGTTCGTGGTAAAACCTATTTGGTTATTGACCACAATATGAATGGTTCCACCCGTTTTATAGCCATCAAGCTGAGCCATTTGTACAATCTCATAAACAATACCTTGCGCAGCGATGGCAGCATCACCGTGAACAACAATTGGTAATACTTGACTTGGATTCTCTTTATAATGATCGTCTTGTTTGGAACGTGAAATCCCTTGAACAACAGCACCAACAGTTTCTAAGTGAGATGGGTTTGGGGCAATATTAAGATTGATTTCCTTCCCGGAATCAGTTTTTCGCTTAGAGGTCCAACCTAAGTGATATTTTACATCACCGTCAAAAATATCCTGTGCATAATCTTTACCATCAAATTCGCTGAAAATATCCTTGGCACTTTTACCAAAAATGTTGGTCAACGTACTTAAGCGACCCCGGTGTGCCATTCCCATTACGAATTCCTTCACTCCCTTTTCAGCGGCGTTTTCAATTAGGGAATCCAAAGCTGGGATCAAACTTTCGCCACCCTCAAGTGAAAAACGTTTTTGCCCAACGTATTTTGTATGAAGAAAGCTCTCAAAAGAGACAGCTTCATTCAGTTTTCTAAGTATATGTTTTTTATGCTCTTTCGAGAAAGCAGGTTGATTGTCGTTGGCATTCAGCCTTGCTTGAATCCAATCAATTTCTTCGGGATTACGAATAAACATATATTCTATCCCGATAGAATCGCAGTAGATTCTTTCAAGATGCTTAATTATCTCTTCTAAAGAGGCTTCTCCAATACCTATGACCTCTCCAGCTCTAAAAGTTGCTTTCAGATCGTGTTGTGATAGGCCAAAATTCTCAATTGCTAAAGTTGGCGAATATTTTCTCCGTTCACGGACTGGGTTTGTTTTCGTAAAGAAATGCCCACGAGTACGATAGCCATCAATCAGCTTAAGCACCTGAAACTCCTTGATTACATCTGCACAAATTGCGCCTAGATCGTATTCTTGAGGTTCTGCCGGAGAAACCTCCGGAGCAGCAAAGAACTCTTGACTGCCGGGTTCAGAACCAAAATCGAAACCTTGGAAAAAAGCTCTCCAACTTGGTTCAACACTGTCTGGGTATTGTAAATATTTTTCGTAAAGCTCCGCGATGTAAGAAGGGTGAACCGCGTTTAAGAATGAAAATTTATCCATGATAAAAAGGCAAGTAGGTCTTTAAAATAAAACGGTACAAATATACGCTTATTAAGCAGAATAGCCGACTCGATTTCATATATTTATTGTCTGAAATTCTTAAAGTATTCATAATGAAAAAGACCATTTTTAAGTGTTTGACAAAAATATTATTTTCCGTCGTCGTTCTTTTCTGCACAAATAATTCGTTTGCTCAAAATCAAGAAAATGAATTTTGGGATCACGTACGCTTCGGAGGAGGGATAGGACTTAGTTTCGGAGATGGCTTCTTCAGTGGAACATTAGCTCCAAGTGCTATTTACCAATTTAACAACCAATTTGCAGCTGGGGTAGCATTAAGTGGAACTTACAATAGTCTGAAAAATAGATACACCTCCACAATTTTAGGCGGAAGTATTATTGCGCTCTACAACGTAATACCAGAAATTCAACTATCGGCAGAGTTTGAGGAACTGAATGTTACCCGCAACTATGAATATAATATTCCAAACCAAAACTATTGGTATCCCGGCTTGTTTATTGGCGCAGGCTTTCACACCAACAATTTTACTATTGGAATACGGTATGATGTGCTTTATGACGACAATAAAAGCATCTATGCCCAAGCCTGGGCTCCATTTGTAAGAATCTATTTTTAAACCTTACGCAACATCAAATCATCACCAAATAGACGGAGTTGTTCCTTATTTTCTTCGGAAATATTTATAGCATCTAAAAGAGAATATGCCAAATTATTATACTTCTCTATTTCCGCTTGAGTGGCCTCAGCAGCTCCAGACTGAATAAAAATCTCTGTTATCCTTGCAATCTTGTCCGTTGGATCTTTCGGGTTAATGTCGAAAAGATGCTCCAGTTCTTCCGCTTGTGCAGAGGAACCTTTCCTAGCCGCCGTCAAGTACAAAAAGGTTTTTTTATTTGAAATGATATCGCCTCCCACCTGTTTTCCGAAGGTTTCAGGGTTGCCAAATACATCAAGATAATCATCCTGTAACTGAAAAGCAATGCCTAGGTTTTTTCCAAACTGATAAATATTTTCTTTATCATCTTCGGCAGCTTCGGCAACAATAGCGCCCATTTTCATAGCGGCACCCACTAAAACAGCTGTTTTGTGATCTATCATTTTTATATATTCCGATAGCAGAACATCATCACGGGTTTCAAAATCCATGTCGTGTTGCTGTCCCTCGCAAACCTGTAGTGCAGTTTCACTGAATAATTTGGCGAGTTCCTGAAACATTTTTGGCTCATAGCACTCAAAAAACTGATAGGCCAAAATCAACATAGCATCTCCAGAGAGAATACCGGTGTTTACATCCCATTTTTCATGAACTGTCCTTTTCCCTCTTCGCAAAGGCGCATTGTCCATAATATCATCATGAATAAGTGAGAAATTATGAAACATTTCTATAGCCAAAGCGGAAGGAACCGCTTTTTCATAATCAACCTCGAAAAAATCACAGACCATTAATGTAAGTACTGGCCTGAGCCTTTTACCACCTAAAGAAAGGATATAGTTAATAGGATCATATAATTGAGAAGGCTCATTTTTTAAAACGGCTTTTGCGAGACTATCATCGAGAAGTGCGCTGTATTTCTTTAAAAAATCCATGAATCAAAATTTTTGGCTAAAGTAAAACAAGGAAAGCAAATGCGCACAATTTATCGACGAAAATAGCCTTGTGATTCTAGGATGTTAAATAAAGCAAAACTTTGGAAACTTATTTTGTTTTTAAAGTTTCCTTGAATTATATTTGCGCCCGATTATGAAAGATAAAATTATAAGAAAGGCAACGGAACTCTTCCTAAAGCTTGGTTTTAAAAGTGTTACGATGGACGATATCGCCAATGAAATGGCTATATCAAAAAAAACCATTTATACCCATTTTAAGAATAAGACCACGCTGGTTAGGGAGTGCGCTTTTTCAGTTATGGACAGTATAACCACTGGTATAGATCAAATTTGTGCTTTAGACAGCAATCCAATTGAGGAATTGTTCGAAATAAAGAAGTTTATAATGCAAAAATTGGAAGACGACCAAACTTCTTCACAATTTCAACTTCAAAAGTATTATCCGGAAATAGGCAAAAAACTCCATCAAAACCAATTGGAAAAAATGCTGGAATCCACACAGAAAAACATTAAAAAAGGAATCGACCAAGGCTTTTATCGCAAAAATCTTGATTCAGATTTTATCGGTCGCCTCTATTTTATGGGAATTACCGGTATTCAGAACGAAGATTTATTTCCGATTGAAAAATTTTCATCCAAATATAGAACGGAAGAATATCTTGAATATCATCTGCGGGGTATTGTAACGCCCGAAGGTCTAATAACACTAAACAAATTCATCAAAGAGCATAAAACCAATGACTAAAAAGATTTTAATTTTCAGTTTTATACTTTCCACAATCGTGGGCTTTTCACAAGAGAAGAAAGCATATAACTTCACCTTAGAGGAAGCAGTAGTCTTTGCTTTAGACAGTAATTACACTTCTATAAATGCTAGGCGCGACATTGCAAAAGCCATCAAACAAAAGTGGGAAACAACGGCGCAGGGACTTCCACAGATTGATGGAAGCATTAGCTATCAAAATAATTTAAAACAACCTGTCACCCTTATTCCTGCCGAATTTGGAGGTGGCGAACCTGGAACTTTCACACCTGTAAGCTTTGGAACCAAACAGAATGCAAACGCAGTTGCCACATTAAACCAGCTAATTTTTGATGGAAGTTATCTTGTAGGTCTAAAAGCAGCCAAAGCATTCTTAAGATTTTCTGAAAACGCAAACGAAAAAACACGTTTAGAGGTGAGAAAAGGCGTTATCAATGCCTACGGAAGTGTTTTACTAGCTCAGGAATTGGTGGATATTTTTGAAAAGAATAAAACCAAATTGGAAGAAAACCTCAACGAAACCAGAACCATTTACGAAAACGGCTTAGGCGAAGAAGAAAGTGTTGAACAGCTTGAAATCACTCTTTTAGATATTGAAACCCAATTAAACAACGCCAAACGAAGTCAAAAAATTGCAAAGCAAATGTTTAATCTCGCCTTGGGGATTGATGTGGAAACACCCGTAACCCTAACAAACGACTTGGATAAACTGGCTGATAACAACATTAGTTTAGCACTTTTGAATGACTCTCTTAACCTTGAAGAAAACGTGGATTATAAAATAGCCAACAATCTTGTGGAGCAACGCTATTTTGAAAATCGATTAGAACGAAGTAAGGGACTCCCAAGACTCTCAGCATTCGTAAACTACGGAGCCTCGGCAAACAGCGAGGATTTCACTTTTTTTAATGGCGACCAAAAATGGTATCAATCTTCTGTTTTAGGAGTTAGCCTTAACATTCCAATTTTCAGCAGCGGAATGCGCAACGCCGCTAATCAAAGAACCCATATAGCTCTAGATCAAGCCAAAACAGAACTGGAACAAACCAAACAAGAAATAAAACTTGATTTAACTACTGCACAAAGCAATTACCAGTTCGCAATTGACAATTACGAAAACTCGAAGAAAAACCTTCAACTGGCAGAGCGAATTGAAAATAAAAATCAAATAAAATTTACGGAAGGTCTTGCTACAAGTTTCGATTTACGGCAAGCACAAACCCAACTGTACACGGCGCAGCAACAATATTTTCAAAGTATGTTAAACGTTATTAATGAAAAAGCGAATCTGGAAACAGTGCTGAATATTCCAGAGCTTCGAATAGATGCTGAGGAGATTAGAGGGGAGTATTAAGAAAGTTGAGGAGTTGAGGAGTTGAGGAGTTGAGGAGTTGAGGAGTTGAGGAGTTGAGGAGTTGAGGAGTTGAGGAGTTGAGGAGTTGAGGAGTTGAG
>NZ_AUBG01000010.1:149644-286448 GCF_000429125.1 Aequorivita capsosiphonis DSM 23843
GAGGAGTTGAGGAGTTGAGGAGTTGAGGAGTTGAGGAGTTGAGGAGTTGAGGAGTTGAGGAGTTGAGGAGTTGAGGAGTTGAGGAGTTGAGGAGTAAGAAAATTGATATCAAGTTAAATAACAAAAAAAAATGCAAATAATTTTCAACAAATTTACAGGTTCTATAAATAACTGAATAGCAACAATATACTAACTAAAAATTAATCAGTATGAAAATTTTCGGTTTTGAAAAATTACAGGTTTGGCAAAAGTCAAGACAGACCTCTATTAAAATTTATAAAGCAACTGCGAATTTTCCTTCGGAAGCCGTGCCTGCCGGCAGGCAGGAAAGATTTGGGCTTACAAGTCAAATGAGAAGAGCTGCTATATCTATTTCGTCAAATATAGCAGAAGGAACCGGAAGACATTCAAACAAAGATAAGGCCCGTTTTACCGAAATCGCATATGGGTCAGCTCTCGAATTATTAAATCAATGTATCCTTTCTAATGATTTGGAATTTTTAAATGAAGAAAAATATCTGGAACTACGACAAAATCTAACCGAAATAACAGCAATGCTAGATGGACTATACAAGTCACAAATTTCCAAATAAACCCACTCCTAAACTCATCGACTAATACACTTATCGACTATTTAAAAAAACAATCAACAAATGAAAAAATCATTCTTATTTATAATCTTAATAGCCACGTTGGTCTCTTGTAGCGGCGACAAAAAATCAGTTGATGCTATTATCGATTCTGGCGACCTTTCCGCAGTTAAATCAAAAAGAACGGAGCTGAATCAACAACAACGAGATCTAAAAACCGACATCGATAAACTCAACGAATATATAGATTCACATGAAAAGAAGGAGCGCCCAGTTTTAATTACAGCAGAAGTAATAAAAGACACTGTTTTTAAACATTTCGTAGAAGTTCAAGGAAATGTGGAAACGGACCAAAACGTTGTATTGAACGCAGAATTTTCTGGTGTGCTTACCAATATATATGTTAAGGAAGGTCAACGTGTTTCAAAAGGACAGCGTTTGGCAAAAATTGACGATGGTGGTTTATCAAGTCAAGTAGCACAGCAAGAAGCACAGCTTGCGTTATCAAAAACTACTTTTGAGCGTCAAGAGCGACTTTGGGAGCAAAAAATAGGTTCAGAAATTCAATTTCTACAAGCCAAAACAACTTATGAAGCCGCCAAGAATGCAACACAGCAATTACGCTCGCAGTTAAGCAAAACTATTATCACTGCTCCTTTTAGTGGGGTGGTAGATGATATTATTTCAGATCCCGGACAAGTTGTTTCACCAGGACAAACGCCAATAATACGTTTGGTGAACTTGAGTAATATGTACGTAAAAGCCGCCATTCCAGAAAACTATATCAAAAACATAAAAAAAGGAACTCAAGTAAAAGTTAGACTGACTTCTATAAACGAAGAATTTACTGGAACTGTGCGTCAGGTTAGCAACTACATCAACCCAAATAATAGAAGCTTTGAGATACAGGTTGAGATTCCAAATAAAAACGGATTAGTAAAGCCAAACTTAATCGCTACCGTAAAAGTGAACGATTACACGGCTGAAGATGCAATTACAATTCCTGAGAACATACTTCAGGAAAATGCCGCAGGAGAAACTATTGCTTATTTGTATAAACCTGTAAATGATTCTGTGGGTACTGCTAAACGTATCATTCTTGAAACTGGACTTTCGTATGAAAACCACACACAGGTAAAATCAGGACTTAAAAAAGGCGATACCATTATTATAGAAGGTGCCAAAACCCTTCGCGATGGCCAAAAAGTAACTATCAAAAAATAAGAAACCCTTTGCACCATGAGCAAAAACCCGTACAAAGAATTTAGTATTTCATCTTGGGCCATTGATAATAAAATGACAGTCTATGTAGTGATGGCCATTATTTTATTTTTAGGTGCCTTCGCATATTACAGTATGCCACGAGAGGCCTTCCCAGAAATCATAGAGACAAAGATCTACGTGAGTTCCGTCAACCCAGGAAACTCGGCGGAGGATGTGGAGAAATTTATCACCGAACCGCTAGAAGAAGAGTTTAAAGACGTTGCTGGTGTAAAGGAAATTACATCCACAACGCTTCAGGATTACTCTATTATTATTGTGGAATTTGAGGAAACGGTTGAAATTCCTGTAGCCAAACAATTGGTTAAGGACAAGATAGATCAAGTAAAAGCTGAAACCACTTGGCCTGTTCTCACCAATGGTGCTAAAGTGGAACCCAATGCTTTCGATCTAAATTTTTCGGAAGAATTTCCTATTCTAAACATCAACCTAACTGGGGATTATACGGTTCAAAAATTAAAAGACTACGCCGAATATCTTCAGGATAAGATTGAACTGCTTCCGCAGATAAAAGAAGCAACGATAAGAGGTGCCGAAGAAAAAGAAGTTGAAATAGGTGTTGACATTTATAAAATGACCGCTTCGCAGGTGAGTTTTGACAATATTATAAATGCCATAAAAGGTGAAAATAACACTATTTCTGGCGGAAACATTATCACCAACGGCGTTCAGAAAAACATACGTATTACGGGCGAAATTCAAAACCCGAAAGAACTTGAAAATGTAGTAGTCAAAAAGGACGATGGGATCATATTTCTAAAAGATATTGCCTCAGTCAAGTTTCAGGAGAAAGATCCAACAACATACGCTCGCGAATATGGCAAACCAGTGGTCATGCTTGATATTAAGAAGCGCGCCGGAAAAAACATGATCGAGGCCGTTGCGGATATCAAAGAATTATTAGCCTCGGAACAAGAAAATTACTTACCAAAGAGTCTAGAAATTAGTCTTTCAAACGACCAATCCATAAAAACCGAAAACCAAGTAAATGACTTAGTGAATAACATCATCTTCGGAGTTATTTTGGTGGTACTCGTTTTGATGTTCTTTTTAGGATTTAGAAATGCACTTTTTGTCGGGTTTGCGATTCCACTCTCTATGTTGATGTCGCTCGTTATCCTTTCAGCATTAGGCTTTACGCTAAACACGATGGTTTTGTTTGGTTTAGTGATGGGGCTTGGAATGCTCGTGGACAACGGGATTGTAGTAGTTGAGAACGTGTACACATTGATGAGCGAAGGAATGTCTCCACGAAAAGCCGCAAAACAAGGAATGGGCGAAATTGCTTGGCCCATCATTGCGTCAACCGCAACCACTTTGGCAGCGTTTTTTCCACTTGGGCTTTGGCCAGGAACCATAGGTAAATTTATGGTTTATTTCCCTATCACGCTTTCGGTAGTGCTATCATCATCACTTTTTGTGGCGCTTATTATTAATTCCATGCTTACTTCAGAATTTATGAAAGTAGAGGAAGAGCCATTGACAAAAAAGAAACTCATTCGTTGGAGTTTAATTTTGATAGGAGTTGGCGCGATCCTTTTAATCGCAGGTTTTGCGTTGGATATCGCAGCTTTCCGTGGTTTTGGAAACCTAGCAATATTAACGGCGCTATTGCTTTGGCTATATAAGTATGTATTGGCTGGAGCTGTGGATTATTTTCAGTTTAAATCCCTTAAAAAGCTGGAGAATTCCTATGAGAAAACTCTAAAATACGCTTTGCGCGGAAGAAAGGCGTATGTGTTTTTCTTCGGAACTATAATCGTTTTAATCCTGTCTTTCGTTTTAGTGGGGTTAGTGCAACCCAAAGTGCTCTTTTTCCCCGAAAATGAACCCAATCAGATTATTACCTATATAGAATATCCACAGGGAACGGACATTGAAAAGACCAATGAGCTCACAAAAAAGGTTGAAAAGCGAATTTACGATGCCATAAAAAAATACGATGAAAACGGCTACAACTATATGGTAGAATCTGCGGTTTCACAGGTAGGAGAAGGTGCTGGAAACCCACAAACTGATGGAGGACAGAGCAATGAAATGCCGCAAAAAGGAAAAGTAACGCTTTCTATGCGCGACTATCAACTGCGCCGAGGTGTAAAAAGTAGTGACGTTTTGGAAGAAGTACGAGAATCGGTAAAAGGATTTCCCGGTGCTTCCATTATTGTGGAAAAAGATGCCGCAGGACCTCCTGTGGGCTATCCTATAAACATTGAATTGAGTGGAGAGGATTATGTGGAAATGCTTCGCGAAGCCGAAAACCTACGTACTTATATTGAAGGACTGGGTATTAGCGGAATCGAAGAACTGAAAATAGACGTAAACAAAGGAAAACCCGAAATGAATATTACCGTAGATCGTGAAAAAGCGGGGCTGTTAGGCATTTCTACAGGACAAATTGGACAGACCTTGCGACGCGCTATTTTTGGGGAAGAAGCTTCCACGTACAAAGAAGGCGATGACGATTATGAAATAAATGTGCGGCTTGCAGAACAGTATCGTCACGATGAAAGTGTACTTTTCAATCAGCCGGTTACCTTTAGAAATAATCAAGGAAAAATTGTGCAAGTGCCAATTTCTTCTATGATTACCAAAAAGAACACGTCTTCTTTTAGCTCTATTAAAAGAAAGAATTTAAAGCGTACCATCACTGTTTACTCAAACGTAATTGGTGGGTATAATGGAAACGAAATTGTAAACGATCTTAAATCTGAATTGCAAAGCTATAATCTTCCAAAAGATATAACGCTTGCTTTTACGGGAGAACAAGAAAAACAAGCGGACAATATGAGTTTCCTATTAATGGCGCTATTTTTTGCCTTAGGAGGAATTCTGTTGATATTGGTTGCACAGTTTAACTCGCTTTCCAAACCGGTTATCATCTTAACTTCAGTTGTTTTAAGTTTGGCAGGAGTATTCTTGGGCTTAGTAATTTTCCAGATGGATTTTGTGATTATTATGACGATGATGGGGATTATTTCCCTCGCGGGGATTGTGGTGAACAACGCAATTGTATTGATAGATTACACCCAAATCCTGATAGATCGAAAGATGGACGAACTACAAATGGATGAGGATCAAATGCTAACCAAAAGACAGTATTTTGAAATCATAGTAGCAGGTGGAAAATCACGTTTGCGTCCTGTTTTGCTAACTGCCATTACAACTGTTCTAGGTCTTATTCCATTGGCAATTGGATTTAACATAGACTTCTTCGGCCTGTTTACAGATTACAGCCCAAATATTTATATTGGTGGAGACAACGTCATTTTCTGGGGTCCACTTGCTTGGACGGTAATCTTCGGATTGATTTTCGCAACTTTCTTAACCCTGATCGTAGTGCCAGTAATGTTCTATTTGGTAAACCGCGCCAAGATTAAAATTAGAAAGAAACGCAGATTGAAGAAGCTCACTAAAGTAAGAGCGAAACAAGCTGCTTATAATGATCGGATTGCTTAATTTATAAGAATAACTATAACATTAAACTGACCTGCAGGATTTCATATTTCTTGCAGGTCTTTTTTTATATACGATGTTTTTTTCATTGCTAATAATAATCCCTTCAAAACCACGACAATTCATTTATTACTTGTTAAATTTGCTCCTCAATTTTTTTTCAGAATAAAATGTACAGAACGCACAATAACGGCCAACTTCGCGCCGCAGATATCAATAAAGAGGTAACACTTTCAGGATGGGTTCAAAAAACTCGTGATAAAGGATTTATGGTTTGGGTAGATCTTCGCGATCGCTACGGAATTACCCAACTTATCTTTGACGAGGAAAGAACTTCAAAAGAAGTAATGGACCAATGCACCAAATTGGGTCGCGAGTTCGTAATTCAAGTGAAGGGAACCGTAATAGAACGCGAATCCAAAAATCCGAATATGCCAACTGGCGACGTGGAAATTTTGGTTTCTGAACTTCTTATTCTGAATGAATCGAAAACGCCTCCCTTCACCATAGAAGACGAAACTGACGGCGGTGAAGATTTACGTATGAAATACCGCTACCTTGACATTCGAAGAAAACCGGTACGTGAAAATTTAATTTTTCGTCATAAAGTTGCGATTGCTGTAAGAAACTATCTTTCAACAGAAGGTTTTATAGAGGTAGAAACTCCATATTTAATAAAATCAACTCCTGAAGGGGCGCGCGATTTCGTAGTTCCTTCAAGAATGAACGAAGGTCAGTTTTATGCCCTTCCGCAGTCACCTCAAACGTTTAAGCAATTGCTAATGGTTGGCGGATTGGACAAATATTTCCAAATAGTAAAATGTTTCCGCGATGAAGATTTGCGTGCCGACCGTCAGCCAGAATTCACACAAATAGACTGCGAGATGGCTTTCGTAGACCAAGAAGACATCTTGAACGTTTTTGAAGGCCTGACCAGACATTTGCTAAAAGAAATAAACGGCGTAGAAATTTCTGAATTTCCAAGAATAACTTACGACCAAGCCATGGCCAAATACGGAAACGACAAACCAGACATTCGTTTTGGGATGGAGTTTGGCGAGCTAAACAAAGTTACACAGCATAAAGACTTCGGCGTTTTTAACCAAGCTGAATTAGTTGTCGGAATAGCAGTTCCTGGAGGAAACAGATTCACAAGAAAAGAAATTGACAAATTAATTGACTGGATAAAACGACCACAAGTTGGCGCTTTAGGAATGATCTATTCACGTTGCAATGACGACGGAACTTATAAGTCTTCCGTAGATAAATTTTATGACCAAGAAGACTTAGCGAAATGGGCCGAAGTAACTGATGCAAAAGCTGGCGATTTAATCTGTGTTCTTTCTGGAGATAAGAATAAAGTGCGCACCCAACTAAGTGCCTTGCGAATGCATCTAGCCGAAGAACTCGGTTTAAGAAAGAGCGATGAATTTGCGCCACTTTGGGTTGTAGATTTTCCACTTTTGGAATGGGATGAGGAAACGGAGCGTTACCACGCCATGCACCACCCGTTTACTTCTCCTAAACCAGGACAACTAGAACTTTTAGACACCAATCCTGGCGAAGTAAAAGCAAACGCTTACGATTTAGTTTTAAACGGAAACGAAATCGGCGGTGGTTCTATAAGAATTCACGATAAAAAAACACAAGCATTAATGTTCGATTATTTAGGTTTTACCCCTGAAGAAGCAAACGCACAATTCGGCTTTTTGATGGACGCCTTTCAATACGGCGCCCCACCACACGGCGGACTTGCTTTTGGATTGGATAGATTGGTTGCAATACTTGGCGGACAGGAAACCATCCGTGACTTTATTGCATTCCCTAAAAACAATTCGGGACGTGATGTTATGATTGATGCCCCTGCTCCTATTGATGCAAAGCAGTTGGAAGAATTAAATCTTGCCGTTACCCTCTCCAAGAAATAACATAAACTCGAATATTCAGCTATTTTGAAAGTTTGACTATAAAAAAATAGTTTATGAAAATTCTAAAAATCATTACATTTATAGTTTTAGGTCTTTGCATCTTAGCACTATTAGTGTTCTTTGGTGGATGGTTGTACTACAACAATAAATTTCCGGTGGACGAGGAAAAATATCCTAACTACGTTGGTTACATAAATCAAGAAACGGCTGCTTTAAACGATGTTTATTCGCTTTGCAATGCTGAAGCTATTTACCATGTACATCACGGGGCTTCAGAAAAAGGATATGCCGGCAATAAAAAGCAATTCAGAGATTCTATATTAGCGAATTACAAAAATGAAAATTATACTGATTCGGGATATTTAAATTTTCGATTTTTGGTTACATGCGAAGGTAATCCTGGTTGGTTTGAAACCATCCAAGTAGACATAGATTACAACAGCACCCATTTTTCCAAAGATCTAGTTATGCAATTGCAAACGCTTACCGCGCAACCTGAAAACTGGAACGTAATTTCAATTGAAGATAATCCCGTTGATTATTATATGTATGTATCCTATAAACTGAAAGATGGAGAAATCACTGAAATATTACCTTAGTATACTGCTGCTGACTACCGTTTTTATTTCTTGTGAGAAGAATATTTCCACAATGTCAGAAACTGAAAGGAAACAACACTCAGCTAAGCTTTATAAAGATGCACAAAGCTTACATCATGGACAAGGAATACCTATGGTGATGACAAAATTAGAAGAAGCCGTTAAAGTGGATCCTAATAATTGTGATGCGCTCCGAGAACTTTCTGTAGCCTATTTAAAGCGAGGATTAATTGATGATTGGAAGATCAAATTCGACAAAGCTGCCGCATGTGATCCTAAAATATGGGTACCATGGCGCGGTTATCTTTACGTTCAATTTTTTAGGGATTACGAAAAAGCAGTTGCAGATTTTGACGCTTCGGATACGTTAACCCCAAATTTCACAGATGCTCCTCAAGGCCACAGTGTAGATTATTGGCGAGGTATTGCATATTTAGGATTGAAGAATTATGGAAACTCCATTGAATATTTTGACCGTTATCTAGACGAAGTAACTGAAAAGAACGGAGAGGATTGGGCAGAACCAACAGCATTTTTATACCGTGGAATCGCCCATTATGAAAACCAAAATTCGGAAGCAGCGATCCAAGACTTTGAAAAAATGATTCATTACAACAAAAACACATCAGCAGACGGGAATTATTATAACGCCTTAATTCTATTTGAAGATAATAAATGTGAAGAAGCCAAAAAGGAACTAGAGAAGGCAATAGAAAACTTTAATCTTGGTTACTACAATAAGCACGACTACACCGAAGTTTTAAAACAAATTTATATTCAGGATCTTAATAATCTAAAAGCTGCGATAGAAAAGGGATGCCGAGGTAAGGAAGAGGTTTTAGATTTATAATATTCCAAATTTTAATCATACAATGAAATATTTTATAATCATATTATTCATTTCTATCGTAATAAGCATAAGTATTGGGTTTTATATAAAGCCTGAAGACGAAGCTACTGGAAAATTAATAATCGGTCTTTCGCTTATGGCAGGTTTCTTTGTTCTTATGCCGGCGTTTATCTATCATCGTTGGAAAGACAGAAGTGTAAAGGATTATATGTTGAATAAAGAAAACATATTAAAAATGCAAGAGTATCAAAAGGGTAAAGAGAAAAATAAACGTAAATCTTAAAAATAATTCTAAAAGAGTAATTATATTTCTCACTTTAAGGTAACTGAATCTTTCTATAGATGACTGGTGGTTTTATTTTCAAAATTAAGGTAGCTGAGTGATCTCGATTATCCCGATTGCTATCGGGATAATCGAGATCGTACCGAATCTAGTTTAAATTACGTCTTTCAATAAAAAACCGTTTTAGCAGTTTAGACGCTTCATCTGCCAAAACGCCGCCAGTCATTACGGTTTTTGGATGTAGTTTTGTGTTTAATGCAATACAGCCTCTTTGCTCGTCTCTAGCACCATAAACTATCTTAGATACCTGACTCCAAAATAGTGCGCCCGCACACATCTGGCAAGGTTCTATGGTTACATAAATAGTACAATCAATTAAATATTTCCCGCCTAAATAATTTGCCGCAGCGGTAATCGCTTGCATTTCTGCGTGAGCAGTTACATCGTTTAGCGTTTCAGTAAGGTTATGGCCACGCGCAATTATCTGATTATTTATGACGACTACCGCGCCAATTGGAATTTCACCCTTTTCATAAGCGGCTTCAGCTTCCTGTAGCGCGCGTTTCATAAAGTAAGTATCGTCGTATGGATTGATCATTTTAGTGTTCAAGTTTTCAAGTAAACTTACTTATAAATACTAACTTCTTTTTGTCCATTGGAAGTTTTATAGGCGCGGTACATTCCTTCAGTGTTGAAAGGCATGGCAATATTTCCTTCAGTGTCAACAGCAATTAAGCCACCATCACCGCCCAATTCTAGAACTCTCTTATTTATTACTTCGGAAGAAGCTTCTTCCAAGGACAATCCTTTATATTCCATTAAACAAGAAACATCGTAGGCAACTACGCCACGGATAAAAAATTCGCCACTACCTGTACAACTTACAGCGCAGGTTTTATTATTCGCATAATTTCCAGCACCTATTATTGGACTATCACCCACGCGACCCCAACGTTTGTTGGTCATTCCGCCTGTTGATGTTGCAGCCGCAATATTCCCTTCTTTATCACAGGCTACGGCTCCCACTGTGCCAAATTTCCCTTCTTTCTTCATACTGTGATCCAACTGAAAAGTATCGCTATCTTTTATATTTTGCCACTGTTGATAGCGGTGTTCATCATAAAAATATTCAGAACATTCCAGAGAATAATCCAAACTTTTAGCAAAACGCATGGCGCCTTCCCCTGCCAAAAAAACGTGATCACTTTTTTCCATAACGTCACGCGCTAAGGAAACAGGGTTTTTAATTCCTGTTATTAGTGACACCGCACCTGCATCCAAAGTTTTCCCATCCATAATGGCGGCATCCATTTCGTGCGTGCCGTCATTAGTAAAAACACTCCCTTTTCCAGCATTAAAAAGTGGTGAATCTTCCAAATGGTTTACGGCAGCTTCAACAGCATCCTTCGCGCTTCCATTATTTTCTAAAACACTATATCCCTTTTCAAGTGCTTCATTTAGAGCAGTATTGTACTGTTCTTCCTTTTCGGGTGTCATCAATCCTTTTACGAGTGTTCCGGCGCCGCCGTGGATTACTATGGAATATTTTTTATTCATTATTACTAACATTTATTGAAACAAAAATACACTTTGGTTTTAAATATTGACGTGAAAAAACCTTCGAGATTTCAAAAACTCTAGAGTTATCTAAAGGATTATTTCTTTTTCATAGAAAAGGCTTCAATTGTGAGGGGTTATTTTTATTTTTGAAGACAATAGCAATGTCCGTTCGAATGCAGTCGAGAACTTCATTCTCTGGAAGTCTATTAAATTAATCCCTTGATGTAGTTTATGCTGAGCGCAGCCAAAGCACTCGGGGGAGACATTCAGTTTTAAAATACAATCATTTATGTCTACCCAAAAACGCCTTTTCCTTCTAGATGCCTATGCCCTTATTTTTCGCGGGTATTATGCACTTATAAAAAATCCCACCATAAATTCTAAAGGTCAAGATACTTCGGCTGTTTTAGGGTTTATGAATTCACTTTTTGATGTTATCCGTCGTGAACGTCCAGACCATCTTGCAGTGTGTTTTGATAAAGATGGAAGCGCAGAACGCATCGAACTATTTCCAGAATACAAGGGAAATCGAGATGCGACACCAGATGTTATTAAACAATCCATCCCAATAATTCAAGAAATTATTAAAGCGATGCACATTCCGTGTGTAGAACTTTCAGGTTTAGAAGCAGATGATATTATCGGCACCTTAGCACAACAAGCCGAAAAAGAAGGCTACCAAGTTTTTATGGTAACACCAGATAAAGATTTTGCACAGTTGGTTACCGAAAATATTTTTATGTATCGTCCAGCAAGAATGGGGAACGCCATAGAAATTTGGGGTATTCCTGAGGTTCAAAAACGTTTTGGCGTAGAGCGACCAGAGCAGGTAATAGATTATTTGGGAATGATGGGCGATGCCAGTGACAATATTCCCGGACTTCCAGGCGTGGGCGATAAAACGGCGAAAAAATTTATCGCAGAATTTGGTTCTATGGAAGCACTTTTAGCAAATACCGATAAGCTAAAAGGAAAAATGAAAGAGAAGGTTGAAGACAATGCAGAACTCGGCATGCTTTCCAAAAAACTAGCGACAATTATTACCGATTGCGACGTGACCTTCCACGAAAAAGATTACGAACTTTCTATGCCAGACGGCGAAAAAGTGCAACAAATCTTTGAAGATCTAGAGTTCCGAAGATTAAAAGATCAATTTCTAAAATTATTTTCAGAAGAAGGTGCTTCAGAAAAAACGACGCAGATTTCAAACTCTGAATCTGCAAAAAAAGCAACTTCTGATTCCGCAGGAAGTGGACAATTCTCACTGTTTGGAGGTGACGGAGAGTCTTCTGACGAAATAAAAGATTACAACTCTCGCGCTACAATTGAAAACACCGAGCATTTCTATCAAACGGTTCAACCTGGCATGGGTACCAAGCTTTTTCTTCAGAATTTAATGAAACAGAAAAGTGTGTGTTTTGATACCGAAACTACCGGTTTAAATCCGCTGGAGGCGGAATTGGCTGGAATCGCTTTTTCTTGGGAAAAGGGAAAAGGCTTTTATATTCCTTTCCCCGAAAACCGTGAAGAAACGCAACAACTTTTAGAAGAACTACGTCCGTTTTTTGAAGATGAAAGCATTCAGAAAATTGGGCAGAACTTAAAGTATGATATAAAGGTATTGGCTAAATATAATATTTCGGTAAAAGGAAAACTTTTTGATACCATGCTCGCACATTATCTTATTAACCCAGATATGCGCCACAATATGGATGTTTTGAGCGAAACCTACCTCAACTACACCCCCGTTTCCATCACAGAGTTGATAGGCAAAAAAGGGAAGAATCAGCTTAATATGCGTGATGTTTCAATTGAGAAACAAACCGAATACGCTGTTGAAGATGCCGATGTAACTTTTCAGTTAAAAGAACATTTCGAAAAAGAACTGGGCGAAGCAAACACTCAAAAACTTTTTGATGAAATTGAAGTGCCACTGCTTCGCGTGTTGGCAGATATGGAGTTGGAGGGAATCAATCTAGATAAGGATTTCTTAAACAACCTTTCAGGCGCTCTGGACAAAGACATTCTTCAACTTGAAAAAAACATTTACGAAGAAGCTGACGAAACTTTCAACATTGCTTCCCCAAAGCAATTGGGCGAGATTCTCTTCGGAAAAATGAAGTTGATAGACAAGCCGAAAAAGACCAAAACAGGGCAGTATTCCACTGCGGAAGATGTGCTTTCCAATTTAGCAAAAGATCATAAAATTATTAGAGATGTTCTGGAATATCGCGGTTTGGCGAAGCTTAAAAGCACCTATGTTGATGCCCTACCAGAACAAGTGGAATCTACTACCGGAAGAGTTCATACCGATTATATGCAAACTGTTGCCGCAACAGGCCGATTGAGCAGTAACAATCCAAACCTTCAAAACATTCCAATTAGAACGGAGCGCGGACGCCAAGTGCGAAAAGCATTTGTTCCTCGAAACGAAGATTATGTTTTGATGGCTGCGGATTATTCACAAATAGAACTTCGAATTATCGCAGCTTTAAGTGAAGAAGACAATATGATAGAAGCCTTTAAAAACGGAGAAGACATTCACGCTTCTACCGCCGCAAAGGTTTTTAATGTTCCTTTAGATGAGGTTACTCGCGAACAAAGAAGCAATGCCAAAACCGTAAACTTCGGGATTATATACGGTGTTTCCGCTTTCGGTTTAAGCAACCAAACCGATCTCTCCCGTGGCGAGGCAAAAGATTTGATAGAAACCTATTATAAAACCTACCCAAAACTGCGGAACTACATAAGCGAACAAATAAATTTTGCGCGTGAAAATGGTTATGTACAAACGGTTTTAGGAAGAAGACGTTATTTAAAAGACATCAACGGAAGCAACGCCATTGTACGCGGTGCCGCAGAAAGAAACGCGGTAAACGCACCAATTCAAGGAAGCGCGGCGGATATTATTAAAATCGCGATGATCAGCATCCACAAAAAATTAGAAGAAAAAGACTTCAAAAGCAAGATGTTGCTTCAGGTTCATGATGAATTGGTTTTTGATGCTTATAAACCTGAATTAGAAGATTTAAAAACGCTCGTGAAACACGAAATGGAAAACGCTTATAAACTTACAGTTCCGTTAGATGTGGATATGGGCGTTGGAGAGAATTGGTTGGAGGCACACTAGACGCCTTAGGGCGAAAACTTCAATAAAATAAAATTCCAAATTTTCGAAATTGACAAAAAAGAATTTAGATGTTATAAAAAAGGCGTTTCCAAAGAAGCGTCTTTTTATTTTAAATTAGTTTTGTTTTTTAATTTCGATCGGCTACAAATTCCAGCGTTCCGAAATCTCCTGCAGATATCGTAATACTTATTGTATTACTATTCAAATCTATGATCGTGGTACTAGTTTCTGATTCTGGAGCGTCAGGAGTCAAGGTAAGTTGATTTCCGTTAAGCTCATAAGTTCTCGAACCAACAATGTCTCCATTACAGTTAAAAACTATAGTTCCATCAACTTCCTCTTCATCTACTTTGCATAAAGTAGATAGGTAATTACCATCTGCGGTAAACGTTGCGTTTCCTTTTATACAAGGAATTTCTTCTATAACATTGCGATTTGCTGTTCCGTCATTATTCAGATCTAATGGGATTGCTGCGTTCAGCTCCACGAGCTTCCACGAGCCTACTAATGTCGTTCCACTATTAGTATCATCAGATGAACAGGCCGAGAAGAAAATCGCGATAAGCAAAACACTCATTAATCTTTTCATAACCTATATGCTTAGTTGTCAGTTGTTTCACATAAACCGGATTATTGTTTTAAAACCTCAATATTACCAAATACTTAAGTGTTTTTTATTAAGGCATTATCGCTTTGCGGCATTAAAAAACTCTTAACTAACTCTTTCTTAGGTAAAAAGAAAATTGTACCTTACATAAGGTAAATTTAAATGCTACTATTATGAAGACAATAACTACACTTTTGGCCCTACTACTTTCCGTTATAACCTTGCAAGCTCAAAACTCCGGTATTCTTTGGCAAAAAACCATTGGTGGTACTAATTCTGATATGCTATCATCCATAATTGAAACCAGTGATGGAGGATATCTTGTTGGAGGAACATCCGAATCAGACATATCAGGTGAAAAAAGTGAAAATTCCAAAGGAGGAAAGGATTACTGGATTTTGAAATTAGACACTACTGGCAACATAGTTTGGCAAAAAACCTATGGCGGTGATGCTGACGATGGCTTAGGAACTTTTAAACAAACAAGTGATGGAGGCTATATTATGGGAGGAACTTCAAAGTCCGGTATTTCTGGTGATAAAACTGAAGATTCCAGAGGAAAAGCGGATTATTGGATGTTAAAATTAGACTCAAACGGCAATATAGAATGGCAAAAAACCTATGGCGGTAACGAGTATGATAAGTTAGTAGCAATAGTTGAAACAAATGATGGCGGCTATTTAGTAGCAGGTCAATCTAGTTCAGCAGTATCTGGTGATCGCACCGTTAGTAGAAATGGTCTCCCAGATGCTTGGGTTCTAAAATTAGATTCCAGCGGAGCTATTGTTTGGCAAAAATCATACGGTTCTACTGATTATAATTTTGCGTGTAACCTTAGCGGTCTTGCAAAAACAAATGATGGAGGTTTTATATTAAGTTCAGACTTGATTATTTTTCAGAGCCAAAATTTTCCATTTTGGGTATTAAAGATTGATGCCTCTGGAAATGAAATTTGGGATAGGACTATAAAAGGAGATAAAATAGATTGGTTTCCAAAAATAAATTCAAACCCAGATGGGTCCTATATCATAGCAGGCATCTCAAATTCTGATGCTTACGAAGATAAAACAGAAAATGCCATAGATGAATCTTTTGATTATTGGGTTTTAAAATTAGATGAAACAGGCACTATTGTATGGCAAAATACAATTGGAGGTGCAGGACAGGAAGGAGGTGTGGGTGCAATGTCTCAAACCACAGATGGAGGTTATTTAATTTGTGGATATTCAGATTCTAATATTTCAGGAGATAAAACCGAAAACTCCAAAGGTTCGTCAGATTTTTGGTTTCTTAAACTTAATAAGGTAGGAATTATTGAATGGCAGAAAACAATTGGTGGTTCCTTGGGCGAAATCGGTGGACGTTCCATACAAACTGGCGATGGAAATTTTTTAACAGCTGGCTCTTCAGAATCTAATATTTCTGGAGACAAAACCGAAAACTCTCGAGGAGGTTATGATTATTGGATCGTAAAACACGCCGCCACATTAGGCATTGAAGAAAACACCTTCTTCGGTACAATAAGCATATATCCCAATCCCGTAAATAGCACATTACAAATAAACACCCAAGGCATAAGCATAGATCAAATAAACATCTATACCATTTTGGGCAGCCGTGTTCGGCAGATGAATGTTGACACTGTTTCCCCAAGTGTAGATGTATCTAGTTTGGCTTCGGGAGTTTATTATATTCAATTTTATTCTGGGAAAAATGTGGCTTTAAAAAAGTTTATTAAAGAGTAAACTAAACTGTTATTAAAATAAATTTACAATAAAAGGACTCAATTACTGCGAGTCCTTTTTTGTTTTTAAATAATTAAGTTTCTTTTATCAAGTCTTTAATGATTTTCATTTTCAAAAAAATTTTGTTTTTGATTAAGGTTATATATATTGTGTAACGAAAGTCCAAATTAAATTTATTATGAAAAAGACCTTTACCCTGTTAGCATTATTACTTTCAGTATTTTCCATTTACGCCCAAGACCCGAATATTCTTTGGCAGCGGACTATTGGGGGGAGTGAATTAGAAGAGCCCACATTTATAAGTGGAACAAATGACGGTGGATTTATTGTTGGTGGATTTTCAGAATCTGACATTTCTGGTGAAAAAACTGAAAATTCTCGTGGTGGATATGACTATTGGGTATTAAAATTTGGTAGTAGTGGGAACATTGAATGGCAAAAAACTATAGGCAGTAGCCAAGATGATTATTTAGCTGATGCAAAACAAACCCCAGAAGGAGATTATATTTTGTTAGGTGGTTCAGATTCTGATATTTCAGGAGATAAGACTGAAAACTCTCTTGGATATACAGATTATTGGGTGATAAAACTTGATTCAACAGGAAATATTATTTGGGAAAATACTATTGGGGGTGATGGATATGACAATGCTGCCGAAGTACAAATAACAGCTGATGGAGGGTATATAATTGGTGGAACCTCGGAGTCTGGAATTTCAGGAGACAGAACGGTTTTTAATAGTTCTGGGAGAGATGCTTGGGTCTTAAAACTGGATGAAAACGGGAATATTTTATGGCAAAGAAGCCATAACTTGATGGATAGTTTTTCCATGGGAAGCATAAAAGTTACAGCTGATGGCGGCTATATTATCGGTGGAACGAGTAGGAGTCCGGATTTTTATTCATTCATGAAAGTAAATGCCAGCGGAAATAACGTGTGGGAAAAATATTATGGAGCAGACGGGTGGCAAGCATTGACAAATCTAATCATAACTTCCGATGGTGGTTATTTGGGAGTTGGGTTTTCAGATGCTGATGCGTCTGGCGATAAGACCGAAGATTCACAAGGAGGCCTCGACTACTGGCTTTTAAAACTAAATTCCAATGGTAATATTGAATGGCAAAATACAATAGGTGGCGATTCAGGTGACGCGCCATATACTGCAACTGAAACGGCAGACGGAGGTTACTTTATAACCGGATATTCCTATTCAAACATTTCTGGCGATAAAACTGAAAACACTTTTGATTCACCCGATTTCTGGATTATTAAACTCAATTCACTTGGTATAATTGAATGGCAAAACAATATTGGAGGCACTAATGTAGACAGATTGCCAAATACTGTTTTATATAACGATGGAAATTTTATAATCTGTGGACAGTCTGCATCAAATATATCTGGTGACAAAACCGAAAACTCAAGAGGAGGGTATGATTTCTGGATTATAAAACACGCAGCAACCTTAGGCTTAGAAGAAAACCCTTTTGCAGCCGCAATTAACCTCCATCCCAACCCCACAACAAACACGTTGCAACTTAACACCCAAGACAAAATAATTAACCAAATAAACATTTATTCAATGACTGGTAGTAAAGTTTTACAATTGGATATTAATACCGTTTCCCCAACCGTAGATGTTTCTAGTTTAGCTTCAGGCGTTTATTATATTCAGCTGTATTCTGGGAAAAATGTTGCCTTGAAAAAGTTTGTGAAGGAATAAGGAGGGAAAACGAAATCGAAATCGAAACCGAAATCGAAGATGTACTTCCACTACGCTCAGCAACCTTATTTTTTTGAAGTTGAAACCGAAAAATTTGAATATTGACCTTTAGAAAAGAAAATATCAAATTCCAAAGAAGTGATTTTTCAATTCTAAATTTCTCTTTTTTCTTTTCTCTTTAATCTTTTTTCTTTGTCTAAAATCTCAAGTCTCATATCTAAAATCTCAACCTCAGCAACCTTAAAAACTCGAAACAAAATTCTTTGCGTCTTAGCGCCTTTGCGTGCAATTTTTCTCTCGCCAAGTCGCCAAGTTTTTGAAATAGTGGCTAATTTTCAATACGTGAATCAATTCCAAAGAAATAATCTATCATTATTAACAAGAAATGCTGCATCTCACGTCTCACATCTCAAGTCTCAAGTCTCACATTCAAGTCTAAAACCCAAAATCTTACAGCGAAGCGGTCTTACGTGTTTAATGAAATCCATATCTTTAAAAAATATTTCCCAAAGCTATGGAGGATCAAAAACTTATTTCAAAAAAGAAACCCGCCTATCCTATTACCAATGCGCTCTTAAAATATTTGACGCGGCATGGGCGCACCATTAAAATCCCTATTTATTACGACGATTTACTGCGTTTTCAAGGTTCGGTAACTGTTTATGACAAAAATGGAAAGGATACTTTATGGGTTAGTGTATATTATTCTGAATTTGAAACCGAAGAGATTAATCAGAGTCTAAAGAAAGTTTATTCCATTTTACATTCCGATGGAACAGACACCATTTTGCCCTTCCTCAATATAGATAGTATAGACTTTTGCACTTTTGGAAACTCAAAACCATTTAGAATAAAAGTCCGTAATATTCTAAACGACAACTATCTCTTCCTATATATTAAAAAAGCCGATGCCTCCCGTATTTACGGTTTGGAGTTGGAAGATCTGCTTTCGCCAAACCATATAAATTTTTTAGTTCGGAAAAATACTTTAATAGAAGAGCACATCTCTGGTATTCCCGGAGACGATTTTATAAACAATCATTTTGACAATTGTTCCCCTCGTGACAAAGTTGAAATTGCCAAGGAGTTTGTAAAATTCAACGAACGTTGTTTTGTACGTTTATTGGGCGATATGCGCTCTTATAATTATGTTATGGTCCTTACCCACGATTTTGACCGAATTCAATATAGAATTCGCGCTATCGATTTTGACCAACAATCTTATGAAGGCAACGCAAAGGTTTATAAACCACAATTTCTGAAAGAGAATAATAAATTTGTAGAAATGACGATGGATCTGCTTCAACAAACATCCATAGATCAATATATAAGCGAGGAAAGATCTTTGTTAGCAAAACGGGCACGGAGCGAGCGAAAAAGACTTCGGGGCCTGCTCGCTTGTATGAAGAACGACACAATTTCGCCTCCTGAAAAAGTGGAGCAGCTAAAAATGGACCTCTTTGAACTTACGGGTGACGTAAACTTCAAAAAGGCAAATAACATGGGTGAAATACTAGAAGGCGCTCTAGATTTTGTGATTCGGAATTACAAAAGCGATAACAAATACATTATAAAAAGAAAAAGAACACAGCAGCAATCTAGAAAATAGAGAAATAAGGCTTTGCCGTAACAATAGCTTATTTAAATACGCCGGCATCTTCCATTTCTTTGTATTTAAAAAAATTCTGTGAAACTTTTCAAATTTTTATATTTTGAGGCGATGCGTTTTCTATCTTTATCGCCTTAAACCCTACTTTTAAAATATGCTTTAATGAAAATACAAAAAATTTTAGTCGCCAATCGTGGAGAAATCGCTATTCGAATATTGCGTGCGTGTACCGAGATAAACATTGCTACGGTTGCAATATACACCTATGAAGATCGCTATTCCCAACATCGTTATAAAGCAGACGAAGCCTATCAAATTGGCGAAAACGATGCTCCACTAAAGCCCTATTTGGATGGAGATGCTATAATTGCCATCGCAAAAGCGAAAAATGTAGATGCCATTCATCCTGGATACGGCTTTCTTTCTGAAAATTCAGACTTCGCAAGAAACTGTGCGAAAAATGGAATTATTTTCATCGGCCCAGATCCTAAGGTCATGGATGCGCTTGGCGATAAGATTACGGCGAAGAAAATCGCAGAAAGATGTGATGTGCCCATCATAAAAAGTAACACTAAAAAACTGAATTCTTTAAAAATTGCGCTTTCCGAAGCAGAAGCTATTGGTTATCCGGTAATGCTAAAAGCTGCCTCTGGCGGTGGTGGAAGGGGAATGCGCGTCATTAGAAGCGAGGAAGACCTAAACAACAATTTTGAATCTGCCAGAAGTGAATCGCTAAATGCTTTTGGGGACGACACCATGTTTCTCGAAAAATATGTTGAAAACCCGAAGCATCTAGAAGTACAAATTGTAGCGGACAATCACGGTACTATTCGGCATTTATTTGAACGCGACTGCTCGGTACAACGCAGGCATCAAAAAGTAGTTGAGGTTGCTCCATCATTTAATGTTTCAACCCGCGTTAAAGATTTACTTTATAAATATGCTGTCAAAATTGCTACAGAAGTAAATTACAACAACGTAGGGACAGTAGAATTTCTAGTTGATCAAGAAGACAATGTGTTTTTTATAGAAGTAAATCCTAGAATTCAAGTAGAACATACCGTAACTGAAATGGTAACGGGGATTGATCTTATAAAGACTCAAATTTTTATTGCAGGTGACTACAAACTTTCAGACACACAGATAAAAATTTACGAACAGGATACTCTGGAAACTTACGGTTTCGCCATGCAATGCCGTTTGACAACAGAAGATCCCGAAAATAATTTTACGCCAGATTACGGCACTATCACAACCTACCGAAGTGCTTCGGGAATGGGCATCAGGCTGGATGAAGGTAGTATTTATCAGTCTTACAGCGTCAGTCCTTTCTTTGACTCCATGCTCGTAAAAGTTTCCGCGCACGGAAGAACCTTGGATGGTGCCGTTCGGAAAATGGTACGTGCTTTAAAGGAGTTTCGCATTCGCGGAGTAAAAACAAATATCCATTTTCTTCAGAATGTAATTCAGAATGAAACCTTTAGAGATGGTAAGGCTACCGTTAATTTTATAGCCAATACTCCTTCTTTATTTGAAATAAAACTTCCACAGGACAGGACATCAAAAATTGTAAATTATTTAGGCGAAGTAATTGTAAATGGCAATCCAGATGTAAAAACATTCGACAAAAATAAAATCTTTAGAACGCCAAAAATTCCAAAGTTCGATCCAAAAAAAGAATATCCGAAGGGCACAAAAGATTTGCTTACGGAAATGGGACCCGAAAAATTCTGTGCATGGTTAAAAGATGAAAAAAAGATCCACTATACAGATACTACTATTCGAGATGCGCATCAATCGCTTTTGGCAACAAGAATGCGATCTTATGACATGACCAAAGTAGCCGAAAGTTTTGCTAAAAACCATCCGAATACCTTCAGTATAGAAATGTGGGGCGGTGCTACGTTTGATGTTTGTCTGCGTTTTTTACATGAAAGTCCGTGGACAAGGCTGCGTGAGCTTAGAAGCTTAATGCCGAATATACTTTTTCAAATGTTGCTTCGCGGCTCCAATGGAGTTGGCTACAAAGCATATCCTGATAATTTAATTGAAAAATTTATTGAAACTTCTTGGGAAAACGGAATCGATATTTTTAGAATCTTCGATTCATTAAACTGGGTAAAGGCAATGGAACCCAGCATTAATTATGTTAGAAATAAAACTGGTGGAATTGCTGAGGCAGCCATTAGCTATACAGGTGATATCCTGGATCCCAAAGAAACTAAATACACCTTAAAGTATTATACCCAGCTGGCAAAAGATCTGGAAAATGCGGGTGCACATATGATAGCCATCAAAGATATGGCGGGCTTATTAAAACCTTACGCCGCGAGCGAACTGGTTTCGGCTCTGAAAGACACATTAAATATTCCACTCCATTTACACACGCACGACACCTCCTCTATTCAGTCGGCAACTTACTTAAAAGCTATTGAAGCAGGAGTAGATGTGGTTGATGTAGCGTTAGGTGGATTATCGGGACTAACATCACAGCCCAATTTCAACTCTATTGTTGAAATGATGAAAAATCAAGAACGGGAGCACGAGTTTGATATTCCTAAACTAAACGAATTTTCAAACTATTGGGAAGATGTGCGCGAAGTATATTATCCGTTTGAGTCTGGCCTAAAAGCTGGAACGGCTGAAGTTTATCAACATGAAATTCCTGGAGGACAATATTCAAATTTACGTCCGCAAGCAGAAGCGCTTGGTTTGGGAGATCAATTTGACGAAGTGAAAAAGATGTATGCCCGTGTAAATGAAATGTTTGGAAACCTCGTAAAAGTGACCCCTAGTTCAAAAGTAGTTGGAGATATGGCCATTTTTATGGTTACAAACAATCTCTATCCGGAAGACGTGATGGAACGTGGGGAAGATATTTCCTTTCCAGAATCGGTTATCAATTTCTTTAAGGGTGACTTGGGACAACCCTTGGGAGGATTTCCAAAAGAACTTCAACGGATTATCCTTAAAAACCAAACTGCTTATACCGATAGGCCGAATGCACATTTAGCACCTATAGACTTTTATGAAGAATTTAGTGTCTTCAAGAAGAAGTTTCAAAAAGGTTTTACCCGCCCTATCGAATTTGAAGATTTTCTTTCCTATAGTTTATACCCAAGAGTATTTGAAGATGCTCACGAAAAGTATAAGTTATATGGCAATACGGCGATTCTTGCTTCTACAAATTTCTTTTATGGCATGAAACTTCGTGAGGAAGCTATTATTGAATTGGAACCGGGGAAATCTGTAATTGTAAAACTACTTTCCATTGGAATTCCCAATGATGACGGTATTCG
Source organism: Aequorivita capsosiphonis DSM 23843 (assembly GCF_000429125.1). Taxonomy (GTDB): domain Bacteria; phylum Bacteroidota; class Bacteroidia; order Flavobacteriales; family Flavobacteriaceae; genus Aequorivita; species Aequorivita capsosiphonis. Next base: position 172,302 of record NZ_AUBG01000010.1, read on the forward strand.
CATTGTATTCTTTTCGGTAAACGGTGAAAACCGATTTGTTGAGATCAAGGACAAATCCATCGAAGTTAAAAAAGAAGTACACGTAAAAGCCGAAGAAAATAATCCCAATCAATATGGCGCTCCTTTACAGGGAAGTCTATATAAGGTATTGGTTAAAAAAGGACAAGAGATCAAGAAAAACGATCATCTCTTTATTATAGAAGCTATGAAAATGGAGACTACTATTACTGCTAACAAAGCGGGGAAAGTAAAATCTGTAGCTCTTAAACCGGGAACCATGGTAATGAAAGGCGATTTGATTTTGACTTTGGAATAGGTTCGAAATCGAAATCGAAACTGAAATCGAAATTGAACTCTTTGCGGCTTTGCGTGCATTTTTCTCTCGCTAAGCCGCAAAGTTTTATTTATTTCATGGTGAAGTCTTACGTCTTACGTCATAAAGCGCCGCGACCTGCACGCCGTAGGAGGGTCTTAAGTCTTTTTTCACCTACCCACCTTGTTATTCAAATAAATAACATTACATTTGCACCCCTCTTAGACAAAATCCGTTTTGTTAAAGGGTGAGAAAACAATGAAATATTAACAATTGACAAAGACTAAATGGATACATTAAGTTACAAAACAGTATCTGCCAACAAGGCAACCGTTGTAAAAGAATGGTTACTGGTAGATGCGGACGGGCAAACATTGGGTCGTCTTGCAAGCGAAGTTGCTAAATTACTTCGCGGTAAGCACAAACCAAGTTTCACCCCGCACGTAGATTGCGGTGATAACGTGATTGTTATCAACACCGGGAATATAAACCTTTCCGGAAACAAATGGCAGGATAAAACCTACATTCGCCACACAGGATATCCTGGTGGACAACGTAGCCTTAACGCTACAGAATTGTACAAAAAAGACCCTGCAAGGCTTGTTGAAAAAGCTGTAAAAGGTATGCTTCCAAAAAATAAATTGGGCGCAGAAATGTTCAGAAACTTGAAAGTGTATGCAGATGCAAACCACGGTCAAGAAGCACAAAAACCTAGAGCTATTAACTTTAACGACAACAAGTAATGGAGACAATTCACAAAATAGGCAGAAGAAAAACCGCTGTTGCACGTGTGTACCTTAAAGAAGGTAAAGGAAACATTACTGTCAACAAGCGTGAGTTTGAAAACTACTTTCCTACTGGAACTCTTCAGTACAAAGTAAAACAACCTTTAGCACTTACAGATAACGAAACAACTTTCGACATTACAGTAAATGTATTTGGCGGTGGTATTACAGGACAGGCAGAAGCCATTCGTCTTGCAATCTCCAGAGCTATGTGTACGCTTAATGACGAAAACCGTGGCATCTTGAAACCAGAAGGTTTACTAACAAGAGACCCAAGAATGGTGGAACGTAAGAAGTTCGGACAGAAAAAAGCCCGTAAAAAATTCCAATTCTCAAAACGTTAATACTTCAACTTCGCTTGGCAATTTGCTACAGCGTTTGTTGATAAATATAATACTCAACTCAATTGGGTATCTCATTTGGGATACCCAATTAAAGTTGAAAAGTTCATAATCATTATTAATTAAAAAGCTGTTAACCCGAAACATTCGGGTGTTAGTTTAGCATCTAAACCAAAGCTCTGCTTAGGTTGCTATCCTTTCACAGAACGTAAACTAAAACAAAAATGGCAAGAAAAATAGTAGTAAAAGACTTACTAGAAGCTGGTGTACACTTTGGACACCTAACCCGCAAATGGAACCCGAACATGGCACCGTATATCTATATGGAGCGTAATGGGATCCACATTATCAATCTTTACAAAACCGCTGCAAAAATTGAAGAAGCTGGAGAGGCTCTTAAAAAAATTGCAGGTAGTGGACGCAAAATCCTTTTTGTAGCTACAAAAAAACAAGCAAAAGACATCGTTGCTGAAAAGGCAAAAGCTGCTAACATGCCCTACATTACTGAAAGATGGCCTGGTGGTATGCTTACCAACTTTGTTACTATCCGTAAAGCCGTTAAGAAAATGGCTACTATTGATAGAATGAAGCAAGATGGTACTTTTATGACGCTTTCTAAAAAGGAACGTTTGGCAGTAGATCGTCTTCGTACTAAATTGGAAAAAAACTTAGGTTCTATTTCTGATATGAGCCGTCTTCCTGCAGCTTTATTTGTTGTTGATACAACTCGTGAGCACATTGCAGTTGCAGAAGCTTTAAAACTTAACATTCCAATCTTTGCCATGGTGGACACCAACAGTGACCCACGTGTAATTGACTACGTAATCCCTTCAAACGATGATGCTTCAAAATCTATTGATGCTATCATGAGTTTTGTTTCTGAAGCTGTAATCGAAGGTCTTTCCGAAAGAAAATCTGGTGGAAAAGACGACGAGGATGAAGAAAAAATGGAAAAAGCAGCCAAAAAAGATAAAGCAGCTAAACCTGCTAAGAAAGAAAAGGCTGAAGTTCCCTCAACTGACAAGGAAGATGTAGAAGCAATGAAAGAAGCTAAGGAACCTGTTCGTCAGAAGTCTAAGAAAGAAGTTCTTAAGGAAGAAGAATAATCTCGATATTTTAAAATCTAAAAGTCGTTTGGTTCTTTTCTATCTCGAAAATTGATTAAACGACTTTTTTTAATATTAAACTTAAAAATTTAAAAAAATGGCAAACATAACAGCCGCAGAAGTTAATAAACTAAGACAAGCCACCGGAGCCGGAATGATGGACTGTAAAAAGGCATTAGTTGAGGCAGAAGGAAATATGGAAGACGCAATTGCTATCCTTAGAAAAAAAGGACAGAAAATCGCTGAAAAAAGAGCTGATCGCGACTCTAGTGAAGGTGTTGCTACTGCAAAAATAAACGACACCAACACAAAAGGTGTTATCATTTCTTTAAACTGTGAAACTGACTTTGTTGCCAAAAACGATTCTTACGTTGAAATGGCAAACAAAATGGCAGCAGTCGCTTTGAATACATCTTCAAAAGATGAGTTTTTAGCTGCAGATTTTGATGGAATGACCATTGCAGAAAAATTAACTGAACAAACCGGTGTTATCGGTGAGAAAATTGAAATCGGTGGTTTTGAAATTCTAGAGGCTCCATTTGTAGGTGCTTATGTTCACGTTAACAAGATTGCTGCTTTAACTGGTCTTTCAAAAGCAGTTGATAACGCAGAAGAATTGGCAAAAGACGTTTCTATGCAAGTTGCATCTATGGGCGCTACTACCCTTTCTTATAAAGATTTTGATGCAGAATTCGTAGCTTCTGAAACGGAAGCAAGAATCGCTGTTATCGAAAAAGATAATATCGAATTGGGACGCTTGGGTAAAACTAAGAAAAATGTACCATCATACATTTCAAGAGCACAATTAACTCCTGAAGTATTGGCAAAAGCCGAAGAAGATGCAAAAGCTGAATTGAAAGCTGAAGGTAAACCAGAACAAATCTGGGATAAAATTCTTCCTGGAAAATTGGAGCGTTTTATTAGCGACAACACTACGCTTGATCACGAAAAAGCCTTGCTTGACCAAAATTTCATTAAAGACGACAAGAAAAGCGTTGCAGATTACGTAAAATCGTATGGCGATGTTGAAGTAGTTGGCTTTAAGAGAGTTTCTTTAGCATAAGCTTTAAACAAATATTTATAATTCGAAAAGAGGCTGATTGCTTTCAGCCTCTTTTTTTTGTGTTATAGTTTATTGTATATCTGTATTTAATAATAAAACAAAAAAATTATAATTTATTACCAGACCTCACAGGTCTCAGAGACCTGTGAGGTCTTTCAATTTGTGGATATTCAGGTAGTTTTTTCACAGCCTATTTCTTCACAATCTTCTTAACCAGTTTTTTCCCTTCGGAAGAAATGACCGCCAGGTACATTCCTGTAGTTAGATGACTCAGACTTAGTTCCGTTTTTTCGGCTAAGGGCGAAACTTCTAAAACCTTTCTTCCCATAAGATCAAAAACTTCAATATTTTGAATCTGTCCATTCGCTTCTACAAATATGTTATTCGCTGAAGGGTTCGGATATAACGCTATTTCAGTTTGCTTTAAATCTTCAATTCCAAGATTTGTATTAACCCCAAAAATAGTTTGATATGTCTTCGCATCAAATTGTACCGTAATGGTGTAAACTCCATCCATCGAATTGCCATCAATTGGGAAATTCCACTGTCCCCAAGCTGCTGTATAATCTGGCCAAGTAGAATCAAAATCGTAATCATAAAGAATGCTTCCGTCCGGTTTCTTTACGTTAATATGTGTTCTGGCATTCGTCTGTAAATCGCGATAAAAAATGCGAAATCTTACGGTTTCACCGGGGTGGAAATTGAGTTCGCGATAGGTGTTTTCAACAATTCCACAAGCGTCGTCAAAAGCGTCTGAGTTGTGCGTGGAGAGGGTCAAGATTTCAGGAACAAAATAATCTGGTTGCTCCGCCCACCAGCTTTCAGAATTTAAACTATTACACGGTCCTGCATAAGGGTCAATAAGATGGCCATCCGAATCGTGTACTTCAAAATGCACATGCGGAATATCGCTGCTGCCAGAACTTCCAGCCCTGCCCAAATATTCTCCAGCTTCAACGGTATCTCCCACGCCTTTTGAGGTTATGCTTCCACTTTTGAAATGCCAATACCAAGTTCGCGAGCCATCGGCGTGTTCCATGATAATTCCATTCCAATTTTGGTTACCATTGTTATCACAGTTTTTGTCAAAGTTTCCGTCCTTTTTTTGTAGAATAATACCTGGAGCGGCAGCCACAATCTCCATCACATCCTCCTCCATTTTTTTCCAAGGGTAGGGCCAAACCACATAATCTGTTCCTCGATGATTTCCACCAACGTAATCATAGGTTCTTTCGCCACAATTGTAATCCAATAAATGTCCATTGGAAGTAGGATCTTGATCTACTTGATTGAACAATGAATAATAGCCATAATCATCATACCCAGCTTTCGGCCGAAAAGGTAGAATAAATAAAGGATGCGCTGTAGCGCGTTGCTGAAAAAAGGTTGGATTTTTTTCAAGAATCAGGTTTCTATGCGCAGTAATTTCTCGCATCACCTCTTGTCTTTGGGTATCGGGAATACATGCTGTTACTTCCAAAGAAATGGGATGAAAGGAAACTGGAGATGGTGGTTTTTTAAAGTCATTGTTTTGGGCGGTTGCAAAAGCCGTGACGCCCAGTAATATATAAAATAAATGTGTTTTCATAATGCAAAATATTAAGGATTATTAGTTACTTAGTATTGTAACATCGAAATAGAAGGAGGAATGTCATCAAGAAAAAAATCTTACTAACTTTTGATAAATTTCACTTCCAAAAACTACTTTCATTAATTACTTACACCGCATCAATATTTTTCTTTATTTTTGCCCCAGCAAATCCAAATTATGCAATACAAAAGAATTCTTTTAAAACTTTCTGGTGAAGCCTTGATGGGCAATCAACAATATGGAATTGATCCTGTTCGCCTTAAGGAATACGCTCAAGAAATTAAACAGATTACCGAAAAAGGAGTAGAAGTAGCCATTGTTATTGGCGGCGGAAATATTTTTAGAGGTTTGTCTGGAGCTAGTAGCGGCATGGACCGAGTTCAGGGAGATCACATGGGAATGCTCGCAACTGTAATCAATGGCCTAGCCCTACAGAGCGCCTTAGAAAATGAAGACGTGCCTACCCGCTTGCAAAGCGCTATTAACATCAATGAAGTTGCAGAGCCGTTTATCCGAAGAAAAGCGATACGCCATTTAGAAAAAGGACGTGTAGTAATTTTTGGAGGTGGCACAGGAAATCCTTATTTTACAACCGATTCCGCAGCCGTTTTACGCGCTATTGAAATCAGTGCCGACGTTATTCTGAAAGGAACCCGCGTGGACGGAATATACACTAGCGATCCAGAAAAAGATAAACTTGCAACAAAATTCGATTTCATCACTTTTGAAGATGTATTGCAAAAAGGTTTAAAAGTCATGGACACGACAGCCTTTACTCTAAGTCAAGAAAACGAGTTGCCAATTATTGTTTTTGATATGAACACCAAAGGAAACCTATTAAAAGTAATTTCTGGAGAAAAGATTGGAACGAAAGTAAATTTGTAACCCACCAGCCCCCTAAAGGGGGAACGTAAGGATAAATAAAATTGAATTTTGAATAATAAATTCTTAGTTTTGAAATTATTCAATTTTAAACAATAACTAGTATTAATTTATTCGCCCGGTTATCGAGCGAAGTCGAGATATGGAAGACGAAATAGATTTTATCATTGAAGGCACAAAAGAAGCCATGGCTAATGCCTTAAAACATCTTGAAAAACAATTGGTTAATATCCGCGCCGGAAAAGCTTCACCATCTATGGTTGGTGGCGTGATGGTAGATTATTACGGAAGTCCAACGCCGCTGGGGCAAGTTGCCAACGTAAACACTCCAGATGGAATGACCATTTCCATCCAACCTTGGGAAAAGGGCCTGATCCCAGAAATTGAGCGCGGCATTCATCTTGCAAATCTAGGCTTTAACCCCATGAACAATGGTGAAAGCGTAATCATCAACGTTCCCCCTTTGACCGAAGAACGAAGAAAAGATCTCGCTAAACAGGCCAAGTCTGCATCTGAAGAGGCAAAAATTGGAGTTCGTAACGATCGTAAAAATGCGAATAACGATCTTAAAGATTTAGATATTTCTGAAGACCTTCAAAAAGGGCTGGAAGGAGACATTCAAGAAATGACAGACCAGCACATCAAGAAAATTGATGAAATCTTTGCGAAAAAAGAAAAGGAAATAATGACAGTTTAAGACTCTTTCCGTTAAACTAAATACAATAAAGCGGCACATTTGCCGCTTTATTGTATTTTTAGGAGCAACAACTATCCGCAAATCAAATATATGCAAAAACCTTTCTTCCTTTTTTTGCTTCTTCTTGGATTTTCTACTTATGCCCAAGAACCGGCGGTACAGACTAAAAAGGACACCATTTCTACTATTGAAGAGAAAAAGGAACATCCACTTTCTACAGGGTATTATCCCATAGGTTTTTTTGATGTTGATTTAAAAACCATCATTAAATTAAACCAGTATGAAGGATTTAGATTAGGTATTGGAGGTCTTACCAACGATAAACTTTTTGAGAAATATAAATTGGGAGGCTATATAGCCTATGGATTTAAGGATCGCGCCCTAAAATACAGTCTTGGCGCAAGTGCACGCGTAAACAAGGAAAAAAAAGCATGGATAAGTCTTTACTATGCAGATGATATCAAGGAAATAGGAACCTACGATTATCTTACTGACGCGCGCGTTTATTCTATTTTTGAACCTAGATTGATAAACATTATCCAGTTTTATAAATATAAAAAATGGTACGCCAATATAGCCAGCGAACTTACTCCGAAAATACTTGCAGAATTTCGAATTGAGCACAGTAAGGTGGAAAACGTGGAGAATTATTATTTTATAAATGACGGCATTCCTTATAGGAACTATAAATTAGCAGAAGCGACGCTTTCCTTCAGAATAAGTCCAAAAACAAACTTTTTTACGAATGAAGACGGCACCAAAGAATATTTTGACGGTTTCCCAAAGATTAGCGCACAAATAACACAAGGATTTAAAGGGATTGCCGGCAGCGATTTTAACTATACCAAATTTGCATTAAAATTTGACTATTACATAAAACGTACCGATCTTTCCTCTACTAATATTTTATTGGATGGGTCTCTGGCATTAGGCGACGTACCTTTAACGCATTTATTTCACGCCTATCCAAACCAACCTAACAAGGAAAAACTAACCCAGCGATTTTCAGTTGCAGGTGTCCAAAGTTTTGAAACCATGCACTTTGGAGAATTTTTTTCAGATAGGTTAATGATGCTTCAGATAAAGCACAGTTTGCGAAGGTTTAAACTAACTGAAAAATGGAAGCCAGAGCTCGTGTTTATTACGCGTCATGCTTGGGGAGATATGAGCAATACCAACCGCCACTTCGGAATTCCTTTTAATACCCTGGAACATCTTTACAACGAAAGTGGCCTAGAATTAAACAAGATCCTTTTTGGATTTGGACTCAGTGCGGCTTATCGATATGGCTATTATAACTTACCGAGTTTTGAAGAAAACTTATCCTTTAAGTTTACTTTTAATTTAAAAATATAAAGTCAAATTTCTTTCGGAATGCTCCTGCAATACTTCAGTTGTAATATCGAATTATATTGAACAAATTGCTTTTATTCCTCTTCGCTATATTCATTATATAGAAAATTGTTATACGGAAAACGGGTAGTGTGTATTTCCTTTACCTTTTCATATAGCATTTTTCGAAATTCATTAAAGTTCTCTTTGTTCAATGCAGAAATAAAAATGGCTTCACCATTTACTTTGGCCATCCAGGTTTGTTTCCATTCATCTAAAGTATGGTGGGCCGTTGTTTTTTCAGTTATTAAGTCGTCCTCCTCTATTTCCTCGGGATTATACGCATCAATTTTATTAAAAACCATCACTGTTGGCTTATCTGCACTACCTATCTCGTCTAAGGTTTTATTAACAGAAGCAATATGATGTTCAAATGATGGATGACTAATATCAACCACGTGAAGCAATAAATCTGCCTCCCGTACTTCATCCAGCGTACTTTTAAAAGATTCCACTAATTGCGTGGGTAATTTTCTAATAAAACCAACGGTATCGGTCAACAGAAAAGGAAGGTTTCCAATAACAACTTTTCGAACCGTTGTATCCAATGTTGCAAAAAGTTTATTTTCAGCAAATACCTCGCTTTTGCTGATTACATTCATCAAAGTAGATTTACCAACGTTTGTATATCCCACAAGAGCCACGCGAACCAATGATCCGCGATTGCCTCTTTGCACATCCATCTGACGGTCTATTTTCTTTAATTTCTGTTTCAATAGAGTAATACGGTCACGAACAATTCGTCTATCAGTTTCAATCTCGGTTTCACCAGGGCCGCGCATTCCAATACCACCGCGCTGACGCTCCAAGTGCGTCCACATTCCTGCTAGTCTTGGCAATAAATATTCATATTGAGCCAGTTCAACTTGCGTACGCGCATAACTGGTTTGGGCGCGTTGAGCGAAAATATCAAGAATCAAATTGGTTCTATCTATTATTTTACACTGAAGAATTTTTTCAATATTTTTTTGTTGTGCGGGAGAAAGTTCGTCATCAAAAATAGCAACGCTTATGTCGTTTTCCTCGACATAATTTTTAACCTCGTCCAACTTTCCAGTTCCAATAAAGGTTTTTGGATTTGGCACTTCCATCTTTTGGGTGAAGCGTTTCGAGACCTCACCTCCAGCGGTGAAGGCCAAAAATTCGAGTTCATCAAGGTACTCCGTTGATTTTTCCTCGTCTTGATACTGTGTAATCAGGCCGATTAACACTGTTTTTTCATAAGAAATATCCGTTCTTTCAATCATATAATTATGTTAGCGCTAGCGATGTGGTTTTTACTTTAAATAGCAATAGGGGTATTGCAACCTCCATATAAAATTAACATGGATCACAAATGTACGAAAACACTAAGCAAGAGTTTTTTTACTTTAGAAGCAATTAACATCATTTTATTCATAAATAATAAATTTTTTTTAACTTAGCATCTAAAAACATTGAAATACGCTTAGAAATTAGGATCGATTTTAAGGTTTATGTGAAAAGTCATCTTGTTGAAATAAAGTATAAAGGATCAAAAAGCTCAGAATCCAAGATTAAGAATTTGATTATCAACAAGGAACAAGTTTGTGAGGCAGACTTTGGATTCTTGCAACTTTTACGTTAAAAAGATAAATAAGCCTTGACGTCCTTCTTTTATCAGAATTTTTATCTATTTTCGTGTTAAATTTAGGTTAACACACAATAACAGATTTTCACTTCCAAAAAAAACTTTATGAATAAAAAATTACTTCTCTATTTACAAAGTTGTCATTATTTTTTTAAAGCCAACTTTAGACAGCACGCCTTAGCGCTTTTTAGTTTCTTACTAATATCTTTTTCTGCATTTGCGCAAGGACCTGGATGTCCTAACGTTTTTGCCGGCGACGATGTAGCGTTGGACTGCGACGAACCATGTACCGACCTTACCGCAAGTTATCTCAATACTGGAGAAACATCGAGTTATGCAGTTTCTTCCATTCCTTATGAACCTCCATTCCCATTTACGGGCGGAACTCCTGTTTCTGTGGACACAGATGATGTATGGTCTAACGCAATTCAATTACCCTTTGACTTTTGCTTTTTCGGGGAAACTTATACGGAAATGGTAATTGGCTCTAACGCAGCAATCTCATTTGATTTGAATGCAAACTCTCCCGGCGGCTATTGTGGTTGGAGTTTTGACGAATCAATTCCTAACCCGAACTTATTTTCAGCAGCGATCTTTGGACCGTATATGGATGTTGATCCATCGGTATCTGGCTCCGGACAAATTAATTGGACCGTTTTTGGAGAGGCACCTTGCCGAACCATGGTAGTTAATTTTCCAGGAATCCCATTTTATAGTTCTTCTTGCAACAACCTTGAACTAACGTCACAAGTAGTTATTTATGAAACTACCAATGTAGTAGAGGTATACGTAGAGGATAGATCTAACGGTTGTACTTGGAACGATGGCAACGCTGTTTTGGGAATCCAAAATGAAGGCGGTAGCCAAGGATATACTCCTCCAGGAAGAAATACTGGTAATTGGAGTGCTTCCAACGAAGCGTGGCGTTTTACGCCCGATGGCGAATCAAACGTTGAATTCACCTGGTTAGATTCAAACGGAGAAGTAATTGGCACAGAGCCAACCCTTAATGTTTGCCCAACGGAAGCTTCAACTGTATATACAGCACAAGCAGTTTACACCAACTGTAATGGAGATGTGGTTACTGAATCTGATGATGTAACGGTAACCAGAACAGGATCTTTTACACTTAATCTTGGTGGAGATCAGGAATTGTGTGACACACCAAGTTATGAAATTACTGCAGAAGTAATAGACGGAAATCCCGCAGATGCTACCTTCCTATGGAGCACAGGGGAAACCACACAAAGTATTACTGTAACCGATTCTGGAACTTATACCGTAGATGTTTCTATTGGTACTTGCACCCTTATTGGTTCAGTGGATATCAATTTTAACGAACGTCCGTTGTTTGATTTAGGTGATAACATGGAAACTTGCTTTTCTGAGCCAGTTATTCTAGATGCTACCCCATCCAATTACAACCCTACTGACGCTACTTATGAGTGGAGTCTAGATGGCACTGTACTGGCAGACGAAACAAACCCAACGCTCAATGCAAGTGACTATGGTGTTTACACCGTAACTGTTGATGTGGCAGGTTGTTCGGCTACAGATGAAGTAACGATTTCCGAACAAGACCTTCAGGTTTCTTTAGGAGAAGATCTTGAATCTTGCTTTGAAGGATCTGAAACCCTTACCGCCCAAGCAACGGGCTTCAACCCTAGCGACGCAAATTATACTTGGAAATTAGATGGTGAAACCATTGAAGAAGAAAATAGTTCTACATTAATAATATATGAAATAGGAACTTACACTGTAACGGCTTCTATTGGAAGCTGTAGCGCAACAGATAGTATAGATGTTACATTTAAAGACGACCTTGAAGTTACTATTGAGGGAGGTGATTTCCAAACCTGTCCAAAAGAAGAGCACACTTTAAAAGCATCTACACGTGAAAATGGCGCAACCTACCAATGGTATCTTAATGGAGATATATTGACTGGAGAAACAAACAGTACAATCGATATTATGTTAGAACCAGGAACCATGGGATCTCAAATCTACTTGGTGGAGATTTCAGCTGGTGGCTGTACCGGATCAGATTCTGTAGAGGTCAGTTTATACGATCTTACAAACTGCGTAATTACTCAAGGAATTTCACCAAACAATGATGGCTTTAATGATTCGTTGGAGCTTAGCTGGCTAAACGACAGATCTGGGATTGTAAAACTTAAAATCTATAACAGATATGGAACATTGGTTTTTGACCAACGTGATTATAGCAACCAGTGGAATGGCCAGTCTGATAAAGGCAATGAGCTCCCAACGGGTACCTATTTTTATGTAATTGACCTTAAAAATGTTGATGCTGTTTACGGATCACGAACTACCGGTTGGATTTATCTGAACCGGAAAGCCAACTAAACACATTAATTATTTTTAACTACCAAATAGATAAATATGAAATGCCCAATTTCACTTAACCCTATAATCAAAGATGAATTATTTGGGCATTCCATCTTCCATTTTATAAAATATTTTATACAGATGAAAAAACATATATATAGCATAATAGTATTGATGGCAGTGTTGTTGTTTCAGGACGCACAGGCGCAACAAGATCCTCAATATACCCAATACATGTACAACATGAATGTGGTGAATCCTGCTTATGCGGGTTCTAAGGAAAGTCTTTCCTTTACTGCACTTTATAGAGATCAATGGTCAGGTTTTGACGGCCATCCTGTTACCTTCGCTTTCTCGGCACATTCGCCAATAAGTGAAAGAGTAGGCCTTGGTGTATCAGCCATAAAAGATGAACTTGGCCCAGTTCAAGAAACCAATGTGTATGCAGACTTCTCATACACCATTCCTGTGAATAACAGGGTGAAACTTGCTTTGGGTCTAAAAGCAGGAGCAACTTTTCACAAAGTAGGGCTCTCCACTTTAGAACTACAGGATCCAAACGATCCATTCCTGTCTGAAAACATAAACAACACCTACCCCAACGTAGGTGCTGGAGCTTTTCTCTATGGCGATTCGTTCTATATTGGAGTTTCAGTTCCTAATATGTTGAAATCCGTCCATTTGGATGAAAACGGTATTAAGTATGGCTCAGAAGTCAATCACTACTTTGCAACAGGAGGGTTCATTTTCGATGTTAATAAAAACTTTAGGCTGAAACCGTCCATAATGGTTAAAGGTGCTACTGGTGCCCCAGTTTCTTATGACTTAAACCTAAACTCACTATTTTACGACACTTTTGAACTTGGAGTTTCTTACAGAATAGAACAAACTTTTAGTGGATTAATTGGTTTTCAACTTACGGAGAATATAAAAATTGGCTACGCTTATGATCATGTATCCGGCGGTTTATCAGCAATATCACGGAGTTCTCACGAAGTGTTTTTCGCGTTTGATCTTTACTTTAAGCCACGTGTATTACGTTCGCCAAGATTCTTTTAACAACAAAAAAAAAATTCATATAATATGAACAAGATATATACAATACTTTTACTGATAGCCGTAAGCACATCTATGATTACCGCTCAGAATCGTAACACCAAAAAGGCTGATCAATATTATGATCGCTTGCAATATACCGATGCTACCGCCGCTTATGAAAAGCTCCTAAATGAAGGCGAGAAAAACACCTATGTTTATGTACGTTTAGCAAATAGCTACTATTTTATCAACGATACAAAAAATGCCGAAAGATTTTACGAGAAGGCAATAAATGATGAAGGAATTACCTCTGAAACAGTTTATAATTACGCACAATCTTTAAAGGCGAATGGTAAATTTGAAATGTACAATAAGTGGATGAAAATATTTGCTAGCATGATACCGAGCGATTCTCGAGCTATGGCTTTTATGGAAAACCCGAATTACCTACCTAAAATCATGGATTCCACAGCACAAAGGTATTTTGTAACCAATCTTACTGAATTGAACTCGAAATTTTCAGATTTTGGAGGGACAGCTTTTCAAAATGAACTTTATTTTAGTTCGGCCAGAAACGAAACTGGTAAAGTTTATGGCTGGAATGAAGAACCTTATTTGGAGATTTATACAGCTACCATTAATGCCGATGGTTCTGTAAAAAATGCAAAACTCCTAAAAGGTGATGTTAATACAAAATATCATGAAAGTACAGTGGCTATTACCCCAGACGGGAAACGTATGTATTTTGATAGAAATGATTACTACGGAGGTAAATACAAAAAGAATTCTGCAGGTATAAACCAGTTAAACATATATTACGCTGAAAACGTAAACGGTGCATGGAAAGACATAAAATCCGTGTCGTTTAACGATAATGAATATTCAAACAGTCACCCAGCACTTAGTCCAGATGGTAAGACCTTGTATTATACAAGTAATCGTCCAGGAGGAATAGGCAACTCAGACATTTATAAAGTGAGTGTCAATGAGGACGGTAGTTTTGGAGTACCAGAAAATCTAGGTGAACCAGTAAATACAGAAGGAGACGAAGGTTTTCCTTATGTAGATTCAGATGGTACACTCTATTTCAGTAGTAATGGACATTTAGGAATGGGTGGATTGGATGTTTTTGCAGCCAAAGCAACAGATGACGGTTTTGGGAAACCAAAAAACCTAGGAATCGGAGCTAATAGTAGTGCCGACGATTTTGCTTTCACTTATAATCCAGAGACGAAACAAGGTTATGTTTCTTCGGACAGAGCTGGCGGTAAAGGTAGCGACGATATTTACAAAATTGGGAAATCAGATCTTTGTAATCTAAATGTTCTAGTGGTAGATGCCAATACTGATATGCCAATCTCCGGCTCACGAATAGAACTTTATGACGAGTTTGAAAATAAACTAAAAAGCCAGACTACAGAAACCGATGGAACAACTGTGTTAACCGTGGATTGCAGCCAAAATCATGTGGTGCAAGCGTTTATGGAAGGTTACGAAAGTAATTCCGAGACTGTTTCTTCTTCAGAGGACGACGAGTTAAATGTTCGTATAGCACTTCGTCCAATCGGTGAAATTGTTGATGGTAATACTGTAAAATTAAATCCAATTCTCTTTGACTTTGATAAACATAACATCAAACCACAAGCGGCTTTTGAACTAGATAAACTAGTGGAATTGATGAAGAAAAACCCTGAAATGATTATTAAAGTGGAGAGCTTCACAGATAACCGTGGCTCAGACTCCTATAATTTGGGTCTTTCAGATAGACGTGCAAAAAGCACCGTACAATACGTAATTTCAAAAGGTATTGCGAAAGACAGAATCAGCGGAAAAGGTTTTGGCGAAAACAACCCCGCGGTTGATTGTGGCGCAAATTGTACTGAAGCACAGCACCAAGAAAATAGACGTTCAGAATTTACTGTGATGAATAAATAATTTTTTTTTAAAAAGAGTAACTAAGTAACTAACCAGAAAAGCCTTCGCAGGTTCGAGTAATCGAATGTTGCGAGGGTTTTTTTTTATTATAATTTCATTTTATAATAAGCAGCGGGTAACCCAATGTATTCTCCGTTATAATCCCATTGAAAACCTTGGTTTACCAAAATTCTTTTAGACGCAGTATTTTCTGGGTCAATAATGGCGATCAAATTATGAATCTCATCAACATGTTTTCCAAGGTTTATTAATGTTTGGGCGATTTCAGTACCGTAACCTTTTCTCCAAAATTCTGGCATAAGTAGATAACCAATCTCTGCCTCGTTTTCTTTAGTCATTTCAAGCTTTGAATGCGCTACAAAACTACCATCAGAAAGGAGTGATACTTTAAAATGACCGATTCCAGGATTTTCCCTATTTATTTTTAACATTTTTTCTAAACGCTTTCTTGCTTCATCCTCAGGATCGGGTCGCCCCGTTACCATTTCCATAACATCGGCGTTGCTTACCAATTGATAATAATCATCAAAATCTGCAGCGGTATAATGGCTAAATATTAATCTTTCAGAATTCATGTTTGCTGATTTTTATAAAAGTAAAAAAAACTACCTCATAATAAAACGGTTTCTTTGCGAAGAAAAGTCATCATTTAAAGTTTATTCAGTCACAGAAATATTATCAATTTGATAAGTAGTTTTAATGCCACTTGAAGCACCTAGGTATCGATAGGCAACATACACCACATTTCCGGCATAATCCGAAAGATCAACATCACCAGAAGGAGTAAATTCGGCTCCATAGCCGGCAGTATTTCCTGAGGAAATAATAGCGCTCAAGTCAGTCCATTCGGCCGTTGTAACATCTCCTGTGAAGTCTGTAGAAACCTTTACGGTTAGCGCCATTCCGTTATAAAAACCATCATTGGTGTCAAAAGTGAGTTTTGGAGAAGAACCACTTGGCAAATTTAAGCCAGGAGTAACCAACCAAACTTCGCAAGGATTCTCCCCTGAACTCTTGGCCGTTGTTTGTGCATAGTTATTTGAATTGAATTCCATCACTTCAAACACTGTAGACCTGCCGTTTACGTTTACGTTTGTCCATCCCTCAATATCCACTGGTATATCGGTTCCGGAATTCTGCCCTTCAAAATCTTGTAAAAATGGTAATTCCAAAATAGCTCCAGTTCCTCCTTGATTACAACGTTCATCATTCATCACAACATCATCAATATCTCGTATAAATAATTGTACATCATTATTAAAGCGACTTAAAACAGCGGTCAACGTGCCTTTACCTTCTGGAAGCAACAAGCCCTTAAAATCTGAGAAACCACTTGTTCGTAACATGATGGTTTCTTCATCACAATTTTCCAATTGCCTATTAACGCTAAAGGTATTACTCGGATTTCCATAATGTGCAACTCCCGCAAGACCGTCAGGAAACTGGATATTTTCAAATTTAATCAGCGTGTTTAAAAATTCACTGTTCGTATCATTATCGTTTACTTCGGAAATTGTAACAATTTGCGGAAGAATTTGAATAGTATCCATAGAGCGAAGAATTCTAGAATCAAAATCTTCAACGTTAATACGCCCCACTTCGTCACCATCTTGAATTCCGATGCTAGGCAATCCAGCGTATTCCCCAATATATAATCCATCTACTCGGAAATAAATTTTACGGCCCGGTTCATATTTTGTGTACAGGTTAGTTGCTTCCGTAGAAATAGCTACGCCCGCTGTTGGATTTTGGGGAGCATCTTGAATAACCAAAGATTTGTAGAAATTCCCGGTTTCATCGCTGGAAACCACATAGCCTTGCAAATACAACGCTCTATTTGAGCCATCACCAGCTTCAATTATCTTAGGTTCAAAACCGCGGTAAATACTTTTTACCGCTATGATATTGGTGTTTACATCAACAATTGGCTCGTCAACATTTATCTCCGGCACATTATAATCATCGTCGTGTACGCATGATACCGTCATCATTCCAAAGAAGAATAAGAGGCTTAGCGTTTTTAAAATTTTCAAATTTTTCATAGCTATATCATTTAATGCTTTATCTCAATCAAAATCGAACGTAGAAATTTATATAATAAGTAGTTCCGTAACCATACCAATATTTTGAGCCAAAAACGCGGGTATCATTGGCGGAATCTTCGGAAAGTGTTCTGTAGTTCGAATTTCTTCCTTGTTCAAAGCCACCCGTTTTGTATTTTTTGTCCAGAATATTATTAATGGTGGCAAAAAACCCTAGATAATAGTCTTTGATTCTCCAAGATTTGCCTCCTACTACATTCAGTAATATATAATCATCAAACTTTTCTTGCTTCAATAATGCCCTTGCAATTGCTGGATCATAATCATTGAAAGGCATTCCATCTGTATCGAGATAAAAATTTTTGGTGCGCGTTAAGGGAGAGATACTAACATAAGCATTCGAAAAATAGTTTGCTGTTGCTCCAACCCACCAGAAACCGGGATCGCGGTATTCAAAACCAATTTGATAGGCCTGTTCAGGCCCACCCGATACTTTGTAATTTTCAAGCGCTGATTTTCCATAGAACTGTGGTTCGTCCAAATCATCTGAAGTTAAATAGAGGTTTGGGTTGTTGTCGTATGTATTTTGACCATAGGCAGCAGCTCCCTTTAGTTTAATGGTGGGAGTAACCTGGGCTTCAATTCCCACTTCTAAACCTACATTCTTCTTGTCTATATCGGTAAGCACTTCTTGAACAAAAGCAGTTGACGCAGAACGTCCAGGAACCGAAATTCCATCGGCATAATAAAAAGAAATTTCAGAAGCATTCTGCATCAAAGTATAATAACCAGTCACTCTTGCTTTCACTATTGACGAACGGAATAAATAACTTCCATCAACATTAATAAACTTTTCTTCGGCTAAACCAATTACCGTGGCGTTGTTCTGTCTTGAATTTGAAAAGGCATTTCTCACAGTAGGTGCCGCAGTAAAATAAGCCGTATTAATGTCTAAGATATGCTTTCCAGTTAATCTGTAAGTCGCACCGGCCTTGGCTCCATAGGTGGTAAAGTCAAGTTTTTCGCTTTTCCCAAAGGAATCATTTTCATTGGGATAAGACCCGTTTCTATACAAGCCATTGCGTTGGTAAGAAGTTTTTCCCACTTTTCCCGCCAAATAGAAATCTATTGTGGAATATGAAAACTGTCCCTGTACAAAGCCATTGAAGTCGGTTGCATCAATTTCAAAATTGTATTTAAATTTATCGTCTTTTCCTATTACGCGGTTGGGATTGTTTAAATCATTTTCTGCCGAATCTCCAGTGTTAAACGTATCGATATCCAAATAACCATCTCCTCCCAAAAGATCAATCATATTTGCGAAATTGGCCGAATTCAGACTTCTATAGTTTAAAGAAGCATTCAGTGCAATATTTTCGGTTAACTGAGATCTTAAAATAGTGTTTACAGAAATCTGTTTATCATCATTCCGGTCTTCATATAAATAATAACGGGAAGTTCCACCGTAAAAAATATTGGTTTCATAAATATCTTGCCAGTTTATTTGGCCGTCGTTTACGAAGGTGGAATATGCTTGGTAAGCTCCTTCATAATTTGGTCCATTCTTCTCAGTCAAAAAATAGCTGGGTAGTTTTTTGTAATAGCTTGGATCTGGATTGGGCGCATTATCATAACCTAATCGGCTATTTCCAGTTTTTCCAAATTGATAGCCTATATTGGTATTAAGTTCTGTGTTATTTGAAATACTCCAAAAATGGTTAAGCATAATAACCGGTTCTTCCACTTCCTTAATTCGTGAATTTCGAATTTCACCTTCCTGTTTTCCCCAATAGGAATTATATCTTGTGTCTTTTAGATCATACACCTCTTGCGTATTAGGCGAAGATTTCCCTCTGCGGTTTGGCGTATAGAAAGCCGTAAAATTTAAACTATGGCTTTCACCGAATCTTTTTTCAACGGAAGCAAAAATTGAATTTGCATCATACAAAGTACCTTCATTATATCCTTCTTTAGCAAAACGCCTTCCAATCAAAGCAGAATATGCCCATCCACTTGAAAGCAGCCCGCTATTATAAAAACCTACCGTGCGGCCGCGGTAACTACGGTTGCTGGAGGCATAAGAAATACGTCCTCCTTTGCGATACTGAGATGCCCGCATAATAATGTTGGTAGTTCCAGCGAGATGCCCGAAAGTGTACTCATTCGCAGAAATACCCATAGAAAACATCTGATTGCGCTGAGATTCATTGAGACCACCCCAATTGCTCCATTGTGGCCTACCATTGTATAGTTTATTCATTTCGAGACCGTTGATAAGCACTTTCCCATCTTCGGAATTATAACCTCTTGGTCTAAAAAAAGTAGTGCTAAAATCATAGGCCGCAGCATTCAAAAAAACATCTTTAGACGCTTGAAGCAAACTCGAAACATTATAGGAAGTTCCCTCATCTTCATCTAATTGATCGTCGGAAAGACTGATTACACCAATTTGTTCATTAATTTCTTTTAGGTCGACTACCAAGAGAATAGCTCTTAAATCAATTGGAGCATCATTTTGAATAGTGATAGGAATTTTTAAAGGAAGGTAGCCTGTTTTTGAAATTTTCAAAACCTGTTCCCCCTTTGGCAGATCCTTCTGAAAAAAGGAAAATGCCCCTTGGGCATCTGTATTAGAAGTGAAGATACTATTTTGAATGCTTACAATAACATCCGGAATTGGTTCGCTAGAGATTTTATCAAATACTTTTCCAGATACAACAGCAACTTGAGCGAGGGTCGGAAAACCACCGAATAGAACTATCCATAATATTAAAGTGATACTTTTCATCTCGATACATGTAGTTTAGCATAGTTTTATTCTTAAATGATACTATAAATATATAATAATTTAACTTAAAATTCACATTTTCAGCTAAATACCTTAAATTTAACAAGTTTAACCTAGTTTACACATGAAAACTGACTTGTACTTTTTAGCAATATTCATTCTTTTTATAGCTTCTTCTTTTGGACAGAACAAGAAGGAATACAAAATAATTACGGTCGCATTTTATAATGTTGAAAACCTTTTTGACTATGAGGACGATCCCCTCACCTTTGACGATGATCGTACTCCAGAAGGAAAAGATCATTGGACCAAAGAAATTTATGAGGCAAAAGTGAAGAATATAGCAAAAGTGATTGCCGATATTGGGCAGGATCTTACCCAAACCTCACCTGCAATAATAGGGCTTTGCGAAGTAGAAAACCGACGTGTTCTCGAAGATCTTGCAAACGACCCAGCTCTTTTAGAAAAAGATTATGGTATGGTTCACTTTGACAGCCCAGACCGCCGGGGAATTGATGTGGCACTCCTATATAAAAAAAAATTGTTCACCCCTTCAAACTACAAAGCGCATGAACTTCTTCTCTACCAAGATCACAATAGAAGTAAACGTATTTATACACGCGATCAGCTTTTAGTAAGCGGGATGTTGGATGGGGAAAAAATACATTTTATTGTCAATCACTGGCCATCTCGATACGGTGGCGAAGAGCGGAGTCGCCCAAAAAGATTGAAAGCCGCAGCACTTAATAAAAGGATAATAGATTCTCTTTTCAGTGAAGATCCCTATGCTAAAATCATTACTATGGGTGATATGAATGATGATCCCACAAGCCCGAGCATTAAGAGTGTTTTAAATGCAAAAAATGAAAGACAAGCCATGGGGCTAAAGGAATTGTATAATCCTATGGAGAATATGTATAAAAAAGGAATGGGCACTTTGGCGTATCGGGATGCCTGGAATCTTTTTGATCAAATGATAATTTCTACAGAACTGGCTAAAAAAGAGTATTCCTCTTATCGTTTTTACAAAGCTGGTATTTACAATAAAAACTATCTTGCCACTCCGCGCGGACAATATAAGGGTTATCCTTTTAGAAGCTTTGCAAATGGCTACACTGGTGGATATAGCGATCACTTTCCAGTATATATCTATTTAATAAAGGAGAAATTTTCAGAATAATATTATAAATAAAAATGGTAGGCTTACAAATAATCTGAGGCCTACCATTTTGTATTGATTAACTATCTTTTAAAACCACTGTCCCCAAGGAATACGGCTTAGCATCAATAGCAATGCTATGGTGTAAAATATAGAAAGGGTTTTAAATTTCTTGCTTGAAAGCAATTTTTTCTTGTGTTTTGAATATCCAATGGTAATAAAAACCACGGTTAGGATCATCACAAATGGATGTTCCACAGCGTAGAGACGTAATGTAGAATCCTTCATTACTACGCCCATTCCGTTAGTGGTTATGCTTTGTAAGCCCAAAGGCGAAACAAAATAAAGAATAAGCCCAATAAGCAGTTGAATATGAACAACAATTAGTGCAAAGAGTGAGATTCTAAAGTCTTTTGCACCGTATTCTCTTTTTGAAAAGAATCCAGCAAGTGCATTTAGCGTTGCGAGCACAACAATTAAAAGAACCAAATAGGCCCAATAAGAGTGAATGAATTGTAAGGTATTAGCCATAGTTTTTAAATGTTTTTAGAAGTTTCCCAAAGATAAGGTTTATAAACAAAAAAAATGCCCCAAAAGATTGGAGCATTTTTCTATATAAAGTAATCGATATTAAAAATTGTAACGAACACTAGCGTTCCAAGTTCTTTCAACACCATAATAGTATCCATAAGAATCTTTTTGGCCTAAGTAAATTTCATTTGTAACATTATAAACGTTTCCACGAATGGTAAAAGCATTTTTACCAAAGTCAAATTTGTAGGTAATCCCAAGATCCAATAAGCTATAAGGGCTTAAACGCTCGGCTTGGTACACTTCATTATTAAGAGCGGATTCTGTAACGTCTTCTGCATCCACAAAACCGTAAAGATCTGTATAGATGTTGTAAGCACCGTCTAAACTAAGTCCGCCAACAACGTTATAATTGAAACCAAAACCAAAAGAAGTCTGTGCAGCATTACCCACTTTAGTTCCCGTAAGATCAATCTTTCCTTCTTCTAATAATTCGTTAGTTTGGTCGGCTCTAGTTTGGAAAGGTGTTGTACCATCATATTTCCAGTTACCAATACTACCAAATGCTCTAATCATAAAGTCACTTGAGTATCTGTATTTTGCTTCAAATTCAAACCCTGTATGAAGTTGAGTAATACCTGTAAATCTCTGGTAACGATCAACTTGTTCTATTGGATCTGAAGAATCTGGATTTGCTCTAATAAATCCACCTGAAAGGAATCTGTTACCCCACTTAGTGTAATAACCATTCAAATCTAAGCTAAAGCTCCCAGCACGAAGTCTGTATCCAGCCTCAACTCCTAAAATTTCCTCGTTATCAATTTCATTTTCACCCTCAAGGATATAGTTTGAGTTTCTAATATCAGAGAAAATGTTATCTAGGAATGGTTGTCTAGAATAGTAACCAGCATTTGCAAATACAGTACTATTTTCAAGGAAAGTGTAACCCAAACCTCCTTTAAGGTTGTATCCAATTTTGTTAATTTTAGCAGATTTCCCAAGACCATCTACACCCTCAGTTTCTCTACCTGAAGCACGCCCTTCTCTTTGATAGCTCTGTGTAGAAACAGCTCCTTGCACAAAAGCAGAGAAATTATCATTTTTATATTCTGCTTGACCAAAACCACCGAAGTAATTTATAAATTCAGAATAATCATAGTTGAAACGCTGACCTTCATCGGCTGAGTTAAATAAAGAAGCCCAAGGACTAGCCTCAAAAGTTTCGCTAATTACGTAGTCTGGATCTCTGTCAGCATAATTTTGGTTTTCAGCATAACCCTGAAGACCTAAAAGATTGTTCATTTGGTACCAGTGGTTTCCTTTATAGAAACGTGTATCTATACCAACATTTACAGTAAAATTATCACTTACGGCACTCTCAAGGTTTGTTAGGAAACCATACCAATTGTGGTTGTTTACAGACATTCTTCTGGCTAAGGAACCACGTGAGTAACTTCCAATTCCATTTTCAGCACCAGCAATATTGCTGGCTTCAATAGCGTCAAAATTTACTTCCCCGTTATCATCATTCCTGATAATATTTCTAGAGCTACCTGCAGGACCTGTTCCTCCTCCACGACCCCAAGAGGCATAAAGCACAGAGGACAAGTTTGTTTTTTCACTAATATTCCAATCCCAGTTTAGGTTTGCAATAGGTTTGTGGTAATAATTTCTTCTCAGTGTAAATCTTTCACCATTGTAAAATCCAGAGTTGTCGTTATAGCGTCTTCCGTATTCTTCGTACTTCTCAAGTGATTTTGAAAAGTTTTGGTCGTGCCATTGTGGTGCACCAGTTAACAACAAGTTGAAGGAGTGCTTATCGTTAGGCACAAAACCAATTCCTATAAAATAGTTTTGTCCTTGACCTGCAGTGCCTTCAGCATACTTTTTATGCCCTTGCCAGTGATCCAATAAAAATGAGTAAGCCCATTTTCCTTGTAGTCCAGAATCGTAACTGATTGTTCCCTTTAAATAACTGTCGTTACCTGTCATGAAGCGAGCAAAACCGCCTTCTTTTCTTCCAGCAGCACGAGAAATGATATTAACAGTACCTCCAACTGAGGATATAGCCAATTTTGAAGACCCTAAACCACGTTGAACTTGGATTGCATTGGCAACGTCTGACATACCAGACCAGTTAGACCAGTACATTCTACCATCTTCCATTCCGTTAATTGGTTGTCCGTTTAAAAGGAATGCGGTATTTGTTTGGTCAAAACCACGTAAAAACATTTGCGAGTCACCAAAACCACCTGCTTGATTAGCAACGTAAACACTAGGAGTACTTTTTATAGCCTCTGGGAATTCTACGTTACCTACAGCTTTCGCTTGAATTTCTGCAGAAGTAATTGTTGAAACGGCAATAGGAGTTTGACGATCTCTAGCCAAATCTATAATCCCTCTTCCTACAATAACTACCTCATCAAGGGCATCAGAATCTGAAGTAACCTTAATGTTACCAAGACTTGCATTTCCATTCACAACTTTAAAGGAAACTTTTTCAACAGTATACCCTATGTATGAAATTGTAATTGTACCCGAATTGGCAGAAGTTTCTAATATGAAATTCCCATCAAAATCGGCAATAGCACCATTTGTAGTGCCAGTCTCAACCACATTGGCTCCTGCCAATGGATTGTTTGTTTCAGAATCAATTACAGTACCTGTAACCTTTCCTTGTGAAAAAGCGGAAAAACCGCCAATTAAAAAAACAAGAAGTAATAGTTTTCTCATGAGTTTGAGTTTTGGTTTAAATTTTCGGCAAAAGTACAATCTTTAATATCTTTAAACCAATAAATTTGATTAAGAAATATTTAAGATTGTCTGTTGTATCCAAAGATAAAATTTAAACCATAAAGCCTTGAGAATTCAAGCTTTAGTTAATAACAAGGTTATTAACATGTTATAGTGAAGTTAAAGTTTAAAATGTAATACAGTCCAATTCTTCCTTAAGCGGAAGCAATTCTGCAAAATATTGATCGTGCAATTCTTCCGGCAAGGGTTCCGAAAATGGTGTTTCTTCTTGAAAAGGATCTACCTGTTTTCCGTTTTTCCAAAAGCGATAACATACATGAGGACCACCTGTGTTGCCAGTCATTCCTATCCAACCAATAACATCGCCTTGGCTAACAAATTGCCCAACTTTAACCTTCCGTGCTTTCATATGAAGATATTGGGTCTCATAAGTACCGTTGTGCCGGATCTTTACATAATTGCCATTTCCGCCTCTATACTCAGATTTTGTAATTACACCATCGGCAGTCGCCAGAATAGGTGTTCCTATTGGAGCGGCAAAATCCGTCCCCTTGTGCGGACGAAGTTTAAAACCATAATATTTTATGCGTCTATTTAAATTATAACGGGAGGATATACGACTAAATTTTACAGGCGCCTTCAAAAATGCCCGCTTTAGGTTATTGGCTTGTTCATCATAATATCCTGAAATATTGTCTAAGGAATCCGAAGAGAAATTAAAAGCATAAAGCGGTTTGCCATGGTGCTCAAAATAGGCAGCCTTGATCTCGTGGAGTCCAGCTGGAATGGTATCATCTATAAATCTTTCTGTATAAATAACCTTAAACCGATCCCCTTTCTGTAGTTTAAAAAAGTTTATGGTCCAAGCATAAATGTTCGCTAGCTGATCCGTCATATTTGGACTTAAATTCTGCTCTTCCATAGTTGCAGAAAGCGAATTGCTAATAATCCCTGATGCCTCGCGCTCCTGATAGCGTATAGGTTTTTGATTATTATAGATGGAAATTTCATCACGAAAATCGACTACTGCATAATCGATTTTGTTGGTTTCATAGATAAAAACTTGCGTTTGATTAAGCGAGTCTTTTGAATTGAGTAATATATATGGTTTCCCAACACGAATTCTCCGCACATCAAAACTGTCGCGAAACTTTGTGGCAACTTCCATTATTTTATCATGAGATACACCGTTGGAATAAAGTATATCGCCAAAGGTATCACCCGAACGAATAGTGTCTCTAGTTACATTAAAATCATTAAAAATGTAGCCGTACTGCTGAATGATCGGTTCTTCAACAACCTCTTGGATTTCAGGTAGGTCGTCTTTTGTGTTTTCACAAGATGTTGTGAGTAGACTAAGTGTTAAAGCCAGTAAAATTAAATTCTTCAATCCAGGGGAGTTTTCGGTATTATAATTCTATTAATTCGCAATGATCTTGAATGAATGTTGCAAGCCTTTAAATTCAGTTAAGGTTGCCTTTAACGAACCTACCGCCAAATTGGCTTTTATAAGTAATGGTATTTTATTTTTATCATCACTTATCCAAACAGTTAGGCTTTCTTTTTCCTTAAAAACACGACCAGATTGAACATAAGGCCTAAAGACCAAAGTGCGAACGCGCCCAAAATTAGTATCTAAAACTTCTTTACCAAGGAATTTTAACCTGAATTTGTAATTTTCTTTGTCAAAAAACATATTCATTTCTACAACGTCACCTTCTTTTATGTTTTCAGTCTCTAATTTGTTTCGAAGAAAGTAGAAAGCAGAGATCATATCCTGCGTTTCTTTAGGAAACGAAAATTCACTCGTTTCATTGTGCTTTTTGTCAATTACACGCGCTTTATTATTGAAATGATCAAAATCTATTTGAAGATCTTTGGTATATCCACCTTCATCAATCTTCCGAATAAAACGGTAGGGGATATCCTTTTCTCTATCAATATAGGATTGATAATCGTCTTGGACATTAAAAAACCATTTTGAAAGACCCACGGTTTCACCATAACCGCGCACGTGAAAAACATCGTTTCCATTTACGGATGCGTTTTTTACCTGAAGGGTGGCATAGCCAGCAGTTACAAAACCATAGTGGACCCGGAATTTAAAAAATTCACCATCACCATAAGCTCTTTCCTGCGCAGAAAGAAAAAATATATTTCCAAAAATAAATAAAAGCACAAGTAGCTTCTTCATAAATTGAGACTTAGGACGTTTTTGAGATTAAAAATGCAACTTCCGTTCCAAAAAAATAAACCCCACCTTCCTTATGACGATGGGGTTTACTTATTGTTACCTTTTTACAATGTGCCTCTTTGCTCTTGTTCGCGTTCTATAGATTCAAAAAGCGCCTTAAAGTTTCCAGCTCCAAAACCTTTTGCCCCCATTCTCTGAATTATTTCGAAAAACAAAGTTGGACGGTCTTCCAAAGGTTTTGTGAATATTTGAAGTAGATATCCTTCTTCATCGGCATCTATCATAATGGAAAGATCGCGAAGTTCATTTAAATCTTCCTTCATCATTTTCATATGATCTCCTAAACGTTCTGGAATAGCATCATAGTAAGATTGCGGTGGAGGCGGTAAAAACTCAATTCCACGCTCTTTTAATTGGCTTACTGTTTTTATAATATCATCGGTTGCCACTGCTAAGTGCTGTACGCCCGCATCTTCGTAAAAGTCAAGATACTCCTCAATTTGTGACTTCTTGGCCGCTTTAGCAGGCTCATTAATTGGAAATTTTATACGCCCGTTGCCGTTACTCATCACCTTACTCATCAAAGCAGAATATTCGGTGTGAATTTGTTTATCGTCAAACGATAAAAAGTTTACAAAGCCCATCACTTCCTCATACCATTTTACCCATACGTCCATTTGGTTCCAGCCTACGTTACCTACCATATGGTCAATATATTTTAAACCGGTTGATGTAGGATTGTAATCACTTTTCCATGCACGGAAACCGGGCAAAAATGTTCCATTATAGTTTTTTCGTTCCACAAACATGTGCACGGTTTCACCATACGTGTAAATCCCACTTCGCACTACTTCCCCGTGTTCATCTTTTTCAACCTTAGGTTCCATATATGATTTGGCACCGCGTTTGGTAGTTTCTTCGTAAGCACTTCTCGCATCTTCCACCCAAAGTGCAATTACTTTTACACCGTCACCATGTTTTACAATATGGTCATTTATGGGAGATTTACTGTTTAAAGGGGTGGTTAGCACAAGAGTTATCTTGTCCTGTTTCAATACATAGCTCACAGAATCACGCGATCCTGTTTCCAGCCCTTTATATGCATAGGATTGAAATCCGAATGCTGTTTTATAGAAATGGGCACTTTGTTTCGCGTTACCCACGTAGAACTCTACATAATCTGTTCCTAATAATGGCAGAAAGTCTTCTGCGCCTTCAAAAATCTTCTCCAGTCCATAATCGACCGATTTTACGTCTTTACTCATAATTTACTTTTTCTAAAAATTCTATTTTTATTTACTAATTAATTTAGAAGATTTTCGATAAGAATATCTTCATTTAATCACTTAAACGATTATTTATTTATATCCCTTCAAATTAAAGCCATAAGGATCCTGTCGCGTATCCCAAACCTTTAACACTTCAATATACTCTTCACGAA
Source organism: Aequorivita capsosiphonis DSM 23843 (assembly GCF_000429125.1). GTDB lineage: Bacteria > Bacteroidota > Bacteroidia > Flavobacteriales > Flavobacteriaceae > Aequorivita > Aequorivita capsosiphonis. Next base: position 200,312 of record NZ_AUBG01000010.1, read on the forward strand.
TTCTATACACTAATTTAAAATCTTTCACTATTTGAATCCGAACATTCGTGATGTTAGTCTCAATTCCAGCAAAAGGGAAAATTGCCACAATTTTTATAGTATCATTAAATAATAACTCCAATTTTTCTGCATATAACGCGGATTGGTTTCTATTGGTCCAATATTCAAAAATAGAGAGTTTATCCCTAGTGGCGGCTAAAGTCCAACGGATTTCTCTTGAAACCATTTAGCTATCAATTTTTCAGATTCTTTTTGCGTGAAATATCTACCGTTATCTGCATCATCTATCGCTTCATTAACCTGTTTGAGTTCGTTTGATGAAAATTCATAAACTTTGTCAATTTTTTTTTCAGTAGAAATCAAATTATAGATTTCATTCAAAACAGTTTCGTCCTCTATGGAGTTTACTCTATCTATTATTTTCTGTTTTACTGTCATACTTTGTGTTCTTTGTTCAAATATTTACAACTAGAATTTAAGATTTACAGAAATTGTCAAAGTGCTGCCAACTGCACACTGCTACTCTTTTTCCAGCCAACTTTGATAATACGTACCGTCCGATAGTTTCAATCCATCTTCAGTAACCTGCAAGGGTTTAAAAGTATCTACCATTACTGCCAATTCTTCCGTTTCGGTTTTACCTATACTTCTTTCGGCAGCACCTGGATGTGGTCCATGCACAATACCTGCTGGGTGTAATGTTATATACCCAGGTTTAATATCGTTTCGGCTCATAAAATCACCATCTACATAATAAAGCACCTCGTCACTATCAATATTACTATGATTGTATGGCGCAGGTATGCTATTTGGATGATAGTCAAATAAACGCGGAACAAAACTACAAATTACCATAGCACTTGTCTCAAAGGTTTGGTGCACTGGTGGCGGTTGATGAATGCGTCCCGTAATAGGCTCAAAATCGTGGATAGACAATGCATACGGAAAATTGTATCCATCATATCCCACTACATCAAAAGGATGCTTGGCATAAACCATTTCAAAAATATCATCTTGCTTTTTCACCTTCACTAAAAACTCACCTTTTTCGTTATGGGTTTCCAATTCCTGTGGTTTGCGGATATCCCGCTCGCAAAAAGGAGAATGTTCCAACAACTGGCCAAACCAATTTCTATAACGTTTTGGTGTATAAATTGGGTTTCGCGATTCAACGATAAGAAGTCGGTTGTCTTCGGTATCAAAATCTATTTGGTAAATAACTCCTCGGGGAACTAAAAGATAGTCGCCGTATTTGAAATCTAGATTCCCTAAAAAAGTACGCAGTTTTCCCGAGCCTTTATGGATGAAGAGAAGTTCATCGGCATCTGTATTTTTATAAAAATAATTTTTTAATGATTGCTGTGGAGCAGCAAGAATAATACTGCAGTCGCTATTGGTAAGCACTGTTTTCCGACTATCCAGATAATCATTTTCAGGTTTTACGTCAAATCCTTTTAGTTTGAGCGACTCCATGTTGTTAGCGCGTGCAATCTTAGGAGCAACATGATATTGTTTCTTAATTTCCTTTACTTGGGTGGGTCTGTTTTCGTGGTAAATGTTACTATACATTCCATCAAAACCCACGGTTCCGAAAAGTTCTTCGGAATAAAGGCTTCCATCTGGTTTTCGAAATTGCGTGTGGCGTTTGGGCGGGATTTTACCCAGTTTATGATAAAAAGGCATCTTTTGAGATTATTAGGTTAATGAGATATTGAGTTACTGATCAATCAACAACTATTAGATTGAGACATTAAATCCCACCTAATAACTTAAAAATCAATAAACTTAATTACTCTTCCCTACAAATATCGTAAAAATATTGGAGCTAAACCTTCAAGATTATGCTAAAACCTATATCCCAAGGCTACATACCATTCGCCTTTGTCCAGTTCGGGAGAATAGGCATATTTGATTTCCATGGGACCTAAAATTGTTTCCAGACCGTAGCCCATCGCATAGGCTGAATAATTTACCCCATCTATCCATTTACCCTTTTCAAAAAGATCGTTGCCAACATTGGCAATATTCGCACTAATATTCAAATGGTTTTTTTTGAAAATTTCATAATCAAAGGTCAGTGTGGTTTTAAGGTAGGTATTTCCACGAATCGAAATCGCATCATAACCCAAAAAAGGAATTATATTATTCATCTCCTTAAATCCATAGCCACCAAGAGCAAAATCCAATGTAGTTGTTTCGGTCCCGCCCAATTTAAATCCACCCTCAGTAGTTAAATGTCCCGATAGGTTTCCGAAAATTTTATGAGCATAGCCTATTTTAGCTTTCGCCACTGAAAAAGGTTCAAAATCCTTATTTCTGCCGTTTGCAAGGAGGTACCAATGAAAATCTCCTGAAAAGTAAGCGCCACTTTTTGGAAAAAAGCTATTGTCATAAGTATCATATTTCAAAAACCCATAAGTACTGTAATAATTGGTACTCTCAAAAACGGTACGAGGCAAATTATTGGAATCAGTTCCTATAGTTTCAGAGAGATAACGGAGATATTTATGTTCTCCTCCAACTCCAAAAACAAAAGTTCTTCGGAAGAGTGTTTGAAAATAAAGCTGGTTTGTGAAATCGCTGTAATTGATCGATAATTTATTTATGGGAAGACTAAGTTCTGATTCCATATCTACGCCGACAAAACTCAATGGAACATCGGTTTCAAAAAAGTGGTATTTTGAATTGAAACCCACACTCCAATAGAAACCTTTATCAATATAATATTCAAAATTATAACGAAGGTTGTCGCCAACAATAAGATCTAATGAAGCAATGTCATTATTGGTCAGAAGTCGTTTTTTAGTAATATTTACTAATGCCGCCGTTTTAAATAGATTGTCATAATGCGCAGCAAAACGCAAGGACATCGACGATTTATTTTCCCTTAACTGTAATAGCAACGTATTTTGACCACTTTCATCTTCATAAAATTTATAATTGATATCTTGAAAGTTCCCTGTTGCAGAAAGATTGTTGATTCCTTCCGTAAAATATTTGTAAGTGACTTTATCCGGAGTGCGCAATTTAAGTTTACCCAATACATAACTTCTTGAGTATTCTTCGTTTCCTTCAATTTTTACATCCTTTATATAAATAGTATCTCGCTTTTCGAATTTAATTTCCTTCTTTTTTACAGGCTTTTGTTTTGATGCAATGTCTTGAAGTTGTTTTCGGTAAGCTTCCGTTGCAACAACACCAGATTCCACGATGTTCCTACCTGCACTAAAAGAGACCACTGAAAAATCCTTAATATTTGGATGGATATACACATCGGTTTCTTTACGTTTTTCAATCATATCATTAATAGTGCGGTAATTGTTAATCTGCACTAAAACATCAAGTGCAGATCTAAGTTTATCTCGGGTTTTAAGACTGTCCTGAACATCAACGCCAATAATAAGATCCATGCCTTTGGCTTTCACCTCGCCTACTGGATAATTATTGACCACTCCACCATCAATCAAAACTTGGTCTTTAATGATAACGGGACTAAAAAGCGAGGGTAAAGCTCCACTGGCTGAAACCGCCCGAGGCAGATAACCGTGATTCAAAATAACCTGCTTCCCAGTTTCAACATTGGTGGCAATGCAAAAAAATGGAATTGGCAACTTGCTGAAATCTGAAATACTACTCACATGGCCCGTCAATCTTGAAAGCAAATTGTAAACATTCTGACCCTTAGAAAGTCCTGAAGGAAATCCAATTCTAAACTTATCAAAAGGGAGCACCAAGGCATATTTTTCAGCTTCCTGTTTTTCATAAAATGTTTTTGCACTTCGCGGAACTTTATCCTGTATTAAAGTGCTAAAATCAGTTTGGCTAAAAATACTGTCTAATTGTTTGGCAGAATATCCCGAGGCATAAAGTGCTCCAATGATAGCTCCCATACTGGTTCCGCCAATATAATCTATGCGCACTCCCGCTTCCTCTATCACTTTTAGAGCTCCTATATGGGCCAATCCTTTTGCTCCACCGCCACTGAGCACGAGCCCTACCTTTAAATCCTTTTGCTGCTCCTGCGAAAAGGAAAAAGTGGATATTATTAGGAATACTATAAAAAGTATTTTTTTCATTATCGATGTTTCGTTTATCTCTTTTAGTCCTGTTTCTCGTCTTCCTTTGGCTCTGCTTCCTTTTTATCAGATTTCGAATCACGAAAATGGGCAATCAATTTTTTTGCACGGCTCGGTCCCACAACTTCTGAAATCTCTTCAAAACTGGCAGATGCAATCCGTTTCGTGCTCTTAAACTGCTTTAACAATTCAACAATGGTTTTTTCACCAATACCTGAAATGGATTCCAACTCTGTGTTTAAAGCTTGTTTGCTGCGCTTGCTTCGGTGAAAGGTAATCCCAAAACGGTGCGCTTCATTTCGCAATTGCTGGATTATTTTTAAAGTCTCACTCTTTTTATCCAAGTATAGCGGAATGGGGTCGTCTGGGTAAAACAATTCTTCCAAACGCTTGGCAATGCCGATAATCGCGATTTTTCCGCGCAAGTTTAACTTGTCTAAACTTTTTAACGATGAAGAAAGCTGCCCCTTTCCTCCATCTATGATGATAAGCTGCGGCAATGGTTGCTCTTCTTCCAGCAATCTTTTATACCGGCGATATACAACTTCTTCCATCGAAGCAAAATCGTCCGGCCCCACGACGGTTTTAATATTGAATTTACGATAATCCTTCTTACTCGGTTTTCCATTTTTAAAAACTACACAAGCTGCAACGGGGTTTGTTCCTTGAATATTACTATTGTCAAAACACTCAATATGTCGCGGTTCTTCAGAAAGTCGAAGATCTTTTTTCATCTGCGCCATAATCCGTTTCTCGTGCCGATCTGGATCTACAATTTTTGCTTGTTTGAATTTCTCCATTCGGAAATATTTCGCATTTCGCTCCGAAAGATTCAAGATTGCCTTTTTATCGCCCAACTTTGGTACGTGTACTTTTATCTCTTCCCCAAGCTCCACTTCAAAAGGCGTATAAATTTCTTTTGAAAGCGAATTAAAACGTTGTCGTAATTCAACAATTGCCAACTGAAGCAACTCTTCATCAGTTTCATCCAATTTCTTTTTTATTTCCAAGGTGTGCGATCGGATAATGGCACCATGAGACAGCTGAAGGAAATTTACATACCCATAGCTTTCATCTGAAATAATTGAAAACACATCAACATTGTTTATTTTTGGATTAACCACTGTCGATTTGCTTTGATAGTTTTCCAAAATATCAATTTTTTCCTTGACGCGCTGTGCCTCTTCAAATTTTAAATCGGCGGCCAAGGCTTTCATTTGGCTTTTAAATTTATGTAAGGAATCTTTAAAGTTTCCCTTCACAATATTTCGAATGGCTTCAATATTTTCGTGATATTCCTTTTCGGAAAACAATCCTTCGCAAGGCCCCAAACAATTGCCTAGATGATATTCCAGACACACCTTATATTTTCCGGCTCTAATTTTTTCTTCGGAAAGATCATAATTGCAAGTGCGCAACGGATACAAGCCTTTAATTAAGTCCAATAAGGTATGCACGGTTTTCATGCTGGTGTAGGGCCCAAAATATTCTGAACCGTCCTTAATCATTCTACGGGTAGAGAAAACTCTCGGGAAACGCTCGTTTTTAATGCAGATCCACGGATAACTTTTATCATCTTTCAACAAAACGTTATAGCGCGGCTGATATTTTTTTATCAGATTGTTTTCCAACAGCAGCGCATCCGTTTCCGTTTGTACCACAATATGCTTTACGGTATCGATTTTTTTTACAAGAATTCTTGTTTTGCCGTTGTCCTGTTGTTTATTAAAATAGGAAGAAACCCGTTTTTTCAGGTTTTTAGCCTTCCCCACATATAGCAGTTTCCCGTCTTTATCATAGTATTGATAAACACCTGGTGAATCGGGAAGTGTGGAAATTTGAAGCGTTAAGGAAGCATTTGCCATAGCTCAAAGATAATGGATTGTAAATTTTATTAGACCTAGTTTTACAAAGCAATATGTTAATTATGGATTTATCTTTTACAGGTTCCATGCACTACCACCTTTTTGATTAAATTGCGCCATCAATAATCAACTATGAACATTGCCATTTTATCCCGTGGAGAAGCACTTTACTCCACAAAAAGCTTGCTAAATGCTGGGAAAGCAAGAAATCATTCTATGGAAGTTTTGGATCCTTCCTATTGCAATCTGGCCATTGAAAACGGAAAAGCATCACTCTATTATCAAAATGAATTAGTTAAGAATCTCCACGCAATCATTCCCAGAATTGGTGCTTCAAATACGTATTATGGAACTAACGTAGTTCGTCATTTTGAGGCTATGAATTTATTTTCAGTAGTTTCTTCTGAAGGAATAAGTAACAGCCGCGATAAATGGACGTGTTTTCAAATTTTGGCCAAACACCAAATTCCTGTGCCAAAAACATTTTTCGCTTCCTATTTTGAATTTGAGGAGCAATTGAAAACTTTTAATGACAAACCAATCATCATCAAACTTTTAGAGGGAACCCACGGGGAAGGGGTGATTCTTACCGAAAGTCCACAAAATGCCTTGGCAACCATAGAGACATTAAATGCCGCCGGAGTTAAATTTCTACTTCAGGAATATATTGAAGAAGCCAAAGGTACCGATATAAGAGCGATTGTTGTTGATGGCTTTGTAGTTGCGGCAATGAAACGAAAATCCAAGGCTGGCGATTTCCGCAGTAACCTGCATCGCGGAGGTACTTCAGAAATTATTGAGCTTTCTTCCGCAGAAGAAAAAATAGCTATAAAAGCAGCCAAAGCAATGGGACTTGGGTTTTGTGGTGTAGATATCCTGCAATCCAAAAACGGACCTCTTGTTTTAGAAATCAACAGTACTCCGGGATTGGAAGGCATTGAAAACACTTCAGGAAAAAATGTTTCTAAAAGCGTCATTGGGTTTATTGAACGGAATAAAAAGTAGCAGTTTTCAGTTGCAGTGGTCAGTGGTCAGTGGTCAGTGGTCAGTGGTCAGTGGTCAGTGGTCAAAAATTAAAATAAGTTGGCGGCTTTACAACTTTGCGCGATAAAAAAGCAGCATTATTTAGTATTCAAAATTTATAACCTTGACGTCCATGCGTTGTCGGCAGGTAGGTGACTTTGTGCGAGATAAAAAGTAGCAGTTTTCAAATAAAATTTAATTTGAATTAGTTTTAGTCGGTTTTCGATTTCGATTTCGATTTCGATTTCATTTTCATACCTTGCAATTATAAAACCCCTAAAGCATTGAAAATAAATATAGGCAGAATTGATAAAGCAGATTTTCCATTGCTAAATCTCTTTGATATTGAAGTAAAAATAGATACTGGAGCATACACCTCTTCCATTCATTGTAGAAATATAAAAGTGGAAGACAACTACCTAAGATGTATTTTTTTAGACCAAGAACATCCCAGTTATCACGAAAGGGAAATCATTTTTGACGAATATGACGTAAAGGTCGTAAAAAGTAGCAATGGCCAATCTGAAGCCAGATATAGAATTAAAACAGAAATCGTTCTTTTCGGAAAAACACAACCCATTTATTTAACATTAAGCGACCGTGAAGAAATGCGTTTTCCTGCACTTCTAGGACGAAGTTTTTTAAGTAAAAAATACATGGTTGACATTAACAAAACCAATCTTTCCTTCAAACTAAAAACCAAAAAATGAAAATCAGGATATTATCGTCTAATGCAAATTTATATTCCACCAAACGTCTTGTGGAAGCGGCTAAAGCAAGAAAGCATGACGTGGAGATAATAAACCATGCCAAGTGCGATATCGTAATTGAAAAGAAGAACCCGGTAATTATTTACAAAGGCCATAAACTGGACCATACCGACGCTGTTATCCCGCGTATTGGAGCTTCAGTAACTTTTTATGGAACAGCCGTGGTGCGACAGTTTGAGATGATGCGCGTTTTTACAACCACAGAATCCCAGGCGCTGGTTCGTTCCCGAGATAAACTGCGAAGTTTGCAGATACTCTCCCGTGCCGGATTGGGATTACCGAAAACGGTCTTTACCAACTATTCCAAAAACGTAGAGGAAATCGTAGATCAAGCCGGTGGTGCGCCCGTTATCATTAAGTTGTTGGAAGGAACACAAGGGATAGGCGTTATATTGGTGGAAACCCGAAAAGCGGCAGAATCTGTGATTGAAGCTTTCAACAACCTGCAAGCCCGCGTGATTGTTCAAGAATTTATAAAGGAAGCCGGCGGTGCAGATATCCGTGCCTTTATTGTGGACGGACAGGTTGTTGGCGCCATGAAACGACAAGGGAAAGAAGGTGAATTTAGAAGTAATTTACACCGTGGCGGATCGGCTTCAGTGATAAAGCTTACCGATGAAGAAGAAACCGCCGCCCTTAAAGCTGCCAAAGCCATGGGCCTTGGGATTGCGGGAGTAGATATGCTCCAATCTTCTCGTGGCCCTTTGATCTTAGAGGTGAATTCCTCCCCAGGTTTGGAAGGAATAGAGACTGCAACAGGCAAGGACATTGCAAATACAATCATAAAATATATTGAACGGAACGTGTAAGTATGGCCAAAAAAGAAGAACGTGATATCGTTATTTTAAATGAACGCATCGCTTTGGGCGAAAGCCGCACGGTAGATTTTAGCATTGCGAAACTCTACACCTCAACAAAGGTTGAAATCCCGATTATTATAGAACGTTCAAAAATTCCCGGACCAACGGTTTTGATTACGGCTGCAATTCATGGCGATGAAATAAACGGTGTTGAAATTGTGCGTCAGCTTATTGCCCGAAAATTGAACAAGCCAAAACGAGGGACTATTATCTGTATTCCTATCTTAAACGTTTTTGGATTTTTGAATGGCGATCGTTCATTTCCTGATGGAAGGGACCTCAACAGAGTTTTTCCTGGAACCAAATCGGGGTCTTTGGCAAGCCGAGTGGCATATCATTTTACTAAAAAGATTTTACCGCACGCCGATTATTGTTTAGACTTTCATACAGGTGGCGCAAGTAGATTTAATGCAGCGCAAATTAGAATAAAACCTGGCGACGAAAAATTGCTAGAACTCGCAAAGGTTTTTAATGCTCCTTTTACGGTCTATTCTAATACACTTGATAAATCATACCGCAATACCTGCCAAAAGATGGGAATACCAGCTTTACTTTTTGAAGGAGGAAAAAGCCAAGAAAGCAATAAGCACATTGCCAAGGAAGGTGTTGATGGCATATTGCGATTCCTGGAACACTTGGATATGTTGGGTAAAAAACTACCTGCTCCAGCACCAAACTCAAAAACAGTTATAATTGAAAAAAGCAAATGGATTCGCGCGCACCGAAGTGGTTTACTCCACGTAAAAGTTGATTGCAACAAACACGTAGAAAAAGGCGAGTTCCTTGCAACAATTACCGATCCGTACGGAAAAATGCGATTTAAAGTCACCTCCCCTAACGAAGGTTACATCATCAATGTAAATCAGTCGCCCATTGTAAATCAAGGAGATGCTATTTTTCATATCTCCACTTTAAATACTGTAGACAACTAAGGTCAGGAATTGTAGGATTGAGATTTTAGCCTCGATTATTAGCAATAAAATCATAAAATTCTATTAATTTAAAGTTAATGATGGTCTTTTAATTGTCAGTGTTTCCTGATGCCATTAGATTTGAACTTTTCTGGATTGTACCTAAAAAATTTAGGGTCGCTGGCTTTAAGTGAATTGCCTATTTTTCAATCCTAATTAATCAAATTTGATATTAATTTTAAAAAACAATTATGTTTAAATCAGTAAAAGTTAAAAGCTTATTTTTATTTGTTGCCATGATGGGAACTTTTGGTCTTTTTGCACAAGTTGCACAGGAAACCGAAGTTAGCGATGCCGAATTGACGCAATTTGCGAATGCATACAAAGAAATGCAAGTTCAGAATCAAGAAGCACAACAAGAAATGGTGAAAATTATTGAAGCCGAAGGAATGGACGTACAACGTTTTAGTACAATTCAACAAGCTTCTATGGATCCAAACCAAGAAGTTGAGGCTACGGACGCTGAAATGAAAATGCACGACAATGCGATTGCGAAAATGCAACAAATGCAACCTGAATTGGAGAAAAAAGCTTCAGAAAAGATTGTTGCAACAGGTTTAACTATGGAGCGTTTTGAAGCCATAGCTGCTGTTATACAAAAAGATCAAGGTTTGCAACAACGCTTACAGGCGATTTTAATGAAAAATCAGGGATAAAAAATTATTCCTTAAGAATTATGAGAGAGGTGATTTTCACCTCTCTTTTTTTATGGAATTCACTTTTATAGCAACAGTCTTCTAAGTTTAAAACTAACTTTATAATACTTGATTCTAATGGATGACAATTAAGAACTTCAAAGAATAAATCAATTCATCTATATTTGTGTGAATTTCCTTTTAAGAATTTTCTCAACTTGAAAACTTTTGAAGCCATTCAAATAAACCAATGACTGATAAACTTACATTAAGAAAAAAATATAAAAAACTTCGCGAAACAATTTCGGAAGATTCCATGGAAGAAATGAGTCTTGAAATTGCAAATCAAGCCTTAAAACTGTCCATTTGGGATAAAACGTATTATCATATCTTCCTTCCTATTTCAGAAAAAAAAGAAGTAAACACAGAATATCTTATGCATATTCTACAAGGGAAGGACAAAAGCATCGTGGTTTCAAAAGCGGATTTTTCAACCGGTGAAATGACACATTTTTTACTACAGGAAAACACAGTTTTAAAAAATTCGAAATACGGGATTCCAGAACCAGTATCCGGGATTGAAATTTCCGCCGAAATAATTGAAGTAGTCTTTGTGCCGCTGTTGGCTTATGGCAAAAACGGGCATCGCATAGGCTACGGAAAAGGGTTTTATGATCGATTTTTAGAGAAATGTAATCCCAACACAAAGTTTGTTGGGCTTTCTTTTTTTCAACCCGAACCAGAAATTTCTTTTGAAGCAAATGATGTTCCTTTAGATTTTTGTGTCACCCCACAAAATATATTTGATTTTACAGATAAGAAGCTATCTTTATAAATTCATGTAATACTTAACCAACCAATTAAAAATTATGGAAACACCAAGCAACCCACCAATGGGAACTCCCGAGCCTAATCAACCTATGAGTCCTCCACCCGACAACAATTTAGTATGGGCAATACTTTGCACCGTATTATGCTGCATGCCTTTAGGAATTGTATCGATTATTAAATCTACCCAAGTAAAAGAACTATGGCTCAAGGGTGATACTGCTGGAGCGCAAAAAGCAGCTAATGACGCTAAGAAATGGGCCATTTGGGGCGCCGTTATTGGCCCGGTTATTTATATCCTTTTTTTGGTTGTGTATTTTTTGATTTTTGGTCTTTATGCTCTTGGAAGCTACTAAAACATTAAAGATAGCCCTCATCTTTACAGTGCTTGGGGGCTTTATTCTTATATATTATTTCTTCAATCCTTCCACGAACTTTTTTTTGCCCTGCCCTATTTATTACACCACAGGCTTCTACTGTCCTGGCTGTGGATCGCAAAGAGCCATTCATTTACTGTTGCACGGGAACATTATTGGTGCTTTTAGGTTTAATCCGTTAATGGTGCTAACATTGCCACTACTAATTTACGGCTTAGGAATTACGGTTGCCAATTGGATTTTTGGAACAAGTTATCGGTTTATGCTTTTTTACAGCAAGCTCTTTATTTTCGGCTATTTCGGAATTGCTATTCTTTATTGGGTGCTTCGGAATTTGCCCTTTTATCCGTTTAACCTTCTTTCACCCAGTGGATAAATTCTAAAATCAGTTTCGCTCAGAACTAATCTACTTGCGCCGCTAGTCTGGTTTTTGGATCTCGATTTGGAAAAGCAGTTTTGTTGAAAAGAAGCAACAATATTACACCACAACTTATAGAGGCATCTGCAATATTAAAAACCGGGTCGAAAAAAGTGAAAAACTTTCCTCCCCAAAATGGCACCCATTCGGGTAGAGTCCCTCCGTATAAAGGGAAATAAAGCATATCTACTACCTTCCCGTGGAAAAGAGTTCCATAGCCGCCTGCTTCAGGAAACAAGGTAGCCACTTGATGATGGCTATCGCTGAAAATTAAACCGTAAAAAACCGAATCTATAATATTCCCCAAGGCGCCAGCAAAAATAAGAGCTATACACAAAATCAAAATACGCGACATGTTTTTACGTACAGAGTCCCATAACCAATAACCAATACCACCGATTGCAACTATTCTAAAAAGCGTCAAAAAAAGTTTTCCGTATTCACCAGGAATTTTTGCACCCCAGGCCATTCCTTCGTTTTCCACAAAAAGAATTCGGAACCAGCCAAACACGGGGACTTCTTCACCTAAAACAAAATTTGTTTTAATATAAAATTTTGAAATCTGATCTATCAATAAGATCAAGATGATTATAATTGTAGCTTTTTTTAGGCTCATAAAAAGATTCATTTCTATTTCCGAAACAGTCTATACTTAGAATAACTCTAGTTCTTCGAGGTTTTGGAGGATGATGGCTCACTTTCGCTTAAGCGAGCGATGGCATCCCTTCGCTAGCCTCCTTCGCCATAGTAGCATGGCTACGAAGGCCGAAAGGCTTCGGAATGCGATGGCATCCCTTCGCCAAGGCTTCGGAATGCGAAGGCAAAAGTAACAATATTAATTGGTTTGTAACATGTAAATATCACCATTGATACTTTCGGCTTCAACAAGGAATTTTCCTTCCTTGAAAAGTGTATTTACCACAGTTCCATTCCGTGAAACGGCTTTTCCAGAAACTTCTTTTTGGGCCTTAAGCTCGATGTTTCCAGTTATTGTTTTTAAACGGGCCCTTCCTGAAAAATCTGTTAAAATACAACTTCCATTTTGTAAGGAAACCGAAAGATTTTGAATCTTTCCTTTTGTTTCCAAGGAGGCAAGTTTCGATTTTATTTCTACGGAAATAGTTTCGGGAATATACATTTCTACTTCAATTGCCATTACTTTATGCACGGCGAGTTTATCTTTTTCAAAAGTAAAGTAAGGCATTACCGCTGTTTTTAATGCAAGCTTCCCTTGGAAACGATTTTCTTCAATTATAATAGCTTCTGCATGCTCCCCAGAAACATGAACCTTCATCTTAATGGATTCTCTTTTTGATGAATTAATTTTTATACTGAAAATAGAATCATCAGCTATAGACAATCTATGGATCCCTTCGGCAGAAAATTCCTTTTCAATAATTTTTTGAGCCATTGCAGAATAACTTCCGAAGAAAAGAAAAGCAATTATAAAGGTTATTTTATGCATAGTTTAACCACAAAGCTACAGATTTTGCAAAGGCCAAGAATAAATTTTTTCAATGAAAAAGCCCCACGAGATTGCGGGGCTTTAAAAATTATCCATTCAACTTCCTTCCCTTTGGGAAGAGCTGGGGATGGGACTACTTTTGTAAGTTTTTCGCCTCAATACTCAAAGTAGCGTGAGGAACTAACTTTAAACGCTCTTTGTTTATCAACTTCCCAGTTACTCTACAAACGCCGTAGGTTTTGTTTTCAATACGCACCAAGGCATTTTTAAGGTCACGGATAAATTTTTCCTGACGAATGGCTAGCTGCGAGTTTGCCTCTTTGCTCATCACCTCACTACCTTCATCAAAAGCTTTGAATGTAGGTGAAGTATCGTCGGTTCCGTTATTGCTGTCGTTTTTATAGGAACTTTGAATCATCTCCAATTGTTCCGAAGCCTTCTTTATTTTTTCATTTAATAGTGTTCTAAACTCTTCCAGTTCGGCATCTGAATATTTTGTTCTTTCTGTGTCTGTCATGATTTGTGTTTTTTAATGCTGATTAGCGTTTCAATGTCATCGAATGCAATTTCCGTTCCTTGATCAATTTTTGTTTGAAATTGCAAAATCTCCGTCAATGTCTCTTCTTTAATATAATCCAGATTTTGGTTTACGGCCTCTTTCAGTCTTTCATTATCCTGAAGCCTAACCTCAACCCTATCCGTCACTTCAAAACCACTGTCCTTTCTAAGGTTTTGAATTCTGTTAACTAGCTCTCTTGATATGCCTTCATTTCGCAATTTAGGTGTTATAACCACATCAAGCGCTACGGTAACTCCGTCTGCATTTGCAACCAACCAACCCTCAATATCTTGGGAACTTATGATTACATCCGCAAGCGCCAAAATAGTATTTTTTTCGTTAATAGAAACTGATATTTCCCCGTCTTTCTCTAAAATACCAATTTGTTTCTGATCGAAGGCTGAAATGGCTGCAGCCACTGCTTTCATATCTTTTCCAAATCTTGGACCTAGGGCTTTAAAGTCTGGTTTTATTTGTTTTACCAACATTCCAGATCCTTCGTCAATCAGTTCTATTTCCTTTACGTTTACTTCGCTCTTTATTAAATCTGAAACCGCTAAAATCTCTTCTCCTTCCGAAGCTTCCAAAATGGGAATCATTATTTTTTGAAGCGGCTGACGCACTTTTATTTTCTCTCTTTGGCGTAACGACAATACCAATGACGATATTGTTTGCGCCTTTTGCATTTTGTGCTCTAACTTTTTATCGATAAAAGCACTATCTGCTTTTGGGAAATCGGTTAAATGCACCGATTTCATTCCTTCTTTTGTGGTTCCAGAGCTTAAATCTTTATAAAGCCTATCCATAAAGAATGGCGCCACAGGAGCACTTAGTTTTGCAACTGTTTCCAAACACGTGTAAAGGGTTTGATATGCCGAAATCTTATCGTCGTTATAACTACCCTTCCAGTATCTTCTTCGGCTTAAACGAACAAACCAGTTGCTGAGGTTTTCCTGAACAAATTCTGAAATAGCTCGTGTTGCTTTTGTAGGCTCATAATCTCCATAATAATCATCTACTTTTTGAATGAGCGTATGCAACTCTGAAAGTATCCAACGATCTATCTCTGGCCTTTTCTCTAGCGGAATATCGTCTTCAATATACTCAAAATTATCTAGATTGGCATACAGACTGAAAAAACTATAAGTGTTGTATAGCGTTCCAAAGAACTTATTACGCACTTCGGAAATTCCGTCTTGGTCAAATTTTAGATTATCCCAAGGGTTGGCATTGCTTATCATATACCAACGCGTGGCATCTGGGCCAAAAACGTCCAAAGTTTCAAATGGATCTACCGCATTACCGAGACGTTTGCTCATTTTTTGACCGTTTTTATCTAAAACTAGTCCGTTTGAAACTACGTTTTTATAAGCAACATCGTCAAAAATCATGGTTGCAATGGCGTGCAATGTATAAAACCACCCACGGGTTTGATCCACACCTTCCGCTATAAAATCTGCCTTACGCCAAGTTTTTTCAACTTTCTCCTTGTTTTCAAAAGGGTAATGCCATTGCGCATACGGCATGCTTCCGCTGTCAAACCAAACGTCTATCAAATCGGCTTCGCGCTGCATTGGCTTCCCACTTGGTGAAATAAGCGTTATTCCATCAACAATGTTTTTATGAAGATCGACATTAGCATAGTTTTCTTCGGAAAGATCCCCAACTTTAAATTCTTCAAAAATATCCTTCTCCATCAATCCAGCCGTAACTGCTTTTTGCATTTCGGCTTTAAGTTCTTCAATAGAACCAATTATAATTTCTTCCTTTCCATCTTCGGTTCTCCATATTGGCAACGGGATTCCCCAATAGCGTGAACGAGAAAGATTCCAATCGTTGGCATTTGCAAGCCAGTTTCCAAAACGGCCTTCCCCGGTTGATTTTGGTTTCCAGTTAATCCCTTTGTTCAATTCGAACATTCTATCCCGAAATTCGGTCACTTTTATAAACCAAGAATCTAGCGGATAGTATAAAATGGGTTTATCAGTACGCCAGCAATTAGGGTAACTGTGGACGTATTTTTCTACTTTGAAAGCTTTATTCTCCGTTTTTAGTTTTATCGCAAGCTCAACATCTACAGATCTCTCCGGCACATCGGCATCTTCATAATATTCATTTTTCACATATTTTCCAGCCAGTTCCTTCATTTCCGGACGAAACTTCCCTTGAAGATCCACAAGTGGAACAAGGTTTCCGTTGTCGTCTTTTACTAACATAGGCGGAATTGGCGGCACTGCTTCCTTCGCAACCTTGGCATCATCAGCACCAAATGTAGGTGCTGTATGTACAATACCAGTTCCATCTTCCGTAGTCACAAAATCTCCAGCAATTATTCTAAAAGCGTTTTCAGGATTGTCATGCGGTTTGGCGTAATCTAGTAACTGTTCATAGCGGATGCCTAATAAATCTGAACCTTTAAATTCCTTCGAAATGAAATATGGAATCAATTTATCGCCTTGCTTAAAAGCCTCCAAAGATTCCTCATTCGGCTTTTCTTCGAATCTATTAGCAAATTGGCTCGTAACCAAATTTTTCGCCAAGATCACATTTATAGGCTGAAAAGTGTATTGGTTAAAGGTTTTTACCAACACATAATCAATTTTAGCACCAACGGTTAGGGCCGTATTACTCGGAAGCGTCCAAGGAGTAGTGGTCCAAGCAATGAACCAAATATTGTTTGATTCTTCAGCTAAGAAATCTGGTAAAGTTTCAGCCATTGCCTTAAACTGGGCAACCACGGTTGTATCTGTAACATCTTGGTAGGTTCCAGGTTGGTTAAGCTCGTGCGAACTTAGTCCCGTTCCCGCTTTCGGGGAATACGGCTGAATAGTGTAGCCTTTATAAATTAAATTCTTGTTGTAAATTTCTTTTAACAGCCACCAAACGGTTTCCATATATTTGGGTTCGTAGGTAACATAAGGGTCACTCATATCTACCCAATACCCATAACTTTCGGTCACTTTATTCCACACATCGGTGTAGCGCATCACTGCTTTTTTACAAGCTGCGTTGTATTCTTCCACCGAAATCTTTTTGCCGATGTCTTCCTTTGTAATACCAAGTTCTTTTTCAACACCCAATTCAATTGGCAGACCGTGTGTATCCCACCCCGCTTTTCTATCCACTTTAAATCCTTTTTGGGTTTTATAGCGGCAGAAAATATCCTTTATGGCGCGGGCCATAACGTGGTGAATTCCCGGCAAACCATTGGCAGAAGGCGGTCCTTCAAAAAACACAAACGGCGTTTGGCCCTCGCGAATGGAAATACTCTGCTCAAAGATGTTTTCTTCCTTCCAGAAATCGAGTATATCTTCCGCCACTTTAGGGAGGTTTAGCCCTTTGTATTCTTTAAAATTCTTGCTCATAATGTGATTGTTACAATAAAGTCCTGCCCAATTTGGCAGGCAGGCTGCAAAAGTAAGGTTTTTTGGAGAATTAAATGATTTCTTTAGCCTTGGTGATTTCACACATTTATAAATGAAAAAACGCCACTTTTATAAAAAGTAGCGTCTTCAAATTTTAATTAAACAATAAGCCTATCTAGAAAAACGATATTCTCGTGTTGTTTTTGTGGAACTATTATCTAAAAGAGTTGTCTCTTCAGAATAAAGTGTCATTCCCGTTTCATTATAATCTCTGATTTCAAATGCACTTGACTCATCTTCATCATTAGTAATTGTTAATGTACTATTTGCAATGTTCAATGTATAAGTGCCTGACTGGTCTAAACTCACAATCACGGGATCTCCAACTGTGGAAGTTCCATTTGTATTAGTAACTGTAGTCACCGTATTATACAATCCATTAGCTGTAAAACTATTGTTGGAATTGAACGTATAGTTAACATTTTGAAAAACACTCCCTACTTTGGTAGAAGTTGAAGTTGAGGTAGTTCCATTACCGAAAGTAATCGTTTCAACTTCTTTAACTTCCAAAAATTTCATTTTGTAGGAATCTACAAAATTTGTAGTGGACAGCGTATAAGGTTCTGGTCCATTGTCATCATCATTTTTACTACAACTTACCGTTGCAATAGCAAGGGCAAAAAGAAAAACCAATTTTGTAATCTTCATAGTTTGATTATTTGTTAGGATATATTAGTTATTTGTTTGTAATTCAATTTTACAAGCCAAAAAGGAAAACTTTACATTGTCCATTTTATTGTATAATGTTCCTTAAGCATGGCGCAAATTTAACATACTTACTTGTTTTATAGTAGAATCTGTTAAATTTTATTTGTCTCAAAATGAGTTAGAAGCATCCACTTTAATGAATCTCCTTTCCTATAATCTTCAGAGACCAAAGATTTTAAAACCTATGGCACTTTATTGCATAAAGGCTTAGCTTAATTGATTGTATCAAAATTCATCAGAACAACGAATATATCTTGCTGGCGTATAGCAATGGTGAAATAATAGTTGTTGTTACATTTTCTTGAATTTAAATTAATAATGCTTTCACAGCGTTGAAGAAGCTTTTTTTGAAATGTAACCAATTAAATATTACGATTTGACACATTTTATTGTTAAACTTCTCATTCTTCCGCAATTGGTGATAGGAAAGAAATTGGAAAAAACAACTTTTGGTAAATAAAAACCCACAGCTATCAGTATATTTGTGGATTATCTTTTAAGGGTTTCACAGAAAAAGTGGCTCTTAAACATAGTATTTCATGAGTTACTGCTTTCAAGCCATTCTTTTGTGGGCAAAAAATTAAATCGACAATGAATAAAATTTTTCTCTACCTCCTCTTAGTATTTGTTTCAACTACTTCCATGCAGTCGCAGATTTTGGATCCCGTAAAATGGTCCACTAGCGTAAAAAAAATATCGGAAACTGAATACGATTTAATTTCCAAGGCTACTATCGATGAAAACTGGCATTTGTATTCTCAAGAAGTTCCAGAAGATGGCCCGCTGCCAACGGTATTTACTTTTGAAGAAAATAGCGCATACAAATCGGTAGGAGAAGTAAAGGAAAGCAAAGGCACCACGGAGCACGATCCGGTCTTTGATATGGTTATTACCTTCTTTTCAAATACCGCTACTTTTACGAAACGCATAGCCTTAACAGGTAATGAAGGCACGACGGTTACAGGCGAAGTAGAGTTTATGGTGTGTGATGATACGCGTTGTTTACCACCACATTATGTAGATTTAGAATTTAAAATTCCAGCTCCAGGGAAAGGCTCCGAAACTGGCATAGTTCCAGTAGGTTCTGATAATTCAGCCGCCGCCGAAACTGGCGCTGAAACTACTGACGAAGCAGTTACAAGTGACACCGAGAAAACAGATGTTGTAAAAGACAGCGATCAATCCTCAGACTCGTCGAAAGCAGCGGTTGAACAAACAAAAAAACAAGAGAATAAAGGACTTTGGACCATTTTTTTAGTAGCCTTCCTTTTTGGGTTTACGGCCCTGCTAACGCCTTGTATTTTCCCAATGATCCCGATGACGGTCAGCTTTTTCACAAAACAAAGTAAATCGCGAGCTGAAGGAATTAGAAATGCGATAATTTATGGTCTCGCAATAATTATAATCTACGTAGTTCTAGGAGCAGTTGTAACGTGGTTCTTTGGTGCTGACGCTCTTAATGCACTCTCCACCAATGTATGGTTCAACATTGCCTTCTTTTTATTATTGGTGATTTTTGCACTGTCTTTCTTGGGAGCATTTGAAATCATGTTACCTAACTCTTGGGCAAACAAAGTAGACAAGCAAGCCGACCGAGGCGGGTTGATTGGAATCTTCTTTATGGCATTGGCGCTGGCAATTGTTTCCTTCTCGTGTACCGGTCCAATAATTGGAACACTACTCGTTGAAGCCGCCTCCAAAGGTGGAATTGCACCGTTTGTAGGTATGTTTGGGTTTTCATTAGCCTTGGCTATGCCGTTCGCGCTATTCGCAGCATTCCCAGGATGGATGAATTCACTGCCAAAATCGGGCGGATGGTTGAATACCGTTAAAGTATTTTTAGGATTTTTAGAATTGGCTTTTGCTTTCAAATTTCTTTCGAATGCCGACTTGGTTCTTCAATTACACTGGTTGGAAAGAGAAGTTTTCTTAGCAATTTGGATCGTAGTTTTTGGAGCACTGGCTTTATATTTATTTGGAAAATTCCAACTTCCGCACGATTCTCCTATGAAACACCTGTCAGTTGGGCGCTTAAGCTTAGGCCTTATTGTAGGAGCATTTACCATCTATTTAATTCCAGGTTTATGGGGCGCACCTTTAAAATTGATTAGTGGTTTCCCACCTCCAATGCAATATAGTGAATCTCCTTATGGTGTAGGTTATACAAAGCTAGGCTCTGGTGGTGG
Organism: Aequorivita capsosiphonis DSM 23843; assembly: GCF_000429125.1. GTDB lineage: Bacteria > Bacteroidota > Bacteroidia > Flavobacteriales > Flavobacteriaceae > Aequorivita > Aequorivita capsosiphonis. Next base: position 220,478 of record NZ_AUBG01000010.1, read on the forward strand.
CATATCTAGCACTGCAGAATTCCCGGAAGGTGCCCATCTTGGACCACACGATATTATAGCTTTCCACGACTACGACACCGGACTGGCCTATGCCAAAAAAGTTGGCAAACCAGTACTGGTAGACTTTACAGGCCATGCTTGCGTAAACTGTAGAAAGATGGAAGAGCGTGTTTGGAGCGATCCAAAGGTATTAAAGCTACTAAACCAAGATATTGTTCTTATTTCGCTTTATGTAGATGATAAAAGACCACTTCCCGATGATGAAGTCTATATTTCTGAATTATCTGGGAAAAAGTTGAAATACATCGGTCAGAAATGGAGTGAGTTCCAAATACTAAAATATAAAGCAAATGCACAACCCTTCTATGTCTTGATGGATCACAATGAAGAAAATCTGATTGATCCGGTGGGTTATACTCCAGACATAGAAGAATATTATAGCTGGCTTCAGAAAGGAACGGGTGCTTTTGAAAAATAAGAAGCCGTATGCATTTAGTTTTGAATAGTATTGATTATTTCTATTCAGAATCATTTGTTATCGAACCCAAAGGGTTCAAATATTTATAGAAAAAAGCATCTTATAATTATTCGACCCCTTCGGGGTCGTACAAATCAATAGCAAATGCGTTTCTATAAATATATCATCCTTTCAGGATGCTAATAAGAAATAAAAAATTAAAAATGATGATTTCTTCACAGGAAAAAGTAAAAGCTACAGCGCTGGAAAAATATTTTGAACCTTTCCGAAATAACATCGTGGGCATTGATCAAGAATTTGACTCCCCATTCGGAAGAAAAAAAATTATCTATACAGATTGGACGGCAAGCGGGCGCTTGTACGCTCCAATTGAGGAAAAAATACAAAATGATTTTGGGCCGTTTGTGGCAAATACCCACACAGAAACTTCTGTTACGGGAACGGCAATGACGAAAGCCTATCACGAGGCTCGAAAGATCATTAAAAAGCACGTAAATGCTAGTGAAAATGATGTTCTCTTAACTGCTGGAAGCGGAATGACAGGCGCCATAAACAAGTTTCAACGTATCTTAGGATTAAAAATTCCGGAGAATATAAGAGCCTATACCAGCATTCCAGATGAAATAAGACCTGTAGTGTTTGTAACTCATATGGAACACCACAGCAATCAAACATCTTGGTTGGAAACTATTGCTGATGTAGTGGTAATTCCGCCCAATGATGATGTTCTAGTTTGTCTAGAAACCTTTGCTGAAATTGTAGAAAAATACAAAGACCGACCAATTAAGATCGCGGCTGTTACTGGTTGTTCGAATGTTACCGGAATTCAAACCCCGTATCACGAAATTGCAAAACTGATGCATAAAAATGACGGTTTGTGTTTTGTTGACTTCGCATGTTCTGCACCTTATATTTCAATAGACATGCATCCTGAAGAGGAAGACGCGCATTTAGACGCCATTTTCTTTTCACCACATAAATTTTTGGGAGGTCCCGGAACCAGTGGCGTTCTTATTTTTAACAATAATCTTTATAAAAACACCATTCCAGATAATCCAGGAGGCGGTACTGTTGAATGGACCAATCCGTGGGGAAACCATAGATATATTGACGATATTGAAACTCGAGAAGATGGTGGAACACCGGGTTTCCTTCAAACAATTCGCACCGCGCTATCTATTAGATTGAAAGAAAAAATGGGGGTCGAAAACATCCTTAAACGCGAACACGAACTCTTAGCTATTGTTTTTGAAGAAATAAACAAGGTTCCGAATCTTAAAGTTCTCGCACCACAAACGCAAGATAGATTGGCGGTAATCAGTTTTTATATTGAGGATCTGCATTTCAATTTAGGAGTAAAACTTCTCAACGATCGCTTTGGAATCCAAACTCGTGGAGGTTGTTCTTGCGCCGGAACCTACGGGCATTATTTATTACACGTAGATCAAGAAACTTCAAACACTATTACCTGCGAAATTGATGGTGGCAATCTCACCCACAAACCGGGATGGATACGAATGTCTTTCAATCCAACGAGCACAAATGCCGAAGCACATTTCGTTTGTAATGCGCTAAAACAATTAGCAGAGAATTTTCAACTTTGGAGCAAGGACTATAAATACAATTCAAAAAGCAACGAGTTTTTTCATAAGAACGAACCTGCCGATAATAAAATGGAGAACTGGTTCACGTTCTAGTGATTATTTATTTTATCTTTAAAACGATAAAATTTAATCCATACCAATTCACCATTTAATTTGAAAAAACTATTATTTCTAACGCTTCTTTTACCATTTTTCACTTCGGCACAGGAATATGTGGATCTTTTCCGAATTGGCTACGGACAAACCCTAAACAATAATTTTGAAGGTGTTGATAGCAGTACTAATGTAGCATCATTTGAAGTTGGGTTTACGCTTCCGGTTGTTCTCAATGAAAATCACGCCTTAATAACTGGCGCCGATTTCAGCTTCAATAAAGTACAGCTTTTCCCCAAAGAAGATTATTCCAGCCTTTTCAGCACCAATCTTAAATTGGGAATGGCCAGCATTTGGTCTGAAAAATGGAGTTCGACCATTGTTTTACTTCCAAAAATAGCTTCAGATTATAAAAATATTACCAGCGCAGATTTCTATTTTGGTGGGTTCGCACTTCTGAAATTAAAGAAGAATGAAAATTTTAAATATCGTTTTGGGATTTATGCCAGTCAAGAAGCTTTTGGTCTTTTCACTACACCTATTATAGGTTGGTATTATTTAAGCCCAAATAAGCGTTTTGAAATGGATATGAGTTTACCTATTTCAGCAGATGTTAGCTATAAATTTGGCACGACAACACTAGGCGTGGATTACTTCGGAATTGGACGGAGTTATAATGTTCATTATGAAAACGCTCCTACCCTTTATGCAGATTTGAGTTCTTTGGAATTTGCTGGGTATTTACAGTTTAATACATTTGAAGAAAGTATTCTTTTACGTGCAAAAGTGGGCTATTCCAGCAACAATTATGAAATGTATCCCGAAGGAGAAAAAATAGATTTAGGAGTTTCCGCATTTAGCTTTGGTGATGATAGAACACAATTAAACCCTTCCATCAACGGTGGGATTTTCCTGAAATTTGAAGCGATCTATAGGTTTCACATAAAGGAAAAATCCAAATCCCAATCCCGATAGAGTTATCGGGATCAAATAACAAATAACTTACTGATTTCAAGCATCAAACACAAAAAGACCAACATTCAGTTTTGGAATTTGGAATTTGTTGCTTGAAATTTTTATATTTAGACTATGGAACGAACCTGTCCAGAATGTGGTGATAAGATTGTGGGGCGCGCTGACAAAAAATTTTGCAGTGATGCCTGTCGCAATGCGCATAACAATTCCCTAAATAAGGACAATAAAAATTTGGTTCGCAATATCAATAACCGTTTACGTAAAAACTACCGAATATTAGAAGAGCTAAATACTGAAGACAAAACGAAAACTACTAAAAGTAGATTGTTACGATTGGGATTTAGTTTTGAGTATTTTACCAGTATTTATACAACAAAATCAGGTTCTACTTATTTTTATTTATATGATCAAGGTTATCTTCAATTGGATAATGACTTTTACCTTTTGGTGAAAAAAGATCTTAAATAATCTCCATAAAATCATTGATATATCTACAAAAAAACATTTATTTCATTAAAATTGGCATATTCTTATGCTTAATGTAACAATACCTTAACCTACAGCACTTTCTATAAAAGGTATCTTTATAATCGAATAAATAAACCTCAATTATGAAAACAAAAAATCTTTTAATGATGATGATGCTGTTTTTCAGTATCTCAATTTTTGCCCAAAATGCAGACGATAAAAAAGTAATTAAAGATGCCGAAAAAGCAAAGACTGCTTTTCTTGAGGCCAATCCAAAATTACAAGGATACTTTGACGATGCCAAGGCTTACGCTATTTTTCCAAATGTGGGAAAAGGTGCTATTGTAATTGGAGCTGCCTCCGGAAATGGGGTAGTTTATGAACGTGGCGTTCTTGTGGGAATGGTTAGTATGAAGCAATTGGACATTGGTGCCCAAATTGGTGGAAAAGCTTTTAGCGAAGTGATTTTCCTTAAAACTGACAACGCGGTTCAAGAATTTATGGACGATGAATTCAGTTTTGGATCTAACATCTCAGCTATTGCAGCAAACCAAAGCCCGCCATCATTGGATGTAACTTATACTGATGGAGTTGCTGTTTTTACGCTCCCAAAAGACGGTTTGATGGCTGAAGTATCAGTTGGAGGACAAAAGTTCGACTTCGAAGACTTCGACTAATTAATAAATTCAACTCCCTCGGGAAATAAATTTGAACCGTTTTAAACATAAAAATGTTTAAAACGGTTTTTTTATTCTTCAAAAGAAAGAGAGTACTTTAAAAAACTACTACCCCAAGGAATTTTTTTAAGCGTCTCTCTTCCAAAATAAAGTATCATTAAAACCACATCGGAAAAAGCTTAGGAATGTCATCAACTTTGTAATAAAAAATCCAGCTTATTGTTGCTTCCATTATCAATATTGGCCAGAAATTTATAGATAAAGTAAATAATTTTCTTTTCCCAACCAAATATTGATGTGGCGCTTCACCTAAAGATACAAGCATTTATTTGATACCTTTGAAAAAGATAGAAAAGCTACTAAATGACTTTAGAAGAAAACCTTAATAAACGTATCAAGGAGCTTACGTGTTTATACGAAGTATCTTCCATTATTGTAAATAACGACTACAAAGAACTTGACAAAACGCTATATTCCATAGTGTTAAGCATCAGAAAATCGTTGCAATACAACAAAAAAGCTATTGTTGAAATCCAATCTGGACCGTTCCATCTCATTTCATCTTCGCTTCCAGAAAGTGTTTATATAGAAAGTGCCATAAAAGTTTTTAACGAACCTAAAGGCTCGATAAAAATTCATTATCCATCATCTAAATATGTTCTGGAAGATTTTTTAACCGAAGAAAAAAAACTTCTGCAAAATGTTGCCATAAATGTTGGCGATTTACTGGAACGCGCATCCATTCGTGAAAATGAGGCAGTACTAAAAAGAAAAATGGAACACGCCGACCGCTTGAGTATTTTAGGTGAAATAACTGCGGGAATTGCCCACGAACTCAACACCCCATTGGCTAATATTTTAGGCTTTGCAGAACTGCTAAAAGCTAAGGAAACTGATGACGATCAAACCACTAAAGACCTTGATAAAATTATAAATAGCGCTATCTTTTCTCGTGAAGTAGTAAAAAAACTAATGTTTTTTGCCTGTGAAATGCCACAGAATCTGGACGAAACAAATATCGTTCCAGTGATAAAAGATGCGATGAACTTATTGGATCCAACATTCAAAAAAAATGAAGTTCGTTATAAAGTCAATCTCCCCGAAGAACCCGTGCTTCTAAAGGCTGATACCATTCAACTGACTCAGGTGATTTTTAATTTAGTGCTAAATGCTATTTATTTTTCACCTAAAAATGGATTGATTGAGGTAAGCTTAGAAGAAATCAATAAAAAGATAAGGCTTAAAATTATTGATGAAGGCCCTGGGATTGCGCCAGAAAATGTAGATAAAATTTTCCAGCCATTCTTCACTACCAAAACAGTTGGTGATGGATCTGGTTTGGGATTGAGCGTGGTTCATGGGATCATTAGAAGTCATCGCGCTACTATAGATTACCAGTCCAATAAACCTTCAGGAGCCATTTTTATTATTAATTTTCCTAAACAATAAAGAAAATGCTTCACAAGGAAAACATACTGATAGTTGATGACGACATCAATATTCTCGAGCTAATTCAGCGGCATTTACATTCTCTGAACTATCACACTTATAAAGCTGTTTCTGTAAAAGAAGCCGTTGCGATTCTTCGTGACACAGAAATAGATTTGTTGATTACCGATTTAAAAATGCCAGAGGTGGATGGTTTTCAACTAATCCAATTTGCTTCAGAACATTATCCAAACATGCCAAAACTAGTTGTAACCGGCTATCCTTCGGTGCAAGATGCACTTTCTGCAATAAAATCTGGAGTAGTTGACTATTTGGTAAAACCATTTACAAAAGAGGAATTAAAACAAGGCGTTATAAAATCACTCTCTTCAAGGCCCAAAAAGAAAATTCTGGATCATGAAGATATAAAGTACACCTATAACGAAATTATTGGGGAAAGCGACGCCATCAAAAATGTAACTCAGATAATAGAAAGGGTAAAGGACAACAAAGCCACCATTTTTATAAGTGGTGAAAGTGGCACCGGGAAAGAGCTTGTAGCACGTTCCATTCACTATAATGGCAAGTTTTCGCGCGCTCCATTTATTGCGGTAAACTGTGGTGGAATCCCTGAAAACCTTTTAGAATCAGAACTTTTCGGTTATGTGAAAGGAGCTTTTACAGGAGCTAATGAAAATCGTGATGGATTTTTCCAAGCTGCAATTGGCGGCACCATTTTTTTAGATGAGATTGGAAACGCTCCACTTTCGGTACAATCCAGACTTTTACGCGTACTACAAGAAAAAGAAGTGATGAAAGTTGGCCAACGGAAGAGTGAAAAAATTGATGTTCGGGTGATTGCGGCAACCAACAGTAACTTACGCGAAATGATTGCAAAGGAAACTTTTCGTGAAGATCTTTATTATAGACTTACCGTAGTAGAAATAGCAGTTCCACCACTTCGAGAGCGGAAAGAGGATATTCCGTTAATAGCAGATAAGTTTCTTTTTAAATATGGAAACGAATATAAAAATCGCTATATAACTATGGATAATGAGGCTCATACCCTGTTACAGCGTTATGATTGGCCAGGAAATATCCGTGAACTCGAAAATGTAATTCAGCGGGCGGTCATTATGTGCGATAGAACCATCAGCATAAAAGACTTTCCCGAAACTTTAAAGTACAAAATAGATTTTCCCGAAGAAGCCTTGCTCTCTTTAAAAGAAATGGAGAAAAAATATATAGAAAAAGTACTTGGTTCAACAGATAATAATCAAACCAAAGCCGCCGAAATCCTCAAAATTGACCGGAAAACACTTCGAGGAAAAATTAAGTAGTAAAACATCTACACGCTTTACTTTAATCTATGATTGACTCCAAAATTTACATTCACTTTTCAGGAGTTCATCTTCAACTTCGGTTTCAATTTCGATTTCGATTTCAGAAAAAGGGTAATTTCTCCCCACCAAAGGAAATATTCCCCTCAATTCGCATAAAACACCTTTTAAGAATAAATAATCAATAAGCTGAATATTAGCCTCTTGACTCTAATCTTTAAAAACGGGTCATTGTTGGCATACAGCTTGAGCATTAGAGAGGCAAACAAAAAGTGCCTATGGATTCGAACTCTAAAAATTTCGCGCCTATTTTGTGTAAACACCGCACATCTTATGAGTTAAGACATAATAAGGGTGCTATTTTCTTCTGTAGCGAGTTCGACAAAATTTAACTTCAGATTCGATTTAGGAAGGATAACAACAAACAAGCATTAAAATAATTCACTAAAAGAATAATAACGATGACAAACGAACAAACTGTGGAAAAACCAAAGCCTGCAAAAAAAGGAATGTTGGACAATGTGTTGGAGCAATTCAACCATGCGGCTGACAAAATAGATTTGAACCCAAACGTTCGAAAAATTCTTAGTATCACAAACACTGAAATCATAATTCACTTTCCAGTGCGTATGGATAATGGCGATGTAGAGATCTTTACTGGATATCGAGTACAGCACAACAATGCTTTAGGTCCTTATAAAGGTGGACTTCGTTATCACCCAACGGTAGATATTGATGCAGCACGCGCTTTAGCTATGTGGATGACTTGGAAAACCTCTTTGGCTGGTTTGCCTTATGGAGGTGCAAAAGGAGGAATCCAAATTGACCCTTCTAAATATTCAAAAGGCGAATTGGAGCGTATAACCCGTAGATTCACTTATGCTTTAGGTGAAAATATTGGACCAGAACACGATATTCCTGCACCAGACGTAAATACCAACGCACAAACCATGGCTTGGATCGCCGATACATATATGAGTACAAAAAGTACTTCAGAGCGTTCTAAAAACCAACACGTAGTTACCGGAAAACCTGTTGGAAGCGGTGGCCTTGAAGGTCGTGACCGTGCTACTGGTTACGGTGTGTTTTTGACCATTAAATTTTGGTCAGAAAAAAATAAGGAAAGTCTAAAAGGCAAAAAATTCATCGTGCAAGGCTACGGAAACGTTGGCTATTGGGCAGCGCACTTTCTTCAAAGCGAAGGAGCGAAAATGGTGGGTGTTCAAGATGCCTTTGGAAGTATTCAAAATAATGAAGGAATTAAAGTTGAAGATCTTTTTAACTACGCAAAAGCTAATGGCGGTAGCATTGTAGATTTTCCAGAAGCAACGTCCTTGGACGGAAAAGAATTCTTTAGTTTGGATTGTGATATCTGTATTCCTGCAGCTTTGGGGAACCAAATTACAGCAAGGAATGCACATTCCATAAAAGCAAGTCTTATTGCGGAAGGAGCCAATGGCCCAACAGATGTTGAAGGTGAAAAAATATTGATGGACCGTGGCATTACTATTATTCCAGACATTATGTGTAATTCTGGTGGGGTAATTGGAAGCTATTTTGAGTGGCTTCAAAACCGTAATGGAGAGCTTTGGCAAATGGACGAAATTTTGGAAAAATTAGAGAAAAAACTTTTCACTACATTCAAAAAAGTGACAGCTTATTCTGAAGAAAATAATGTAGATATGCGTACGGCAGCTTTTAGTCTTGCCATTGGACGTATTGAGCAAGCTTATATTTTAAGAGGAATTTTCCCATAATCAATTAATAATACTTGAAAAGATGAGGCTGACTAAAAAAAATTGTTAGTCAGCCTCATCTGTTTTAAGTAAACAATGAATTTTGAACTATGAAATATGGAAATTTGATATTGGAAAAAAAGGAATATGTTTTCTTAAAGCGCCTATTGAATGTCTCTGGGTTTTATAAAGATGAGAACACAAAAGTTTCTCTAAATAATTTAAGCTCGGAATTAAAGAGTGCAATTATATATGACCACGAAGAAATGCCGGAAGATATTATTCGTTTTAATAGTGTAGTAACTGTTGAGTCTGGCGCTTGGCAAAACCAATTCCAGCTAGTAATTCCAACAGAGCGAGATATTGCAGCAAACAAGATTTCCATTTTAGCACCAATGGGTTCAGCCGTTATGGGCTATGCAGAAGGTGATTCTGTAACTTGGAACTTTCCAAACGGTACTAAAGAGTTAACAATTACAAGCGTTAAGCAGGCCACAAGACCTATTGACATTGACGTACTATTATAGTATAATAATTTACAATTTTTATTAAAATCATGGAAATTTACAATCACGATTCCCCAGAAGCAATAACATATAAACACAACTCAATAGAATCTGAAAATTGGGTTGAGCACCTCAACTATATAGATAAGGAGATTACCAATCTATTAAATATTGGGAAGGTTGAGCTCTCTAAAAACAAGGAACTTCAAAACGTTATTTTAAAATTAAAAAACGAGAAAGCAGATAATACGGATGCTATCGATACTTTTTTAAAGTATCGAGAGAGCCTTCCAAAAGCTGCAGAATGTGAAGATGTGGAATGTGATATGTTCTATGTTGGGGAACATGAAAAATTTAGAAAAGCCTATACTTCACATCTCAAAAAATACCGACAGGTAAAAGAAGCGTATTTTAATGTTTTAACCTTGGAAGCTTAAATCAGCTTTAAAAGTAGTAAAAATCAATTTTGAAGAAATCTATGAGCGAACAATTACGGTCAAAAACAATAGGAATTCTAAAAACACCAAATGATCCCAGGGTGTGTTTGTTACCCAAAGAAATAAAGCGACTTATTTCAGAATTTGACCTCAAGATTCTCTTTGAGCCAGACTTGGGAAGTTCATTACAAATTAAAGACGAAGAATATGTGCAAGCGGGTGCAACTTGCCTTCCACGTGAAACCATCTTTAAAGATGCGAATACTATTGTATCGATAAACCATACTTTTAGCGAAGGGGAAATGAAAAAGGGCTGTAAATTCATTGGAATTTTCAACCCTTTATTTCATGATTCCAAATTCGCAATATATAAAGATCACGCTGCAACTGTTTATAGTTTAGATTTACTGCCAAGGACAACCCTAGCACAATCTATGGACGTTCTCTCTTCTATGGCATCATTGGCAGGTTACAGAGCGGTTATAATAGCTTCAGAATTATACAATGGCATCTTACCCATGTTAACCACTGCAGCGGGAACACTGAGACCTGCAAAAGTTTTGGTTCTAGGTGCTGGAGTAGCCGGTTTACAAGCCATTGCTACTGCTCGTCGTTTAGGTGCTATAGTTGAAGCATTTGACGTTCGTAAATCTGCAGGCGAGGAAGTTAGAAGTTTAGGAGCAACCTTTATTGAAGTTGAAGGTTATACCGAATCTGCGAGTGCGGGAGGATATGCTGTTGAACAAAGCAAAGAATACCAAGAAAAACAAAAAGAATTAATTCACGAACATATTGCTTCAGCAAATATTGTGATAAGTACAGCTAATATTCCTGGAAGGAAAGCTCCGTTACTTATTGAAACTCGCTCTGTTGAAGCCATGAAAGCAGGTAGTATCATTGTTGATCTTGCTGCCGAACAAGGTGGAAACTGCGAGCTTTCAAAAAATGGAGAATACATAAAACACAATGGAGTCACTATTTTAGGAAATTCAAGTCTTTCGGCTGATATTCCTGCGGCAGCTTCACAATTACTCTCAAATAACTATTTTTCATTTTTAAAGTATATGGAAAAATCTGACAATCCAGATGACCCTTTGCTTTCTGCCTCCAAAATATTAGACAACGGCGAATGGAAACATCCGCATTTCATCCAAAAACTACAACCAGCCTAACTATGGAATTCTTAAATCAAAACATTGAAGATATTTATTTTGTAATCTTCTGTATCTTCATCGGAATTGAAGTAATCTCAAATGTTCCAGCAATTTTACACACTCCATTAATGTCTGGAGCAAATGCCATTAGCGGTGTAATTTTAGTTGGAGCTGTATATATGATGCTAACCATTCCGGCAGATGACTACCTCAATTTAACTTTAGGTGGTATCGCAATTTTTCTAGGCACATTAAATATCTCTGGTGGATTTTTCGTTACCGGACGTATGCTTAAAATGTTTAGTTCTAAAAAATAATCTCAGACTAAGATGAAGTTAATTCCTTGCGAATCGACAAAAACTTACGCCTTACGAGGTTCTATTTTACAAATTCCAATTTTCAACCAAATCAAACAACCACCTGTCATTGTCAGGTTCTGAAAACAGCAATACTCGATGGAGATAATTATTAAAGTGGGCTATCTAATAGCCGCAGTTTCCTTTATACTGGGACTAAAATATATGAGTTCCCCCAAAAAAGCAAAAACCGGAAACCTCATCGCCGCCATGGGGATGGTTCTAGCAGTAGCACTAACCTTCTTTACCCCAATAGGGCATTCAATTCCTACTACTAATTTAATTATCATGCTTGTTGCTATAGCAGCTGGTACTATTGTAGGGAAACGATATTCGGACAAAGTACAAATGACCGGAATGCCACAATTAGTATCCTTATTTAATGCAACTGGAGGTGGATGTGCCATGCTTTTGGGATTGGTAGAAGCCAATCCAATGGAGCCGAGACCCGAAATATTAAGTATGCAAATTTTACTTATTGCAGGTCTGATAACCGGTGCAATAGCATTTACAGGAAGTATCATTGCAGAACGTAAATTGGCAGGTAAAGTAAAGGATTATCGCACCATGGGCGTAGTTTTTTCAGCAAGAATTCTCTTGGTGCTCATGATTCTTCTACCTGTAGTTTATTTCTTTGGGCTAATTCCTCTTGGCTTCGCGCCTTTTATGTATTTCTTGGCCTTTTTGGCGATGATTTATGGAGTACTCTTCGTTCTTCCCATTGGAGGAGCAGATATGCCCGTAGTCATTTCATTATTAAACAGTATCACAGGAATTGCGACAGCATTTACCGGTCTTGTTTACGGAAACAAGGTGATGATTGCTGGAGGTATTTTTGTTGGAGCTGCAGGTATCTTCCTCACGCTATTAATGTGTACTGCAATGAACCGTTCCTTGATGAAAGTACTGGCTGGAAAATTCAAGAAAAGCAGTGGAACCGGAACAGAAGAAGAGCAGGAAATTAAAGAGATAAGCGTTGCTGAAACCGCGCTTTCGCTCTCATACGCTCAAAAAGTTGCTATAATTCCAGGGTACGGACTTGCAGTAGCCCAAGCGCAACACGTATGCGGTCAATTACAGCAAATGTTAGAGAAAAGAGACTGTGAAGTAGATTACATCATTCACCCTGTTGCAGGCCGTATGCCTGGACATATGAATGTTTTGTTAGCTGAAGCCAATGTAGACTATGCCTCTTTAAAAGAAATGGACGAAGGCAATGAAAATATGTCTCAATATGATACCGTTCTAGTTATTGGAGCCAATGACGTAGTAAACCCAGCTGCAGAAAACAAACCAGACAGTCCAGTTTACGGAATGCCAATTATTCGCGCCCACGAGAGCAAACAGGTTATAGTTATGAAACGAAGTATGGGGAAAGGTTATGCAGGAGTTCAGAATGATCTTTTTGGATTGGACAATTGTAGTATTTTATTTGGCGATGCGAAGGCTTCGTTGCAAGAGATTATAAATCAGTTGAAGCTGATATAAACAGAGATATTCTCAATGCCCTTTTAATCAAGAAGTTTTAATATATTGCGATTCTATTTAACAGAAACGTATGAAATTAACAATACTTCCTGCAATTATTGCCTGTGTCCTATGCATTAACGCTATGGCACAGGTAAATTTTCAACCTCATTTAATTATAGATGAAGGTAGCACCAATGGCCCACGTGCAGTTTTTGCCGCCGATCTAGATGGTGATGGCCATTTAGATCTGGTTTCTGCCTCGGAATACGACAGTAAAATTGCTTGGTACAAAAATGATGGTGCCGGCAATTTGGGAGCGCAACAGATTATTTCCTTGGATGTTAAATCTCCCATAGAAGCACACGCTGTCGATTTTGATGATGATGGCAATGTGGACATTTTAGTTTCTTCTTCAGAAAATAGTAAAGTAGTTTGGTTCAAAAATAATGGTTCCGGTAGTTTCAGTGTGCCACTATTAATAACGGATAATTTAGACGGTATCTCTCACAGTATTCCTGCTGACATCGATGGAGATGGAGATCTTGATGTAGTGGTCAGTTCCTATGGTGAAGAAAAAATATTTTGGTTTGAGAATATAGATGGACAAGGTACATTCGGGACCCAGTTAATGGTGTCGATTAATATTGAAAGGACTGGTGAAATTGCAGCTTTTGACCTCGATAATGACGGCGATTTGGATATAATTGCTTCAACTATATATCAGCAAAAAACGGTTTGGTATGAAAATCTGGATGGACAGGGAAATTTTGGAAGCGAAAATTTGATTGACACCAACGCTTCTGCAGCATATGCATTTTATGGATTTGACATAGATGACGATGGTGATACCGACATCATAACAACTAAATCCAATTCACTTATATATTATGAAAACCTTAATGGACAAGGAAATTTTTCAACGGCAAGAACGCTACTACCAGATGAAATAAGTTATTTTCTTTTTCAAGATATTGACCAGGATGGAGATAAGGATATTCTTTCCATTGTGGGAAAACAAGAAATTGCCTGGTACGAAAACTTAAACGGTCAAGGCAATTTTGGAAATAAGCAATCCATCGTATCCGTTAAAAGAATTAGTTTTTTGAATATGGCAGATGTTGATGAAAATGGTAGCTTAGATATTCTTACTGCCAAATTTGCTAAAGACGAAATATCTTGGTATCCCAGTAGCGTTCCGGGAACTTTTGGCAATGAAAACGTTATAAGTGTTGTAGATGGTGCACAAGGAGCTTATAGTGTTCAAGAAGCAGATATAGACGGTGACGGTGCTATAGACGTTGTTTCTGGCAATATTGACGCTGAAACTATTACCTGGTACAGAAATATAGATGGACAGGGAACTTTTGGACCCCAAATAATCGTGGGGTCAAATATTCAGTACGTGCAATCTATTTATATCGCTGATTTAGATGGTGATGGCGATATGGATATTGTTTCTTCATCTGATGAAGACAATCTCGCCACTTGGTACAAAAATGTAGATGGACAAGGAAATTTTATTAAGCAACAGCCTTTTTCCGTTGAATTCGAAAGCCCCATGTTTGTAACCTCAGATGATTTGGATGGCGATGGCGATATGGATATTATAGTTTGGGACTTTAATTTTAGAATGGCCTGGTTTCCGAACATAGACGGTTTGGGAAACTTCGGCTCAGCACGAACTATAGATGGACAAGCGGATTATTCCGAATCTATTCATGCTGTAGATTTGGATAATGACGGCGACAAAGACATAATTACAGCTATCAATGGTGATCGATTATTCGCTTGGTATGAAAATTTGGATGGGCAGGGAAATTTTAGCACTCAAAATATCATTGAAGATAATTTAAATGGGGTTATTGAAATATATTTCTCTGATTTAGATGCAGACGGTGATATGGATATTTTAGGCTCCATAATAAGAGACGACTTGTTAGTGTGGTATGAAAATATGGATGGCTTGGGAACTTTTGGCCCACGAAAAATTATTTCCGACACTGCTCAAACTCCCGAAGAAATCAGAACTTTTGATGCAGATCTAGATGGCGATTTGGATGTGTTTGTTGCAGATTATACAGAAGATAATATCTATTGGTATGAAAATATAGATGGTCTCGGAAATTTCGGTTCTCAGCAAATAATAGACACAAATATGAACGGCACCCTATCACTCGGCGTTGCAGATTTTAACAATGATGGAAAAATAGATCTTTTGGCAGGCGCATGGTTGGGAGATAAATTAAAATGGTACGAAAACTTGGGTTCTTTAGGTTTGCAAGACAACAATCTAGATATTACAATACTTTTCCCTATTCCCTCCAATGATATTTTAAATATCAAAAGCAATTCAAAAATTGTAGAAGCAGTAGTTTATAATGAATTGGGGCAACTACTCTTAAAAAGTCAAAGTCTTGAGGGCATAAGTACAATAAATATTGAGATACTTTCCAGCGGAATTTATTTCATTAAACTAACAGATTTAGAACAAAACACGATTACGAAAAAGTTTATAAAGCAAAATTAAGAAAGGTGTCAATTAAAGTTATTCAAAACTGTTAAGGCAGACTTCAAGCATTTCTAACTCAAAAAATTCGTGCTCGGAAGTTGCGTTATGGGTAAAGAAAAGACAATTAATTTTTTCGCCTACAAAACGTTCTCCCCATAATTCTTCAAAAATAGCCATAAAAGCATTTTCCAGTTCGGTATCATCTATTTCTGCAAGGTTCAATGGAAGTAGCAACAAAAGATCAAAAATATCTTTCTCTGGATCCCAGGAATACACTGTAAATCGGATATCTTTTGGGGTAATGGAAAATCCTTCAAAAGTAAATGGCTCCAACAGCATTTTAGGATCCGTTTCTATCTTCCCGTCTACCAGTGCTTTAATATCCCAATGCTCTATTTCCGGTACCAAGTCTATCAAACGATTCACATATAGTAACAAGTCTCTATTTCCAGAACAGGATACACTTAAAATATAATTTTTGCTTATATCTTTTTCTGGAGCTGAGATATTTGGAGTTAGCCCATGACAATAAGACTCCAGTTGAGAACATAGATATGAAAATGTCTCCATTTTTTTATCTTCTTTTACAAATTCTAACTCGTGCCGAAGCCCTTCCTCGTAACCTTTGAACTCTTCCCAAAATTCCTTTGCCGTCATAAGATTAATTTTTGCAGCCGCAATCTTTGCAGGTGAATGATTAGTTGTTCTAAAATTAAGCAAAAGATTTAATACCTTTAACCTCTGTATTTCAAACCTATATTTATGAAGCTATCTGTATTTAAAATTGCAACAATTTCCATTTTTTTTCTATCCCTAAATCTATCGCTAAACGCACAAGCATTAAGTGGTTCTCAAATAGATAGTCTGGTTGAAAAAACTATGAAAACCTTCGATGTTCCGGGAATGGCGGTAGCGGTTTTAAAGGATGGCAAGATTTATCATAAAAATACTTATGGAGTACGTTCACTAAAAACAAATGCCGAGGTAAACGAAAACACACTGTTTGGAGTCGCTTCAAACACCAAAGCTTTTACTGCCGCAGCATTGGCACAACTTGTTGATCAAGGAAAACTTAGTTGGGACACCAAAGTGAATGATATTATTCCTGAATTTAAACTTTATGATTCATATGTTACAGCTGAGTTCACAGTGCGTGATCTTATTACACATAGAAGTGGTTTAGGCCTCGGCGCCGGCGATTTAATGGTTTTTCCTGCAACAAACACCACCACATTGCCGGAAATGATCCATAACCTTAGATATTTAAAGCCTGTTTCCTCTTTCCGTTCAAAGTTTGATTACGACAATTTACTATACATAGTTGCCGGAGAAATAGTTGCTCGTGTTTCAAAGGAATCTTATGATGATTATATTAGAGAAAACTTCTTTAAACCACTTGGCATGACTCGTTCCTTGCTTTCCATTCCTAAAATTGCTGCTGATGACAATCGAATTGATGGCCACGCTCCAGTAAATGGAAAACTGGAAATAACAGGAAATACTTTTACACAAATTGCAACGCCAGCAGCGGGTATCTATGCATCCATCAATGATATGACTACTTGGCTACAAGCTCAGTTGGACGAAGGAAAATACGGGGCTCAGCTTAAGGACAGTCTTTTTAGCAAAAACGCACATCTTGAAATGTGGACGCCGCAAACGATTGTAAGAACAGGAAGGGGACCTTACAACACTCACTTTTTAACTTATGGCTTGGGTTGGTTTTTAAGTGATATAAATGGTTATTTCCAAGCTACACACACTGGAGGATTATTAGGTATCGTCAGTCAAGTAATTGCCTTTCCTGAACTCGATTTGGGTATTATCGTACTTACCAATCAACAAAGTGGCGCAGCGTTTAATGCGATTTCCAATTCCATTAAAGACGGTTATTTCGGTATAAAAGGTGAAAATAGAATAAAGGAATACAACGAACGTCGCCTGGCGGGAGAACGCAAAGCGGACAGTATTGTTTCCGCAGTAGAAAAAGATATTACCACTCAACTTAAAAGCAAAACAGCGAAACCCGATCAAGCAAATTATCTAGGGACTTATCAAGATCCATGGTTTGGAGATGTTATCATCAGCAGTGAAAACAAAAAACTTCATTTTAGAGCGGTAAAGCTTTCTGATCTAACTGGAACTATGACTTTTTATAAAGGAACAACTTATGCAGTTCGATGGAACGATCCTTCGCTTAAAGCGGACGCCTTTGTTACTTTTAGCTTAGATATTGAAGGTAAGGCAAACGGTTTTACTATGAGTCCTATCTCGCCATTGACAGACTTTAGCTATGATTATCAAGATTTGGATTTTAAGAGAAAGTAAAATATCGAGCTGAAAATTGAGTTACAACTATATATTTAGCTAAAAATATCAAAAAATTGTTTGATTTCTTCTTCACATCTATTAATTTCATAAGAGATTAAAAGGATGGATGATGAAAACGACAAAAAGACTGGATAACGCATTAAATAAACTCTACACTGCATTCCACAAAGGAACGTTAAATGCAGAGTGCTGCAACAATTGCGCTGTTGGAAACATTTGCGATAATACCGATAGTTGGAAACACCTCAGCGATAGTCACGGCTCGCTACAATTGAACTATATTGGACAGGTACACCAAGGTTTAGGACGCAAGTTTCACGGTTATACTCCTTTAGAACTCTTAAGTATTGAAGCCAAATTTTTAAAAGCTTGTGGTTATATACTTCCGTTGAACTACACAAACCCAAAACCGAAAGACCCCACATCTAAAGAAACACTATTTAATGGGCTATGCGCGGCTGTTGAGTATTTGTGTTTTCTGGATGGTGTTCAAAATGTTATGGAATACCAACAGCTACTTGAACAAGAAGTTCAAGAAAATTATAGCTTAGAAACAGTTCAATAAAAAACCCCTTTCATTGCTTAGGCAACAAAAGAGGTTATTAGTATATTTCTTAAAGTTTTACAGGCGCATTATCGCTTTTTCATTTACAAATTCCTTCATCCCAAAACCTCCGTGCTCTCTTCCATAACCGGAATCTTTCACGCCGCCAAAGGGCATATTTGGTTGTGCCAGACCAAAGCAGTTTATGAAGATCATTCCTGTATCAAAATATTTTGAGGCAAGCTCCATGGCTTTCTTTTCATCTTTTGAAAAGATTCCACCACCAAGACCATACTTACTATCGTTGGCAATTCGCATAGCATCATCTGTATCCTTCGCTTTAATGAGGGAAGCTACTGGGCCAAAAAGTTCATCATCATAAGCCGGTTGTCCCGGTTTTACATTTTCGAGAACTGTAGCTGGATAATAATATCCTTTCCCTTCAGGCAATTCACCACCACATAAAATTTTCGCTCCATTTTTCACGCTTTCTTCAACTTGCTCATGAAGTTTTTCACGCAGATCTTTTCGTGCCATGGGTCCAATTCTAGATTCTTTTTCCATTGGATCGCCGTGATTGGTTTTCTTCATTCTTTCTACAAAAGCATCCCGAAATTCATTATACACTTTCTCATCTACTATAAAGCGTTTCGCTGCTACGCAAGTTTCACCATTATTGTAAACTCTTCCCTGAACACAGGTTTTGACGGCTAAGTCTATATCTGCATCTTCTAAAACAATATAGGCATCATTACTACCCAATTCCATAACGGTTTTCTTTAGGGCGGCTCCCGCTTTTCCAGCAATTTTTCTACCCGCACCGGGACTTCCTGTTAATGTTACGCCACGCACTAATTTGTGCTCAATGATTTTATCGCTTTGATCATGGGTTATTTTTAAAACCGTAAAAAGATTTTTGGGCAATCCAGCATCTTCGTAGATTTTCTGTAACATCATGGCACAGCCGGTTACGTTTTCTGCATGCTTCAATAAGATGCCATTACCAGTCATTAAATTCGCAATAGAATAGCGAATCACCTGATAAACAGGAAAATTCCAAGGTTGGATTCCATAAATAACGCCTATAGGAGAATAAGTTACAACTCCTTTTCCACCGCCGGGAATTTCGCGATTTTCATCTTTTAAGTTTTCGGGGCCGTTTGTGGCTGTCCAATCACAGATTCCCGCACAAAGCTCAATTTCCTGGTTACTCTGTTTTAAGAGCTTTCCCATTTCATTGGTCATCAATTTGGAAAGTTCATCCGCATTCTTCTTTAATTCTTTCCCAATGGCTGCAATAGTTTTTGCTCTTTCTTTTGCAGGAACCATGCGCCAATCCAAAAAAGCTTTATGACAATTTTCAACAGCTTCATCTGCTTGTTTGTCTGTCATAAGTGGGTACTTCTTAATTTCTTCTCCAGTACTTGGGTTTATGGTAATTAAATTCTTTTGTTCTTCTTTCATAGTATTTTTCTTTTTGTTGAATATATTATTTTGTGAAAGAAGTCTATCATAAAAAACTGTTATACTTTTATTGCTTCCTAGATGAAGTGCTTCTCATGCATTTCATTTATTAAATTTGTGAATATGGAAATTGAAGTAAACCAAAATATACGTCCCGCCCGTACTGAAGATTTTAAACAGGTGGCGCCACTTATTGTACAAGCCATGGAAGATTTGGCCTGCACTTTTGCGAATACAGATCAGATTGAAAATTCCTATCCACTTTTTGAACATTTTTTTCAGAAAGCATCAAATCAATACAGTTATGAACATACGTTGGTGTTTGATGAAAATCAAGAGGTAATTGGTTCCATAACATTTTATGATGGCAAACTTCTTCCTAAATATCGCAAGCCTTTTTTAGACTATATAGCAGAAAAATACAACGTGAAAGATCTAGTGATTGAAGATGAAACCGTTCCAGAAGAAGTTTATATAGACACGCTTAGTGTTTCTCCAAAACACCAAGGAAAAGGAATTGGCAAAAAATTAATTGTGGCTGCAATTGCGCAGTCAAGAGCGGAAAATCAGAAAAAAGTTGGCCTCTTAGTGGATCTAAAAAACCCCAAGGCCAAAAAATTATATTCAGCTTTGGGGTTTGAAAGTGTTGGAAAAAAACAGCTCGGCAACAATGTTTATGAACATTTACAGCTCGAACTGTAATCTTATTGTGGGCTCTCTACACTCGCGTCTCTAGCAAGGTCGGCGTCGTCATCTTGTTGACCAATTTTACTGTCCAAGTAAAGCAAGGATTCGCTTGTAGCTTTAGCACCTCCAGCAATTTTAAGTTTGTCGAGAAGATCCATAACAAGTGTTTCTTCCTCAATTTGTTCTTTTACAAACCATTGACCGAAATTCCATGTTGCCCAATCTTTTTCATCGTGCGATAAGCTTACAATTTCATAAATGGCGTTTGTGTTATCCACTTCGTGCTGAAAGATTTTTTCAAAGCATTCCTGAAGGTTTTTAGGATCTTTTGGAGGAGCAGAGAGCGCTGTAACCTTAGCTCTTCCCCCGCGTTCTTGAATGTAATCGATAACTTTCATCATATGGTCACGCTCTTCCCCGGAATGCCTAAAAAGTAAGTTGGCTACTCCTGCGTAACCTTCGCTGTCGGCCCAAGTGGCGTAAGAAAGGTAGATTTGTGCTGCTTCGGCTTCCTTTTTCACTTGGTTGTTTAAAATATCTGTAATCGCTTTTGATAGTCTATTTGTATCCATAATTTAAGTTTTACCTCTAAATTACTGAATGTTATGGAAACCTCGTTTTACCTTAACAATATGTTAGCGGTATTTTTTCCACGAAATTATTTAGAAGAGTTTGTGCTACGAAAACAATTGGTTCAACACAGCCAAGGATTTTGGTTTCTGATATCCCTGTACGTGGAAACTGTAATAGGACAAGACTAATTCCAACACGTTTTGACGCTCTGTTTTGGATAATTTAATTGAACTCAATGTTTCCGGGTTTATATTGAAAAAAAGCTTAAAACTTTCTATTTGAGCGCCTTCCAAACAATAATCATTTGTATTTGTAGCTTGAAAACTTCCTTCCATTACATTAAAGTATTTTTCTTCAATATTGGCAGCATCGGGATAAAAACCTAAATACATACTTAGTTGTAATAAAAAGAAGATATGAAAATTGGCAACCTCTTCATTTTGGTCAAGCCAATTAAAGGAATTTTCCAAAAAAATATAGAGCGCTTTATTGGGTTCCTCTTCGCGAATGCAATTTTTGAGCATTTCAGACAAAAACATAACTAACCCCGATTTTAAGATGGTTGTATGAAGGGTTTTATAGGGTTCAAAGACTTTTGCTTCTTTGATATATTCAAGCGTTCCCTTGTTTTTATGTTCGGCAATAAGCTCCAATTGGGTTAGTGGCTGGAAATAGGAAACCTTTAATTTTCCCTTTTTTGATTTGAGAACGCCTCGTAACAAATAGCTTTTAATCCCTGCGACTTCGGTATAACAACTAACAATAAGATCTGCTTCTGAATATTTTATTGCTGAAAATACAATGGCTTTCGTAGCAACAATCATTAGCGGATAATCATTATTTTAGCAACTTTCGTTTCCATACTGTCATCAGTTGTTACTAACACAAGATATACTCCGGAACGAACTTTATATTTGCCAAAAGCTGTAGTGTCCCATAGAACACTTCCCCCTTGAGACGTTTCCTCAAAAACTAGATTCCCAGTAATATCCGTAATTTTCACATTAGCTCTAGCCGTAAGACCATCAATAGTAACGTCTCCACTGAAGCCTGGACGTACGGGATTCGGGAAAGCGTGCAGATTATCTAAGTTGTTGCCAGGTGCCGTGGCCGTTCCCTTATAGGCAACAAGCCCTTGCGTAGTGGCAAAATAGACAACTCCAGTAAACGGATCTATGGCAATATCCTGTACATTATCTGTTGGCAGAGGTGAATTATCTTTTGTAAAACGAAGCAGCGTTTCTTGTCCATCCGGAGTTAAATAAAACACTCCAGAATTTGTTGTCGCGATCCATACATTGTTGGAACCATCCACTTCAATATCCGTAATGGATTGTTCATACAAGAGTTCTTGTGCTACACCATTTTCAACAATTATAATGGGTCGAGTTTCAGGAATTTGTTCTGAATCAAAAAAACTGCCCGGACTGTAAAGCACTCTCAATCCCTGTACGGTTCCAATCCACAATTTATTTCGAGCGTCAATTGCTAAAGCTCTTACTATAAGAGAAGGCAAATTGCCAGCTCCTTGACCTTTTCCTATTTTATTGAATTTATCTGTTCTGGTATTGTAACCAATAAGTCCATTTTTATTGCTGCCAAAAAAAATGTTATTATCATTACTCACCACTAATTTGGTCAAGGCCAACTCACTTTCTGCATTAATTAAGTTTGATAAATCGTATTTTTGAAACTGACCGCTCGGTGATAATTTAATAAGGCCTTCATTTATCCTACTCTGTACAAACCATAAATTACTCTGTTTGTCAAACTGTGAACCATAAATTCTTATTCCAGCATCTGCAGGTTCACCGTTGGGTTGTGGTATAAGTACTCTCTCCAAAGGACTATTGGTTTCATCATAAAGAACCGCAGGAGTATCTTCGATAATTTTTAAAAGTCCTTTTTGAAAAGAGCTCATATAAACCTCATCAGGATTTTGAGGATTAATGGTGACCTTAACCAGATCCGTAGGTTCTCCTCCCACTTTTAAGCTCAAATCTTCGTAGGAAGTATTTGTCCACAGTGTATCTTTTAACTGACTAATTCCAAATCGTGAAAGCGGATACGGATTATAATCAACATCTACTTCTCCGAAACTCACCCAAAGTTGACCAGGAGATGCGTCAATGGCAAAGGGTGAGTTCTTTATTGGGCCATTCGGTAGCACTTGACTAGGTTTTGTACTTCCAAAAGGAACAATTAACAGACCATCATCCTTGGTTCCTAAATAAAAATTACTTCCAAAAGCATAGCCAGACTGAAGGTCTAAATCAAACTCCTGAACATTTGTTACCGAAGCTTCCTCCACAAAACCTTCGGAATATGAATGAATGGAATTACTAGTGGAAATAGTAAGCAAGCCATCCACCGATCTGAATTTCTGAATATTAGAACTGAAATTTTGTACAGTAGTCATGTTTCCTTCCGAAGTAAAACGCACTACAGTATTCGCTCTATTGGAAGCATATAGCTCACTTCCCACTTTCTCCATGGCTTTAAAGCCCCCTCCCATAATGGTTGTCCAATTTCTATAATCAATCAAATTGTCGTCGTCCACCATGGCGCGTCGCACTCCATCACCTGCACTAGCAGCAAAAATATACGGCTCTTGGACCGTAGTTTGTACAATATCTATTTGTCCTCCTCCGTCACCAATAAAATAGGTGTCCCCAAATTCAAGTCGCGCAAGGTCATAAACTGAAATACCATATTGCGTAGAAATAAAAAGCTTGCCATTGTATTCCTCAAAATTATTGATGCGTTTTTTATTGGGCGGAATGGTCTGTTTTTCGAATATATCTACTACTTTCAATATATTTTCCTCGCCATCCTTTATTATGTCCATCAAACCATTTTCATAGCCAATGATCAACAATTTATATTCTTCGCTGTAATGAATGGTTGTGATAAATTCACCTGAAAGTCCATTTACGGTTGAAAGGGTTTTGATTCCCAATGTTGAGAGATCATAGGTAAACACGGCATTTTCTGCCCCTACAAAAACTTTGTTGTTGCCTCTAGAGATATCTTTTACGGAAACATAAGAGAAGTGACCAGTCCAGCGATCTTCGAAATTCTGGGAACTAGCCAGAAACGGAATTAGTAAAAGGAAAGCAATAGCCCACCGCCTCATATAAAATGGTTTTGTTTATTAACACACGAAAATACTATTTATTGCAGTATATGAGGTAAAAAGCCCTTTCTAATATTCTATTTATAAGAATGAAAGATTGTTTCCTTTTTATTACTTTCTATGTTTTACATCACATTTTGGAGAAACATAGCCTCGGAAATTTTAAAGAAGCTCGCCATGTTTAAATTTCTTATTTAATCAATAAAGCTTCATAATCTTTCCAGTAGCTTATGAGCCCTCATAAATCGATGAAATTTTTTACACTTTGCCTTATTGTTTAATTTTTGTCTTACTTTTAACATTTTTCATCAACATTTTTTAAATAAGATGTTTTTCACAAATCATTTTTTAAATTATTCTAAAAAATGCTTAACAATCATTATTCAGTCATCAATTCATTTTTTTGTTGATATTCGAAATAGAAATAATAAATTCCCCTGTTAAATATGTTTTTATATATTTGTTATGTTTCAACCTAAACCCATTTTATTAATGAATACCAGATATTTATTAATGGTATTTCTCCTTTTGTTTTTTGCAAAACAAGAAGTTTACAGCCAATTTGGCTTTTCTCATGAAGTGGGTGTAATAACAGGTCCTGTTGTTTTTTATTCCGATTTTGGCCAACGCAATAATTTTGAAACCAACTCAAAAAATGTAGGTTTTGGAGTCGGGCTAATACATTATCTCAATTTTTCGTATCGTGCTGACTGTAATTGCTACACACGAGATACATATTTTAATGATCACTTTAAGATTAGGAATGAGCTTGACTATCACCAAACAAATTTTGAACATTACGGTCGTTGGGTGGCTCCAAACAAGACCTCACTATTTGCAGATCAACTCCGCGCGATGAGTGGCACCACTACCGTTTTTGAAATAGGTTCCCAGCTCGAATATTTTCCATTTAGCATTCGCGATTTTGCAGCACGCGCATACAAAATTGCACCTTTCATCAGTTTAGGGGCGCATTGGGTAAATTATGAGACAAAAGTTAAATCGGCTTTTGGCGCTTTAAACACGCCTATAACCACTCCAGATAAATACTATAATTCATTTCAACAAGGTCCCGCTTCTACTTGGGCAATAGTAGGTAGTGTGGGCATTCGCTATAAACTAACTCAAATGAGCGATCTGATGCTAGACAGCCGTTGGGAGTATTACTTTTCAGATTATGTAGATGGACTTAAGCCAAGTTTAGAAAACAACGGAACGACGCCTGTACCTGAAAATAAGGCCAATGATTGGATATACTGGTTGAATCTTGGATATATTTATTATATAAATTAAGGCAACTTGGATTAATAAAAAGAGGCTTGGATTATAACTAATCCAAGCCTCTTTTTATGTCAACATTTATCAGGACCTACTCAATTGCCTGCTCCAAATCCGCAATTAGATCATCTACATCTTCGATTCCTACAGATAGGCGAATTAATGAATCTACAACTCCAATTTTTTCACGCGCTTCTTTTGGAATGCTCGCGTGGGTCATACTTGCAGGATGACCGGCAAGACTTTCCACACCACCAAGACTTTCTGCTAAGGTGAATATTTTAAGGTTTTCTACTATTTTTATAGCGTCCTTATAATTGTTTCCTTTCGTTACAAATGAAATCATTCCTCCAAAGTCTTTCATTTGCACTTTAGCAATTTTATGGTTTGGATGATTCTCAAAACCCGGCCAATACACTTTTTCGATTTTTGGATGTTTGGCTAAATATTCAGCTATTGCCTTTCCATTTTCACAATGGCGCTGCATACGAATATGAAGTGTTTTCAAGCCACGCAAAACAAGAAAACAATCCTGTGGTCCACAAACAGCTCCACTTGCATTTTGAATAAAATACAATCTTTCTGCAAGGCCTTTATCGCTTACAACCAAAGCGCCCATAACTACATCGCTATGGCCACCAAGATATTTTGTAGCGCTGTGCATCACAATATCAGCTCCCATTTCTAGCGGTTGTTGTAAGTATGGCGTTGCAAATGTATTATCAACCGCAAGTAGAACCTTATGTTTTTTAGCGACACTAGCAACTTTTTTAATATCGATAATATTCATCATCGGGTTGGTTGGAGTTTCTACCCAAATAAGCTTGGTTTTATCATTTATATGTTTTTCGATATTATCAGCATTCTCCATTCCCACAAAATGGAATTTGATACCAAAACCCTCAAAAATCTTTGTAAACAAACGGTAAGTTCCTCCGTAAAGATCACTTGTTGAAACAACCTCATCTCCTGGCTTTAATAGTTTCATAACAGCATCTATTGCTGCCAGACCACTTCCAAAAGCGAGTCCGAATTCCCCGTTTTCAATACTGGCAAAAGCACGCTCTAAAGCGGCTCGCGTAGGATTTCCACTGCGTGAATATTCAAAACCTTTATGACCGCCAGGTGTGGTTTGTGCATAGGTTGAAGTTTGATAGATTGGTGGCATTACAGAACCATAAGCAGGATCTACATGCTCCTGGCCGCCGTGTATTGTCTTCGTGTTGAATTTCATATAAGCATCATGTTTTTAAATATGTTGGAACTCCGATTATCTAGCTTCCATTTCAGTTCTATTACAGCACATTTTAAAAGTATTCCCAAGAATTTAAGGATATAGTCAACCATTGCAAACTATATTCTATGATTTAATATAACTTTCACAATACCTGATTTTAAAGTTATTACTTTTGAAAAGCAAATGTAATCGTTTCATTTGTGGTAACTAACCGTCTATTTCTTTTAATGTATGAATAACAAAATTGTACTATTGGCTTTAATTGCAACTATTTTTATTGGTTGTAATGAAGAAAAAGGTATTGAAATTTCCTCAGAAAGTTTTACAGAAAAAGAACTTTCTATTTGCGAAAACAGCAGTTGCCCCGAAATAACAATCAACTATGTTGAAGTTTTGGGCAATGAAAAAATTGCTGAAAAGATAAATAAGAAACTAAACGATTTTATTTTTAAATCTTTATTGATGGGTGAAGACACCATCCCTAAAGCCAAAACCATCCCAGAAGCAGCTACTGACTTTGTGGAGTCTTACAATGCAGACAAAGCAGAATTTCCAGATATGGCTGGCGAGTATTTTGCTGAAATTTCCGTAAATGAAATTTACTCCACCCCAGATCATCTTTGTTTTGAGTTAATTCAATATCTGTATACTGGCGGTGCGCACGGGTATGGCACTACTTCCTTTTTAAACATTGATCCAAAGACGGGCGAAAAGCTTTCTAGAGATCAACTGTTTAAAAATAAAGCCGAATTAACAAATTTCGCTGAACAGAAATTTCGCAACCAGCAAAAAATCAGCAAAAATGAATCCATCAACGCAACTGGATATTGGTTTGAAGATGACAAATTCTATTTACCGGAAAGCGCAGGTTTTACAAAAGATAGTTTAATTTTTATCTACAATCAATACGATATCGCTAGTTATGCGGACGGACCAATAGAACTGAAAATAGCGATAAAAGATATTGAACCTTTCTTAAGTATTGACTAGTTTTGAATTATGCAAAAAGTATATTATTTATCAAGTTGCGATACCTGTAAAAGAGTGATGAAGGAAATTGAAATTCCTTCATCTTTCATTAAACAAGACATCAAAGTCCAAGGTATTACTGAAGAAGAATTGGATGAACTTTTCAATCTTACCAATAGTTATGTAGACCTTTTCAGCCGAAGGGCAAAACTTTATCAAGAGCGAAATCTAAAGAATGAAAACCTGATAGAGCAAGACTACAAGCGCCTGATTTTGGAGCACTATACTTTTCTAAAACGTCCCGTTATCGTAAACAATGATAAAATCTTTATAGGTAGTAGTGCAAAAACAGTTGCCGCTGCCAAAGAATCTATTCATTCTAACTGACAGCACATCATCATAAAAACTCTTATACCGATACCTCAGCACGATTTTTAGCTATGTTTTTCTTTCTATCTGAAAACCTGAAGAAATTTTTATACCAAATTAATCCTAAACTTCCGTTAAATCTTGTGGCCGTTGGCTGTATTTGCGGGTATCTTCCTTTGTAAGAATTTTAAAATCTTCTGTTTTATCCAGCGCCTCGAAATTTATTAAAAGCTCTTGTGGAAGACCTGATAACTTGCGTTTATTTAAATCTATCCAACCTCCCATCATTTCGCAACGGGCAAAGTTTTTCCCTTTTTCATCATAAAAATTATGAAGAAACTGAAAATACATGCCATCTTCAGAAATTCCTTTTAGCTGCAGTGAAACTCGCACTGGTTTTCCTGGAAATACTTCACGGAAATAATACATATGTTCATAAAAAGCCACCGGACCCAAATTATATTTCGCCAAATGTTCTTGATCCAAGCCGTTTTCCATTAAAAAGCTCATTCTTGTGTGGCTCATATAATCTATATAGGCGCTGTTTCGCAAATGACGGTTCGCATCTACATCACTCCAGCGTATTTCGAATTGTTTTGTGTACATATTAAATTTTTTTTACAAATTTAAGCTACTTTTGTTATGCAAGCATAGCAAATTTGTTTAGTTTGTGTTAAATGTATTTGCGAGATGCTTACACGCTACGATCGCAACATATTTATACTTACACCTTTAGTTAAATTATGCCCTTAATCTCCAGTAAATTTGAGCCTTCCCTACCTTTTAGAAACGCCCATTTTTCTACTATTTACTCTGCTAAATTTCGTCCATCTCCTACTATAATCCAGGAGCGCGCACGAATTCAACTTCCAGATGGCGACTTTCTGGATATTGATTGGACTTTTGCTAAAAATCCCTCCCAAAAAGTTGCAATCCTACTGCACGGCTTAGAAGGAAATGCGCAAAGAACCTATATAAAAGGGCAAGCTAAAGTTTTAAATGAAGCAGGTTGGAACATTGCCGCGGTAAACTTTAGAGGTTGCAGTGGCGAAGCAAATCTTTCATATCAATCATACAACGCCGGAAAAACTGATGATTTGGAAGCCGTGGTAAATGCAGTGCTGGAAAAAGAGAGATTTAACGAAATTGCTTTAGTAGGTTTCAGTTTAGGAGGAAATTTACTTTTGAAATATTTGGGAGAACGGGAATCCGTTCCAAAGGAAATAAAAAAAGCAGTTTCAATTTCAACGCCATTGAGCTTAAAAGGTTCTTTGGAATCTCTGAATCAATTTGAAAATTGGGTATATCGCAGTTCTTTTCTGGTAAATCTTCGGAAAAAATACAAAGTAAAAATGCAGGATTTTCCCGAGCAGATGACAACAGCAGATTACAATAAAATCACTTCTCTTTTAGAATTTGACAACGTTTACACGGCTCCAGCCCACGGTTTTAAGGATGCTTATGATTATTACGAAAAAAATAGCAGTCTCCAATTTCTTCCGAAGATTCAGATTCCTGTCTATATTCTAAATGCCAAAAACGACAGCTTCCTTTCTGCGGAATGTTATCCAACTGAATTGGCTTCAAGGATGAAAAATCTTCATCTCGAAGTCTCCAAATATGGCGGCCACGTAGGTTTTCATAAAACAAACAAGTTATATTATAGCGAAGCAAGGACCTTGGCGTTTTTAAATGAATTAATAAGTTGAAAACCACTCCCCGCTATCCACTCCTCCCTACAGACTATTTTATTACCTTTGCCTTCTCAAAATCAGGAATATGATCCAATCCATGACCGGATACGGCAAAGAAGTTGTTCAATTGCCTTCCAAAACAATTAGCATTGAAATAAAATCGCTCAACAGTAAAGGGCTCGATCTCAACACGCGCGTGCCTTCGGCCTATCGTGAAAAGGAGCTTGAAATCCGCGATCTACTCGCAAAATCCCTTCAACGAGGAAAAATAGATCTTTCACTTTATATTGAAGTTACCGGCGAAGAAGTTACAACCATATTAAACGAAGGCGCCGTAAAACAATACATAAAGCAATTGGCCAATGTGGTTAACGGCGATCCCGTTGAACTTTTAAAAATGGCCGTAAGAATGCCAGATGCTTTAAAAACCGAGCGTGAAGAAATTGACGAAAAGGAATACGAGAGCATTTTAAAAGGAATTGAAAAAGCACTTGCAGCTATTAATCAATACAGAACCGATGAAGGTTCGGTTTTGGAAAATGATTTTTTGGAACGTTCCAAAAGCATTTCAAATTTACTGGATGAAGTAATCGCTTTAGATCCAGAACGTATTGACGGGGTTAAAGAACGCCTTCGCAAAGCGGTAGCCGATCTAAAGGAAAAAGTAGATGAAAATCGTTTTGAACAGGAATTGATCTATTATTTAGAAAAATATGACATAACTGAAGAAAAAGTCCGACTTAAAAACCACTTAGAGTATTTTGAGCAAGCACTTAATTCGGAAGATTCCAACGGGAAGAAACTAGGTTTTATAACGCAAGAAATTGGTCGCGAGATAAACACTATTGGCAGCAAAGCTAACTACGCTCCAATGCAACAAGTGGTTGTTCAAATGAAAGATGAGTTAGAAAAAATTAAGGAACAAGCTTTAAACGTACTCTAGATGGGAGGAGGAAAATTAATCGTGTTTTCGGCACCCTCCGGAAGTGGAAAAACAACAATAGTTCAACATTTGCTGAAACAGGAAGACCTCAATTTAGAATTTTCTGTTTCCTGTACTTCCCGAGAAGCCCGTGGCGACGAAAAGCACGGCGAAAATTATTACTTTATTTCGTTAAAGGAATTTAAACAACATATAAAAAATGACGACTTTCTGGAATGGGAAGAAGTGTACCGCGACAATTTTTACGGCACTTTAAAAACAGAGGTCGAGCGTATCTGGAGCCACGGCAAAAACGTAATTTTTGATATTGATGTGGCTGGTGGTCTTCGAATAAAAAAGAAATATCCCGACAAAACCTTGGCTGTTTTCGTAAAACCGCCGAGCATTGATGAACTAAAAATTCGTCTTAAAAAACGAAAAACCGAAAGCGATGAACGCATCAATATGCGCATTGCAAAGGCTTCGGTGGAATTGGCGACGGCACCTCAGTTTGATCACATTATCAAAAATCACGACTTGGAAACCGCATTGAACGACGCGCACGATTTGGTTGAGAAGTTTATAAAAACACCTTAGCAACGCACGACCATACGTCTCTAAGTGTGACATAAAAAACAATGAAAAAAACAGGACTCTACTTCGGCACTTTCAATCCCATTCATATAGGCCATTTGATTATTGCCAATTATATGGCAGAATTTAGCGATTTAGATGAAATCTGGTTTGTTGTTACGCCTCACAATCCGCATAAAAAAAAGAAAACACTTTTAGAAGATCATCACAGACTTGCAATGGTTGAAATTGCAGTAGAAGATTACCCAAAACTGGAAGCCAGCAATGTTGAATTTGCTTTGCCACAACCTAATTATACTGTGAATACCTTGGCTTATTTGGAGGAAAAATATCCTAAGAATAGTTTCTGTTTAATTATGGGTGAGGATAATTTGAAGAGTCTTCACAAGTGGAAAAATTTCGAAGTGATCTTAGATAGCTATTCAATCTACGTTTATCCTCGGATCTCTGAAGGAAAAGTTGAAACGCAATTTGATAATCACAAAAAAATTAAAAAGGTTGATGCGCCCATTATGGAGCTTTCTTCTACGTTTATTCGGAAAGCGGTTAAAGCTGGAAAGAATATCCAACCCATGCTTTCGCCCAAAGTATGGAACTATTTGGATGAGATGAATTTTTATAAGTAGGATTCTGGTTAATGAAGAGATTCTTGGTTGCGCAAAAATAGAAAACCGCCCCACCAAACTAAAGTTTGGGGAGCGGTCTCAACTAAATAACCAACCAAAATCATTGAAACTACATTCGTATTGATAGTAAATTTCATTTCAACAATCAAAGCCAATAACGTCCGAAAACATAGTATCATTGTATCGGCATTCTTAAGCTACTGTTAAATTTTTTAGAAGTATTTGTGTACTTTTGAAATAATGATTTTATTTCTTCTCTAAGAACAGAAAACATTTAAGACCAACCACAAAAGTTGAAATTGCACTCTATTTCTGAATGGAAGGTTTACATCAACATTTCTGGGTTAATAGAATTTCTAAAATAGGTAAATGACAGAAAAACCAAAATTTGCAGTCTTTGGAGGCGGAAGCTGGGCCACAGCAATTGTGAAAATGCTGTGCGAGAATCTAGATGAAGTGGGCTGGTACATGCGAAATCAAGAATCTATAGATTTTATAAAACAACACCGTCACAACCCGAATTATTTAAGCTCGGTAGAGTTCAATTTAAATCAGTTGAGACTGAGTAATGATATAAATGAAAGCGTTTCAAATTCTGATTATCTAATCTTCGTAATTCCTTCTGCTTTCCTACATAAAGAACTCGAAAAACTGACGGTTTCCTTAGAAAATAAAATCGTTATTTCGGCCATAAAAGGAATAGTTCCTGAAACTAGCTTGATTGTAGGGGACCATTTTAATACTTACTATAAAGTTCCATTTAATAATATTGGCGTTGTCTCTGGCCCCTGTCACGCTGAAGAAGTGGCACTGGAACGTCTTTCATACCTTACCATTGCAAGCGCAGATAGCGAAAAGGCCAATGTTGTGGCAGAAACATTAAGCAGTGATTATATTAAATGCACCACAAGCGATGATGTACTTGGCATTGAATACGCTGCCGTTCTTAAAAATATCTATGCAGTTGCTGCAGGAATTGCACACGGACTCGGCTACGGAGATAATTTTCAGAGTGTATTGATGAGCAACGCCATCCGCGAGATGAAAAAGTATGTGAAAAAGGTTCATAAAATGAAGCGCGATATTAATGACTCGGCCTATCTGGGGGATTTATTAGTTACCGGATACTCCATTTTCAGTAGAAATCGAACTTTCGGAACGATGATTGGAAAAGGCTACACCGTTAAAAGCGCACAATTGGAAATGAGTATGATTGCCGAGGGTTATTACGCTACCAAAAGTGCCTACTTATTAAATCAACAAAAGGGAAAGAAACGTGCAAAAACTCCCATAATTAATGCAGTCTACGCGATTCTTTATGAACACAAAGACCCACGAAAAACTTTTAAAAAGCTTACAGATAAGTTAGACTAACCAAAAAGAGCCTCGCAAAAAATTGCGAGGCTCTTTTTTTATTGCTTAGCATTTTGCGAATTACTTAGTGTCTTTTGATATATTTTCTGGCAAATCTTTAAACCCCATATTAAACAAGGTAAAGCCATAAATATCGGCATATTGCTCGATTGTTTTACTCACGGGCGTTCCCGCGCCGTGACCTGCATCTGTTTCAATTCTAATCATTACTGGATTATTACCGGTTTGTTTAGACTGAAGTTCCGCGGCGAATTTAAAGCTGTGCGCAGGTACTACTCTATCATCGTGATCTCCCGTAGTAATTAGAGTTGCTGGATATTCCACTCCGTCTTTTACATTGTGCACTGGCGAGTAGCCTTTTATATACTGAAACATCTCTGCACTATCTTCCGAAGTACCATAGTCATAAGCCCATCCAGCTCCAGCAGTAAATGTGTGATAGCGCAACATATCTAAAACGCCTACTGCGGGAAGCGCCACCTTCATTAAATCAGGTCTTTGCGTCATGGTAGCACCAACTAACAAACCGCCATTAGAACCTCCGCGAATGGCGAGGAAATCGCTTGATGTATAATTATTTTCGATTAAATATTCCCCAGCAGCTATAAAGTCGTCAAACACATTTTGCTTGTTCATTTTTGTACCTGCATCGTGCCATTTTTTTCCGTATTCACCTCCACCTCGTAAGTTTGGCACTGCATAAATACCGCCCTGTTCCATCCAAACAGCATTTGCAATACTGAAACTTGGGGTTAGGCTGATATTGAACCCACCGTAACCATAAAGAATCGTTGGGTTTTTGCCGTCCATTTTCAACCCTTTTCTATAGGTGATTATCATTGGAATTTTTGTTCCATCTTTAGATTTATAGAAAACTTGCTGACTTTCGAAATTTTCAGGATTGAAATCTATTTCTGGTTTTATGAATAATTCTGAATCACCACTCGCAATATCATATTTATAAATACTACCAGGAGTTACGTAATTTGTAAAAGAATAGTACAATTCCGTTTCTTCTTTTTTCGCTCCAAAGCCACCTGCAGAGCCAACACCCGGAAGTTTAATTTCGCGGATTAACTTCCCATCATAATCATACTGCATCACTTTTGAAACAGCATCTACCATATAATTGGCAAAAATAGAACCTCCACCCGTGCTAGGTGAAAGCACGTTTTCCGTTTCAGGAATAAAATCCTTCCAATTTTCTGGAATTGGATTTTCAGCATTTACAGTAACGATTTTTTTGTTAGGAGCATCCTTGTTGGTAACTATATAAAGCTTGGAATCTACATTCTCAAGAATAGAGGTATCGGTATCTGTATTGTCTAAAATTGTAATGAATTTTGCATCCGGCTGGGTAAGATCTTTTATAAAAAGCTTATTTCCAGAAGTAGAAGTACTTGCACTTATAATTAAGTATTTATTGTCTTCCGTTACCGAAGCTCCAATATACCGATGCTTCTCTTCGGGAGTTGCACCAAAAATAAGTTGATCGTCACTTTGTGGCGTTCCCATTTTATGATAATATACCTTATGCTGATCCGTTTTCGCTGAAAGTTCACTCCCTTTGGGCTTGTCGTAACTTGAATAGTAAAAACCATCTTCCGCCTTCCAAGATAGGCCACTGAACTTAACGTCTTTAAGTGTATCACCCAGTAATTCCTTGGTTTCAGTATTCATAACCAGTACTTTTCGCCAGTCGCTTCCGCCTTCTGAAATACTATAAGCCATCTTACTGCCATCTTTGGAAAAACTGGACCCTCCCAATGAAATAGTTCCATCCTCTTTAAAGGTATTTGGGTCTAGAAATACCTCAGCAGTTGAGGGATCTTCACCTGTTTTATATTGATATATAACGTATTGATTTTGAAGACCATCATTCTTATAAAAATAAGTATAGTTTCCTTCCTTAAAAGGCGCACCCACTTTTTCATAATTCCAAAGATCAGAAAGGCGGCTTTTTAGTTCTTTTCTGAAAGGAATTTCATTCAAATAATCAAAGGTTACTTTATTTTCGGCTTTTACCCAAGCTGCAGTTTCTTCGCTGCGATCATCTTCTAACCAGCGGTATGGATCTTTTACTTCTACACCAAAATAGGTGTCCACAGTATCAACTTGTTTGGTTTGCGGATAGGTCACGGAAATTGTTTCTTTTTTAGATTCCTCCTTACAACCAACAAGGCTAAGGATTAAAATTGCGGGGATGATTGAAAACTTCATGAAGTACGATTTTTTAGATCGGTAAAAGTACTGCTTTTTATATTCTAAGAAAATAGTAAAAAGGCTCCCTAGTTGGGAGCCTTTAGTTTAATAATTTTACGTTTTAATGAAATAGCGGCCTATAAGTTTTCCAATGTTTATAAATTAGGATTAGGTTCAATAAAATCACCACCATGGCCAGAATGAGTCCGGGCGTATCCAAAAATAGATGAAATAACAGGATATTCACCGAGATTGGTGCTAATAAAATTAATGCAAAGGGAACCGACTTATTAATTAGCAAGAGTAAGCCGATACAGATTTCTAAGACCCCAATCACTTTAAGGATATAGCCGGTCTCACTCAACGAGTCAATGAAAATGGCTGCTTCTCCAGTATAAATATGGGTTGGCATAAAATTAAAATGAATAAGCTTGCTGATTCCAAAGAAGAGTAACCCTAAACCTAAAACGATTCTCAGTATTTTTGTAAATGTAGAGTTCATAGGTTGTGTTTTTATGGTTAATCATTAAAGATAATGAAAAAATTACAGCCTTGAGTCAATCATATTATCAATTTTTTAAGAATTTAAACAACTTGTGCATAATGTTAATCGATTTATCGATAAGATTATCCATTTAAGGTTTTCATTTTCAACTGTGGTGAAAGGATTCATTTTGACGAGATGGTACGAAGGTTTTTTAAAAAATGCAGAACTTAATTTTCCGATAAAAACCTAAACCAATGAATTCGCAACCAGATATTCCGCGATCTGAATAGTATTGGTAGCAGCTCCTTTTCTTAGGTTATCACTCACGATCCACATATTTAGGGTGTTTGGCTGAGTTTCGTCGCGTCGAATTCTACCTACAAAAACCTCATCTTTATCATGTGCGTAAATTGGCATTGGATAAGTATTGGTGTCTGTATTATCCTGTAAAGTTATACCAGGAGTTTCATGAAGCAGCTTTCGAATATCGCCAAGAACAAAATCCTTTTCAAACTCTACATTTACAGCCTCACTATGTCCTCCAGCTGTTGGAATACGAACCGCAGTGGCCGTTATCGAAAAAGTGCGATCATCCAGTATTTTCTGGGGTTCGCGAGCAAGTTTCATTTCTTCTTTAGTATAACCATTGTCTTCAAAAACATCGCAATGTGGAAGTGCGTTTTTATGAATAGGATAGGGATAAGCCATTTCACCTTTTATTCCTGCCATTTCATTTTCCATCTGTTGAACTGCCTTTAACCCAGTTCCAGAAACCGATTGATAGGTAGAAACAACAACGCGTTTCATTTTATATTTCTCGTGAAGTGGTGCCAAAGCCATTACCAATTGTATTGTTGAACAATTTGGATTGGCGATTATTTTATCGTCTTTGGTCAATAAATGTGCATTGATTTCGGGAACGATCAGTTTTTTATCCTGATCCATCCGCCAAGCAGATGAATTATCGATAACCGTTGTTCCAACCTCAGCAAATTTTGGTGCCCATTCCAAGGATATGTTTCCACCAGCAGAAAAAAGAGCAATAGTAGGTTTTGCCGCAACGGCATCTTCTAAACCTACTATCCTATATGATTTACCTTTAAAGGATATTTCCTTACCTAAGGATTTTTCTGAGGCTACCAAAAGCAATTCGTCAATTGGAAATTTGCGTTCCGCTAATACTTTTAACATTACGTCGCCAACCATTCCGGTGGCGCCGACTAGGGCTAATTTCATATTTTGGGATTTGTTAATTCGAGATTCGTTAATTTGAGGCTTGTGTTCTAATAATTTCACCGCAAAGGTCGCAAAGTTTTCCGCAAAGAACACAAAGTGTTTAGGCTAATATTATAGCTCTGGAGTTAATATTTCTGAATAAAAAACAAAAAAGACCCTCCTTCGCGTAAAGCTCCGGAGGGTTTAGGGTTAATTTCAAGGTGTAGCGGTGAATTATCCCGATGAATCGGGAGCGCTATTTTATTGTATTGTAAATGGCTGCTGCAATTTTATCTTGTCCCTTTACGGATGTCAATAATTTCCAATCATCTGGATTGCTCAAAAACCCCATTTCAATGAGTGTAACTGGTGTTTTTATATTCTTTAAAATGAAAAAGTTCGCGTTTTTGATACCTTGACTTGAGAATTCCTTAGAGATGGAACTTTCAATATGTTGGGCAAAGGCCTTCGATTCTTCGCTTAAAGCATTCTCATCGCTTACGTAAAATTCGAATCCGTTGACTTTTGCATCCTTATGCGAATTAATGTGTAGCGAAATTACATAATCCGCATTCAAGGAGTTTATATGTTCAACCCGATCTTTTAGTGGAACAAAGTAATCTCCTTCGCGAGTAATAATTATTTTCACATCCTCGGCCTTATTCAAGGCAAGGATTTTTAGGCCGATTTCAAAAGCTAGATCCTTTTCCTTAAATCCATCTACTGCAAACCCATCGTCTTTTCCACCGTGACCGATATCAATAACAATTATTTTTTCGCCTGCATAGGAAAATGAAAACGTAAATAGCAGTAATGCAAATCCAAAAACTCTCAAGACTTTTTTCATTGAATTTTATAGTTAAGTAATAATAACGCTTAAAAAATTAGGAAATTACTTATTCCGGAGCTAATTTTTTGTAAAAAAAGAACCCTCCATTGCAAAAAGCTTTGGAGGGTTTAAAATTATAAAGTGCGACTTTACTTCGAAATCATTCAGCAACCTATTTTAAGCAAATAGATTTAAGGAGTGAAACGGATTATTTTTTTCTAAGCTCATCGCGGATTTCCAAAAGAATATCTTTTTCAGATGGTCCTGGATCTGGTGTTGGAGCTTCTTCCTTTTTCTTTTTGGTTTTTGCATAAGCTTTTACCATCATAAAAAGTACAAACCCAACAATAATCAGGTTGATGAGTGTATTGATCCATTTTCCCCACAATATAGCATTCTCGGGTTTTGTAATTTCGCCATCGGCATCAACTACTGCCGCGTCTAACACATATTTAAGGTCGGCAAAATCCATTCCGCCTGCGAAATGACCGACGATGGGCATAATCATATCGTTAGTGAATCCTGTAACAACGAGACCCACGGCTCCTGCTAGAATAACTGCGACGGCAAGGTCTACAACATTGCCCGTCATTATAAAATCTTTAAATTCTTTTAACATGATGGTTGGTTTTAATGATTAATATCGGCTAATTTACTTAAAACATTTTATTTTTTACAAATTGCATCTCTACTTTCTGCAAACAACGCGTTTCACACGTTGTGAAATTCCCGTTATCAATTCATAAGAAATAGAATTTATAGCTGCAGCTAATTCTTCAGCAGTTACAGAAGATCCAAAAACAATGGCCTCATCACCTTCTTCGCAATTGATACCCGTAACATCTACCATCATCATATCCATACAGATGTCGCCAAGAATAAAGGCTTTTTCGCCATTAATAGTTACCCAACCCGTGCTTTTTCCAAAGGATCGCGGAATACCATCTGCATAGCCAATAGGAAGCGTTGCGGAACGCGTTAGCTTTTTAGCGATAAAACCACGATTATAGCCCACGCTTTCTCCTGTTTTAACCGTATGAATTTGTGAGAGTTCTGTTTTTAAGGTTCCAACAGGTTTCAAATGTTTATTTTCTTCTTTATCGTTTCCAAAACCATAAAGACCTATTCCTGAGCGCACCATATCAAAGTGCGCTTCGGGATAATTTATAATTCCAGAAGTGTTTGTACAATGCAACAGTGGCTTGTAGCCTAATTTAAGAATCAATTCTTCGGAAAGTCTTTGGAATGTTTCAATCTGTTTTAGTGTGAATTTCTTTTCGTTTATATCTTCACTAGCTGCTAAATGCGAAAAAGCCGATTTCACCTTTACACTTTTGGTTTTAGCAAGCATTTCAGAAATTTTTGAAATATCATTTTCAGCAAAGCCCAAACGATTCAAACCTGTATTAAATTTTAAATGGATTGGATAGTTTTCTAGTCGATTTTCTTGATTGCCGGTGGCTTCTGTGAAAGCGATAAACTCTTCCAACATTCGCAGCGAATAGATACTTGGCTCCAGACATCTGTTTACAATAAGTTCGAAATTTATTGGAAGTGGATGTAGCACCAGAATAGGAGCTTCAATGGAAGCACCTCTAAGTGCTTCCCCCTCGCTTGGATAAGCAACTGCAAAATAATCTACGCCTAAATCTATCAATTCCTTGGCAATTATAACGGAATCGCTCCCATAGCCGTAAGCCTTTACAACGGCCATAAATTTGGTGCCGGGTTTTATTTTTGAGGTAATGTATTGATAGTTATTATCTAACGCATTAAGATCAATTTCCAGTAAAGTTTCGTTGGCTTTGGGCATTTAAACTTGAAGTTTAAGATTTTATATTTTATAATCGCATTTAAAAAAATTTCAATTTTTAGTGTATTGGGGCAGAGTCTTTTCTAAGATTGATCTTCGCTCTTTTAGGTCTTTTTATCCTCGGTTTTTTCTTGGCTTTCGGCAGGTATAGCTTCAACATCTTTAACGTCCAATTTCACCACTTTATCTCGAAGTTGCGCTTTAAAAAACGCTGCACGGCTCAATGGTTCATATTCTTCGGTTTCGCCTAAAAGCACCAGGGCTTCACTTTTAGCTTTCCGATAGCTGTAATTAGCAAGATTTCCAGTTCTAGTGCAAATGGCATGAACCTTTGTAACATATTCGGCAGTTGCCATTAAAGCGGGCATAGGACCAAAAGGGTTTCCTTTGTAATCCATATCCAAACCTGCAACAATAACCCGAACACCCCGATTGGCAAGATCGTTACACACTTTTATAATTTCATCATCAAAAAATTGTGCTTCATCAATCCCAACCACATCACAGTTATCTGCTAAAATCGGGATGTTTGCAGCTGCCGGAACGGGCGTGGAGCGAATGTGATTACTGTCATGGCTTGTAACTGAATCTTCAGCGTATCGTGTGTCTACAGATGGAGTGAAAATCTCCACTTTTTGACGCGCAAATTTGGCACGTTTCAGTCTTCGGATAAGTTCTTCAGACTTTCCTGAAAACATAGAACCACAGATAACTTCAATCCATCCAAATTGTTCTTTCTGATTTACGGTATTTTCAAGAAACATAGTTTAATTTTACAGACAACTTCGGTATTAATATTTTTTAAAAAGAAGGCTCAACTTGAAGTCTGTTTAAAAGCCTTTGTAAACAACGGATTTAAACAAGAAAACAAAAATAGTTGATGTTTACACAAAGGATGCGTAAATTTATAAAAACAAAATAGAAATTCGGTTTAATTTAAAAAGATATGAAGAAGAAACTCCGCGAGCAAATTACTAGGCTTGCAAAGCAAATAATTGAAGACGAAAAAACGTTTAAAGCAACTTCTGCAAAGGAATTGGTTTTTAAACTTTATGAAAAACTGGTAGTGCTTGAGTATCTCGAAAAACAATTGGAAGAAGATTATGACGATCAGACAGAAGAATCCTTAGACTCCAAAAGTTTCCGCGAAGAAAACTGGTTTACCGAACCAGAGCCCGTGCCACAACCTGAAAACAGAGAGGATATTATTGAGCCTTTAATGGAAAAAATAAAGGATATTGTTGCTCAAATGCCCGAAGAAGGAGAGCGTATTGATGAGCTACTGGACGAAATGCTCCCTAGAAATAGCGACGAAACTTCTGTGGAAGAACCAGTGAAAGAAACTGTGGAAGAACCAGTGAAAAAAGAGGAGGCACCAACTACAAAATATATTAAAAACGATCTGGAGGAATTTGCCTCTAGTTACCAACAAACCCCGGAATTTGAGCGAAAGCAGACTGAATTATTCCCAGAATCCGTTAAAGTAAAAGAGCCTAAAAAAACAACGACGGAATCTCGAGCAAAATCTCTAAACGACTCTGTAAACAAAGGGCTCAACATCGGTTTAAATGATAGATTGGCATTTATAAAACATCTTTTTGAAGGACAAGTAGAAGATTATACCCGCGTACTTTCACAAATAAATACGATGGAAAACTATGAAGAGGCACAAAGTTTTATAAAAGGTAAAGTAAAGCCAGATTATAATTATTGGATGGATAAGGAAGTGTATTCAGAGCGTTTTATGCATATTATTGAAAAACGTTTTAATTAGAATACACTTATATGAGAGCCCAAAAAATTGTTTATTGGATAGCTACTGGACTACTCAGTGCTCTGTTTCTATATTCTGCTTTTACGTATTTAACCGATACTGCCGTAATTGAAGGTGATTATCAGGATTATCAATATCCAAGCTATTTGGTAATTCCTATGGCAATAGCCAAAATCTTCGCTATTCTTTTTATTCTTATAAGAAAACCAAAGTGGGTAATGGAATGGGCTTATGCAGGCTTATTTTTTGATTTAGTGTTAGCCTCTTTTGCACATTATACTTTAGATGATCCGGCAATGACACTTCCTTTAATTGCAATTATTTTATTATTGACTTCTTATTTCTTCGGAAAAACCGTTCGCGCATAAACTATGGGAAAACTCTATCTAGTACCCACACCAATTGGCAATTTAAAAGACATGACCTTTCGCGCTGTTGAAGTGCTTAAAGAAGTAGATTTAATACTCGCCGAAGACACCCGAAACAGCGGAAAACTTTTGAAACATTTTGAGATTGGTACCCAAATGTACTCCCACCATATGCACAACGAACACCGAACGGTGGAAGGAATTGTAAAACGTATTCAAAATGGCGAAAATATTGCCTTGATAAGCGACGCGGGAACTCCAGCCATCAGCGATCCTGGTTTTTTATTGACGCGTGCCTGCGTAGAAGCCGGTATTGAAGTGGATTGTTTGCCCGGAGCTACAGCTTTTGTTCCTGCATTGGTAAACAGTGGTTTTCCAAATGATAAATTTGTATTTGAAGGTTTTCTGCCGGTGAAAAAAGGCCGTCAAACCCGCCTCGAACTTCTAGCCGAAGAAACAAGAACCATCATTTTCTATGAATCGCCGCACAAACTCTTGAAAACTTTGGCTCAATTTGTTGAATATTTCGGAGCTGAAAGATCAGTTTCTGTTTCTCGTGAGATTACAAAACTTCATGAAGAAACCGTGCGTGGAACTGCTGAAGAGGTTTTAAAACACTTCGAAAACAAACCACCAAAGGGGGAAATTGTGGTTGTGGTTTCCGGCAAGAAATAAGGTAATTCATCAAAATTGTTTTTCTTAAAAAACAATAATTAGCCTTAATTGTTCTTTAAAGAAAACAATTCTTGCTATATTTGTTCTTCATCAAGAACAATATGAACGATCTATTTATAATCAGCGAACGCATATTAGACGCTCTGGACACCCGAAAAGAGCGGTATCTTTTAAAAGAGATTGATTGGTCACAGCGACTTATAGGCGTAAAAGGCGCGAGGGGTTCAGGGAAAACCACCTTATTACTTCAACAGATAAAATTTCACCTTTCACCGTCTGATAAAGCACTTTACACTTCACTAGACAACCTTTATTTTTTAAATCACACACTGATTGGTTTGGCCGAGGAATTTGCCTTACAAGGGGGTACGCATCTGTTTTTAGATGAAGTTCACAAATACCCCAATTGGTCGCGCGAGCTAAAATTGATTTACGACCAATTACCTTCATTAAAAGTAATATTTACCTCTTCTTCCATTCTAGAAATAAACAAAGGAGAATCTGACCTAAGCCGACGTGCAGTAAAATATATTTTAAAGGAAATGTCCTTCCGGGAATATTTGAATATCAAACACAATTTGGATTTGCCTTCTTTCGACTTTGAATATATTCTGAAAAATCAAAAGGAAGTGGCCTTGGAACTTAAAAAACAAGTTGAATTCCCTGTTGCAGAATTTAAGGAATACCTTAAATACGGTTGCTACCCCTATAGTTTTGAAGGAATCGATAATTATTACCCTAAGCTTTTAGACACCATTAATCTCATGTTGGAAGTAGACGTAAGTTCTGTGGAAAACATGTCTTTTCAGGAAAGTCGAAAAATAAAAAAGCTGCTCGTGGCCATTGCACAGAGTGCTCCTTTTACACCTAATGTTTCCAAACTTAGTGAACGTTTAGGGTTTTCGAGGAATTTTTTATTGAATTCCCTTAAAATTTTAGACCGTGCCGAACTCATTCACGAATTTTTCACGCAATCAAAAGGAATAGGAGCATTCACCAAACCCGAGAAGTTATACCTTAACAATACTAACTTAATTTATGCCCTCGCCCAAAGTCAATTAGAGGAAGGAACGCTGCGTGAAACATTTTTCGCCAACCAGATGAAGCATCTTTATGAAATTCATTTAGCCAAAAAAGGAGATTTTATCGTAAACCGAAAATATACGGTTGAAATAGGCGGGAAAAACAAAACCACCCAACAGATTACAGGCGTCAAAAATGCGTACGTGTTAAGAGAT
Source organism: Aequorivita capsosiphonis DSM 23843 (assembly GCF_000429125.1). Classification (GTDB taxonomy): domain Bacteria; phylum Bacteroidota; class Bacteroidia; order Flavobacteriales; family Flavobacteriaceae; genus Aequorivita; species Aequorivita capsosiphonis. The sequence goes on from NZ_AUBG01000010.1 coordinate 264,108, forward strand.
GATATTGAAATTGGGGCATTAAAGATAATACCGCTTCATCTCTTTGGGCTCATGTATTAACTTTAACAAAAGATCAATGATAAACCCTGACTTTTGGCAGGCAGATCTAAAATCAAAGATGCTTTCCCTTATTCCATCCATGTTTCCCAAGATATTGTTCGCCAGTTTCCACGGCGCCATCCTTTAAACAACGGAAAGTTTTAAAAAAGAAAAAAGTTCTTAATTTTTTAAAACAACCACCATTGGGCTAAATTATTAGCCATGCTTCCCCTTATTCCAGCCAAGCTTTCCAAGAAACCGCTCCCCACTTTCCACAGCGCCTTCTTCAATAGAAGTTCCCATGGAATCGTTCCAACGGTTTAAATATCCAAAAAGCGAAATAACGCCCAACATTTCTACTATTTCCCCTTCGTTCCAGTGTTTGTAGAGTTGTTTTTTAATTTCATCATTAACTGCATTTGGAATTTGGCTAGCTGCCAGTGAAAAATCAAGGGCGGCGCGTTCTGCCTCCGAAAAAGCAGGATGTGTTCTATATTCCCAAATGTTATCGAGTTGCTCCTGTTCCGCGCCATAACGTTCGGCTGCGCGAATTGCGTGCGCTTGGCAATAACGACAACCTGTCGCGTTGCTACTTACCCAAGCAATCATCCTTTTTAATGCCGAAGTAACACGGCCTTCATTCGCCATTACAGCTTTATTAAGATTGATGAAAGCAGCACTTATTGCAGGTCGGTGCTGCATAGTGAGCACACTATTTGGGCAGAAACCGAGGGTTTCGTTAAAAAATTCTGCGAGTTCTTTTGTTTCTGTGTCGTGGTTTGGTGAAAGTGGAGTTACTAATGGCATAATATAATTATAAATGAGTTGGAAAATTTCGAAAGTAAAAATAGCAAGATAATATATCACATAAAATGTCCGAAAGAAAAGATTCACCTCTACTTTCGGACATTTCTAAAAATCACTTTTACTTTATTAATCTTGTTTGAATTTACAGTAGAGCACCCTATCTCTTATTGTGCGATGTTGCAACTCTCCGTTGGTAAGATTGAGTTCTGCAAAGAGCTTTACTTCAAAAGCACAATTAGGCAATGCTGCAACGCTACCAAGATAGTTTAGAGAGCCAAAAGCTTCTTCGCCAAGTGACGGATATGACACTGGTTCGAAACTATGGGGTCCGCCTGGACCATACATTTGCACTGTTACATTGCCCAAATTGGGATTGGCGGATGTATAATTTACCCGCAATGTATTTTCAATTTTACTACAGCTTCCGCCATCTACTAGTTCTTGCAGATCAATTGTCGCGATTCCCAATTCTGTGCTTTTTCCTTCCGTATCCCATGTTCCTCCTTGGGGCACATCCTTGTAATACGTATTGAACATTGCTAGAGGCCTGGACTTCCCACAAATTATTTCGGTGGAAGGATTATTAGCCTCACGTCTAAACATACGCAGAGCGAAATAACTATTGCTTTCTAAAGATGGACCAGAGGTATTACCTGCTATCAAACTACTTTTATCAACCTCCCCTCCTGTTAAATTGGTGGTTTTAAGCCGAATTAAAGATTCACCAAAATGGATTCCGCTGGTTTGAGGCACTACTACCCAGTTATCATTGAAAGCTACTTTAAAGTCCGTACCTCCATCAGAATTCGCTGCATCAGTCCCTCCAATTACATAATTATCGTGACCAATTTCAGGTTCTAAGGGGTTTAATAATTTAGTGCCAATTATAGTTTTGGCAATATCAGATTCAATTACATCTTTCCAGCTTGATTCGGGAATGGTTCCTACTAATATAGAAGGATCCAAAACTTGTGCATATTGGAATTTGTATTCACTTGGCTGTCCATTCAATTTAGCCTTCAATGAACCCAATAACATTATGTTACCGTAAAAAGCTTGATTATTCCAGTTAGTCTCCAATTTTCCATTGGTTCTTCCAGTTGCTGGATCAATATTATTAACTATACCGTAGCGCCTTTCAAAACCAATACTGTAAAATGCCGACTTAGATTCATTAGTAGGAGCTGGAGATTCTGGTAAACACAGTTCTACACAAAGGCAGTTATCCACATTCTTTCTTTTCGGGTTTTGCGCTTCAGAAGGATTTTCAGCAAAAAATTCACTAGAGTCAAATGCATATTTAAAATAAACATCCGGTCCATTGTCAAAGCTGAAAATAGGCGTGGTTTCCACATTGATAAAAGGAGACAAAAAAGTTTTTTTGAAATCCTTGGAACGATAATAAATAAAAAAGTTTCCGTTGGCATCTGTTATTTTACTTCCCAAAAGATCATCTGTAATTATATCGTCATCCATGGCAATAACCTCAATCCCGCCAAGAGGCGCATTACTTTTACAATTTCTAAGCGTTCCACAAATCATCCAAATATCTAGCCTTTTCAAAATATAACACCAAACCTTTATAAGGATTGAATAGTTCCAAACCGCCACGAGACCATTTTCCTCTTGTCTCCATTTAGGTTGAATAACATCCAATAGGACTTCAAATAGTTTAAAATTCTTAGGTTTCTGGATATCTATTTGTCCGTAATCTGGTACTTCATCATAAAACAGCACAACAGCAACAGCTCCGCCGTCGTATTTGGTTTTATCATCATTGATTGTCACTTCGTAATTTCCCGAAGCGTCGGTTTTGGTTTCAGCAAGTAGCTGTTTGCTTCTTTTTTGGATATCGTTCTCCTCAAACACTTGAGAAACTTCTTTGCTTTGGGCAGCAGTAAGTGCGGTTGCTCCATTTTGTTCTTCGTTCAAGCTGTAAATCCGGATTTTTGTGTCCCGAATAGCAAAATCATTTCCATCACAGATGGCAGATTGTAGTTTGCCTTTAATTGTGTATCTCATAATACTAGTTTTAAATTAATATTTTCCACATTCTTAAATTGATTGCAGATTGCTAAGATAGTTTTCAAATTAAAACTAAATACACATATACAACTGATTTCAAAAGGGTTAAACACCTGTATTTTAAAATTAAAACAACTTATCCTGTAGGAAAAGCCCCTTTTTAGTATAGGAAAAACCCTATCATTAATTGAATTCAAAAAAGTTATATTGTACTTTTATACGAGAATAATGAAACATGCGCTGGACCCTTAAACCAATACCCGAAAACGATAAAGTGAATTCCCTTTCAAGAGCTTTGAAAGTAGAGCCACTAATAGCTTCATTATTGGTACAACGCGGGATTGAAACTTTTCAAGAAGCTCAAAAATTTTTTCGTCCAAGTCTTAAAGAGCTTCACGATCCGTTTTTGATGAAGGATATGGACAAAGCCGTTCTTCGCATCGAACAAGCAATTGAAAACGAAGAAAACATTTTGGTCTATGGCGATTATGATGTTGACGGAACCACAAGTGTAGCACTGCTTTCTTCTTATTTAAAGAGTTATTACCCGAATGTCGCAACCTATATCCCTGATAGATATGACGAAGGTTATGGCGTTTCGTATAAAGGAATAGATTTCGCTTACGATAATGACTTTTCCTTGATAATCGCTCTGGATTGCGGGATAAAAGCCATTGATAAAGTCGCGTATGCTTCCGAAAAAAATATTGAATTTATAATCTGTGACCACCACAGACCGGGGAAGGAAATTCCAAAAGCCGTAGCCGTACTAGACCCAAAGCGCGAAGATTGTGATTATCCGTATAAAGAGCTTTGTGGCTGTGGGGTTGGATTTAAATTGATTCAGGCGCTTTCAGTTAAAAGAGGGCTTCAAACTGAAGATCTACTTCTGTATTTAGATTTGGTGGCCACTGCGATTGGCGCGGACATTGTTCCCATAACCGGTGAAAATCGGATTCTAGCTTATTATGGATTAAAGGTAATAAACAGCAATCCACGTACTGGTTTTAAAGCTATTTTAAAGCAGGTGAAAAAGGAAAAACTTACCATCACCGATGTGGTCTTTATTATTGCTCCTCGCATTAACGCTGCAGGACGCATGAAACACGGAAACCACGCTGTTACTCTGCTTGTTGAAAACGATTTAGAAAAAGCTGAAATCTTTGCCGCCGAAATTGAAAAATTCAATACAGACCGAAGAGAAGCAGATAAATCCATTACCGAAGAAGCGCTTCAGCAAATTATCAATAATAAGGAGGAAGAAAGAAAAACCACCGTTGTCTATCAAGAAAACTGGCACAAAGGTGTTATTGGTATCGTAGCTTCACGATTGACAGAAACCTATTATCGCCCTACTCTAGTTTTTACCAAGAGCGGAGAAAAGCTTGCTGCTTCCGCGCGTTCTGTAAAGGGATTTGACGTTTATAACGCCTTGGAAAGCTGTTCAGAACATATTGAACAATTTGGTGGACATATGTATGCCGCCGGTCTCACCCTGTTTGAAAAAGATTTTGAAAATTTTAAAAATGAATTTGAACGTGTAGTTTCAGAAACCATAGCTCCACATTTACTCACTCCAGAAATTAAGATAGATGGAGAAATAGATCTAAATGATATCACACCGAAATTTTTTAGGATTTTAAAACAGTTTGGCCCCTTTGGCCCCGGAAATATGACCCCTACGTTTATGACCCAAAATCTAAAAGATATTGGTTTTGGTAAATGCGTGGGAGAAGACAAAACACATTTACGAGTGGTGGTAAAGCAAGGAAATTCCAATCAATTTACAGGAATTGGATTTAGCATGGCTGAAAAAAGTGATATTGCTTGTAGTGGAAAACCCTTCAAGGCAGCATATTGTATAGACGAAAATGAGTGGCAGGGAAATGTGAGTTTGCAGCTTCGGCTGAAGGATATTATGGAGTGATTCAGTATCCAGTATTCAGTGTTCAGTATTCAGTAAGCAGTATTTGGTGATTAGCGATTTCTTTTTAAATAAAACTCAACCTTCAAAATTTCTACAAAGTTTCTAAAAAACCTTGTAGGTCTCACAAATGAATAATTTAACGCTACGCTAGAATACCTTTAGGGGCAGAAAGACCTTGTGGGACGTTAAAGATTTATAGAATTATTATCAACATTAAATTCTTTCAACTCAAACTTCTCTCCATCAAAAACGCCATAAGTATAATGATTAATCCAATCACCAAGATTATAGTACATTGAATTTTCACCAACATTTATTTCCATTGGCAAGTGGCGATGTCCAAAGATGAAGTAATCGTAATGCTCTTTTTCCAATTTGCGTTTTGCATATTGCGCAAGCCATTCTTTTTCCTCACCCAAAAAATGCTTGTCATCGTCACCTGAAATCAATTTATTTTTCACTGAAAGATGCTGGGCCACGCGTACACCAATATCGGGATGCACCCATCGGAAAAGCCATTGAAAAAAAGGACTTGTAAAGACCTTTTTCATTCGTTTATAGCCTTTATCGCCTGGGCCTTTTCCATCACCATGGCCAATAAAAAAATGTTTGTTATTAAACACAAATGCCTTAGGCTCGTGATACACAGGGATATTGAGCTCCTTTTCAAAATAATCGTGCATCCACAAATCGTGGTTTCCAACAAAAAAATAAATTTGGATTCCACTGTCTCGAAGTTCTGCAAGTTTCCCAAGGGTACGAACAAAGCCTTTCGGAACAACTTTTTTGTATTCAAACCAAAAATCGAAGAGATCACCCAGAAGGAAAATCACATCGGCATCGTCTTTTATGGAATCTAACCATTTTACGAAAATCTTTTCGCGCGGTAAGCTTTCAGCTTGGGTTGGCGCACCAAGATGGTTGTCGCTGGAGAAGTATATTTTCTTGCCTTGTGGAATTTGCATATTCAAAGATAGGAAAGTGATTGGTTTTAATTATCTCCAGCAACCCATTCTGCATAACTGCTATCGGTTTCCTGAAGCTTTAAGGAATGAAGCTGAATATTTTTTGGCAAACGGTTCTTTATTTTTTCTGAAAAGTCAATGACCATCATTTCGCTAGTGGGCTGATAATCTACCAAAAGCACATTGTGGCCGCGATCGCTCAATTCCTTTGCCAATTCAACGTGTGGTGTGTTTTTATTGAAAACCGTAGCATGATCAAAAACATCAACAATTTCCTCCTTTACAATCTTCTTTAAATCCCCAAAATCTATAACCATCCCAAATTTCACATTGTTGCTGTCATCAATTGGACGGCCAACAACAGTCACAGAAAGTTTGTAACTGTGTCCGTGCACATTCCGGCATTTACCATCATAACCGTATAAGGCGTGGCCAGTTTCAAAGGAAAAAATCTTAGTAATTCGTATTGTTTGCATTACTTTTATTTAGACCTCAAAGATACTGCTTTTGAAAAGAAATTTATTTTAAGAAACCTATAGATTTCTAACCTATCTTTACTTACTTTTTTATAGAACTGCAAATGACCGAAGAACTTTTTGAACAGCTGGAATTCGTTGAAAATCCTTTGTTCGAAACTATTATTGAAGACTTGCTTCAGCAGCAATACTGCATTATAAACAACTTTTTTTCTTCGGAAGATGTGGAGATTTTGCGCAATTCATTACTTGCAAAATACGAAGCCGATAAGTTTAAGAAATCGGCAATCGGCAACCGAGTCAAAGAAGAAATAGTCAAAACCATTCGTGGGGATTTCATTCTTTGGATGGATGAAAATAATGCAAATCAAGCTGAATTAGTTTTCTTCAGAAAAATAAATGAGCTGGTAGATTATTTAAACAAAACCTGCTTTTTAGGAATTCTCCATAAAGAATTCCACTACGCGGTTTACCCAAAAGAAACATTTTATAAACGCCATTTGGATACTTTTCAAAATGACGACCGCCGGAAACTTTCTATTGTGTGCTATTTAAACGAAGAAAACTGGCCACGAGAAAACGGTGGCGAACTAACAATTTACACGGAAAAAGAAGTGCTGGATATTTTACCAATTCCAGGACGCTTAGTTATTTTTGAGAGTCAGATTCTTGAACACGAAGTAAAAGTTGTAAAAGCCTCTGAACGTATGAGCATCACAGGATGGTTAAAAACGCGTTAATTTTAAACTCGTCTCTTAAAATTTATAGATAAATCTGATGATCGCGACAATACTTGTTTATATAATTGCGTAGATTTTCCACGGCATTTTTGAAATCAACGCGCTCACTTTCTCCAAAACGTTCCGCTTCCAAATCACGTTTTAGCTCCATGGCAATACTTTCACGGATTTCGGCTATCAAAATGCGAAGGTATTTTTCCTTGCTCATTTCTGAAACTTGTTGCAAGTCTATAAATGCATCGCAGACTTCAGCATATTCTGAAGCGAGTTCCTTTACCTCTGGATTTTCTAGTAGTTCAGGGTTTTTTTTGAATATTTCATAAGGTGTTTTCACATCAAAAAATATTTTATGAATAAATATACGTAATAGATTAGCGCTTTTTCAGCTTTTGATAAATAACGACAGCTATTACCAAAACTCCCAATATTAAAAATAGACCGGGGCCTCCTATAAATTTTAACCAATCCATATTTCAGTGTTCAGTGTTCAGTGTTCAGTAAAAATATTTAATTTTTAATCAATGGGATGTATTTTCTTCGAAATTTGATAACTAGGGCCCCTCCTCTATAAGCTACCCAAACGGTCATTGCGATCCAAATTCCCACTAAGCCCCAATCCATGTACTTTGATAAGTAAAGCACAGGAATAAAGCCGAAAATAGTAGCACCCAACAACACATTTCGCAGATAACCCATTTCTCCCAGACCCTTAAAAATTGAATCTAAGGTAAAAGCAATTGCGTTTAGCGGAAGACATATTAAAACCATAAAGAACATGCCATAGAAAATGGAGAGTACGGTTTCATCTTTATTAAAGAGAAATCCTAATGGCTCATAAAGAAGTATCCCTGCAAGAACAAGAATCGTTGCCACGATAAGATTATAGAAACTCACTTTTTTGGTGAGTTCCCAAAGAGATTTGTAATTGCGTTCCCCTAATAGTTTTCCTGACAGAATATTACCGGCCGCACCGTAACCATCGAGAAAGAACGCCGTAAAGATCCAGATATTAAAGGCGATGGTGTGCGCGGCAATGTACTCCTTTCCCAAGTCTGCCGCCTCACGCGTAGCTAAGATCAAAGCAGTATTTAGAGCTACAGAACGTAAAAATAAGTTGAGGCTCATGTTTATGAGGCGCTTAATTTCTGGATGCAAAGGCAATTTTAATTTTAGAGACACATCTGTTTTTTTCATCAGAAAGATGAAGGCTAAGACTGCCATAATAAGTTGCGAAATAAGGCTGGCCCAGGCAGCTCCCTCAATTCCCATTGGCTCTACCGCCCCTTCTACTCCATAAACCAATGCGAAATCCAGCCCAATGTTTAACCCTGCACCAATTGCGGCGATAATCATTGGCCAAAAAGTGTTTTGCAAACCCCGAAAGATTCCAAATACGGCAAAAGTGAACAAGGTAAGCGGAAAACCCCAAACACGAATGTTGTAATAGTCAATGCTAAAATCCAATACAATTCCCTTGGCATTCATCATTGAAAAGATTTCTTCCACAAAGAAATAAGTTGAAAATAAAACAATAATACTTAGGGCGATATTGAAATAAATGGCTTGAGCGGGAAAATTTTTTAATTCATCAATCTTGCCCGCTCCAAGGTTTTGTGCAACGATAGTAGCAATCGCACTTCGGGTTTGTCCTAAAATCCAAATAAGCGCCGATAGAAAAGATCCAACAATACCTACTGCAGCGAGAGATTCTATTCCAAAATCCTTAATATTCCCAACAACGGCCGCATCTGTAGCTGAAAGAACTGGTTCGGCGATGCCCGAAATAATTGCGGGAATGGCGAGCTGCTGAATACGTTTAAAGGAAATATCTGTTAGGGACATATAACCGGCAAAGCTACAAAATAGGACTTATTAAGAAGCTGTTTCAGATAAGGGAAGTTCATAACAATAAAATGGAAACTCACTTTGATTGGGGAAATAGATATTTTCCAAACGTTTATAACTACGCGCCTCATAAAATTTCTGATTGCGAAGATTTTGGCTAAAAGTATCCAAGCGTATGGAGGCTTTATTATTTTGAATAGCAAGATTTTCCGCGAAATCCATTAAACTTCTAGCTATTCCTTTTCCTTGATAATCCGGATGAACAGCCAAACGATGAATGTAATAATGATTTGAGGTTTCTGTAAGCCACTTTACGGTTTCATATTCTTTATCCATTTTTGTCGAAATAACGATGCAACCAAGTATTGTTTTTTCTGAAGTAAAAACATATAATTCTCCTCTTTCAATATCTTTTTCAAAGGCTTCTGAGTTTGGGTAGGTTTCATTCCATTGAAAAATTCCCTGCATATTCATTTTTTCACCACAGGCTTGCGTCATGGCAAGGATCTGATCAATTTGTGATAATTTTGCAATTTGAATCATATTAAACTTTAATTTTGCTGATAAATTAAAAGTATTCTTTAGCTTGTAAAGTATTTGTTAGCATTTTGGCATTCGCAGTCTTACAAAATTAAACACTTCGTTTATAAATTTTTAATAGTAATGAAAAATATTCTAGTGCCTGTTGGCTCTTCCGAAAATTCGGCAAGCAATTTACAATACGCCATAGATTTGGCAAAAGAGATAAATGCCAAGGTCTATGTGGTCTCTATTTTTAAAGAGCTTTCTAAAGTTGGAGGTCTTTCAAAGGTAAATACTATTTTAAAAGAAGACTCAGAAAATCGATTAAATGAGGTTCTTGCATTGGTTGACACAAAAGGAGTGTCTGTAATCTCCCATCCTGTTAAAGGAGAGGTTTTGGAAGGAATCAGTCGAATAAATAGGCAAATTCCTATCGATTTAATGGTATTAGCGCCCCGAAGCAATTCGATTAAAGAAGAAGTTTATCTCGGAAAAACATCGGGTAAACTTTTAAAGCGCACCAATATTCCAATTCTAGTAGTTCCCGAAGGAGCCAAATTTAAATCGCCAAAAACTATGCTTATGGCTTTTAAGAATGGATCTTTTGAGCACGATGATTTATTGGATGCCGTACGGCAATTTAAAGATCGTTTTGGCACGGTAGTTAATGTACTTCACGTAGAAACTCCAAACACCACGGAAGAAATGGCAGCTGTTACAGATAATTTAATGGCTCTGAAATCATCTTACACTAGGGTTGAAGCCGCCACTACCTTTCAAGCAGTGATTGAGTATTTTCAACAATACCATCCAGATATACTTTGCGTGGTTAGAAGAAAACGCGGATTCTTCAAAAAAATGTGGGAAAAGAATGAAATCTACAAGAGCGAGTTTTATACCAGTAAACCTCTGTTAGTTCTTCCTGTGCAGGATTAAACAGTGTTCAGTGTTCAGTGTTCAGTGTTCAGTGTTCAGTGTTCAGTGTTCAGTGTTCAGTGTTCAGTGTTCAGTGTTCAGTGTTCAAAACTAAAAAATGAACGTTTACATTCCTACGGAATAATTAATATTGTATCTTTTTATCTAACTTTAAAGTAAAATTGCGATTGATTCGGGAATAGCTTCTCATCTCCTAGCTTTGGAATTAGGCGGCCAATGCTTTCTCAAATAATATTCTAAAAAAAATTGGCAGTCTCCACAAACAGCTTTTACTGCTTACTGAATACCGCCAACAGGATACTGAAGTTGTGGAGAATATCGGAGTCGAACCGATGACCTCTTGCATGCCATGCAAGCGCTCTAGCCAACTGAGCTAATCCCCCATTTTTGTTTCGAAGCTCAAAGAGCAAAGGAACATTCGTTGATTAGGATGGCAAAAATAGGAAAATTTTCAATACGTTGCTTCATTTTAAAAAATGAATCGTGCGTTCTACAACACTTTTTAATTCTTTTGGCAACGAGTCTTCATTCCAAGGGTGCTTGGAATTAAAAACATGATCTGCGCCTTCAATTATTTCCAGTTTACTTTTTGGATTCCATGAACGAATTGCTTCGGCTTCATTTATGGAAACCGTTGGATCCTCCGTTCCGTGAACAATAAGCTGAGGAATATTTAAGTTTTTCACAGCCCGCAGAATTGAGAATCTTTCCTCATTCGCTTTAAAGTCTTTATAGAATTGGAAGTTGTGTGGCATTAATTGCTTTGTACGGCTATTTTCAACGTGTGTAACGCCGGTTTCTTTCCAATCCTCAAAGTTCTGGGTTCCTTCTTGAAACCTCGGTTTAAAATCGCTTACACCAGCCCAAGTAATTACTTTTTCGATTCGGGGACCTTCTTCGGCTTTTATTAAAGCAATTCCGCCGCCTCGGCTATGACCAATTAAAGCGATGCTTGAAATGACTATTGGAAGACTTTCGTGGTCACTTTCTATAAAATTTAGAACTCTGTCTAAATCATCCAACTCTAAACTAAAATTATTTTCCGCGAAGGCTTTCAAATCAGGAAAATCAATGGGCTGTTCAATCGTACCGCCATTGTGTGAAAAATTGAATTTTAAAAAGCAGAAACCAGCTTTCGCAAATTCCTCCGCAACTAAATGCCAAGCTCCCCAATCTTTAAAACCTTTATAACCGTGACAAAAAATGACAACGGGTTGCGGTTTTTGTACTTCTTCAAAATAAACATCGTAAAGGATTGGTTTCTTTCCTTCTTGTGTAAGTATTTGGTTCTTTCTGATAATCATCACTGTATTTCTTTTTCTATGAATGGAATATTCGGATCGCAAATTTCCAAGATAAGCTTTTTAAGCTCCACTGTAAAAGTCCCCAAAGTTGTCTCGGTAATCTGATGGTCTCTTTTGCTGAAGGCGGAAGTCTTGGTGCCAAACTTCAGGAAACCACTTCCTAGATTTTTAAAGGAAATAATTCCAGCTTCAACATTGTTTATTGGAATTTCATTACCCATCATTAATGCATAAGTCAAAACTTGAAAAACCTTGCTAAATTTGTAATCCTCATTCAATTCTTCCCATTCAATTATTTCTAAATCACCCTGCTTTACAAGGCCTGTTTTATAATCAATTATTCGCAGTTGTCCATTGTATTCCTCGACTCTATCCACTTTACCGTGAATTTTAACGGGAAAGCCAAGTTTAGGCAAAGGAATTTCTAAGCTAAGATTCGTTTCAATTTTAATAATTTTTATGGCATTGCCTGCTTCAACATCCGCGATTTCTCTTTTAATAAAATTTGAAATATACCGTTTTGCAACTTCAAAAACGATCAGGTTCTTCCCTTTTGAAAATGTGCCACCTTTAAAGGTTTTTTTGAATTGTAAAGTTACCTCCTCATGAATTCTTCCCTTCATTTCCATGAGATGTTCTTTGGAAAGAACAGAACCCTCAAACGGTTGATAGAATTTCTCTAAAGTATCGTGAACAATAGTTCCTAAGGTATTGGCAGCAACTGTTTCTTCCACTTCTTCGAATTCCTGAAGCCCTAAAATTTTCTGAAAATAAAAATCTAACGGATTGCGAATATAACTTGTCAATGCCGAAGGTGAAAATCCCTTTTCCGCAATTTCCTGTATCCGCTCTAAGACTGCATCGGTCTTTACAATTTGTCTTAAGACTTGAGGTTTAATCTGAACCTTTGGCGAAAGAATAAACTTTTCAGCAACATGATTTGCATGTTTTTCAATTTCCAACTGCCTGATAAAACGGCTTTTCTCCCCTGTATTCATCCCCTCGGAATGTGTGTTGTAAAGCAATGAAATATTGGACGCTCTTTGCAACAATCTATAAAAGTGATAGGTGTAAATTGCATCTTTTTCAGTAAAGGATGGAAGTTTGAATTGTTCTTTTAAGTCGTACGTAATAAAAGACGCATTCGATTTGCCAGAAGGAAAAATACCCTCATTGACCGAGGTGATTATCACATTTTCAAAATCAAGCACCCTGGTTTCAAGTACTCCCATGAGTTGGAGTCCTTTATAGGCGTCCCCTTTAAAATCTAGCGAGGCAGAGGCAGCCAATTCAGAAAATATGCTCAACACACTTTTAACCGATTGCAAATAAGGATATTTATTGTTTAAAGCTTCCATTTTATTGAAAAGACCACTAAGCTCCAAAAAAACCAAACCTTGAACCGCATGAATTTTTTCCTGCTTTTGAAGTTCGTCTACAATCTTGATAGCGTTTTCAATAGCAACTTTACTGCTGTCTTTCCAATCTCCAAATAGTAACCGTAGCATCTCACTGCCAGAATCTTTCGAAATTTCTATCAATTCATTTGCCGAGATATGGGTGATATTTTCCCTTGTTAAGGTTAAGGCTATCTCGCTGGCATTGGGAAGTAAGTCGTTCCCCAAAGGATGGTTCAAGATGGAGAGTACGTCCTTGTAATAAAGAGATTCCGCATTGCGAAGATGAATGGAAAACAGTAATTCAAAGAACACGACGCTCGGGAAGTTCTTTAAAGAAAACCCCATCGTCACATTCAAGTTTTTTACATTTTCTGGCAGCGAGTAAAGCAAAGGAACAAGCAGGTTCTCATCACCTAAAACGATTGCTGTTTTGTTAATCTCATCTTCCGAAAGTTGTGAAAGTAGTTCCCCAACGTATTTTGCTTGCCCAACATTCTTTTGTACCTCAACAAACTTAAAGTGTTTCGGTTTTTCAAAGTTGTTTGAAATAAACTGCGGTCTCTCCTTCTGAAAATACTTCCATTCCTTTATATACCTGGTAATAAAATAGGAAGCACTGTGCATGGGGTCATTGTAGAATGACGCATCCGTATCCCAATATATTTTTGTGTTGCCTGTTTCTAAGAGTTCTTGGACAATCTTTCGCTCAGCCGAGTTTAAGGCATTAAAGCCGACGAACACATGGGGTTTTTCCCCATTGCGCTCAACATAGTACTTCAGATTTGAAACAGATTCGCGATAAACCATTCCTTGATAGCCAATGTTTTCCTTTAATAACAGCGATTGAATGTTTTCATAGAAGGAAGGGAGGCTTTCCCAAAAACGTAGATAGTTATTGATGATCTCGGTTTTTTCATCTTTCACATTCCATCTTTCCAAAGTTTTAATACTAGCCAGATAACTAAAAAATGGTTTCGGTTCCACTAGGTATCTATCCATTTCATTAAAATCATTCAGAAGGGTAGTTGCCCATGTGGAATAGGTTTCAAAATCATCTTTCTCTGTAATCGCTGAAGTGTTTAGATAAGCCTCATAGCTTTTGAAAAGTAATTCTGTATTATCTATTATTTCGATATTGGAAAGTTCTTCTACGAACTCTTCAATACTTAGTATTCGGGGAGCGAATTGGGTTTTTGAATTTGTATTTTTAAGTTCATTCAATAGAAATCCACCAGCTCTTTTACTGGGGAGAATTATTGTTAAATCAGCGATATTTGGAAAGCTGTTTTTTACATCAGCGAGGACTTCTTGAAGAAATGTTACCATAGTCTAAAAATAAGAAACGCCCCCGAAATTCGGAGGCGTTTCCATAAAATTTATTAAAACTTATCGTCTGAGCTTATTTCGCTAATGAAATCTCAACACGACGGTTTTCTTGTCTACCAGCTGCAGTCTTGTTTGATGCAATTGGGTTTTCTTCACCATAACCTTCAGAAGTTAATCTTGAACCATCCATTCCGATAGTTTCCAAGTAATCTTTAACTGAAGCGGCTCTTTCTTTAGAAAGCTTCATATTGTAAGCATCTCTACCACTACTATCTGTGTGACCACCAATGTGGAAAGTAGCATTTGGATATTCTTTCATAATATCAACAATGCTTTGAAGAGCACCGTAAGATTCTTTTCTGATAGTTGACTTGTTTAAATCAAACAATACAGTTTTAGAATATTCGTTCAATTCCTTGATGATTTCAACAGAAACTTCAGGGCAACCATTGTTTGCTACAGTACCTGCAACATCTGGACACTGATCGTCTTTATCAAGAACACCATCACCATCTCTATCTTCATAAGGACAACCGTTGTTTTCTTTTGGACCTGCTTCGTTTGGACAAGCATCATCTTTATCGGCAATACCATCGCCATCAGCGTCTGGACAACCATTAAGTGCAGCTAAACCAGCAACAGTAGGACATTCATCAAGATGATCTGGTACACCGTCACCGTCAGTATCAGGACAACCGTTGTATTCAGCTAAACCTGGAGTGTTTGGACATTCGTCAAGTCTATCTTCGATGCCATCACCGTCAGTATCAGGACAACCGTTAAATTCAGCTAATCCTGGAGTTTCTGGACATTCGTCATCTTTATCGTATATTCCATCGCCATCAGTATCTTTTCCACCAAATTGGAATACAACCCCAGCTGAGTGTTGAAAGTGTGTGATACCGTAAGTATCCTCAAATGAGTGCTTGTAAGTTGATTGAAGGTTTAAGGCGATATTTTCGCTAAACCAGAACTTAAAACCAACAACTGCGTTACCAGTACCAAATCCGATATCGTCAACCCAAGTATAACCACCACCAATACCAATAGATGGATCAAACCATCCACCAGGACCATTAATAGCATTTCTAAAGCTGTACTTAATCGAACCATCAGCACCGTAGTAGCTTAGGTCATCTGCTCCAGAATCACCTAATCTATCAATTTTGTTGATAGAACCAGCAGCTGTAAATACAAAACCACTACCAACATATCTACTGATAGCAAGTCTAGAAACTGAAGGCAGAATGTTCCAGTGATCATTCGCATTAAAATATTCATCAAAATAATCGCCTCGGATGGAAGCAGGGATTCGTCCTTTGTCGCTAGTTCCGACTGGGTAAACGTCAACTGCGTTTATCCCAACCTCAACAGCCCAAGGATTGTTTTCGTCTTGCGCGTTCGCTACACCAATTCCTATAAATAGAATTGCAGCAACTAATAATCTGTTAAGATGTTTCATATTCGATTGTTTAATTTTTAAGTGTTAATTATCAGCAAAAGTAAGTTGTTAAATATTATAAACAAAAGCAAATCTAATAAAATTTTCCTAAAGTCAGAGGGCTTGACACGTAAATAAAGCTTTTACTTGTCGATAACCTCTAATTTTTTTCCAATCTTAATAAAAGCGCTTATAGCTTTGTCTAAATGGTCTTTGGTGTGGGCAGCTGAAAGCTGTACACGTATTCTAGCCTGATCTTTTGGCACAACTGGAAAAAAGAATCCTATCACATAAATACTCTCCTCCAAAAGCATATCTGCCATTTTCTGGGAAAGTTTGGCATCATATAACATTACTGGCACAATGGCAGAATCGCCATCAACAATATCAAAACCGGCGGCTTTTATTCCTTTTTTGAAATAAGCAGTATTATCGGCCAGTTTATCACGAAGTGAGGTATCATTAGTCAACATGTCAAACACCTTAATTGCTCCCCCAACAAGTGCCGGAGCCAATGAGTTTGAAAATAGATAAGGTCTGGAGCGCTGACGTAACATTTCAATTATCTCCTTTTTTCCAGTAGTATAACCTCCCATCGCACCTCCAAGTGCTTTCCCCAGAGTTCCTGTAATAATATC
Source organism: Aequorivita capsosiphonis DSM 23843 (assembly GCF_000429125.1). GTDB lineage: Bacteria > Bacteroidota > Bacteroidia > Flavobacteriales > Flavobacteriaceae > Aequorivita > Aequorivita capsosiphonis. Next base: position 280,499 of record NZ_AUBG01000010.1, read on the forward strand.
TATACGATCCATTACACCTTTTTCCTCAAGGGTTCCTCGGCCAGTTTCACCTATAAATCCGGTGGCGTGGCATTCATCAATCATCACCATTGCATCATACTTATCTGCCAAGTCGCAAATCTTATCTAAAGGTGCAACTATGCCATCCATTGAAAACACACCATCTGTAACAATAATTTTGAAACGGGCGCCTTTTTCATTGGCAGCAATAAGCTGTTCTTCCAAATCTTTCATATCGCTATTTTTATAACGATATCTTGCAGCCTTACAAAGACGTACTCCATCAATAATAGAAGCGTGGTTCAACGAATCTGAAATAATTGCATCCTCTGCTCCAAGCAAGGGTTCAAAAACTCCCCCATTAGCATCAAAAGCAGCAGCATATAAAATAGTGTCTTCAGTACCGTAAAAATCAGCGATTTTTTGTTCTAGTTCCTTGTGGATATCTTGTGTTCCGCAAATAAAGCGGACAGAAGACATTCCAAAACCATGGGTATCCATGGCATCTTTAGCTGCTTGAATAACCTCTTTATTGGAAGAAAGCCCTAAATAATTATTTGCACAAAAGTTAATAACTTCCTGTCCAGTTGAGATTTTAATCACCGCATCTTGTGGCGACGTGATTATGCGCTCCTTTTTATAAAGACCGTTATCCTTTATGTCTTGTAGCTCTTCCTGTAAATGATTCTTTATTTTTCCGTACATATTATCTATTTTTTTAAGACTGCAAAATTAAACTTTATTTATCACTATATCGAATCCATTGGTATAGATAAGCATTTTTTTAGAAACATAAAAGCCCATCTCCATAAGCGAATTTGCATAATCTACTAATTGATCTTGGTGCGAGATCCTTGGACTTCCCGTTTTATAATCTATAATAACTACCTCATTCTCTGAATTGACATTAATCCTATCGGGTCTCATCACAATACCGTCTTTGGTTATTAGGTCTCGCTCATTATATACCACATCCGTTCCATCAAACAAATTTTTCAACTCGGGATGATGGATAATACGTTTGACCGTAGCTTTTAAAGCGGTAAGCTCATCATCCTTCACAATGGCACGTTGTTCTATTTCAGCTAAAACTCGCTCAGAATCCGCTGCCACATATATTTGCTCCATAGTATCGTGAAGAAGGTTTCCAGTAAAAATGGCGGCTTCGGTTTCTTCTTTATAATTTGCATTTGAAGTCACAATTTTCAGCCCGTGCTCCATAGGATTACTCGAAATAAAAACCGGCTCCGTTTGTGGCACAATCCTTTTTTCTTTTGAAGTTTTTACTGAATCTGTACCAAATTCATAAAGCATCTGCTCCTTGTCCCACATTCCTTTGTGTTTCAAAAATTCCATAAAAAGTTGATTATAACTTGACGGAATCCCATCTTTTGATTCTTTCGGCATTTCTGAAAAAACAAAAAGCTTTTCCACAGCTCTTGTCAACGTAACATACAACAAGTTTAAATTGTCCAGCTCCAACTGACTCTTGTGCTGCTTATACATAAGCTCCCCAAGCTCACCATAATTTGAAATTTCAGATTTATAATTTATCTGCGCTTCCTTAAACAGAAATTCTTCACTTTCCAACGGGTACCACAGTTTGTCATATTTAGCATCGTACAAATTTATATCTGCGAAGGGAAAAATAACTACAGGGAATTCCAAGCCCTTTGCTTTGTGAATGGTCATCAATTGTACCGCATTCGCTCCTTCATTGGCTGGAATAGAAGCATTGTCTTTTTTTGTTTCCCAATGGTCCAAAAACGAAATTTTATCAGCCAATGGTTGTTGTTCAAAATCATAGACTAAATCCATAAAGCCAAACAAATAGGCATCAGCACTATCCGCAAATTTCAGATTTTCAATGCAATATTCAAGAGCTTCATACAGTGAAACCGTTCGCATTTCAGCAAGTTTGAAATCAAGCTGATATTCCTTCAGATTTTGTGTGAATTTTTCTTCTGAATTTTTTAGAAATTTTTTAAAGAAGGTATGTTTCTCTTCTGAAATATTTAAATGCTCGTGTAACAGGTCGAGCAAGTTTATTTTCGCTTCTTCATTATTAGGATAAAGGCTTACTATTAAAGCGTAAACCAACATTTGTACCAATGGCGAAGATTGCAGCAGCAAGGTTTCAGATGAAATAACCGAAACACCATGCTCCATCAAAGAGGCGCCCAATACTATTCCATCTGCTTTTTTTCGGGTTAAAATACAGATATCACCGGCCGCAAATCCTTGATTTTCAAGATTGCGAATTGTTTCTAAAACCAACTCTGAATATACTTGGTCCTTTTCAGCTTTCTTTTGTTTCTCAATAAATTCTAAGCGTATATAACCGTCCTTTTTAGTATTTGTGTTTTGCTTATTACCTGATTGATATAACTTTCCGTGTTCTTCATCTGCAAAATAACCTGAGACAAAACTGAAAAATTGATTATTAAAGTCAATAATCTCTGCGCAGCTTCTGAAATTAGTACCCAGCGAAAGCACCTCTTTTTCACGCGGAAATGGATTTCCATCACTGTATAAATCCATAAATTGTTCTGGAAGTCCGCCGCGCCATCTATAAATAGATTGTTTGGCATCTCCTACCAATAAAAGGCTCCCTGAGCTGGGCTCCAATTCCTGCGTCAGCGCATTCGCAATTAGCGGGATTAGATTTTCCCATTGCAATTTTGAAGTATCCTGAAATTCATCAATAAAAAAGTGACGGTATTTTTCGCCTAAACGCTCATAAATAAAAGGCGCTGGTTGGTTTTTAATTTCTTTATTTATTAAAGAGTTGAATTCTGAAATGGGCAAAATATTTTTCTCTTCCTTAATGGTTTCAATCTCTTGGTTTACCAAATTTATCACCGAAAGTGGTGTGATGTTTTTGAGAACGTTTTCAATCAAGAGCAATTGAAAAACCAAAGATTTTGTCTGCTGAAAACTTGTGATAAATGTAGGCGTCAATTCATCAATAATTCCACCGATAGCGGCTGAGACCCTACCGGGATAAAGTGGTTTCTCGCCCATGGTTTCCTGCCATTTCGCACTAAAATTTAAATCGTATCTTCCAATGGAAAGGTTTTGAAAATGCTTCGGAAGATATTTTCCGCTGAAATCATCAATTTGCAATCCACTTTCTTCAATAAGCTGAAGGGTTTGAGAAGCTAGGTTTTCAATTTCAGCAGAAAGTGTTTTCTTATTAAGAACTAATTGTTTTTTGAACGTTAAAAAATCCTGTAATGATTTCTCTTTCAAGACCGCAACATGCGCAGAATCGTTTTCATTGTAAAGCAATTTTGCGGCATTTGCGATGTCTCTTGAAATATCCCAAGATTTGTCATCATCCGTTTTTTCTAAGGCAAAGTCCAGTAAAACTTTGGTGATTTCTTTGTTTTCCCCAGCCTTGCTCAGCAATAAATCTACGGCTTCAGAGAGAAGTTGTGGCGTATCCAGCGTCACTTCGAAATTAGTGGCCAACTTTAAATCGCGCGCAAAAGTGCGTATAATTCGATGATTGAACCTATCGATAGTTTCCACACTAAACGCGGCATAATTGTGGAGCAACTTTTTAAGAATTCTTTTTGATCGCTTCTGAATTTCTTCAGCGGTCATTCCAATTTCTTCTGAAATAATGGCTTGCATTGGCAAGGGTTCCAAAACACTATTTTCATCGCTGAAATCTACAAGCGCCTCCACAATACGTTGTTTCATTTCGGCCACTGCCTTATTGGTAAAAGTAATCGCTAAAAGATGCTTAAAATAATCATCGCTTTTTGAAGTGAGAATTTGTTTTAGATATTCCTTTACAAGCGTAAAAGTTTTTCCGCTTCCAGCTGCTGCATCGTATATTGAAAAGGAGAATTGTTTTTCCAAGAAGTTGAGTTTTGCACTAAAATAGTGTTTTTATATGTTCGGAATCAACTTTATCTATCATATCATAGAAATCTTATAAAATCTATAACACTTTAAAAAGAGGATATTGTCTAACTTTGGGTAAAATTAGTAATAACCAATAAAAAACTATATAATTATGTCATTTGAGTTACCAAAATTACCGTATGCATTTGATGCTTTAGAACCAAACATCGATGCCAAAACAATGGAAATACATCACGATAAACACCATAAAGGATATACCGATAAACTGAACGCTGCAATTGAAGGCTCTGATTTAAAGGGAAAATCCATTGAAGATATTTTAAAAAATCTTGATATGGAAAACAAGGCCGTTCGAAATAATGGTGGCGGATTTTATAATCACAGTCTTTTTTGGAAAGTTATGTCTCCAAACGGTGGCGGAAAACCTTCAGGCGATTTGGCAAAAGCTATTGACGACGCTTTCGGAAGTTTTGATGCTTTTAAAGAAAAATTTTCTGATGCAGCAAAAACACAATTTGGTTCAGGTTGGGCTTGGTTGTGTGTTCATAAAGGAGGTAAATTGGAAGTTTGTGCCACACCTAACCAAGACAATCCATTAATGCCAAAAACGGGTTGCGGTGGAAATCCAATTTTAGGATTGGATGTTTGGGAGCACGCTTATTACTTAAAATACCAAAATAAGCGTCCAGACTATGTTGGTGCATTTTGGAATGTAATTAACTGGGAGCAAGTTTCTGCCAATTACGATAAGAACAAGTAAGACCCACAAGTCAGTTTACGTTATTTTGTAAGCCGAATTGAAATTAAAATTTATATCCGCAGTCATTTATTGGCTGCGGATTTTTTTATTTCAAAAACCTGAATAGAAGTCCGTTGGAAAAGGAAACGGCTCGCAAGAAAGATTATAATAAGGAAGAAGAATCCTGAGTGCTCGCCACCACGTTTAGATTTGGGGGATAAACTTGTACACCGAAGGAGGAAAAAGAAAAGAAGAATTCTACACTCTTGACTCCTCTAATCCCGATAGCTATAGGGAGTGCTCTAAAGTATGTGCTCCTGTTTATAAAAAAAGAAGCGTTCGGGTTCATCCTTTCAAATAGCACCGTGCTTTAGCTCGGGGTTATTGGAGAAAATTTTTATTGACTTTAGCCAAACTTCTTTCATCTTATAGGATCTCTGTTTGATAAGTTAGGGCGAGAAGGTAGATAAAAACGGTTCGCAATAAAGAAGAAGAATTCTGAGTGCTCGCCACCCCTTTAGATCTGGGGCATAAACCAATCCGCCGTAGAAGGAAAAAGACATACCAATGTCATCAAAGTAAAGGAAACGGCTCGCAATATCGATTGTAATAAAGATGAAAGATCCTGAGTGCTCGCCACCCCTTTAGATCTGGGGCATAAAAAAAGGCAAACGAATGTTTGCCTTTTTTTGCCCCAAATCTACCATGAACTTAACCTACTTATGCTAATGGTAAGTTCAAATATATATTAATAAAACATCCAAAATAATTATTTTAGACAAGTTGCAGGTTTTTTCGTTAAACAACCTTGATCCCTAGGTTTTAGAATGAAAAGCATCATTTTAATACGAATCTAACAGTTTTATAAATTAATAAATCGAATATAGTTTAGTTTTAATTACATCAGTGTCCTATTAAAACATTACAAAGTTCTGTTGATTAATGATGATAGGTGTTTAGAACTTTTTCAATAAGTGACAGCTTGCTATTAAGTTTGCCATGGAATTTTTGTAGTTAAAAAGCATGCTTATTCAATCTAACCTAATTATCAATCTATTAAGGGTCAAGTCTTAGGTCTTACGTCTTTCAGCGCAGGTCTTAAATCTAAGTTGGACACGACTATTTTAATTGCCATTCTAGTTTACATGCCTATAAGAATATGTAATATTATTTTAATAAGTATTCGCAGCATGAGCCTTTCGTTGGACGATGCAAACGAAGGATTTTTCAGCAAGCGAAGGGAAAAGAAACCAACAACAAGATTTCAACACACGGGAAGTTTCCTAGAGCAATAAATTATCTTTTTTGAAGAACCTGTTTGCAAAAGGAAAAAAC
>NZ_AUBG01000011.1 GCF_000429125.1 Aequorivita capsosiphonis DSM 23843
CGCGTGGTAAGATCAAAGGTGCTTATCTGGTCATCGACCGTACTGCCGTTCAGGGTATCGTCGCACAGGTGATAGTCCGCGGGCTCTACCACCAAGGGAATGGGGTCCACGATCAGCTCCAGCTCCACAATATCATAACAGCCCTGGGCGCCGTTGTTCGGGCTGGTGTTGGTATCGGTACCAACCCCGAGCACATAAAGGGTCTGGGTGTTCTGGACCTGGTTCTGGTAGGCCGTTATGTTCTGTATGGCACCTGAAAAATCAGGGTTCTCCAGCGCGGCATTCCCCGCATCGATGGCGTCCTGCTCCAGCCTATAATAATAAAGATCGTTCTCCAACGGATCCAGCCCGCCAAGGATCTCGTCCGCCTTGGTGGTCAGGTCAAAGATGGCAAAGCCATCGGCGTCGTCATCGCAGAGACGGTACGGCGTGGGCTCGGTAAGTACCGGGCTGTCGCGCACCTGCAGCTCCAGCACCGCGATGGCATAGCAGCCCGTGTTCGCGCTCGAAACCCTTGCGTAGACTACATCGTTATAAGGGATAATATTTTCAAAGGGCTCTGGCAGGATACCCTCGTTGGTCTGGGCATCCAGTTCCGTGTAATGATAAGTGACAGTCAACGTGGGATCGCCCATCGTGATGTCCCCATCGGCACTGTGGAGGAAAAAATCCGTGAAACCGTTGCTGTCAGAGTCGCAGGTGACCAAGGGCTCCGGGGTATCGTTGATGGTGGGGGGAGGAGTAAAAGTAATCGTAAATACAGGTGATTCCTCTACAACGCAAGATCCTAAACTTCCACTTACTGAATAATCTCCCGATTGTGTTACCTGAATACTTGGTGTATTTCCACCAAAAGGGTTTCCATTGAGAAACCAATTATATTCATCTAGATCGGGAAAATTTGCAGTTAGGGTTTCGGTTTGCCCCTCACAACTTTCTTCAGCTCCGGAAATCAACAAGCCTTGTTGGGAAAGATCTACAACTTGTTCAAATTCATTATTGCCCTCGTTGGTTTCTAAGACAGTACTATTTCCATTGCCATCATCATCCACGACAGCTTTTAATGTAAATACTTGAGGTGTTCCTACAGGAATATTTAAATTGATAGTGCCACTTTCAGTAGCGCCAATCGGGATGTCATTGAGCGTCTGTGTCTGTCCCAATAGTACCGCATCGGCATAAAAGGCAATAGGAACGTTTGCTGGTAAAAGAGCAGTACTATTGGCATTCGAAACCGTGTAATTAACCTCTATATTTCGATCTTCACAAAGAACCCCAAGATTATCAATCGTTATGGTCGCATCAGGTAATTCAGAGTTCACACTAACAACAATATTATTTACCATTATAAAATCCTGACCCGAACTTAATTGGATATCGATTTGATCATCTCCTGGCTCTATAATATCTAACCCTTGAAGGTCATAGTAATCCAAGTCCATATTGTAAAGGTCATAGGAATTGGTATAACTATTAGTCCCATTAAATGCATTATTACCGGGATTTAGCGGAGGATTGTCTATCAATATATTATTAAGCCTAAGACTTTCGTTAACAGCAATACCTGAATCTCCCTCCCAAGCCAAGAAACCAATTTTAGCTGCTACATCTGTTGCTGCACTTATGTTTTCTAGACTAATATTTATATTATTGTGGTTTAAGCCTACATAATCCAAACCATCGAATAGTGTTATTTGGTTTAGCAGCAAGCTAGGGTCTTCATAAATAATAATAATGGCCCAACCTCCAAAGTTAGTTCCCCCAGCACAGTATGGACCTATAACCCCTGTTAAATCCAGATCTGAAAATGTATATGCGCCTTCTCCATTCTGAGCAACAATATTTGTAACATCTGCGTATGCTGAAAAGTAATTCAAACCCGATGTTGCAGTTAGTGCAAATGTACGGTCAGCGGTTATACTGGTTCCATTAAGTTTTACATCAAAATCTCCACTCCCAGAGCCGGCCCAATACAACTGTGCGGAAACAAAGGTTTGCCCGGGATCTAACTGAAAATCAGCTGAACTTTCTGTTAAAATAGTACAACCACCGAAACCGCCATTCTCCTCAATATTTAAGGTATTCCCAAAGGCGGTAAAATCAAAACGACCATTAAACTGCAAATACTCTTCAATAGGAACTACTTGCTGCGAAAACAAAAAAATTGGAATGAATAAAAGAAATGCAAGTATTAGTTTTTTCATAATATGCTGTTAAAACGTCAAATATATCGAATACATTGTTTTTCCTTTTATTATTTCAATAAAAAACACCCAAAAAAATACATTATTAGTTCATTTTTCTTATATAAAGTAGGTGAATCAACCTACGATTCATAAATTTGCATTCCTTTAATTTTAAGAAACATGAAACCAGATTTATTTGAAGCTCCAGATTACTACAATCTTGACGAATTACTTTCAGACGAACATAAGTTGGTACGCCAAGCCGCCCGCGATTGGGTAAAGCGTGACGTATCACCAATTATAGAGGAATATGCCCAAAAAGCGGAATTCCCAGAACAAATTATCAAAGGTCTAGCCGAGATCGGTGCTTTTGGCCCATACATTCCAGAAGAATACGGCGGCGCTGGCCTAGACCAGATTTCTTACGGTTTGATTATGCAAGAAATTGAACGCGGCGATAGTGGCGTTCGCAGCACAGCATCAGTACAATCTTCTTTGGTGATGTACCCTATTTATAAATACGGAAACGAAGAACAACGCAAAAAATATTTACCAAAACTGGCTTCTGGCGAATGGATGGGCTGTTTCGGTTTAACCGAACCAGACCATGGAAGTGATCCAGGTGGCATGACCACCCATTATAAAGATATGGGCGACCATTTTCTTTTGAATGGTGCTAAAATGTGGATCAGCAATGCTCCATTTGCACAAATAGCAGTGGTTTGGGCAAAGAATGAAGAAGGACGAATTCACGGATTAATCGTTGAACGTGGTATGGAAGGCTTTTCAACACCAGAAACACACAACAAATGGTCGCTTCGTGCTTCGGCAACTGGAGAACTTATTTTTGACAATGTAAAAGTTCCAAAGGAAAATCTATTACCAAATAAATCAGGATTGGGCGCGCCACTTGGCTGTCTAGATTCTGCACGTTACGGAATTGCTTGGGGTGCAATAGGTGCTGCTATGGATTGTTATGACACCGCACTTCGTTATTCAAAAGAAAGAATGCAATTTGGGAAGCCGATTGGCCAGTTCCAACTTCAGCAGAAAAAACTTGCTGAGATGATTACCGAAATCACCAAAGCACAGTTATTGGCTTGGCGTGTAGGCGTAATGCGCAATGCAGGAACCGCAACCAGCGCTCAGATTTCTATGGCAAAACGAAACAATGTGGATATGGCAATTAATATCGCTAGAGAAGCAAGACAAATGCTCGGGGGAATGGGAATTACTGGTGAATACAGTATTATGCGCCACTCTATGAACCTAGAAAGTGTGATTACTTATGAAGGAACGCACGATATCCACCTATTAATTACAGGCTTGGATATTACCGGACTGAACGCTTTCTCATAGACGAGAACAAAATTTTTATTAAAGCCACGAATACACGAATTATAAAATATTCATGTATTCGTGGCTTTTGAATTTTAACCAATGTATTTCTTTCAAATGATTCCCAAAGCATTAAAATCCACCTGTTTTGTCTATTTTCAATATCGAAACGATTTTTTTCGTATTTTTAAAGTATGCCAGAAATCAGTAGATTTTATGGAATAATAATTCGAATGTTTTTCAACGACCATAATCCACCGCATTTCCATGCAGAATATGGAGATTACAGAGCAATCGTAAATTTGGAGCATGAAGGCGTTAAAGGAAATATGCCGAAAAGAGCTCTGAAATTGTTACGTGAATGGACAGAATTACACAGAGAGCAATTGATGGAAAATTGGAACGCTTGTCAAAACAATGAGCTTCCTAAAAAAGTTGAACCTTTAAAATAAAGAGATGGACATAGTTTGGATAGTAAAAGCTAAATATATAGAAGATTACCAAATTGAATTGACGTTTAATGAAGGCACCAAGAACATAGTTAATCTGAAAAATTATTTAACGGGGAAGGTTTTCGAACCTCTAAAAGACATAGATTATTTTAAAACCTTTAAAAAAAACAGTTGGACTATTGAATGGGATTGTGGAGCTGATTTTGCACCAGAATTTCTATATGAATTGGCCATGGAAAATAAAAACTTAAAAGTTCACTAACGCTCCATTTAAAACCGACTAGCATATTTCATCGTATATCTTAAAGTCAAGAATATCTTCCAACGCTATTAGAATCCCTAATTTGCTACAGCGTCAGAATACTAACAAAAGAATTTTAGAAAAATTAATTATGGATGCAATTTCTAAACGCTGATTGGAAATTAAAATTGATAAAAAGATGAATCACTATAAAATACTTTTCATACTTCTCATCATAATTCCATTTTCTTGTGGGATTTCAAAAAAGAGCGATTCTTCAGAAAAAACCACTTATAAATATTTGGCCCTCGGCGACAGTTATACTATTGGAGAGAGCGTTTGTAGCGATTGCAATTATCCAAAGCAATTGAGCGATAGAATGAACAAAGTTTCACTTGAAAAAACTTCAGTAAAAATAATTGCAAAAACAGGTTGGACCACTACCGATTTGCTTTCTGCTATCACTACTGAAAAGCCCTCAAAAGATTATGATCTGGTTACTTTACTGATTGGCGTGAACAACCAATATCAAGGAAAACCCTTTGCACTTTATGAAGAAGAATTCCCCAAACTACTCGATATAGCAATAGATTTTGCCAAAGGAAAAGCGGAAAACGTACTTGTGCTTTCCATTCCAGATTATGCATTTACGCCCTTTGGACAAAAATCTGGAAAAGCGGAAAAAATTACCCAGGAACTGAAAAAATACGATGCTTTCGCAGCAAAAATTTCAAAAGAAAAAGGAGTACGTTTTGAAAACATCACTCCAATAACCCAATTGGGATTGGAAAACCCAGCATTGGTAGCTTCAGATGGATTGCATCCTTCAGAAGTAGCTTATAAAAAGTTTATTGATCAGATAATTTCGATTGTTCAAAATATATTGAAATAATTCAGAAAAAATTTACAGTGAGTTTATAAACTTCAACAAATCACCTCTTTCCGAAGTAGAAAGATTTTTGAATTTATTTTTTGCATTTTCTGCTTCTCCACCGTGCCAAAGAATAGCTTCCGTAATATTTTTAGCTCTTCCGTCGTGAAGGAAATTAGTATGCCCATTTACAACTTGGGTAAGTCCTATCCCCCAAAGTGCTTTCGTTCGCCACTCTTTTCCATTAGCTAAAAAATCAGCTCGATTGTCCGCCAAGCCATCACCCATATCGTGTAGTAACATATCAGTGTAAGGATAAAAAGTTTGGTTGGCCACTGCCGCCACTGAGAAATCACCTGATATCATTTTAGGAATATGGCATTTTGCACATTGAAGCTGGTCAAAAAGCGCAGAACCTCGCTTAACCGAATCATCGTCCAAATTTCGAGGCGCAGGAACGCCCAAGGTTTGGCAGTAAAAAGTTATTTCATCTAATAAAGCCTGTGAAATTTCGGCATCGTCATTAAGTCCATCATCGCCATTGGATTGCCCATAACCAGTTTCAAACGGGAAAACAGGATTAGTTACGCCCATATCATGAACATAAGCTCCAGCACATTGCTCCATCACCGTTGCCGTATTTGCTTTCCAACCAAAACGACCCAATCTAACTTGCCCAGTAACATTATCGTAAACGTAATTTGCTTTGCCAGAAATTCCGTCGCCATCTGCATCATTTACATCTTCATTGCTCAAAATATAGTATTCTGGAATTGCTTCCAATAAGCCCAATCCAAACACAGGCGATGCCAAACGTGGTGAAAGTTGCGCTTCGGCAGGAAATGGAATATAAGTATCTACTAAGGAATAAGTTGGCTTTTGAAGTGTTACTTGCGTGCCGTCCGCAAGTGTTTCTACCATGGGAGAAAAACTTACTTGAAACTTAGCTTCGGGTTCAAAACCGAAAATAGCCTGATTTTGTATTTGTTCTCCGAATCCCGGAACTGGAATGGGGGCATTATTATCACCTATACCTGGCATACTTGCTCTTAAAAAGAAACCACTAAGTGCATTTATATTTGTAGGAAAAGCGCTGCGTCCATCTTTAGGGTGGCAGCCAATGCAAGAAGAGTTGTTGAAAATAGGTCCCACACCGTTATTTACAGGGGCAGGAGCTGTTACAAAAACGGTCTCGAACTGAAAATCACCATCTAAATGAAAATCTAATTTAGAGCCTGAAAGATTTGCCGCCGGTGTACTATATGCGTTACTAGAGGCCAGAAAAACTGTAGTTTCACCACCCGCCATCAAGCGCTCTTGCAATTCTGGTGCAGGTTCATACACTGAATCGTTATCCTTATTACAGGATGCGAATAGAAGAACGAAAAATAAAAGACCAAAATAATAAGGCTTCATTTCAAAATATTTAATGAACGGGCCACCAAAAAGCTAGCAGCCCGTTTTGATTACTTGTTAATCCAAATTCGATATAAGTGGTTCCAATTGCGATTGCAACTTAATTAGAAGCGCCAACACCTTTGTTTGGGCAAATTCTACTTCGGCACGGTTATTTACAATTGCTTGAGTGAAAGTACCAGGAATTGCTTCAATAGCATCGATAGCCTCAGAAATAGCTGATTTAATTTCGCCATCAAGACTTGAGTTTTCAACATTCACTATATTACTGAGCCCACTACCCTGAACACCATTAAAATCTCCTAAATAAATATGCTGTATACTGCGAATATTGTTTGCAAAATCTAATTTAGAGTTGTTGCTAAAACGAGATTCTTCAGCTGCAGGTTTTGGTCCACCACTGTTTCCATTAAGCGGCTCCTCAATTTTTCCATTGGCAACTTCGTCTGCAATTATTGTAACTCCTTCTGCAATTTCTGAAAGTGCATTGGTCTTTGAAGTATATACAGATCCGCTTTCACCCGCATTAACAAAATTATTGGCAAAATTACCTTCAGAAGGCAACCATCCAAAGTACAATTGTTCTGTGTTTGAGCGTAAATCTGAAGCGGCTGCTTTTATGTATTCTATTTCGCGAGCGGTAAGTTGCGCTGCTGTTTTATCGCCATTCAAGCCCCAGAAGAAATATTCCAAAGTGTGAAAACCCCGTGCCTCGTTGTTGCTTTCAAGTAATGCCTGTGTTATAGCATTACTACTATTTAAAACATTATTGATAGCATTTACATCCACAGGCCAAGAATCTATTGCGGGGTCAATTCCTTCGGTATCTACAGGTCCGTATAAAAAACCTTCTGATTCTTCCCAAGGCGCACGCGTATCTTGCCATTTGCTTTTTGCATCTTCCAAAGCAGCTTCGTCACCAACACTCATTGCGTTAGCAGCTTCTTCCAATGCAATCGAATTGATATAAAGCTGGTTATATGTGGAAGTTATAACATCTAGCGAAAGATCTTTTAAAACTTCATTATAAAGTTCATTATTGTTATTTGGAGTTTCCTCTGGCGCATCGTTGTCGCTGCAACTGGTAAATCCAAAAGCTACTATTGTAGATAAAGTAAAGACTAATATTGATTTTTTCATGTTGATTTATTTATTGGTTTATTTTGAAAGGTTCTAAAATTTAAAGCCAATTCCGGCCGAAAATGTTTTTTCGTGTTGTTTCTTTCCAGTGAATTCAAGCGTGGAAGGATTGTAATTTTCTGATCCCAATCTGCGATCAGAATAATGTGCCTTTAACACAATCTGCGGATGGACAAACCAGTTTATTCCACCTGTAAAGGCGGTGCGTTGCCAACGTGGATTTTTCACAATCGCACCTTCCACATTTTGCATAGTATCGTAATAATCATAACGAAGAAAAGGGTAAAGCATCTGCTCCGTATTGGTGACAAACAAGGGCAATATGTTGTAACCTACTTCGGCAGAAACCCCAAAGGCATTTTTACCTACGGGCGTACGTTTCACTCCCAAATTATTGGAAAGATTTGCATTTTTTCTTGAGACAATATCAGAATTTTCGAGGTTACCGTATAAAGCAACTGCATTAAAACGAAGATTTTTCTCGTTATAACTTACATGGCCCTCCACCAAAGTTACATACGCACTTTTGTCCATATCCTTTTTGGGACGGTTGGCAGCGGCATCATTTATATATCCAGCCACACCAAAAAATGTATCGTCGTGCGTGCCAAAATGGTAATCTAAACGTCCTGCAAAAGCAAAAGATTCAGCCGTTGACATTTCGAAGCGTTGTTGGTATCCATTTTTTATCCAGCCACGTGACGAAAAACCAGAAGCATCTAAACCACTTACAATAGAAGCTTCATAAGAAAATCGTTTTGCGAAGCTTCCATAAAACTGAACACCATTTTCATACCAGCCCAAGGGTAGAATTTCATTTTCCATTTCTGGACGATATGAAGTAAAATAGGCCGTTGGCTCATCCAGAGTTTGACTAAGTCCAAAATGCACTTTCATTCTTCCCGCACGAACATTAAAATAAGGTGCAATTTTAAAATCTATATATATTTGCTCCAGTTTTACCGAGCCTCCTTTTTCTATTTCCTGATCGAATTCACCGAATTCTTCTTGAGTATCAAAACCAATAGAAGCTCCAGTTCCGCCGTGTTCAAATTCAACTTCAGTCTTTAAACTGATCTTGTCGGAAAACGAATAGCCTAAATATAAATTCAAGCGCTCAACATCTATCTTGTCTTTTAATGAGGGATCGGTATCAAAATCGTAATGATAATAGTTGACTGCCCCGAAACCTTTTAGCGTAAAATTCTTAAAACTGAATGCAGGAGTTTTCTGTAGATTGGAATCGGCTTTAAGCTCTTCCCTCAATTCCTGCTTTATTTCTTTCTTTAATTGTGCAACCGAAACAGAGTCCGGTGCGGTTTGTGAGAATAAACTCCCACCCACTAGGACCGTGAGCGTCAATATCAATCCCTTCATTTTTTTTATTTAGGGGACAAAAGTAGTTTATTTAGACTAAATACAAATAAAACGAAGTATTTTTTTTAAGAAAAATTTAAGTGCAACAATCTTAAACTTCGGGAGCTAATTCAATTTGGAGATCATTGAGTTCTTCTTTTATAAAAATTTGACAGCTTAGCCGGCTATTGTCTTTCACATGGAAAGCTTCGGCAAGCATTAAATCTTCATCATAACTCATTTCTGGAAGTTCGTGATTGCTCTGAACATAGCATTGGCAAGAAGCACACATCGCCATTCCGCCGCAAATGCCTATAGTTCCTTCTGGTGCTAGTTCATAAGAACGAACCAACTCCATAATATTCATATTCATATCGGTTGGAGCGTCAACTTGATGTTTTACCCCTTGACGATCTATGATAGTGATTTTGATATCTTTCATTTGAAGATGATGAGTTTAGACCTACAAGGAGATTGCTTTGTGTCACGCGATGACAACCTGCAGGAAAAAGAAAAGGTGGTTTCCCTTTTGGATTTTCGGGAATTAATCAATCGATTTTACAATAGCTTTTGGTGCTTCTTTTTTACTTCCATCGAAACCTTCTACGCCGCCAACAGTGGTGTATTTCATCACATATCGTTTATCTGGGAAAATACGCTGATAGGCACTTTGGCACATTAACGTAGCTTCGTGAAAACCGCAGAGTATCAGTTTTAATTTTCCAGGATAGGTATTTACGTCACCTATGGCATAGATACCCGGAATATTGGTTTGATAATCTAGGGAGTTATCAACCTTAATGGCATTTTTTTCAATCTCCAAGCCCCAATCTGCTATAGGACCCAATTTCGGAGAAAGTCCGAAAAGAGGAATAAAGTGATCACACTCACGGTTAAAGACCTCAGCCCCTCGTTTGATGACTACTTCTTCTAATTTATTAGTTCCCACTAAGCCAACAACTTCAGCTGGAGTTATCAACTCAATTTTACCCAGATTTTTAAGTTCCTGTACTTTTTCAACACTGTCTAATGCTCCACGGAATTCATTTCTACGATGAATAAGAGTGACGCTTTTTGCAACATCAGTCAAGAATATACTCCAATCCAAGGCAGAATCTCCTCCGCCAGAAATGACTACATTTTTATCACGGTATAATTCAGGATCGCGAATAATGTATTCCACGCCTTTGTCTTCAAAATTGGAAAGGTTGGTTATAGGGGGTTTGCGAGGTTCAAAACTACCCAAGCCACCAGCAATGGCAACAATAGGTGCGTGATGTTTTGTACCTTTCTCTGTAGTAACTATAAAGGAACCATCGTCTAATTTTTCAATAGTATCTGCACGTTCACCCAGCGTAAAACCTGGCTGAAACGGCTCAATCTGCCTCATTAAATTTTTTACCAAATCACCAGCCAATACTTCTGGAAAACCTGGAATATCATAAATAGGCTTCTTGGGATATATTTCTGTGCACTGACCACCTGATTGTGGAAGTGCGTCAATTAAATGACATTTCAATTTAAGCAATCCTGCCTCAAAAACGGTGAAAAGACCAGTAGGTCCTGCCCCAATTATGAGAATATCTGTTTCTATCATGGAAGACTCTCTCTTAATTTTCGTTCAAAATTAATGGTAAAAATATTTTGAATAAATGACGATTGTCATCATTACGAAACATTCACCACTCTTTCTATTTGTGGGGCATATTTCTTTATGGTCATTTCCACCCCACTTTTTAAAGTCATTTGGTTAACCGAACATCCTACGCAGGCACCCAATAATTGGACGTTAACCACTTTATCATCATCAATTGACACTAGTGATATATCGCCTCCGTCATTTTGCAAAAACGGACGAATTTCGTCCAAAGCTTGCTCTACTTTTATTGTTAGTTCCTGCGTTGTCATATTATTTTTTTACGGCGCTGCAACCTGCCATTGTAGTAATTTTTATAGCTTCAGTAGGCGGAAGGTTTTCATTTCGACGAACCGTTTCCTGAACTACATTCCTTGTAATCTCTTCAAAAGATGTTTCAATCTGTGTGGCGGTCTGTAAAGCTGCTGGCCTACCAACATCACCTGCTTCCCGAATACTTTGTACCAATGGAACTTCTCCTAAAAATGGTACATCCAGATCTTGGGCCAAATTTTTAGCACCTTCCTTTCCAAAGATATAATATTTATTCTCTGGAAGTTCCGCAGGTGTGAAAAAGGACATATTTTCAATAATTCCCAAAACGGGAACATCTATATTTTCTTGTCGGAACATCGCTACTCCTTTTCTAGCATCTGCCAAAGCAACGTTTTGTGGTGTACTTACCACAACCGCACCCGTGATAGGCAAGGATTGCATGATACTAAGATGAATATCACCCGTTCCAGGAGGTAAGTCTATCAACATAAAATCAAGTTCGCCCCAATCCGCATCAAAAATAAGTTGGTTTAAAGCCTTTGCTGCCATTGGACCACGCCAAATTACTGCT
This sequence comes from Aequorivita capsosiphonis DSM 23843, assembly GCF_000429125.1. Taxonomy (GTDB): domain Bacteria; phylum Bacteroidota; class Bacteroidia; order Flavobacteriales; family Flavobacteriaceae; genus Aequorivita; species Aequorivita capsosiphonis. The sequence goes on from NZ_AUBG01000011.1 coordinate 11,484, forward strand.
TGATCGGGCTGAGTGAAAAAGCCTATGGAAAGTATTTTTATACCATAATTTTCCACTGGCTTCATTTTGCTTTTTCCTTCAACATTAACGGAAAGTGGTTTTTCCATAGCAACATCAAACATAATCGGTATGGAGGGACCATAGATATCTGCGTCTAATATCCCTACCTTAAATCCCATTTTTGAAAGTGAGACTGCTAAGTTTGCTGTAACGGTAGATTTACCTACGCCTCCTTTTCCAGAGGCTACTGCAACAATATTCTGAATTCCCTTAATGGGTTTCCCTTTTATTAAATTAGGGTTTTGTGGTTTTGCTGGTGCTTCTATTTTTATATTTACTTGGACTTTGGCATTGCCATCCACATTTTCGTGAATAGCCTTTTTAACATCTGCCTCGGCACGTTTTTTTATATGAAGCGCTGGTGTAGAAAGTTTTAGATCAACAATTACTTCGTCGGCAAAAGTTACAACATTCTGAACTGCACCACTATCTACCATATTTTTTCCTTCTCCCGAAACTGTAATTGTTTCTAAGGCGTTTAGGACATCTTGTTTTGAAATACTCATTTTTATATACGATATTTAGATTCATTCTAAAGTGCAAATATACTCTTTATGATTTGTATTTTAAAGAGATAAGTGGCAATAAATTATATCGCGATAATTATAAGAATTAATTTCCAAAGACAAAGTAATTGGCGAATTCCATAAACCCAAATTGTCCATAGATCAATTGTGAATTCTCGCAACACTCTATTACTACTATTGGTGAATTTTATAAAAATTAGGGTATTATAATTCGGATTGTCAACATATAAAGATTTCAAAGTCTTGATAAAAGATTAAAATTTCAGCTATTTTGACTGGAGAATTCCCTTTATAGTTCCTTCATCGGATCCCAATAGAGTTTATCAAAATCCTGCACTTGATTATCCACAACTTCTACTCCTTCGCTCTCCAAAAGTTGCTGCATTAGGTTTGTACCTTGAAAGTGGTGCTTGCCCGTAAGCAAACCCTTTCTGTTTACAACTCTATGAGCAGGAACGTTTTCTTTGTCGCTTCCATTCAATGCCCAACCAACCATGCGGGCACTACCAGAGGCGCCCAAATAGTTCGCGATGGCACCATAAGAAGTAATCCTTCCATACGGAATAAGCTTTGCGACTTCATAGACTTTTTGAAAAAAACCTTCATTAGCCATCTTACATTTGCTTTAAGATTTTCAAAAAAGTAATTACAGAAATAATGGCCGTAATTATTCCTATAACATAATTCATATTCAACTTTAGTTTTTTGGAATGTTCTTTTGGCCTAAAAAACTGGACGTATAAAGCCAGGCTTGCATAAGTTCCCAATCCAGAAGCAATAACAGCAACCAAAAGTTCAGGTTGCGAAAAAGAAAACATGCCAAAAGTTGAAAAAGTAATGCTCAAATACATCCAATATGGAAGTGGCAAAAGATTTAATAAGGCTATAAAAATGCCCAAAAAGAAACGGTTCTTTTTTGAATGTTGATCACGATCCTTAAGCTCTCTACGCGTATCCTTAGCTATAAATATAAAATAGATGGTAAGACTGATAAATATTCCCAGAGCAACCTTTTGAAGCATACTCACTATTTCCGGATGCTTGCCAATATATTCTGCAAGAAGTAGCGCAACATAGGTTTGGACCATTACCGTCATACAAACCCCAACAGAAAAAAGAAAAGCGCGTTTTCTGCCTTCTTTCATGCTTATTTTAGCGGCATACATATTTATCAAACCTGGCGGTAGTACTCCTATAAAAGATCCAAAAAGACCTATTAGGAAGTTGTAAAGTATTGCCATTCGGGCGGATTGTTTTTGTGAATATACTGAAATTAATCCTAACGGAACTTAAAGCGGATATAAGTGATTTTTTTACCCACTTCTAAATACTGCTGTTCATAATAGGTCTGGATATTGGTGACCGCAGCTGGTGCCCCGTCACTTCCATAAACATCATGGTGTGCATACTCTATTTTTTCACCTAAACCGTGTAATAGACCAAGCGTATAGCCATGCATAAACTCACTATCAGTTTTAAGGTGAACAAAACCTCCTGGCTTTAAGATTTTTCTGTATTTATCTAGAAATTCCGAGTTGGTCAATCTGTGTTTGGTTCGTTTATATTTTATCTGCGGATCTGGGAAGGTTATCCAAATTTCATCTACTTCATTCTCCTCAAAAAGCTCGTCAACCAACTCGATTTGTGTACGCAAAAAACCAACGTTATTTAGATCTTCCTCTAATGCGGTTTTTGCACCTCGCCAGAACCTGGCGCCTTTAATGTCTATTCCCAAGAAGTTAACTTCAGGATATGCTTTTGAGAGGTTTACAGAATATTCTCCTTTACCACAGCCCAATTCCAGCACTAATGGGTTTTCATTTTTGAAGAATTTTTTACGCCAATTCCCCTTCAGCTTTAGTGAATCGTTCATTACTTCCTCACGCGAAGGCTGTACCACATTGGCGAAGGTTTCGTTTTCTTTAAAGCGTCTTAGTTTATTTTTACTTCCCACAGATTTAAATTCAAGGTTTAAAATTCGAAATAATGAAATCATATTTCACATTTCGTATTTGAGTCTGTAAAATTAAGGAAATATACTTCGGCAGCAATTATTGCTACCTTTGTTTTATGCCGAAGAGTAAAACAATAATGGTTGCGCCTCTCCATTGGGGTTTAGGCCACGCTACACGATGCATTCCCATTATCCGGGCATTACTGGATCATAACTATCATGTTTTGTTGGCTTCAGATGGTGCGGCGCTTATGCTTCTTCAAAAAGAATTTCCACAGTTGGAAGCAATAGAACTTCCTTCATACAATATTAGTTATCCTAAAATTAGAATTCTTTTCAAGTGGAAAATGCTCCTACAAATTCCAAAAGTGAAGAAAATAATTGCTTCTGAAAAGAGGATTGTGGCGCAGCTTGTTTCCGAAGATAAAATCCAAGGAATAATCAGCGACAATAGATTTGGCGTTCGAAACAACAAGATCCCCTCGGTTTTTATTACACACCAATTAAATGTTTTAAGCGGAAACACTTCATTTTTTAGTAGTAAAGTGCACCAACGAATTATCAAAAAATTTAATATTTGTTGGGTGCCAGATACAAATGAAGTTATTAAGAATCTGAGCGGGAAGCTTGGCCACCCAACAAAGAATGATTTAGCAGTAAATTACATTGGTGTTTTAAGCCGAATGAAAAAACAAGAAGTATCAAAAACGATTGATATTTTGATTTTGATTTCGGGCCCAGAACCACAACGTACTGCTTTGGAAGAAATGTTGAAGCCTTTATTTGAAAAAAGTAAAAAAAGAGTTATAATGATCCGCGGCGTCGTTGAAGAAAATCAAAAATGGGAAACTTTAGGAAGTATAGAACTAGTTAACTATATGACGAGTTCTGAACTTGAAGAAACAATAAATAAAAGTGAAATAGTAATTTGTCGCTCAGGATATACCACGATAATGGATTTAACGGTACTTGAGAAGAAAGTCTTTTTCATCCCAACACCCGGACAGTACGAACAAGAATATCTAGCCAAGCATCTTAAAAAACTGGGAGTTGCTCCTTTCTGTAAGCAGAACAATTTCAAATTAGAAGAACTCGATAAAGTTGCGGTTTACAAGGGTTTGAGTACCTTAACCTCATCAGAAGTTAATTACTCCGAATTATTCGCTCCTTTCAAGAGTGAACGAAAACTCTGAACCAATGCCGAACTGACTTTCAACATATATTTTTTCTTGGTGGGCTTCCACAATATGTTTCACTATGGAAAGCCCCAAGCCGCTTCCGCCCTCTTTTCGGGAACCACTTTTATCTATTCTGTAAAACCGTTCAAAAATTCGAGATAGATTTTCTTTTAAGATACCTTCACCATTATCGGTAACCCGTACTAAGACTTTATTTTTAACTATATTTTCAATGCTCACCTCTGTGGTGCCATCCTGTTTTCCGTATTTTACAGAGTTGACCAATAAATTAGTTATTACTTGTTCAATCCGCTCACGATCGGCATTTACAAAAATATCTTCTGCATATTCCTTATCAAAAACGAGCGAAATATTCTTCTTTGCTGCTTTCATTTCCAGCAAATCAAAAATATTCTGAATCAAGGCTATTATATTAAAACGTTCCTTATTAAGAACCAGACCTCCAACTTCAAGTTTGGCAATCATGTCTAACTCATTCACAATATATATCAGCCTTTCTACGCCTTTACTGGCCCGCCTAAGATATTCCTTTCTAACAGTTTTATCTTTCATTGCACCATCCAACAGTGTCAAAACATAGCTTTGAACGGTAAAAAGAGGCGTTTTTAGTTCGTGTGAAATATTCCCCATAAATTCCTTCCGATAGTTTTCGCGAACGTTTAAAGTTTCAATCTCGAGCTTTTTTACATTTACATAGCGCTCCACTTCACGCGTTAGCACCTCCATATCGGTAGTTACCGCAGGTTTTGGAAAATCTTTTTCATTTAAGATCCGAACGTCTTTGTAAATCTTTTTTATTCTGAAATAAATAAATTTTTCCACTCGATATTGAAGAATAAAGAATGTGATAAAAAATAAAACAATAAAGAAGCTCAGCAACCACCAGGAAGTAATTTGGAAAAGAAAATACAAAAAAACGCCAATTGCCAATGTTGAAGCAAAGGCAATCAACAAGGAAGTAGAAGCCGCGAATTTATATTTTTTCGAAAATTTCATGATTTATTAAACTACAAACTTATAGCCAACACCTTTCACGGTCTTAAACTTATCATCGCCTATTTTTTCCCGGAGTTTCCTAATGTGGACGTCTATGGTTCTGCCACCTACGATTACTTCATTGCCCCAAACAATATCTAAAATATCTTCACGCTTAAACACCTTTCCTGGTTTTGAAGCTAATAGCGCGAGTAATTCGAATTCTTTCCGCGGCAAGATCATTTCTTCGGTATCCAGCAAGATTTTATATTCTTCACGATTTATGGTAAGATTGCCATGTTTTAGATTATCCACTTCGCCGTTGTTCTTAAATCTTCTAAGCAACGCCTTTACCTTACTTACCAAGACTTTCGGCCTAATTGGTTTGGTTATATAATCATCTGCTCCGGCTTCAAAACCTGCCATTTGAGAGAAATCTTCTCCGCGAGCGGTTAAGAAGGTAATAATGGTTTCCGAAAGCTCTGGGAGTTTTCTGATTTTTTCACAAGCCTCTATCCCGTCCATTTTTGGCATCATCACATCCATGATAATGAGTTGCGGAATACTTTTTTTTGCTTGTGCTATAGCCTCAACTCCATTTTCGGCTGTTTCAACCTTATATCCTTCAGAAGCCAAATTGTATCGGACAATTTCAAGAATATCCGGTTCGTCATCTACCAATAAAATCGTGATTTCTCTTTTTTTCATATTTTAGAGTAAAGCATTTTTGCATTTCAAAGATACTATTATTTCACGGCAGCAAATGTGTAGCACGCTTATTGTTAACCATAACATAACCTTTTAGTAACAAAGCTTTTCAGTAATCATATAAAAATTAACAATTACAGCAATAACTTGTAATTTATTCATAGTCAAGCTTTTAAATAACAATTTAATTTCATATATTTACTTAACTAACCTTAAAAAAGAACGCTATGAGAACCATTACCTTAGTTACAGCGCTTTTGATAAGTGCAGCTTCTTTTTCCCAGATTGCAGGCACCAGTTTTGAGGACCCAGAGCTATTTTCTGGTAAATATACCGACACTGGAGATCCAAATGTGGCTCATAATCTTATCAATAATCCCGAAGAACCACGCGTTAACCACACAAAAGATGGTGAAGAATTGGGCTTTAAAGCATCCTACGTTCCTTATGACACTCCAGGTGTTGGTTCCACCGACGCTGATTATGTTGGCGTTACTAAAACCAAACCTTCTTCTACTGTATTTTATACGGATGGTGCAAATGGATACCGAATGAACGATACCGATGGAAACTATATTTTGGAATTTGATCCAGTAGATTTATCTGGCGTTCCAACTCCCGCAGTTTCGTTGGATTTTCTTTTATCTATAAATAGCAACCCTGCAAATGGAAACTATGAAGGCGATGGAACCATTAATGAAGCAGGATCTGACAGATTGCGAATCTATGCCAAAGACCTTACCAATAATGTTGAAATCGACCTTTTCAATTCAACAGGAAGCGATCTTGACGATTTTGTGCCTTATGATCCAGGAGAGGGTAAATACAAGCTCGAATGGCAACATGTAATTGCTAATCTTTCGTCCAACACTACTGTTCAATTAATAATTGAAGGACGCAATAATGCAACTTCAGAGTCTTTTTGGTTTGACAATATTGAGTTTCTTGGAGCCATTGGAGTAGGAAATTTAGCCGCGGGTCAATTTGGTATATATCCTAATCCCGCAACGAATGGCTATATAAACATCATCTCAAAAATGAATGGGGTAAAAAATGTTTCAATTTACGATGTGCTGGGAACACAAGTTTTAAATACCAAATTGAATGGGGAACGACTTGATATTTCAGATTTAAACAGCGGGGTTTATATTCTAAAAATAGAACAAGGAAAAGCTTCTACCACCAAAAAGTTGGTTATGAAGTAAACTGCCATAAAATTCTATTTTAAAGCTCCTGTTTCGGCCGGAGCTTTTTTATTTAAGTATTTTTGAAGTGAAATTGCAGATCCCTAAATATGTTAGAAAAGGAAATATTCAATATTAATTCTGATAAAGATTTTGAACGTCTTGCACTCCAAATATTCCGTTTTCAGTATGAAAATGTTTCGGTCTATCGAAACTTTTGCAATCTCTTAAACACGAATCCTTCCCAAGTAAATAAAATCGCACAAATTCCGTTTTTGCCCATTCAATTTTTTAAAAGCCAGAAAATAATAGCAGATAATCATTCTAAAAAATTAATCTTCACCAGCAGCGGCACCACAGGAAGCCATACAAGCAAACACTATGTAGCCGATGCTTCTATTTATGAAGAGAGTTTCCAGATTGCATTTAAAAAGCAATATGGCGACGTTAGCGATTATACTATACTGGCTTTGCTCCCCTCCTATTTAGAACGGGAAGGTTCTTCACTAATTTATATGGTTGAAAGTTTAATTGAAAAGAGCGACAACCCGAACAGTGGGTTTTATTTATACGAAACGGAGGCATTGATAGAAAAGCTTATCGCTTTAGAAGAAAAAAATAAAAAAGTTCTGCTCATAGGGGTGTCCTATGCCTTGTTGGATTTGATTGAAAAAAGAACTTTCAAGCTTCGAAATACGATTGTCATGGAAACCGGTGGAATGAAAGGCCGCAGAAAAGAAATGATAAAAGAAGAACTTCACGAGATTTTAAAAAAGGGTTTCGGCGTGCAAAAAATTCACAGTGAATACGGAATGACGGAACTGCTCTCCCAAGCTTATTCTGTGGGCGATGGAGTTTTTTCTTGTCCTCCGTGGATGAAAATTCTAACCCGCGACACCGAAGACGCACTTACCTATATTACAGGAAAAACTGGTGGAATAAATGTAATAGATTTGGCCAACCTCTACTCCTGCTCTTTTATAGCCACGCAAGACTTAGGAAAGACTCTTGAAGATGGAACTTTTGAAATTCTGGGACGTTTTGATTCCAGTGATGTTCGCGGCTGTAATTTGATGGTTTTATAGGGAAATGTTTAACACAAAACGCTGAAAATCAACGTAAGTTATTGAATAGCACTACGACCAAATAACAGTGAAAAAGTGATGATTTTTCATAATTTGGTTGGTTAGTTACCTGGAAATCCCCGCGCATTCGTGCCGGGGATTTTCTTGTTTTACTGTAAGCCTTAATATCAATTTTGCATTTGCTTATCCAAATCTGCTAATGAAATGAATTCTCCTTTATTCACAGAAGCATCACATCAGCGGTATTAATGCTTTTATATCTCTTTCAGAAATTTTTGAAATTCCTGAGGGTTTTTTTTATTGTTCCAAAATAATAACAAATCTATTCTTCCTTCCTTTTCAAAAACTTTATATACCAAAGTAGTTTGCTTTGAAATAACAGAAACACGAACATTATCGAATTTATAAGCCTTGCCTATCAACACTCCTGTTTTTAGGGTTAAAATATAATCTTCCACTAAATCAATAAATTGAATTACTTGTTCTTCATTCCATTTTTTTAAAATGAAATCAATCTCTGCTGCATAAGTGATTTCCGACGTTGGAGTTCAAAAAACCTCCATTTATTTGGAAATATATCTATTTTTAAAATCAGCAATAACCTCGTTATGAAGCCTTACTAATCCTTGATCACTCTCCTCCATCGCCTGCTGAATCAATTTTTCTGCAACTTCAGGAAGTTCATATTCATTTGTGTCCTCATAATTCTCAAAAACAGCATATACAACCCGCAATGCCCTTTCGTCGGCTAGGTTTGCAAAGGCTATCACCTTTTTTCGAAGTTCTGTGGTTTCCATAATTCAAATAATTTAACCTAAAGATAAGCAATTATACCGCTTTGATAATAAAATAATTTTTCTTTCCGCGCTGTAATAGCACAAACTGACCATTTATTAAATCGTTTTCGGAAACTTTAAAGTCTTCAGTAACTTTCTCTTTATTTACTGAGATAGAGTTTTCTTTTAAGGCGCGACGGGCTTCACTATTCGATTTTAAAAAGCCTGTTTTTTCAGCCAAAGCGGCAATAATATCAATTCCGTTATTTACTTCTTCTTTTGAAATCTCAGCTTGTGGAACACCGTCAAAAACATCTAGAAAGGTTTTTTCATCGAGTGTTTTAAGATCTTCGGAAGTAGAGTTTCCGAATAAAATCTCGGAAGCTTTTACCGCCTTTTCATATTCCTCAGCACTGTGAACGGTAGTTGTTACTTCTTCCGCCAAACGCTTTTGAAGCAAACGCATATGCGGTGCTTCTTGATGTTCTGCTATTAAACCCTCAATAGTTTCCTTATCGAGAAATGTAAAAATCTTGATATATTTTTCTGCGTCTTCGTCAGCGCTATTTAACCAATATTGGTAGAATTTGTAAGGTGAAGTGCGGTCTGCATCCAGCCAGATGTTACCACCTTCACTTTTACCAAATTTGCTGCCGTCGCTTTTGGTAATAAGTGGACAGGTTAATGCATAACCTTTTCCAGCATCCATTCTTCGTATTAGTTCAGTACCAGTGGTTATATTTCCCCATTGGTCGCTACCGCCCATTTGTAATGTACAATCGAGATTTCTGTATAAATGAACAAAATCGTATCCTTGAATTAATTGATAGGTGAATTCAGTAAAAGAAAGACCTTCTGCACTTTCGCCGCTCAATCTGGTTTTTACAGAATCTTTCGCCATCATATAATTGACGGTAATGTGTTTTCCTACGTTTCTTATAAAATCAAGAAACGAAAATTCTTTCATCCAATCGTAATTATTGACCAGAGTTGCAGGGTTTTCAAGATTTTCCGAAAAATCGAGGAATTGAGAAAGTTGGTTTCTTACACCTTCCTGATTTTTTTTCAACGTGGCCTCATCAAGTAAATTGCGCTCGCTGTTTTTCATGGATGGATCACCAATCATTCCTGTGGCACCACCAACCAAGGCAACCGGTTTATGACCGCAGCGCTGATAGAACGACAAAAGCATGATTGGAACCAGGTTACCAATGTGCAAGGAGTCTGCAGTTGGATCAAAACCTACGTATGCAGAACGCATTTTTTCCATTAGGTGTGCTTCAGTTTCAGGCATTACATCGTGTATCATGCCACGCCATTGTAGTTCTTCAACGAAATTTTTTAGCTTCATTTTTATAATTTTTACTCCATCGCTCAGGCTATGGAATTTGAGGATGCAAAGATACGTTTCTCAATTAAAGATTCAAGGTTCAAAGTCCAAGTTTCGCATTTTAGGTTCCATCAATAATCTAGATCTAATGAAAAGCACATTCGGTTTACATTTCAGTTTCATTTATGATTTCATTTTCAGTATTTTCGCTATATGATTTTAGTAACAGGTGGCACAGGAATGGTGGGATCTCATCTCTTATACCTTCTTTTAAAAGAGGGCACAGGAAAGGTGCGCGCAATTCATAGAAGAAACAGCGATATTGCATCGGTGAAAAAAGTCTTTGCACTTTACACGCCTAATGTAGATTTACTTTTCAATAAAATAGAATGGGTAGAAGCAAATATCACCGACATTCCCGAACTAACGATTGCTTTTAAAAACATTACCAAGGTTTACCATTGTGCGGCATTTATCAATTTTAACCCTTCAAAATATAAAGTGCTCAAAAAAGCGAATGTTGAAGGAACAGCAAATATTGTGAATCTCTGTCTTGCGAACAAAGTTGAAAAAATATGCTATGTAAGTTCGGTCTCTACTTTAGGAACGGCCCTAAACCAAAATCTAATTACCGAAGAGACCCATTACAACCCTGATGATAAAAACAGCGTGTATGCCATTACAAAATACGGAGCTGAAATGGAGGTTTGGCGCGGTACGCAAGAAGGTTTGGATGCAGTAATCGTCAATCCTGGTATCATTTTGGGAACCTCATTAAGTGAAGGTGGAAGTGGAATGATAGTCCCTCTAGGTTCTAGCGGAATCCCCTTTTACCCCTCTGGTTCTATGGGAATAGTAGATGTTCAAGATGTTGTAAAAGCAATGCTATTGTTGATGGAGTCCGATACAAAAAATGAACGCTTTATTTTGGTGAGCGAAAACATTTCGTATAAAGAAATACTCTCGAGACTAGCACCACTCTTTGGAAAAAAGCCACCCAAAAGAAAACTTTCAAAAGGGTTTATGATCTTTTTAAGCACCATTGACGGGTTGCTAAACAAACTTTTTGGAATAAAGCGAAGAGTGGTAAAGGCAACAGTTCGATCTATGTTTACGACCTCACTTTACGATGCGTCAAAAATTAAGAAACGTTTCGGATTTCAATTTACCACAACAGAAGAAACGCTTAAACGGATAGCAAAAGAAAGCGGAAAGGTGTTACAATAAACTATCTTTCTTTGCGCTAGATATATCAATTTTCGATCTTTGTAAATTGTTAATGCTATCTTTAACATCACGCTCCTTTTCTACCAGACTGTCCATTTTTATCCGCATCACACCCAATCGGGTCTCTACATCCTGAAAAATACCCATGTAAGCATTTATATCGGCAGCATAAAATGCATTACTTCTTGCAAACTGTACACTATCCACTCCAAAATTTTGATAGATAAGCGAATCCATTTTTACACCCTTGGCTATTATGGATTTGTTATCCACACTTCTGGCCGCATTAGATAAATAGGTCTCTGTAAGGATATCAACCATTTTATTCTTCGGAATAAGATTTTTAGGCTTTTCAGGCTGGTCAACATTTTGGCAACCAAAAAAGCTTAAAATGGATATAAAAAGAATTGCAAACTGTTTCATTATCTATTAAAAGTAAGTCTTTCTGGATTGCTTTTATTGGGGAATTTTGAATTTTCATAAACTACCACCCCATTCACTAAAGTATGCGTAACACGCGATTTGAAAATGGTTCCTTCAAAAGGTGACCATTCGCATTTATACAAAATATTTTCTTTTTTCACGGTCCAGGGCGAATTGATATCTACCAAAACCAAATCTGCCTTATAACCTTCTCGAATATAACCTCGCTCCTTTATTTGGAACAAAATAGCCGGATTATGCGCCGTTTTTTCGACAATTTTTTCCAAAGAAATTTTTCCTTTATGATACATTTCCAAAAGCGCTACCAAAGCGTGCTGCACCAAAGGTCCACCTGATGGAGCGTTCAAATATTTGTTGTTCTTCTCTTCAAGGGTATGTGGGGCGTGATCTGAAGCGATTACATCTATACGATCATCGAGTAATGCCTTAAGCAGACCATCTCTGTCTTTTTGCGTTTTTACTGCAGGATTCCATTTTATTTTAGTGCCTTTAGCTTTGTAATCTTCGTCCGTAAACCATAAATGATGAATACAAACCTCAGCGGTAATTTTCTTTTGTGAAAGCGGCTTCTTATTGCTGAATAGATGGGTTTCCTTTTCAGTCGAAACATGAAAAACATGAAGTCTCGCTCCGGTTTTTTCTGCAAGTTTTATCGCTCGTGAAGAAGAAATATAACAAGCTTCTTCACTTCTTATTTTTGGATGGCATTCCATTGGAATGTCTTCGCCATATTCTGCCTTATACTTTTCCAGATTTTCTTTTATGGTAGCTTCATCTTCACAATGGGCAGAAATAAGCAATTTAGTTTTGCTGAAAATTTCTTCTATGGTTTTTGGATCATCAACTAGCATATTTCCTGTGGAAGATCCCAAAAATAATTTTAAGCCCGCTACTTTCTGTGGATCAACTTTTAAAATTTCGTCTAAATTATCGTTAGTGCCGCCAAACATAAATGAATAATTGGCCCAAGAGGTTTTTGCGGCAATATCAAACTTTTCTTCTAGAAGTTCGATGGTCGTTGCTTGGGGAACAGTGTTAGGCATTTCGATAAAAGAAGTAATCCCTCCTGCCACTGCAGCTTTAGATTCGGTTTCGATTGTTGCCTTATGCGTTAAACCAGGTTCGCGAAAATGCACTTGATCATCAATCATTCCCGGCAATAGATAGCAACCATCAGCATCAATTATCTTGGTTTCACCAGATTTCATGCTAATGCTATGGGCAATTTCTGCAATTTTACCATCTTGAACTAAGACATCACCCTTAATAATTTCTCCTTCGTTAACAATATTCGCATTCTTAATTAAAACTGATTTCATTTACCTAATATTTATTTATGTTTAAGAAACAATTTGAGACGTGCTCTCCTTTGGATATACATTAATGAAAGGATGTTTTATTGAATCTTTTGCGGTTAAATACACTTTTTATTTTCATTCCGATAACTCCAAAAATAGCTTCAGATATTATTCCAGAACTCATTTTGGATTCTCCTTTGGTGCGGTCTGTAAAAATTACCGGCACTTCAATGATTTTAAATTTGCTTAAATGTGCCTTGAATTTCATTTCAATTTGAAAAGCATAGCCCACAAAACGAATATTGTCAAGATTTATTCTTTCCAAAACTGATCTTTTGTAACAGATAAAACCAGCCGTGGTATCATAGATATCCATTCCCATCACAAACCGAACATATTTGGAAGCTAGCCAAGACAATAAAACTCTACTCATTGGCCAATTTACCACATTTACTCCTGTTACATACCTAGAACCTATGGCAACATCATTACCTTCCTTATGGCATGCGTTAAACAATCTAACTAGATCATTTGGATTGTGCGAAAAATCGGCATCCATCTCAAAAATGTACTCGTACTCTTTTTCAAGAGCCCATTTAAAGCCAGCGATGTATGCGTTTCCCAAGCCATTTTTGACTGGACGTTTAAGTATAAATAACTTCTCGGGATATTTTATAAAATTGTCTTCAACTAACTGGGCTGTGCCATCGGGAGAATTATCATCAACCACCAAAACGTGAAACTCTCGCTGCAATGAGAAAACAGTGCGCAACAAGCGCTCTATGTTTTCAATTTCATTGTAAGTGGGAACCACCACCAGCGCCTTGAACATACTCCTCTTTTACCGCAAATGTACCGTTTTTTGAACAAATAAATGTGAAGTAAAATCTAATTGATACTGATAACAGGAAATTTAATTTACAGTACCTTTACCGCAAAAATTGAAGGTGGATTTCAGTGAAAGACTTATCGAATCGCACGATTGGGCTACCTATCTACTTGTTGGGTGTTTTATTATTCTGGCGCTATCCAAATACTTTTATCCTAGAAGGTTCCACCAGTTTTCATTATTACCCATCAACAATCAATACTTTTTCGCCTACGGCAAAAATGACGAATTGAATCACCCTTTCAATATGATGCTTTTCGTTGGGCAGATTATTTGCGTTTCGATTTTTATTTTCCTGCTTTTCGAAGTTTTTAATCCTACTGAAGCTCAAAATAATAAATGGCTGTTTATACAAATTTGTACAGGATATAGTGTATTTGTATTAATAAAACTATCTCTTGAGAAAATCATTGGTAGTATTTTCTCTATAGATGGAATTATCAACGAATATTTATATCAAAAGTTGAGTTATCGCAATTTTTTTGGTATATTATTCTTTATAGGCAACCTTTTTTTTCTTTATGCAGTCACTCCCTCCGCTATCGCATTGGTCGCTTTTGGTAGCGTGATCGTACTTATAAACGCTATATCACTGCTATACAGTTACAAAAAAAAGGGAAAATTAATTTTGGATAATTTCTTCTATTTTATTGTGTACCTTTGCGCTTTTGAAATCGCTCCCTATATTATCCTTTATAAAAGTCTTTTTTAAACTTTAATACCAAAAAAAACAAGCTATTTATGAAAGTGAAAACTATTTTAGTATCCCAGCCAGAGCCTAAAATTGAGAATTCGCCATATTTTGATTTAATAGAAAGACAAAAGGTGAAAATAGATTTTATACCTTTTATTCACGTTGAGGGTGTGTCTGGGAAAGACGTTCGCACGCAAAAAGTTGATCTAACAAAATATACCGCGATTATTCTTACCAGCAGGAACTCTGTGGATCATTTTTTCAGAATCGCGGAGGAACTTCGTTTTAAAGTTCCTGACACCATGAAATATTTTTGTTTAAGTGAAGCTGTGGCCTATTACCTTCAAAAGTATGTAGTTTATAGAAAAAGAAAGATTTATGTGGGCAAAAGGACATTTCCTGAATTGGCACCATTAATCAAAAAATATAAAAGCGAGAAGTTTCTACTTCCCACTTCCGATAAACTAAAGCCTGAAGTTCCTTTAGTTCTAAACGAATTAAAAGTCGATTGGAAAGAAGCCACTTTTTACAGAACTGTAATTAGTGATCTTTCAGACCTACGTGATGTCTATTATGATATCCTGGTATTTTTCAGTCCTAGTGGAATTGAATCATTATTTGAGAACTTCCCTGACTTCGATCAAAAAGATACACGCATAGCCGTTTTTGGGAACACAACCGTAAAAGCAGCCAATGAGATGGGCCTTCGCGTGGACATTCAGGCGCCAACCCCTGAAACACCTTCTATGACCATGGCGTTGGAGAAATATATTAAAGAAATGAACGGCAAAAAATAATACCCATTATATTTTTAAATGTCTCATTAAAAATTTAAAGGTTTAAGTGCAATTACATAGAATTAAAAAAAGGCTTGCCAATTGGCAAGCCTTTTTTAATATTATGGTATCACGAAATTATTCAACAGCCGGAGCTCCTGCAAGAATCTCGTCATTAGCGTATGCTTCAAATTTCTTAAAGTTTTCCTTGAAGGAATTTGAAAGCTCGTGTGCTTGAATGTCATAAGCGCTTTTATTCTTCCAAGTTTGTTTCGGATTTAAAACCTCAGAAGGAACGTTTGGACAAGAAGTTGGCATCATTAAGTTGAAAATTGGATGTTTCACAAATTCAACATCTTGCATTTTACCTTCTAACACCGCAGCTATCATGGCACGCGTATATTTCAACTTCATTCTGTTACCAACACCGTAAGGACCACCGGTCCAACCTGTGTTAATCAACCAAACATTAACGCCAGCATCTTTCATCTTTTTACTTAGCATTTCTGCATATCTAGTGGGGTGAAGTGGCATAAATGGCGCCCCAAAACAAGCTGAAAAACTCGGAGTAGGCTCGTTGATTCCTTCTTCCGTACCAGCAACTTTAGCCGTGTAACCACTAATAAAATGGTAGGCCGCTTGCCCTGGAGTCAATTTTGAAATAGGAGGCAAAACGCCAAAAGCATCAGCAGTTAAAAAGAAAATATTTTTTGGATTCTGGCCAATTGATGGCTTCTGAATGTTGTTTATATGGTAAATAGGGTAGCTTACACGAGTATTCTGGGTAATGAAAGTATCTGCAAAATCTACATTTCCATCTGCGTCCATCCCCACATTTTCAAGAAGTGCCCCTGGTTTTATAGCATTAAAAATGTCTGGCTCATTTTCTTCAGAAAGGTTTATAACCTTCGCATAACATCCACCTTCAAAGTTAAATATTGTGTTATCTGGTGTCCAGCCGTGCTCATCATCTCCTATCAATTTACGTTCTGGATCTGCAGAAAGTGTAGTTTTCCCTGTACCTGAAAGACCAAAGAAAATGGCTGTTTCACCATTATCGCCAACATTTGCTGAACAGTGCATTGGCAAGGTGTTTTTATCCACCGGCATAATAAAGTTAAGTGCAGAAAAAATACCTTTTTTAATTTCACCCGTATAACCAGTTCCTCCAATCAAGGCAATTTTGCGAGTAAAGTTTAGGATAGCAAAGTTGTGCTGCCGCGTTCCGTCCACCTCTGGATCTGCAATAAATCCAGGTGCATTTATAATAAGCCAATCAGGGTCAAACGATGCCAATTCTTCTTCGGTTGGACGAAGAAACATATTGTGGGCAAATAAATTGGACCATGGGGTTTCGTTAATCACCCTAATATTGAGCTTGTAATCTTTATCTGCGCAAGCATAGCTATCACGCACATAAATTTCTTTCTCCGAAAGATAATCAGTGACTTTGTTATATAACGCATCAAACATCTTTGGCGGAAATGGAATGTTTATGTTTCCCCACCATACTTCGTCACGCGTAACATCGTCTTTTACAATAAACCTGTCCTTGGGAGATCTACCTGTAAATTCACCAGTGTGCACCGCTAGTGCGCCACTACTGGCTTCTTTCCCTTGACCCTTTTGTAATGTTTCGTCGTGAAGTTCTTCAGAAGAAAGTTGATACTTAACTTTTGCATTTTTGATTCCGTATTTATCAACAGAAATCGTTTCCGTAGCTTGGTTTTTATCGACCATACCTTTTTTAATAATTAGTAGGTTACAAAAGTAGCAAATCTAAAAGAGATTGGGGAAAATATAAAAAACATTTATCGCTTCTTTAACGAAAGCAATGAAAATGCCAACCAAAACCAACCTACAATAAATAGCAAACCGCCTATAGGCGTTATAAATCCAATCTTTGCCGAATTAAAGGGCAAAACCTCGTTCAGCGCTAGTAAATATATAGAGCCGGAGAAGAAAAGCATACCAACAATAAATAACCAAAAAACGGTCTTTTTTATCTTTTCTGAAATAGCTGGTGTTAGTCCTAAAATCAAAATTGCAATACAATGGTACATTTGGTAGCGAACGCCAGTTTCAAATGTATTGATCGCGGAAGCATCCACAATACTCTTTAATCCATGTGCGCCAAAAGCACCCAAAGCAATAGTAACTGCAGCAAGAAAAGAAGCCGTTACAGCCATATTTTTATCAAAATTCGTCATTTTTGAAATTTGGAATTAGTAATTTCGCCCTTCATTTAATTAAGCTTCAAAGATAACAAAAACTCCCCCCAATGAGAAACATTTTAATTATAGGTGCAGGTAGATCAGCAACAAGTTTAATTCGTTATTTACTGGACAAAAGCGAGGAAGAAAAACTTTTTATCACCATTGGCGATATCTCACTAGAATCTGCTCAGAAATTGATTCAAGGCCACCCAAATGCCAAAGGAATCATGCTCGATGTTTTTAAAGATGAGCAAAGAAAAGAAGCTGTTAAAAACAGTGACTTGGTAATATCTATGTTGCCTGCCCGGTTTCATATTGAGGTTGCAAGAGAATGTATTGAGCTTGGAAAACCTATGGTTACAGCATCATACGTAAGTGATGAAATGCAAGCCTTGGACGAACAGGCCAAAGCTAAGGGACTAGTTATGATGAACGAAATAGGTCTCGATCCCGGTGTAGACCATATGAGCGCTATGCAAATAATTGATAGAATACGGGAAAAAGGTGGAAAAATGCTGCTTTTCGAATCGTTTTGCGGAGGTTTAATCGCACCAGAAAGCGATGACAACCTTTGGAATTATAAATTTACATGGAATCCGCGTAACGTGGTTTTAGCCGGTCAAGGTGGAGCAGCAGAATTTATCCAAGAAGGAAAATTTAAATACATTCCTTATCACAGACTTTTCCGAAGAACAGAATTCATCAATATTGAAGGTTATGGGAAGTTTGAGGTATTAGCCAATAGAAACTCTCTACAGTACCAATCGGTTTACGGACTTGACAATATTCTCACATTATATCGTGGAACAATAAGAAGAGTAGGGTTTAGCAAGGCTTGGAATATGTTTGTTCAATTGGGAATGACCGATGATACTTACACCATTCCAGATTCTGAAAATTTGACCTACCGTGAATTTGTAAACTTATTTTTGGCATATTCGCCGTCAGATAGCGTTGAACTTAAACTACGTTATGCACTGAAAATCGATCAAGATGATTTGATGTGGGAAAAGTTAGAGGAATTAGACCTTTTCAACAAAGAAAAAACCATTGGCATTAAGGATGCAACTCCGGCCATGGCACTTCAGAAAATATTGGAGGAAAAATGGACATTGGCGCCAGAAGATAAGGATATGATAGTGATGTACCACAAATTCGGTTATGAATTAGATGGAAAAAAACATCAGATTGACAGCCATATGGCTTTAATAGGTGAAGACCAAACACACACGGCTATGGCAAAAACCGTAGGACTTCCCGTTGGAATTGCTGCAATAAAAATTCTCAATGGCAAAATCACAACTCCTGGAGTACAACGCCCAATCGCCAAAGAGGTTTATGAACCCATTTTAAAAGAGCTTGAAGAAAACGGAGTAATTTTTAGGGAAGAGGAAGTGGAATACTTGGGGTATAATCCAGAGAATCTTAATATTGGGTAGACAGCAGTAGTATGCAGTAAAGTAACGGCTTAACAAATCTTAAACTTTGCCAAAATTTGGAATATCATTGACACCAGATAAATAAGAAAAATTAAAAGCATCATATAAAATGAAGAAAATAACACTCCTATTCTTTATAATACTGATGGCGCATTTTAGTTTTTCTCAGACAAATGGAGCTACAAAAAAAGTTGTTTTAGAACAGTTCAATGGAGCTTGGAATGGTTATTGTCCAGATTCGGATTTTATAATGGAAAATATTCTTACGCAATATCCTGATAATGTAATTGGTATTTCCATACATAGTCTTGATGGAATGGCATACGATAATGGGATTGAACCTGAATTCTCAAATGGAGTCACCCCAGTTGGAATGGTAGATAGGAAAAAATTTACAGGTGAATCTAATGAGATTTTAAATCGTAATGATTGGGGAAACTATGTAGTAGAACAATTAACTCGTTATACGCCCGCAGAAGTTGACCTTACCATTAATTATGATTCCGCTACACGAACTATTACAGGTACAATAACAGCAGAATTCATTGATTCTGCTAGTGGAGATATGCGTTTTGTGATGAGTGTAGTAGAAGATGAGGTTACTGAGACTGGATCTGATTTCGATCAAACAAATTATTATGACGGTGCTTCAGGACATCCGTTTGAAGGGGCCGGAAATCCGATTATTGGATACACTCATAGACATGTTTTACGTGCAAATTTGCCAGGTGTCTATGGAAATGCAGGAATCATTCCACCATCCGTTAGTGCTGGATCAATATATTCTGAAACCTTTATATATACGCTTCCGGCTAACTATGATGAAACGAAAATTTCAGTAATTGGATTTTTAGCTTTCAGTGTTCCTGAAATTGGACAGCGTGAAATTTTAAATGCAGATCAGAAGCCGTTGTCTGAAGTATTATCAATAGAAAAAGAAAGCTTATTTGGCTCACTTTCCATTTCACCGAACCCAACAAATAATCACTTTACTCTAAATTTAAACTTAAAAGAAACTATAACGGCCGATATTATAATGTATAACATATTTGGTCAGGAGATAAAAAGAATAGCTTCGGGTACTTTTGATATAGGAGATCAGGCAATACAAGTTTCCGTAGAAAACGTATTAAAAGAAGTATATTTCGTTACAATTCGAACGGCTACTGATTCATTAACAAAGAAATTGGTGGTTAAATAAAAAACCCACGAAAATTCGCGGGTTTTGTTTTACATCTGAAATCAAAAATCGTCAATACTTCTACCTTCTTCCCATAAAAATAGAGATAAAATAGAGTAAGGTGGCCAATGACCCAATGGCTGCAACTACATACGTTCTAGCGGCCCATTTTAGCGCGTCTTTGGCTCCAGCATGTTCTTGCGGTGTGAGCATTTGGCTACTTTCCAACCAAGCTAAAGCACGATTACTGGCATCGTATTCTACGGGTAAGGTGATAAAAGCGAAAACAGTAGTTGCCGCAAAAAGAATGATTCCCACTAAAAATAGGGTTGTACCTAAAGCACCCATAAAATTCATCGCTGTCATTATAAGACCGGCCATAATAACAAAATTAGACAGCTTACTGGCAACTCCCACTGCCGGTACAATAGCCGAACGAAATTTCAACCAACCATAGGCGGTGGCATGCTGCACCGCGTGTCCGCATTCGTGTGCGGCAACGGCAGCGGCGGCGGCGTTGCGCTGCATATAAACCGGTTCGCTTAAGTTTATTGTTTTGTCTCCTGGGTTGTAGTGATCTGTCAATTTACCCGCTACTGAAACCACTTTTACATCTGTAATTCCGTTGTCGGCAAGCATTTTTTCGGCGATTTCCTTTCCGCTCATTCCATTTTGAAGATGGATTTTACTGTATTTCTCGAATTTACTTTTCAGTTGGTTGCTTACTAACCAACTAACCAAAAAGATGACGCCCGCAATTATATAATATCCGTACATAGGTTTTATTATTATTAAGTTTTTTGTTTTCTCTCTGTGCTCTCTGTGCCTTTGTGGTAAACTTTACTCACCAAAAAGACAAACAGATCAAGAAGGTTTTCAGTAACAATATAGCAAATAACGTGCAAATTTTTATCCCACGATATTTACGATTTTCCCAGGGACAATAATCACCTTTTTAGGCGTGCGACCCTCTAAATACTCCGCTGTTTTCTCGTGTGCCATTACGGCAGATTCAATTTCATCTTTACTTAAGTCTAACGGCAATTCTAGTGTAAATCGCATTTTCCCGTTGAAAGAGATTGGATATTCTTTGCTACTTTCTACCAAATACTTTTCTTCAAATTTTGGAAATGGCGCCGTGGAAACACTTTCTGAATGCCCTAACTTATTCCAAAGCTCTTCGGCAATATGAGGCGCATATGGCGAAATAAGAATTGCCAACGGCTCCAAAACTTCACGTGCATTACATTTTTCTGCAGAAAGCTCATTCACAGCAATCATAAATGACGAAACAGAAGTATTAAAACTAAACTCTTCAATATCTTCCTGAACTTTCTTTATGGTTTTATGAAGCGTTTTTAGCCCGCCAGCGCCCGAAGGGGGAGTATCGCTCATGTAAAAACTTTCGTTTTCTCCGGAATGATATAATTTCCAAAGTTTTTTAAGGAATCCGTGCACTCCCGTAATCCCTGCAGTATTCCAAGGTTTTGCTTGTTCAAGCGGCCCAAGAAACATTTCGTACAGTCGTAAAGTATCTGCACCGTATTGCTCACAAATATCATCGGGGTTTACCACGTTGTATTTGGATTTGGACATTTTTTCTACTTCTCTCCCTACAATGTATTTTTCATTATTATTATCTATTACTATTCCGTTTTCTGAAATGAAAATTGCGTTTTTATATTCTTCTCTTGAATTCCTAAAAGTTTTAATATTCAACTCATTGTGAATATCTACCAAAGAAACATCTACGTGTAAAGGAATTATCGTGAAGCCAACAATTTTATCAATTATACTTTGCCCAATTAATCTAGATTTTAAATTCCCCTTGACTATATTTAGAAAATCATCATTCTTCCATTCCTTATTGTGAACAATATGATTTCTTAATGTTTTTGAAACAAAAATATTTGTATTATGAATAAAATTAGGATAATTAGCATTTAAGCCAACAAGCTTATAGGCAAACGCACTCTCCCCCAAAATCATCCCCTGATTAATCAGCTTTTTAAATGGTTCTTCAACAGGAACCAAACCGCGATCGTGCATAAACTTCACCCAAAAACGACTGTATAATAAATGGCCGGTTGCGTGTTCGCTTCCACCTATATATAAATCTACGTTTTGCCAATAGTCCAAGGCTTCCTTTGAAGCAAATACCTCATCGCGTTTTTCACTCTCCATATATCTAAAAAAATACCACGAACTTCCAGCCCAACCCGGCATTGTATTTAGTTCAAGAGGAAACACATTTTCTTGGTCTGCAAACTGATTACTGACTACTGAACATTTTTTCGTATCCCAGTGCCATTTTGTGGCGCGACCTAAGGGCGGCTCTCCAGTTTCCGTGGGAAGGTATTTTTCAACCTCAGGAAGTCGTAATGGCAAATATTCTGTTGGGATTGCATGCGGCATTCCATCTTTATAATAAATTGGGAAGGGTTCACCCCAATATCTTTGTCGGCTAAAAACTGCATCGCGTAAGCGGTAATTTATCTTCCCTTCACCGATGCCCTTTTCTTCTAAAGCAGTGGTTATTTTTTCAGTAGCTTGCTGATAGGTTAGGTCATTTAGGAAATCACTGTTAGTGATTGTTATATTTTCCTTACCAGAATATGCTTCTTCAGAAATATCCACATCTTTAAATATGTTGGGAATAGGAATATTAAAATGTTTCGCGAAATCATGATCACGTTGATCGCCGCAGGGAACACTCATAACAGCTCCGGTTCCATAACCAGCCAATACGTAATCGCCAATCCAAATTGGAAGTTTTTCTCCTGAAAATGGATGTTCAGCATAGGCACCTGTAAAAACACCTGAGATGGTTTTTACATCCGCCATTCGTTCGCGTTCGCTTCGTTTGGCCGTTGCTTCCACATAGTTTTCTACTGCTTCCTTTTGTTCCGCAGTAGTTATTTTTGAAACCAAATCGTGTTCCGGCGCCAAAACCATAAAACTTACGCCGAAGATGGTGTCGGGACGGGTGGTGAAAACTTCTATGGAAAATTTTTCATCCAATTCATCCTTAGGAAAGTCCCAACCTAAATCCTCCCCCGAGGGGAGGACTTGTAATATCGCTTCAATTTTCGATATTACAGTTTGAAGATTATTGAGAACGTCAAGATTATTAAATCTGATAACTTTATAGCCTTTTTTCTCTTTTAGCAATAACTCTCTCTCATCGTCTTTTTCCAACTGATATTGATGGACTTCTCCATCTACTTCAATTATCAATTTTTTCTCAAGACATACAAAATCAACTATATAATTATCAATAGGATGTTGTTGTCTGAACTTATAACCAAGTTTCTTACCCCTCAGTTCTCCCCAAAGTTTAGCCTCTGCTTGGGTGGGGGTTGGGGGGAGGACTTTAAACTTTACAGTGGCTCCTTTACTTCTACCAATCCAGTTGGTCTGTGAATCTTTTAATGGCTGCGGCCAATCGATTTCATTAAGTCCGTCCAGCAATCGTTGGGCGTATGCTGTGATACGCATACTCCACTGTTTCATTTTTTTGCGGACAACAGGGTATCCTCCTCGTTCAGAAACGCCGTTTACGATTTCGTCATTTGCCAAAACGGTTCCTAGTTGTGGACACCAGTTTACTTCAGTTTCGGCCAAATAGGTCAATCTATATTTAAGTAGAATCTCTTGTTTCTTGGTTTCTGAAAAGTCTATCCATTCTGAAGCGATAAAACGTTCAATTCCTTCATCACAAACAGCATTTATTTTTACATTTCCTTCCGAAGAAAAAATAATACGCAATTCTTCAATGGAACGCGCTTTATCTAAATCCTTATCGTACCAACTATCAAAAAGTTGCAAAAAGATCCATTGTGTCCATTTGTAGTATTCCGGATTTGAAGTACGTACTTCACGGCTCCAATCGAATGAAAAACCAATTCTATCCAATTGTTTGCGATAGCCCTCAATTTCATTTCCGTTCTTGTCAACGCCTCCCTCAATATTCACTTTGGTTGTTTCGGCTGGATGCTGCCCCGTTTGGATTGCATATTGTTCCGCTGGAAGTCCGAAGGAATCATAACCCATAGGATGCAAAACATTGAAACCTTGATGGCGTTTAAACCTTGCATAAACATCGCTGGCAATATAACCAAGTGGATGCCCCACGTGCAAACCAGCTCCTGATGGATAAGGAAACATATCCAAAACGTAGTATTTTGGCTTGTCGCTTAGATTCTCAGCTTTAAATGTTTGGTTTTTGGCCCAATATTCTTGCCATTTGGCTTCTATTTCGTTGAAGTGATATTTGCTCATTGATAGTTATTTCAGATAAAAAAAGTAACTCCTTCGCAAAAGTTTCGGAGTTTGCGGACAAATTTAATGCTATTGTACGAAATGCCGTAACAATTTTAGAAAGTATGCAAAATTGCTTTTGGGTAATTACGATTTGTATGAAAAAAATATTCAATAAAGACTAAATTTGAAACTTTCAACGTTGTTTAACACAAGATGCAAAATTACTTGTATTTTTACCGCAAAATTCAGCAACCCTTATGAGTTCTTCTTTTGAAAAATATCAAAAACGCAGGTTAATCTCCTCTTACTTTTCCGTAGTTATCAGTATTTCACTGGTTCTGTTTCTCTTGGGATTGTTGGGCTTGCTGGTTTTAAACTCAAAAAAAGTAGCCGATTATTTTAAGGAGCAAATTGCTATAACCGTATTTCTAAAAGATAGTGCGAAAGAAGTAGAAATCACCCAGTTAAAACAAAGTTTAGCCTTGGCGGAATACACCAAAAGCGCAGCATTTGTCTCAAAAGAGGATGCAGCAAAGGAACACCAGGAAACTTTGGGTGAGAATTTTATAGAATATTTGGGCGAAAATCCATTGCAAAATAGCATTGATGTTTACATTTTAGCGGATTATGTTACACCGCAAAAAATGGAGGAAATTACCAGTGAGTTGAAAAGCAAAGGCTTTGTGGACGATGTAATTTACGACAAACCATTAATCGCACAGCTTACAGAAAACGTGAAACGAATCAGCTTTTGGATTTTGGTAATCAGCGGAATTTTTACATTTATTGCCGTATTGCTTATAAATAGTAGTATCCGACTTTCAATTTACGCCAAAAGATTTACAATAAAAACAATGCAAATGGTGGGTGCCACTAAAAAGTTTATTCGCAAACCTTTTGTTTGGAAAAGCGTTCGTTTTGGGATAATTGGCGCTTTAGTAGCAATGATCGGAATGGGCGTGGTGCTTTATTACCTCAACGATAGTTTCCCACAATTACAATTATTGAGCGATCCTATCCTGTTGACCGTTCTTTTTGTGTTTATATTTTTAATGGGAATAATCATAACCTGGATCAGCACATTTATTGCCACTCAACGATTTTTAAATTTACGCACGGACGATTTGTATTATTAGATCTGAGATGTAAGATTTAAGACTTGAGATTTTAGACCTGAAACTTTGAACCTGAAACCTTTTTAATATGGGAGAGAAAAAACGAAAAGAAGATTATATGCCGGAATTTATTTTTGGCAGAAAAAACTACAAGTTTATGTTGATCGGCATTGCTTTTATTGTGCTTGGCTTTATCCTAATGTCAGGCGGTGGAAGTGACGATCCAAACGTTTTTAATCCGGAAATTTACAACTGGCGTCGCATTCGTTTAGCCCCAGCATTAGTATTGATAGGATTTGCCATTGAAGTTTACGCCATATTATTAAAACCAGAAAGTAAAGAAGAAAATTAGTGAATACATTACAAGCAATAGTCCTGGCCATTATTGAAGGACTTACCGAATTTTTACCCGTTTCATCTACAGGACATTTAATCATAGGATCCTCATTTTTTGGGATTGCCGGAGATGATTTTACCAAACTCTTTACCATTGTTATCCAGCTGGGAACTATTCTTTCTGTGGTGGTGCTCTATTTTAAACGATTTTTCCAGAGCATGGATTTCTATTACAAACTGTTCGTCGCTTTCCTTCCCGCTGTTTTTTTAGGATTATTGTTTAATGATGTTATCGACAGCCTTCTTGAAAGCCCACTGACCGTTGCTATTTCTTTAATAATTGGTGGTTTTATTCTCATCAAAGTTGACGATTGGTTTGGAGATGGAGAAGGTGAAGAAGCAGAAATCACTTATTTAACGGCTCTTAAAATTGGATTTTTTCAATGTCTCGCTATGATTCCCGGTGTTTCACGAAGTGGCGCCAGTATTGTAGGAGGTATGACGCAAAAGCTTTCCAGAAAAACCGCTGCTGAATTTTCCTTCTTCCTTGCGGTACCAACCATGTTGGGAGCAACCGTCAAGAAAAGTTATGATTATTACCAAGCCGGTTTTGAACTGACTTCTGATCAGGTAAACTACCTTATTATAGGAAACGTAGTTGGCTTTATCGTGGCATTGATTGCTATTAAATTTTTTATCGACTATTTGAGTAAAAACGGTTTTAAAATCTTTGGTTACTACCGTATTTTCGCTGGAGTTTCGATATTGCTGATCCACTTTTTTGTAATGAAACTTACGGTGGTATAGAGGGGAGTAAGACAGAAGGAGATAGGACGTAAGACACATTATTATATACTTCTACAGGTCTTTTCACTATCTTTGTTTTACTATGAATCCAGAAATCAACAAAATAATCATTGAGACACTCTTGCCTTTCGATCCAATACAAATTAGTGTATTCGGAAGTTATGCACGTGGTGAAATGAACGATGACAGTGATATTGATATTCTTTTGGATGTTGATTATAACTTATCCCTGCTAGATTTGGGAGGCGCATATATGGATTTAAAAGAAAAACTTAATCGAAAAATCGATTTGGTCCTAAAATGTGGAATCCGCACAAGCTTTGGCCGATATATAGAAAAAGATCTTATTGAAATTTATCCCAATGATTAAAACCGATCGCGTCTTGCTCGACTTAATAATAAAGTACTCCGAGCGAATTATAAAATATTCAAAGGATCTGAGGCCTGAAGAATTCACTCACAGCGAAATGGTATATGACGCTTGTGTATTGAATTTTATAAATATTGGGGAAGTATCAAAGGAAATCTCAAAGGAATTGAAATCAAAATATTCTGTAATTCCTTTTAGGAAAATAATTGGTCTTAGAAATATTGCAGCCCATAACTATGAAGGGATTGAAGCAATCAGACTTTATCAAATTGCGACAGAAATAATCCCTCCCTTTAAAGACCAAATTACAGAAATCCTCAAAAATGAATACTAAAACCCTACAAGCCGAGGATTACAAAGAAGGCCAAGTAATCCTAATCGACAAACCATTGGAATGGACTTCCTTCCAGGCGGTGAACAAGGTTCGCTGGCTGATAAAAAAATCCTTCGGAATAAAGAAAATTAAAGTTGGACACGCCGGAACTTTAGATCCTTTGGCCACAGGACTTTTGATAATCTGCAGCGGGAAATTCACGAAGAGAATAGACACTTTCCAAGCTCAGGAAAAGGAATATACCGGAACTTTCACCTTAGGCGCAACAACACCGAGCTACGATTTAGAAACTGAAATTGATCAAACTTTTGATATTTCAGAGATTACTTCGGAAGAAATCAAGAAAGCAACAAAGCAATTTATAGGCGAAATTCAGCAGCAACCTCCCGTATTTTCAGCATTGAAAAAAGAGGGAAAACGCTTGTATGAATATGCCAGAAATGGAGAAGAAGTTGAAATTCCTTTTAGAACTGTTACTGTTTCAGAATTTGAAATAACGAAGATCGATCTTCCTAAAGTAGATTTTAGAATAGTTTGTAGCAAAGGAACTTATATTCGCTCCTTGGCTAATGATTTTGGAAAAGCTTTAAACAATGGCGCTCACCTTTCAGCGCTTCGAAGAACTAAAATTGGTGATTTTTCAGTTAAAAATGCTGTTGGCATCGAAGCTTTTGAAACATCCTTACCACGTTAAAATATCACTAATAACGTCTTAATTTTCAGCTGTTTTTGTGCAATTTTGCTGAAAATTTCGGTACTTGCAGTAATGAATTTCAATTATTCATATAGAGCTTTTCTTATAACCTCCCTACTTACGGGGTGTTTGGTATTATTTCTTTTTAGCGTAAAAATTTCTAAACAACAGGAAGAAAACAAGGAAGATGTCTATGACGTACTTATTGCCCCTGAAGATCTTTTACCGGAAGACTTGGAATTAGCCGCACTCACTCCTGAAAAAGTGAAGGTTGAAACGAATCGAGCTTATAATGAGGCAGAGAAATATATTTCTTCCGTTGAAAACGAAAACCAAGAAATCACAGAGACCACAGAGGGAAAGCTCCAAGAAATGAGTGAAGCTATGGAAGAATCGCAAAATTCGGATAATGGTAACGAAAAATCGATTACTAAAAAACCTGAAAAGAAAAAGAAATCAGATTTTTCTAATAGTGAAAGCGAAAAAGAAGGTCAAGCTGTAGTTAAGGGCGGAAATAGAAACACGACGATAAGCTATCAATTGGTAAACCGAAGAGATATTGACCTACCCAATCCAGTTTATACTTGTTATGGATCGGGAAAAGTGGTTATAAATGTGGAAGTAAATAATTTGGGGAAAGTGATAAAGAACTCGTACAATAAAACCGCTTCTACAACTTCCAACCAATGTTTGATTGATGCTGCCTCAGAATATTCTCAACAAGCTCGTTTTAATACGGATGCATCAAGAGAAAAACAATTGGGAACCATTACATTTAATTTTCCAGGGCAGCAATAGCAGTGGTCAGTAAAAAATAAAAACTATGAATTCAGAAAAAGTGCGTTGTGGCTGGTGTGGTACTGATCCGCTTTATGTGAAATATCACGATGAAGAATGGGGCGTTCCTGTAAAAGATGATAAAACATTATTCGAATTTCTGCTTTTGGAAACTTTTCAAGCGGGTTTGAGCTGGATCACCATTCTTCGTAAAAGAGAAAATTTTAGAAAAGCTTTTGATAATTTCAATTATAAAAAAATAGCAAAATACGATCAATCAAAAATTGACGAATTGCTTCAAAATGAAGGAATAATTCGGAATAAACTGAAAGTTCATTCTGCTGTTTCAAACGCACGGGCTTTTATGGAAGTTCAAAAAGAGTTTGGAAGTTTTAGCAATTATATTTGGGGTTTTGTAAACCATAAACCTATAAAGAATATTTGGAAAGATCATACTAATGCTCCTGCAAATACGCCAGAAAGTGACGCATTGAGCAAGGACTTAAAAAAACGCGGTTTTAAATTTGTAGGAAGCACTGTTATTTATGCTACCATGCAGGCCACAGGGATGGTAAATGATCATATTGAAGATTGTTTTCGATTTAGCGAAGTGTGATTCATTGTTAAAAATAGACCTAGAACTATAGGACTTAGGACTTAGGACTAAAAATCTTCATTCAAATTTCTTCAAAAAAAATCATAGTTTAATTATCTTTTTGTGGATTTTTCCGAAGTCACCTTCAAAGGTTACAAGCAATGTTCCCTGCCAATTTTGATTTAAATCTAATGTTATCTTCCCGTTGCCACTTTCAACATTTGCTTCGTATAACTTTTGCCCAAATAGGTTATGGATTTCTACTTTCACAGGGCCTTGAATAGCATTCATATTAAAAAAAACTTTACCAGTTGTTGGATTTGGATAGGCTGCTGAAATATGATTTTGCGCCCACGCATCTGCCGAAAGGTTTTCCACTTGAATGGTCCAATATCCTGCTGGGGCTACAATGGGACGAGTTAATTCCTTTCCGTTCATAGCTTTTGCCCAAATATAATATTGAATGTTCCCAGAAATGTTAGGAATGGTAAAATCTGCCATCCAATAATCGCTATTGCTTGGCACCATTTCAAGTTCATTATAATCACTTTCTCCTTCTTCACGCCAGAAGACCTTTGCCTGTGCTATTAAGGATTTATGTCTAATATATGCTTCAATAGCTATAGTGCTTCCCGCATTTGCTTCATCACTAGGTTGATGCACAATCCAAAGTGGATCTGCAACTCCAATGGTATGTGTAATACAGTGAATAGCACCTTTGGAGACAATCAAATTTTCACCAGGATTATCTACATCTATCCCTACAACAGTATATCCCGGAAGCATTTCCTCGTATTTTGCAAGTGCGGGCGCATCGACTTCTGGACGATATGTGGGCACCATAATAGTTTTATTTACAAAAACAGCATTGCTGTACGTATTGTAAGAACCACCAGTATCTGGATAGTTTCCATTTGTGCTTGGAGGGGAATCTATCCACTCAATGTTATAGGGTGCACCAAAAGGTGATTGAAAGTTGTCTAAAACATATTGAATATTTGCTTCTATCTGCGGACCATCAGCTACTCCAGGAGGATATTTGCTAACAAGAATAGTTTCTTCGTCCAACAACTTCATATGCATGTCAATGTGATGAATGTCGTCATAGGGCAGCGTCGTCATCTTTACAAATCGGTTAATACCCATATATTCTTGCATAATGCCGTCTATTTGAGCTTCGGTTTTTACGCTTACTCCGTAAGGGTTTCCAGGACCGTTTTCATTTAAAATCAATTTTGAAGCAAATGCATTCCCCATTCCATCGCTCATATAATTTCCACCAGTATTCACCAAATCGTTGGTTCCTGAATTGGTAGTATATAATGGTATTCCAGCTTGTGCGGCGTGTGCGATGGGCATTACATCATCATTAGGACGAGGACGGTTGTAAATCCAATCGGTTAAGGCAAGATCGCCTACTTCGTTTGAATAGATTGTATTTCCCGCGTAATCACGAATCCAGATGCTATCCCAAGGAACATTTAAAAAAATTACATTCGTAATATCTACACCGTTTGTGGTCAAGTAATTTGAAACTGAAGCTTCGTTCTGAGTGGTAATAACAACCTTACATTCATGCAGGCCTGCTTCCACGATTTGCCGAAGAATATTTGGGTATGAAGGATTCCAAGTAACCAAAAGATATTCTACTTCCTCCCATTCCGCGGCGGCTCGCACGGGACCTGAAGGCGGTGCGGAAAGTCGCGTACTTGTAAATTGATATTCCGTGATCAGACCTTTCTCCGTTTCGGTAAGGTTGTGAGGAAGATTAGGTTTTTCCTGTGAAATAGCGAATGCAGATTGCAACGCCATCAACAACACCAATAGGTATTTTGCGTATCTAGTATTCATAAAGTTAGCGGGTTATGGAATACGAAGATAGGTTATTAAATTATTTCATCTGAAAAAAAACTAAAAGAGTTTAATCTTCAATCAATAAAATAATCTCCTTTCTAAATAATGGATACATCAAGAAAGAAATTGCAAAAATTCTTTTCTATCAATCTCTTCCGCCCCCAAACTTTCCAAATGTGAATTGTAAATCTGACAATCGATAAATTTATAATTCTTGCTTTTTACATATTCCGAAAGATGATAAAACGCCACTTTTGAAGCATCACTTACCAAGCTGAACATACTTTCACCGCAAAACGTTCTTTTCTGGGGAAGATCTATTCCATAAAGACCGCCAACGAGTTTATCATTTTCCCAAACCTCAATCGACACCGCATGGCCCGTATTGTGAAGTTTTAAATAGGCTTCCTGCATTTCTTTGGTTATCCAAGTTCCGGCTTGTCCATTTCGTATCACATTTGCGCAATTAAAAATTACTGCTTCAAAATTTTGATTAAAAGTGATTTTGAATTTCTCACTTCTAATTGTTTTCCGAAGACTTTTGGATACCTTAAATTTTTCAGGAAACAAAACCATTCTCGGATCTGGGCTCCACCACAAAACAGGTTGCCCATCTTCAAACCAAGGAAAAATACCCGAATTATATGCAAGAAGCAATTGCTCGGTTGAAAGATTACCACCAATAGCCAACAGACCATCAGCGGTTGCTTGCTCAGGATTTGGAAACCAAAGTTCGTTAGTGAGGTAGTGCATCCTTCAAAATTGCTGATTTTTATTCATAAAAAACCCTCGAAGCATTTAATTACGCTTCGAGGGTTCCAATTATCCATAGAATTATGGTTGTAACAATCTAAATTAAAACGGAAGATCGTCGTGTTCCTCTTCGTTAAAGTCTTTTGCAGGTTCAAATGCTTCTGCTGGAGGCATTGGAGGCATATTTCCTCCTGAAGGCACATCCTGTGATACGTTTTCAACACGCCATCCTTGAATGCTGTTAAAGTACTTTGTTTCGCCTTGTGGGTTTACCCACTCACGACCGCGAACATTGATACTAACTTTTACATCCTGCCCTACTTTATAGCTGTTCAACAAATCGGTTTTATCCTGCACAAACTCAATCATTATGTGCTGTGGATATTGCTCTTCGGTAGTAATTACCATCTCTCGCTTTCTAAAACCGTTATTGCCATAGGTTTTAGTTTCGTCTATCATTTTGATTTTTCCTTGTAATTCCATTGTTTTATTATTTATTCTTTATTGCTATTCTCTATTTTATATTGTTATTTTTTATTGAAATGGCACGCGATAAATCGCGAGAATACGGCAACTGTGAATGCAATTCCGTATGTCACTTCTCCCCCTTTAGGGGTCGGGGGTGAATCCAGAATTTGCCAGCAACATCTTCCAAGCTTCCGACACTTTTCCTTCACAAAGAAACTCTTGAGCTCTTTTATGAATTACTTCAGAATTATTAGAATTCAAAATTCCTTTTAATTCTTCGGAAGCGTTTATAAAGGTAATAATTTCTTCTGAATTAGGGAAACTTTCTACATTCCCCAACATCCCTAAATCATTACCGGTTAACACTTTACTATTACGAATTTCTTCAGACAGCTTATCAATACCAACTCCCAAGGTTGTTAAAGGTTTTGGTACTTCAAAAAGGCCTGATTTCGCCCGGCTGTACCAACCCCCTCCAAGTCTTGAAACCGTGTCGATTTTATAGGGATCAATCGATCCATTTTCATCTAGAATTTCTTCTTTTATATGAAGTTTTACCACTTCACAAATAACCAAATTACCCGCGCCACCTTCTTTTCCAAGGCTAATAACATCGTTCACTTTACATTCCAATTGCACAGGAGCTTCCGCTACGCGTGGTGGTTTTATATGCTCTGAATCCAATTCAGTAAAACCAGCTTTTGTAAATTCATTTATACCTTTTGCATATTCCGTAGAAGAAAGTGAAACTTGCTGAACCATTGCATAGTTTACAATGTTTATAACAACCTCTGGCACCTCAAGAATATTCTCATAAGTGTGTTTGGTCGTATTATCGCGCCCACGTCTTGCCGGCGAAAACACCAAAATTGGTGGATTTGCACTAAAAACATTAAAAAAACTAAATGGGGAAAGATTGACGTTTCCTTCAGCATCCACAGTACTTGCAAAGCAGATAGGTCTTGGCGATACCGCACCTAAAAGATAGCCGTGCAACTTTCCAGTGGATAATTCGTTTGGTTCAATTGATATCATAACCTGCAAATGTACCAAAGATTATAGCTTGTAAAAACTCCATTGTACAATAATATCAACATATTTGCTTTATATTTAAACCTGCCTTCGGCAAACCAAGAGGATAACAATTATTTTATATGTTTCGCAACAAATCACTCTCCCGTTGGGGTTTTATTTTAGCTTCAATTTTTGTAGTCTGCCTGATTTTATGGAATACTTATATTTTCTTTAATCAATTAAAGGAAAATGAGCGTAGAAAAATGGAGATTTGGGCAGTTGCACAAGAGGAACTTGAACAAAGCCAGGTTGGAGATGGCGTGAGCCTGAGTGAGACTGCGCTAACTATTATTCAAAGTAATAGTTCCACGCCCATGATTTTACATTCTTTAAAAGAAGACAGTTACACTGGAAGGAATATAGATGAGAAAGTACTCAA
Source organism: Aequorivita capsosiphonis DSM 23843 (assembly GCF_000429125.1). Classification (GTDB taxonomy): domain Bacteria; phylum Bacteroidota; class Bacteroidia; order Flavobacteriales; family Flavobacteriaceae; genus Aequorivita; species Aequorivita capsosiphonis. Next base: position 45,264 of record NZ_AUBG01000011.1, read on the forward strand.
CAATGAAAAAGCTTTAAAAAAGAAAATCGATCAATTTATTTCAGAGTATAAACCTTTGGAAGTAAAATACAACGATCAAGTTCTTTCTGTAATTTATTTCGGGAATTCACCATTAATAAACAAACTGAAATATTACCCCGCGGCGCTTATATTGATAATATTCCTTTTCATCTTAGCTGTATATCTATTTTATAAAACCTCAAAATCTTCGGAACAAAATAGACTTTGGGCAGGAATGGCAAAAGAAACCGCCCATCAAATTGGCACGCCTCTTTCCTCCTTGGTTGGTTGGACCGAAATATTAAAGGATGAAAATGTAAATCCGGAATATATTGTAGAAATGGAGAAAGACATTAGCCGCTTGGAAATGATAACGGATCGTTTTTCAAAAATTGGCTCTATTCCAAAATTGGAGCGTTGTGATTTAGTTGAAGAAACAAAAACTACTTTTTACTACCTTCAGAAACGCACTTCTAAGATGATTAATTTTCAACTGAATATTCCTGAAGAACCTATCTATATTGAAATGAATCCACAACTTTTAAGTTGGACGATTGAGAATTTAGTAAAAAATGGCATTGACGCAATGAAAGGAAAAGGAGCTATCACTATTTCCATAAGCAAAAACTCAAAATATGCGTTGGTTCATATAACAGATACTGGAAAAGGTTTGACCAAAAGTGAATTCAGAAGAATATTTACACCGGGCCATACCACAAAAAAACGTGGGTGGGGACTTGGACTCTCACTTGCAAAGCGTATTATTGAGGAATACCATAAAGGGAAAATACGCGTTTTAAAAAGTGTTCCAAATCAGGGAACAACCATGGAGATTGCATTAAAGATTGAAAATTAAAAGATGAGCAAAAAAACCCATAGCTTGCATACTGCAAGACTTCACAACAATTGTCCAACTTGTTTCGGAACAGATGGCTTGGAATTTACTTTTACCCAAGACGAAAAAGAAACCCCGTTTTTCCACAAACCCGAAAAGCAGGTTGACGAAAAATTGTATTGCCATAAGTGCAAAAGTCAGATACACCCAGTAAACTGGACAGAAGATATTGAAAGAGTTTATGATTATAACAGAAAAATAGCGGAAACCAATAAACAATATTTACAGGTAAAACCGCTATTTTATATATTGATTGTGGTGGCAATTATTTTGGTTGCCGCAGGAATTTACTTCTTGATAGCTTCATAAGGCTAGAATTTTTCGTTAATGGCAAGCGCCAAAGCTTCAAACTCTTCGGAAGTCATTTTCACTTTTTTGGTGAAACGCATATCATCCATTTCATTTAACGGAATAAGATGCACATGCACGTGAGGTACTTCCAGCCCTACAACTGCCATCCCTACGCGTTTGCAAGGAACGGTTTTTTCAATGGCCTGGGCAACTCTTCGGGAAAATTGCATCAACTGTAGATACAGATGTTCCCCCATATCAAAAACTTTGTCAATTTCTTCTTTTGGAACACATAAGGTATGTCCTTTTGAATTCGGGTTTATATCTAAAAAGGCGATGAAATTATCATCTTCTGCTACTTTGTAACAGGGTATTTCGCCTTCAATGATTTTTGTGAAAATTGACGCCATAATTAATCTCTAGATATTTCTAATATATCAAATTTAAGAATTCCATTTGGAACTTGAATTTCAGCAACATCTCCCTTTTGTTTGCCTAATAATCCTCTCCCAATAGGTGAATCTACGGAAATTTTTCCATTTTTTAGGTCGGCTTCGCTTTGGGCAACAAGTTTATACTTCATTTCCATGCCATTCGCCTGGTTTTTTAACTTCACTGTAGAGTGAACTAAAATTTTGCTCAAATCCAATTTCGATTCGTCAATTAATCTGGCGTTTGCAAGAACTTCTTCCAATTTTGATATCCTCATTTCGAGCATTCCTTGGGCTTCCTTGGCGGCATCGTATTCAGCATTTTCACTCAAATCTCCCTTGTCTCGGGCTTCACCAATAGCATTAGACGCTTTTGGGCGTTCAACATCGCGAAGATGATCTAACTCCTCTCTTAATTTTTTTAATCCCTCTGGGCTATAATATGATACTTTACTCATAATTTCATCGTTTGTGTATGTAGAACATACCTATTCTTTAATATACAAAATCCCGACTAGTGGCGGGACTCACTTAAATAAACTGAAAAAATCCCATGCGATGACGGGATTGTATTAAACAAATATACTAAAAATTTCCTTGCTTTGTTATTTATTGTAATTTCGGCCTCAAATTTTAATTCTCTCAATAACAGATTATAATAATATAGCAGCTAAAAAAAATTAGTTTGGCATTACAGTCAAAACTTTCTTACTTTATACCTACATACAAATGAAAAACAAACCGCTCTTTCTTTTAATTCTCGTTGGCTTTATCATGCTTTCATGTTCAAAAAGCGATGACAAATTAGATAGAAATCCATTTTTGGCAGATCCCTTAGTTAACTTAAGGTTGAATTTAAACTTACCTGAATACAATTCTTTAAAATTTCCTGGAAACTCGGTAATTACCGGACAAGGAATTAAAGGCGTTGTGGTTTTTTGTGTAAGTGAAACCCAATATTTGGCTTTTGAACTTTCCGACCCCAACCACGTTCCCAGCCAATGTTCCAGAATGGAGGTAGATGGGCCCATTGCCACTTGTCCGTGCGAAACTGACACCAACGAATACAACATAGTCAACCTTGGAAGACATACCACAGAACCGGATACAAAATACCCCATGTTGCAATATCGTGCCGAGCGCAATGGGAATAATATTATAATTAGTAATTGATCAATTATATGTAAAGCAGTAAAATTAAAAATATGAACCTCAAAAAATACCTACTAATATTTTCACTTTTCATTTTTGCGAATACGTATGCTCAATTTAATATAAATACAAATCCTTTTTGGAAAGCAGAAATGGAAATGGTTGACGGAACTATCAAAAATGGTTTTGCTCAAGTTCCAAATGTTTCAAAATTAAAAAATGTAATTTTTAAAACATCGCTGAATGGTGAGAAGGAAAGTTTAAAGCGAAATCTTATACAAAAATTAAAAGTTGAATCTCCAAATGGTAAAAACTATTTATATGAAAAAGCGGCAATTGTAAATACACTAAAAGGAAATTCTTCTTCAGGGACAGCTTTAATGTTGGTTGAGGCTAAAAATGACTACGTTACTTTTTATATTCAATCTGCAGCATATAGAGTAAATGAAGAAACAGATGAAATCGTTTTGTTCTACAGATACCAACAAGGCTCTGATTATCCAACTATCGGAAGATATATTAAAAAAGCAGATGCGGAAAAAGCAAATATGTTTTATATTACCAATGTTATCGGTGGTTTTAAAAGATGTGCAATGTATCATTTAACTGAAGACCCTGCTTTGTTGGAGAAGATTGAAAATAATACCTTAGGAAAAAATGAAATACCCCAGATTATTGCAGAATACATAGCAACAACGAATACTAAATAAAAAGAAATATTTACGCTACCAAAATCTTTATTAAAATTTCTACTAAAAGTTTACCCCTACACCAAACTACTTCTACTCCGCTCTACAACCATGTTGTTCATAAAGCGGAGCCGAAATCACAAATTTTAAAGTAAAAAATACTTCCTACCAATACTTCGGCTGCTCTAAGCATCCAGATTAAATTTAAAACTTAACGGTAGCTCCAATAAGAAAATTAATAGTTGCCTGCGGATAATAACCTGCGCCATCAACAGTGGTAACCGTTCCTGGATCGCTGTAATCATCATCGTAAGTATAAAAATAACCGTTGGATTCATATTTAACGTTAAAGATGTTATTCACCAAAGCTGAAAGAGCTATTTCCTTTATCCACGGAAGCCCATCAAAAGTATATACAATATTTAAATCATTAATAAAGTAGCTATCCAATTTTGAAGCTTCGCTATCAATATTTCCCATATATTGCTCTCCTACAAACTTTGAAAGAAAACCAAGTTGCAATTTTTTTGTTGGCGTATATTCCAACATATTTCCAGCAACAACAGCTGGTGAAAATGAAATGTTTGTACTTCCAAGATTCACCAATTCTCCATCGCGAGAAGTAACAAAATCTATATTCTTATTTGTGCTTAATGCTATATTAGGCATGGTTCTCAAATTTTTCAAAAGCTGAACTTCAGCATCTACTTCCAATCCGAGGCGATAACTTTTTCCGCTGCTAGTTCTTAAAGCTGAACCTACATCATTCAATTCACCTGAAAGCACCAATTGATCGGTATAATTCATATAAAACACATTCGTATTCACCTTTGTTTTTGCAGAAGCGAAACGCCATCCCAATTCAAAATCATCCAATTTTTCTGGGGTAATGATTCCTTGTTCATAATCATTGCGCGAAGGTTCGCGATGTGCTTTTCCGTATGAAAAATAAAATTGATTAGAAGAACTCAATTTATAGGTCAATCCAGCTTTCGGATTAAAAAATGCATAGCTTTCATCATAAATCATTTCAACCAAATCTGAAGTGATTCCTGTAGTTTTATAGTTTAAAAACCGACCTTGTAAATCTCCAAAAACACTCCATTGCGAGTTGATTCTATAAGTAGCTTTTGAAAAAACGGTGAATTCAGTTTTCTTCGCATTGCTATCATAATAAGGCTCTCGAATTTCAGAATTACTGGCATATCGCGCCCAGATTACTTCGCCATAATGATCGCCAGTGTAGTAGCTATAAAAGGCTCCGCCAGTAAAATCAATTTTATTATTCTTATAGTTTACGTTGGCATTGGCTGCATAAAAGTGATTATCTAACCAACGACGCCTAATTAAATCGGTTTTATTTATGGTATCACTCCCGTTCACGATAGGCTCAAATCCGTATGTTTTAAATTTCTGATCCTCTTTGTATTGTTCAAAATAACCTCGGCCTCTGGTATAATTTATTGATAAATTGGTACTCCAGTGATTATCAAAACGCTGATTCCAAAATAGTTGATAATGGTCCTGGGCATAATTATCTATTTCATTGTCATAAAACTGAATGTTTCCATCTTCATCAGTGTACATTCCAGCGGTATTATAGGTTCTGTCATTTTTCAGTTTTTCAGGATCTTCCAAACCGTTCCACGATTGATAAGTAATGTTCTTACCTCCAAAAGCCAAAGCTTTTATCAAGGTGTTGCTATCCACAAAAGCAGCTTGTAGAAAATATGATTTCAAGTCTGAACTGGCTCTGTCTATATAACCATCAGATTTGATGGTTGACAACCTTCCTGCTAATTCAAAATGATCTGAAAGTAAGCCAGTGCTGAACTTGACGTTGTGTTTATGTGTGTTATAGCTTCCGAAGGAATTTGATATTTCTCCATTGGCTTCATTGGAAACGGCATCGCTCAATAAATTCAAACTTGCACCAAAAGCACCTGAGCCGTTGGTGGAAGTCCCGACGCCCCGCTGTAATTGTAAGCTTTGAACTGATGAAGTAAAGTCGGGTAAATTCACCCAAAACGAACCTTGGCTTTCCGAATCGTTGTACGGAATTCCATTTAAGGTAACATTTACGCGCGAGGCATCACTACCACGAACGCGAATGGAGGTATAACCCACCCCAGCTCCCGCATCACTTGTGGTAACAACAGAAGGAAGATAGTTGAGCATATACGGAACATCTTGACCGAGATTCCTTTTTTCCAATTCTTCTTTGTCAAGATTGGAATGTGTAATTGGTGAATCTGCCTTCACACGGACCGATTGTACCAAAACCTCATCCAAAGCTTGAACTTTTGAAGTGTCCTGTGATTTTTCATTTGGCGTTTCCTGAGCAGAAATAGAAAGAAACATGGAAGTAAAAACTGCGGAAATCAATAATTTTTTCATTCGTAATAATTTAGATTTTACGAATAAAAGGGGCATTATTCTCTGTTGATTAAATGCTTACATAAAAAAACCCTGATAACATTGCGTCGTGCAATATCACAGGGGGTTCCTATTATTTTCCCTTGGCAGCATTACCCGCCCAGGTTCTTTGGGTATAATCTCAGCCAGAATGATTTTCGATTGTAGATTTCGATTAATGATTTCAGAATTACTTCTGCAATCAAAAATCTAGAATCCGAAATCTAAAATCCCTTGGCACCCCTTTGAGATGTTCGGCAAAATTACATATCTTTTTTCGATTTCATATTCACTTTTATTTTCGATTTCGATTTCCCTTCCGTTTTCTCGGTTACTGAGCGTAGTCAAAGTATCATTTTTTTACCATATCCTTAATACTTCAATTTTAAGATAGTCTTTACATTTGGCCAATGGCCACTTCAAAAAATAGATTTACTTTCAAAATCATTCTTAGTTATTTGTTACTAGGCGCTTTATCCGTGCTTGTGGGTGTGTTTTTATTCTCTGAATTTAAAAACTACACCGCTGCAGTCAATGATTCTAAAGGTGAAAAAAAGTTTATTGAAACAGGAACGCTTATTAATTTACTTTACGAAACAGACGGATTTTCAAGGCTAGCACTTTTAACGGAAAGCGATGAAGATTTTGAGAAGTACACATCAAAAAATGATTCGCTTTTCAAAAAAATAGAAGAGATAAAGTTGCTCGCTATCAACAGTTTTCAAGCAGTACAGCTGGATAGCGTAAAATTTTTACTTGAAGATAAAAATCGAAATATCGAGCAGCTGCGGATTCTGCGGTTAACCAATCAAAAAGATACTTCCCTCGATGACATCATGCGGGAAGTACGTAAATTGGAGTCTTCAGTAGGATTAAACTCCGTGGAATCCTTAGTCCAGAATCCATCAAAATTAAGCAGTAGAGAGCGTAGAGTGTATCAATCTTATGCAGATTATCTCAATAGCGATGCAACACGCGACACCTCAACGGTACGGTCAAAAACCGTAGATTCTATGTTGGCAGCTTCCCGCTATATAGTTGCGGAAGCTAAGAAGGAAAGCTCTCGAATCCGAAAATCCTTAATGCAAAAGGAAAACGAATTGATCCGCAACGATCTTAAAATTTCAGAACGTTTACGGGAAATTATAACAAGTTTCGACAACGAAATTACTAAGAATAACAACTTGGAAAAAGAGCAAAGAGCGCAATCCATGAATAGAACGGGCGAGGTTTTAAAGTTTGCCGGGATCTTAGGCGGGATTGTAGTTTTGTTATTTTCATACTTTATCCTATCCGACTTTTTTAGAGCTGAAAAGTTTAAGAAAAATCTGGAAGATTCGAAGGACTATGCCTTAATGCTTTTGAAAAGTCGCGAACAACTCATTTCCACAGTAAGTCACGATTTAAAGACACCTTTAAATACCATAAGCGGTTATTCAGAATTGTTTGGAAACTCATCACTTACGGAAAAACAGAAGTATTATTTAGGGCAGATTACTTCAAGTTCATATTTTATTTCGCATCTGGTAGATGACTTGCTAGATTATTCAAAACTGGAAGCTGGAAAATTACCGATGGAAAGCATTCCATTTTCATTGGAAAATATTATTGTAGATGCTGGAAACGCAGTAAAACAACAATATCCAGATAAACCGGTAGCATTAAAAATTTCAATTTCTGATAAGATAAAGAACCAGATTTTTGAAAGTGACCCGTTGCGAATTCGGCAGGTTATCAACAACTTAATAGGCAACGCATTTAAGTTTACCGAAAATGGAAGTGTCGAAATAAGAGTTGACGAAGTTGAAAAGAAGGACAAAATTTCCACCGTTCAAATCACTGTCATTGATACGGGAATTGGTATTTCAAAGGAAAAGCAACAGTTAATTTTTAACGAATTTACACAGGCAGAAACTGAAATTGCCCACAAGTTTGGCGGTAGTGGCCTGGGATTGGCTATCTCAAAAAAGCTGACAGAACTTTTAGGCGGAACTTTAAAAGTGGCAAGCGTTCTAGACGAAGGAAGCACATTCATATTAAGTCTCCCCTTAAAAAACTCGGAAAGGATTGCTCCTAAAAATTCTACTGAAACCACCAATTCATTTAGTGGATTAAAAGCAGTTATCATTGATGATGACGATGCCATGCGTTCGCTGTTACAGGAGATTTTTGAACAAATGGATATTACTTCTGGAGCATTTAACAGTTACGCAAATTTTGCATCTGCGGCAAAAGAGACAGACTTTGATTTTGTATTAACCGATATTCAAATGCCCAATACGGATGGTTTTTTTGTTTTAAAAAGCTTAAAAGAAGGCGCCATAGCTTCTTATAAAAACCAGCCAATTATCGCAATGACCGGAAGTAGAGAACACAGCCGGGATTTCTATCTGGAAAAAGGATTTTCTGAAATGCTTCCCAAACCTTTTTCAAAACAGGCCTTGGTTAAAGCCTTAGAGCGGATTTTTTCAGAACAAAAAGGATTTTCTGAAAATTCAGATTTTGAGGAAATAGCTCAAACAGATTCATCCACTTCCGAAGAATTTGATCTTTCTCTTTTAAAATCATTTTTAAACACCCCACAAGCTTTGGAAGAAGTGCTATCAATTTTTGATGTGCAAACAGAAAAAGATTTGCAGCAAATAAAGCAATGTATAGCTGAAAAAGATTTAGAAACTATCAAGGAAATAGCACACCGGATGTTAACCATGTTTAGACAGATAAATGCTAGAAATGTGATTCCGATTCTTGAAAGGATGGAAGAATATGATGAATTTAAAAATGACGCGTATTGGAATAAAGTACAAATAGACCTAGAGAAACTGATATTGAATATAAGGGATTTACAAAAGGCTCTAGAAAACAGATAGCTTAAAGCTCTATTTGATAGTGCTCCAACTTGTTATAAAGCGTTTTACGAGTAATATTCAGCAACTTTGCGGCTTTGGTTTTGTTGAACTCGGCTTCTTTTAAGGCGTTTAGAATTAGTTGCTTTTCATTGCTTTCTTTTGAAAAATCTACTTTTTCTGGTTCCACTTTTTTAGAAAAAAGCACTTCTCTGGGAATTACATCCAATGGAACCAAGGAAGCATTCGTTAGTAAAACAGAGCGTTTTATAACATTTTTCAATTCCCGAAGGTTTCCTGGCCAAGCGTAATTTTTAAAAGCTTCTTCCACTTCTTTTGAAAGTCCCAAAACTTCTTTTCCTAAAGATGCATTTGCTTCAGCCAAAAAGTATTCTATAAAAAGGAATAGATCTTCCTTTCTTTCTTGTAAAGAGGGAATATGGATGGAGAACTCATTCAACCGATGATATAAATCTTCTCGGAATTTCCCGTCAGCAACAGCTTTTAACAAATCCTCATTGGTAGCTGAAAGAATACGGACATCAACTTCAATTTCAGTATTACTTCCAACTGGTTTTATTTTTCGTTCCTGCAAGGCTCGCAGCAATTGTATTTGATTTTCATAGGAAAGGTTCCCTACTTCATCTAAAAAAAGAGTTCCACCGTGAGCGGCTTCAAAATGTCCTTTTTTATCATTTATGGCGCCTGTAAAACTTCCTTTTACGTGACCAAAAAATTCGCTGGCCGCAATCTCCTTCGGAATCGCACCACAATCCACAGCAACAAAACTTTGATTTCTTCTGGAACTAAAATCATGAATCGCTTTTGCAGCAACTTCCTTTCCAGTTCCACTTTCACCTTGAATCAAGACGCACATATCTGTAGGTCCAACGAGCTTTATATATTCATTAAACTTCTTTGAAGACTCACTGATTCCAACAACAAATCTAGGTTGTGATCTTTGTTTAACTGATGAATCTGGCTTCTCTTCTTTTGATTTCGCTTTCAAAAAACCTTTATTCTCAACTGTAAATTCATCATTCTGTTTAGAATCCTCTTCAATAATCATCAACAGCTCCTCAGGTCTAAAGGGTTTGGAAATATAATCTAAAGCACCTTTTTTGATAGCTTTTACCGCAGTATCCACTTCGGCGTAACCCGTCATTAAAATAACTTTTGTTTTTGGAGCAATCTTTTTGGAGTATTCCAACAGCTCAAGCCCTGAGTCATCCGGTAATTTTAGGTCGGTAATTAGAAGATCAAATTGGTTTTCGTCTAAAGCTTTTCGTCCACCCTCCCCAGTAAGGGAAACGCTAACTTCAAAACCCTTCCGTTCAAGGAAAGAGGTGAGCATTTTTCCAAAAGCTGCGTCGTCTTCAATTATGTGTATTTTCTGCGTCATCACATTTTCTAAAAAGGTAAAAATAGTGACTATATGAGAGGCCAATCTCTAAAATTATCACAAAAAAAAGGCATCCAATAATAGGACGCCTTTTTCAGAAGTATTGAATCTAAAATACCTGCAGCTTACTGCTTCTTTAATTCATTTTTAATCCACTCACCTTTTGCATTTGCATATACTGTTGCTTGTTTAGCATCAGCGGTGGCAAGTTCAATTTTATAATCTCCCTGGGCATTCACATAAGCCTTAGAAATAGCGGCTCCGTCAAAATCTGCAGCAACTGCATCTTTCACGGCCTGTGGCAAATCAGCAGACTTTACTTCTTTGTAGTCTTGCACAACATCGGCAGCGGCAACTTCAGTAGCAGCAACTTCTTCTACAGCTGTATTCTCAACATCTTGAGCGGCATCTAAGCGGCTTTCAACTTGAGCTTCAACCGCTGTTTGTGGCTTCTCGTTCATTGCAGTTACTTCTTTGTCAGTTTGTGCGGTTACGGCAGTTAAACCTCCTAATACGATTGCTGCACTTAAAATTAACTTTTTCATAGTTTGTATTTTTTACTAGTTATTATATATGTTTCTAAGTTTGTTTGTTGTCTTGTATATAGAAAAAGTAGTGCCATAGAACAACAATAACCAAAACCAATATTAAAATATTGGTTATCAGTATTTTAGAGAATATATAAGTTTAGTAAACTTTTAAAAAAGTGTGTAAGAAGAAATGAATTCGTGTAAAATTTATACACTTTCTGTATAAATGCTATTAATATTTGGGAGGTTTGCGATTGGCCTTTTTCATAGCGTTTTCTTTTTTAGACTTTAAACGCCGCTCTATGGCACCTTTTGATGGTTTGGTCTTTTTTCGCGGCTTCGCAACTTTTAGGTTTTGTTGAAGAATTTGAATCAATCGCTCAATTACAATAGCTTTGTTTCGGTGTTGACTTCTAGTTTCGCCACATTGGAGCGTTATGAATCCCTCTGAAGAGATTTTTGAAGATAGTTTGTGCCTTAGTCGCTCCTTTTCCCTTTCCGAAAGGGCTTGGGAAGCGTTCAAATTAAACGATACCTCAACTTTTGAAGCCGTTTTATTAACATGCTGCCCGCCAGGACCACTGCTGCGGATGGCTTTAAAACTGAGTTCTGATATTAAGACTTCTATGTTCACTTTGGTTGATGTACTTCGTTTAAAAGATCGTTAACTGTTTTTACAGGATTGAAAGTAATAAGCGGCACTTCTACAAAAATCGTATTCCAGTTTGCCATGGCGCCATTCCACAATCCAGGTAATTCAAGTGCCTTTATAGCTTTTCCCTGATAAGATTTATTCGAAATAAAACCAGTATCAGGATCTGAAAATTCCAAAAGATTGTATTTCACACCTTTGTAGTCGCGAATACCGCAAACTAAATCTACAGGATTAAAATGAGTAGCCATATCAACCAAGGCTTTCTGTTCTGGATTATGAATGTCAATTTGCGACATTTCAACAATTTGATAGGAAAGATTTCCATTTTTGTCTTCTACCAAGAATGGACCACCGCCAGGCGCGCCCGTGTTTTCCACAACGCCACAAATACGGATGGGACGTTCTAGAATTTTTAGCAGCCTTTCCTTATCCACTATAATATTTTGAACATTTAACTCTTCGAAAATAAAACTTGTTATTTCTCGTAACGTTTCTTCAGAAACATTTTCAGAGTGAAGTTTTTCTACAAATCCGAATATTTTCTGTTGAACCGAAATCAGTTTTCCAGCCAACATTTTTTTCTGAAAAGCAATCGTTTCAACATAACTCTCAGAAACTACATTGTCAATATTTTTGATAAAAACGATATCTGCGTCCACATCATTCAAATTCTGAAGCAACGCGCCGTGCCCTGAAGGGCGGAAAAGCAAATCACTATTTTGATCCAAAAAAATTCCATTTTCTGGCGTTGCAGCAATCGTATCTGTTTCTTTTTTCTGAAAGGAATAGGAAATATCGAAATTCACTCCTGTTTTCTTTTCAACAATATGTTCTACATCGTCAAAGCGTTTTTTGAACTTTTCTTCGTGATCTTCAGAAACGGTAAAATGCAGGTTTGATGTTCCATTGGAAGTTGCGTAAAAAGCTGCTTCATATAACTGTTCACCAAAAGCAGTAACGTAGTCTTCTCCATATTTATGAAAAGGAACAAGGCCTTTTGGCGTATTGCTAAAGTTTAAACCAGTCTCTTCAAGCATTTCTTGAACGAACAAATAGTATCTTTTTCCCTTTTTAAAACTGACATAATCGGGATACTTTTCTTCCAATTTTTCTTTTACCAAACCTGAAAAGGCAAAAACATCTATTGAATTAAAGAATGTTCTCAGATCTACATTTTCCTCTTTTTGAAGAAATAAGTCAATGTCTTCATCTGTCTTATAGTTTTCCAAAAACTGATGTAGAAATTTAAACATTCGCGTGGCTGCACCAGAAGCTGGAACAAACTTTAGCAAATCTAAATTGTCTTTCTCCGTTTCAAAAAGATTAACAAAATGCTGTTGCTCTTCTTCCGAAATGAGGTCTATTCCGTTATTTACAGACGCCGCTTCCACTACATTCGCATAAGGAATTCCATCTTTAAATATCTGGAGTTGGGCTCTAACTTTCGCTTCGGAAAGACCGTGTGCTTTTATCTGCTGTATATTTTTTTCAGTAAACATTCTTAATCTAATTTTTGCTCTGTGCCCTCTGTGCCTTTGTGGTGATAATACCACAGAGTCACAGAGGGCACAAAGGTTTCTAATTTTTCAACAGTTGATCAATAATTCCAATCGCTGTATTAAATCGCTCTTCCTCGTTCCCCTTTAATATTCTATAAGGGAAATCCTGTTTTTTTAATTCGGCTTCGAAAATACGAAACATTTCTTCACGATTCTTGGGTCGGTCTCGCAAAATATCAGGCTCCCACGTTGTATCGATATACGTTAAAAGGTAGATGCAATTATTATCCTTCGTTGCTTCATTAATTATTTCTTTAGGACAGAATCCGTCGTAATAATATTCAGAATACACTTTTAGCTCCAACAAGTTCGTATCGCAGATAAGGAGTTTTTCAACCTGTTGTGAAATATCATTTTCCAGTTTTAATTGTCCTTTTGCTATTGGGAGCAGGTCTTCTCTGGCAACCAATTCTTTCTTTAAATCCCACTTTTCTTCAAGGTAAACCCGCATAAATTCAGGCACCCAAGAGGTGCTATAATGCGCTGCCAACTGTTTTGCCAAAGTGGTTTTACCTGTAGATTCGGGGCCGTATAAAACTACTTTTATCAATTGAGCAGACTGGTTTCGGGGATGTTTAAATTTTTCTTCCAAGCGCGATATCCGTAAATGGCAATAATAGTAAATAATACGTACTGAAACGAAGTAAATACGAGTCCTTTATAAAGATAAAGCGGGATAGAGATAACATCTCCAATAATCCAATAAATCCAGTTTTCCACTTTTTTCTTCGCCATTAACCACATTCCCACAAAGAAAATAGCGGTGGTAATTGTATCTACATAGGCCGTCCAACTATTCCATTTGTCAAAAACTTCATAAACGGCGAAAACGAAGATCAAGGTCGCAATGAAAATATAAATGGAAGTCTTATGTTCTTTTTTAGTAGTTCTAGTAATCGGTGTATAATGTGTGTCGTCCACTTTTCGTGTCCATACATACCAACCATAAATACTCATGGAGAAATAATAGGCGTTTATCATCATATCGCCTAAAAGACCATAGATAGCGAGTATATAAACAAAAATGGCAGTACTGATAATGCCAGTTGGATACACCCAAATGTTATCCTGTTTGGCGTACAAAACACTCAGAAATCCAAAGAAAACACCAATAATTTCCAAGACTATCAAATAGGTTGGAATATCATTATACTGCGCAAAAAACCAATCAAAAATAGCGTTCATCTGAGGTTTGCTAAGGTTTTAATTTTTCTTCAATTTATTCAAAATTACGATTATATAGATATTTCCATCTAAGGCGGTCAGGCGCTTTACAGTTGCTTGTTTGAAGTTGCACGACACATGTTTCAAGTTGCAAAATTTAGTTATTTGAAATTTAATGAAATTTGAATTTTGTTATTTGGGGCTTGAATTTTGGAATTTACTCATAGGCCGTTCCCATTACAACCATATCTGCGCCGGACTTATATGCGTTTTGTTTTTGCGCTTCTGTTTTGATCCCTCCTCCAACAATTAAAGGGATTTTTATCGCTCTTCTTACTTCAGAAATAATTTCAGGCTTAACGGGAAACTTAGCACCACTGCCCGCTTCCAGATAAATGAGTTTTGCGCCCATAAATTGTCCGGCTAGTGCCGTGTGCACAATTTTTTCAATATCTTCTTGCGGAAGCGGTTCGGTCTTCGTCACTTTTGAAACTGCAGAATCATTGCCGCCATCAATCAAAATATAACCTGTGGGAATAATCTCCAACGCTGAATCTTTCAATTTCGAAATGGATTTTATTTGTTGTCCAATTAAGTATTCCGCATTTCTTCCAGAGAGCAAGGTTAAAAATAAAAGCGCATCTGCAAGTGGTGTAATATGTGAATGATCACCCGGAAATAGAAAAATGGGAAGCTTTGTTTCTGTCTTCAATGCTCTTACCGTTTCTTCAGTTTCGTCATTTGCCACAATACTTCCACCAACAAAAAGATGCGTGGTTTCTTTCGGAATTATATTTAAAAATGCTTTTACTTCAGAAATATCAAACTTATCGGGGTCAATCAAAATGCTAAGTAGCTTCTCCCTTTTGGAAATTAATTTCAGAAAAGAGTTGTAGAAAATTCCTTCCATCTAACTTTTCTCGGCAATAAGAGCATAGGCACAAGTAAAATCTTCAAATTCAAGAAAATCTATATTATACTTTGCTTCTATGTTTCCATAAGTTACAGTTGCAGTAGTTCTATTGTCTTCCATCGAGAATTCATCAACATCTATATGCTGTAAAAAACTCACGCCTTTTTCAGAAAAACTCTTATAAAGCGACTCCTTTGCGCACCAAACTATGGTAAGTTTTCGCATCAAGGCATCATCATTTGCCATGGTTCGGTATTCTTCAATGGGGGTGAATTTATGTGCGATTCTAAGAATTTTATTTCGCTGTTTTTCTATGTCAATCCCCACTTCAAAATCACTGATAATTATAGCCGAAAAGTTAAAGGAATGTGTAATAGATATATGTTTATCGCCGGTTAGATGCGGCTTTCCATTTTCATCATAATACAAATCATGATCTGTAAACCCTTCCAAAGCCATCAAATGCCGGATACTCATAAACCCGCGACGGTGTAAGTCGCTTTTCATATTTTCAACTCTTCTAGAACATTTTTTAGTGAGGAAAATTCCTTCCGAAAGTGCTTCGAAAGATTCTTCAATCTTCCAAATGAAGACTTTAGTGCTTGGGTTGATTGTTATAGTTTTGTAAAGTGGCATAAATTCTTAAAGGATATTTTGTACTTTTGCAGACTTAAAATATAATTCAAAATTAGTTAATAACAACGAGTTTCCCGCCCTCGCGGGAATAAAAATAAATTTTTATGTCAACTAAAACTGTGCCTTATACGGCTTTTAAAGTAAAAGATATTTCTCTGTCAGACTGGGGAAGAAAAGAAATTGAGCTTGCCGAGGCAGAGATGCCAGGGCTTATGAGTCTTCGTGAAGAATACGGAAAAGAGCAACCTTTGAAAGGCGCGCGCATTGCTGGATGTCTTCATATGACAATCCAAACCGCTGTTTTAATTGAAACATTGCAAGCTTTGGGAGCCGAAGTTACTTGGAGTTCTTGTAATATATTTTCAACGCAAGATCAGGCAGCTGCGGCTATCGCAGCAACAGGAACTGCTGTTTATGCTTGGAAAGGTTTGAGTGAAGAAGAATTTGAATGGTGTATTGAACAAACTCTTTTCTTTGGCGAAGACCGCAAGCCATTAAACATGATTCTTGACGACGGAGGCGATTTAACCAATATGGTTTTGGACAAATATCCAGAGCTTGCCGCTGGCGTAAAAGGTATTTCTGAGGAAACTACCACTGGCGTTCACAGATTATACGAACGTGTGAAAAAAGGAACTTTGCCAATGCCTGCTATTAATATTAACGATAGCGTTACCAAAAGTAAATTCGATAATAAATACGGATGTCGCGAAAGTGCCGTGGATGCAATCCGCCGCGCAACGGACGTGATGCTTGCAGGAAAACGTGTTGTAGTTTGCGGTTATGGTGATGTTGGTAAAGGAACTGCAGCTTCATTTAAAGGTGCGGGAAGTATCGTTACAGTTACTGAAATTGATCCAATCTGTGCTTTACAGGCTGCAATGGACGGTTTTGAAGTGAAAAAATTAGAAACTGTTGTTAAAACAGCGGATATCGTTATTACTACTACTGGAAATAAAGATATTATCCGTCCCGAGCATTTTGAAGCGATGAAAGACAAAACCATTGTTTGTAATATTGGGCATTTTGACAATGAAATTGCGGTTGCTTGGCTGAACAATACCCACGGAAACACAAAAGTGGAAATAAAGCCTCAGGTTGATAAATATACTATTGACGGGAAAGATATCATCCTTCTTGCTGAAGGACGTTTGGTAAACCTTGGTTGCGCCACTGGCCACCCAAGTTTTGTAATGAGTAACTCGTTCACAAACCAAACGCTAGCTCAAATTGAACTTTGGAAAAATAGTGACAACTATGAAAACGAAGTTTATATGCTTCCAAAACATTTAGATGAAAAAGTTGCAAAACTTCACCTCGAAAAAATTGGAGTTGAGCTTACTGAGCTTTCAAAAGAACAAGCCGATTATATTGGTGTAACTGTTGAAGGGCCATTTAAGCCTGAATATTACAGATATTAGACTTGAGACATTAGATTTAAGACTAAAACCCTTGCAGTGATGTGAGGGTTTTTTTGTTGATGACATTTAATTTTCACAACGCAATAATTATTATTACTTTAAGGGAATGAATTTTTCATAAACACTGTATCGAATGATTAAAAATTCCAAACTACCGAACATCCCAACCTCCATCTTTGCCAAAATGAGCAAAATGGCGGCAAACCATAATGCCCTAAACCTCTCACAAGGTTTTCCAAACTTCCCCAGTGATCCTGCTTTAAATGCCTTAGTGGATCAAGCTATGCGCGATGGATTTAATCAATACGCCCCGATGGCTGGCGATTTTGAACTGCGCATGGAGATTTCAGAAAAGATTGAAAACCTTCATAATCATTTCTACAATCCTGACACCGAAATCACAATTACCGCAGGAGCAACACAGGCAATTTATACGATAATCGCAGCAACAATTTCCAAAGGGGATGAAGTAATCATCTTCACTCCAGCTTACGACTGCTATGCGCCAACTGTGGAATTATTCGGCGGAAAAATTGTTCCTATTCAATTGAAGCCACCTTTTTATGGCGTGGATTGGCAGGAAGTTGCCGATAAGATTAGTTCAAAAACCAAAATGATAATCATCAATTCTCCGCACAACCCAAGCGGAACCCTTCTTACCAAAGATGATATGTTGGAATTACAAGACTTGGCAGAAAAAAATGATTTGTTGGTTTTGAGTGATGAAGTTTATGAACATATTATTTTTGATGGAAATATACATCAAAGCGTTTCAAGATTTAAAGCCTTGGCAGAACGCAGTTTTATAACCGCCTCCTTTGGTAAAACCTTTCACAATACCGGTTGGAAAATGGGCTATTGCGCCGCACCGAAATATTTGATGAAAGAGTTTCAGAAAGTCCATCAATTCGTGGTTTTCTGTGTAAATTATCCTTTTCAAAAAGGCTTTGCGACTTATTTGAAAGATGCCAATCACTATTTAAAACTTTCGGATTTCTATCAACAGAAGCGGGATTTCTTTCTACACTTAATGAAAGGTTCTAATTTCAAAATAATTCCTTCCAAAGGCACTTATTTTCAAATGCTGGATTTTTCTGAAATTTCAAATGAAAGTGATATCACTTTTGCGGAACGACTTACGAAAGCGCATAAAATAGCGACTATTCCAACTTCTGTTTTTAATGAAGGGAAAAGGGATTTTAAACAAATAAGAGTATGTTTTGCGAAAACGGATGAAACATTGGCGGAAGCGGCAAAAATATTAAAGGAACTATAAATTTTTTTAATCTATTGAAACTGTAATTTTAAAAGAAAAGATGGAAGAGAATTTAAAAGTAACAATCATTCAAAGTGAATTGCACTGGGAAGATGCAGCAGCCAATAGGCAGCTATTTTCGAAGAAATTCCAAAAGATTGAAGGGGAAACAGATTTGATAATTCTACCCGAAATGTTTTCAACAGGATTTTCAATGAATGCTGAAAATCTTGCGGAATCGAATAATGGGGAAACATTACATTGGCTTATTTCCGAAGCAAAAAAACATCAAACTGCCATTACAGGAAGTGTGATTATTTCCGAAGATAATCAGTTTTACAATCGGCTTTATTTTGTTTTTCCTGACGGAAGTTATGAGAAATATGATAAAAAGCACACTTTCACGCTCGCCAGAGAAAACGAGACATATACCTCAGGAAAGGAACGTATCATCGTAAATTATAAAGGCTGGAAAATTTGTCCGCTGGTTTGTTACGATTTACGGTTTCCAGTTTGGGCAAGAAATACTGAAGATTATGATGTATTGATTTACGTGGCAAATTGGCCAAAAGTGCGCACGCTGGCTTGGGATACTTTGTTGCGTGCAAGAGCTATCGAAAACATGACCTATTGCATTGGTGTAAACCGAGTAGGCTTTGATGGCAATAAACACGAATACGTGGGCCATTCCGCTGTTTATGATGTTTTAGGTAAGCAAATTTCTACTTCTGCCTTTGACGAATTTATTGAAACCGTAATACTAGAGAAAAAACACATTGAAACTAACCGACGTCATTTTCAATTTTTAAATGATCGGGATCAATTCAAAATTATATAAAAACATATTTGGCTTTATGCCACTTCATAAACCATTTTTAAAGGATCTAAAGTATTTTTGGAGGCATTCAAGACTTCAATGCCCACAAGTTTGCCATCTGCGTCATAGTCAATAATGACTCCGTTTTTAGATTCGATTGACTCTTCTACTTTAGATTCACTTATTTGAATATACAAAATATCCACAGCTTTATCATATCTAACTTTCATCTGTTCCGTATTTATTGATCTTTGAAGTTTTATAGGCTGTCTTTATAACCGCAGGATCTGTACTTTTTGAAATAAAAACCCGATACATATATGCACCTACAACTTTCTGATGTATTACTTAATCATCATTTTCTTCAATTATTTTATCTGGATCTGTAATTACCAAATGCATTATCTCCATTGAAATAGAACGTATTTCTATTTGCAGCATGGAATGATTTGAGAAAACATATTTCACTATTCCTGAAAGGTTTCTTACCAAAGATAATCAATTTTAAAACTAATAAAGTTTTAAAACATCTTGAAACTTAAAAGCGCAGTTGACTTCAGATTTCAACATTCAGGATTGCGTTATTTTAACCTAAAAATCTCATTTAAACTCCAATTGGCCCGAACCTCGATTTGTGAAGGATAATAGATAATTTTTTCAGGCTGCATTCTGTTTAAGAAACTACCTGTATCCCACATTCCATTATGGTTGTCATCATAAATTATTCGAAGGTAATATTTATCGGGTGTCAGTTCATCAAAATATAAATCTTTGTTTTCCGTAAGGTAGTCTTCGGCTACAACATTGTATTTACTATCGAGTATTTGCACTATAATTGGAAAGTGATCTACATTTTCCAAAGTTAAACCCAATGTTCCATAGTCAGAATTTAGCCGCGTGCTTAGATTAAAATAAAGGGTGTCATTCGTTTTCTCGAAAAAATCGGTCAGAGCACCAGGAAAGAGCTGCACATTATAGCTTTGATCTTCTTCCTTTGGAAAAAACAGCTCTACCCAATTATATTCTTTGTTCAACTTTATAAATGGCTCAACCAGTGAGGAATCCTTAGCCATTATCTGGAATTTTTCGGGATCAAAGGAAACCAGAGGAATATTTGCACGCAACTTAAAGGTGTCTTTCAGTTTTATTGTTCCTGTTTTTATTGCTGAAATATTCAGCGAATCATTGTAAAACTCACGCATCCGCACCAAGGCCGTATCAATTCTATTTCCATTCGAAACTTTAAAAATAAGGGAATCAGTTTCTATCGAAGGTTTAAACCAATAGTGGAGAGTATCTTTTTTTTCATCCTTAAAAAATGTAGAGGAATATTCATTGGGAACCTCAGAAAGAACTTCAATATCCATGCTATCGGCGCGACCACTGTAACCAAAGAGAATCTGATTTTTGCCAACAAGACTTGGACGTGCCAATCTATAATCGGGCATTTCCTTAAAAAGGGTAATTGAATATGTGGTATCAGTGGGGATAGAAACAAGGTCGTTTACAAATCCGATTTTGTCATTCTGTGGTTGAAAAGTATAATCGTTATCTTTCTCCTTCAAGGCAATCATTAAATAGTTACCTTCCTTTAAGTTCGTGAGTTCAAACGTACCTGTAGAGTCTTTTGTAACAGTCAGATAAGTGGGTTTTTCAGAATAAACCAAAGAATCCTGAAAATCCTCATTCACTTCATAAAGCATTACTGCCGTTGGAATTTCTGGAGTAACAAGTTGCACATCACTTACCCTTCCCGAAACTTTTAAACTGTCAATATAACTTCCCGTGGAGAAAATATATTTGAAATACTCGAATGGATTTTCCTCATTATTGTCCACGATACTGTTTCCGAAGTTAAAAGAATACGTGGTATTAGGTTTTAAGGTATCCAATATTTTTATTTTCAGCGATTTAGAAGTGCTGAGCGGTGTTATAGTTGGAGCATATTTCATAGGAGGCGAAATAATCAACTCCTTGGTAAGGTTTTTTAGCTTTATATATTCGTCAAAGCGAATTTCTATTTCGTTTCCGGTAAAATTGGTGCTAAAGTTTTCGGGGCTACTCCTCACAATAATTGGTGGAATGCTATCTCGTGGGCCACCAGATGGCGTTCCCTTCTTTGCGCAATCCACAAAAGAAAGCATAAACAATAATGCAATGGGTATATAAAGGAGGCGATGTTTCAAGATGAGGACTTAGCTATGTTTTATAAAAAATTAATTGGATAGTTTCTTTAAGATTCTCCAAAATTAAACAAATAAGCATTAACGATAAGCAATAACTTTTTAGGTTGTTGCAATTGTTGCTATACTTATTTTCACATTTTCTGCTTTCAGCAATTGCAGCGCACATTTTTCCAAGGTGGCGCCGGTGGTAATTATATCATCCACCAATAGAAGGTGTTTATTTTTAATTTCATCCAAATTCTGAATTGAAAAGACTTCCTCAGTCTCAAAACGAAGAATTCGTGTTTTAAAGGCCTGTGAGCCCGACTTAGATATCTTTATCAAGATATCATCGCGATAAGGTACCTTCAAGGCCAAAGCCAATTCTTTTCCAAAGCCTTCCACTTGATTAAATCCGCGTTTTTTCAATTTCTGTTTGTGCAAAGGCACTGGAATTATCATTTCTATATTTTTATAGGATTCCAATTCTGCCAGTTCAGCTCCCAGCCATTTTCCGAAGAAAGAACTAACTTCCTTTCTTCCTCGATATTTTAAACTGTGCAACAATTCTTGGGTCAGTCCTCTTTTTTGAAACTGGACCAAAGCGGTTGCATTTTCTACTAAAAACCTTCCATAAAACTTATCCTTTAACATTTCACTCCCTGTTTTGTGAAATGCAGCCATCGGAAGTGAGTGGATACAGTCCATACAAAGAACATCCTCTCCTTTGACAAGCAGCGCTTTACAACCTACACAAACCTTAGGAAAGAGAAGATTTAACATATTTTAAGAATTTTTACCATTTTATAAACGTTTGTTAAAGAAATACCTGCCTACTTTTACCAACTAACTTAACTTTTTAATAATGAATACTGAAAACGAAAATAACAGCGGCAAATTTAAGATCCTTATTGGGGTTCTTTCTGTATTGCTGATCGCCTTGGCGGTATACACAGTTACATTGTTTAATGATAGTAAAAATACGGTTTCAAATCTTGAGATGCAAAAAGCCGACATTGAGCAAGAATTAGAAGGTTTAATCGCAAACTATGACGAAGTAATAAAAGACAATGAATTAAAGGATAAAGACCTACTTTCGGCTCGTGAGCGAATTACCGTTCTTTTAGATTCAGTTAAAGATATGAAAGCCAATGTAGGTTTAATTGAAAGGTATAAATCTGAAGTGGGCAGGTTAAAACAAGAACGCTCCATGCTCTTCAAACGTGCAGATAGTTTAATAGCAGCAAATAAAAGGCTTGCTATGGAACGTGATAGCACCTCAACCGAACTGGAAAACTCCCGCATGGTTGTAGATTCAGTTAGCCAAGAAAATATGGCTATGAATGAACGAATTAAGGAAGGCTCCATTGTAAAAGCTACAGATCTTCGTGGAGAAGCCGTTATCATTAGGAATAGTGGAAAAGTAGTTGACACCAGAAGATCAAGTAGAGCCGATAAAATAAGGGCTTGCTTTACCTTAGCACCTAATTCAATTGCTAGAAAAGGAGATAGACTTTTATATCTTCAAGTTATCAACCCAAAAGATAAGATGATGGGCGATAATACTGTAAAGCAATTTGAAGATACAAACCTTAATTACAGCGCCTCAACGAATGTTTTTTATGAAGGCAATGAGTTGGATGTTTGTATTCTTGTCAATGCTTTAGAGATAGACCTTGTGGAAGGAAAATATACCATCAATCTTTTTGATGGGGAAAACCAAATTGGTACAACTACCATGGAATTGAAATAACAGATTTTTAAACCATCAGCTATAAATAGTTGGTGTTTAAAAATCTGAAACTAAAAACCCTCAAAAGCCTAAATTGGTTTTTGAGGGTTTTTTAAGTTTATTTGTCATTCTGGCTTTGGGAGTTGGGGGGACTTTCCTATTTTTGCGACATGGCAAACAACGAAGATCAATTTAAGAAAGTAGTCTCCCATGCAAGGGAGTACGGTTATATTTTTGCATCAAGTGAGATTTATGACGGGCTAAGCGCTGTTTACGACTATGCTCAAAATGGTGTTGAACTAAAGAAAAACATTCGTGAATATTGGTGGAGAAGTATGGTATATATGCACCAAAATATTGTGGGGATAGATTCCTCCATATTGATGCATCCCACCACTTGGAAAGCCTCTGGCCACGTTGATGCTTTTAACGATCCGTTGATAGACAACAAAGATTCCAAAAAACGCTATCGCGCAGATGTGTTGATTGAGGATTATGCCGAAAAAATTTATCAAAAAGCCCAAAAGGAAATTGCCAAGGCCAAGAAGCGTTTTGGTGATAGTTTTGATGAGCAAGAATTTATAACTACCAATCCACGCGTTGTAAGATATCTTGAAGAACAACGCTCCATTTTGGAACGGATGGGACGCTCCTTAGAAAAAGAAGATTTAGCAGATGTTAAAGCTTTAATTGAAGAGTTGGAGATTGCAGATCCAGATACGGGTTCAAAAAACTGGACCGATGTACGTCAGTTTAACTTGATGTTTGGAACTAAATTGGGCGCCTCTGCAGAAAGTGCCATGGACCTTTACCTTCGTCCAGAAACTGCGCAAGGTATTTTTGTAAACTTCCTAAACATTCAGAAAAGTGGAAGAATGAAAGTTCCTTTCGGAATTGCACAAACTGGAAAAGCTTTTAGAAACGAAATAGTTGCACGACAGTTTATCTTCCGTATGCGGGAGTTTGAACAAATGGAAATGCAATTTTTTGTTCGTCCTGGCGAAGAATTAAAATGGTATGAATACTGGAAGGAAACCCGCTTAAAATGGCACCTTTCCTTGGGAATGGGTGAAGAAAACTACCGTTTCCACGATCACGAAAAAATGGCGCATTATGCCAATGCAGCTACAGATATTGAATTCGATTATCCATTCGGTTTTAAAGAATTGGAAGGAATCCACTCTCGAACCGATTTCGATTTAAAAGCACACGAAAAATTTTCCGGAAAAAAACTACAATTTTTTGATCACGAATTGAACGAAAGCTATGTCCCTTATGTGGTTGAAACTTCCATTGGGTTAGACAGAATGTTCCTTGCCGTGATGAGCAATTCGCTTCAAGATGAAACTTTAGAAGACGGAAGCGTACGTACGGTTTTAAAATTACCTGCTATTCTAGCTCCTGTGAAAGCAGCCGTTTTACCTTTAGTTAAAAAAGACAGCCTTCCAGAAATAGCACATAAAATTATTGATGACCTCAAATGGGATTACAATGTTGTTTATGACGAAAAGGACGCCGTAGGAAGACGTTACAGACGCCAAGATGCCGCGGGAACACCTTTCTGCATTACGGTGGACCATCAAACCATAGAAGACAACACAGTAACTATACGTTATAGAGACACTATGGAACAAGAACGGATTTCTATTGAAGAAATCTCAGAGAAAATGAAGGAAACCATTTCATATAAAAACTGGCTTTCCAAATAATTTTTTTAAGTGGTTAATTCTATTTTTCCAAAAAGGAGGATATTAATTTATCCTTCTTTTTTTATGCCTTAAAACAGATGGACAATGTACCTTATTCTGCTCTATCTTTTATTTCGGTGATTTCCACTGGGGCAGCTTTTTCACATCTATTCATTCTTCTTAGCCAAGTGAGTTTTACCCATATTGTTTTCTCATCCGTTGAAAACTTTTGATCTAAATTTATAGGATCTACATAATAGAAATCCTTTTCCCCATCTTTTAACTGAATGGTATATTCACAATCGTCAGCAAGATCTGAATAAACGATTCTTCCCGGTAAATAACCTGCGGCCATCATTTTCTCACCTTCCGCTTTTTGAGCTTCTATTTCTGCATCTTTATTAGTTTCCATAGTTTTTGACGAATTTTGGATGGTTCCGCAAGAAAAAATGATCGCAGAAAAAATTAAGAGTCCTGACTTTAAAAGCATAATTTAAGGTTTTGAATGAGTTATGAAGATACGAAAAAGTGCAACAGCTCTTTTAAGATTTGGATTTTATTTCTAGAAATACGCTCGCAACTGAACGCTTCCTGTATGTACCGTTTTGGTTGTTTCGCTCTTTCTTCCGAAATAGGAGATATTGGCGTCTAAATATTTTGTTATTCGTTTTTGAAAAAGTGCTCGCCACGTAAAATTGGTTCCCGGCTGTAATCCTTCCAACATTTGATATGCCACAGGTGAAAAAGGATTTCCTTCAAATTTATTATCGATATAATTGAACTCGCCGCTCATCGAAATCTTTTCGGCATTGGTGTAAGCAAAAGAAAATCCAAGGGTTTGCTGGTTTAGTTTTTCCATATTTCCAAGTTGATTATCTTGGTTTGCAAATTCATAGAAAAAATCAAAACGCGTACTTTGATTAAGTAAATACGAAATCTTTGGATTTAGTTCATAAGAATCTAGGAGATAATTTCTACTCGCAAAACTTTCCGAAACACTTTCCGTACTTCCGGTAGCTCCCTTAAAATTTAACAACCAACTTTCCTGAAACTTATGATTGAAATTCAATTGATGGCTTTTCAACTCATTTCGTTGTAAACCCACTGCGAGCAAGTTATCGCTGGATGTGGAAATAAAAGTATAACTCGTTGTAAAACGCTGCTTGCCTCGATTAAAAAACAAAGCATTTCTAAAATTTAGCGTTAATCCCAACTGATCATCTCCGCCGTCTTGAAAAGGATTTATATTAAAACCATCGTTTTTTCGCTTTACTTTCCTATCCAAAACATAGGAAGTTTGATTGTAGAAATGGGACAGCAACTTCTTAAATCCTTCTTTATCAGACCATTTTTGCGGATTCAAAGTGAGAATTTGACTGAATTTATTTTGTCTAATCTTTAAAAATATCTGGTTAGGAAGCAATATGCGAATATATTCTGCCATATCCTGAAATTGGGCAACCTCAAACTCTTCCAACTCCTGAATTCCGTTGTTGTTATAGTCAATCCACGTATAAACGCCCTGTCCAGGTTCGGTTTTCACATACGTAAACTCTTGCTGAGGAATCACTCCATTATTAGATTCCAAGGCCGTATTCCAACGAATTCCTCCATCAAACAAGGCTTGGTTATAGATTATCCGGGAATTTAAGGAACGTTCAATTTTACGTTTGTCCGCCAAATTATCAGGGGAATTATTTGGATAAAACCCGCTCTCAGACCTTGGCTCATACTTCAATGTTCTGTAGTTCGCAAAGGCCGAAAGCTGCGTGTTTTCCGTATTTATAAGTTTCGACTTTAAATAAAAAGTGTTTGAGGAGTTCACTTTTTGAAGCAGATTATTCCGAACACTATCATTCACCCGAAATTGATAGCCGGCTTCCACAAAAACTTTGGTGCTATCGCCAACACCTGTAAAAATTTCAAACGCACTGAATTTTTGACTTACAGGCGAAATACTATCCTTAGAAACATCTCTTATTTGATTATTTTCTATCGCGACCTTTCCCCCTACCCAAGCTTTATCAAAAGAATATGTGGTGGTGTTATTTATTCTGAAAAATTTAGAAGAAATAGTATCTGCCTTACTATCCAGAAAACTTGCATAAGTTCTAAATTTCAACTTTTTCAAATTTATTTCCGAAGCGATTACATTTCGGGTTCCGTTGAAATTTTCAGAATAATTCAAGTTTTGAAATTCATAACGTCCGCCACCGATTTTAGGATGGGAAACCTCAACTCCAGAAATTATAAAACTTTGATTTCCCATTGGATTAATGAGGTTCCAATCACGGTTAAACTCAACGTTGTAAAGGCGCTCAATAGTTTTAAAATTCTTCTGCACAAAATCTAGAGATCCAAATGCTTCTACCTTTAATGTATCTTCCGTGGTTAGAACACGTTGCTTAAAAGCTAATCTTCCGGCGAAACCGTCATTATTGTCATTGTCAATATCACTAAAGAGATTGAGGTCGTTTTTACTTCCAGCAACTTCAAAATCGATTTGTGTTTTTTCTGAAGGATGAAAACTCCCATTCAGACCTCCAACTTGTAGTTTTATTGGGGCATTCAATCTAATTACGGGTTCATAATTCCCTTGTTGCACCCCATTAATAGGTGCCACATATTCAAAAATCCGACTGATCGTGTTATTATCTCCTATCACATAATTTCCGTTGTTATTGCCAACAAGTGTAAAACGAACACTAAAAAGTTCGTCTTCAGGATTACTTGAAAAAACAAAAGCTTCAATCCCACCTATAATTTCCTTTTTATACAAAATCTTATTCTCAGAATAAGTATCGGGAACCGCCGAAGGAGCGGTCATTAAATCTGGATCATCACCAGCAGCTTTTAAAATAGCGACTTGTTCTTCAGAAAGATTTTGCTGAAGCGGTTGGTTTTTTGCATCGTTTTCAGAATACACATATACGCCCAAATCCAAATTATCACTAGAATAATTTCCACCGCCATAGCCAATGAAACGCGTATAACTTCTATCGGTATATTGATATTCCACGGAAATACGCATATTGCTCGTTATGGGATAGGTTGGGTTGAATTTTATTTCACCCGCATTATAATCAATTACATAGTCTTCATTTTCGCCGCGCTTTAAAAGTAGCCCGTTTACATAAACCTTTTCACTTCCGGAAACCACCAAAATATAAAGTTCACCATTGGGGCCAACCAATTTATAAGGTCCTTGATTTCCTTCTTGCCCTAAAAATTCACTTTTTGAAAACACGCCACGTACCAATGCACCCGAAGCAAAAGCGGAAATTTTGGAACCGTCTTCATTGGTGACTGTTCCACCAAGTGAAATCCCTTGTACTTTTTTAGTAAACCTTCCGAAATAACTGTTGTTGTTTTGCAAATCAATATCGCCAGCGCGAATGTTCCAATTCTCACCAAAAAGTTCAATAAATATTTGATCAAACTCATTCAAGCTTTGTGAATACCCACCTTCCTGTGTAGGAATGTTCGCATCTTGAATAGAAGCCCGAATAGAAACCTTATCGCTTAATTTTCCAGTGATTTGCAAATCCAGTTCCGAATTAACAACTGCGTTTTGATTGTTTCCTATAGTAATTCCGCGTGATATGCTTCCTGAAGTGTTTAAGCCATCAAAAGGGGTGAAAGTGTTTTTATTGGTACTTTCCTCAAGCGAATAAAGTTTATCAATCCTCCCCGTATTTTCAACGATAATCTTCGGATCGAGCGCGAAATACTCACGCGTTAAAAAATCTGGATAACGTAAATATTGAACGATAAGTGAATCTTGCTGTTGCTGTAATTCTTCGGAAAAAATAATAATCCCTTTTTTAAAGTCTATTCTATAGCTAAACGGATCTTGGGAATTTCCTTCTTTATCAAGGACAGCGAACT
This sequence comes from Aequorivita capsosiphonis DSM 23843, assembly GCF_000429125.1. Lineage (GTDB taxonomy): Bacteria > Bacteroidota > Bacteroidia > Flavobacteriales > Flavobacteriaceae > Aequorivita > Aequorivita capsosiphonis. The sequence continues at coordinate 73,808 of NZ_AUBG01000011.1, forward strand.
TTTTGGGATTGATACTAACACTGTCTAATACGACTGTATCGGTTACGGCAACTCTTTTTTCTCGATAATTTGAAGCTGCACCCGCCGGATGGAGCGTATTATCCTGCGCATAGCCAACAGCTACAACAAAAAAGAAAAGGATAAGAGAGTATAACTTCATCAACTATAAAACTAAACACTTCGGTTTTTATTTTGTAGGATATCTTTTGATAACCTTTTCGGAAATGTTTGGTGTAAAAATACGATTTCATTCCCGCGAAGGCGGGAATCTCATCAAAACTAACTTTAATTTTAAAGTTATATTGGATAGGTTGTCAATAGGATCTAAGATTTTTAACTTGCGATCTATAATATAAGATATTCTACCAAAAAAAGATACCCGCCTTCGCGGGCATGATATATGAAAATAATCTCATACAACGTAAACGGAATTCGCGCGGCCATGCGCAAAGGATTTATAGAATGGCTGCAAGCTGCGAACCCAGATGTTATCTGCATTCAGGAAATAAAAGCCAATATTGATCAAGTGGAAGTTGAAGAAATAGAAAAAGCGGGATATCCGTTTCATTATTGGTATAGCGCCCAAAAGAAGGGCTATAGCGGAGTGGCAATCTTTTCAAAAACAAAACCGAATCATATCGAATACGGAACCGGTATTGAATATATGGATTTCGAAGGAAGAAATATTCGCTTAGATTTTGACGATGTTTCGATAATGAGCTTGTATTTGCCAAGTGGCACAAACACCCTTCGGTTAGAGCACAAGTTTAAATTTATGGCAGATTTTAAAAAGTATATTGACAACCTGAAAAAAGAAATTCCAAACTTAGTGATTTGTGGCGATTATAATATTTGTCACGAAGCCATTGACATTCACGATCCAGTCCGTCTCAAAAATACTTCAGGTTTTTTACCTGTTGAAAGGGAGTGGCTCGATGGGTTTATGAAAAGCGGATTTATAGATAGCTTCCGTCATTTCAACAAAGAACCCGATAATTATACGTGGTGGAGTTATCGCGCTAATTCCCGAAATAACAACAAAGGCTGGCGAATAGATTATAATTTGGTTTCGGAACCCTTAAGGGATAATCTAAAACGTGCCGTTATTTTACCAGATGCTATGCACAGCGACCACTGTCCGCTTTTGGTGGTGCTCGAATTTCCGTCTAGTTCCCCCTTTGGGGGTTAGGGGGAAGTTACACAAACGCACTATATCCCGTAATCGCTCTTCCCACTATTAGGGAATTGATTTCCTTGGTGCCTTCGTAACTATAGATTGCTTCGGCATCTGCCACAAAACGGGCTACGTCATATTCAAGTAATATTCCGTTACCGCCCATAACTTCACGGGCTTGGCTAACCACATCACGAGTTCGCATACTACAAAATACTTTTGCCAAGGAAGCGTGTTCGTCAGTCAGTAAACCCTCATCCTGCAATTCGGAAAGACGGAAACACATTGTTTGCATTGCCGTTAGATTGGAGACCATTTCCACCAAATGATTTTGCACTAACTGAAATGAAGCAATCGGTTTCCCGAATTGTTCGCGTTTTTTGGTATATTTAAGGGCAGCTTCATAAGCTCCGCGAGCACAACCCACAGCTTGCCAAGCTACGCCGGCGCGGGTCATTCTCAACACTTTTGCAGTATCTTTAAAGGAGTCGCATTTTTGAAGCCTATCACTTTCCGGCACACGGCAATCGGTCATTGTTATCAACGCATTTTGAACGGTACGGAGTGCCATTTTATTTTCCATCTTTTCAGCTTTAAAACCTGGATTTCCTTTTCTAACCAAAAATCCTTTCACCTGATCGTCCGCTTCATTACGTGCCCAAATAATTACAACATCTGCAAAAGTGGCATTCCCAATCCATTTTTTTTGTCCGTTTAAAACCCATTCATCACCTTCTTGTCTACACGTGGTTCCCAAGCCACCAGCAACTGCCGATCCCACATCAGGTTCGGTAAGGCCAAAAGCACCTATTAATTCCATTTTGGCCATTTTCGGGAGCCATTCTTGTTTTTGTTCCTCACTTCCGCAGATATAAATAGAACCCATTGCCAAACCGCTATGCACTCCAAAAAAGGTGGAAATGGAAACATCTACACGGGCGAGTTCCATAGCGATTATACCTTCCATTATATAATTTTCATTAGGTGTTCCGTAACCTTCATAAGTCAATCCGCAGATGTTTAATTCTGCCATTTTCGGAATAATTTGAAAAGGAAATTCAGCTTTGTTCCAGTATTCATTGGCTATTGGCTTTATTTCGTCTTCCATAAAATTGCGCACTTTCATCTGAAGTTCACGTTGTTCGGGACTTAATTTTAAAGCCAAATCATAAAAATCGCCATCAATTGGAGGTAATTTGTGCTGTCCTTTTTTTCCACCTTTATGCTTTAACATCTTCATCAAACCAGCCAATTGACGGTCGTCGAGCTCCCCAACGGTTTTCATAACTTCTGAAAGATCTACTTTTTCTGAAAGGGCTCCCAAGGCATCGAGATCGATATCTTTCATTAAATGAATGGTTTGTTTGATTTTTGAAAAAATGGACATAGGTGTATTTTTAGAATTGAATTCTAAAGATAGCATTTAGGACTTTTGTTGAAGGCTAAAGAAAAGTTAATTTGAAGGAAGTTCTTTCAAGTACGATTGATTTACAAAGCCTTTTAAGCTGTCTAAGGTTTGCACGTGAAACCAGTCTTGGTTTTTACCGAGTACTAGAATAGTGTCATTTTTCTTTAAGCTAGTGAGTTGCTTAAAAATAGCTGCCGGACCATTTCGTAAATCGGTTCGATTTCTAGAAACCGTAGCTTTTAAAAATCTAACAGTATCGTTAACCTCTTGAATATCGCTCATTTTAATATACGGATATGGATTTACGGCAACTCTTTTTCTATAAATTCCAAAATGAAGATGTGGCGGAGTAGTTTTTGCATTACCCGTATTGCCAACAAAACCAAGGGTATCACCTGTTTTTACTCTTTTCCCAGCCGTTACTGCTATACTGTCCAAATGCGCATAATAGACTCTCTTTCCAAAAATTCCGTCCTTTAGCCAAACCTGTTTCCCGCCTAAACCACGTTCCCCTGTTGAGGCGATTCTACCATTAGAAACGGCAACAACCGGTGTGCCTCTCTCCGCAAAAATATCAACGCCTTCGTGTGAGCGGTTACCGTGGCCTCTTGGGTCTGCCCAAAAGCTTTGCACACTCTTGTTGTTTCCACCACTCACAGGAAATTGATACATTGGTTCGGAATATATTTTTAAGATGAAAGGAAACTGCCTTTTCATTTCTGGCTGAATGATAACCTTGTAAACAGCAGATTTGTCTATCTCAAAAGCAAGTGACGATTTTTGATCCTCCGCGCTTTTTACAAGTTTAAATGTTTTTAGGGAATCGTTTTTCTGTTGAAACAGATCGATAAATACCAAAGCTGAATCTGGTTGTTTTTCAACTCCAACAATCAACCTTTCGCCTTCTTTCAATTGCAGATTATAACTGTAAACGTTGAAATTTTCTTCAGAAAACAATCCACTTTCAGAATAAGGAAGCGTTATTTGAAGCTTATCCTCTTTTGATTTTTTAAAAGCATTTCTCCATAGAAGAAACAACGAATCATTCTTTTTAAAGTTGCGTTCATAAGCTATGCGAGCAGTTGGTTTTTTAATTACATCTGCTACTTTTTGAACTTCATTACAACCAAAAACCAGGGGTAACATAAGTATTATAAAGTACCTGAAGATATTTTTCATAACACCACTCGCTTAACATAATTTGTACCAAAACCACCCCGCCCGTCTAAAGTAAAAAAGGATAGGAATCTTTACGTATGAGTTCCCCCTTTGGGGGTTAGGGGGCTTCCTACCCAAAAAGATGATGCACCACATCGTGTACTTTTGCAACTTTAATAATATTTATATGAAAGTCATTTTTCGGAATTTTGCAATATTTGGAGATTACAATAGAAGTGAAACCGAGTTTTTCCGCTTCCAAAATGCGCTGCTCCACACGAGTGACGGGTCTAACTTCGCCAGCGAGTCCAACCTCAGCGGCAAAACAAAGACGCTTGTCGATAGCTATGTCGATATTTGATGAAAGTACCGCGGCGGCAACGGCCAAATCAATTGCTGGATCGTCAACGGTTATTCCACCGGTTACATTTAGAAAAACATCTTTTGCACCTAATTTAAAACCTGCTCGTTTTTCCAGAACGGCAAGAATCATATTTAAGCGTTTTGCATTATAGCCCGTTGCGCTACGCTGTGGCGTACCATAAACCGCGCTACTAACCAAGGCTTGGATTTCAATCATAAGCGGACGCATTCCCTCTAAAGTTGCAGAAATTGCTGTACCGCTAAGGTCTTCCTCATTTTTGGAAATTAATATTTCAGAAGGATTTGAAACTTCGCGAAGTCCACTACCTTGCATTTCGTATATACCAAGTTCATTTGTACTTCCAAAACGGTTTTTGTTGGCGCGTAATATTCGATAAATATGGTTTCTATCCCCTTCAAATTGCAAAACCGTATCCACCATATGTTCCAAGATTTTTGGGCCGGCGATGTTTCCATCTTTGGTAATATGGCCTATCAAAATAACTGGGGTTGCAGTTTCCTTAGCATATTTTATAAGCTCAGCAGTAGTTTCCCTGATTTGGGAAATACTCCCGGCAGTACTTTCAATATGATCTGTGTGCAGGGTTTGAATGGAATCGATCACCACAATATCCGGCTCAATCTCTTCAATATTTCTAAAGATGTTCTGCGTTTTTGTTTCTGTTAAAATGTAGCAGTTTTCAGAAATTGGCTGAATTCTTTCCGCTCGCATTTTTATCTGCTGCGCACTTTCTTCACCAGAAACATAAAGTGTTTTATAGGGAAGTTGAAGCGCAATTTGAAGCATAAGCGTACTTTTCCCAATTCCTGGTTCCCCTCCTAAAAGCGTTAATGAGCCTGGAACCAAGCCACCACCGAGCACACGGTTCAATTCATTGTTTTTTGTATTTAGCCTCGCTTCGGCTTGGGTTGAAATTTCAGAAATACGTAGCGGTCGCGCATGCTTTTTCGAAGTGTTTTCGCTAGTTTTCCAAGTTATCTTTTCAGCTTTTTGGATGACTTCTTCGGCAATAGTGTTCCATTGTTTGCAAGAAGAACATTGTCCTTGCCATTTTGAATGTTGCGCGCCGCAATTTTGACAGAAAAAAGTGGTTTTTGTTTTAGCCATAATAGTTCCGCTAAATTAAATATATTTACGCTAGAAACCAGCACTAAATGAAAGCCTTATTCCTCGCACTTTTTTTTCTTTGGAATTGTACCTTGGCTATAACTGCGCAACAATACCAGTTCAAGAAATACAAAGTTGAAGAAGGACTGGTGAGCAACGAGACCTACGATATTATTCAAGACAGCAAAAACAGAATCTGGATATCTACAGTCGCCGGAATAAGCTGCTTTAACGGTAAAACATTCAAAAATTATACAACTGACGACGGCTTGGCTTCCAATGCCAGCTTTAGTCTTTTTGAGGACTCACGAGGCCGAATCTGGGTTGGCTCCCATAGCAAAGGAGTGAGCATCATTGAAAATGGAAAGGTCACAAGACCGCAGGGACTAGACTTCTCTTCCATGGGTAGTGTCAACAGTTATTTGGAAGCTGAGGACGGTACAATTTACATTTTCTTCTTAAGAAGTATAGTTTCCTATAAAAATGGCAAATGGAATATATTGATGCAGGATACCGAGGAAGATGGCTCTTCCGATTTGCAAATTGCTGCGTGGTATGACAGTAATACTATTTATATCACTTCTCTCAGCAAGAGTGTTTTTAAATTAACCTTGAATCCGTATAAGCTTGAAAATATTTACACCGAAAAAGATGGTATAAACAATATCTGCTATTCTATATTAATAGATAAAGAGAAAAATATTTGGGTGGGTGCTTATGGTGGTCTTTACAAAATAGTGAATGGAAACATAACCTATTACGACTTTAATCCAGATGAGTTTGACAAAAACCGTGTTTATGATATTTATGAAGAAAACGAAAATGAATTCTACCTAAGTTTTGAAGGAAACGGGTTTGGCATTTTCAACAAAACATCCGGGAACATAAAAATATACAACGAGCAACAAGGACTTCCCAGCAAATATATCTACAGAACCATAAAAGACGTTGAAGGAAACCATTGGATGACTTCCTATGGAGAAGGAATTATTCGATTCAGAGACACTTCATTTAAAATTTACAACGAGGAACAGGGACTGCCATCAAACAATGTAAATGATCTGGCGGAATGGGACAATGAATGGGTATTGGCTACCGATGATGGAGCCGTCACGATCAATGAAAATAAAGAAATACGCCAACTTACTAAAAAGGAGCCCGTAACAAATCTTTTTGTATCGCCTGAAAATACATTGTTACTATCCACAGAGTCCGAAGTCTTGGAGTTTTCTAAAGATGCTCCTCCTAAAGTTATTGACCAGGGTGTATATAATTTATTGTTTAAGGATAAGAAAGGAACATTTCTTTTTGAAACTAAAAGAATCAAAGTCTTGACTGAAGATTCTACTTATTTTATAAAATCAAAACGATCTATTGACATCAAACCTATTGGCGATCGCTATATTCTTTGCAAAATAGCTGGATTGTTTCAGATTAAAGAAAATAGAATGGATACGATTCCCGGCTTAAGTTATATGGATCATCACGACTTTAGAAGTATTGATGTTATTAATAAAAATGAAGTGATTGCTGGAAGTGAGAAAAAGCTATATCACATTAAACTAGAAGATGACGATTTTAAAATACAGATTTTCGACATGTCTCGGTTTCCATTGTTAACAAATTTCCGGGCTTTAAAGGTGGATGGCAATGATTTATGGTTAGCAGGTAGGAATATGTTTTATAAAACAAATCTAGAACTTTTACTTACGAAGGATAGTATTTCAGAGAAACACTACAATACAGTTGCCAATTTTCTGGAAAATGACATCGACTTTAACTCGCTTCTAATTACAAAAGACAAAACCATCTTGGCATCGTCATTTAGTGGAATCATAGCTTTTAATGAAAAAGATTATATCCCAAACACCCAGCCCCCAAAATTAGAACTTTCAGATATTCGTCTTTTTTCTGAATCCATAGATGAGAGTCTATACAAAAGCGCAAATGGAATTGTTCTTCCCTATCAAAAAAATTACTTAAGTTTTTCCATGGAAGCAATCACCTTTACAAATCCAGAAAACGTTCACTATCAATACCGCATGAAAGGGCTTCGTGACGGAGATGAATGGTCTTTACCTACAAAAGACCCAAATGTTGTATTTTCTTATCTTCCGCCTGGAGAATATACTTTTGAATTTATAGCCAGCAATGGTAATGCTATTTGGCAAGAAACGCCAAGTCAGTATTCCTTTACAATAAAACTTCCGTTTTGGAGAACTAGCTTATTCTGGTTTTCATTGCTTTCATTCATTTCCGCAAGTATCCTTCTTTTTATTCATTATAAGAATAAAGCAAAACAAAAAAGAAATGAAGCTTACGCGCATAACCTTATAAAGGCACAAGAAGAGGAGCGAACTCGTGTAGCACGTGAACTTCACGACAGTGTGGGACAAAAACTAATGTTGCTTACCAAAAAAACCAAGAGTATCGGCAATTCTGAAATGGAGTCGTTAGCAGGAAATACTTTAGAAGAACTGCGAACTATTTCTCGCGGCCTACATCCAGCAAACCTTGAAAGATTGGGCGTAACGGCAGCAATAAGAACCTTGATAGATGAAGTGGATGCAAACACAAATATTTTCTTTACTTACGAAATTGAAAATATAGACACTTTGTTAAGCAAAGAAGCATCCTTACATTTGTATAGAATTATTCAAGAAGTGTTAAACAATATGGTGAAGCACGCCGAAACTAAATCGGCCTCCATCAATATTGAGAAAAAAGGACTAAATATTGAAACTGTTATTTCAGACAACGGAAAAGGTTTTGAGCATTCTGAAAAAATAAAATCAAGTGCCAGTCTCGGGATGAAGACACTTTTGGAAAGATCAAAAATATTACATTCAAAAATTGATATAAAGAGTCAAATAAACCAAGGTACAACCGTAACCCTTATTACCCCAATCTAAATGATTATAAAAAATGACATATCCCTTGTTATAGCCGACGATCACCCCATGATATTAAAAGGCTTAAAAGAAGAATTAGTAGAAAACAATTATAACGTTGTAGGCGAGGCCAACAATGGCATGCAAGCTTTAGAACTCATCTTGACACTTCAACCTACAATTGCGCTATTAGATATAGATATGCCTGTTTTAACGGGCTTTGAGGTAATAAAGATGGCCAAAGAAAAAGGTATATCCACAAAATTTATTGTGCTTTCTTTTCACAAGGAAACAGAATATATTTCACAAGCAAAAGCACTTCAAATTAATGGTTATTTACTAAAGGAAGATTCCTTCTCCGAAATTGAAAACTGTATTAAAAATGTATTAAACGACGAGATTTGTTTTAGCCCTTCTTTTGAAGCCTCTTCGCTTAAAAGTGTTTCCGAAGAAATCAAAAGAATAAAGCTACTTACTCCTTCGGAAAAAACCATTTTAAAACTTGTGGCCCAACAAATGAGCAGCAATCAAATTGCCGAAACACTTTTCATATCGCCGCGAACGGTAGAAAAACACCGAAGCAATATACTCGGAAAATTGGAAATAAATAATTCCGTAAACTCACTTATAAATTGGGCGTTCACCTATAGAAAAACGATAAAGGAACTTTAATATCAAATTCCTTCTCTTGCTTTAATTACATCGGCGGCATCCAAAAGAGTATCCACAGTTATAAAATCTGAATCTTCTTTACCAAAGCCCTTACGATAGCTTCTTACTGCTTTTTTAGATTCTCCAGTTCCTTCAAAAAAACGCCCCATATAATAATCACCCAAAACATTTCCAGGATATTGTTTCTGAGCTAGCTTGGCGATATTTTCTAAAGACTCCCATTGTTTTTGCTTCTCAGCAGCTGTACCTGCAGCTATAAAATCATTAACCCGTATAGGGTTGTCTATGCCAAATAAATCTTTGATCAATTGATATTTATCTACCAAATACGTATAAATCTTTGTATCTTTCTTCATTAAAACATCGGTAAATTCCTTTTTACTGATAGGTCTATACACTGAAAATATTTTCTCTAAAGCGTTTGGAATACCACGTGCACCCAAAGAATAATGAGTGGCACCATCAAAATTGTCATAATAATAGCTGAACGATTCACTTTTCAGGCCTGCCAATTGGGTGTTCAAACTTTCTGCAGATTCTCTTAATCCGTCAATATCATCGGTCCCTGTGGCCAAATAATAGAATGTTTTACTCTTTATGTTTGGAATTCGCTCTGCAAGCCTAGTATCTAGGAGCGGTGCCAAATCTGGGCTCAAATTAATATATCCATTCATTAAAGGCGGATCTTTAAACAAGTAGTAATTAAGGAAGTTCGCCGTAAAATCATGACCAACACCAATAATGAATTTTGCCGTACGGTATTGTTCATCTATATAAGGAATCAGTTCCAGTCCAATAAATTCGAAAAACTCAGCACCTTGGTCACCAGGCATAAAGGTATCTTCATCATAGGCACAATCTTTATAGCGCGAATTCCCTTGCATCACACCAACTACTATTGACTCTGGCATATCTTCCCAATAACTAAAATAATCAACATTCCCAGCTACCGGCTCAAAGAGATAATCGGCATCCAACACCAATACAATAGGATACTTTTTATCAGTATTCTTATCATAGTTTCGCGGAAGTTGGATTTTCAACTTTCTAGTCTGCCTGAGTTTGTCTGAGTCGAAATTTTTATAAATAGTTTGGGAAAAAGAAGTAAAAGTAAGCAAGATGCTCATTGCGAAAAGTAGGTGGTTTCTCATTTGGGAGTAAAATTTAAGCTGTGAAGATAATGAATTTTGTATTTGTCAGATTTTTCTGAAGCAAAAATAAATTCAAATTATTGATGTTTCATTCAATTTCCTGTTATAAATTGGGAGTAATATCAAAGACAACACACCAATAAGTAAAATTGAAGCAATATTCGAAACCCATAAAATCCAACCAAAGGCAACACCTGCCGTTTTCGCAATTCCGAAAACAGTCAATATGCCTGCTATAGCAGCCGGATAAGTACCAAACCCGCTATTGGTGAAAGCAAAAGTAAAACTACCAACCACAAAGGCGATAATAACGATGCCAAAAGGAATACTCGCCGTATCAAGCAAAGCATGAAGTGCTGAATAAAACGAAAGTAAGTAAAGCCACCAAATAACGAGGCTGTGAAAAAGAAAATAGCCCTTTTTTCGCATTTTTAAAATACTAAAAATCCCCTCTTTTAAACCCATCACAAAATTTTTCAGTTTCCTATTGATGTTAGACTTTGAAAATCTAATATATAACGGAATCAATATCATTATTGCAACCACTCCTATCAAAAATACATATAAAACGAAGGTGGGAATGCTATCCATTACATAATCCTTTAGCACATCAAACTCTATAAATAAAGCCAAGGCAGTAAAAAAAAGCAGGAACATTAGGTCTACTATTCTTTCAGAAATTATAGTCCCAAATCCCTTTTGGAAAGGCACGCCTTCATATTTATCTAAAATAATACCTCTTGATACTTCGCCGCTCTTCGGAATAAAAACATTCATTAAATAGGCTACAGAAATAGCCATAAAATTATTGGCCAGTTTGGTTTTATATCCCAACGGCTCCAACATAAAACTCCAACGATAAGCGCGAGAAAGATGACTGAGAACACTCAAGATAACCGAGAGCAAAACAAAACCATAGTTTGCATCTGCAAAATATCTTTTGGTCTCTGCAAGCTGTTGAGGCGTAAAGGAGTTATAGATATACCAAATGAGGAAGACCCCCAACGCCAATGGAATTGAAATCTGTAAAAACTTTGAAAGCTTACGGCTCAAGCTAACGGAGTAAATTGGTTTCCTCTTCTGGAAAAACCAAAGCGGGTTTAAAGACTTTTGCTTCTTCCAGCTCCATTATTGCATAGGTGATAAGAATAAGCACATCTCCAGGAGCAACTCTTCTTGCAGCGGCACCGTTGAGTGTGATTTCCCCACTATTTCGCGGACCAGGGATGGCGTACGTTTCAAGGCGCTCGCCGTTATTATTGTTTACTATTTGGACTTTTTCGCCTTGAATAATGTTGGCGGCGTCCATCAAATCTTCATCAATAGTTATACTACCGATATAATTTAAATCGGCACCGGTAACTTTTACCCTATGAATTTTAGACTTTACTACGTGTATTTGCATGGTGCAAAGATATTAATTTAAAGGCATATTATCTATCAACCTAACTTCGCCTGCAAAGGCAGCAATAAACGCTCTATATTTTGCGTGCTTGCTTTTTTGTTTGGCGGTCTTAAGCGTTTTTTCGTCGGCAATTTCAAAATACTCCAAGTTCAAGCTTTCGTTTTGCAAAAACCGTTCCGCAACTAATTCGTTTAACTCCTTGAGCGTTGTTGAATCGAATTTTTCTCTAACTTCATTTAAAACTTTATAAATTAGCGTAGCTTCATCAACTTGTTTTGCATCCAGTCTTTTATTACGTGAACTCAAGGCAAGGCCCGTTTCTTCTCGAAGAATAGGGCATCCTATAATTTTAACAGGAAGTTTTTCTACGGCAACCAATTTTCTCACAATCTGCAATTGCTGAAAATCCTTTTCACCAAAATAGGCATTATCAGGTTTAATTATTCTAAAGAACTTGTCTAGAATCGTTCCAACTCCATTAAAATGACCCTTTCTATGTTTACCTTCCATTTCATTTTCGAGACCTTCAAAATTATAATCCTTTGCAGAAACAGCAGTTTCATATAAATCTTGAACTTGGGGCAAGTAAACAATTATCTCCCCTTTTAAGTTTTTTAAAAGTGAAATATCATCCTCCGGCGTTCTTGGATATTTTTGAAGATCGGCGTTGTTATTAAATTGTGTTGGATTTACAAAAATACTTACAACCACCAAGTCATTATCTTCTAAGGCCTTATTTACTAAAGAAATATGACCAATATGCAATGCACCCATTGTTGGCACAAAACCTATTTTTTTCTTTTTTCCTATTTCTGAATCTGCATTATTTGCAGAAGACAAGGCTTGTACTAAGGACTTTTTCTGGGTATGTATCAGCATAAAATTGCGTTAAGAGCGGCCAAAAATAATATATTAAAGACAATCTACATAAATTTTCGTAATTTTGCGTGTTTTTAACGCCCCCCATTATATTTTGGGACAATCATAAATAACACCTAAAAACCCTATAGATGAAAGATAAAAGAGTCTTGTATGTGTCTTCCGAAGTAATTCCATACCTTCCAGAGACCGAGATTTCTTCAATGTCGTTTGAAGCGCCGAGAATGATTAACAGCAATAATGGTCAAATACGCATCTTCATGCCTCGATACGGCAATATTAATGAAAGAAGACATCAACTACACGAAGTAATACGCCTTTCTGGAATGAATCTAGTCATTAATGATCTAGACATGCCATTAATTATAAAGGTTGCTTCCATACCAAAAGAGCGCATTCAGGTTTATTTTATTGATAATGAAGATTACTTTAAACGTAAGGCTACGTATGCCGATGAGGATGGAAATTTTTACAAGGATAATGACGAGCGCGCCATTTTCTTCGCAAAAGGTGTAATTGAAACCGTAAAAAAACTTAACTGGGCGCCAGATATCATTCATATTCATGGATGGTTGGCCTCTTTTTTACCTTTGTACTTAAAAAATTATTACGGCAATGAACCTTTATTTGAAAACAGTAAAATTGTTACCTCGGTATATAGACAAGGTTTTGATGGAACATTGGCCAAAAACACCATTGACAAACTTAAGTTTGACGCTCTTGATGATGAAGCTATAAAGGATCTGGAAGATCCGAGCTATGTTAATTTAATGAAAGTTGCAATTGAAAATTCGGATGCAGCGATCATTGGTTCAGAAGTCATACCCAAAGAACTTGAGGAATATCTTAACACTCTAGAAATTCCAGTGTTAAAATATCACAATATGGAGAATTTTTCCCAAGCATATTTGGATTTTTACCGCGACAAAGTTTTAAAATAAATGTTTTGTGTTTTAAAATGCAAAAAGCATTTATAGAACACATACTTTTTATAAAGCAGCTATTAAATTACTTCCCATTTTAAAAAAATCGTAAAGACTGATGAAAATAAAAAATTTGCTGCCTATCGCTGGCACTATTTTGTTTCTTATAATTGCCCTCTCCTCGTGCCAAGATGATATTAGCACAATTGGATCGGAAATTCTAGGTGATCAAATTCCCAATGGTATTTTAGACGAATCACAGACCATAGTTTCCTACAGCAAAAAAATGGGACCCGTTCAAAGTAATAGATTACCGGCATACCAACTTGGGGTATACAACGACCCAGTCTTTGGAAAATCGACGGTAAACTTACTTTCACAACTCACTTTAACTGAAAACGATCCGAAGTTTGGAGAAGACGCTCAAGTGGACAGTGTATATGTGTATTTGCCTTATTTTAGCAAAGCCACTACCGTTGATAGTGTAACCACTTATGAGCTAGATTCTATTTATGGCGCTTCGCCTATAAATATTTCCATCGCAGCCTCCAATTATTTTTTAAGGGATTATGATCCCAGTACAGGTTTTCAGGAATTTCAAAATTACTATACCGATCAAGGGAGCACTTTTGAAGATAATCTAGGTCCGGTTTTGGCTTCTATTGAAAATTTCATTCCAAGTGAGACTGGTTTCGTTTTTGATGAAGGAGGGGATAATGAAGAAAAACTAATCCCTGGACTTAGGGTTAAACTTGACTCTACTTTTTTCCAAGAGAAGATTATAGACATGGAAGGCGCTGAAGAATTGCGGAACAGCAATAATTTTAAAGATTATCTTAGAGGAATTTACTTTCAGGTAAACTCACCTTCAAATGATGGTAGTTTGTTCATTTTTGATGCCGCTTCAGCGTATATATCAATATATTATAATTTTAAAAATCCCGATGAAGACGAAAGAGAGAACGCCATCTTTAGATTAGGCCTTGGAGGTATTAACGTGAACACTTTTGATAACGAATTGCCCCAACCTGTAGAAACTGCTCTAGAGAATCCGAATACACAATCCGGTGAAGAAAATCTTTATATACGAGGAGGTGATGGGATTATTTCGGTGGTGGAGCTCTTCGGAAAAGATCTTGACAACAACGGAATAGCAGACGATCTTGAAGTACTTCGTGATAAAAAATTGATTATAAACGAAGCAAACTTAATTTTTTATGTAAACCAAAATATAATTGCCGGTGGCACAACGGAACCAGAGCGAATTATAATTTATGATCTTAAAAACAGCAATGTTTTAGCAGATTATAATAGTGATCAAACCAATGGCTTAGATCCTCTGGACGCATTTACCAATCATTATGGAAGACTGGAAAGAGGAACTGACGGCAAAGGGAAGTATTACAAAATGAAAATAACAGACCACATTAGTAATCTAATCAATAAAGATAGTACCAATGTACCATTGGGAATTGTGGTTTCGCAAAATGTTACCATACGAACAACATTAGATCTTGAAAACCCAATAGAACCAAATATCGAACAAGTTCCATCCAGCAGCGTAGTATCGCCAGAGGGAACTGTTTTATATGGAAATGCTACTTCAAATCCGGAGAAAAGATTAAAACTTCAAATTTATTATACCGAACCAAAATAAAAGAATTATATGTGTGGAATTGTAGGCTACATTGGCCATAGAGAAGCATACCCAATTATTCTTAACGGGCTAAAGCGCCTAGAATACAGAGGTTATGACAGTGCAGGCATTGCACTTTTTGATGGCGATGAAATTCAACTTTGCAAAACACAAGGCAAAGTTGCTGATTTAGAAGCTAAAGCTGAAAGTGAAATTTCCCTAAAAGGAAATATTGGGATTGGCCATACGCGTTGGGCTACTCACGGAGTACCAAATGATGTGAACAGCCACCCCCACTATTCAAACAGTGGCAATTTGGTTCTCATCCACAATGGAATCATTGAAAATTATGATGCGCTAAAAAAGGAATTGATAAAAAGAGGATACACCTTTAAATCTGAAACCGACACGGAAGTCTTGGTAAATCTTATAGAAGAAATTCAAATTAAGGAAAAAGTGAAACTCGGAAAGGCCGTTCAAATAGCCCTGAACCAAGTGATTGGCGCTTACGCCATTGCTCTTTTCGACAGAAAAAAACCAGATGAAATTGTAGTTGCAAAACTTGGTAGCCCATTGGCTATTGGGGTTGGTGAAGATGAATTCTTCATTGCTAGTGATGCCTCACCTTTTATTGAGTTTACTAAAAGTGCCATTTATTTGGAAGATGAGGAAATGGCCATCATTCGTCTTGGACGCGATGTGAAAGTTCGCAAAATCGAAGACGATAAATTGGTTGCGCCAATCATTCAAGAACTCCAACTCAATCTGGAGCAAATTGAAAAAGGTGGATATGACCATTTTATGCTGAAGGAAATATTTGAGCAACCATCCGTTATAAAAGACACTTATAGAGGAAGGCTTTTAGCAGATCAAGGTATCGTTAGACTTGGTGGTCTAGAAGATCACATTGGAAAATTCATCAATGCAGAACGAATTATCATTGTAGCATGCGGAACTTCTTGGCACGCTGGTTTAGTAGCCGAATATATTATTGAAGATTTGGTTCGTATTCCCGTTGAGGTTGAATACGCGTCCGAATTTCGTTATAGAAATCCAATCATTTCAGAAAAAGATGTTGTTATTGCTATTTCCCAAAGTGGAGAAACTGCTGACACCCTTGCTGCAATAAAGCTTGCTAAATCAAAAGGAGCTTTTGTTTATGGCATTTGCAACGTTGTTGGCTCCACTATTTCGAGAGAAACACATAGCGGAACTTATACGCATGCCGGTCCTGAAATTGGTGTTGCTTCAACAAAAGCATTCACTACCCAGATCACCGTCTTGACTATGATTGCCCTACGCCTGGCGAAAGCCAAAGGAACCATCAGCCAACGTGATTTTATGCTCTATCTACGTGAGTTGGATCTTATTCCGAAACATGTAGAAGAAGCCTTGAAAACTGATGATAAGATAAAGGAAATCTCTGCTGTCTTTAAAGATGCCCGAAACTTTCTATACTTGGGAAGAGGCTACAATTTCCCTGTAGCCTTGGAAGGCGCTTTAAAACTAAAGGAAATTTCATATATCCACGCTGAAGGTTATCCGGCTGCTGAAATGAAGCACGGACCGATTGCACTTATTGACGAACAAATGCCCGTTGTGGTTATTGCAATAAAAAGTGATCACTATGAAAAAGTGGTGAGCAATATTCAAGAAATAAAAGCTAGAAAAGGTAAAATTATAGCAGTCGTCTCCCAAGGAGATACCGCTGTAAGAGAAATGGCAGACTACGTTATGGAAGTGCCTCACACCCCAGAAGCTTTAACGCCATTAGTTACTACCATTCCATTGCAATTGCTTTCATACCACATTGCAGTTATGCTCGGTAGAAATGTCGATCAACCGCGTAACTTAGCGAAATCGGTTACTGTGGAATAAGTTTTCAGAAAAAAGACAATAGAATAAAGATAAAAGACGAATCCGTGAAATATTTAAGGGTTCGTCTTTTTTTATTTTAAATATAATATCAATTTCAAATCGTGATTCAAAAGGTTCGCGATGAAGAATCGGGACAAGTTGTGGTTTTAAACGTCCTATCTCTCTTTAGTCTTGATTCCCTTCAGTCGTGGTTCAAAATGTCAACTTATAAAAACCTAGTTTCAACTTTTTTAAAAAGCACATGCTTTATGCTTTTGGCATTTTGCACATTTTCCTGTATTCCATTGAAAATTGCCCCAAATATTGAAGGCGCAAAAATCTACAAAGGGAAAAAATTCAAAAATCAACTTCCTAAACAGTACGTTTATGTTTTTGAAGACCCAAAAGATGCAAACGAATTTTACACCTATATTAATGCCAAGTATGATATTGACTATGACGTTGGTGGTGGAAACTTACCTATATCCATAAACAACAAAAGGTATTATCTCACTTTTTACGAAATAGAACGGAATACGAAAACCGTGAACCTTGTACCAATTGTGGCTGATGCTGTAATGGACAGCAAAGGGATTGATCCAGCTTTCGAAAATCAATATACATCTCGATCGGGTTCTTGGTATATCGCATTAACCGTGACTGATGAAGAGTTTCAAGACAATTTAAAAGAAACCGATCCTGCCTACAAAAATATAATAATGCATCTTGACCATTTGCGAAACGAATACCTTTCCACCGCAAATTATATGGAAATTTATTTGAAAAGATAACGTCGAATTTTTTCTTTCCCTGACTCGCATTAGTCTCCTTTCTTGATTCCCTTCAGCCTTGTTTCCAAATTAATTGATACTTTTATTAAATGAAAGTTATCAATCTCATTTCAGGCCCCAGAAACCTTTCTACCGCCCTTATGTATTCCTTTGCACAGCGCGACGATATAATAGTTTTAGACGAACCTTTTTATGGCTATTATCTTCAAAATGCAACTTTGGAAAACGACCATCCCTCGCAAAATGAAATTCTGCAAACCTTGGAATTCAAAGAAGAAAAAGTAGTTGAAGAAATAAATTTACTTTCAGACTCTTCTGCCGGACGGACAGGAAAGAAAAACGTTTTTGTAAAAGGAATGGCGCATCACTATTTAACCGATTCACCTAGATATATATTGAATTGGGAAAACGTGGTTTTAATTCGACATCCTAAAAAGTTGATTGCCTCCTTTTCGAAAGTAATCCATACTCCTACTATCAACGATATTGGAATCAAAAAAGCTTCTGAACTATTCCTATTTCTGAAGAACAACGAAAAAACACCAATTGTTATAGACAGTGATGAACTTTTGAAAAACCCAGAAGCCTATTTGAAAAAACTTTGTAACTTACTAAAGATTCCCTTTTCTGAAAAAATGCTTCACTGGAAAAAAGGCGGAATACCTGAAGATGGCATTTGGGCAAAACATTGGTACACTAACGTCCATAATTCAGAAGGTTTTGCCCTGCAAAAAAGCAGTTCGCAAGATTTGCCGAAACATTTGGAACCATTGCTGAAAAAGGCCTTGCCATATTATGAAACTTTAAAAAATAATGTTTTGATTAATACCTAATTATGACGAATTCAAACCAATATTATAAGAACACCGAACCCGAAGTGTTCATATATTTATAGCAAACAACATTGAAACCGCATTCGACCCCGATGGGGTCTTATAAACCTAGCTAATTGTTTTCTATAAATATTTCATCCCTTCGGGATGAGGCGTTAAAAAATACCATTAAACTTTTAAACTCATAAACTCTCAACTTCAAAATTATGCTTCAAAAATCCAATCCCAAAAACGATACCATTCAAGTTTTTATAAAAGATAGATTATACCCGAGAAACGAAGCTAAAGTTTCTGTTTTTGACAGTTCTGTACAAGGAGGCGATGCGGTTTGGGAAGGTTTGCGCGTCTATCCCGAAGGTGTAGTTTGCTTAGATAAACACCTAACCCGTTTGTACGAATCTGCTAAAACCTTGGCATTTACGGATATCCCTTCCAAAGAATTCATTAAAAAAGCTATCAAACAAACCCTCGATGCCAATAGGATGAATGACGATACACATATTCGTTTAACCTTGACCCGTGGTGAAAAAATAACCAGCGGTATGGATCCTCGCCTAAATCAAAGCGGCTCTTGCCTAATAGTTTTGGCAGAATGGAAACCTTTGGTCTACGATAACAATCACGGAATAAAAGTAATAAGCACCAGTCAACGTCGCAACTCACCGCAATTTTTGGATAGTAAGATTCATCATAACAATTTGCTCAATAATATTATCGCAAAAATTCAAGCGAATGTGGCTGGAAAAGATGCGGGATTAATGCTTGACGATCGTGGCTTTATAGCTGAACTTAATGGCAGCAACCTTTTTATGGTAAAAGATGGAAAGGTCTACACACCGTTTGCGCACGCCTGTCTTCCTGGAATTACACGGAATTCAGTGATTGAAATGTGTAAAAAATACGATATCGAAATAACAGAAGCGGATATCACCCTTTCTCAGTTCTATAATGCTGATGGTGTTCTAGCAACAGGAACCATGGGGGAATTGACGCCAGTTATTGAGATTGATGGCCGCAGCGTTTCCAAAGATGATACCCTTCAGAAGCGAATAATTTCACTTTTTTCGGAAGAGGTTCGTGGGCTTTGCGAAATGCTCTGATTATTCAAGCCCCAAAGGCCTCAAAGAACTTTGTGGGCTAGTATTTCTTACCTATAATTTTTTTAAAAATTCCGTTGCAAATATCACCCAGAAAAAACTATCTTTGCACCGTTCAAAACAGGGGTTGATTTTTAACCCTTAGATAACTATAAAATAAAGAGTTACTCATGTCACAAAGCATAGGAAAAGTTGCACAGATTATTGGCCCGGTAGTTGACGTTGCGTTTGATAGCGGATCGGAACTTCCAAAAATATACGACTCGTTAGAGGTAAACAACAACGGAAACCTTTTGGTTCTTGAAGTTCAATCTCACATTGGTGAGAGCATGGTACGTACCATATCAATGGACTCTACCGATGGTTTAAGCCGTGGCGTAGATGCTGTTGCAACTGGAGCGCCAATCCAAATGCCAGTAGGCGATGACGTTTATGGTCGACTTTTCAACGTAATTGGCGATGCAATTGACGGTATTGGAAACTTGCCAAAAGCTGGCGAACACGGTCTTCCAATTCACCGTGATGCTCCAAAATTTGAAGATCTTTCAACTTCTACCGAAGTTCTTTTCACAGGTATTAAAGTAATTGACCTTATTGAACCTTATGCAAAAGGTGGTAAAATTGGTCTTTTTGGTGGTGCTGGTGTTGGGAAAACGGTACTTATTCAAGAGTTGATTAACAATATCGCGAAAGGCCACGGTGGTCTTTCAGTATTCGCCGGTGTAGGGGAACGTACCCGTGAGGGTAATGACTTGCTTCGCGAAATGCTTGAGTCTGGTATTATAAAATACGGTGACGACTTTATGCACTCTATGGAAAATGGTGGATGGGATCTTTCAAAAGTTGACAAAACTGCAATGAAAGAATCTAAAGCTACTTTCGTGTTCGGACAGATGAACGAACCACCTGGAGCACGTGCACGTGTTGCACTTTCAGGGTTGACAATTGCTGAGTACTTCCGTGATGGAGCTGGCGAAGGTCAAGGAAAAGATGTACTTTTCTTCGTTGATAACATTTTCCGTTTTACACAAGCAGGTTCTGAGGTTTCTGCACTACTTGGGCGTATGCCTTCAGCGGTGGGTTACCAACCAACTTTGGCAACAGAGATGGGTGCGATGCAAGAACGTATTACTTCAACTAAAAGAGGTTCCATTACTTCTGTACAGGCGGTTTACGTACCTGCGGATGACCTTACGGATCCAGCGCCGGCAACAACGTTTGCCCACTTGGATGCTACAACCGTACTT
Source organism: Aequorivita capsosiphonis DSM 23843 (assembly GCF_000429125.1). Taxonomy (GTDB): domain Bacteria; phylum Bacteroidota; class Bacteroidia; order Flavobacteriales; family Flavobacteriaceae; genus Aequorivita; species Aequorivita capsosiphonis. The sequence continues at coordinate 94,422 of NZ_AUBG01000011.1, forward strand.
TCCCGTAAAATTGCTGAGCTTGGTATTTATCCAGCGGTAGATCCATTGGATTCTACTTCTAGAATTCTTACCGAAGCTATTCTTGGAAAAGAGCATTACAGCTGTGCACAAAACGTAAAAGAGCTTTTACAGCGCTATAAAGAATTACAGGATATTATCGCCATTCTTGGGATGGAAGAACTTTCTGAAGAAGATAAAATGGCAGTAGGTCGCGCACGTCGTGTACAGCGTTTCCTTTCTCAGCCATTCCACGTGGCAGAGCAGTTTACCGGTATTCCTGGAGTTTTGGTTGATATTAAAGAAACGATCAAAGGTTTCAACATGATTATGGATGGAGAACTAGATCACCTTCCAGAATCAGCTTTTAACCTTAAAGGAACCATTGAAGAAGCTATCGCCGCTGGTGAGAAAATGCTTGCAGAAGTATAAAACAAGTTCAGAGTTATGAGTTATGAGTGCAGAGTTGCTCATAACTCATAACTCATAACTCATAACTAAAAAAGATGTATTTAGAAATAGTAACCCCCGAAGCATCCTTAGTGTCTGGAGAAGTAGTAAGCATAACCGTTCCAGGTGTGGAAGGTGAGTTCCAAATGTTGAATAACCATGCTCCTATCGTTTCTGTTTTACAGGAAGGCAAAGTGAAGTTTGACGGAAACCCAACCATAGCGGAAGGTTTTCAGAAAAAATTTAGCAAAGAAGATGGAAAATGGGTACTTCATATTTCTGGAGGAACTGTTGAATGTAATAAGAACAGAGTGATGGTTTTGGCAGATTAGCTTCGATACAATTCCAACTGAAAGGTCGGAATCACTCAGCTACCTTTGAAAAGAAAATCCCAAAAAAATATAAAATCCCAAATTCCAATAAAATGGAGTTTGGGATTTATTGTTTCCTGCAAGGTGTCATTGCGAGGCACGAAGCAATCTCCTTGTAGAGGTATCTATTCAATCTAATGAGTTATTCAAAATAATCCATTGTATTTTGGCTTTGATGTAAGATTCTCACAATTTCAATAGAAATATCTGTAATTAAATAAAATACGAGGTGGGAGCCATATGGAATGCTTCGAATGCCTGAACCAATATCATTTCGGAGAATTCCTTCGTTCGGGAAAGTAGTTAGTTGCTCAAAAAGCGATTCTAAACCGAAAAAATATTTTAAAGCTTGATCTATTCCGAAACGATCTTCATCATAATCGAAAATCCCATCCACGTCAAATTTGGCATTATAAGTTAAAGTATAATATTCCTTTCCAGCATTAATCATCGATATTATATTGCCTTTTCTTCTGCTCTAAGATATCCTTCATAGTAAAAGGACTAACCCCACTATCAATACCTTTTTGTATCTCGTTACGCAAATATTGTAACTTTTGTTCATTAAGTTCATGAGCACGCAAAGCATCTCTTACTACCTCACTGGCGTTTTGATAATCGCCAGATTTTACCCTGTCGTCAATGTATTTTCGCTGCTTTTCTGTAAGACTAACATTCATGATTTTTTTCTTTATAAATATAAATATACAATTTATGTCCATATCTAGCAAATATGGACATAATATTGTCTTCATTACGTAAATGCCAATTCCTTGAAAAAATTCGATTCAGTACCGCAATTAGATATTATCTCCAATTTCCTTAAAGTTCTATTAACCGCGTCCTACAATGCAAAGAGATTCGTAAATTTGCCTGAATCCAAAGATTATGCAGCTACAGAAGATAGACCAGGTAAAGAGCATTACCAAAGAAGATTTTCTCAAGAATTACTTTAAACCCCAAAAACCGGTTGTTATCGAACATTTTGTCGATGATTGGCCTGCATTTTCTAAATGGGATCTAGACTATATGGGGGATGTTGCAGGCGATAAAACCGTACCGCTTTATGACAACCGACCTGTGAGTCACGAAGACGGTTTTAATGAACCACACGCCAAAATGAAGATGAGCGAATATGTGGAACTTCTTAAAAAAGAACCTACCAAGTACCGTATTTTTCTTTGGAACATCTTAAAGGAAGTACCACAGCTTCAACAGGATTTTACCTATCCCGATTTCGGTCTAAAATTGATGAAAGGCTTGCCGATGCTCTTTTTCGGTGGAGAAGATTCATATACTTTTATGCATTATGATATCGATTTGGCGAACATTTTTCATTTCCACTTCCAAGGAAAAAAAGAAGTGATTCTCTTTGACCAAAAGCAGAACGATTATCTCTATAAAATTCCACATTCTCTAATTACTCGTGAAGACATAGATTTTCACAATCCTGATTTTGAAAAATGGCCTGCGTTAAAAAAAGCAGAAGGTTATATTGCTAATTTAGAACATGGCAACGTGCTGTATATGCCGGAAGGCTATTGGCATTATATGCGCTACATTACCCCTGGGTTTTCTATGAGTTTACGCGCCATTCCCAGACATCCTAAAAATTTGGCAAAAGCAGTTTACAATATTGCCATTATGCGCTATTACGACCAATTTATGCGTAGAATAAAAGGTCAAAAATGGATTGACTGGAAAAACGAACAAGCGATCGTTCGCACTAACAAAAGGCTCTAATTTCGTCATAAATCAGTATCTTTCCATTAAATCCTTCATCTATGAGAACATTCGCTACCGTATTTGCACTTCTTTGTTTACAACTTAGCTTTGGCCAAGCTTACACAGGAAAAGGCGACGTTAAGTTCCAAGTTGGTGCAAACCTTCAAGAATACGGCACGGGAATTATGGGAAGTTTAGACTTTGGCGTGGGTGAAAACATTTCTTTTGGAGTGGCTTCAGCTTATCTATTGGGAATTGATAAGGTTCGAAATCTTGATGGCGAAGAAGTCCCATTTGCAAAATTTGGAGATCGTTTCGATTTAAGAGCGCGTTTTAACGCCAATCTTGGCAACGTAATAAATATTGACGAAGGTTTTGATATTTACCCCGGACTCTACGCAAGCTTAAAAAACTTTGGCGGTCATTTGGGTGCGCGTTATTTCTTCACCTACGGTTTCGGAGTTTTTACTGAAATAAGCGTTCCCTTCGCAAAATACAATACAGATATATTAACTCCCGCTGAAAAGCTTCACAATCAATTCTCGTTTAACTTAGGAGCTTCGTTTAATATTTAGTTTTCTAAGTAACTTTTATTAAGAAAGCAATCATTAAACTTACTAGAAGTATTTGTTTAATTTTTTTTTCCATATTTGTGTCAGGGTTTAAAAAACTTACAATCATGAAAATTAAATTACTTCTAATAGCTGCTTTTCATTTATTAATTATCTCAAGTTCCTTTTCACAAAGTGATACTCTATCTTCTAAAGAAAGAATGATTCTAATTGAGGAAATGATAAAAAATAGGAAAGGGAATCCATCAATTGGATATTATCTTACAACTAAAGACGAAAGAATTGATATGTATAGCATGCAAGACACTGAAGAAACGATATTAAACATGTATTCTTATAGTGACTATGCATTAACGGCCGAGCGACTTTTTTATCATAATGAAAAAGGGAAAGTTATCAAAGTGAAACAAAGAAAGGTATCAGAGCTATTTGTTGGCAACAACTATTACACACGTTTAAAAATAGGAAGTAAATTTGGCCTAAATAGATTACATCAGGTTATAGTGCAAAATGATAAATATGTATTAACAGAATATTTCTCCCATAGTTCCTTTTATTATTATCTATATGATAAAAAGAATGATAATTTTATTTACAAGAAAAAACGAGCAAAAAATAATACTAAGGACGACGTTAAATTTGCTAAAAAATATCTTAAGCCATATTTTAAGAACTGTTCAGAATTTATAATTAGGCTCGATGAAAATTTAAGCAAGGAATATAAAAAAATAATAGGACAAGGAGGGTATTCAAGTGATATGATGGAAGGTATTTCAAATCTAGAATGTGAATAACAATTGCCAAATCAACACCAACATCTCTTTTAAGTAAGCTCGCATTGGCCCAAACTAGCGCGATTTTGCAACTCCTGCACTCAGCTCGAGCGATTTTGCCACTCTTGCCTCACCCAAATATCAATTAGAGATTTCATTAACCTTCGCATAAACCAACGTGCTCTCCCATCCCCGATAAAAAAGATAATCAGCCAACTTCTTTCGTTTCTTCTGAAGATCTGTTTCAGAATCTAATTGTCGTAATCGCTTTTCTACTAATTCGTCAAAAGTTTTGTAATATTCCGAGTCAGGGATTTCCTTTAAGGCAATTATGACGTTAAATTTAGAAATTTGGCGGAATTTTAATTCATTGACAATCCTATTTCTACCCCACTTTTTAGTTCTAAATTTTCCGCGCGCAAAGGCTTGTGCAAACCGTGTTTCATTCAAAAAGTTATGCTGCAGCAAATGATTGATTATTTGGTCCACCGCTTCGGGAATCATTCGCATTTCATACAGCTTTTGGTTCACTTCCTTATGGCAACGCTCTTGATAGACGCAGTAGCGTTCCATTCGCCTTTTAGCTTCTTCTACGGTGTATGTTTTGTGGGTGTTCAAATTTTATTTTTTGTGAAGATAATTCATTTTAATTATTCAGAAAAGAAACAAGAACCAAGACTGCTTCACTGCAGAAATCAGACTGGATTTGCTACTACTTCAAAAAATATAATTTGGGAAATTTACCCCTTCCGCCCCCGATGAAAAATCGGGGCCACTTTCCCCTGAAAGAGGGGAAGAAGCGTGTGGTTAGTTTTATATATTAAAACTCCTCTCTCAAGAGATGCTGGCGATGGAAACAAAAAAACCCCTTCCGAAGCTATGCTTCAAAAGGGGTTCTGGTTATTTTAATAATTCACCATCCTTATCGTGAAAGTGATATTCAAGATACGTATAAGCATCTCTCGGTTGAATTTTCACCCATTTTTTATGCTCCAAAAACCATTTGGTGCGCACACTTGGGAAACCTTTGGTTAAAAAGGCCGCTATAAAAGGATGTGTATTAAGTGTTATCTTTTTATAGTCTTTTTTGAAAAGGCTCTTTACCTCTTCATTTATTCTATTTACAACGATAATAGGCGCTTCAATCTCGCCGTCGCTCCCGGTATTCGGGTCTTCTTCGCGAGTTTTGATATTCATTTCTGGCCTAACGCGTTGTCGGGTTATTTGAATTAATCCAAATTTGCTTGGGGGGAGAATTTTGTGTTTTGCTCTATCATCCTTCATTTCATCACGAAGGTGATTGTAGAGCTGTTTGCGATGCGTGGCATTTGCCAAATCAATAAAATCTACCACAATAATTCCTCCCATATCGCGCAACCTAAGCTGTCTTGCCACCTCGGTAGCTGCAATTAGATTCACCTCAAGCGCTGTGCCTTCCTGCGTCTTTTGCTTATTGCTTCGGTTACCGCTATTCACGTCTATAACGTGCATGGCTTCGGTGTGTTCAATTACCAAATAAGCACCTTTGCTACCTGATACTGTTTTTCCGAAAGAAGTTTTGATCTGTCGTTCTATGCCGAATTTCTCAAACATGGGAACGTTAGAATCGTAAAACCTAACGATATTGTCTTGTTTTGGTGCAATTTCCTGCACATAATCTTTTATTTGCAAGTATAGGGTCTCATCGTCAATATGTATTGCGGAGAATTGATCGTTGAACATATCACGGATGATAGAGGCTCCCCTGTTTAGCTCGCTCAGCACTTTTGAAGGGTGGTGCGCCCCTTGTAGCTTCTTACACATCGCTGTCCAGCGTTCCATAAGATTCTGCAAATCTTTGTCCAGTTCTGCTACTTTTTTGCCCTCGGCTACGGTGCGTATAATAACACCAAATCCTTTTGGTTTAATGCTTGTAATCAAGCGCTTTAACCTATCTTTTTCTTCGTTGCTTTCTATCTTTTGCGAAATAGATACACGATCAGAAAATGGAACCAAAACAATATATCTTCCGGCTATAGAAAGCTCGGAACTTATACGTGGTCCCTTGGTGGATATGGGTTCTTTTACAACTTGAACCAAAATGGATTGATTACTTTTCAAGGCATCATTTAAGTTGCCGTTTTTATCAATCTCTTTTTCGAAAGGAAAATCTTTTAGGGAATAATCTTTTAGTTTACCCGAACTTACGCCTTTAACAAATTTTAATAGCGATAGCACTTTTGGGCCCAAATCATGATAGTGTAAAAAACCATCTTTCTCGTAGCCCACATTCACAAAGGCAGCATTAAGCCCAGGAACCGTTTTACGTATTTTGGCGAGAAATATGTCGCCAACCGTAAAATTATTACCTTCTTCTTCTTTGTGAAGCTCTATAAGTCTTCCATCCTTTAAAAGGGCAAAATCAACTTCTTGTGAACCGGACCTAATAAATAATTCGTAGTTCACGTTACATTAATTTTGACGCCCGCCTAAGCGGACTAATTAAACAATATTTTTACAGGTTCTCTATAAAAACCCGGCGAAATTGCATCAAAACCAAAAGCAGGTTGTTACAATCTCATTTTCAAAGAACAATTTTTCGTTTGTTATTTTTTGGAAAAAAGCACCTAAAAAGATACGATTACCAAAACACTTTTAAAACAGAAAAAGTAGTTTAGAAACTACTTTTTCTTTTTATGGCGGTTAGCACGACGTCTTTTCTTACGCTTGTGCGTGGCTACCTTATGTCTTTTTCTTTTTTTACCACTTGGCATACTAAAGTCTTTTTTAATGCCCTGAATTTAATTCAGAACGGGTTAATATTATTTTACGTCCACATTCGTTTTTACACCTTCAACAAATACTTTTGCAGGTTTAAAAGCCGGAATATTGTGGGCTGGAATTTTAATGGTTGTGTTTTTCGAAATGTTTCTTCCTGTTTTCTCAGCTCTTGTTTTGATAATAAAGCTTCCAAAGCCTCTTAAATAAACATTATCTCCACCTTCCAATGAATTCTTCACTTCTGCCATAAAGGTTTCAACTGTAGCCTGAACTTCATTCTTTTCCATTCCTAATTTTTCTGAAATCTTAGCTACGATATCTGCTTTCGTCATTACTTATAAATTTTAATTATTAATCTCTTACTAGAATTTTTTTTAACAGACCGCAAATATACATATTTTAAAATCAATAATTCAAAGCTTAATCCTTTAAAATTTAAAGGGATATAGATTATTTTTGCCCAATGCCGAAAATAACCTCCCATTTTTCCAAAAAGCTAATCTCGTGGTATTTACTTAACAAACGTGAACTTCCGTGGCGCGATACAGTGAACCCTTATCATATTTGGCTGTCTGAAATCATGCTCCAGCAAACCCGTGTGTTGCAGGGCTTACCTTATTATTTAAAGTTTCTGGAAGCCTATCCCACCGTTTCTGACCTAGCAAATGCCGATGAAGACGAAGTTCTAAAAATGTGGCAGGGATTGGGTTATTATTCGCGCGCCCGAAACCTGCATGCCACTGCAAAAATGGTTTCCCAAGAAATGAACAGCGTTTTTCCAGATAATTACAAAGAGTTATTAAAACTGAAGGGTGTAGGGGATTATACCGCCAGTGCCATTGCCAGCATTGCCTTCAACCAGCCGGATGCGGTTGTTGACGGAAACGTCTACCGCGTGCTATCGCGTTATTTTGGAATTCTCACTCCTATTAATACTACAAGCGGTCAAAAAGAATTTAAACAGCTTGCCCAACAATTAATAGACAAGAAACAACCTGGCACTTTTAACCAAGCCATTATGGAATTTGGCGCACGCTATTGTGTACCCCAAAATCCAGATTGCGCCAACTGTATATTTAATGATAATTGCGTAGCATTTCAAAAAAGAAAAGTATCTGAACTCCCAGTCAAGATTAAAGCAAAACCAGCAAAAACAAGATATTTTAATTATATGGTAATTCTTTCTGAAAACGAGCGTACTATTCTGCAACAACGCACTGGGAAAGGTATTTGGCACAAGCTCTATGAGTTTCCGCTTATAGAAACTTTGGAAAAAGTTAATATTTCAACTTTGAAAAAAAATCCGCAGTTTCAAGTTTTTTCTGAAAAAATCAAGATTGAAAGCATTTCGCTTTTCAATGAAAAACCAGTGATACATAAACTTTCGCACCAACATTTAAACACGCGATTCTGGATTGTGGAAACTCCCCGTCTTGAAGGGCAAGCGGAAGAAACCGAAGCCTCTGTCGCCATTTCGGAAATTGGCCGCTACGCAGTTCCCGTTTTGATTGAAAACTTTGTTTCTGAATTTTTTGAAAGCTATTAAGAGACGAAATCAAGGGTTTTAAGCAATCATTTCATATTAAAATTTAAAAATTCAGTATATTTAAAACGCAAAATCTACCTTTGCATAAATTGAATAAGAAATAGTTATGAGCGGAACATTGAATAAAGTAATGTTAATTGGGCATACCGGCGATGATGTGAAAATGCATTATTTTGAAGGTGGAAATAGTTTAGGCCGTTTCCCGCTTGCCACCAATGAAACTTACACGAATAAAAATACTAACGAGCGTGTTACCAATACCGAATGGCACAATATCGTTGTGCGCAACAAAGCTGCCGAAATTTGCGAAAAATACCTTAAAAAGGGCGATATGGTTTATATAGAAGGCCGTTTAAAAACCCGAAAATGGCAAGACGAAAAAGGATTAGATAGATACAGCACGGAAGTTCACTGTACCGATTTTACATTCTTAACGCCAAAAGGGGGAACCGCTCCTGCAGCTTCTGGGAATACTACCCAAACCAAACAAGAGCCCTCAAAACCTGCACAACCATCGCAAGTTCAGGATACTAATGAAGAGGAAGACGACCTTCCTTTTTAACATTTAAACTGCCTGCCAGTGGGCAGGCTAAATCGCATCAAATTGGACATAGAACCCCCTGGTTTACTTTTTTTATCTGCCTTGGATTTTTCACAAATATCAAGCAGTGTTTTACTAGTTGCTTTATTAGCCTGCTCTGCTCTTATTTCAGGAGCTGAAGTGGCTTTTTTCTCTTTAACCCCTTCCGATTTTGAGACCAATCAAGAAAAGAATATTTCCAAAAAACTTGGAATTGTTGAAGGATTGCTGGCTAAACCAAAGAAACTCTTGGCAACGATCTTGGTTGCTAACAATTTCATAAATATCGCCATTGTACTATTATTTGAATCCCTAAGCTCCATTTGGTTCGCGCAATGGAATTATTCGGTGAATCTGTATTACTTTAACGTTAGCCTTGTGTTCCTTTTAAAAGTAGTTGTAGTAACCTTTCTTATTTTGCTCTTTGGAGAAATTCTTCCGAAAATATACGCAAATAGAAATCGTGTTTCATTTGCGGTTTTTATGGCACAACCACTTAACATTTTAGACACTTTGTTTTCTCCAATAAGCCTGCCAATGCGTTCAGCCACTATATTTTTGCACGATCGTTACGGCAAACAGAAAACAAACATTAGCGTTGACCATCTCTCTCAAGCACTCGAACTTTCTAATAAGGACACGACCTTCGAGGAACAGAAAATACTACAAGGCATTGTGACCTTCGGAAATACAGACACCAAACAGGTGATGAAAAACCGAATGGATATCTTTGCATTAAACGAAGAGGATTCTTTTAAGGAAATTCTTCCCCAGATTTTAGAACACGGATATTCGCGAATTCCCGTGTATAAAGACAGCATGGACCATATTACTGGAATTCTATATGTAAAAGATTTGATACCTTATACCGACCGGAAAATTCTGGATTGGAAAACGCTAAAACGCGAAGCCTATTTTGTTCCCGAAAATAAAAAACTGGATGACCTTTTAAATGAATTCAAAGAACGGAAAATGCATTTGGCCATTGTGGTAGACGAATATGGCGGAACTAGTGGCTTAATTTCCTTAGAAGATATTATTGAGGAAATTGTGGGTGAAATAAGCGATGAATTTGATGATGAAGACCTTATCTTTTCAAAATTAGACGACAACACGTTTATTTTTGAAGGAAAAACCCCGTTGAAAGACTTTTACAAGGTTATAAAACTTGAAGATCCTGAAATTTTCGAAGATCAAAAAGGGGAAGCAGAAACCTTAGCTGGCTTTCTGTTGGAAATATCAAAAGGCTTTCCGAAGAAAAACGAAATAATATCCTATCACGGTTATGCGTTTACCATTGAAGCCTTTGAGGGCAAACGCATCAAACAAATAAAACTTAGCATTGAACATTAAAAAATATCTCTTTTTATTTCTAGCAGGTCTCTTTATTTTTGCATCTTGCAAGGACGACGTTTTAGTAAAACCTTCAGCAATGCTTAGGTTAGATTACCCTATTGCTACATATCACACTGTTGAAACTGTTTGCCCCTATTCCTTTTCTATAAACGACCACGCGAAATTGATCCAAAAGAAAAATTGCGGTCTAAACATCAATTATCCAAATATGAAGGCTACTTTATATTTGACCTATCAAGATGTGCACAATAATAATTTAGATTCCTTACTTCAAGATGCGCAAAAGCTTGCTTACGAACACACAATAAAAGCGAATAGCATGCCTGAACAACCTTTTGTGAACCCAGAAAAGGGCGTTTATGGAATGTTTTATATGATCAATGGAAATGCCGCTACCCAAGCTGAATTTTATGTTACAGACAGCATCAATCATTTTTTAAACGGCGCTCTTTATTTTGATGCCAAACCAAATTTTGATTCTATCTATCCGGCAGTAGAATACCTTAGAGAAGACATTCGAAAAATCATGGAAACTGTTACTTGGGAATAGAATTAGCTAATTACAGGAAGACATAATTTTAGAAGTTTTTAGAAACTAATCTAACAAAAAACCGCTTTAAAATTTCTTTCAAAGTTGTTTATTTAGGTTCTCATCGTTTTTTATTCGAAATCAAAAGCAGCTACTTGCTCATTAATAGATACTTTATTTATTTTCAAAGTCAGTTCCTTGTCCCGGCAGATTGCTCTATACTAAAAGGAAGTTTAAGTTAAAAATTCCTATTTTCAACTTAAGAATTGTTTTCGGTCCTTTTAAATCTATGATAAAAATAATATTCTTCTCTTCTGAAATAAAAAGAAAGTTTTATTTTGGATTTTGAAAATAATCAAACATTTAAAAAATAAAGTGAAAATAAAGGCTAATAAATAGTCCTAAAAAAAGTTAACAATCTATTTACAACTAAGTAAGGGTATATTTTGTAACTTTTCATCATAAAACTAACTGTTATGGCTAAGATATATTCACGATATGGTATTTGGATTGCAATAATCTTAATTGCGTACTTTCTTCTTTTAAAATTAATTGGACTTCATCAATATTTTGCTTTTAGCGCTGTCAATGGACTCATCTATGGTGCCGGTCTTTATTTGGCCATTAAAAAATACGCTACAGAAGAGAGTGATTTTAAATATGAAAACGGTTTTGAAGTAGGCCTGATTTCAGGCGGAATCGCCTCTATATTATTCACCATTTTTATGGCAATCTATATGTACCAAATAGACACAGCCTTTGCCGCATCGATAATGGAACAGTGGAATCTTGATTATGATTTAGGAACGTTTATGCTGCTTATATCCATCTTGATAATGGGTTTTGTAACTACACTTGTTCTGACTCTCTCCTTTATGCAGTTACTGAAAAGATCTTGGAATACTCGAGATGGCAATCGGAACATCATGAAATAAAAACCCAAAAGCCAAAAGCCAAATTCAAAATTAAAAATTAAAAACCTCTTCATCGTACTTAAAGGCTCTATAATTGTGCGATATCTGTGTGGGTTTAATGTTTCAAAGATTCAAACCAAATTGTTTCTCAGTAAATTACCCTTTGAAGATTAAATTAAAAACACTTTGTTGTTTGCTTTTTTAAAATTATATTTGCAGCCCCCTACGCAGACCTTGTTTGCTTCGGTGGTGAAAACCGCCGCAAAAGTTAGGGAAATCTAAGTTTAACTAATTTTATAAACGATTCGCTATGTACGCAATTGTAGAGATAGCAGGGCAGCAAATTAAAGTTGCGAAAGACCAAAGGGTTTTTGTTAATCGTTTGCCAGATGAAGAAGGGAAAACAGTGTCTTTTGACAATGTACTTCTTATTGGTGACGGAGACAATATTACCATTGGCGCCCCGGCTATAAACGGCGCTCAAATAGGAGCAAAAGTCGTAAAGCACCTTAAAGGTGACAAGGTTATAGTTTTCAAAAAGAAACGCCGCAAAGGATACCGTGTTAAAAACGGACACCGTCAGGCTCTTTCTCAAATTGTAATCGAAAGCATTGTAGCTTCAGGAGCTACACCTGCTAAAAAGGAAGAAGCTAAAAAAGCTGCTCCTAAAAAAGAAACCAAGCCAGCCGCAAAAGCAGCTCCTAAAAAGGAAACTGCAACGAAAGCTGACGCTAAACCAGAAGCCAAAAAAGCTGCCCCTTCTAAAAAAGAAGTTGAAGTAAGCGAAAATTTGGTTACTCGTGCAGAACACCGCGCTGAAGATGCACACATCGAAATTAACATCGACAAAGTACTTCACAATATTGGTACTGCTTTAAAAGGCGATGCTGACGATCTTAAATTGATCAACGGAATCGGTCCAGTTTACGAAGAAAAATTGAACGAACTTGGTATTTATACCTTCGAGCAAATCAGTAAACTTAAGGCTGCAGACCGCGAAGAACTTTCAGCTATTGACGGGATTACTCGTGAAAAGATTGAATCTGACGAGTGGGTTAAGCAAGCAAAGGAATTGTTGAAAGACAAATAAACCGAAATTATTAATTAAAAAATTTATAAACCATGGCTCACAAAAAAGGAGTTGGTAGTTCCAAAAACGGTCGCGAATCAGAATCAAAACGTCTAGGCGTTAAGATTTTCGGTGGTCAAGCGGCTATTGCTGGAAATATCATTGTAAGACAAAGAGGCTATACGCATCACCCAGGTGAAAACGTATATGGTGGTAAAGATCACACTTTGCACGCGCAAGTGGATGGCTTAGTGAAATTCACCAAAAAGAAAGATAACAGAAGCTACGTTTCCATCGTTCCAAACGCTGAAGCATAGTAAATACTTTTGTTTAAAATTCAAAAACCTTCACAACAATGTGGAGGTTTTTTGTTTTTGAAAATTATTGATTTTTTTGAAAGTCCGAAAACGAAATCGGATTTTCTATCAACGTCCATTTTACGTCTTCGGGATAATGAGAGTAAATAAATTCTTTGGGGCTCGTAAAGTACCAAAAATTATCTGGAGCATCTTCCTTGCCGTGACCAATGGCCCAAGTAATATCTAGTAACCGCCATTGTCCATTCACCTTAACGACATTCCACGTATGGTTGGGCACCTTTCGTTCTTTAATTCTTTCCGAATAGTCCTTTGTAAATCCGTTTACAGCTTCAGCTTGGAGACCAACATCCAAACATAAAGATTTAAAAAGAAGTGCGAATCCTCCACAGATGGCCATTTTACGCTTTAAAACGTTTCTTATTATATTACCTTCAGAAGTATAAATTTGTTTCTGAAGCTTTTCACTCTGCATCAGTTCGATGTCGTATGAGATATTATAAACAATCCAGTTGTAGATGTCCCTAATCTTTTCTGAATCAGTGCGCGCATTTCGCGTAATAGAAAAAGCTAACCTTTTGGTTGAAAAGCTTGTTTTTTCCTCTTTTGATATAGCGGTTTTGGGTGAAACATTTTTCCCAATCACATTACGCGATTGACTATTCATTTCAGAACATAGAAGCACCAAACAAAAAGCAAGAAGTAAATATTTTAGTTTGTAGGTACTCAAGTTAGAGTGTTTTAAATGTATTATTTAAAGAATTATTTCTATGACGTTTATTACTCAAATATATGCGATTTTTATGCCAAATAAAAAGCCCCGCTAAATGCAGGGCTTAAGAACTTATTATAAAATTGTACTCTCGATGAAGAAATGATCTCCGTATATAACTAGAGGCTATTCATTTTTTAATCAAAAAGTGATGACTCGTCGTCTATGGACCAAGCATTGGAAAGTGGCGCCTCTAGGCTTGCGCTCACATACTCTCTATTCATTCGGGCTATATTAACGAGTGTTATTCCTTTTGGACACTCAATCTCACAAGCTCCTGTATTAGAGCAATTACCAAACCCTTCCTCGTCCATTTGTTTTACCATATTCAACGCTCGTTCCGTAGCCTCAATTTTTCCTTGTGGAAGAAGTGCAAACTGACTTATTTTCGCAGAGGTAAACAACATCGCGCTGGCATTTTTACAAGCTGCAACACAGGCTCCACAACCAATACAAGTAGCCGCGTTAAAAGATTCATCGGCATCGTGTTTATTTACAGGAATGCTATTTGCATCCACGGTGTTACCTGAAGTATTCACAGATACATATCCACCAGCTTGTTGGATTCTGTCAAAAGCACTTCTGTCAACCACTAAATCCTTTATTACTGGAAATGCATTGGCACGAAAAGGCTCAATAACGATAGTATCGCCATCTTTAAAGCTACGCATGTGTAACTGACAAGTGGTAATCAATCTATCAGGCCCGTGTGGTTCTCCATTAATCTGTAACGAGCAACTTCCGCAGATTCCCTCACGACAATCGTGATCAAAAACCACTGGCTCTTCGCCATTATTTATTAAACCTTCATTGAGAACATCCAACATTTCAAGGAATGACATATCCCCTTCTATTCCGTCAATGGGATAGGTTTTTAGCTCTCCCTTAGCATCGTGGTTTTTCTGTCTCCAGATTTTGAGTGTAAGTTTCATAAGCTTCTATATATTACCCATCGCTGGGTGGTATTATTTTTTCTTAAATTTTAAAAGTTGATCAATCCACGTGTCCCTGAATTTTCGATCTGAAATCTATGTATTTTAGAATAAAACAACAAATTCCTTTCCTTTCAGAATAACTTTCAATCCTATTTATAGGAACGTGTTTTAACTTCAATGTCTTCGTATTCTAATGCTTCCTTATGAAGAATTTCATTTCCAGGATCCCCTGTATATTCCCAAGCTGCTACATACATATAGTTTTCATCATCTCGTAGCGCTTCTCCTTCATCCGTTTGATATTCCTCACGGAAGTGCCCACCAGCAGATTCGTTTCTATTTAAAGCATCCTTTGCAAATAGCTCTCCCAATTCAAGGAAATCTGCCACTCGTGTAGCTTTTTCCAACTCCGCATTCATTTCATTTATACCTCCGGGAATTCTCACATCTCTCCAAAACTCCTCACGTAGTGCGCGTATCTCAACGGCTGCCTCTTTAAGGTCTTTGGCATTTCTTGCCATTCCACATTTTTCCCACATAATATGACCAAGTTTCTTATGAAAATGGTCTACGGAGTGTTTCCCATTGTTATTGATCAATTTCTCTAGTGTTGTACGAATATTTTTTTCAGCTTCATCAAATTCCGGAGAATCCGTAGGGATTTTTCCTGTTTTAATATCTTCTGCCAAGTAATTACCAATTGTATAAGGAATCACGAAATAACCATCAGCCAGACCTTGCATCAAAGCCGAAGCTCCAAGACGGTTGGCTCCGTGATCGCTAAAATTCGCCTCTCCAAGAACAAAACATCCAGGAATAGTAGATTGAAGGTTGTAATCCACCCAAATTCCACCCATCGTATAATGCACGGCAGGATAAATCATCATTGGAGTTTCGTACGGATTCGCATCCACAATTTTTTCATACATCTGGAATAGGTTTCCATACTTTTCTCTGATTACCTGTTTTCCATAAGTTTTTATTTCGTTCTCTGTTGGATTGTGGTTTCCATGAACTACAGCACGCTCTTTCCCGTATCGTTCAATTGCCGAAGCAAAATCAAGAAAAACCGCCTGCCCTGTTTTGTTGACACCAAATCCTGCGTCACATCGTTCCTTTGCAGCGCGTGAGGCTACATCTCGTGGCACCAAGTTTCCAAATGAAGGGTAACGTCTTTCCAAATAGAAATCACGCTCATCTGCAGAGAGATCATTTGGCTTTTTTGTTCCTTTTCGAATGGCTTCTGCATCTTCTTTTTTCTTAGGAACCCAGATTCTACCATCGTTTCTAAGAGATTCAGACATCAAGGTCAACTTACTTTGATGATCTCCAGAAACCGGAATACAGGTTGGGTGAATCTGCGTATAGCAAGGATTCGCAAAGTACGCTCCTTTTTTATGTATTTTCCAGGCAGCTGTAGCGTTGCTTCCCATTGCATTTGTAGAAAGATAGAAAACATTACCGTAGCCTCCAGAAGCAATAACCACTGCATGTGCAGAATGTCTTTCAATTTCACCTGAGACAAGATCACGAGCAATGATTCCTCTAGCTTTTCCATCTACCATTACCAGATCTAACATCTCGTGACGGTTGAAGGATTGTATTTTCCCTCTGTTTATCTGGCGGTTCATTGCAGCGTATGCCCCAAGAAGCAACTGCTGCCCTGTTTGACCTTTGGCATAAAAAGTTCGAGAAACTAATACTCCACCGAATGACCTGTTATCAAGATATCCTCCATATTCGCGAGCAAAAGGAACACCTTGTGCCACGCATTGATCGATTATATTTCCTGAAAGTTCAGCAAGTCTATATGAATTGGCTTCACGGGAGCGATAATCACCCCCTTTTACCGTATCGTAAAAAAGACGATAGTTTGAATCACCATCTCCTTGATAATTTTTTGCGGCGTTTATTCCCCCTTGAGCAGCAATAGAGTGCGCACGACGTGGAGAATCTTGATAGCAGAAGGTTTTTACGTTATAACCCAATTCTGCCAAGGTAGCGGCGGCACTACCACCTGCCAACCCAGTTCCAATAACAATAACATCAATATTTCGCTTATTTGCGGGGTTGATGAGATTTATATCATTTTTATGTTTCGTCCACTTATCTGCTAAGGGTCCTTTTGGGATTTTTGAATCTAATATTGACATAGCGTTGCGTTTCGTGGTGATTATTGATTAAGATGAAGGTAAATCGCAATAAAAATAAATCCGAGCGGAATAAATATTGCATAAAATTTTGTAAAACCTCTCAATCCTTTTGAGTATTTATTGTTCCAGCCCATACTTTGAAATGAGGAAGCGAAACCATGCCATAAATGTAATGCAAGCAAGACAAATGCTAAGCAATATAAACCTGTACGCACTGGACTTTCAAATTTTTGAACCAAATCTGGATAATAACGGGTTGGATCCATTGGATTGCTCTCTACATATTTGTGAACAATTTCTGGAAACCAAAAATCATAAAAGTGAAGCCCTAAAAATGCCAAGATTACAGCACCGCTAATCAGCATATTGCGTGAGGCCCAAGTTGAATTATTGTTCCCTTTAAAGGATTGATATTTTATACTTCTTGCACCTCGGTTTCTTATTTCAAGAATAAGCCCCATAATAAAATGGAACACAACCCCAAAAATCAAAATAGGTTGCGCGATAAACTGGACCACAAAATTATGCCCCATAAAATGGGACAAGCTGTTAAAGGTTTCGGGATCTATGACCGAAGTAATGTTGATGGTAAAATGTTGTGCCAAAAACAAAACAAGAAATAAGCCGGAAAGTGCCATAGCAACTTTTCGGGCGATTGAAGATGTTAATATTGCCATTATGGTTTTATTTCTAAAATAGTTGTACAAAAATACGCTTCAAACGGCTTGTCGCCAAACATTCTTAATTGTTTAAACTTATTTAGAATCGATTTAAATACATTTTGCTATTTTACCTCTAATTCAGAAGTTGCAGATTTTCCTTTAATCGATATCTTCACTTTGTATTTTCCCTTAGAAAGATAGTATTTTCCGTTTTCTCCTTGCTTCATTCTTGCTTCTTTCTTCTCTAGGAATTTGATAGCTTTTTCAGGAATTGACAGATCATATTCCAATTCATTCACCCCTTTTACAGCATCTCTAGTTAGGGTTTGTAGCTCCTTTCCATCTTCGGTTTTGATTATTATAGTTGCTTTGCCAGCTTGTGGACTATAAAATTGAATCTTAGCTTTTGGTTCATACACTTCGCCCCAAGCGCTCCATTTATTTCCCCAGCGAGGAGAGAAATTTACAGTATCTATTTCGGCAGCAACCATTTCATTCATTGAATTTTCATTCAACTTTTGAAGTAATGAAATATCGGCAACATAAATGGAACGACCGTGTGTGCCCAAAACCAAATCCTTCGCTTCGGGCTGGATTACTAAATCGTGAACCGCCACATTTGGAAGATCTTTTGAGAACACTTCCCAACTTTTTCCGCGATTAAAGGAAACATAAGCTCCATTATCAGTTCCCAAAAACAATAAGTTTTCATGTACTGGATCTTCCTTTATTACATTAATTGGGGAAGTAGGTAAATTACTGCTGATGTCCTTCCACGTCGCTCCATAATTATCACTTACATATACATAAGGTTTAAAATCATCACTACGATATCCATTCAAAGTAACATAAACCCGTTCTTTTTTATGTGAAGAAGCAATCACGCGGCTCACCCAAAGATCTTTTGGGAAGCTGTCTGAAATCTTTCTCCAATTTCCACCCGCATCTTTTGAAACATATACCAAACCGTCGTCACTTCCCGTGTAAAGCAAGCCAAATTGAAAGTTCGATTCGCTAATGGCCGAAAGCGTTCCATAGGCCACATTGCCAGGTTTTCCACCTTGCGTTAAATCTTCTGAAATGGCGGTCCAATCATCACCTTGGTTCATACTTCGCATCAATTTGTTTCCGCCGAAATAGAGAATATCCTGATTATGTGGGCTCAACAAAATAGGCGTTTGCCAATTAAAGCGGTATGGACTTTCACCCAATTCGTGTTTCGGCTGAATGTAAACAGGTTCGGCTCCATTTCTATTCAACCTATAATAATTTCCAAACTGAAACCCAGTATAAACAATTTTGCTATTTCTATTATCTATCTGAACTTGCATTCCATCGCCTCCAAAAAGATTGTCATAGGCATATTTTCCCTGCTGCTGCCATTCCATACTTGCTTTATAATCGTGCGGCCCCACCCAGACACCATTATCTTGCAAACCGCCATAAACATTATAATCTTTATCGTGATCTATGTTTACATAATAAAATTGCCCCACTGCCGGAGCGTTGTTCTTTATCCAAGTTTTACCATCGTCATAGCTTATGTTTACGCCACCGTCGTTTCCGTCAATTAAATGGCCAGACATATTAGGATTTATCCACAAGGCGTGGTGATCTGCGTGAACGTTATCTGCACCTATACTTTCGAAGGTTTTTCCACCATCAGCAGATTTTAGAATTGGCACGCCATAAATATATATTTTGTTTGAGTCACTTGGATCCACGTGAATTTTCCCGAAGTAATAACCGTAAGAATAATACAAATCGTCCAAGAAACCATCATGGGTTTTTTTCCAACTTTTTCCACCGTCTGTACTTTTATAAACCTCCGCGCCAATAACGGGCGTGTTAAATAAGGCTGAATTGGCATCTTCCAAATACTTTGCGAGATCCTCAGGTTTTACCGTGCCCACGCGAACCATTTGCTTCACATTTTCGGCACGATACTTCTCTTGAAAACCATTTGTTTTCAAATATTGATTTAGTTGTTTTTCATCTAGATTAAGAAAGGAATCTACGTCCATCTCCTTAAAGTTATCCTTTGTCAGTACATCATTATTCTCCATTTTATCTTCTGCATTGGCAGGTCTATGAAATTGATTGTCAACAATTAAATAAACCAAATTCTCATTCACCACTGCAATACCCATACGGCCCATCCCCTTTCCTATGGGCAAGCCACTATTTTCTGAAGAAATTTTTATCCATGTACTTCCAGCATCGGTGCTTTTATAAACGCCACTTCCTTCACCACTACCATCAAAATTCCAGGCTTTGCGATCCTTATCCCACGCAGCAGCATACATCGTATTGAAGTCTTTTGGGTTCGTAGCAATTTCAATAACTCCAGTCTGATTATTGACAAAAAGTGTTTTGCTCCAGGTTTTTCCACCATCGGTTGTTTTAAAAACACCGCGTTCGTCGTTGGTAGAATATAAATGTCCAACGGCGCCAACAATCACTTCATCGGGATTGGATGGATTTATAAGAATACTGCTTATATGATGGCTATCCATAAGTCCCACATTTTGCCAGGATTTCCCTTTGTCATCGCTTTTCAATAACCCAATTCCTGCATAAGAAGAGCGCGAAGCATTCACCTCACCCGTGCCCACCCAAATGGTGCCACTTTTCCAATCTACCGCCACACAGCCAACGTTTTGGGTTGGGCTATTGTCCATCACTGGCGTAAATGATGTACCGTTATTGTTGGTATACCAAACCCCACCACTTGCGTAACCCACATAAAATTCTGTAGGATTGTTTGGGTTTACGGCAAAATCAACCACCCGGCCACTCATAATACTAGGGCCAATACTATTGAAACTTATATTTTTAACTGAAGAAGTCTGAGCCAATGCTGCTTTTTGTTGCAACCCTGCCTCCAAAGTGGCTGCAGATGTGGCTGGCTGTTGTGAAAAAGCAAGCGTAGTAGCAACACAGATTGCCGAAAGTAAAAGGTTTTTCATGGGGATTTATTTTGAAAAGATGAAGGTAGTTAAATGAGGTGGGTTTTGCAACGGGTTTACTATTCGGAAATAGTGAATATCAAAAAGAAATTATTCCTCTTCGGTTAACTTAGCATAATTTATACTCGGAAATAAATTCAATATTGGTTCTCTTAAGGATGTTTAATAAGCAGGTAACCGAAGTGAATAAGGATTTACTATTTTTCAAAACTCAAACTATTCTAAAATCGCTGTACAATTTACCCTACATTTATCCAAAATAATTCTTGATAGTATGAAGCTAATATTTTGGATTTTAACATTGCTTTTTTCCATGTCCGTAGTTGCGCAAGAAGGCACTGAAGAGGAAAGCAAAAAAACGCATTATCCTCAAACCAAAGATTATATTACTTTTAACATATTACCCATTTTTGAGCGTTTTGCACCAAGATACGGTTTCGGCTATATTCATAGATTTACTGAAAAGTGGGCCGCTGGCATAGATATCAGTTATGGCAACGATGCTTTAAAAATTGATTTCACAGATTTGGATATGATAAAATCCTTCGAAATCTATGAAATTGCTCCCCAAGTGTATCACACCTTTAATCCAGGTAGAAAAGTTGAACAATACGTTTCAGTCAAATTATTGTACTTAAATCAAACGGAGGTTTTTATCAATTCATACTATTCCCCTAAAAATGATCATACCCAAACGGCTTATGACCAAGCAAATTATAAACGGATAAAATTAAGTGCCTACTTGAATTATGGTATTTTCATCAACTTTAATAAAAGGTTTGGAATAAATCCGTACGCTGGTTTGGGCATTCGGAATAGAAAAAACAGCTATTCCCATGTGGTAAATCCTTCAAAGTATTTTAATACTCCTACAGATGGATTTCTTTTTTGGGATGATTATTTTAGAGATGAAGGACGTAAAAAAGGAGGTGTAGACTTTGTTTTTGGCGTCAAATTGTATTTTAGACTTAATTAGCCTCCATAAAAATCTCTACACACAAAATAAGAAACAAACCTAGGCGCAGTTATTAGCGAAATAATTAGATTTGAAATTCGATACAAATAGCTTTTGCTTGTCAAATAGAAATTCATCCGCCAAAAGAGATTGGCACGCTAATTTTTAAAAGACATAGTCTCAAAGAAAATTAAAATGTTTAAAAAAACAATCTATACAATTGCAATTCTCAGTTGTTTCAGCACTTTCGCCCAGAATAAGGATTTCACCCAATTTGTAAATCCATTTATCGGCACCGAAAATATGGGGCATACTTTTCCCGGAGCCACGGCACCGTTTGGAATGGTTCAGCTGAGTCCGCAGACAAATGTGGAAGCAATGTATAAATCCGACGGTAGTTACAATTCCAAAACTTATGAATATTGCGCGGGCTATCAATACGCAGACTCCACCATCATAGGTTTTTCACACACCAACTTTAGTGGAACAGGACATTCAGATCTGGGGGATTTCTTGGTGATGCCAACCCTAGGAAAACTGGTTTTGGATCCGCTGGAAACCGAAAACGGCGAAAAAGGATTTTTGTCTTCCTATTTCCATAAAAACGAAATGGCGTCACCCGGATACTACAAAGTGAAATTGGACGATTACAATATTTCAGCAGAACTTACCGCTAGTGACAGAGTGGGTTTTCATCAATATACATTTCCGAAGAGCGAGGAAGCACATATTATTTTAGATATGGTTTACAACGTTTATGGCTACGACGATAAAAACGTTTGGACTTTTGTGCGCGTTGAAAATGATTCCACTATTACCGGATACCGTCAAACCAATGGATGGGCGAGAACGCGTACCGTTTATTTCGCGATGGAATTTTCAAAACCCTTTAAAAGTTACGGTCACAAAAAATATGACAAAGCCCAATACAACAGTTTTTATAGAAAATTCAACGAAGAAGAAAATTTCCCGGAAATGGCTGGAAAAAAAATCCGTGCCTATTTCAATTTTGATACCGAAGAAAACGAAAAGATAGCTATAAAATTTGCACTTTCATCGGTAAGCACGGAAGGAGCAATGAAGAACTTAAAA
Source organism: Aequorivita capsosiphonis DSM 23843 (assembly GCF_000429125.1). GTDB lineage: Bacteria > Bacteroidota > Bacteroidia > Flavobacteriales > Flavobacteriaceae > Aequorivita > Aequorivita capsosiphonis. The sequence goes on from NZ_AUBG01000011.1 coordinate 116,919, forward strand.
GCAGAAATCCCACATTGGGATTTTGAAAAAACCAAAGCGGAAACCAAACAGAAATGGAATGACGAACTTTCAAAAATTGAAGTAAAATCAATCACTCCCGAAGACCAGATTACCTTTTATACTGCGTTGTATCATACTATGCTCAGCCCTATAATCTATGAAGATGTCGATGGAAAGTACCGCGGGCTCGATCAAAACATTCACACTTCCGAAGGCTTTATCAACTACACCATTTTTTCACTTTGGGATACCTATCGCGCTTTGCATCCACTTTTTAACATCACCCAACCAAAGCGAAACAATGATATGATAAAAAGTATGCTCGCACATCACGACCAAAGCGTGCATAAAATGTTGCCAATTTGGAGCCATTACGCAAATGAAAATTGGACTATGATAGGCTATCACGCTACTTCGGTAATTGCAGATGCCATTGCGAAAAATGTAGGCGACTTTAATAAAAAACACGCCTTGGAAGCTTCCATAAACACCGCAAACGTCGATTATTTTGACGGAATTGGCGATTACAAAAAAATGCATTTTGTACCAGAGGATAAAAGTGGATCTTCGGTTTCAAAAACTTTGGAATATGCCTATGACGACTGGTGTATTGCGCAAATAGCCAAAAGTGTTGGTAATACCGAAGCTGAAAAAGAATATTTAGAGCGTTCGGAATATTTCAAGAATGTTTATGACCCAGAAATTGGATTTATGAGGCCTAAACTTTCTGATGGAAAATTTAGAAAAGAATTTGATCCATTAGACACCCACGGACAAGGTTTTATTGAAGGTAACGCGTGGAATTATGGACTTTACGTACCGCAAAATTTAGACGAAATGATCCAAATGATGGGTGGAAAAGAGCGTTTTAGTATGCATTTGGACTCTCTTTTTACCATGGAGCTGGACGATAAATACATCGAAAAAAATGAAGATATTACCCGCGACGGAATTATGGGGAATTACGTGCACGGCAACGAGCCCGGCCATCATATTCCTTATCTTTATAATTGGACAAACAAACCGTATAAAACCCAAGAACGCGTTCGTAAAATCATGGCCGAAATGTATGATAGCGAACAAGACGGTCTCTGCGGAAATGACGATGCTGGGCAAATGAGTGCATGGTATGTTTTCAGTGCTTTAGGATTTTATCCCGTTTTGCCCGGTTCTGCAGAATATGCGCTTGGAAGCCCAATAGTTGAAAAAGCTATTTTACATTTGGATAATGGAAATTCGGTAACTATAATCGCAAAAAACCAATCTCCAAAAAATATTTATGTGAAGAGTGTTTCTGTCGATGGAAAAAAACTGAATCGAAATTACATAACCCATGATGAGATTACAAAGAGTAAAGAAGTTGTTTTTGAAATGACTAGAACTAAACCTAACTGGTTTTAAAAACCTGTTAGGTTTAAATCCTCCTTGTTGATCTGAACTCCTACAAGGTGTTCCCCGTATTTTCAGCGGGGTTCCTTGTAAGTCTGAAACAGAATAAAATGAATATCAACCACGACTTAACAGAAACAGGAAACAGGACTAAAACCCCTAAGGTTTTTGAAACCTTTGGGGTTTGGAACTTGAAACTTGCAACCTGAAACTTGAAACCAATATTACTATGAAACGCAGAAAATTTATACAAAACGCCACACTTTCCAGCTTAGGAGTTGTAGCTGGAAGTTCAGTTTTTGCTTCAAAAATTGAAGCTTCAACTTCTAAAATTCTTAATATTAAAAATGAAATAGCAGGTTTTCCTCTGGTTATCGCCACTTGGAATGTAAAAGAAAGCACCGCCGAAGCTTGGCGCGTTTTGCAGGAAGGAAAATCGGCTCTCGATGCCGTAGAACAAGGCTGTAGAATTGAAGAAGCCAACGCAGAAGGACAATCCGTAGGAATTGGGGGCTTACCAGACCGAGATGGAAAGGTGACGCTGGACGCTTGCATTATGGACAGTAAAGGGAATTATGGCGCGGTGGTTTACCTTCAGAATATATTACATCCTATTTCTGTTGCACGCAAAGTGATGGAAGACACGCCTCACGTTATTTTGGCGGGGAAAGGAGCGGAACAATTCGCTATTTCAGAAGGCTTTGAACCTGTCAATCTGCTTACAGAAAGATCGAAAAAAGATTGGGAAGAATGGAAAAAAACTTCCGAATATAAGCCTATCATCAACATTGAAAACCACGACACCATTGGTATGTTGGCCATTGACAAAAACGGCGATCTCTCTGGTGGATGTACCACAAGTGGTTTGGCCTACAAAATGGCCGGCCGTGTGGGCGATTCCCCAATAATTGGTTCCGGATTGTTTATTGATAATGAAATTGGCGGTGCCACCGCAACCGGTATGGGCGAGGAAGTTTTAAAAACCGTAGGCAGTTTTTTAATTGTTGAATTGATGCGCCAAGGCAGAACACCACAACAAGCTTGTGAGGAAGCGATTGGTCGAATTATAAAAAAGAATCCCGATTACAGCAATTTTCAAGTGGGATATATTGCCGTAAATAAAAAAGGGGAGACAGGATATTATTCCATCCACGACGGATTTTCAGTGACAAAATTTCAGGACGATAAAAACGAAAATATCCCATCTGATTTTTTTAATAAGAACTAAACCCTCTGTGTGCTCTGTGCCACTGTGGTGGGCTCTTTTACTTTAAAGGAAAACTAAAAACAAGCAATGAAAGATTTATTGGAGAAAATTTGCACAAAATTAGATTCCCAAAATATAGAATATATGATTTCGGGTAGCCTGGCATTACTGGCTTACACCATTCCCAGAATGACTCGCGACATCGATATTGTAATAAACATCCAAAACAAGGATGTGGAAAATTTTCTTGGCTTATTTGCAGATAATTTCTACATTGAACCCGCTACCGTAAGAGAAGAGGTTTCAAGAAGAGGTATGTTCAATATTATCGATTTTAAGTCTGGTTATAATATCGATTTCATAGTACGGAAAAATTCGGAATTCAATCTCCACGAATTCAATCGACGAAAAAAACAGGAGATTTTTGGTTATGAAACTTGGATAGTTTCTATTGAAGATTTAATTATTTCGAAGCTGAGATGGATACAGGAAGTTCAGAGCGATACGCAAATAAATGATATTAAATACCTCCTATTAAATCCCAACACCGATTAAGATTATGTTTTAAACTGGTGCAAAAAATTAAAATTGAACACTTATAACTTATTGTCTGATGACTGATACCCCGTTAAATATCCAAAAAAAACAAGTGGAGATTTTTCTTTCTAAAAGCCCGAAGGAAAGAGCTTCTTTAGGATTTGAGATGATTCAATTTGGTTATGAAGTTTTGAAGCAGAGAATCCGTTCTGAAAACCCAAAATACACTAAATACCAGATTGCCTTCGAAATTTTTCGTCAACTCCACCAAAAGGATTTTACGAAGATTGAATTAGAAACAATAGAATTCGCTTTTAGAAAAAATAGTCTCAGTCTCCAAAGTCAAGTTTTTTAAGATAAAAGTAAAATTATTCAAACCAATATGTTTTTCAGTGACAAAACACCAGGACGATAAAAACGAAAATATTCATCCAATTTTTTTAATAAGAACTAAACCCTCCGCGTCCTCTGTGCCTCTGTGTTTCTGTGGTAAACTAACACCACGGAGGAACAGAGGACACAGAGAAAAATGCACAATACTGCTATGACCGAAAAAAAATCCTTCCGCGCCGCATTTATCACTGTTACCGTTCTATTCTTCCTCTGGGGGTTTATCACGGTTTTAGTCGATAGTCTAGTTCCCAGATTAAAAGATGTTTTTGAGCTCAGTTACTTTCAGGCTGGCTTGGTACAGTTTGCTTTCTTTTTGGCTTATTTGGTGATTTCAGTTCCGGCTGGAGCTTTGCTTTCGCGAATCGGATATCAAAAAGGAATTATTGTTGGTTTAGGCACTATGGCCGTGGGTTGCCTACTGTTTTATCCCGCCGCTTCCGAAAGGGTATTTTGGATATTTTTGGTCGCCTATTTCACATTAGCTGGCGGAATTACCATTTTGCAGGTAGCGGCCAATCCATATGTTTCCGTACTGGGAAGTGAAGATGGCGCCTCAAGTAGGTTAAACCTTTCCCAAGCCTTTAATTCTCTAGGAACAGCAATTGCACCTATAATTGGAGCTTCTTTTTTATTGAGCGACACTATAAAATCTTCAGAAGAAATTTTAGGGTTGACAGAGATCGATAGAAGTTCCTATTACGTTTCGGAAGCTTCTGCGGTACAAACACCATTTTTATATATCGCTTCGTTCATTGGATTATTGGCACTCATGTTCGTATTTATAAAGCTTCCGACGATTTTGGAGAAAAGTCCAGTTGGAGGCTACGGAAAATTGCTGAAAAATAAAATTGTAATGATGGGCGCACTTGGTATTTTTGTTTACGTAGGTGCAGAAGTTGCCATAGGTAGTTATTTGGTAAATTATTTCACCAGCATGAATCTTTCCGAAGTAATTCTGCAAAACGAAACTATGAAATACATTGCTGAGAGTCTTTTAAACACCGATTTAAATTCCATTGACCCCAAAGCAATTGTTGGCGCCTTCGTTTTATTTTATTGGAGTGGCGCTATGGTTGGACGGTTTATTGGAGCTTATTTGACTAAAATAATGGCTCCAACCAAAGTACTATCAGTTTTTGCCTTTTTGGCCGTGTTGATGTTGTTAATTTCAATGAATACAGGAGGTTTAACAGCCATGTGGTCCATTCTTGCTGTAGGGCTTTTTAACTCAATAATGTTCCCAACTATTTTTGCATTAACCATTGATGGCCTGGGCGATTTAAAACCTCAAGCTTCCGGTTTGCTCTGTATGGCAATTGTTGGAGGCGCGGTAATTCCGCCAGCTTATGGTTTTTTAACGGACAACGTTGGGTTTAAAGTTGCGTTACTGCTGGTAATAGCTTGTTATTTATATATTCTTTTCTTTGGAATTTATAAGAGGAAGACAGCTGTTGTAGCTCAGGCTTAAGACACAAAATAGTTCATAACTATTCCTTTTATTCTGCCGAGTATAATTAAACTACTGAATGTTGACTATTCACAATCAGTAGTTTAACTCAATTTTCATTTTAAAAATTATAAGTTTCCAGTTCGTTTTTATCATCACCAAAAAGAATATCAGATCCTTCACTTGGGCCGTTCTTACTTACTTCTACTACCGATGGGTTTGAAGGGTACGAACCGTCTTTATAAATAAGTTTTCTCCACTTTCCCTCGGACTGCGTCAGTATAGGTCTCCATCCGTTTTCCATGGATCGCTCAATATAAAGTGGCGTTCTAGTTACGGTAAATTTAGTAATAGGCTCAATTTGTTTGTTCAGCAACACAATACTACAACCTCCCGTTCCGCAGAAATAAGGCGACATAAAATTGACAAATACTTCTTTTTTTCCGTCATCATTCAGATCTAATTGTTCGATTTGAAATTTTCTTTGGTCTTCTGGTATGGCACGTAAATCGGCTTCAGTCAAATATGTGGTCGTTATGTAATCCTTCACTGTAGCGACTAATTGAGCATCGTTAATTTCATTTTCAAATTCCGGGGTAATTACTGCTTCTGCAGACTCTATTTTATCAGTTTCCGTTGCGTTCTTTTTTGAATCTTGATTTTTACAGGAACTGAATGCCAATCCAACAAAAATCATAATAATGGTCATTTTTCTTATTTTCATCTATTTCTTTTAAGTTAAACTATTCAGTAAAAACCAATTTTCCATTACTTTCCATTTCCTTAAATTTCATCACTAAATCCAAGGCATCGGGAATTACATCACTACATAAAACAATCAAAGAACCTTTTTTCGCATTCTTTACTGCGTAGGTTATGGCTTCTTTTTCGGAAGGGATAATAGTTGTTTTTTTGTTTGGATCCTTCATTTGGATTCCATCATTAAGCATTTTGATAAGTGCTTCCTCAGATTTTCCTCTCAAATGCTTATCCTGGCGTATGATTATTTCATCAAACATTTCAGCAGCAATACTTCCAAGCTCGTTGGTATCCTCTTCCCTTCTATCACCCACTCCGGCAATAATTCCAACTTTTACAGTGGCTTCAAGGTTATCGGTAAATTTCTGTAGAGCTCGCATTCCTGCGGGATTATGTGCATAATCAAGTAAAATTGTGAAGTTTTCAAACTCAAACAAATTCAACCTACCTGGAGTTTGCGATGCCGATGGAATAAAAGTTTGCAAAGCTATTTTAATATCTTCCATGCCAATGCCACGGATATTTGCTGCAATAACTGCTGGAAGAATATTTTGAATCATAAAAGTCGCCTTTCCTCCATAAGTTAACGGAATATCTTCCGCTTTCATAACGCGCATTTTCCAAGTGCCACGGCATAGTGTAACATACCCGTTTTCGTAAATTGCCGTAATTCCACCTAGTTTTTGAAGTGCTTTTATTCTCGGGTTTTCCTCATCCATGGAGAATAGAGCAAGGTTGCTACTAATGCTTCTTCGCATTTCGAAAACCAAATCGTCATCGGCGTTTAAAATTGCATAGCCTTCTGGCAAAACAGTTTCTGGAATTACACCTTTTGCCTTGGCGAGTTGTTCTATGGTATGAATACCTTTCAACCCCAAATGGTCTGCCGCCACATTAGTTACAATGGCAACATCACATTTTTTAAAACCGAGACCGGCACGTAATAATCCACCTCGAGCACACTCTAAAACTGCAAAATTGACGGTTGGATCCTTTAATACAAACTCTGCACTTGCAGGACCTGTACAGTCGCCTTTCATTAATAATCTATTCTGAATATAAACCCCGTCACTAGTAGTGTAACCTACACGATGGCCTTTCATTTTTGCAATGTGGGCAATTAAACGAGTAGTTGTAGTTTTTCCATTGGTTCCCGTAACAGCTATTATTGGAATTCTACCTGTATCTCCATGATTTGGAAATAATTTGTCTACCACGGGAGCGGCAACATTTCGCGGTAAACCGATAGTAGGTGCCAAGTGCATTCTGAAACCTGGACCTGCGTTCACTTCCAATACTGCTCCGCCAGTATCTTCTAAAGGCTGACTGATGTCTGTAGTCATAATATCAATTCCACAGATGTCAAGGTCTATTATTTTTGAAATGCGTTCGGCCATGGAAACATTTGAAGGGTGTACAATATCTGTAACATCTTCAGCTGTTCCGCCTGTGCTAAGGTTTGCCGTATCTTTTAAAAGTACAACTTCATCTTTTGGTGGGATGGAGTCTTCAGTATAACCTTTAGCGGCTATAATAGTTTTGGTAAGATTGTTAATGGTTATTTTGGTAAGCACATTTTCATGACCATAACCACGACGCGGATCTTTATTTACCTCATCCACTAATTCGGTAATGGTCGATTTTCCATCACCTACAACATTTGCAGGCGTTCTTTTCGCAGCAGCCACCAGCACGTTGTTTATTACCAGCAAACGATAATCTTCGCCGGTAATATATTTTTCAATGATTACTTTATTCGAAATTTCCTTCGCTTCGCGAAATGCAACTAAGGCATCGTCATAATTATTAATATTCACCGTAATCCCACGTCCGTGGTTGCCGTCAATAGGCTTCACTACTAAAGGATAACGCACATAACTACAAGCTTCCTCAAGACTGCTTTCGCGTGAAATAATGTCGCCGCGTGGCACTTGAACTTCAGCCTGTTCCAAAAGGTATTTTGTATCTTCTTTGTCGCAGGCTATTTCCACACCAATACTGCTAGTTTCTGAAGTAACAGTGGCCTGTATTCTTTTTTGGTTTGCACCATAGCCTAATTGGCAAAGTGAATATTTATTTAAACGAATCCATGGAATTCCTCTGCTTTCCGCTTCTTCCACAATGGAACCCGTACTTGGTCCAAGACGTTCACTTTCACGAATTTCACGCATGGTTTGAATATCGGCCTCCAAATTATATTCTTTTCCATCTATCAAGGCTTGACAAACATCAACAGCGGCTTTTGCTGCAAAGCGTCCCACATTTTCTTCAATATAACTGAACACCACATTATACACACCTTTTTCACCATAATCGCGTGTTCTACCGAAACCGGTATCCATATCTGCCAAGGTCTGAATTTCCAGTGCAATATGCTCTATAATATGACCCATCCAAGTGCCGTCTTCAACTCGTTTGAAAAAGCCTCCTGCTTCGCCAACACTACAACGATGACTGTACATTGTTGGAAACATTGCTTGTAATCTATCACTAAAACCTTCAACTTTATTGGAAGGTAATTCTTCCATTTCTTCTAGGTCCAGAACCATTACTATTAATTTATGACGACGTATAGACCAATAGTTTGGCCCCCGCATGGCGTTGATTTCTCTAATTCGCATATGTTGAAGGTTTAGTTTGTTTTGAATGAATTTGATAAATATATGATTAATTTTTCTAACAATTAGCGTATTTTTGCCCACAAATTAAATAAATTCATGAGCGTAAAAGGCACTTTGATTCCCATAGGTGGAAATGAAGATAAAGGAAACGGAGAAAACGAAAGATATACATTAGAATATATTCAGGAAGGTATTCTCTCTAGAGTAGTACGGGAAAGTGGTGGGAATGATTCCCTAATAATAGTAATTCCCACGGCATCAAGTATCCCTGTTGAAGTTAGTAGTAATTATCGGGATGCATTTAATAAATTAGGCTGTAATAATGTACATGTTATGGACATTAGGAGCCGAGAAGATGCAGATAGCCCAGTCTTTTTAAAGTTGATGAAAAAGGCCAACTGTGTTATGTTCTCTGGCGGTGATCAATCTAAAATAGTGAAATATATTGGAGGAACTAAGCTGGATCAAATTATAAAAGATAAATACAAAAACGAAGATTTCATAATTGCTGGAACCAGTGCAGGCGCTATGTGCATGAGCGAGGAAATGATTACGGGTGGTGGTGTGCAGGAAGCATTTACCAAAGGCGCAGTTTCCATGGGAAATGGCATGGGCTTTATACCGAATTTTATTATTGATTCACATTTTATCCGTCGTGGTCGTTTTGGTAGATTAGCCGAGGCAGTTGCTCGATTTCCTATGAAAGTAGGAATTGGCTTGGCCGAGGATACTGGTTTAGTCATCAAAAACTGTAACGAATGTGAAGTAATCGGTTCCGGAATGGTAATTCTTTTTGATCCACGCAGACTGATTCACAACAATCGCGATTCAGTAGAAGAAGGCGCTCCTATGTCCATAACCAACCTTAAAACACATATTTTAGCCAATGGCGACAAGCTGGATATTAAAGAAAAGCGGGTGCATATTTCGCCTATTCATCTTGAAATGACGGACGCTGAAACACTTTAAACAGTAATCAGTAATCAGTAATCAGTGGTCTAAAATAAATTACCTCAGAGCAGAGTCCGCGAGGTATTCAAATTCCAAAATGACAAACTCCAAACTCCAAAAAAAATGCGAGGCAGAGCCTTGGGGAATTAAATCCAAAAAAGGATTAAAAATTATGTTTTTGCCGATGTGTATTTTTTTAAAATAGCAAATCGGCAAAAACCTAATGATGTATCTTTGTTCTATGACAGAGAGCATACTAAAAACAATTAAATTTCCAGACCAACTTCGGAAGGTTCCTCAGGAAAAATTGCCGCAATTAGCGCGCGAACTACGTGGGTTTATCATTAATATTGTCGCCACTAAAGAAGGCCATCTAGGCGCTAGTCTAGGCGTGGTTGAACTCACAATCGCTTTGCATTACGTATTTAACACACCTGATGATATTTTGGTTTGGGATGTTGGCCACCAAGCCTATGGCCATAAAATACTGACTGGCCGTAAGGAAATTTTTGACACAAACAGGCAGTTGGGGGGCATCAGTGGTTTCCCTAAGCTCAGCGAAAGTGAGTATGATACTTTTGGTGTTGGCCACAGCAGTACCGCTATTTCAGCAGCCCTTGGGATGGCGCTTGCCTCCAAGTTAAAAGGCGAAATAAACAAACAACATATTGCAGTAGTTGGCGATGCATCCATAGCTAGTGGAATCGCCTTCGAAGCTTTAAACCACGCAGGAGTAACAGACACTAACCTCTTGGTGATTTTAAATGATAATGCTATTGGCATTGACCCAAGTGTAGGTGCTTTAAAGGAATATTTAACCAAGGTTAAAACGAATGCTGTTGTTGAAACTGACAATATTTTTGAAGCACTCAATTTTAATTACTCCGGCCCTATTGACGGCCATGATATCAATCTTCTAATCTCAGAACTGGAAAGATTGAAACATATTTCAGGCCCCAAACTCCTTCATATAATCACAAAAAAAGGCAAAGGCTTAAAACAAGCCGAAGAGAATCAAGTTGTTTATCACGCTCCAGGAAAATTTGACGCACTCACAGGAGATCTTGCCCCAAAAACTAATGTTTTACAACCTCCGAAATTTCAGGATGTTTTTGGGAAAACCATCGTGGAACTTGCAGAAAAAAATAAAAAGATCATCGGTATCACTCCAGCAATGCCAACGGGAAGTTCTTTGAGATATATGATGGATATCTTCCCAGAGAGGGCCTTTGATGTTGGTATCGCAGAACAACACGCAGTTACATTTGCTGCTGGACTCGCAACGCAAGGATTTATTGTTTTCTGTAACATCTATTCTACCTTTTTACAACGTGCCTATGATCAGGTAATACACGACGTTTGCTTACAGAAAATACCAGTTATTTTCTGTTTAGATCGTGCAGGAATGGTTGGGGAAGATGGCCCCACACATCACGGTATTTTCGACTTGGCATTTTTAAACTGCATTCCAAACCTCATCATTTTTGCTCCACGCAACGAGGTTGAACTGCGAAACATTCTATTTACCGCCCAATTAGGTTTAGATCTACCCATATTTATTCGTTATCCTCGTGGAAGAGGAAGTATGCTCGATTGGCAAAAACCCTTTAGCAATATTGAAATTGGAAAAGCCGAAGTTATAAAAGAAGGTACTACAATTGCAGTATTGACCATAGGAACTATGGCTGGCAACGCAGTTAAGGCTATTGAAATGCTATCTCCTGAACAAGAAGATGAAATTGGCTGTGTAGATATGCGCTTCTTAAAACCTTTGGACGAAGACATACTTCATCGCGTCTTCAAAAAATACGAAAACATAATCACTGTTGAAGATGGCACTTTAGTAGGAGGATTAGGAACGACAATTACTTCCTTCGCTGCAAAAAATCAGTACAAAAATCGCATTGAAGTTATAGGGATTCCAGATGTATTTCCCGAACATGGAACTACTGCTGAACTGCAAAATATAGCCGGTATCTCTTCAGAAGAAATAAATAAATCCCTTCAAAAATATTTATAAAAAAAGAGGCTCGATTGAGCCTCTTTTATATGTCAAACTAACTTTTATTCTTAGTTGATAATCAACTTAGTTGTTTGTGAGCGATTCGCACCGTCAATCTGCATTATATAAATACCCGAATTTAGACCGGTTGCATTGATAGTTGCTGATTGATGGATTTCAACTTTTTGATTGAAAACTTTTCTTCCATTCATATCAAAGATTGAGATGGTAGCTTCACCTACATCCACACGAGACTTAATATTAAGTTCTCCGTTTGAAGGATTAGGATATACAACAAAAATATTTTCAGTGTTGCCGTTGTCAGAAACTCCTAATTCACAATCTGCCGGAACGTCAAATGCTTCTGTTCCGTCATTCTTGCTGTTTGAGCTTCCTTGACTCGCACTTACACCAAGACCACGCTTGGCAAAAGCACGCCAAATAATACATCTATTTGCACCACCATTAACAAGTTCGTCAGCTTCTAAAATAGCGTCACGCCCATCAACAAATCCAGGGCTACAAGCTTGAAGCTTTAAGCCGTCCATAACAAGTTGTAAGGCAATGTTATTTCCACCTGTTCCACTTTTAATATCTGGATCAAAACCGTATTCGTCAATCAAATCCCAAGTTAAATCCCAAAGCATCGTTGCCCATACAGAACCAACTCCGTGGGGCGCTACTTGAGACTTTATACTATTATAGGTAAAGTTGTTTACATCGAAGTCAGGACTATATTTTTTTGTTCTTATTCCTTTTCCTCCTATTCCTTCACCTACAACATAGGTTGCAATTCCACGCGAAAAATCTCTTGTCTCGTTAGGCTTCATGGTTATCATTAGTGCAAAATAATCACTCCAACCTTCACCCATTTGCTCTTGATTTTGAAGACAGTTAGCTTGAGCAGGACCGCCTGTTAAACGGTTAGAGATACCGTGTCCATATTCGTGAGCAACAATAACATTGTCAAGATCACCGTCTCTTTGGAAAGGATCATTTCCAGTACCGTCATCTTTTAGTGTTGCATTAATTGTGTCTCCATCTAAAAGAGAAGTGATTAAAGCTTCTCCATCTGTTTGATAGATCATAACTGCAGGAATAGTGATAGATGAACCGTTTCCACCCATAACTATTGGATCTCCACTTACATCGTTCACAACTATTACAGCAACTGCACCTGCGTTTTGCGCACCCAGAACTTTAACATTATAGCTACAGGTACCTCTTCGGATAACTGCAATATTTCCATCCAAGTCGGCAGCATTGGTAATAGTACCACAACCGTCTGTAGGCTCGCCACTATCGTCATTAACAACAACCAGATCTGCTGTTATTCCAGACGTTGGAACTGGTGGTGCAAAATTTGAATCAAAAGCATAATACTGTCCTGCTAAAGGCCCGTCATTTACGGTAAGATAAGGAGACAACACGGATCCTGGGGCAGACCAAAGATACATTTGCATTCTTGGTGCACCACCATCTGGAGGTGTAGCAAAATTAGCATTGTTCATTCCACTTCCATCTTGTGCATCTGCAACAACGAAGTCATTACCGGCACCACCATTGCCGTAATTATTTTTTTGAAAGTTTCCACCTTCCTCATCAAAACCATAATGATACATAATATCATGAATCATGTTATTCATGTAAAAAAGATTTGTAATGGCCCCATCCTGAAAAGCTAGTGGCGAACGAGGAAGCTCAAAAGGAAAGTCGAATGTAAGTGTTGGACCACCATCGGCAGTGGCGCCAGGACCGTTATTACCGTTTCTATCTTCATTTGCCAATACATTATTACCACGTGTTACTTCGAATTCTGGTCCAGGAACACCATCATAGTCATGCCATCCAAAAGGAGAAGCAATAGCATCTGCAGGATCTGTAACGATAGCGTCTGATCCTTCGTTAGGAGAAATTAAAGGTAATGGGAAAACTCTATATGAAGCACCATCTCCCAATGTGCGCGCTGCATTTTCCACTTTCTTGTTTCCAAAAAGAACACTATCCATAGTACCGTGATCGTGTGAACCTTCGGCACCGTCAAAGTTACAGCTAACAACCCAGTCGTTCGTTTCCAAAAGTGTTCCAGTAAGTGCGTCTATACGTACATTATAATAGTGGCTTGCGTCCTTAAGATAAATACTTAAATCCCAAGCTAGTTTTAAAGCGCCTGTCTCTTCCACTCTTTGGTAAACCAATTCTACTGGAATATTCTCAAGTGAAATGTTTCCGTTTGAAAAGATATAGCTGTTGTCTGAAACAGCTTCAATTAAATTAAGGCTTGAAGGATTTTCAAGTCCCAGTGCATTTGCGGCCTTCGAAATAGCATTTACTGCGGTGATAGAAGGAGATGATGCGTTAATCTTTGCTGCAATATTCTCCGTAAACGATAATTTCGCACTTATAACCTCGCCATCTTTTAAGACAAACGGAGAAGTGGAATTATACACCTTAATACCATTATGGCGCTGCTCTACATATAAGTTTTGAACTTGCATGCTTTTCGAGAAACTCTGCGAAGCAATTGAAATGTCTGATACATCCTGCTGCTTTAGGGAATTTTCTGTTAAATTTTGTTGAAGATACGTTTTTACCACCCCATTGTAATCCTGTGCAAAAGACAAGTTTACAGCAAAAATGATAAGTAAGTAAAGAACTTTTTTCATAAGTTTAAAATTAAGTTTTAGGTAAGTAAATAATCGGTAATTTGATAAAAAATTGATAATTTAAAATGTTTTATTTTAGAATTGATAAAAATATCATAAAACATGTGATAAAGCCCGCTACAAAATGAGTTTTAACATTTTAGCAGTTCAAAAATAGACGTTATTTCGATTTTTGTTCTTCAAAACGATAATGTTCCACGCTTTTTTCATTTTTACAGTCGAAAAAAAAAAGAGGCCTCCAAAAAAGACCTCTTTCTATTGTTTAAGGAATATTAAACTGCTTTAATTTATAATCAACTTGGCCGTTTGAGTAAAACCACCCCCATCTATACGTATTAGGTAAATACCTGAATCCAGTTTATTGGCATCAATATTTCTAATATAGTTTAGTTCTAGCTGCTGGTCAAAAACTTTTCTTCCATTAACATCAAAAATGGAGATAGTAGCATTGCCAACATCCAATTTAGATTTGATGTAAATTTGTCCATTAGAAGGATTGGGGTATATAATAAAGTTATTGTCAATACTTCCGTTGTCATTTACTCCCAAATCACATTCCACTGGCACATCAAAAGCTTCGGTGCCATCTGTTTTACTATTAGAACTACCCTGACTGGCACTAAGGCCCAGACCTCTTCTAGCAAAAGCACGCCAGATTAGGCATCTATTTTCACCGTTATTGGCAATTTCATCGGCTTCAAGAATAGCATCCCTGCCATCCACAAATCCTGGGCTACACGGTTGCAATTTAAGACCGTCCATTACTAATTGCAGCGCGATATTATTACCACCAGAACCATTATAGATATCAGAATCATAACCATATTCATCAATTAAATCCCAAGTCATTTCCCAAAGCATGGCCGCCCATACGGAACCTACCCCGTGGGGAGCAACTTCTACTTTTATACTATCATATGTATGCGGGTTTATTGTAAAATCGGTACTATAAGGATACGTTCTAATGCCATTGGGATTTCCTGATGCGTAAGAAGCCATACCGCGTACGTCTTCTCTTTGATCCCCATCATAAATAGTCATGACTAATGCCAAATAATCGCTCCAGCCCTCTCCCATTTGTTCTTCATTTTGAAGACAACTCGTATTAAACCTACCACCGGTAAGTCTATTTGATATCCCGTGGGTATATTCATGAATAACAATTTCAGCATCAAGATCCCCATCAACACCAATAGGTACATTAGTTCCGTTTAATGTTCCGTTTACTGAATTTGAATCTTGTAATTCGGTAATTATAGGTTCCCCGTCAACATCAGAAATTGCAAAAGCAGGGATTGTTACTTGACATCCCACATCTCCGCCCCCCATAACAGGTGGTGTACCCGCTTCATTATTTACTATAATTACGGCAACGGCACCATTATTTTCGGCTGCCAATACCTTAAATCCGAATTCACATTCACCTCTTCTTATCACTGCAATTTTACCATTGAGAGCGCCACCGTTGGTGATATTGTCACAACCATCGTGCGAATCAGTAGAAGTACCGGCATTATCATCTTCTATTAACACCAAATCTTGGGTCAAATTTAGGGGAATACCAGCGCCAAAATTTGCAGGAACACCACTATAGACCCCTGCCAATGGGCCACTATTAATCGAAAAGATATCTGCAATGGGGCCACCACCACCACTCGTCCAAATATACATCTGCATTCTTGGACTACTCCCATCTGGCGGAGTTCCAAAGTTGGCATTATTGGTTCCACCGCCGTCTTGTGATTCAGCGTTTACTGCGTCATTTCCATTACCGCCATTTCCATAAGTATTGTGTTGAAAATTTCCACTAGTCTCATCAAAACCGTATTGATAGGTTATATCGTGAATTTTATTATTTAAATAAAATAGATTTACCGTGGAAGCCTCTCTAAAGCTGGCTGGAGATTGTGGCAAATTAAAAGGAAAATCAAAATTCAAGGAAGGACCGCCGTCAGGAGAAGGTCCTGAATTGGTATCACACAAATCCGCATAAGCATAGGCATTATTTCCTCGTGTAATGGTATATTCTGCACCCTCAACACCATCCGTATCATGCCATCCAAAAGGAGAGGCTGTGGCATCTTCAGGAGTTATCACCAATGTATCCGGTCCATCATCAGGATTTCTCAAGGGCAATTTAAAAACTCTATATTGCGCATCGACCAGGATGGGTCTTTTAACTAAACCTTGGTTTTCAAACAAAACGCTTTCGTTATTTTTTGAAACATTGGGCTTTGTAGAAAAATCGGGAAGCTCGCACTGCGAAACCCAATCCATCTTCTCTAAAAGCGCTCCTGTTACAGCGTCAATACGAACGTTGTAATAATGGCTCGCATCAAGCAAATAAATACTTAAATCCCAAGCTAACCTAACAGCGTTCGTGTTCTCAATTTTTTGATAGACCAACTGCACGGGGATTTTCTCCAATGAAATATTGCCATCGGAAAAGATAAATTTATTTCCTGGTTCCGTTGTAAGTAAATTCAAGCCAACAGGTGAACCCAATCCCAGTGCTCCGGCAGCTTTTGAAATCGCCATCTCTGCGGATATTACTGGAGTGCTTGTGTTTACTTTTGAAGTTAGATCTTGAATAAAGGAAATTTTAGCCGTAACCACAGCCCCAGCTTTTAAAACAAAAGGCGAAGTAGAATTGAACACCTTAATACCGGCGTGACGCTGCTCCACATAAACGGTAGTAGCCTTTAGGCTACTGGAGTAGCTTTCAGAAGCAACCTGAATATCAGCGACATCTTGGGCCTGTAAGGAAAATTGTGATAGATTATTTTGCAAATACGATTTTACCGTGGAAGAATACTCTTGCGCAAAGGAAAAATTGAATGCAAAAAAAACTATGAAGTAGATAATTTTTTTCATAATAATTTTAAGTTTAATTAAGTAATGACAAATTAAAGTCATTTTGCAAACCTAAAGTTATCACAAAAACACCGCTTCACATGCAAAAAAATTAGTATTTAACACAAAAAATAAATTTTCCTTATAAATTTCCCTTTATTTTTTGGAAAATCTGAAGTGCGTTTCCATCCGTCAGTCGGGAAATATAGCTGCAACATTCCATCAAATATTCATAGACTGATTGGGTGCTCGAATGATCACTGGCCAACATTTTCAGCAATAATTTGTCGTAGTGACGCGCCTGTCCATTATGTTGATTTTCAGAAGCTGTGGTAAATGCCTCTAATAAAGTTGTAAGGATGGTATACCCCGCAATTTCCTTTTCCCTTACTTCAGTGCTTTGATAGACCTTTTCAACACTTATTTTTATGATGTCATCTACCTGAACCTTGTATTGACTTTTATCTAATAATGCTTCGGAAAAAGTACCGTTCAATATCGCTTCCTCATTTTCAATAAAAATAGTAGTCGCCTCAGAAATTAAGGTGTTGATAGCCAGAGAACGAAGGTATGCCAATCTATTCTGTGAAGTTGTCAATCTTGAATAGACATCCTTCTTCAACGTATTCCTTACTAAATTGATTAAATATTCCAGTGCTATCTCTTCTTCAATCAAGCCTAGATTAATTCCATCTTCAAAATCGATAATAGTATAACAAATATCGTCTGCAGCTTCCACTAAATACGTTAATGGATGGCGCGCAAAACCATCTCCATTATTTCGGGACAGCAAACCAAGTTCTGAAATTACATCATTAAAAAAAGCTAGATCACTTTGAAAAACCCCATATTTTTTGTCCGCAACGTGGTCTGTAGGTCTTTTGGGAAGTGACTCTTTGGGATATTTCATAAACGCTCCCAAAGTCGCATAAGTCAACCTTAGACCTCCTTCAACCCCATTTTTAGATTCGGTTAAAATTTTAAAGCCGTTGGCATTTCCTTCAAAATCTACCAGATCCTGATATTCCTTTTCAGTAAGCATATCCCTAAAACGTTTCCCATTTCCGTTAAGAAAATAATCGCCAATCGCCTTTTCGCCACTATGTCCAAATGGTGGATTCCCAATATCGTGCGCCAAGGCAGCGGCAGCGACAATTGCGCCAAAATCATTGAATTGATACCCGTGTGCTTTCTCTAAATGCGGATGTTTTTTAAGAATTGCCTTCCCCACCGCTCTTCCCAACGATCGACCAACAACTGAAACTTCCAAACTATGGGTCAATCTTGTATGCACGAACGAAGTTTTTGAAAACGGAATTACCTGCGTCTTATCCTGTAAACTTCTAAAGGCCGAAGAAAAAATAACACGGTCGTAATCCACTTCAAAGCCCAAGCGGGTTTCGTTCTCCTCCGCACGTAATCTTTTGTTTTTATCTCCGTGCTTTCGCAGTGAAAGCAATTGTTCCCATTGCATCATAGTTGTAAGAAATTTGGAAGGCAAGATACTATTTTCAAAAGGGAGGACAATGATAAATTTTCGGCTTGTTGCTTAACCTTGGGCTAACGCTTTAATGACCCAATGGTAATGCGCAATTAACACTCGCTTTACATCGTGGGGGTTCCTTTGCACAAATAAATCAAACGACAAAAATGAAAACTACTATTAAAGCTTTATTCTTCTTTTTAACTTCCATTTCAATAGCCCAAACCGGTTCTATTGTTGGAAAACTTACAGATACCGAATACAATAACGAACCACTGCCATTTGCAAATGTTTTTCTAAAAGGCACCTCAAAAGGAATAACCTCAGATATTGATGGCTTGTATTCCTTGGAAAACGTAAACCCAGGAACCTATACTGTAGTTTACAGCTATATTGGGTATGAAACTGTAGAAATTCCCGACGTGAAAGTAATTGCCGAAAAAGTAGCAAATATCGATGTGCCAATGGGCGCCAGTGCAGCAGCTTTGGATGAAGTGGTAATTAAAACCACAACGCGTAGGGAAAGTGCAGTTGCTTTATTGCTAGAACAGAAAAAAGCGGTCGGCATTTCACAGTCCATTGGCGCAGATGATCTAGCCAGAAAAGGGGTTGGCGATGCGGAAGGTGCTGTCACTAAAGTTACCGGAGTTAAAAAACAGGCCGGGATTAAAAATGTCTTTGTTCGCGGATTGGGCGATCGCTACAATTCCACAACTTTAAACGGACTGCCGTTGCCTTCTGAAGATCCTGAATACAAAAACATCTCCTTAGACTTTTTCGCTTCTGATGCTATTGAGAGCGTTGGCATCAACAAAACCTTTTCCGTGCCGCTTTACGGCGATGTTGCAGGCGCAAATATAGATATCGTCAGCAAGGAGCTTCACGGGCCTGGAAGTTTGCAATTTTCAATTTCGCCGGAAGTGAATTCCCGTGCAATTGATAAACAGTTTTTAACAATGGACAATGCTAGATACATCGGCAATATTCACGAAACCCATCTGCCGATAACCAATTTGGGAGTTCATTCTTTTGATAACAGCTTTAAGCCAAACACCCAAAATGCGCAGCTTAATTCCAGTTATTCCCTTTTAGGCGGGACACGTTTTGATATTGGGAAAAATCGTTTAAGCCTTTACTTCGTTGGCAATTTGGATAACAATTATGAATATCACCAAGGAGCTTCAGATAGAATAAACGCAGCAGGTGGATTTAACCAGCAACTTCAAAAAACCGAATATAATTACAACATCTCAAAACTGGCGATGGCGAATGTGAAATTCCATTTTCAGGAAGGTGATTACATTGCGGTAAACAGTATGTTCATTAAAAGTAATAGCCAAAGCATTGCTGATTATTACGGACTAAAAGCTGGTCTTACCGAAAATGACGAACCTGAAAATCCAGTTCGTGCTTTTATAAGAAGACAGCAGGAAAACGAAAACAATCTTTTTGTAAATCAGATTTTAACTTCGCTCATACTTTCAGAAAATCTAAGTTTGGAAGCCGGAGCTTCATACAATACCATTCGCGGTTACGAGCCAGACCGAAGAACCAACACCTATGTTATTGATGTAAATACTGATGTTGCGCGAGCTGCTTCGGGCAGTGCGCTAAACAATCGCTTTTATTCAAATCTTGAAGAAAATGACTTGGCTGGAAAGCTCTATTTAGATTACGCTTTAAACGGGAAAAATGAAACCAGCAAAAACAGCCGAATCCGTTTGGGCTATAATTACAGAAATACGGACAGAACTTTCAATTACACCCAAATAAACTACATTTTCGACAGGCCAGCCGTTGTTGATATTGACAATCCAGACACTTCACTTTTTAACCAGGAATCCTTAAATAATGGAATCTTTAGATTGACAACCAATCGCGGTGATGGTCGCGATGGGAAAAACCCCTTTATCCCCTTTTCTTATGAAGGAAATAGAACGATTCACTCAGGTTTGGGGGAAATAAGCTATGATTTTTCTGAAAGATTTTCTGGAAACATAGGACTTCGCTATGAAAAACTAAAGCAAGAAGTAAATTTTGACACCAACCTTGCCACTACAAACGATCCAAACACCGACCCTTCACTAATTGATGAAAACTTCGTTCTGCCAAGTTTCAGCCTGAAATACAATTTCACCGAAAACAGCATTGCGCGTTTAGCTGGAAGTAAGACTTACACCATTCCGCAGTTTAAGGAAGTAGCGCCATTTCTTTATGAAGATATAAGTTTCAATAGTTTCGGAAATCCCGATTTATTAACAGCAGACAACTATAATCTCGATTTAAAATATGAATACTATTTCAGCCGAAATGAAATCCTCGCAATTACAGGGTTTTATAAAAACATCAAAAACGCCATTAACCGTATTGAAGTGAATTCCGCTGCAGGAGAGCTTTCCTATGTAAATACGGGCGACGCAAATGTCGCTGGGATTGAACTTGAATTGAGAAAGGATATTCTAAAACTTTCAAACGATTCAGGTTCTGAGAAAACTTTGACTTTCGGTTTAAACGCTTCCTATTTATACTCAAACCAAAAATTGGAAGACGTACCGACGGACAATCTTAGCGTTCGTTTCACCAATAAGGAAGATGAATTGGAAGGTTCTTCCCCTTTCATTTTGGGTTCGGATTTAACGTTGAATATAAAAAATGAAAATAGTGCGATTACCAGTTCCGTAGTTTTTAACTACAACAGCAAGAGCATTTATTCCTTAGGAACTGGTGGCGATGATGCAAACCCAGGATCTGGAAAAAATAACATTATGCTTGCTGCCATTCCTACTTTGGATTTCATCAACAAAATTGCCATCAATAAAAACTTCGGAATCAAGCTTAACATTAAAAACATATTAGATCCTGAATACAAATTGACGCAAGAAGTAAACAATATTGGAGTGCCAAACGCCACATTGCCCAACGGACAGGAAGTTCCTGTTGAAACCTATAAAAGAGGCGTGAGTTTTAGTGCTGGCGTAACTTATTCATTCTAAAAGAACAATTAACCCAAGCATAATATTAACCTAAGAATAAGGAAACAAGACAAGAGTTTCTTTGTATTAAACTTTAAAATCAACAATCAAAAACATTAAAAAAAAATGAAAAAACTATTTTTATCAAGCTTTGTAATTGCAGCCCTACTAATTAGCAGCTGTAGTAAAGATGACAGTAGCGACCCAGTTGCTGTTACTTGTAACGACGGAATTCAAAACGGAACTGAAACCGGGATAGACTGCGGTGGTTCGTGCGAACCTTGTGAAGTCCAAGCCGAAAAAGACGGGATAATTAGTTCCCAAGACGATCCAGATTTGGATGCTGCAGACCTTAAAGGAAATGTTACCGCAGATGTAAGTCTTACCAACGATACGGTTTGGATTTTAAGCGGCCCATTGAGTGTGAAAGCAGGTGCTACTTTAAGCATAGAGCCGGGAACTACAATTAAAGCCGTTGCAGGTGGAACCAACATTTATGTAGTGATTGAGCAAGGCGCGAAAATTAATGCCGAAGGAACTGCAACTGCTCCAATTAGATTTACATCGAATGCTTCAAATCCACGCTCTGGCGATTGGGGAGGAATCCTTTTAATTGGGAAAGCACCACTAAGCGGCGGCGGAACAGCTACTACCGAAGTTGTAGATCTAACCTATGGAGGAACTGATGTAAATGACAATTCCGGAGTAATGAAATACGTTGAAGCCTCTTACACCGGCGCCAGAATAAATGGCGATAAAGAATTCAATGGAATTACTTTTTACGGAGTTGGAAATGAAACCGTAGTGGAAAATATAGCGGTATTTTATTGTGATGATGATGCTTTTGAGTGGTTTGGCGGCACTATAAACGTAAAAAACCTAATGGCCGTAAACATTAAAGACGATATGTTTGATTGGACCCAAGGCTGGACTGGAACAGCGACTAATCTATATGGGTTACGTGAAGCTAGTTTCACATCAATAACTGAAGATCCTCGTGGCTTGGAAGGCGATGGAAACCTGGATGGAAATTCACCAGGAGACACTGGACAATCAAACCCAACAATCAACGGGTTAGTATTGATAAATGGATCTATCGTTGAAATGGCAGATATGATAAAGGTGCGTCGTGGAAGTGGTCTTACTCTGACCAATGCCTATGTAGCATTTGCGAATGAAGATGCAAAAGCTTCAGATTTTATTGATCTGCAAGACAGCAAAGGAGATGCAAAAGGTGCTTCTCTAAATATTTCGATTGTTGGGAATGCATCTTCAGGACTTGATATAGCAGACATCAAAACCACTCCAAATGCCACGATAAACGTGATAGATGGTTTAGTCCCGACAGTTAGTCGAGATCTTTTTAACTGGACCGGATACGTTTTTGAATAGAAAATTGAATTAGCAAATGTCAAAACCTAGTTTTCTTTGGAAGCTGGGTTTTTCTGCTTGTTGATTATTTCAATTTTAAGTGAAGTGCATTTAAAATCACTATTAAAATAACAATTTACTAATAATGTGTTTACAGTCAATAAGCACGCATTTCGTTTCTTTGAATAGGCTTTTTAAGCAAATTTAAAATCGTTTAGTTTTTGTCGACTAGATTTTAAACCGGGTTTCATTTAAAGATGGAGCCCTTTTTTTATTAAAAAATCACAACTTTTTGTTCCGCTTAACATTCAGATAACATTAAAATCAGTTCTTTACACCGACAAAAACTAAAAATTGATTTTTAATGCTTCACAAGTGCTTTCTAAACGGACTCTTGATGTTTTTCTGTTCTTTGGTGTTTTCGCAAGAGGATCCCAAAAACCCTTTTTCATTTAAATGGGACAACGGTTTTAAACTTACAAGCCAAGACAACCAGTTTGCCTTAAAATTTGGTGGACGCATAATGGTGGATCACGCCTATTTTTTTCAAAGTGATGCACTTACTAAAGCCTATGGACCGTTAATTTCAAAAAGCGGAACCGAAATTAGACGTGCGCGTTTGTTTTTCTCAGGTGATATTTATGAAAACACACATTTTAAATTCCAAGCAGATTTTGCGGGAAACAACGTCAATTTAAAGGACGTTTACATCGGGTTCAGCAATTTGCCTATAGTTGGAAATTTGCAAATAGGACATTTTAAGGAACCGTTCCGTCTTTCCACCTTAACTAGCAGCAAGTTTACCACCTTTATGGAACTCGCTCAAAATGAAGCATTCTCCCAAACTCGCAATAATGGAATTATGGTGCACAATGACTTTTTAGATGACAGATTATCAGCCCAGCTCAGCACTTTTCGAAATGCCAATAACACCAGTGACGATGTTTTTGCGGATGATGGATATATAGTAACAGGAAGGATTACGGGTTTAGCCATTAAAAATGAGAAGAAAAATCAGCTCCTGCATTTAGGGCTGGCATATAGTTATCGCCAACCCGAAAGCAAGGAATATTTAGTTTCGGCAAGACCTGGTTCCCATCTTGCACCCAAATATATTAGTACTGGAATTCTAAAGGATGTTGATGAGATCAATCTTATCAATTTTGAAACAGCTTATATCAACGGACCTTTTTCGTTTCAAGGGGAATATTTAAACGCAACGGTGAATACAGCTATAAGCAGACTCAATTTTTCAAATTATTATGCAGAAGTAAGCTATTTCATTACTGGTGAAAGCAGAAATTACAAAAGTTCCTACGATGGTTTTGGACGAATAAAGCCAAAAAATAACTTCGGTGGAAAAAATAAAGGGGCAGGGGCTTGGGAAATTGCACTTCGATATTCGGAAACAGATTTAACAGACAAAAATATTATAGGCGGGAAACAAGGTGACATCGCTTTGGGCCTAAACTGGTATTTAAACCCTGTAACACGCTTGATGATAAACCATATTTGGGTAAACATTGAGGACCAAGGGAATGCCAATATTTTACAGGGCAGAATACAAATCGACTTTTAAATAGCACAGTTAACAATTTGGTAACAATCAGTTTTATTTAATAAAAGAAATTTGCAATAACTTAATCTAAGTATAAATGGATAATATTTACTTATTAATGATAGTTGCGCTAGTGGCTTTGGCCGTAGCAGATTTGGTAGTAGGCGTAAGCAACGATGCCGTGAATTTTCTAAACTCCGCCATTGGTTCAAAGGCAATTCCTTTTAAAGGTATCTTGATAATTGCGAGTCTGGGAATCTTCATTGGTGCCATTTTCTCCAGCGGAATGATGGAAGTGGCGCGTAAGGGAATTTTTGTTCCCAGTGAATTCTACTTCGATGAAATAATGATCATCTTTATGGCCGTAATGATTACCGACATCTTACTGCTTGATTTCTTTAATAGTATTGGTTTACCCACTTCCACAACGGTTTCCATTGTTTTTGAACTTTTAGGGGCAGCAGTTATTATGGCTCTTATAAAAATTTCGAATAATGATGCAGAAACATTTTCAGCGCTTTCTAAGTATATAAATACCGAAAAAGCAATCGAAATTATTATCGGGATTGTCTTATCTGTAGTAATTGCATTTACGGTCGGTGCAATTGTGCAATATCTATCCCGACTTATTTTTACTTTTCACATTGAACAAAGAATGAAATATTTTGGTGCCATCTTCGGAGGGATAGCATTAACAGCGATAAGCTATTTCATTTTTATGAAAGGTTTAAAAAGCACTCCATTCTACGGAAATTTTAAAGGTGTTGTAGAAAGCAACACCATACTTACTATAGGAATCAGTTTTATTTTTTGGACGCTCTTTTCGCAATTATTCATGATAATTTTCAAAAAGAGCATTCTGGTAGTTGTGATTGCCGTAGGAAGTTTCAGTCTGGCCCTAGCTTTTGCCGGAAACGATTTAGTGAACTTTATTGGGGTGCCCATGGCGGCATACCATAGCTATATAGATTGGTCTGCTTCTGGAATGGCCGCATCAGAATACAATATGTCAAGCCTTGCCGATGCTGTTCCCGCGGAGCCTATTTTGCTTTTCGCAGCAGGAGCCATTATGGTTCTGACACTATGGTTTTCCAAAAAAGCAAGAACCGTTTCCGACACCGAAATAGATTTGGCAAGACAAGGGGAAGGCCACGAAAAATTTAACCCAAACATGCTTTCCAGAATTTTGGTAAAATCCAGTACGCAAGTTTCTTTAATGTTCGACCAAATTCTTCCGAAGTCGCTTCAGAAGAAAATAGACAAGCGCTTTGAAAAGCCCGTAATCGATCTTCCAAAACACGAAGCCTACGAGTTACCCGCTTTTGATATGATTCGCGCATCCATAAACTTAGTGGTAGCAGGGATATTGATTGCTTCAGCAACTTCTATGAAACTTCCGCTTTCCACCACCTATGTAACCTTTATGGTAGCAATGGGAACATCCTTGGCAGATCGTGCTTGGGGTCGCGAAAGCGCTGTTTATCGCGTTGCCGGTGTACTTAACGTAATTGGAGGTTGGTTCTTTACCGCATTTGTTGCTTTTGCCGCCGCTGGAACCTTAACTTACTTAATTTTTATTGGTCGAGGAGCCATGATCGCAGTGCTTTTATTACTTGCTATTCTATTGTTAGTGCGAAACTATATTTCACATAAAAACAAGGTAAAGCTGAAGTTAAATAAAACGGGGCTTAAGAAAACCGAAAGTAAAACCGTTCAAGGAATCATTCAGGAAAGTGCGGAAAACATAAGTAATGTCGTTTCTCGTTCCAACAAGATTTATACTGATATGCTTCGTGGTCTCGCCAAGCAGGACACCAAAAAACTAAAGAAGAGCAAAAAAGGTGTGAAAAAATTGACTGATGAAGTAGATGAGCTACGCGACAATATATTCTACTTTATCAAAAACCTAGATGATACCAGTGTTCGCGGAAGTAACTTTTACATTATTATTCTTGGATATTTGACCGATGTGGTGCAGTCTTTAGAGTTTATTTCTAAAGCCAGTTATAAGCACGTCAACAACAACCATAAAGCACTTCGTTTTAACCAAATAAAAGATCTTCAAGAAATAGATAGACATTTGGAGGAAGTTTTCAATGAAATTGAAGACATATTCGACAAAAAGGAATTCGAGCGAATTGGAACTGTACTTGATAAAAAAGAAGAAGTTTTTGCCAGCCTAAAAAACAAAATTGAAAAGCAGGTAGAACGAACAAGAACAGAAGAGTCAAGTCCCAAAAACACTACTTTATATTTTAGCCTATTGTTAGAAACTAAAGATTTGGTAACTGCTTTGATGAACCTAATGGAAGAATATCACACTAGTTTTAAAAAGGAGTAAACATAGCTAGGAGAAAAATTGCCACGAACCCGCTTGCCGGAGAGGCAGGTTCACGAATGAATCTTGCCTATAAAATCAAACCCCAAAGGTCTTCGAGACCTTTGGGGTTTTGTTTTTGAATTAATAAACTGCTTTATGCGTAAATTGAAGTAGTTAAGAAGTTGTAAAAAAGCCACAAATACACGAATTGTATCATTCGTGTATTCGTGGCAAAGAAATTTACTTTATAAAATCAAACCCGCAATACGGAACTAAGACTTCCGGGATTTTAATTCCATCTTCGGTTTGGTAGTTTTCAAGGATCCCGGCTAAAACTCTTGGTAGCGCTAACGAACTTCCGTTCAGCGTGTGTACAAGTTTGTTTTTCCCGTCTGTATCTTTAAATCGAAGTTTCAATCTGTTCGCTTGAAAGGTTTCAAAATTAGAAACTGAAGATATCTCCAACCAACGATCTTGCGCAGTTGAAAACACTTCAAAGTCATACGTTAGTGCAGATGTGAAACCTAAATCGCCACCGCAAAGTCGAAGGATCCTGTACGGTAATTTCAACTCACGAAGAATACCTTTTACGTGCTCTACCATTCCGTCCAAAGCTTTATAAGAATTATCGGGATGTTCAATACGAACGAGTTCCACCTTATCAAATTGATGCAAGCGGTTTAACCCGCGAACGTGAGCGCCGTAACTACCTGCTTCTCTTCGGAAGCAAGGGGTAAAACCAGTGCAAGTAATTGGCAAATCGGAATTATTCAATAAATCACCGCGGAACATATTGGTTATTGGAACCTCAGCTGTCGGAATCAAATACAGATCATCAACACCAACGTGATACATTTGCCCTTCTTTGTCTGGCAATTGACCCGTTCCATAGCCTGAAGCTTCGTTTACCAAAAGTGGTACTTGAACTTCAGTATAACCGGCAGCCGTATTTTTATCTAAAAAGTAAGAGATCAAGGCTCTTTGTAAACGTGCCCCTTTTCCTTTAAAAACAGGGAAACCAGCACCCGTTATTTTCACACCGAGTTCGAAATCTATCAGGTCATATTTTTTGGCGAGTTCCCAGTGCGGTAAGGCTCCTTCAGCGAGTTTTGGAACTTCACCTTCACTAAAAATCTCTTCGTTATCATTTTCATCGGTTCCAGCTGGCACCAAATCATTTGGGATATTGGGCAGCGTATAAAGCAACTGTTGCAACTTTTCAGCTGCGTTCATCATCTGGTCGTTCAATTGTTTTGAAGACTCCTTCAATTCAACTGTTTTCTCCTTTAACTCATTGGCCTTTTGAGTTTCACCACTTTGAAAAAGCTTTCCGATTTCCTTGGAATAGCTATTGCTTTGCGATAAAACTTCGTCCAGCTTCCCTTGTGAACTTCGGCGTTCTTCATCTACATTTAAAATTTCATCTAAAGTAGCGGAAGCATCAATACCACGTTTGGCAAGAGCTTTTATGTATTTTTCCTTGTTTTCACGAATGTCAGTTACTAGTAGCATATCCTTAAATATTTTGAAGCGGCTAAGTTACATAAGACCCCAAAGGTTTTCAAAACCTTTGGGGTCTTATTTTTAAGATAAAGTGCCGTTTATTCATTGAGAAACTTAATTAGAGTTTCAGGGTTCATTCTGTTATTGAAAAATGTAATAATGTAAATTTTTTTGGCAGAAAGGTCTATTCGATAATAAAAAGAAACATTCTTATGAACTACAGCTTTTCGAATTTCAAGCCTTTCATTGATTACTGGACAAGCTATTTGTTGAGTCTTAATTTTATCTACAAGGTTTTGAGTTAAATCTCGAAAAATTCGCATTTCCCTCACGGTCCATCGAAATTGAAGGTTTTCAAATATTTCTTTATAGGTAATAAGAGCTAGTCTTGACCAAACTACTTCCATTATCACAATCCATATTTTTGATTTATTTTTCGAAGAACTTCTTCATTTGTATAAATTTTTCCTTCTGCAATATCCTTTAACCCAGCTTGAATAAATGATTTTTCATCTTCAGACACTTCAGAATTCCATTGGGATATCATTTCTTTCCCATCGTTTATAGAATATACTCTTCCAGCTTTTATATCTGTTTTGGCTTCTTCCATAAGCACATCTTCCTCCGAGCTTTCTTCTGAATTCATTTTCAATATTTTTTCCAATTCATTAATAATGCTTGGTTCTTCAACTGCTAGAAGCGCTTCAATTATTTTATATTTCTTCTTTTTTAAATCCATTGTTAATTATAAATCAACATTAAATATAACTATTTTTTTTGAGATTTTTTATTAAATCCCTCAGGTGAAGGCAAAATCCATTCGCTATGTTTAAAAGGATGCCATTCCTCTGCTGCCAAGTCAACATTTGGATTTGTAAAAGGATAGTATTTTCCATAATTCACCCGCACTTTAGCGTCTAGATAAACAGCGACATCTCTTCCCTTTGCGGCTTCCACCTTCTTTATCTTTTGGGCAAGTTGCCACATAATATCGGGCTTCGTGGTTACGGAAGATTGTTGTTTTATCCCTAGGAGTCTTTCGTAATCATACCGCTCCTTTTCTCCAGTGTTTTTGTCGGCTACATACACTTTTAGAGTTCCCCCTTTAGAGCGTAGCATCATTCGCCAACTAAGACGGTGGCCTTCTTCGGTCCATAACACATCGTCTTTAAAAAACCAATGCCGTAATGGAAGGCCGATTTGAAAGAGAAAGTAGATAGAAAAAACACCAACAATCAGACTTTTATTATTTGGAACAATCACTTCATCACCAGTGTATAGTTCTTTCTTCGGAAGAAAACGTCTCTGTAATGTTTCCGCAGAAAAGAAAAACAAAGCAAAAGCGATGGACATATACGGAAATATGCCAATTTGAAAAATAATGGAATTAAAAAGATGGAAGAATACTGAAATAATAAACCCCAACATTCGTGTGCGTTTCCAAAGCATCAACGGCACAATAAGCAAATCGAAAAGGATACCTGTGTAAGCTATCGTCCAATGCACCCAGTTATTTTGTAGTATATCACCAATGAGCCAATAATCACTTTTACCACTCATCAACAATTTCGCCATAGAAGCGTTAAGCCAATCGGGATAAAATTTAGCCACGGAAGCGAAGGTATAAACAATCCAAACCTGAAGTATTAATATTAATAGCACCCAGCGTGGCATAGCGGGATTTTTTATCTTGGGATTTATTTTGGCGTCCAGTGAAAACCATCGATTTGCAGGTAGAAAAGCCATTATCCAGCACAACAACATCATTAAATAATAATGATTGTTATAGTTAGACTTTTGCATTAAGTAGACACAAGTCCACATAAGCGCAAAGGCAATCATACTAAAGCGATATTTATAGCCCAACATTACGAAAATGCCAAAGATACCCATCAGCGCGAAATAGTAATACATTAAATCGCCTTGCAGGTATTGCAAAAAATCGAAGCCGATAAAATTGAATGTGAAGGGTGGCTCTACCAAAGTACGGCGCACCCAGCCTGTAATTAGTGCTCCAATTGCTTCAGTTGCAATCAAAAGTCCAAAGACCGCTCTAAAAAGAACGAGTCCAGTATTGTCTATCTGTTTAAATAGAAATTTATTCACGTTGTTTTATAAACTGTTTAGCCAAGTTTTCATCCTTTTCTATTTCCAAGCGCAACTTTTCTATGGAATCAAAATAGGCTTCATTGCGAATGAACTTCAAGAATTCAATTCTTATTTCCGTACCATACAAATCATCATTGAAGTCCAGAAAATAAGTTTCTATGGTTTTTTCTTTCCCTCCCACGCTTGGATTCGTACCGATACTGGTAATTCCGTAGTAATTTTTATTTTTAATATTGCATTGAACGATATACACACCATTCTTGGGCACCAACTTGTATTTTTCTTTAAGCTTTAAATTTGCGGTAGGATAATTAATGGTGCGGCCAATGGCTTTCCCCCGAACCACTTCCCCAGAAATCATAAAGTTGTACCCCAAATAATTGTTTGCGGTTTCCACATCTCCCGCCTCTAATGCCTTTCGGATTTTGGTAGAGCTTATAGCTACATCATCTAATTCCTTGGCAGAAATTTCCTCAACTTCAAAATCATAGGTTTTACCAAATTCCTTTAAGTCGACGATATCTGCTGTTCTATTTCTTCCGAAACGATGGTCATAACCGATAATTATTTTTTTCGCCTTTAAACTTTTTACTAGAATATCACGCACATATTCCAAAGCCGTCAATCTTGAAAAGGCGTGTGTAAATGGGTGGATCACCAAATTATCAAGTCCTGTTTCTTCAAGTAACTCCGTTCTTTCGTCAATGGTATTTAGCAGCTTTATATCAACATTTTGCTGGAGTACCATTCTAGGGTGTGGAAAAAATGTAAGCACCACGGAGTCTAAGTTCTCCTTTTGAGCAGTTTCTACCAAACGTTTTAAAATAGCTTTATGACCAAGGTGAACCCCGTCAAAAGTACCGATAGTAACCACACTATGGCGGTCATTTTTATATGCGGAGGCCGAGGAATACTTCTTCAAAATTATTTTCCGTTAAAGGTGTTCATGGTAATGTTCATTCCAGCAAGCGCGAAAGATTCGATAATATTACAACTTAATTTCAAACGTTCTGGCAATTGTTTATCTTCTTCTGCTTCCCATTCGCCCAAAACGTAATCTACCTGTCTTCCTTTTGAAAAAGTGTCGCTGATTCCAAAACGAAAACGATTGTAATTTGTGGTTTGAAGTGTATTCTGAATATCTTTCAAACCGTTGTGGCCACCATCGCTTCCTTTCGTTTTAATACGAATGGTGCCAAAAGCCAAGTTAAGATCGTCTGTAATAACCAGCATATTTTCCAAAGGAATTTTCTCTTTTTCAAGCCAATAATTTACAGCTTTTCCACTTAGGTTCATATATGTACTTGGTTTCAGAAAAATAAAGGTTCTACCTTTTACTTTATGCGAAGTAATATCGCCCAATTTGGCTGTTTCCCAGGTAAGTGAATTTTTTTCTGCATAGAAATCAACCACTTTAAAACCGATGTTATGGCGCGTGTTTGCATATTTTGGGCCTATATTGCCCAATCCTACAATAAGAAATTTTTTCATTGGATCTTCCTCTGTGCTAATTTGGTCAGCTTTTGCTGAGAATAATTTTCTTAAAAATGAAAGCATATATCTTTTAAACCTGAATTTGAACTTTCAACCTGCAATTTATAATTGGTAAAAATAAAAAAAGCACCCTGATTTAACAGGATGCTTTCACTTATCTTTAAAAAGAAAGTTTTATGCTTCAGCAGCACCTTCGGCAGCTTCCTCACCTTCAGCAGCAGCTTCCTCTCCTTCAGCTGTTTCAACTTCTTCGTCATCAACCTCATCTGCAACTGCAACACGTGAAGTTCTAACTTGACAAATAACGGTATTCTCTGGGTGCATGATTTTGTAAAGGTCTGATTCAACAGCCTTAGTGTACATTTTGCTTCCAATTTTCATTTCGGTAATGTCAGCCTCAATAAAATCAGGAAGATTTTCTGGCAATGCTTTTACACGAAGGTGACGTGTAACAATACGCAAAGTACCACCATTACGAACACCACGTGCGTTTCCGGTTGTACGAACAGGAATTTCCATAGAAACTTCTTTGTCATCAAAAATTTGATAAAAATCGATGTGAAGAATACGGTCCGTCACTGGGTGAAATTGGATATCCTGAAGAACGGCTTTAACCGTAGTACCATCAAGATCAATTACAACGGTGTGTACGTCCGGAGTGTAAATTAAGTTTTTGAATGCAATTTCTTCTGCTTGAAAACTTAGTGTCTCATCCCCTCCGTAAACTACGCAAGGAACCATTCCAGCATTACGTAGGGCTTTCGTTGCCTTTTTGCCCACGCTTTCTCTTTGTGATCCTTTAATTGTAATAGATTTCATTTTTCTATAAAATTATATATTAATAATAAACTCCCTAAAATGTTGTTTTTTAGGGAGTGCAAAGATAGATTTTATTTTGGATATACTATTTATGATTTATATTTTTTTGATCAAGGACCAAATATAAACAAGCCTGCCCTTGGTGATGGGAATCAGGACTGAAGAGACTCGGAACAAAAAAAACAGAAATGTACGCCACAATCCCCCCTTCAGGTTTGCCTGCCGGCGGAAGGTGATTCCGTCCTGATAGCTATCGGATCAGTGGATTTACACCAAGGCAAATTTTAAATTGGAGCTAACAAAGTAAAGGTTGCTGAGTATTTCGTCTTTTCGGCGAGGTGTACCGAAGCTACATCAAAAACTTCCCACTTATGGATTTATTCGCGTTTACACTCAACATAACATCAGCAAACAATTCCGCACAGCTAATCACTCTAATTTTATCATGCGGTTTTGTAGGAATAGAATCAGAAACAATCAACTCTAAAAGTTGCGATTTTTCAATACGCTCATAAGCGTTTCCAGAAAGAAGTGGGTGCGTACAGATGGCCCGAACACTCAAGGCGCCGCGTTCCATCATTAAATCTGCAGCCGTGGTAAGGGTTCCGGCAGTATCTACCATATCATCAACCAAAACCACGTTTTTCCCTTTTACATCACCAATCAATTCCATATATGAAATTACATTCGCTTTTTCCCGCTGCTTGTAGCAGATAACCACATCACATTCCAAAAATTTTGAATAGGCATAGGCGCGTTTGGATCCACCCATATCTGGTGAAGCAATTGTCAGGTTATCAAGATTTAGGCTCCTTAAATAAGGAAGGAAAATCGTAGAGCCGAAAAGATGGTCCACTGGTTTTTCAAAAAAGCCTTGTATTTGATCTGCGTGAAGATCCATGGTGATTATACGCGTTGCACCAGCAGTTTCCAGCATTTTAGCTACTAACTTTGCGGCAATAGGAACACGGGGTTTATCTTTTCTATCTTGTCTTGCCCAACCAAAATAAGGCAAAACAGCAGTAATATGACGCGCCGAAGAACGTTTGGCAGCATCGATCATTAATAATAATTCCATCAAGTGATCACTATTCGGAAATGTTGAGCCAATCAAAAAAACACGTGCTCCACGAACGGATTCCTCAAAGGACGGTTGGAATTCACCGTCGCTGTAATGAGATGTAATTACGTTTCCTAAAGGTATTCCATAGGCTTTCGCTATATCTTTGGCAAGCGCTTCACTTTGTTTACAAGCAAAAATTTTAGGATCCGGTGCAATGGTTGGCATGGTGTATGTTTTTGTTTAGGCTGCAAAGGTAAAAATTAATCTGTAGTGATTTGGAAAAAATCATTCTTAATAAGAACTGAAAGATAAAATGACATAGGAGAAAATGACGTAAGACAAAAGGACGTATGACATAGGGCTAACGAAATTTGTAAAGTGATATGAAATCTTGCACATTTTGTCTTATCTCGTATTTGTTATCGTCCTTCGTCATTATTAACCTATAAAATGAATTGACCTAACTCCTTCACTCGGGCCCGTCCGAGATCACGAACAATATCTAACTAGTGCTCAAAGTGCTGCCACGAATGGCACTAATTTTCACAATTTCGATCTTTCCTTGAAAATTGTAGCGCAAACAGGTTACTGTAGATTTCACGGATTAAACAGACTTTCAGTCTGTTTTGAATGCCTTGTAACATTAATAACGAATGGTTTAGTCATATCTTTGCTCTCAAACACAACCTGTTAATAGTTAGATTATTATAAGATTAGTGAAATGATAGACATAGGACTAAAATAATATTAGCAGGATTTCAATTCTGGCACATTTTGTCTTACGTCGTATGTCTTACCGTCCTACGTCAATCAATCCGTTCTACGTCATTTTCAGCTTAGGAGATTTAAAAATTAAAAAAAATACCTTTTATAATTTTAGAATAAATTATAAATATTTGTTTATTTTTGCCCTCCCATTTGCTCGAGTGGCGGAATTGGTAGACGCGCTGGATTCAAAATCCAGTGTTTTAGGACGTGCGGGTTCGATTCCCGCCTCGAGTACAAAGAAAAGCCTTGACTTAAATGTTGAGGCTTTTTTGATTGTTATACAATAATATTTAGAACGTGGGATTTCCTCAAATCCTCAGTTCAAAGAGAAACCTCAGCTTAAATCCTAATAAAATTTTATCTTTTAAAATTTCACTTTTTATGGTAATTTTAAAGTAAAAAATGAAAGACCTCATAAGTTTCAAATTAATCACTGCACTCTCAATTACTTTACTAAGTTTTTCGTCCTGTAAAAATCTTGATTTAAAAGAAAGTTCTTCAAGTGGAATAGCCGCTAAAAACATAGAAGAGTATGCCATTCAAGGTGTTTTATGGCAACAAACTTCTGGAGAATATAAAGCACTTTGTTATCAGGCCTTTAATATTGCCAAACTTCAATTAGGGAAAGAATTATCAAACCACGCGACTTCGGATAAACCCTTGGCAATTGTAACAGACCTTGATGAGACCCTTATAGACAACAGCCCTTATAGTGCAAAGCAAGCGAAAATAGGCGAAGGTTTTTTAGCTGAAAATTGGATTGCTTGGGGCAATCTAGAAGCAGCCGAAGCCGTACCGGGTGCATTGGAGTTTTTAAATTTCGCCCACCAAAATGGGGTTGCCATATTCTACATTTCCGATAGATACAATAATCAGCTGCAAAGCACCATAAACAATTTAAAAAAATTGAATTTCCCAAATGCCGACAATGAACATATAATGTTAAAACAAAAAGGTCAAAATAAAGAAAAACGCCGTCTCAAGGTAGCGCAAAATTATAAGGCAGTACTATTTTTGGGTGATAACCTTTCAGATTTTTCAAATATATTTGACCATCAAACGCTAGAATCACGCAACGCGCTTACCGATAAGGAAAGAGCGGAATTCGGTAAAAAATTTATCGTCCTTCCCAACCCAATGTATGGCGCATGGTTAACCGATGGGATTTACAATGGTAAATACGACTGGACGCCGGCACAAAAGGATTCTATTATTAGAAAGAGGTTAAATTCGTACTGATTAATTTGGTTTGCATCACATTACCGGCTGGCTACCGATTCAAAATATTCGCCTTCTTGATAAAGCTTCTACTCTTCTCCGTATCATTTTTAGTAACCAAACTAACAACTACATATAAAATAAGCGAAATGGAGATTCCTATCAGCGCTTGTGTTACGGAAGCTATCTCCCAAGCAACCGGAAGATCTATACCTAGGGCTACTAAAAGATTATAGGTTGAAAATAGCAAACCAAAAAACATAGAGATTGTCGCTGCTTTCGATGTTCCCCTAACCCATAAAAACCCGAAGACCAGTGGTATAAATGCACCGCTGGTCAAGAAATCAGAGCCTATCCAAGAAATGGTTAAAACGGATTGTATTTTTAGTGCAATCACTAATGCCAGAGCACACATAATCAAAGTTGAGATTCTACCTGCCACTACGCTATGCAAGGAACTTACATTGGGATTGATGTATTTCTGGTAAACATCAACAGTTAAAGAAAGCGCTCCCGTATTTATAAGGGAATCCATCGTGGACATAATTGCAGCACATAAGCCAACAAATAAAAGCGCACTCAAAACTGGGTTTGGGATGTTGCTAATTAAATCAGGGATAATACCTGCTTTAGGAACCACATCGTAAATTACAGATGAAAACATTCCTGTATAGGTTACCATGAGATATAGTGGGATAAAAGCGAAGAAACTCAGTAGCATCATCTTTTTGGCATCTGTAGCTTTTTTAGCCGCAGAGATGCGTTGCCAAATATTAGCTTGAATCATCCAAGAAGTACCGAAGGTTATTACATACGCCAGATTATCTGCAACGTTATTAAAGAAGGAAGTGTATCCAGCCTTTTCGTTTGCAATTGCCGTTGCTTTCACCGCATCCATCCCTCCCGACTGGGCATAGGTGATGTAAAACAAAAATATAACAGTAAAAAGGAAAAACAGGAATTGAAGAAAATCCGTGAGCACCACTCCTTTAAATCCTCCAAACAAGGAATAAGTCAAAACAATAATAGTTCCCAAGGTCGCTCCCATGGCATAGCTCATATCAAAAAAGGCATGGAAAAATTTACCGATCACGATAACTTGTACTGCTGAGGCAATCACCATAAAAATTATAATGAAAATGGTTAATAACAGTGAAACCGTACTGTTATATCGCTGCTCCATTAATTGTGGTTGCGAAATGGTTCCTACATTCCGAATTCCTTTTGCGAAGAGAAACATCAAGGCCGTAGCAATTAGAACGGGAACTCCATAAATCCAAAAGGAGTTTAATCCATTTTTGTGCGCATGGTCTACCAGATCGATCGCAGAACCACCACCCCACCAAGATGCAACAAAGGTCACAGCTAATAACCAAGCGGGCAAATTCCGAGAAGCCAGAAAATAATCTTCGCTATTTTCACTCTTTCTATTCCAAATTCCCACCGCAATTATGGCAATTATATAAAGGGCTAAAAATATAATTATAATAGTGGTTCTCTGCATATTTTGACTATTCTGTCATTCTAATTATCGCCAACACTCAATACTTGTACGGAGGGGATGAACACAAGATTCTTTAGAAGTTGAATAAAGTGAATTCTTAAAAAAGGCAAAAATAGATAACTTTCATCGCCCCACTTATTGTTTAAGCAATTATTTAATTCTTCAAACGAAATAAAGGTCTTCTTTAAAATTTAACACTTTCTTTCTTTAAAAAAAATATCCTATACCTACCTTTATTTAACTCAATTTAAAATACATGTCGAAAAAACTAAATCAATTGGAAGCCACTGCCATTTGTGGAAATGATATAAGTTCTTCTTGTTTATATGTTTCGGCTTTAGCCATTTTTTACGCTGGCCAATATGCTTGGATTTCACTTTTGATGGTGGCTGGTGTTCTATTTTTATTCCGAAGAATCTACGGTGAAGTTGTTGGTGCCCTCCCTCTAAATGGAGGAGCCTATAATGCACTTTTAAATACCACCAAAAAATCTACTGCATCTATTGCAGCGGCCTTAACGGTACTTTCTTATATGGCCACAGCTGTACTTTCTGGTAGCGAAGCAGTTAAATATGCACATAGCGTTTGGAATGCAATTCCAGTATTTCCCGTAACAATTGGGCTTTTATTGCTGTTTATGGGCTTGGTTATTATGGGGATTGGAGAATCTTCAAAAGTGGCCGTATTTATATTTCTATTCCACTTGTTTTCTTTAACCCTTCTCTGTGGGTTTTGTCTCTATTTTTTCTTTAGTAATGGCTTTGAAACACTGATTGCCAATTTTAAAATTCCCGTTGGCGGTAGTATTACTATGGCACTTTTCTTTGGATTTTCCGCAGCCATGCTTGGAATAAGCGGGTTTGAAAGTTCAGCGAATTACGTTGAGGAACAGAAACCAGGAGTTTTCCCAAAAACCCTGCGTAATATGTGGATTGTGGTGAGTGTTTTCAATCCGCTTATAGCTTTTTTAGCTTTGGGTCTTCTTCCACAAGAAGTGGTAAACAATAATCAGGATGCCTTACTGTCTTTTTTAGGCGAAACCTCTGGCGGACATTGGCTCTCAGTTTTGGTGGGTATTGATGCCGCATTAGTATTGAGTGGTGCCGTGCTCACTTCGTATGTTGGCGTTGGCGGACTGATGGAACGTATGGCACTAGACCGTATTCTACCCAGTTTTCTTTTGAAACGAAACAAAAAGAAAAGCCCCTATTTTATCTTTATTCTATTTTTTGCATTATGCACCTCCATCCTTCTTGTAACCCACGGTGATTTGCCCGCACTCGCCGGCGTATATACCATTGCATTCTTAACCGTTATGGTGCTTTTCGGAATTGGTAATCTATTGTTGAAAATAAATCGAAAACATTTACCCAGACCAGAACGAGCCACTTATTTGGGGGTGTTGGGTGCAATTGCTGCAGTTATGGCCGCCTTGTTAGGCAATATTTTCTTAAATCCCGAGTTCCTGATTACCTTTTTTGAATATCTGATTCCCACACTCTTCGTCGTGTTTTTTATGTTGTATCACAAACGTATCTTAAAGGCCTCCCTGATGTTCATCGATTATATATCGCCAGACAACAGCCCCTTCTTTAAAACCTGGAATCGTATTACAAAGGAAAAATTGGATGCCATAACCAGTCGAAGTTTTATTTTCTTTACCAATAATGATAATGTGGAAACCTTGAATCGTGTAATGCTCTACATAAAAAGAAATGAACCTACCAGAAATCTGAAGATTGTTGCGGTGGTCAAAGATGGAAAGCATGTAGCACAGAATTTAAAGTCTGATATAGAAGTCTTGAACCGTGCCTATCCCGACATCAATATTCAGTTTATAGAGGAAGAAGGAAAATTTGGTCCTGAAAAAATAGAGGAACTTTCTAAGCGCTGGGGAATCCCTATCAACTTTATGTTTATTGGCGCACCGGGTGAAGATTTTCCCTATAAGATCCAACAATTGGGAGAGGTTCGGGTGATTATCTAACCATTCATTAACAGAAATAAAAAAAATCCCCAGAAAGATTCTAGGGATTTTTGATAAAACTTAAATATGAATTCTTAAAGATTCATCTAAACTACTTCTTAATTATTCTTTTTGAAATCATTCCTTCCGCAGAACGAACCGTCAAAATATAAACACCAGTTGAAAGATTAGCTGCTTTTATGGTGGTAGTATTACCCTCTAGAGCTCCAGTTGAAATAAGAGCTCCAGAGATATTATAAATTTGGTAAGAGTTCAATTCCATAGTTGAAGAAACTGTGAATTCAGATTCAAAAACCGTTGGATACACTTTTACGGCAACATCCATATTGTTGTCTTGAACGCCTAATGTTGCGTTTAAAATAGGATAACCGTCATTAATAGTGGCTTCAATAGACCAAGGAGCATCTGTTGAACCTGCATTTAATAAATCTACCAATTCAGTAGTTTTCATTTCTGCAGTTGTTTTTCCTGTAATGTCTGGTGTAACTGGAGCACCTGCAAAACCACCTACTGCTTCGGTCATTCCAGAAGACTCCGTGTCGAAATAAATGTTTTCCATTTCAATGGAACCCCAAAAACCAATAGTGGCACCTACAAAATCCGGTGCGCTTACTGTTCCTGTTGAGTATGAGTTTTTCACCAATAATTGATTATCTGCTCCTCCAACAAGACCACCTGCACGTTCCACGTAAGCAATTACTAAAGAGCGAGAATACGTATTGTCAATTGTGCTTGGTCCGGCAAAGGCAAAAGGGTAAGCCCCAACTAATCCTCCTGCTAAAAAGTCACCGGTAACCGTTCCTTCGGAATAACTATCCTTAAGCAAAACACCGCCATAGCCAGATCCAAGTAAACCGCCAACTTGAACTGCTCCCACTACATCACCAATAGCATGACTGTTTGAAATGGAAGAGTTTTGAACGAGTCCACCTACTAAACCTCCAGTATTATTTTTTCCAGTTATGGAGATGTTGATCGCGCTACAGTTTTCAACAGAACCATTGTCAAAAAGATTGGCAACTAAGGTTCCATTACTATCGAAACCTATAATATGGGCAGTATCGATTTTGATATTAGAGAAAGATGTTGATACTACATATCCAAATAATCCACCATAATCATCATCAGGTGTATTGACCCATAAGTTGCTTATAGTGTGATTGTTTCCTTCAACATCACCAGCAAAAAGTTCGGGGTAGTCTCCAATTGGGGTCCATAAATTACCATCTAGGTCAATGTCCGCACCAATGTTAATCGTCTTTCCTTCAAAAGTTGTTCCGTCTGCAACCAATTGTGCAACTCCTGCGAATGCTTCGGCAGTGGAAAGTGTAAATTCATCTTGACCAGAATTGTACCAACTCGTGTCGGCAACATCGCTCCAAGATGTTGTGGGGTAAGTTTGTGCTTCAGCTACAGTTACAGAGACCAAAAGCAATACTAAAAAGATTTGTAATTTTTTCATCATTATATTTTAGGGATTTCCCGCAAATCTATCTAAAAATAGTTGAGCTAACAAACCCCTGAACGCTAGATAGGTTGTAACAATATAACACCATACAAGCGGTTTTAATACAATTTAACAAGATTCAGCAGGAGACTTGTTAAAATAGAATTTATAGCTTCGAAAAAAAGCAAATAAACAACATAATTGTTAGATAATTACATTGGAAATATATTTATAATACTTCTGTGAACTATTCTAAGCCAAGCAGTTGTTACTAAAAAATGATAGAATTTATATAGCTTGCTCACTTTGAAGGTAATATCATTACGATCAAAATAAGGATACAATACATTTTGAATATTCTGATCCAAGTTTTTTGAACTGAATTACTATTGAAATTTTCGCTACAATCGCTATATTTGAGGAAATCTCGATAATCCATTCCAAATGACCGATTTCTGGTTGTATTTTAACCTAGGCCTGCACCACGTGTTAGACTGGAACGCATACGATCATATTCTATTCTTGATTGTGCTTTGTGCTTCGTATAACTTTTCTTCCTGGAAAAAAATTTTAATTTTAGTGACCTTGTTTACCCTAGGTCACACCCTTTCTTTACTCTTAGCTAGTTATAATATAGTGAGCGTTTCTTCAAAAGTAGTTGAGTTTTTAATTCCAATCACAATTCTAGTTACTGCAATCTTTAACATCTTTAGCTCGGGTAAAGGAAAAAAAACAGAAAGGAGGGGCATTTATTATATGGTCACTATTTTCTTCGGCTTAATCCACGGAATGGGCTTTGCTTCTTTCTTTACAGCATTGGATAGCGGAAACGGTATGTTGTCATTGCTGGAATTCGCCCTAGGTATTGAAGCCGCTCAACTTATCGTGGTTATCATTTTCTTAATAATTGCCTTCATATTCCAAACCATATTCCGGTTCAACAAAAGAGATTGGGTATTGGTTGTCTCTTCCTTGGTTATTGGAATGACCATCCCTATGCTCATCGAGAATTGGATTTTTTAAACAAACACGATCAAATTCAAACAATTATTTAGCAGTTTTGATAAGTTCATTTTTTAGCCTTTGATCCTATAAACCTCTCAACTTATAAACCCATCAGCGTATTTGGCAAATAAATAACAGCATTTTTTTTGGCAGTAGTATAACTTCACATTAATTTCGCTAATTATATAAAGGAATGAAAGACAGCAAACAACGCAAGTACGATATAGCCTACCTAAGAATGGCCAGAGAATGGGGTAAACTCTCCTATTGTAATAGAAGGCAAGTTGGTGCCATTATAGTAAAAGATAAAATGATAATCAGCGACGGCTACAATGGAACGCCCACAGGTTTCGAAAATAAATGTGAAGATGAAGCGGGCTCCACAAAATGGTATGTTCTTCACGCCGAAGCAAATGCAATATTAAAAGTAGCTTCCTCAACCCAAACCTGCGAAGGCGCAACACTCTACATTACGATGTCGCCCTGCAAAGAATGTAGTAAACTGGTACACCAAGCTGGTATTAAAAGGATTGTCTATCTAAAGGAATATAAAGACAACGCTGGCATCGCTTTCCTTGACAAGGCGGGTGTAAGCATAGAACATATTTCAGATCTGGATTCAGAATAATGGAAAATAACCCTTCGCCTAAATTAAGCAAGCAAAGAAAGTACTTGCCACTATGGATTGGTTTGGCACTAGCCATAGGTGTTTTTATTGGGTCGAAGCTAAATTTTAATGATAACACCGAGAAGATCTTCGCTACTAGTTCCAAAAAAGACAAACTCAACCGATTAATAGACTACATTGATTATGAATATGTTGACGACGTAAATACGGATAGTATTGTTGATGTTACCGTAAACGGAATTCTCGAAAATCTGGATCCGCATTCTGTTTACATCCCAAAAAGTCAATACGCCCATAATGCCGACGATATGCGCGGAGCATTTATTGGTATCGGTATCAGTTTCTACAATTATAAGGATTCTATCGCAGTAATTCGGACCATTAAAGACGGGCCCGCAGAAAAAGCTGGAATAAAAAGTGGAGATAGAATTATCTATGCCGATGGGAAAAAGCTATTTGGTGAATTAATTGATCGCGATAGCATATCGAATTATTTAAAAGGCGAAATAAACAGCAAGGTAGCTTTGGACGTATATCGTCCCAGTGAAAACAAAACCTTAGAAATAAAAGTTAGAAGAAAGCAAGTGCCTTTGGTTAGTGTAGATGCTTCCTATAAAATAACTGACGATTTAGGCTACATAAAGATAAATCGTTTTTCAGAAACCACTTTTAAAGAATTTGAAAGCGCGCTCAGCAAGCTGAAAGACCAAGGAATTACAAAATTGATTTTGGATTTAAGGAATAATCCCGGTGGATATATTTCAACTGCGGAACGTGTGGTAGATGAGTTTCTGGAAAATAAAAAATTGGTCCTCATAACAAAAAATAAAAGTGGTGACATCAATAAAACCTACGCCACCCGAAGAGGCGATTTTGAACACGGAAAACTCTATGTTCTTATTAATGAAAACTCTGCATCAGCGAGTGAAATTGTTGCCGGTGCTCTTCAAGATAATGACAAGGGAACCATAATAGGAAGACGCTCTTTTGGAAAAGGCCTGGTGCAACGGGAAATGTCCCTTGGTGATGGTAGTGCAGTACGATTGACCATTGCGCGATATTACACCCCAACGGGCCGCTCCATTCAAAGACCTTACGGAAATGGAAACGACACGTATTATAGTGACTATGAAAAACGATACCGCAATGGCGAATTGCTTCACGCAGACAGTATAAAAGTAGCCGATTCCTTAAAATATATTACTCCAAAAGGAAAAGTGGTTTACGGTGGCGGTGGAATTATCCCAGATGTTTTTGTTCCAAAAGATACAAGTGTAGAAAATGAAACGCTTCAATATGTTTCTAGAAGTGGATTCATGAGTTATTTCATTTTTGAATATCTCGACAAGAATAGAGTTTTCTTTGAAGGAATGAAGTTTGACGATTTCAGAAAGAATTTTATTGTAGAAGATAGCTTATCGCAAGAATTTATTGAATACGCCAAATTCAACGAAGCGCAAATAGATCTTTCTAACTATACCGAAGAGTTAAAAAGAACGCTAAAGGCTAACATTGCCCAGCAACTCTTCGGCAGCAATGCGTATGAAATTATCTTGAACGAAAATGACCCCATGCTCCTAAAAGTATTGGAGCTAGAGGATGTTAATCGTTTAGACAACAATTAGAAACCCTATCTTTTTTGTTGTTTAGCTGCTATACCTCTGGAAATAAGTAAAATTCCCAATGCAAGAATAGCACAAAGCCCAGCCATTATACAAACTGCCGCAACGAAACTGTCCCCTTCCAACAAATGGTCAAAATCCAATTTAGTAGCATTAAAAACAACTAAGACAGTTGCGAACGCAATCAAAATGTAAATAAAAATCTTCATCTTATTATTTTTTATGTTCAAGCTTGTTGCGGAAAGTTTTACGTCCAGCTCAACTTATAAACTCTTAAACTATCCACATTCAACTTCAAAATCTAATTAAATAGCAATTGAATATTAGATGTAAATAGTTTCACAGAAATTGCTAACAAAATTACACCAAATATTTTCTTTATCACGGCAATTCCACTTGTTCCTAAAAGTTTTTGTAATCTTCCTGATGTCTTCAGAACTACGTAAATGATTATGATGTTCACTACAATGGCCACGATGATATTTTCAAGAGAATATTCTGCTCTAAGTGATATCAGTGTTGTTAAACTTCCAGGACCTGCCAAGAGCGGAAAAACCAAAGGAAAATAGGATGCCATATTTGGGTTGTCATCGCCTTCCTTAAAAAGCGTGACCCCGAGAATCATTTCCAAGGCAATAAAAAAGAGAATCAATGCTCCCGCAACAGCAAATTCATTGACATCAATACCAATTAAGTGCAAAATTTTCTCTCCTAAAATCAGGAAAATAATCATTACGATTCCCGCAATAATGGAAGCCCTTCCAGAATGGAGACGTCCCGCTTTTTCGCGAAGCCCAATAACAATAGGTATACCTCCTATAATATCAATAACGGCAAAAAGTACCATAGTGGCACTTGCTATATCCTTAAAATTAAAATTCATGGTCATTTTTTTCAGGGCGCAAAACTAAGACTATTCTTTGATCTAGTAAAACAAATATGCAATTAAATTTTATGTTTTTCAGAACAGATAAATAATTGATTATAAGACAATAAGTATCAATTTTCAAATAACGTGTCAAGTCTTGATTTGTATTCTGAAAAGCACCCCTTTTCCTTACTCCAAATTTAGTAACCGAGGTTTATACGGTGAAGTATATTTTAATTTTGGGTTTTGCAATTTGTACTTAAGAATT
Source organism: Aequorivita capsosiphonis DSM 23843 (assembly GCF_000429125.1). Classification (GTDB taxonomy): domain Bacteria; phylum Bacteroidota; class Bacteroidia; order Flavobacteriales; family Flavobacteriaceae; genus Aequorivita; species Aequorivita capsosiphonis. The sequence goes on from NZ_AUBG01000011.1 coordinate 161,751, forward strand.
TCATAGTTTTGCAACATGTTTCAACTTGGCAAAACAATAGTTTCTGAGGATATAATTCAAAAAGATTTCGTCTGTAATCTCAACGCCTGTAAAGGTGCTTGCTGTATTGAAGGTGAAGCTGGTGCACCCGTTACTTCAGAAGAAGTGGATATTTTAAAAGAAATTTATCCAAAAGTAAAACCTTTCCTTCGCCCAGAAGGCATTGCCGCCATTGAAAAACAAGGCACTCACATTGAAACTGAAATGGACGAACTGGAAACCCCATTGGTAGAAGGAAAAGAATGTGCTTACGTAACATTTACAGACAAAGGCATAGCAAGCTGTGGTATTGAAGATGCATTCAATGCTGGAGCGATTGACTTTAGAAAGCCTATTTCCTGTCATCTTTACCCTATCCGCGTTCAGGAATACAGTGAGTTTTCGGCAGTAAACTACCATCGTTGGCCTATTTGTGACGACGCTTGCACCTTGGGTAAACAACTACAAGTACCCGTTTATAAATTTACGAAAGCGGCTCTTATCCGCAAATTCGGCGAAAACTGGTATACCGAGCTGGAAAAGATAGCTTCCGAAATGTAATTCTTCAATTCATTTTTAGTTTTAATCATTAATATTTTGATAATGATTATATTAGTAATCAATTTTCAACAAATTGATTTACTAACTAAAATATTTTCAAAGATGAAAAAGTATGTACTGGCTCTTTTTGTGTTTGCAGCAATTATAAGCTGTAAAGACAATCCCGTGAGCAAAAAGATTAAGGAAACCAAACAATCAGTTTCCAACACTACCAATGCTGTAAAAGAAATGACCAATATGCAGGACGATGTAAAAGACCTGCAGGAAATGACCCCGCTCACAAATGCGGAATTAAAATCCTGGCTTCCTGACGAAATAAAAGGAATGAAACGCATTAGTTATAAAGCAGGAGAAGTGGGCATGATGGGTATTTCTTCCATTGAAGCTACTTATGCCAATGAAGACAAGTCTAAAAAATTCACTATTAACGTCATTGACGGCGCTGGCCAAATGGGCGCGGCTGCCACCATGGGCATGCGGATGGTAATGAGTCAAGATTTTGAGGAGGAAGATGAATATCACACCAGAAGAACTGTCAAGAAAAACGGAAAAAAGGCTGTTGAAGAATATCAAATTAGCAAAAACAATTCAACAATCCAATATTTAGAGAATAATCGTTTTTATCTGGAAGCTAAAGGGAAAAATATGGATATGGATGAAACTTGGGATGCGGTTGAAGCCTTAAAATTGAAAAAACTAGGTTAAAACATTTCTTTCAAATTTATTTTTTGAGCCAAGAAACTAATTCTTCTCGGCTCTTTTTTATGCTTTATTTTTTATGAATCAGACTATATTAAATATATGGACTAAAATTTTATAGCAAAAAAAAAGCTCAACTTCCCTTTTGATAAATCCGTTTCAAAATCCTATTGCTATCATAGCATTTGTTTATATTTACGGCATGCGTAATTTTCTTATTATTCTATTCCTTCTTTCGGTTACGGCGAGCTTTTCGCAGAGTGAGGCTTTAGCTAAAAATTATTTTGAACAGGGTCAGTTTCAAAAAGCGCTGAGTATCTATGAAAAGCTAAGTGATAAAAACCCATATCGCATGGATTATTTTATGGGAAGGGTGCAGGCGAACCAACAACTCGAAAATTTCCCGGAAGCCGAAAAACTTTTAAAGGAAAGGTTGGGAAGCGGCCGAAATTTTCCACAACTCTATGTAGAACTTGGCTATAATTATTCCCTTCAAAACAAAACTGAACTTGCCACAGCCAATTATAACAAGGCGATTGCAGCTTTAGACACAAACCCTAATTTTGCGTATAATATTGGAAATACGTTTCAGAAATACAGCCTTTTAGATGAAGCGGTTTCAACTTATGAAAAAGGAATGTCACTCAGTGATAAGATGGATTTCAATTCGCAACTGGCACAGATTTACGGCGAACAGGGTAAACTCGAAAAAATGTTTAACAGCTATCTCAATTTGATCGAGAAGAATTTGAGTTTTAAAGGCACGGCACAAAGATATTTCAGTCTTTACACTACGGAAGACCCCAGTAATGAAGCCAATTCTATTTTAAGAAAGTTGCTTCTAAAACGCTCACAACAAAACCCTGATATTCTTTATAACGAACTGTTAAGCTGGTTGTTTATTCAGCAAAAGGAATACAAAAAAGCATTTACACAGGAAAAGGCAATCTATAAACGGGTTGGCGAAGATTTACGCGGCATCACCGATCTTGCTTACATTGCCATTGCAGATGAAGACTATGAAATTGGAAGAGAAATAGTCAATTACGTCATCGAGAGTTCCTTCACACCACAATCCAGATTACAAGGAAATCAAATCCTGATGAAGATGGAGGTGAAAACTGCCATCCCTAAGCAATATGCTGAAGTAGAAAAAAAGTTTGAAAAATTATTAGATGAATTTGGGAGAAATCGTGAAACTTATATGCTTCAGATAGATTACAACAATTTCTTGGCCTTTAAGAACAACAAACAAGAAATGGCCATTCAAAATTTAAAATCTTTAGCAAAAGAAAATCTCAGGCCGTACCAAGAAGCTCGAGTGAAAATGGAACTTGCCGATATTTTGGTGTTTGACGAAAAGTTTAATGAAGCTTTAATCTATTATTCCCAAATCCAAAAAAAGGTTCAAAGCGATGTTTTAGCGCAGGAAGCACGTTTTAAGGTGGCGCGCACCAGCTACTTTAAAGGCGATTTTGAATGGGCGCAAGTACAACTTGATGTTTTAAAAAAATCTACTACACAATTAATTGCGAACGATGCCATGGAGCTCAGTTTATTAATTCGTGATAACTCCTTGGAAGATTCAACCCAGACAGCACTTAAAAAATATGCTCGCGCAGATCTTTTGGAACTTCAGGGAAAAAACACAGAAGCCATTGCGGTTTTAGAGGATTTATTGACCAACAATAAAGGCGAAAAAATTGAAGATGAAGCTTGGCTAAAACAAGGTGAAATCTATGAGAAACTTGGCGAATTCGAAAAGGCCGAAGCCAACTACCTCAAGATAATACAATTTTATAATGACGATATTCTAGCAGATGACGCACACTACCGCTTAGCGAAAATTTACGAAGAAAAATTGAATGAACCGGATAAAGCTAAGGAACAATACGAACAGCTAATTTTCCAATTTGCAGATAGTATTTATTATGTGGAAGCCCGAAAAAAATTCAGAACTTTGCGCGGTGATGCAATAAACTAAGCACCAAATTAAAAAAAATACCAAATTCCAAAACTACAGATGGAATATTCTTAAAATGTCTTTGGAATTTAGTGCTTGAAACCTGCCTGCCGGCAGGCAAGTTTGAAAATTGAAAATATGTATATATATAATGTTACAATAAACGTAGACGAAATCATTCATGATGTTTGGTTGCAATGGATGGTGTCTGAACATATTCCAGCCATGCTTGCCACTGGAAAATTCAGTAAAGCGCTTATGACGCAGGTAGTTATTGAGGAAGAAATGGGTGGAAAAACCTATTCTGTTCAATATACTACAGACAGCAAGGAAACCTTGGAGCGATATTATTCAGAAAATGCCGACGCCCTTCGTGCCCAAAGCAAAGCTTACGCTGGGAAAATTGTCACTTTCCGAACCGAGTTGGAAGTTATTGGGGAAGCTCACAATGAACTTTTTAAAAAAAACTAAGCCCTGCCCCTTCCGTGTAAAACCTTTACGTAATTTGCAGCCATCAAGTTTGAAGGCTTTTAAATGAAAAAGGAAAAAGAAAAATACACGAAAGACAGAAAAAACTCAGATGCTGTTCGCGCCAAGAAACACTTAGGCCAGCATTTTCTGAAAGATGAAACTATTGCCGAAAAAATTGGTAACACCTTAACGCTAGAGGGCTATAAAAATGTGTTGGAGATAGGTCCCGGAATGGGCGTGCTCACAAAATATTTAATTGAAAAAGATATTGAGGTGATCGCCATGGATTTGGATCAAGAATCTATCGCCTACTTGGAGATAAATTATCCCAACAAGAACCTTAAAATCGTTGAAGCAGACTTTTTAAAATGCGATATTTCGGAACTTTTCGGTAAGGAACAATTTGGCATTACCGGTAATTTTCCCTACAATATATCTACCCAGATCGTTTTTAAAACCTTGGAGTGGAAAGAACAGATTCCCGAGTTTACAGGAATGTTCCAAAAAGAAGTGGCGCAACGTATTTGTGCAAAAGAAGGTAGCAAAACCTATGGAATTCTTTCTGTTTTGGCGCAGGCGTTTTACGACGCAGAATATCTTTTTACCGTACCTCCCTCTGTTTTTAATCCGCCGCCAAAAGTTGACAGCGGCGTGCTTCGTTTAAAACGAAAAGAAGACTTTTCAATTCCCTGTAGCGAAAAAATGCTTTATAAAGTTGTAAAAACGGCTTTTCAACAGCGAAGAAAGACCCTTCGCAACAGTTTAAAATCATTTAATATTTCTGATAAAATAAAAGAAGATAGTATCTTTGGCCAGCGCCCCGAGCAACTTTCTATTTCACAATTTATAGCTCTCACCCAAAAACTGGAAAAAGATGCAATTTCAACTGACGAATGAATTTATTGATCAGGTTGAACAGCTAATTGCCAATAATAGCGGTGATCAGCTGGAAGTTCTTTTAAATGAGCTTCACTTCGCCGATATTGCCGAACTTCTTGAAGAACTCGACACAGAAGATGCTACCTATATCATAAAATTGCTGGATAGCGAAGTTACCAGTGAAATTTTGATAGAACTGGATGAAGATTTCCGAGAGCGAATTCTGGATAAACTAACCCCTTCCGAGATTGCTGATGAGCTCGAGGAAATGGATACCGATGATGCTGCAGATATTATTGCAGAATTGGATGACGACATCCAAAAGGAGGTAATTGGCCATATTGAAGATGAAGAGCACGCAGCAGATATTGTGGATCTTCTTCGTTATGACGAGGACACAGCTGGTGGATTAATGGCAAAGGAATTGGTTCGCGTTAAAGAATCCTGGACCGTGGCTGGCTGCGTGCGTGAAATGAGACGCCAAGCCGAAAACGTTACTCGAGTACATTCCATCTATGTTACAGATAAACAAGGAAAACTAAAAGGAAGACTGTCGCTTAAAGATTTGCTAACCGCTCCAGAAAGGGCCCACATTAAAGATATTTACATTCCAAAAGTGGATTATGTAAATGTGAATACAGAGGCCGACGAGGTTGCTCGTATCATGCAGAAATATGATCTGGAAGCAATTCCAGTAGTAGATGAAAGCGGCATTCTAGTTGGAAGAATTACCATTGATGACATTGTAGACTACATTAAAGAAGAAGCTGAAAAAGATTACCAATTAGCAGCAGGTATTAGTCAAGATGTTGAAGCGAATGACGGGCTTTTTAAACAAACTCGTGCACGTTTGCCATGGTTATTGATAGGAATGATGGGTGGATTGGGTGCTGCAACAATTATTTCAGGATTTGAAACTATAATGACAACCTTCCCGAAATTATTAATTTTTGTCCCTTTAATTCAGGCTACGGCAGGAAATGTGGGTGTACAATCCAGCGCGATAATCGTCCAAGGCTTGGCAAACAATTCACTGAAAGGACATTTAATGGCCCGAATATTAAGAGAAACCTCGGTGGCTTTAGTCAATGGAATTGCCATCGCCCTTATTGTACTCATTATAAGTCATTTTATTTTCTACACCAGTTACCTAGAATCAATAAGCATAGGAATTGCCATAATTACTGTTATAATTATAGCCGCAATCGTGGGAAACCTTATTCCAATATTTCTTCATAAAAGAGGAATAGACCCCGCAGTTGCAACAGGTCCGTTTATTACCACCAGTAACGACGTATTCGGTATTTTAACTTATTTTCTTATCGCAAAAACAATTTTAGGATTTTGAAATCAGGAATATTCAAAGAACGATTTATCGTTCCAGCTTCAGCTATTGACGGTTTAAACCACGTAAATAACGTAACTTATTTGCAATGGTGCTTGGACGCCGCAGAAGATCATTGGATTTCAAAAACTTCGGAAAAGCAGCGTAAAGAAAACGTGTGGGTAGTTTTAAACCATTTTATTTCCTATAAAAACCCTTCCTTTTTAGGAGAAGAACTTGAAACCCAAACTTGGATTGAAAGTTATAAAGGCGTTAAGAGCGAAAGGCATTACAAAATAATCCGTCCAGCCGATGGAAAAACAATTGTAGTAGCTCAAACGCTTTGGTGCTTTTTAGATGCTAAGACCTTTAGACCGACCAAAATTACAGAAGAAATATCCGGTCTTTTCCTTTAAATATGAAAACAAACTCGTAGCACTCAAAACCATTATTTTCAATACTTTTGTGCGTCCATAAGGTTTTTAAAATTGATGCTAATCCTGCAAGGTTTTAAAAACCTTTTAGGGCTTAAAATCGACACTCTTGAGCGTTTTCAAAAAACTATTTAAACAAACTTTTATTTACGGTTTAGCTACCGTGCTGCCCCGAATTTTGTCGGTTTTCCTCCTGATGCTTTATGTGAAAGTGTTGCTGCCGGGAGAATATGGAATCTATTCCACCGTTATGGCCTTCTTAATTACAGGAAATGTTTTATTGAGCTACGGAATGGAAACGGCTTTTTTCAGATTTGTGACCAAAGATACTTCGCAACAAAAAATCGTACAATCAACTACGCTTACCTCACTAACTGTTTCAACCTTAGTTTTTTTAGGAATTACACTTCTTTTCAGAGAAAACATTGCCGTTGTCGCTGACTTTAAAACGGAATATGTAACCTACGGTCTTATAATTCTGGCTTTAGATGCCTTGGTAGTGTTACCTTTTGTGTGGTTTCGAGTGAATGAAAAACCGATGAAGTTTGCATTTATCAAAATATTGAACGTAATAATAAACCTTGTATTCAACTTATTTTTCTTTTTGATTCTTCCAAAGCTGGCCGAAGGTAGTAGTTATTGGAATTCCTTTTGGTTTCCAGAGAATAAAGTAATCTATATTTTTATTGCGAATTTGATTGCCAGCGCGATAACCCTATTAATTCTGCTTCCTCTTTATGTGAAAATTGGTTTCGGGTTTAGCAGGACCATTTGGAAAGAAATGATGAAATATGCGATACCTGTTCTTATTGCTGGAATTGCATTTAGTATAAACGAAGCTTTTGATAGAATTCTTCTGAAATATCTATTGCCAGAAAATGTTGCTGAAGTTCAAGTAGGTCTTTATTCTGCCTGTTATAAGTTGGGGATGTTTATGACGATATTCGTAATGGCATTTAGATTGGGTATAGAACCCTTTTTCTTCAATCATTCCAGCAATAAGAATGCAAAGCTTACGTACGCAACTATCACCAAATATTTCACACTTTTTGGATGTTTGATACTACTTGTAGTAGTTATCTATATTGACATTTTTAAACGAATTTTAATTCCAAACAGTCAATATTGGGAGGCTTTAAAAATTGTTCCCTTAATCTTGTTGGCCAATTTATTTCTAGGTATTTATCACAACCTTTCGGTTTGGTATAAAGTGACGGATCGCACAAAATATGGCGCTTACATTTCAGTTTTTGCCGCTATGGTAACACTTGTTCTCAACTATCTTTTAATTCCATACATAGGTTATATGGGCTCTGCTATTGCAACTCTCGCAGCTTATGGCAGTATGATGGTGCTTTCGTATCTTTACGGTCGCAAATATTACGATGTTCCGTATGAAGTGAAAAAAATAAGCAGCTATTTGCTATTGGCTATCGGCTTTTCAGCAATTTCCTTTTATGTTTTCAACGGAAATATTTGGATAGGAACTGCGTTGTTAGTAATGTTTGCGGGAATTATGTTTTATTACGAAAAGAATGAATTTTTAAAAATTCTGAAAAAATAGGCTTCGGGCTTCGATACAATTTTCTTTCCTTTTTCAAAGGAACGAAAATCACTCAGCCACCTCAGTTTTGGAATTAAATTAAAAATTTGTACCCAAAGATTAGATGTTTTATTTTATAAAGTTAAATGAAAGGTTATTAGAAATTATATGAAAAATATACTCCTAATTATTATTTTATTGGCATTTGTAGCTTGCAATAACGCAGAAAAGGATGCTAATGCGGAGAAGCAAGTTGGGTTTGAGGTGGAATACCTAGAGGGTTATTTCCCAAAAAACGATATCCAATTTAATGCTCCCGTAAAAACCTTAATTATCAATAAAAAAGAGGACTTTGATAAATATTTTGGAATAGCCCAAACTATGAAAAACCAAGTTCCAACAATTGATTTTGATAAAAACAAAGTGGTGGCGATAATTAGCGCCCCAAGTGACAAAAAACAAGAAATCCTTATCCCTTCTGCCGATTTAAAAAAGAATAGATTGGTAGTAAAATACAAAGTGATGGCTGACAAAGTAACCCAATCATTCACTTCTACGGATCTTAAAATGTTCCTGATACCAAAATCGGTTTATGCCATCGATTTTATTATTGACAGTGACGAGCCAGAAACCTCAAAAAAAGAAAAGCCTTGAAAGTAAAAATCATAAACAAATCGAATCATCCTTTACCGAGCTACGAAACAATAGCTTCCGCAGGAATGGATCTTCGCGCCCATGTTGATGGCCCTTCAACCTTAAAACCTTTACAGCGTGCTATCGTAAAAACCGGGCTTTTTATTGAACTGCCTATCGGTTATGAAGCACAAGTACGCCCACGAAGTGGTTTGGCAGCAAAAAAGGGAATTACCGTTCTCAATTCCCCAGGAACCATAGATGCTGATTACAGAGGCGAAATTGGTGTAATTCTGGTAAACCTTTCCAACGAAGATTTTACAATTGAGCACGGCGAACGCATTGCCCAATTAGTTATTGCCAAGCATGAACGTGCAATTTGGGAGGAAGTCGAAGAACTTTCCGATACCTCGCGCGGCGCTGGTGGGTTTGGTTCAACAGGAAATAAATAATATTTCCTGCGACCACGTGCGCTTTAGCTATAACGGTGGCGCAAGGCAGGAATCTCTTACTAAGTTGAAATGAAATTATGGTATGTTTATATTATGACCAACAAAACAAACTCCATATTGTATATTGGAGTTACTGATAATATTGAAGAGTGAACCAAAGAGCACAAACTTAAAAAATATCCAGATAGCTTTACTGCAAAGTACAACTGTAATAAATTAGTTTATTTTGAGAAACACGATGTTGCGAAATCAGCTATTAGAAGAGAAAAACAACTTAAAAAATGGAAACGAGATTGGAAAATCAATCTTATAGTCGAAATGAATCCTAGTTGGATTGATTTGACGACAAATTGGAATTTAAATTATAATAAGTTAAGATAAATACTAACCCTAAAAGAGACCCCTGACTTCGCAGGGGATAAATATGAAAATAATAGTCCCAATGGCCGGAAGAGGCTCCCGATTAAGACCACATACTTTAACAGTACCAAAACCATTAATTCCAGTTGCTGGAAAACCGATTGTTCACCGTTTGGTGGAAGATATTGCTGGCGTTTTAAATGAAGAGATCGACGAAATCGCTTTTATTTTGGGGGATCCAGCTTTCTTTGGTGAGGAAGTGGTTGAAAGTCTAAAAGTCCTTGCAACAGGTTTGGGTGCAAAACCTACAATTTACCGTCAATTAGATCCAAAAGGAACTGGACATGCCATTATGTGTGCTAAAGATTCCCTTTCTGGCCCTGCAGTAATCGCTTACGCAGATACCTTAATTCGTGCCGATTTTGATTTGGATAAAGATGCAGACGCTGTAATCTGGACTAAGAAAGTTGAAAATCCCGAAGCTTATGGCGTGGTAAACCTCAACGAAAAAAACGAGATAATCGAATTGGTAGAAAAGCCAGAAGAATTTGTGAGCGACCAAGCCGTAATCGGTATTTACTATTTTAAAGAGGTGGCGCAGCTCAAAAATGAACTTCAATTTGTTCTGGACAACAACATCATCAACGGCGGCGAATACCAAATAAACGACGGTATAAAACGAATGATGTCTGACGGGAAAGTTTTCAAGACCGGAACAGTTGATGAATGGATGGATTGTGGTAATAAAGAAGTTACTGTGGAAACCAACCAAAGAATGTTAGGTTTTCTTTCTGAAGCAAATGAAAAATTAATTGCCGATAATGTCATCAAAGATAATTCAACAATTATTGAACCTTGTTTTATAGGAGAAAACGTAATCCTTAAAAATAGTAGTGTTGGGCCATTTGTTTCCATTGGCGAAGGCACAATTATTGAGAACAGCAACGTTAAAAATAGCATTATTCAGACCAATTCAACAATCAGAAATGCAGATTTAGACAACGCAATGATTGGCAATTACGCTACTTTTGATGGTAAGTTTACCAATGTGAGCATTGGGGATTATTCGCAGTTGAAATAGTGCTTTTCTGAAAATAAGGATAAGGCATTATTAAATTTTGTAAATTTAGAATATGGAAACAAAGGAGTTATTTAAAGAAATCAAACGTTTGTCGGTTGAGCAGCGAATGCGATTAATTGAAAAAACCCTCAAATCCATTCGCAAAAGCAATTTCGAAAAAAGTATGTCGATAGCTGCTGAAAAGCTGGGTTCTGATTACAAAACCGATCAGGAATTGATAGTTTTTACGGAATTGGATTATGAAAATTTCTATGAAACAAGGTGAAATCTGGCTTATAAATCTCGAACCTACAATAGGAGTTGAAATAAAGAATACAAGACCAGCCATTATTGTAAATGATAATGCTATAGGGAAATTACCTCTTAAAGTTATCGTACCACTAACGGATTGGAAAAACCATTATCAAATTGCTCCTTGGATGATTCAAATTTCCCCAAATAAAGTTAATAATTTAACCAAAACTTCTTCGGCAGACTGTTTTCAAGTCCGCTCTCTTTCAGATCAGCGAATCATTAACAAGATTGGAAAGATCGATTATGCAACGCTTGAAAAGATTAAGGATGGATTGGCCAAAGTACTTTCCATCGGATATTGAAAACAGAAACTTTGAATTTTATAATGACAATTAAAATAAGGCTCTTTATTATTTTCTTTTTCGGAACTTTTTTTCTTCCGCAGCACATCTGTGCTCAAGAAATAGAATTTGTTCCTCCGGCAGTTGGTAGCGACACCATCAAAAATCCGTTGGATAATTTGGGCGATGTAACCGATGCGTTTCAAGAAAATTTCTTTGAAGCCTTAAAACAAAAAGCAATTGAAAATTATGAACTGGCGCTTGCTGCACTAAATAAGGCAGAAAATGCTACTAAAAACCCAGAAAACAAAGCGGTGGTTTATTTTGAAATGGGTAAAAATCATACCTATCTAAAAGAATATGACCAGGCCGAGAACAATTTCAACAAAGTCTTGAAAATTGAAGGAGATCGGCTGGATGTTTTGGAACGATTATACGATGTGTATTACCAACAAAAGGAATATGAAAAATCAATTTCCTTGGTTAAAAAATTGATTCCATTTGATGAAGATTATAGAGAAGATTTAGCCAATCTATACACCCGAACCAAGCAATATGACGAGGCCTTGAAAGAACTAGATGACTTGGATAATGTTTGGGGTGAAAGTGATATAAGAAATGCTCTTAGGGCACAAATATATCGTGTTACCGGCAATACAACTGGTGCCATTGAAAACTTAGAGCAACGGATTGATGAAAATCCGAAAAACGAAAAGGAACAGCTAAACCTGATCTTTTTATACAGCGAGCAAGGCAATAAAGAAAAAGCATTTGAAGCAGCTAAAATCTTGTTGAAAAATAGTCCAAATTCGCAATTGGTGCATTTAGCTCTCTACAAATTTTATTTAGACGCGGATAATCCTTCCGAAGCAATAAAATCTATGAAAACGGTGTTTGCTTCACAGGAGGTAGACAAGGAAACTAAATATAAAGTGCTAGGCGATTTTATTCGCTTCGTGGAATCAAATCCAGAATATGAAGCCGAGTTAGCTCAAATTATCACTTCATTTTCAGTGGAAAATAGTCGGGTTTATGAAAAGGTTGGAGATTATTACAGCGCAAAAAATAAAAAGGACGATGCACTTCGCTTTTATGAAGAAGGAATTACTCACGACATAGAAAACTACAATCTTTTAAAGAATACGCTTCTTTTTCAGATCGATATTAAAAAATTTGATGCAGCAGCCAAATTAAGTGCGGAAGGTTTGGAAATATTTCCCGCGCAAGCATTGTTGTATTTGCTGAATGGAGTTGCGAATAATGAACTTCAAAAAAGCGATATTGCAATAGAGAGTTTGGAAACCGGCCTGGATTTTATATTAGAAGACCCAAAAATGGAGCGTGATTTTTATGAGCAGCTTAGTATTGCTTATACCAAAAAGGGGGATTCAAAAAAAGCTAAAATATATTCTGATAAGGCTATGGCCATAAAACAGTCTAACTAATTTTTATGAAGATAAAAGCGCTGTATTTCACATTGTTACTATTGGTAATCACATCTTGCGGGGGTGCCAAAAAAATTACAAATATAGAAGAGGCCTCGGCCAAAGAGGTTATAACATCGCATAAGGCAGCGGCACCAGATTTTAAAACTTTGGCCGGCCGCATGCAACTGGTTTACGAAACCGACGAAAAACTACAGAGTATTACCGTGGGTCTTCGGATGGAAAAAGATAAAAACATTTGGATAAAAGCTTCTATTTTGGGCATTACCATTGCAAAGGTTTTGATTACACCTACCAGCGTTAGCTATTATGAAACCATAGGAAAAACCTATTTTGAGGGAGATTTCGCGCTTTTGGGCGAATGGCTTGGAACCCCTATAAACTTTCAACAAACGCAGAATCTGCTTTTAGGACAATCCATTTTTACCTTAAAACCGTCTGAATATAACTCTGAGATTTTTCAGAATAAATTCAAATTACTTCCTAAGCAGCAACCTCAAAATTTTATACATTCGCTCTTTTTAAATCCGGATAATTTTAAAATTGCTTCAGAAACGCTTTCGCAGCCAAATGATGATCGTTTGTTGAGTATTCGTTATGGCGATTACCAAAAATTGGAGGAGCAATTTTATCCGAAAAACATAACTATTAATACTTCGGAAAAGGGTGAAGCTACTAAAATTGAGATCAATTATAAAAAGATAGATCTGAATGTCAATGTCAGCTTTCCCTTTGATATTCCGCAGGGCTATGAAGAAATCCAACTGAATTAAATGAAGTATTTCCGCACATATTTTTTCTTATTTATCTGTTTGATGGCAGCTCCATCTGCTTTCTCCCAAGTTGATAAACAACAGGAACTGGAGAACAAGCGGAAGGCAATCTTGGAGGAAATAAAACAAATAAACTCGCTTCTTTTTAAAACGAAGAAAGAGGAAAAGTCTGTTTTGTCACAAGTGGAAGACCTCAACCAACGTATTTCAGCTTCAGAAAATCTTATACGCGTTACCAACCAACAAGCCAATCTGCTTACCCGAAACATTAACGATAACATCAATAAAATAAGCACGTTACGTGACGAATTAAAGGTGATGAAGGCGGATTATGCCCAAATGATCCAGAAATCCTATAAAAGCAAAAATCAGCAGAGCCGGGTTATGTTTTTGCTTTCATCGGAAAACTTTTTACAAGCCTATAAGCGCGTTCAATATATGAAACAATATGCAGCCTTCAGAAAAAAGCAAGGCGAGGGCATTAAGGCAAAAACGGAGGAACTTCAGCAATTAAATTCAGATTTAATCAGCCAAAAGAAAACCAAACAAAAGTTGATTGCTGAAAACGAACAGGCAAAAAAGAAATTGACCCAAGAACGCAAAGACCAACAGGATTTAGTTGCGACGCTAAAGAAGGACGAAAGCAAATTCACCACCCAAATAAGAGCTAAACAAAAACAAGCGGATGAAATAGACCGACAGATTGATGCGCTTATTAGAGCCGCTATTGAAGAAGCAAACCGAATTGCAAGGGAAAAGGCAGCGAGAGAAAATGCGAATAAAAAACCTAATGAAAGCACCAAAAACACCGTCACTAAAGCTGGAAAAACAGAAGAGTTCGCACTAACAGCTGAAGACAAAGCCTTAGCGGCAAGTTTTACGAGTAATAAAGGGAAGCTTCCATGGCCTGTGGAAAAAGGTATGGTTGTAAAAAGTTTTGGAACGCATCAGCATCCGCAATTCCCGAATGTGACTACAAATAGCAGCGGGGTGGAAATTGCTACCAGTGACAACGCCGAAGTACGATCTATTTTTGAAGGACAAGTGATGTCTATCCAAGTTATAAAAGGTGCTAATAAAGTACTATTTATCCAGCACGGAGATTACATTTCTGTATATAGCAACTTAGCTACAGTCTCCGTAAAAAAAGGTGATAAGGTTTCTACCAAACAAACTATTGGTACAGTTGCTAAAAGTCATACTGAAGGCCGAACAGTTTTGAAGTTTTATATTTATAAAAATAAAACAAAAATAAATCCTGCAGATTGGATTTATAGGATGTAGATTTTAGTTTGGAGAGCAGCTATAACATTAACCACAAGTTACAAACTCATTAATTAGTAACCAACTCGAGTTATCCAGTATCCATATTCCTAATCACCGATAATTCTAATTGTAGCTTATTCCCCGAAATATTTTTTCCTCTGCAAAATATGCGAGGATTATGACTATTAATCTCAGCATTAGCTGTCTTTACAAAATGTTTGTATACAAAAAAGGGAACCATTGCGGCTCCCTTTTTTGTATTAAAGAATACTTTCAGAAATTAATTTCCGATAATCAGCTTTTTGGTTTCAAGATGATTTCCTGCTTTTATAGTAATAAAATAAATACCGTTAGCAAATCCTGAAACATCCATGCTACTTGAAGTCTTTCCAGCAAGTTCAGTTTCCGAAAGCTGAACTAAACGCTGTCCAAGACTATTAAACAAGGTGATTGCCACATTGCTTTCAACATCCTTCCAAGACATAAATACTTGGTTTTCTGCAGGATTTGGATACATAGAAAATGAAGAAAACACATTGTCTGTAACGCCTAATGACTCAACTACTGAAACGTTGTCTATAAAAGTGCTATTGCCATAACCTGTAACGTTTACAATTCTAAACTGTACACTTTGACCTAAATAGTCTGTTAAATCTATAGTTTCTTTGCGCCAGTCACTTGCTGAGGTTGGCTGCCAAGCACTGCTCACATATCCAGGAACCGTAGAAAGATCTAAGCCTTCCTTATAATAAATTTCTGTAAAAGTAGCACCACAATCTGTAGAAATATCAACTCGTAGGGCATCAGAATAACTAGTGGAGTATTGTGCTTTCGCTAAATCAAATGTGAATGCCGCCGAAGAAGTCCCTGTTAAATCCACAAATAGTGTTTCTAATGAATCCTCTTGTCCCGAAGCATTATAGGCATTATTATCAATATATACAGTCAAGGTTGATGCACCATCACTTCCAGTTGTAGTTCTCTGTTGCCAAGTAATATTGTTATCAGGATTGATTATGCTCCAACCTGGAGGTGGAACTCCATTTACATCAAAAGGTTCTACGTAATCCAATCCCTCGGCGTCAATTGCAGCATAAAATGAAATCTCGTCCGTATCATTAGCTGGGTTTTCATCACCGCTTAGATCAACAGATACGTTGAGTGTATAGCTACCAGAATTTGTGATATCTAAAGGTGTAGTGAAATCGTATGTCACTTGTTCCCCAGCATTTAAAGTTCCTGTATAGGTTTCAGTAACGGCTGGTTCTCCACTTAATTGATAACTTAAATCAAAATTGCTTTCTGGTGAAGCCCCAAAGTTTCTTACAACTGCAGAAACCGTTACGGGTCCTGGATTACAAATAATATTGAAATCACTTGGCTGATTGTTGATTTCAATTGATAAGTCCGTTGAAAGAGAACAATTAAGCAAGCCACCATTGTATTTTTTGGCGATACTTCTTCTTCCTTCCCAGCTGTCTGTAGCGTTCTTGGCCACGGCAGCATACCAAATAACATCGTCTGGATCTGAAATTGGAACCGTAATAGTATTGGTTGTGGAAGTTCCTACAACTTCCATATATTTTTCTCCCAATATATAAAAATCGTAAGATTCTGCATCGGCAACGGCGTTCCAAGAGAAACTCGCCTCTGTTGGACAAAGCTGCGATACCTGAACATTGGTAACTAAAGGTGCAATTGAAAAAGTGTCATCGCTTACATCTTGGAAAGATCCGTTACTAACTCGTATCAAGGCGTCTCCAGTTACAGAGTTTGGCACACTCCATCCATAATTTGTGGTAGTGTTTGAAACCGTTGCAATAGCATTCCAGCTTGTACCATTATCTACTGAATATTCAAGAACGAAATCTGAAGTTGTATTTACAGGAACGGCATCCCAATGAATTGATTCTGTTTCACCAGGAACAAAGCTTTCTCCTGCATTTGGATACGTAACGGTAACATTATCTTCAATAATTTCATAAACTACATAATATTCCTGTGGACCCACTGGAACGTTGAAGCCCTTAATGTTTATATTATAATTTCCTGCAGTTGGATTATTGATAAGCACCTGCTCCATATTATTTAGGTGATCAGGGCCATTAGTAGCTGGAAGATTTAATGTAGTTGGATTCGGAGTTGGATCTAAAATATAAGGAAGGTATTCCGTACTTGCCGGATCAGTAACAACCAAATCTAAATCGTTTACCAAAGCTGGATTAGCCCCTGGAGAAGCAGGAGTATCGCTCCAATAAACCATAAAACGAACTTGCTTAGTACCAGATGGCACATTGATGCTATGATCATTGGAACTACCTTGTGTCATGGTGCTTGAAAGGAAACGACCATCCTCAATAAGTTTTGCAGCGCGAAGACCGTTGACAATTCCCCATCCAAATTTATAATCTGGCCCTACGTTCCCAGCATCTTGTGCCGTATTTAGCAACGTTGCCTTAATAAGTGCAGATGTTGGTAAATCACCGCCATTAGCCTCAGAATATGCTTGGTAAAGTTGTGCAGAAACACCTGCAATTCCCGGAGAAGCTCCAGAAGTACCACCAAAACTCTGATAGGTATTATTTTCGTTTGTTGAAATTTGATTTTGACCGTTAGCAGCGATATCCGGTTTAATCCTACCGTCGTGAGCAGGTCCGCGGCTACTAGAAGAAACTAATGAACCATCAAAGAAAACGTTTGCAGTTGCAATTACATTTTTCCCCTGTTTATGGCCACCAGTGATATTTCCCCATTGATTTCCTGCGCCATACCCACAATTGCTACCATTCGAGTTTCCAGCAGAAAAAGTATGCTGCAAACTAGGAAGGTCGTGTACTTGAGTATCCACCGTTTTTGTAACGCTGGTATAACCTTCGTTACATCCGTTACTGTAACTGGAATTTGTAATCAGAACATCACCACTATTGATAAGTGAAACCGTTGCATTATCCAAAAAAGATGATGCATAATTAGACACATATAACATGGCGCCTGCTGCCATCCCTCTGTTGGAAGGATTCAAGTTGCCAGCTCCAGCCATAATTCCTGAAACGCCGTCGCCATGGCTCGCATTGGTACCACTAGCTCTTGAGTTGTCTATTCTTCCCTGAAAATCGATATGTGGACCAACAATACCATCATCTCGGCATAAAACACCAATATTTAAACCAGTATAGTTTCTTCCTGCTGAGGTTTGTGTATCCAGATTGCTAGAACGGTGCAGGCTTCTACCACGGGTATCATCGGGAACAGCAGGAGCAACAATAAGCTCAACCCATTTAACAAAAGACAGATTAGAGAGATCTTCCAAACAATTATTAGGTATGGAAAGATCGATATTGTTTGACCCTTTATATTGCTGTTTTACCGCTATTTGTCGTTCTGCAAGTTGCTGAATAACATATTGCGTATCCACGTGCTTGTAAAACTCAAGCGTTACCAGGATGTTATCGCCCTCGATTGCATAATCGTCATAGCCTCCATTTTTTAATGCTGCGGAAAGCTTTGCATTTCCATCAACGGGAACAATAGTACGAACCCCATTATCTCTCAATAAATTTATAGAAGTTCTTTTTGGAAAATAAAAAAGGTAGGTTTTATGTGGAATATATTCTAAAAGTTCCAGGTTATTTTGCGTAAACAAATCTTGAACCTTCTGTGAGGGAGTTTCATAAAACTGAACCCAACCAACATAGCCATCGGCCATTTTTGAAGATTCTGGCATTTGACTCCATTGAAAAGTAGCTATATTTTCAGGCATCGGGTATGTGTCGCCTTGTAAATTAAGATCGTTTTGACCAAAACTTATTGTAAAAACAAGAAGTAAAGTCAAAAAACAAATTCTTTTAAAAAGAAATAAGGTAGTTTTTTTCATGTTTATTGGCGTTGGGAATTTAGGTTTAAAATAATATATCTTAAGATTTCCTAAAGGAATTTTTAAGAAAGGATTCCAAATATATTTAATACCACCAATAAATCAATGAGAATTCTGTAAAAATAATTTAATTAACTAAAATGATTGTAAGGTTTTTGTGAATTCAACGCATTCACAAAAAGTTAGATAAACAAGGCTTTTAATTCCGTAGCATTCTTAGGTTTCATTTTTCCCGCTAAAACCAAACTCAATTGCTTTCGACGCAGTGCAGCCTCAAAGCGTTCTTTTTCTAAGTCAGTTTCAGCAACCAATTCAGGTACCCGAACCGGGCTTCCCGATTCATCAACCGCTACAAAAGTATAGATGGCCTCGTTACTTAGGCTTCTTTCACCACTTTCTCTATCTTCAATAAAAACATCCATATATACTTCCATAGAACTGGAAAAAGCCCGGGAAACTTTTGCTTCAACCGTAACTACGCTCCCTAACGGAATCATTTTATTAAAGGCTACGTGGTTTACAGAGGCAGTTACTACTATTCTTCTACTATGACGACGAGCGGCAATGCTCGCGGCGCGATCCATTCTTGCTAGCAACTCTCCCCCAAACATATTCCCTATTGGGTTTGTTTCACTGGGAAGTACCATGTCTGTATAAATTGTAAGCGACTCGTTTGCAGTTTTCGATTGCATCGTAAATTTTTTTTGCAAAGATACTTAAGTAGAGGAGTAAAGAATAAAGAAATAAGAGAAAAGAACAAAGAGAAAACAGAGTTGAAAAGTGTAAGAAATCTCCCGTAGCTTTTTCTAATCTATATCAACTATCTACTGAAGTTCTTGTACCAAAAGCCAAGCATCGGCATTTTCGGTTCTTTTAATTTCGTGAAGGTTATTTAAAGCTTCCTTGCGATCTTCAAAACTGGAATAAAGAACTTGGTGGAGACCATAACGCGTAGTTTCCATTTTTAATGGAGAATAGCCTTTTTCACGCAATTGTTCAATTTTTTTATCGGCGTTATCTTCCAAACGGTAAGCCCCGGCGACAATATGATACTTTCCAGAATGTTTAGGAAGGTGCAAACTTAGCACTGGCAACGGATTTTCAATTACAAAAGTTGCTTCCTGAATTTGATTATCAATCAAGGAGTTTGCCTTTTGCCGTTCGGCATAATTGAATTTTTGAACCTGATTCTCATAAAATTTCAAACTTCCAAAACCAATTGCCGAAATCGCAATAACAGCAATTGCAGCATATTTAAGATATGGTTTTGCAGCTCTAGTTTCAGGCGTAATGGCAATGGGTGCTTTCTTTTCTAAAGCTTCAACGGTTTCTTTATAAACTTCACGATTTATTTTTGGCGAAGTAAAAGAGGAAAGTCCAAAAGCCGAAGCATTAAAATTTTGTTGTGCTAAAGGCTCAAACTGAAGTAATTTTTCCTCATTTAAAGAAAACTCACCAATATTTTTAAATGTAATTTTTTTTCCTTCAGAAAGTTCTCTTGAAATTTGAGTGGTGTAATTTCGAATTTGTTGCAATGCAGTTTCATAACTACATTTATCTACAGAAGCCACATAATTGGCAAACAAACCATCATTTGCCTGCAATTGTTTATTAAAGGAAACAATTTTTGAAGGTGGATGAAATGTATTTGAAGAAGCATCGATATAAGCAGACTTCGAACGCGTCAAAAATGCACCAAATCCAGGAATGATCACACATTCGTATCGATATAGCAGGTCGGTTATGTAGGTAGTAAGTTGCATATTAACAAAATTAGCCTTTTTTCGCATCAATCCAATTTTAGTTTTACTAATTTATTAACAACCTAAAAAGTTGTATTTTTAAACTTTCCCCTCTTTTATAATTTTCGAACTATGCTTTCTACAAACGAACTTCGCTATACGCTTGCATTGCAACGAACTCCAAATCTGGGAGACATTTCTGCAAAAAAACTATTGCGGAAAATGGGATCTGCGGAAGAAATCTTTAAAGAGAAAAAAAGTAACCTCGCTAAAATTAATGGCATCGGACTTTTACGCTTAAGGGATATTAATTTGAAACGACAATTGGAAGAAGCTGATGAGGAATTGCGGTTTATTGAAGACAACGCTATTGAATTCAGCTATTTCAAAGACAAAACCTACCCCGAAAAACTAAAGCATTGTATAGATGGCCCCATACTTTTCTTTCACCGTGGAAATATTGACTTGGTTGGTAAAAAAATAATTAGCATTGTAGGCACCCGAAAAATCACAAGTTATGGCAATACTTTTTGTCAGAATTTAATTGAGGAACTTGCACCTTTAAATCCAGTGATTGTTTCAGGATTGGCCTATGGAGTTGACATATGTGCACATAAAGCGGCCATAGAAAATAATTTGCAAAACATTGCTTGTCTGGCGCATGGACTAAATCAGATTTATCCAAAAAATCATAAGAGATATGTAAAAGATATTGAAGAAAACGGTGGATTTATAACGGAGTTCTGGAGTAGCGATGCTTTTGATAGAAATAACTTTTTAAAGCGCAACAGAGTTATCGCAGGTCTTTCCGAAGCAACCATTGTTATTGAATCTGCTGAAAAAGGCGGAAGTTTGGTTACTGCAGATATAGCACACTCCTATAATCGCGAAGTCTTTGCTGTTCCAGGAAGAGCAACCGATAGCCAAAGCCGCGGTTGTAATAACTTGATAAAGCAGCAAAAAGCGCAAGTGCTCACTAGTGCGGCAGATATAATTTATATGTTGGATTGGGATTTAAAAGAAGCCAAAAAACCCAGACAAACCCAACTTTTTGTAGAATTAGACGAAGAAGAAAAAATTGTTTTCCGCTTTTTAAAGGAAAAGGACAAGGAGCTATTAGACAGCATCGCCATAGAATGTAACATTCCAGCTTATAAAGCTGCTAGCATCTTAATGAATATGGAATTAAAAGGCGTTGTGAGACCATTGCCAGGGAAGTTGTTTCAGTTGGTTTGAAAAGACGTATCTGTTTCAGTCTTTCACCTAAACTCAAGTTACTTAGGCCTCTATCCGATAACTAGCGGATGCGTTCGACCAGACAGAATAATTATTTGTATATCCGCTTTTTGTCATAGGAGTAAAAAGTCTGCGAATATCTGCGATCCGAGCGATAGCGAACTGGCGAAGCAAATCAGCGGGAAAAAAAATCTGAGAATGCAAAAGATATCCCGCAGATCACGCGAATTAACGCAGAATAGAAGGAAATATACGCTATGAAAGACTTCATATAAGAGTTGCTATGATGTCACAATTCAGATCTTTATGATATCTTGCGGACAATCAAATAATTATTAATAGCCAACTCGCTCTCGCACTCTTTTTAAAACCTCATCGGCAACTTTTCCAGCTTTTTCAGCACCAGCAGCTAATGCAGCATCTACTTCTGAAAGATTTTCCATATAATACTTATATCGCGAACGCTCTTCAGAAAATTTTTCCACTATCAATTCATATAGTGCTTGCTTCGCATGGCCATATCCGTAATTTCCAGCTTCGTAGTTTTTTCGCATTTGTGCTACTTCTTCCTTTGAAGCCAATAATTTATAAATACCAAAAACATTACACGTATCTGGATTTTTAGGCTCCTCCATCGGCGTACTGTCGGTTTCAATGGTCATTACTTGTTTCCGAAGCGGTTTATCGTCCAAAAAGATATTGATATAATTCCCTTTAGATTTACTCATTTTAGCGCCATCCGTTCCTGGAACGTACATGGTTTCCTCTTGAACCTTGCCAACAGGCATTATAAAAGTTTCACCCATTTGGGCATGAAAACGAGAAGCAACATCACGCGTAATTTCAATATGCTGCATTTGGTCCTTACCTACTGGAACAACTTCGGCATCATATAATAATATATCTGCCGCCATAAGCATTGGATATGTAAAAAGTCCAGCGTTTACATCTTCTAAACGCCCAGCCTTATCCTTAAAGGAATGCGCTAAAGTCAAACGTTGAAAGGGGAAAAAGCAACTCAAATACCAAGAGAGCTCCGTGGTTTGCGGCACATCGCTCTGACGATAAAATACTACACGTTCCGTGTTCAAGCCCAAAGCCAACCAAGTTGCAGCGGTACTATACGTATTTGCACGTAAGGTTTTCGCATCTTTAATCTGCGTTAACGAGTGCATATCTGCAATAAAAAGGAAAGAATCGTTATTTGGATCGTTGGCCATTTCAATGGCGGGAATGAGCG
The DNA here is from genome assembly GCF_000429125.1 of Aequorivita capsosiphonis DSM 23843. GTDB lineage: Bacteria > Bacteroidota > Bacteroidia > Flavobacteriales > Flavobacteriaceae > Aequorivita > Aequorivita capsosiphonis. The sequence goes on from NZ_AUBG01000011.1 coordinate 184,320, forward strand.
CTCCCAAAAGATTTCCTAAGTGTGGGGTTCCTGTGCTTTGTATTCCGGTAAGTATTCTAGACATCGTATTAAAAAATTTCCACAAAGGTACTTTATTTGATTTATTCGCATCGTTCAAATTGTTACTTTTGATACTTTATGAAATTACTCAAGCAAATTTTTGTAACTTTTTACAGGATATGGTTCTATATAATTATAGCATTAGCTACAATTTTACTTTTTCCATTCCTTCTTATAAGTATTCTAAAGTATTCTTGGTATCCATTTTTCTTTAAAGTTGCCCGAACTTGGTCCGCGTTTATCATTTTTGGTATTGGATGCTATCCAATTATTAAACGTGAAGTTGCATACGAAAAAGGCAAGAGTTATATGTTCGTTGCCAATCATACCTCAATGTTGGATATTATGCTGATGTTTTATTCCACAAAAAATCCTTTTGTTTTCGTTGGAAAAAAGGAGTTGGCGAAGATTCCCCTTTTCGGATATATTTATAAACGAACTTGTATTTTGGTAGATCGCGGAAATACAAAAAGTAGAGTTGAAGCCTTCCGAAGAGCAGAAATACGTTTAAATGAAGGTCTGAGCGTTTGTATTTTTCCTGAAGGTGGCGTGCCGGATGATCTTTCGGTTTTATTGGATGAATTTAAAGACGGCGCTTTTCGGCTTGCCATTGATCATCAAATACCCGTCGCTCCAATGACTTTTCACGATAACAAAAAACGTTTTCCATATTCGTTTTTTATTGGCGGGCCCGGAAAAATGCGGGTTAAAGTGCATAAACTTATTCCTACGGAAAATTTAACTTTGGAAAACAGAAAGGAATTAAAAAAAGAAACTCGCGGAGTGATTTTAGAAGAGCTGCAAAAGCCTACAGTTTAACGCCAAAAAACTAATCCTTAGACTCTAATTCCGTTTCTGTAGGGTCAATTCTGCCTAACTTTTTCTCAATCAAATAGAATAAAATTGCAAACTCTAATATTAGCAGACCTGTAAAGAGATATAGAAAGTCATAATTTAGGATGTCCGCTACAACATATCCAAGAACCGCATCAAATAATGATAAAGCTATCAACATTTTTGGCGCCATTTTATTTGCTAATTTCCAACGATTATTATTTTTCATTGATCTTGGAGTCCGATACCCATATAAATGATTAATTTTTCTGGGTGGAAATAAAAAATAAATGAATGAAACACCCAAAAGTATTAATGAAATCGAAGTCTCTGCACTCAAACTCATAAGATCAATTTTTAAAGAATAAATATAATAAATTCCGATGGCAGCAAAAAGATTCCTTTCATAGGAAACCTTATCATTTATTTATTTCAATGTGAAATATGAAAACATAAAAAAACCGTTCTATGGCGAAGAACGGTTTTCCAATCATTTTGTTTGAAGTATCTCAAACACATTCAACTAATAAGTAACCTAAAACTTAAAACTTAATCCGCTGTAAACTCCAAGATAATAAGGCTTAAAGTTTACAGAAGAGTCCGTGTAAGGGTTGAGCTGATATTTAAACATTGGCTCAATATTAAACGTAAATTTCTTGGACAGTTTATAGTCCAATCCCAGCCCGACGTTAGTTGAAAAACTTACCGAGGAAAGGTTATTTGCCTCTCCAAGTACACTATTAAAATTATCTGCTTTTATAGAAACTTCATTATTACCTAAAAACAAGGTGCTTATCCCTCCAATTAGATTTACACCAAATTTATTGTCAACAACGGCATATTTTAGCTCCAATGGCACTTCGTAATAATTTATATCCTGAATAAGCCTAGCATTACCCATAGTGGATTTTGGGGTTATTTGACCAAAATCATTATTAGATGTTGCGCTTTCAAAAGTAGATCTATCTATTGCCGTAACAACGTTCTGGCTCGATCCATAATCTACAGAACGCAAGGCAACGGCAACTGGACCGGTACCCACAACGATATCAGAAGTGCTATAGCTTAAATCCAGATTATTTATTCCTGTTCGCACACTCAAACGTTTGTTCAAGGCGTAACTTACCTGTACTCCATAACTCATATTTACATCCCCTTTTTGAGGGTTATCCGTAAAACTTGGATCGATGGAAGAACCATTACCAAAACTACTATAGTAAACTGGCGCCACATTTGGAGCTACATTCCAGCGATGATCTGGCTTTTCTTTGACAATCTTTTTAGGCGTTTTATCCTCATCTTTTTCGGAAATAGCTTCAAAAATTGATTTTTTGTTTTTAGAGTCCGTAGCAATAGCAGCTTCGGTTTTTACTGTATTTTGATCTAAACTATTCTCCTGTTTGTCGGTAGACACGGATTCAGTTTTACCGTTAACTGCGACATCCTCTTTTTTCAGATCGAAAACATCTTTCCCTTTATTTAGGTTGTTCTCATTTATTTCTTGTTTCTCCTTCTTATCTGAAGTAGCTTTAGAAGAAGCCAATCCTTCCTTTATTTTATTTTTAGAAGTATTTTTCTGAATTGAATGATTCTGAGACTTCTCATGAATGTTATTTGCTTCGGAAGTAGTAGTTCTTTCGGAGTTACTGGAAGCGATAACAGTAGAAGCTGATTTTTTCGAGGAACTAATAACTCCTTCATCGGAAGACTTAGACTCCTTTGTATTTTTTGAATTTGTATTGTCAGAAGCATTCAGATCCTGTGATGATTCATCAAAAAGCGTTTCGTTTTCTGAAGCAACTTTAGAATCATTTGATTCTGGAACTATATCTTCTTGATTGCTACGCGTTTTTTCATCAGTTTGGATAGTATCTTCATTGGTTATATGATGCTGATCGATATCTGGAGTATAAAGCCAATTTCCAACCGTCAACAATAGCGCGAGCAAAGCAGCCACACCGCCAAGCCGTATCCACAATGGAATGACTTTGCGTTCCTTTTTCTCCTTATTCAGGGCTGCTTTGATGTTTTCCCAAACGCGCGGCGAAGGAGTGGCCTCAAAATTCTTGAAACCATCTTGAAAAAGCTCGTCTATATTTTTCTTTTCTTTCATTTTTAAACCTTACAAAAACAGAGGTCTATATAATCTATATATTCAATCTTTAGTAAAACCCCTACCCTTGCAGGGGTCTTTCAATCTAAACAATTCATAATGCCTTAAGTGTTATCGTTTTTTAGCATTATAATCTTCAATCTTGTTTTTTAAAATCATTCTAGCGCGTGCTAGATTTGATTTAGACGTACCGTCGCTGATTCCTAACATTTCTGCTATCTCTTTATGTTGATAGCCGTCCATTACATACATTGTAAAAACCAGTCTGTACCTATCTGGAAGTTCCTGCACGATTTTCAACAAAAAATCCAACGGAATTCCCTCGCTTTCTACTTCTTCCTCAGCATTATCTTCAATCTGTCCTTCATCAACAATTTCAAAGGTGCGTTTCTTTCTATATTTCTGAAGTACTGTGTTAACGGTAACCCGTTTTATCCAGCCTTCAAAAGAACCTTTCCCTTTATACTGCTCAACTTTTTTAAAGATGGTAATAAATGCATCTTGCAAATTATCTTCCGCTTCGGTATAGTTAGGCGAATAGCGAAGACAAATGGCAAATAGGACTCCGCTGTACTGTTTGTACAATTCGCCCTGCGCCGTCGCATCCTGCTTTTTGCATTTTTGTATGAGCTCGTCTAATGTCAAACGCGGTACCCTGAATTATTGTTCCGTTGTTAATACCTCTTTTATTTGTTAGAGGGCAACCTAATAATCAAAGTTCCTACATTCTGTAGATACCAGTATATCAAAAGGGTTGCGTGGTTCGCTACTATTTATTGATTTATTGCGGCTATGGCGTCTTTTATTTTCTTTTCCAACTCATCCATTAATTCTGGATTATCTAAAAGTAAATTCTTCACGGCATCACGTCCCTGCCCTAGTTTGGTGTCATCATAACTAAACCAAGATCCAGCTTTTTTAACAATCTCAAAGTCAACACCAAGATCAATGATTTCGCCAACTTTAGAGATTCCTTCGCCATACATAATGTCGAATTCCACTTGTTTAAAAGGCGGCGCCACTTTGTTTTTCACAACTTTCACACGGGTTTTATTACCCATAGCGTTGCTGTTAGTATCTTTTATCTGTGTAGAACGGCGAATATCCAAACGAACCGAAGCGTAGAATTTTAAAGCGTTTCCTCCCGTAGTAGTTTCTGGGTTTCCGAACATCACGCCAATTTTTTCACGCAATTGGTTAATGAAAATTACCGTACATTTTGTTTTACTGATGGAACCCGTAAGCTTTCGAAGTGCCTGACTCATCAATCGGGCATGAAGCCCCATTTTGCTATCGCCCATTTCGCCTTCTATTTCGCTTTTTGGAGTTAATGCAGCTACAGAGTCAATAACGATAATATCTATGGCCCCACTTCTAATTAGGTTATCAGTAATTTCCAAAGCCTGTTCCCCATTATCTGGTTGCGAAATAATCAGGTTTTCAACATCAATCCCCAATTTTTCGGCATAGCCTCTATCAAAGGCATGTTCCGCATCTATAAAAGCAGCGATACCTCCTTGTTTTTGTGCTTCCGCTATAGCGTGAAGTGTCAATGTGGTCTTACCTGAAGATTCTGGTCCGTAGATTTCTATAACTCTACCCCGCGGATAACCGCCAACGCCAAGTGCTACATCTAAACCTAAGGAGCCTGTAGGGATTACCTCCACATCTATCACGGGACTATCGCCCATTTTCATTACGGTTCCCTTTCCGTAGGTTTTGTCGAGTTTATCTAAAGTTAGCTTTAAAGCTTTCAGTTTTGCGTCTTTTTCAGTGCTCATTTTCAGTATTTTTTATAGTGGAATTTTAAGTTTCTTCCGCCAAAAATTGCATAGGCGAACGAGTTGCTAAGATACTATTTCTTTGCGCCAAGGACAAAAGTAAAATGTATTGGCACTATATTTTTGTTAACAACGAAGCAAATGATTAATTTTGCCGCAATTATCAAAAAATCAATTCTTTTCACCTAAAAAAGTATAGCATGCAACTGTACAATAAATTAAGTGCAAAAGAAAGGGAAACTCTTTTGGAACAGGCCGGCGAGGAGCGGCTCACCCTTTCTTTTTATCAGTACGCCAAAATTGGCAATCCACAACTTTTTAGAAATCATCTGTTTATCACTTGGCATGAACAAGATGTCCTGGGTCGTATTTATGTAGCTCACGAAGGAATCAACGCCCAACTTTCCGTGCCCGCAAAACGCTTTAAAGAATTCAAGGAGTTTCTGGACGGAATTTATTTTCTCAAAGATGTCCGTTTAAACATCGCCATTGAACAAGATTTAAAATCGTTTTTAAAACTGAAGGTAAAAGTTCGCGATAAAATTGTTGCCGATGGTTTAAACGACGAATCTTTCGATGTTACCAACAAAGGGATTCACGTTGACGCTCTAAAATTTAACGAGCTTATTGAAGATCCAAACGTGGTTTTGGTAGATATGCGAAATCACTACGAGAGTGAAATAGGTCGCTTTAAAAATGCCGTCACCCCAGATGTCGACACGTTTCGGGATTCATTGGATATCATTGAAGAAGATTTAAAAGACCACAAAGAAGATAAAAAACTGGTTATGTATTGCACGGGTGGAATTCGCTGTGAAAAAGCCAGTGCCTATTACAAACACAAAGGTTTTAAAAATGTGTTTCAGCTTGAAGGCGGTATTATTGAATATGCACGCCAAGTTGAAAACCAAGGACTGGAAAATAAATTCGTCGGAAAAAATTTCGTTTTTGATCATCGTCGCGGCGAACGAATCACGGAAGATATAATCAGTCATTGCCACCAATGTGGCGAAGCTTGCGATACACACACCAATTGCGCCAACGAAGCCTGCCACTTACTGTTTATTCAATGTGAAAAATGTGCGCTAACAATGGAAAACTGCTGTAGTAAGGAATGTGTAGAAATAATCCATCTGCCGGTTGAGGAACAGAAAAGACTCCGCCAAGGCATTCCAAATAGCAACAAGATTTTTAAAAAGGGACGTTCAGAAAAGTTGAAGTTTATGCCCCCTAGCCCCCAAAGGGGGAATTAACAAGTTTCTGAATTGTGAGTCAAAACCTTTTGATTCTCTTTTAATTTTACTTCGTAGAAACAATCCTGTTTCCTTTCTGTCTTGTGTCTTGGCTCAAAGCGTTCCCGAAGTAGAATCGGGACAGGCTATGGCTCAAATCGCCATGTTTCTAAAAGTCATCTTAAAAAATTCTGAATTCTAAATTCTGAATTTTTTATTGGTATCTTTACCGATTAACAATTTTGTTTAATTTTCGTCCCTCTTCACTTGGAAAAGGGCTTTATATATAAAAAATATGGGCTGTACCAGCTGTGCCACGGGCGCCAACGGTCAGCCAAAGGGATGCAAGAACAACGGCACTTGCGGAACCGATGGCTGTAATAAACTAACGGTGTTCGATTGGCTTTCAAATATGCAACTTCCCGCCGATATGGAACCTTTCAATGCGGCCGAAGTTCGCTTTAAAAATGGAAGAAAAGAATTCTTCCAAAATTCAGAAAATCTTACACTTAGTATTGGCGATATTATAGCTACCGAAGCTTCGCCTGGACACGATATCGGCATTGTAACGCTTACCGGGGAACTGGTTCGCGTACAAATGAAGAAGAAAAAAGTTCCGGTTAAAGTAGAAGCTTTACCGAAAATATACCGAAAAGCATCCCAAAAAGATATTGATATTTGGCAAGGCGTTCGCGATAAAGAGGCAGATGTACAAAAACGTTCGCGTCAAATCGCTATCCGTCTCGGACTTCAAATGAAGATAAGCGATGTAGAGTTTCAGGGCGATGCATCTAAAGTTATCTTTTATTACACTGCCGAGGAACGAGTAGATTTTCGGGAATTGATTAAGGAATTCGCTCGTACTTTCCATACACGTATTGAAATGAAACAAGTAGGGTTTCGGCAAGAAGCAGCTCGCTTGGGTGGAATTGGTAGTTGTGGCCGCGAACTCTGTTGTTCAACTTGGTTAACGGACTTTCGCTCCGTAAATACTTCCGCAGCGCGTTATCAACAACTTTCACTTAATCCACAAAAACTAGCTGGGCAATGTGGTAAACTGAAATGTTGTTTGAATTATGAATTAGACACCTATTTGGAAGCTTTGGATTCCTTTCCAAATACAGAAACTAGATTACAGACTGAAAAAGGAAGTGCGTCCTGCCAAAAAATCGATATTTTTAAAGGCTTGCTTTGGTATGCCTATGAAAAAGACGGCATGAACTGGCATGAACTAACTGCCGAAAAGGCGAACGAAATAATAGAGTTAAACAAAAACGGTAAAAAGCCACTAGCGCTTGAAGAGTTTATAATTGAAGTTAAAGCTCCAGAAAAAGAGCCCTATGGTAATGTGGTTGGGCAAGATAGTTTGACTCGTTTTGACAAACCTAAAACTATCAAAAAGAGAAACAAAAAAAGAAGTAAGCCTAAAGCAAAAGCTGGCGCAACTACTGGAAACGCTCCACGAAGCAAGCCTAAAAAATCTGGTGACAAACCAAGAAACAAGTCTGGAAATCAAAACAGAAATCGCAAACCAACAAAAGATGAATAAACTGGTAGTGCTTTTTATTGTTGCAGTGACTTTCACTTCCTGCGAGTCTGATATAGTTTTCAGCGATACAAAATCTATGGATGGGCATTGGGGTGCAACCGAAGTGGCAGAATTTAAGCTACCAGAAATGGATTCACTCAAAAGATACAATCTGTTCTTAAATATTAGAAACACTAACGAATACAAGTTCAACAATATATTTTTGATAGTTTCAATGAATTTTCCACACGGAAAAACCGTTACCGATACGCTTGAGTATCGAATGGCAAATCCTGATGGTACATGGCTGGGTCAAGGAATTGGAGATGTAAAAGAGAATAAACTCTGGTATAAAGAACACGTTCAATTTTCTGAAGATGGAAATTACACTGTAGACATCACCCAAGCAATGCGCAATAATGGTGACGTAGAAGGCGTTACAAAACTCGAAGGCATTACAGACGTTGGTTTCAGTATTGAAGAAGCTACCAAACAGTAAAAAAATATGGCAACAAAGAAAACTAGCCCTAAAAAGAAAAAACAAAATGATGTTTCACGTCATATACGTACATTCTGGAAATTATTTGGAGGCTTTATCCTATTGATTATTTTATTTTTCCTCTTGGCTTCTTGGGGAGCATTTGGGAGTCTACCCGATGAGACAGCTCTTGAAAACCCAGAGAAAAACCTAGCTACAGAAATCATTTCTTCAGATGGAAACACCATTGGTAAGTTCTATAAAGAGAACAGAACTCCCGTTTCTTATGAAGCCTTGCCAGATCATTTAGTAAATGCTTTGATCGCCACCGAAGATGCTCGCTTTTATGATCATTCTGGAATTGACGGAAAGGGAACGCTTAGAGCTGTTGCCTTTTTGGGCAGCCGTGGCGGTGCAAGTACTATTACGCAACAGTTGGCGAAATTGTTTTTTACTGATCAAAGGGCCTCAAACAAACTAGAGCGTGTTCTTCAAAAAGTAAAAGAGTGGGTTATCGCCACACGTTTGGAACGTCGCTATACCAAAGAGGAAATTATCACTATGTATTTTAATGAATACGATTTTCTTAACCAAGCTGTAGGTATAGAATCTGCCGCCCATATTTATTTTGACAAACCACCTGCTGAATTGACCACTGCAGAAGCTGCCATGCTGGTTGGAATGTTCAAAAATTCATCTCTTTTTAACCCAAACCGAAGACCAGAACTTGTCCTCGAAAGAAGGAACGTGGTCTTGGCCCAAATGGAAAAATATGATTATATTTCGGAAAAAGTGATGGATTCTTTACAGGCTCTTCCTTTAAATGTGAAGTTTACACCACAGGGCCATGATGAGGGAAGCGCCACCTATTTCCGTGAATACGCCCGTCGTTTTATGGAAGATTGGATTAAGGAAAATCCGAAGTCTGACGGCAGCAAATACAACATCTATGAAGATGGTTTAAAGGTTTTTGTTACTATTGATAGCAAAATGCAAGAATATGCAGAAGAAGCCGTAAAAAAACATATGGCGCATCTACAAGAAACTTTTGACGATCAGAACAAAAACAACAAAACGGCACCTTTTAGAGATATTACAGAAAAAGAAACCGAAGGAATTTTAAATTCCGCTATGCGAAAAAGTGATCGTTGGCGCGAAATGAAGAAACAAGGGAAAGACGAAGACGAAATAATCGCTAGTTTTAAAAAGAAAGTCCAAATGCGTGTTTTTTCTTGGAAGGGTGACATCGATACCTTAATGACCCCAATGGATTCCATTCGGTATCACAAATCTTTTTTACAGGCGGCAATGATGTCTATGACTCCGCAAACAGGTGAAGTAAAAGCCTGGGTTGGTGGAATTGACTACAAGCACTATAAATATGATATGGTTAAAAAAGGAAAACGCCAAGTAGGTTCTACCTTTAAGCCATTCGTCTATGCTACGGCTATAGACCAAATGCATATGTCGCCCTGCGATACCTTACCAAACACTTTGTACACTATTCCCGAAGGAAGACACCATTTACTAAAACCGTGGACTCCAAAAAATGCCGGAAACAGTTATGGTGGAATGGTTACCCTAAAATACGCCCTCGCAAACTCCATAAATACCATTACGGCAAGATTAATAGATAGAGTTGGACCGGAACCCGTAATAGATTTAATAAAAAAGATGGGAGTTGACACAAAAGATATTCCTGCCGCTCCATCTATTGCACTAGGTACAGCAGATATTTCGGTTTACGATATGGTTGGCGCATACAGCACTTTTGCAAATCAAGGTGTTTATGTCGAGCCTATTTTAATACAACGCATTGAAGATAAAAATGGAACGGTATTGTTTCAAAATGTCCCGAAAACCAAAGATGTTATCAGTAATGAAACGGCTTATGTAACAGTAAGTTTACTGGAAGGTGTTACCCAATCAGGTTCTGGTGCTCGTTTAAGAGGTACTTGGGCTACAGGCTCTCCTATCTATAAAAAAGCAGTTACTGGATATCCATACGATTTCAAGAATCCAATTGCAGGAAAAACAGGAACTACACAAAACCAAAGTGATGGCTGGTTTATGGGCATGGTTCCAAACTTAGTTACTGGCGTTTGGGTTGGAGGTGATGACCGAGCAACACACTTTAGGTCTATCGCCTATGGGCAGGGAGCAACCATGGCACTACCTATTTGGGGAATGTATATGAAAAGCTGCTACGCCGATGAAGATCTAAACATTTCTACTGGAAATTTTGAACGACCAGCTAATTTGTCTATTGAAACGGATTGCGCAAAGTGGGGCGAAAAAGACACCAATGAAGAGCAAATTTCAGATGAGTTTGACTTTTAATCATTACATTCTTCCCAATTAAAGGGAAGTAACCCTCATAGGTGAGATTGCTTCTCCCGATAGCTTTCGGGATCCCAATGAAACTATGAGGTTTTGTAATAGATTGAAATTTTGTAATTTTAAGAAAAATTAAAACATGATAAAAAAGACAGTAGCAAACGTTAAAGAAGCTTGTGAAGGCATTGAGGACGGAATGACTTTTATGCTCGGTGGCTTTGGTCTCTGCGGTATTCCTGAGAATATCATCAACGAATTAGTTCGAAAAAATATTCAAAACGTAACCTGTATTTCAAATAATGCTGGTGTTGATGATTTTGGACTCGGACTTTTACTGAAGAAACATCAAATAAAGAAAATGATCTCTTCCTATGTAGGAGAAAACGCTGAATTTGAGCGGCAAATGCTCAGTGGTGAAATGGAGGTTGAATTGGTACCTCAAGGTACTTTGGCACAACGTTGCGAATCTGCAAGAACCGGGATTCCAGCATTCTTTACTCCGGCGGGTTACGGAACCGAAGTAGCCGAAGGAAAAGAAACTCGCGAATTCGACGGGAAAATGTATGTGATGGAAGAAGCTTTTAAAGCAGATTTTTCCTTCGTAAAAGCTTGGAAAGGAGACGAAGCAGGTAACCTTATTTTTAAAGGAACTGCTAGAAACTTCAACCCAGCCATGTGCGGAGCTGGAAAAATAACCGTTGCCGAAGTAGAAGAATTGGTTCCCGCAGGCGAATTGGATCCAAACCAAATTCATATTCCAGGAATCTTTGTTCAACGAATCTTTCAAGGAGAGAAATATGAAAAACGAATTGAGCAACTAACTGTTAGAAAAAAATAACTCTGTGTCCTCTGTGCCTCTGTGGTGAAAATTTAAAACCACAAAGCCACAGAGATCACAGAGGAAATAAACACATCTTCAAATTAAATTATGGCACTTTCAAAAGAACAAATAGCACAACGTATAGCAAAAGAAGTAAAGGACGGATACTACGTTAACTTAGGTATTGGGATTCCAACTTTAGTAGCCAACTTTGTGAATGACGATATAGACGTTGAATTTCAAAGTGAAAATGGAATTCTGGGGATGGGACCTTTCCCTTTTGAAGGGGAAGAAGATCCAGATTTAATTAACGCCGGAAAGCAAACTATAACTGCGCTACCTGGAGCTTCGTTTTTTGACTCAGCGTTGAGTTTTGGAATGATTCGCGGGCAACACGTAGATTTAACTATTTTGGGTGCTATGGAAGTTGCTCAAAATGGAAATATTGCCAACTGGAAAATTCCAGGTAAAATGGTAAAAGGTATGGGCGGCGCCATGGATTTGGTAGCCTCCGCAGAAAATATTATTGTGGCTATGATGCACACCAATCGCGCAGGCGAATCTAAACTTCTTAAGGAATGTAGCCTACCATTAACTGGTGTAGAATGCGTTAAAAAAATTGTCACAAATTTAGCCGTGTTAGAAATTAGGGATGGAAAATTTCATCTTTTAGAACGTGCACCCGGAGTTTCAGTGGAAGAAATTCAAAAAGCTACCGAAGGTGATTTGATTATTGATGGCGAAATTCCCGAAATGAAGTTTTAAAAAAGTCTGCTCAACTTAAAGCAACTATCCTAAATATAAATAATTATAAACCCGTTTTTGCTAAGGCTTGAACGGGTTCTATTTTTTAGATATCAACCCCTAAACCCCCTTAGGAATCGCTTCAATAAGTCTTTTTGAATATTCTGTTTGTGGATTTTCATAAATTTCATCTGCATCTCCCAATTCCTCAATTTTCCCTTTGTTCATAACTAAAAGCTGATCAGACATATATTTAACCACCGCCAAATCGTGTGATATAAATATATAGGTGAAACCAAAATCATTCTTCAGTTCATTGAGTAAGTTCAATACCTGTGCCTGCACCGAAATATCCAGTGCAGAAACCGATTCGTCACATATCACCAGTTTTGGTTCTACTGCAATAGTCCGCGCTATCCCTACTCTTTGTCGCTGCCCTCCTGAAAGTTCGTGCGGATAGCGATAAAAATAGCTCTCGTCCAAGCCTACCCTATCTAAGAGTGTCAAAGCACGTTCCTTTCTATCTTTTTTCGATTTCCCCAGATTATGAACTTCCATAGGTTCCATAAGCGCTGGGCCAATCATCAATCGTGGATTTAATGATGAATATGGATCTTGAAAAATAATCTGAATTTCCTTCCGCAAACCTCTGATTTCTTGTTTCGACAGTTTAGTAAGTTCTTTACCCCGATATTTTATGCTTCCACTATTGGCTTTTTCCAATTGAAGAATGGTCCTTCCCAAAGTAGATTTTCCACAACCAGATTCACCTACTAGTCCCAAAGTCTCCCCTTCAAAAACCGAAAAACTAATATTGTCAACCGCCTTTACAACCTCCTTTTTAACAAAGATCCCAACGTTGCTTAAATAATATTTTGCCAGGTTCTCAACTTCCAAAATGGGTTGCCGCGTATAAATCTGTTTATGTCTTTTAGCGCGTTCTGCAGGCTTAACAATTCTTGGTTTAAAACTGTCATCGGCAATAGAAGCAATAGTTGGCAATTTTGCTAAACGAACATTTAACGAGGGGCGAGATGCCAAAAGTGCTTTGGTATATTCCGCTTTCGGGTTTTTAAATATTTCTTCCGTTGTAGCAGTTTCAACAATATCACCCTTATACATTACCACCACTCTATCCGCTATTTCGGAAATAAGACTTAGATCGTGGGAAATAAACAGCATAGCCATTTTTGTTTCCTGTTGAATAGATTTCAACAGTGAAATAATTTCTTTTTGAACCGTTACATCTAGCGCCGTGGTTGGTTCATCTGCAATAAGAAGTTTTGGTTTGCAGGCAATAGCCATCGCGATCATAACGCGCTGCATCTGGCCACCGCTTATTTGATGCGGATACGTGTTGTAAATCTCATTTGGGCGAGGCAACTTTACTTTTTCGAATAAAGAAATAGTTTCCTTTTTTGCTTCGGAAGAACTCATCTTTAAGTGAAGTTGAAGTATTTCCGAAACCTGAAAGCCGCATTTTAAAGAAGGATTCAGCGCACTCATCGGCTCCTGAAAAATCATCGCTATTTCCTTTCCCCGGATTTTTCGAAATTTTTCCTCTTCGGTTTTAAGTAAATCTTTTTCTTCAAATAAAATACTACCAGACAAATGCGCTTGTTTCTTAGGAAGCAACCCCATAATAGAAAGAGAAGTAACTGACTTCCCTGAACCGGATTCACCAACTATTCCCACAATTTCATTTTGGAAAACTTCAAAGGAAATTTTGTGCAAAACTTCAATCGAACTATTTCTCTTTCCAAAGGAAACAGCGAGATCTTGAACGGATAATAGAGGAAGATTCTTCATTGTTTCAAAGATAAAACAATCCAACCAAAATGAAATTTTAACAACCGTTTATCGAAAAAATAATGTTTTCAATAATTAAAGTTGTTATTTTATATGTTTTTAATAAAACATCAAACCTATTTACTCACTTAATTTTAATTATTATGAAAAAAATTAACAAAAGTGTTTTCTTCTTTTTGTTGAGCATTTTTATTTTTTCCGCAGTTTCTTCTGCTCAAAATAAAAATGATGAAAAGAGAAACATTAAGCAACCACCGAGGCTAGTAATTTTTGATGCTTCACAATCGTATTCGCTTCAAAATTCCTCTCAAATTTTTAAAGAAGTTTTAAATCCTTCCCCTCACACTTCTTTTTCAACGCTAAAACAAGAACAAGATCCACTAGGATTTACCCATCAAAAAATGCAACAGTATTTTAATGGTGTAAAAGTAGAATTTGCAACGCTCACACTTAGCAGTAAAGATGGAATGGTGCAAACATTAAATTCTGCATATTCTCCAATAGCAGATGATTTCGTCACAACGCCATCTATTAGCAAATCTCAAGCTTTAAACAGTGCAATCGCTCACGTGGGCGCTACTAAATATATGTGGCAAAATCCAGCCGAAGCAAATTTGGCAGATAATTACAAAAAACCAACTGGGGAATTAGTAATTTTTCCAGCACTAGACAACATTTCAGAAACAAACCGACTTGCCTATAAATTTGACATCTATGCCACAGCGCCTCTTTACAGAGCTGACGTGTATATAGACGCCACAACCGGGCAATTCATTATGGAAAACAAAAGAATCCATCACGCCAATGTCCCCGCAACGGGAACGAGCCTTTATAATGGCAATGTTTCCTTTACCGCAGATAATTCTGCAGGACCTTATCGCTTACGTCAAACAGCAGACGGGGGTGGAATCCAAACTTTTGATTTGAACAACGGCACAAACTACAATAGTGCAGTTGATATTACTAGTAGCTCAACCAATTTCACTTCAAACAACACAGGGGTTCAAGCACATTTTGGCGCGGAACGTACCTATAAGTACTTTTCGCAGAAATACGGTAGAAATTCCTACAACAACACTGGTGGCGTTATTAAATCTTATGTTAGCTATTCCTCCAATTACGTAAATGCTTTTTGGGATGGAAGCCGAATGACCTACGGCGACGGTGATGGCGTTAATTACGGACCTTTGGTTTCCTTGGACATCTGCGGTCACGAGATTACCCACGGGGTTACTGAATATTCCGCAAATCTTGTTTACAGCTATCAATCTGGTGCTTTAAATGAATCGTTCTCTGATATATTTGGGGAATCTATTGAAAAGTTTGCTTCGGGAACCAACGATTGGCTAATGGGAGATGATATTGGTGCTGGCGGAAGCGGTGGTGCTTTGCGTTCTATGAGCAATCCAAATGCATATAACAATCCAGATACCTATCAGGGAACCTATTGGTATGGCGGATCTGGAGATTCTGGTGGTGTACACACGAACTCCGGAGTTCAAAACTTCTGGTTCTACGTTTTAAGCGTGGGTAAAAGCGGTACAAACGATAAAGGAAACAGCTATAATGTTTCTGGAATAGGGATGGACAAAGCTGGTGCCATTGCCTATAGAAACCTTACAGTTTATCTAAATGCAAACTCTCAATATAGCGATGCGCGAAATGGAGCAATCCAAGCTGCAAAAGATTTATACGGCGCTGGTAGTGCCGAAGAAATTGCAACCACAAACGCTTGGTACGCTGTTGGCGTTGGTGCGGCATACGACGGAGGCGGCGGTGGCGGAAGTGATTATTGCACTTCGCAAGGAAATAATGTAAATGACGAATACATTGGTCGGGTACAGTTAAACACGATCAACAAGACTTCTGGTGCACAGAAATATTCAGACTTTACAAGTATTACAACAACATTAAATGAGGGAGCGACTTATACCGTTACCGTTACTCCAACTTGGACCGGCACAAAATATAACGAAGGTGTCGCAGTTTGGATCGATTATAACGGAGATAGTGATTTTACAGATGCCGGAGAACTGGTTTTTTCAAAATCTGCTTCAAAAAGTAGTCCGGTGAGCGGATCATTTACAGTGCCTTCGGGAACGGTAGGTAGCTCAACAAGAATGCGAGTTTCGATGAAATACAACGGAATTCCAACCTCTTGCGAAACTTTCAGTTATGGGGAAGTGGAAGATTACACGATCGATTTGGCCGGAGGCGGAACCGACACCCAAGCTCCAACAGCCCCTTCAAACTTGGTTGCATCTAATTTAACTCAGACCTCAGTTAGCCTTGCTTGGAATGCCTCCACCGACAATGTAGGCGTTACCGGTTATGATATTTTCCAAGGAACGACTAATTTGGGAAGTGTTGCGGGAACCACAGCAAACATTACTGGCTTAGCAACTGCTACAACATATTCATTTAAAGTTCGTGCACATGATGCAGCTGGTAATAATTCGCCTTTTAGTAATTCAGTAAGTGTAACTACCCCAGGAGGTGGTTCTGTTTCTTATTGTACTTCTAAAGGGAATACTTCTAGTTATGAATGGATCGATTATGTTCAGTTAAACAACCTCACTAAATCATCAGGAAATGATGGCGGTTATAAAGACAATACAAATTTAGCAGCCAATTTACCTTATGGTGCAAATACTATTAGAATAAGTGCGGGTTATAGCGGCAGCGCTTACAAAGAGTACTGGAAAATTTGGATCGATTATAACCAAAACGGAACCTTTGACAGCAATGAGTTGGTAGTGAGCGGTTCGGCCACTAGTAGCGGTATTTTAAGAGCAAATTTCAATGTTCCAACTTCTGCACTTGGCGGTCCAACAAGAATGCGAGTTTCAATGAAATACAATTCAGGGCAAACTGCTTGTGAAACCTTTAGTTATGGTGAAGTAGAAGACTATACTGTTATAGTTGGAAGCGGTGTTGCACCACAAGGATTTATGGAAGGAAATAGTTTAGCAACTGCACAAATGACCCTTTATCCAAACCCTGTAAAATATACATTGAATATTGACTTGCTTGATGCCTCAGGCAAAGATTATGTAATCTATAATATTATGGGCCAAATTGTTGGCAAGGGGACATTTTCTGAAAATATAGACGTATCATCCCTACAAAGTGGTGTTTATATGATGGAAGTAAATACCGATGGAGAAAAATTAATGAAACGATTTGTAAAAGAATAATTTATTAATGTTCAGAATGAATAGGCCCGTTTCAATTTTGAAACGGGCCTATTATCTTTTATAATTATTTTTAAATATGACTGAACAACAAAGTAGAATAGGTAAAATATTAAAATTAACAATACAGTCTTAGGTCCTACGTCATTTTGAAATTTATAGTGGCTCTCCCACTTGGATATCGCATCTATGTCCAGGTTGCCCGTGTGGCGGGTTAATTCCTGAACCAGAAGCTGGCGTTGCATTGGTTTTGTTCATATCCATTTTAATTGGAGATGCCTTGGTAGATCCAGTGCCGTTCAAGGGTGCGCCCACAGGAATTTTGCAACTATGGCCTGGTTGTCCGTGTGCTGGATTTAGTGCCATGTCACCTGTTGAGCTGGCATTATTTGAAGTTGGAGCAACATTCTGAAGCGCCTGTTTTTTCTGTTCAAGCGTTGCTTCTTGAGGTGTATTTGTTTCTATATCTGTTCTCTGCTCATTGTCTTTACAAGAAGTAAGCACAGCAGCAGAAATAAAAAGAAAGGCTAAAATTGATTTAAAATTGAATTTGGGAAGAGTCATACAAGTGTTTATTTTATAATGACCGGTAAATCTAAGGAATTTTAAACAGAATTCCATATTTGAAGCTTTGTTTCCAAGAGTTTAGCTACACCGAAAGGATTTCATCATCGTCCAAAATAGGTTCATTTCGAAGTCGCAAGAGAATTTGGGCCACTGTAACCGTATCTTTTTCGCAATAAATAACGATTCTATCAATATCCTTTTCCTCATAAAAAACGTTGTGCACTTGGCTGCCATCAATATCGTCTTTTGGAGAAGGAATTCCTAAAACGTGCGCCATTAATTTAAGTGAAGTATAGGTTTTATAATCACCGAATTTCCATAATTCGAGCGTATCTAAATGTGGAACTTCCCAAGGTTTTTTTCCGAAGAGATCGAGCTTAAAAGGAATATCGATCCCTTTAATAATCATCCGTCTTGCAATATATGGAAAGTCAAATTCCTTCCCGTTATGGGCACAGAGTAGATGATGTGGTTTATTGAAGTGTGTTTCAAGCAAAGCTTTGAAATCTTTCAAAATCTTAACCTCATCGCCGTGGAAGCTGGTTACACGAAAATTACGAACATCTTCTTTAAAGACGAAATAACCCACAGAAATACAAACAATCATTCCAAATTCCGCCCAGATACCGGCGCGGTCATAAAATTCTTCAGCGGTAAAATCGTTTTTCCGTTGATAATGACTTTTTGACTCCCATAACACTCTGGTTGTATCGTCCAGCTCATAAAAATTTTCTTGCTGCGGCACCGTTTCAATATCCAAAAAGAGGATGTGCTCTAAGTTTATACGCTTTATCATCATTTAAGAATTTCAACTGGGGAGGAGAAAGTTAAAGCTACGAAAAATTATTGAATGTTATTTTTTAAGGCTCACGTTCCAATTCATTTTAGTTTAAACTTTGCTAGGAGCAACACCTAATCTTGTTCAGAGCCATCAACTTACATTTCTATAGTTAATAGACTAATTTTTCGTTATTCATTTCAACATTAAAATTCACTTTGGCCCCCAAAGCTTCGAATACTTTCAAGATCGTTTCAAATCGGGCATTCTTGACACTGTTCTCTATTTTTGAAATTTGAGCTTTTTGAACTCCTACAAGTTTGCCCAATTGTTCTTGTGTTAAGTTTCGTTCTTTGCGAGCTTGTCTAATTGCTTCTCCCAACAAATCGATTCTCAATTCATTCTCAAAAACATCACGATTCGAAGTTCCACGCTTGCCAATGTGTTTATCAATCATCGAGTCAATTGAAACGGTTTTAAAATCGTTTTTCATAATTATTACATTTTTGTTTTATTCTCAAAATATTTACTTCTAATACTTTCAGCCTTTTTAATTTCCTTTGGTGGTGTTTTCTGTGCTTTCTTTAATATTAAATGTGTTCCAATTACGATGGTTTTTTCATCCCCAGTTTTGTCCCAGAATGAAAAAAGTCGATAGATTTTTCCATTATACAGCGTTCTAAACTCCCAGATGAATTCATTAAGTTTTTTGAAAAGCTCTTTATTATTAGTGTATTGCACCTTCTTTAAGTTGTAATAAATTTTGTTCCGTGCTTTACTATCAAGATTATTCAAAAACTCAACTGCTTCTGGCAACAATTGAATATCAAAGTTTTGCTTCATCCAAAAAGTTTTATCAAATATAAATATTTCCCGAATGGGAAACAATAGATTCAGAACTATTATCAATGTTCATTTTGAGTAGCCCGCGCAATACGGCGCCGCCAACACATAAATATACAACAAAAGAAATAATGGGTTTACAAAGCCCTATTTTCCAAGCATCTCATACGCCTCCTCAATATAAACATAAAAATCTGAGCTAAAAGGTAATTCTGTTTTCTCACCAATATGATGCCCTAGACGAACAATAATTAAATCATCTTCAGGGATTACTATTACATACTGTCCCAAAATGCCTCGCATTGCGAAAATCTCTTTTCCCATAAAATCACTCAGCCAAAAACCATAACCGTATTCTGGGCTTGTCTCAAAACGAGGTTTTATTGATTTTGCCACAAAAGCAGGATCCAGCAATTGCTTGCCATTCCATTTTCCGTGATCTTTGTAGAGTTTTCCAAAACGGGCGAAATCTCTCGCGTTACTACCAATACAGCAATAGGCTTTTACTAATCTGTTTTCCGTATCATCCACTTGCCACAGCGCAGGGTTTTCTGCACCCATCGGATTCCAAAAACTATTATACAAATAATCTGACAAGGGCATTTTTGTAGCTTTTTGAAGCACCATTGCCAAGAGTTCTGTGTTTCCGCTTAAATATTTAAAATTTAATCCCGGAAAATCAACAACTTTCAGCTTTAAAATAGTTTTGGATAAATCACTGGCATAATACGCTCTCGCCGTCATTCCAAACGGATTGGTATAAGATTCATCCCAATCCAATCCCGAAGACATCGAAGCAAGATCGCCAACAGTCATTCCAGAATCAGCATACTGTGGATAGAAATCTCCAACGGATTGATTAAGGCTTTTTATAAATCCATCATCAATCGCCTTTCCCAGTAAGGCGGAAGTAATACTTTTCGCCATTGAAAATGAATTGGTTTGGGAGTCTTTTCCGAAGTCTTCAAAATACTTTTCATACCAAATACTATCATTTTTAATAATCAAAAAAGCAATCGTTCCCAATTCAGTGTTGGTTTTGGAGAGTTTTTTAGTGGCTGCTACGGTATTGTAATCTTTATGGATTGGCCAAGGCTGCGGATTTTTACTTGCAGGTATTTCGTCATTTTCGAAATATTTAAAATCATCAATATAAGCGGTGGTGTGCCCGTGAAGATAAACTACCCAAATACCTTTCAAAATATATGCGTTGCCAGTAAAATAAAGACCTATTACTATCGCAAACAGGATTACAAAAATCCATTTAAAAAACTTCTTGATTATTTTCATTCTAAAATAAAGATTGCTGTAGCGAAGAGCTCTCGTGTTCCAATAACCATTTTTTTCTATGCAGTCCACCAGCATAACCAGTAAGCGAGCCATCACTGCCAACTACACGATGACAAGGAATTATAATTGAAATAGGATTTTTTCCATTTGCAGAAGCTGCGGCTCTAATCACTTTTGGATCACCTAGCTTATTGGCCATTTGCAGATATGACGAGGTTTTTCCAAAAGGAATGTTTAAAAGTTCGTTCCAAACCCGTTTTTGAAAATCAGTGCCTTCTGGGGAAAGTTTTAGATTGAATTCCTTCCGTTCACCTTCAAAATACTCCTGAAGCTGAAGAACTGCATCTTTCAATTCCTCTGGAACTTTTTCAGAAATAGTTGACGTTTCCGCATCTTTAAAAAGTACCGCCGAAAGTCCTTCCAAATTTCCTATAATTTCTAAAACTCCCATTGGAGTTTGTATAAAAACCGTTTTCATTATTCATCCTTTTTTTTTGGTTCGCCATCTTCATTTAATTGAATTCCCATTCGTTTGGCACGTACTTCCCAGTTTTTTCTTGCCTGGAGTTGCATATCCTCAATGTTATCGCTTTCATCCATAATTTCCAGACCAAGCAGGGTTTCAATAATGTCTTCCATAGTAACAACACCGATGGTATTGCCAAATTCATCCACCACTTGAGCAATATGCATTCTTTGTTTTATAAAGACTTCAAACAAATCCGGAATCGGTTTTTTGGCATCCACTACGGTTATCTCACGCTTAATATCAGCCAGCATTTTGTTCCCATGTTCGTCCACTATCCCTTCCAAAACATCATCCCGAAGAACAAAGCCCGTTATATTATGCGTTTTCTCCTTGTAAATTGGAATCCGTGAAAAACGCAGGCTTTTATGTTTTTTATGGAAGGTTTTAAGACTCATTTCTTCGTTTTCTAGAGTAACAACAGGGAATGGCGTCATTACATCCTTCGCCTGAACAGATTTAAAAACCAGTAGATTCTTGATAACTGTGGTTTCATTTTCCTCAAAAACGCCCTCCTCTTCTGCTGCATCCGTAATAGCAAGGAATTCTTCACGGCTCATGGTACTTACGTGAGCAGATTTGCCTACCATCTTTGTTACAAACATTAAGAGCCAAAGAATACCAGTATATTTCAGTGGGAAGATAATTACCTTTAAAAACGTTGCGGTAAAAGGACCTAATTTTTTCCAGTAAGTAGCACCTATTGTTTTCGGGATTATTTCAGAAACTACTAAAATAAGAATCGTCATGATTGCGGAGACAACGCCAACGATATTCATTCCCAAAAATTCAACCTTAAAGGGTAGTTTCTCGGCTTCTACTCCAACCAAAATGGCTCCAACGGTATGTGCTATGGTATTTAGTGTAAGTATAGCGATCAATGGTTTGTCGATATCCTTCTTGAAATTGGTCAAAGTAACGGCATACTTTTTAGCCTCCTGGACCTTCATCCGTAGATAAGTAGGCGTAAAACTCAACAAGGAGGCCTCCAGAATGGAACATAAAAAAGAAAAGAAAATAGATAGTACTGCATATACTATGAGTAAAGTCATACGGGATGTTTTAATTTTTTTAAAAATAAAGAAATTATAACGCCTTTTAACGCAAGGTCTTGTTAATTGCGCAAAAAAAAACCGCCACATTGGGCGGTCTTTCTACAAAAATATCTTTAAGAAGCTTTCAATAGTGGTCTTAATGTACCTTCCCAACGTTTTGCGTCTTGAAGGCAAACAAAAGGGTCTTTGCTAAACTCATCATCAGCGCGCTCGTCATAAAAGACGATTTCCTTTTTCCCAGTCTTTTCTATAAATTCAAGACCTACCCAATCCAGGGTTTTATCAGATTGCTTGATTGTCTTGGCGTGACAGTCCTTTACATCCTCCATATCAACAATTTTAAAATCGTCTGATGGATTCTTTTTAGATGTATATACCAGTTTTCTGGAAATGGCATCCACACCAATTACCAAATTACCGATAATATCTATATCCTTCAATTGTATGCCATTGCTCTGTGAAAGTTGAACAACAGATTTCTTTACTTTTTTGTTGACGCCGCCCGCGCTTATAATCATATAGCCCACAGGTACAGCTATTAACAACAATATTATAACCCCAATAAGGGATGCACTTATTTCCATAATGAATAATTTTTAAGATGAATAATTGGAATAAAAAATGGTTTGAAAGTCAATTCAAACACTTCGAAAAAATCATCAAAAAATTACCAAAAAAAGTGGAAAGGAAACAGATACTGAAAGATCAACTCCCGTTTGTCTGTTGCGGAATATGAACAGGTAAATAAAGAAGAAACCTGAACGTTTGAAAAATTCTTGCTGGAATAGAGCATTCCAACAAATCCAGTACCCAAGGATTCATTTTGCGAAAGCGTTGGAGAAAATTTGCCGATGGAAAGTTCATCAAAAACATAAGGTTTTGGATTATCGTCGGCCTGAAAATTAGAAACCGCTGCTGATTTGACCTTATCGGAAAAAGAAACATTGGCGAAAGCTATATTCCCAAAAATCAAGAAGATGGCCATCGAGACCAAGAATGTACCTATATGTTTTTCAGCAAGTTTCACTTGACAAATGTAGGTCAAATTTAGATTCGGAATGAAAAATTTTTCTTAATTAATCAATTTAGCTACATCTTTGGCAAAATAGCTCGCAATCATAGAAGCACCTGAACGTTTTATGGCTGTCAGTTGTTCCATCATAACTGCATCGTGATCCAACCATCCTCTTTCCGCAGCTGCTTTCAACATAGCATATTCACCACTAACCTGATAAACTGCAACAGGAACGTTTACAGTATTCTTAATCTCACGAACGATATCTAAATAACAAAGTCCCGGCTTTACCATTACAATGTCTGCTCCTTCCTCAATATCCATAAGCGTTTCCTTTATGGCTTCGTCGCGATTGCCATAATCCATTTGATAGGTTCTTTTGTCTTTCGGTATATTCTTAACGTCTACCGGAGCAGAATCCAACGCATCTCTAAACGGCCCATAAAACGCCGAAGCATATTTGGCGCTGTAGGCCATAATTGCGATATCAACAAAACCTTCGTCTTCTAATAAAGTTCGAATCTCAAAAATACGACCGTCCATCATATCACTTGGCGCAACTACATCTGCGCCAGCTTTTGCGTGGCTCAGTGAC
Organism: Aequorivita capsosiphonis DSM 23843; assembly: GCF_000429125.1. GTDB lineage: Bacteria > Bacteroidota > Bacteroidia > Flavobacteriales > Flavobacteriaceae > Aequorivita > Aequorivita capsosiphonis. The sequence continues at coordinate 207,919 of NZ_AUBG01000011.1, forward strand.
ATTTCGGCCAAGACGGCGCTACTGTCATCATTTAATATTTTTCCTTCAGATACTATTCCGTCATGACCGTACATTGAAAAAGGATCCAAAGCCACATCGGTCATAACCAGCATTTCCGGTACGGCATTTTTAACCGTTTTTATGGCACGTTGCATCAAGCCATCTGGATTTAGCGCTTCTTTTCCTGTGTTATCTTTCAGTTTATCATCAATTTTTACGAAAAGTAAAACTGACTTCAGACCGAGTTTCCAAAGCTCTTTTACTTCCTTTTCTAACAGATCTAAACTCAATCTGTAATAATTGGGCATCGAGGCAATTTCCTCTTTTACGCCTTTTCCCTCCACCACAAAAAGTGGTGCGATAAAGTCTTTCGGACTTAAAATAGTTTCACGAACCAAACTTCTCATACTTTCACTAGTTCGCAATCTTCGGTTTCTTCTTAATGGATACATATCTATTTAGATTTTAGACTTGAGATTTTAGATTTTAGATTTTTTGATAAATCTGAAATCGTAAATTCAAAAATCAATTTAGTAATATATTTAAACCATAAACCAGATTTTCAACGAAATTTTAAACTCGTTAAAATACCTTATTTTTAGCGTTGCAAATTTACTACTATAATCTGAGCCTTCGTTAAATTGAACACCCTAACCTCTTCACTTCTTTTCAAATTTACTTGGCGTAGCTACCAACAGCGTTTCTTGGACGGTTTTGAAAACCACAATGAAGATAATCACCTGCACGTAGTGGCACCACCAGGCTCTGGAAAAACAATTCTCGGATTGGAAATGGTGCGCCGAATAAACAAAAAAACACTAATACTTTCGCCCACTTTAACCATTCGAAATCAATGGAATGAGCGTATGTTAGAGTGTTTTGTCAACGATGAGGATTCATTTCCCATTTCCTTCGACTTAAAAAATCCGGAAACACTCACCTTTTCGACGTATCAATCTTTACATTCCTTTTATAAGAATGAAATGGAAAGTTCGGATAATAAATTACTGAATTTCTTTAAGAAAGCAGGAATTGAAAACCTTGTTTTAGACGAAGCGCATCACCTAAAAAACGAATGGTGGAAACCTCTTTTCAGTTTAAAACAAATTCCCGATTGTACTGTAATTTCACTGACTGCAACGCCGCCTTATGATAGCGAACCAAGTGAAATCGCAAAGTATTTTGAATTATGTGGCCTCATTGATATGGAAATCGGTCTACCAGAATTGGTAAAGGAAGGCAATCTATGTCCGCATCAGGATTATATCTACTTTTCGAAACCAGAGCAGAAACAAATTCTGTATATCATCAAATATCGCGAGCAGTTATTAGCCTTTGTTTCGGAATTAAAAACCAATGTAGATTTCAAAGATTTTATTCTGAAACACCCATTTTATGCCAATACGGAAAATTCGCTGGAAGCCATTTACGAGCATCCAGATTTCTATTCGGCGATTCTAATATATTTAAATTCGATTGATTTTGAAATTCCTTCGGAAAAGATTGAATTGTTGGGAGTCAAGTCAAAAAATATCACTTTTCCTTCTTTTAATTATGAATGGGTTGAAGCTCTGTTGCAGCCTATTTTGGTTGATGATAGGGAGGATTATATTGAAGATGAAATCCTGATAGAAGCAATTGAAAGAAACTTACGGAAAATCGGGGCTTTTGATAAACAACGCGTCAATCTTGTAGGTGAAAGCAATCTTTACCGTTCCCTTTCCCAAAGTACCACGAAGCTAAAGAGCATTGTAGAAATAGCGAAAATCGAATCCACCAATCTTGGAAGTTCACTGCGAATGGTTGTTCTTTCAGACTATATTCGAAAGGAATTTCTCGATTTTAAATATGGTGATTCACTTTCGGAAATAAACAAGCTAGGCGTGGTTCCTATCTTCCAATATCTTCGTCACACCATAAAAAGTGAAACTGGTTTAAATCTTCAGAAAAGTAAATTGGCGGTGCTTACTGGATCCTTAATTTTAATTCACAATTCCTTGGTCGATGAACTGACTGCCAAAATTTCTTTAGATGCTTTTACCCAATCTATCTTGTGGGATACAGAATACATTATTATCACCCCAACTCTAAATGGAAAGAAGGAAATGGTCAGTGCGATGACGCAACTTTTTGAGGAAGGATTTATTGAGGTTCTCATCGGGACCAAATCCCTTTTGGGAGAAGGCTGGGATGCACCGGCTATCAACACGCTAGTCTTGGCTTCATTTGTCGGTTCTTTTGTAACCTCCAACCAAATGCGTGGACGGGCACTTCGCATAAACCCATTTAAACCTGAGAAAGTCGCAAACATATGGCATCTCGCCTGCGTGGATCCTACGAGTGAAATTGGAGGTGCTGATGTGGAAACATTGACACGAAGATTTGATGCTTTCTGCGGAATTTCCCTAGAAGGAAAACCTTATATACAAAATGGTATTTCAAGTTTAGGAATAACTAACGAAACACCAAAAGTGGAAGTTTTCAATGAGAAAATGCATTCTCTTTCATTAAATCGTAAAAATATAAGGGGAAGATGGAATACAGCCTTAGAGAAAGGAAATATCTTGATTCGAGAATTAAAGATGGACTTTCCCGCCAAAAAAGCTGCTGCCAAACCGAAGAAACTATATTATCGAGACTTGGTGAAATATACGTTTATCGAACTTTTAGCCTTACTACTGATTACCATACCTGAGCTTTTTCTACAGAATCTTTTCACCTTAATCTCACGAGGATTTCTTTATTTCTTCTATGCCATTGCAAGTGGCATTCTTTTAATATTCGTTCCAAAAACTTTCAAGGCACTCAAACTATATTTTAAATACGGAAGAAGAGATAAACAGTTATGTAATATTGCCAATGCGTTGAAAGCAACGATGATTGAAAAAGGAATTATACAAACTCCCGATGTTCAATTAGATGTTATAATTGAAGAATTTCGCCCTGGTGAAATAAGTTGCTTTTTACAAGGTTCAACAGTAAAGGAAAGTCTTCTTTTTATTGATTATTTAGAAGAAATTATCGAGCCCGTTGAAAATCCACGTTATATAATTACACAAGCTGGCTGGTTTAGAAATTTATTAGGACTTTCCAATTATTACAGTGTTCCAAAATTATTTGCCGAACGAAGAAAAGATGCAGATGTATTTTTCGAGTATTGGGAAAAATTCAATGGAAAAGCAGGTTTAAGCTTTACAAGAAATCTAAAGGGGCGGAAATTATTGCTAAAAGCACGCTTCCATTATTTCCAGGATGATAACAGAGTAAGGTCGAAAAAGGCTTTGATTTGGAAATAATTATTCGTCAAATTCGATTGAAGTTTCCCAACCATCATACTCACCATTATATTTTGTTGCAAGTTCAAAAAATTCCATAGTATCAAAATCGATAGAACTTTCATTTATACTTTCAACTCTATAAATAATCAGCAAAAGCTTTTGATATCCCTTTCTTTTCCGAAGGTGTTTAAACGAGGTTTGGAACCCAATATCCCAAGTATAACTTTCAAAAATTTCAAGATCCTTTCTTTTTTCAAAATAAAACCAATGGGTAACAGGACGCTTTTCTCTCCCGTCGTCACCGAAAGCGTCAAGTATTTCGAAAATTTTTTTATTCGTTCTATTTCTTGACATTGGAATACTTGATTTAAGCTGATTTGTTTTAAAGGTTCACATTATTCCTTCCACAAGATCACTTGGCAAACGAGGAAGGAATGCCTTAAAGATATTGAAGGAACTATAAAGATAGGATTTTCTTCATTAAAGTAATCTCCGGCAAGACCGAAACTTGTCCGCTGCAGGAAGAGAGCCTTGTAAGTATGCTCCTTTTACTGAAACAGATTTTTTTGAGAAACTGTGGTTACGCAATTAACATTGGGAAATTGAAATACCTACAAGGAGCCCGCCGAAAAGGCGGGAACACCTTGCAAGAATATCGATAGCTTCAGGCGAAATAAAAAAATATCTTACAGATTAAACCCACTCTTTGGGATTTCTTAAAACTTCAACAAGTTGTTCTTCTTCACTTCCAACTTCTGGATGATGATCATAAACCCATTGTACGTGTGGCGGTAAACTCATTAAAATACTTTCAATTCGGCCATTGGTTTTTAAGCCGAACAGCGTTCCCTTATCGTGAACTAGATTAAATTCTACATAGCGACCACGACGGATTTCTTGCCAAGTTCTATTTTCTTCGGCATAAGGAAGATTTTTTCGTTTTTCCACAATGGGAACATAACATTCCAAAAAGCTATCGCCAACTTCGGTTACAAAATTGTACCAATCTTCCATCGACATATCCTTCGCCATATTTTTATCGTCCTTCGCCAAGGCTTCGGACGACTTAAGGTAATCGAAAAACAATCCGCCTATTCCACGAGCTTCTTCTCTATGTGAATTCCAGAAATATTCATCGCACCGTTTTTTGTAGGTATCATAAAACTCAGGGCTGTGTTTGTCGCAAGCGGTTTTACATACTTGATGAAAATGCTTTGCATCTTCTTCAAATAAATAATAAGGCGTTAAATCTTGTCCACCGCCAAACCAACTGTCTACGATATTTCCTTCAGCATCATACATTTCAAAATAGCGCCAATTCGCGTGGACTGTTGGCACCATTGGACTTTTTGGATGGAGCACTAAGCTCAAACCACAAGCAAAAAAATCAGCGTCTTTTACACCGAAATATGCTTGCATACTTTCGGGCAATTTCCCGTGAACTTCACTGATATTTACACCCCCCTTTTCAAAAACGTCCCCGTTTTTAATTACGCGGGTTTGTCCGCCGCCACCTTCTTTGCGGATCCATTTATCTTCTTGGAACTTTGCCTTTCCGTCAATTTCCTCCAATGCGGAGGTGATTTCGTTTTGCAAGTTTTTTATGTATGCTACAAATTTTTCTTTCATTGAAAATCCTTTTTTAGTGTTTTTGAGCTCTCTAAAACCCTCAAAGTTTCCGTACTCGCGGCAGTAACCGAAAGCGGTAAAACCAAAATAATCCCCACAACTGGAATCAATAATACAAGCATAAAAACGATACCATTTCCAATAGCCAAACCTCGATTCCTTTTTACAAATTGAATGCTTTCGGAATATTTATAATGTCGTTCCAATGTGTAATCCATATTCCCGAAGCCCGCGTAATAGCTTTGCACCAAAAACAAAAGTATGGTGGAAATTATTCCAACCACCGGAATGAATCCAATTAAAATAATTGGAATGGTAAATAGCAACTCCAACAAAAGATTCCGAACGTTTATCCGTATACCTCGCCAAAGTTGCGCAGCATTGGTGGTATTTCTGTGGGAATGCCTTGTGTGATCTATTCCGTATAAATGCTTTTCAATTTTTTCCGAAACCGGACTCATAAACGGAGCACTTAAAGCCATTACAATATGACGATAAAGAATAAGCCCTAAAGCAAGAATTATTAACGCTCCTATAAAATCGCTAATTGCCCTAAAGGTTTCGAAGCCCCATTCCCAAAACCAAGCTTTTGAGATAAAAGCACCCAGATTATCACCTAATCCCCAAGCAGAAAAACCGATTAAAACCGCCGTTAGAAAACTAATCGCCATTGGCACACCGAAGTATTTCCAAAGCCCAAGTTTGTTGATGAGCTTGAAAGTTCCTGCGTATGCTTTTATGCCTTTTAGGATGTTTTTTATCATTTCTTGAACTTCAAACATACCAGGTGTCATTGCGAGGGACGAAGCAATCTACCACCTGTTAGGTTTTTCTCAATCGTCTATATAAACCAATACTTTCTGAAAATTTTCAATCTCATCAACAGCTTTAATCTTTTCAGCTTCCAAAGCTTTCTGCTTCAAAAACGAAACGATATCTTCTTGGTTTTTGTCTTTTAATTCTTCATATAAAGCAATTCCCACTTGATTGTTGTGCAAATCCATCGCTCGTTCCAATGCTTCGTTTGGTGAAAAATCCTCGTGCCAATCGGTAAAACTTTTAGCCCAAGCAATTGCCTTTTCCTCATTATTCTTCCACTTTAAGCATTTCTTGGTTATCAAAATAACCCAAAGCGCATGCCTAAAAGCATTTGCAGGATTGCTTAAATGGTGTTTACCTCCATACTCCTGCTGGGCAATATTCATACAATCCTTGGTTGCAAAAATTGTAGGTATGGTGTATAACGGATTTCTAAGAAAAAGGCCAAGCAACCCGAAAAGTTGCTTGTAATCTAGGTTCTTTAAAATCCGCCAAAGCATTTAATCTTGTTTGTATTCCTTCACGGCGTCAATAAAAGCGCCTGCGTTTTCCAAAGGAATATTTGGTAAAATTCCGTGGCCCAAGTTGACGATATACCGGTCTTTTCCGAATTCATCGATCATCTGCTTAACCATCTTTCTTATTTCTGATGGAGGGCTAAAAAGTCTTGTTGGATCAAAATTCCCCTGTAATGTAATTTTCCCTCCAGTTAAATAGCGAGCGTTTTTAGGAGAACAAGTCCAATCTATTCCTAAAGCGGAAGCGCCACTTTTCGCCATTTCGTCCAAAGCAAACCAACATCCTTTTCCAAAAGCGATTACTGGAGCTTCATCTTTTAAGGCGTCAATAATCTGCTGCATATACTGCCAGCTAAATTCCTGATAATCGGTTGGGGAAAGCATACCACCCCAGCTATCAAAAACCTGAACTGCATCAACACCAGCTTTTACTTTTTCCTTTAAATATAAAATCGTGGTATCAGTTATTTTCTGAAGTAATTGGTGTGCTGCAAGAGGTTGTGTAAAACAGAATTCCTTTGCTTTATCGAAATTTTTACTGCCTTGACCTTGCACGCAGTAACATAGAATTGTCCACGGACTGCCAGCAAAACCAATTAATGGCACTTCGTCATTCAGTTTTTCCTTGGTCATTTTTATGGCTTCCATTACGTAGCCTAGGGTTTCATTAATGTCTGGAACAATAACACGCTCCAAATCTTTCATAGAACGAATTGGGTCTGGCACCCATGGACCAATTCCTGGTTTCATCTCTACGTGAATATTCATGGCCTGCGGAATCACCAAAATATCACTAAATAAAATCGCAGCGTCCATTCCGTATCTTCGGATTGGTTGCACAGTGATTTCACTAGCTAATTCTGGTGTTTGGCAACGGGTAAAAAAGTCGTATTTCGCCTTTATTTCCATAAATTCTGGCAAATACCTTCCTGCTTGGCGCATCATCCAAACCGGAGGTCGCTCCACGGTTTCTCCGCGAAGGGCTTTTAAGAATAGATCGTTTTTTATCATAAGTTCTAGTTCAAAACCTAACAGGTTTTGAAAACCTGTTAGGTTAATATTTTAACTGCTTTGGCAATCACACTTTCCACCGTTGTGGAATTTGAAACCGCCACATTTTCTGTGTAATTTCTTGCTTCTTGAGCGGTTGTTGTTCCGATACAAATGGCTGTCGATTCAAATCTTCCGGGGTTTTGAACCCTGGAAGATTTATTCTTTTCGAAATAGCTTCTTACTCCACTCGGACTGAAAAATAAAATTGCATCAAATTGCCTTTCAAATTTCTTCGGGTTAAGCATCGTTTTGTACACTTCAATTTCTTCAAAAGAAACATTATTTTCTTTCAGTTTTGATGGAATTACGTCGCTTCGAATATTTCCACAGAAAAAATTAAAATGATCGTTTTTATGGTTTTCAACTAAATAAGGCGCTAATTCTGAAGCATATTCCGTCATTTTAACCACCTTTTGACCGTTTTTCTCCAAAAACGCTTTTGTCTTTTCTCCAACACAAAAACATTGTGCAATTTTCACCTTGCCACTCATTACCGTCTCCACGGAATTTTGACTGGTGAAAATGGCGTTTTCAATATTTGAGTGAGTCTCAAAAGGCACGAATTCAATTTTAATAGCATTGTAATCTACCAAAGAGACTCCAGCGTTTATCAACAATTCCCTTTGTGAAGGACTCAGTTTTTTGGTGGAGAGAATGCTTTTCATAGCAATACCATTTAGCGGCTTATTTACCCGTAAGTTTTTTAATCTTTGCCATCAGTTCCTTTCCGCCATTCTTTAGAATGTATGTGGCACATTCCTTTCCAAAACCTTTATAATCAACAGTATTAACACTCCTTTCAATTTCAAGCATTTCTTTACCATCTAAAGAAAATAAGCATCCTTTAAATAAGATTTTATCTTTTACTATTTCTGCAAGAGCTCCAATAGGCGCGGTACAACCACCTTCCAAGGTATTTAAAAACTCTCTTTCAATGTGGGTACAAATTTCGGAAGAAAAGTGATTCAATTTTGAAGTGGCTTCAATAGAAAAAGCATCATTTTCCATTGCCACAATTACCATTGCGCCTTGGGCTGGTGCGGGAATCATCCAATCTAAATCCTCCCCAAACCCAGCAAAGGAGGTGTTTTTTATGTTTGCTTCGCTCACAAACCCTAATCGTTCTAGTCCTGCTTTAGCAAAAATAGCACCTTGCCATTGATTATCTTTCAGTTTTTGAAGACGGGTATTTACATTGCCACGTAAATCTACGTGTTTGTGATTTGGATATCTGTGCAACCATTGCGCTTGTCTACGAAGGCTTCCTGTAGCAATGGTGCATACTTTTTCAAAATCAATTTCAGTATCGGCTTCTGTTACTAGAATATCTTGTGATGTAGCGCGTTCCAACACTGCTGTTTGAACAATTCCCCGAGGTAAAAGTGTAGGCACATCTTTCATACTGTGCACGGCAATATCCACCATCCCGTTGATCATCGCAATGTCTAAGGTTTTGGTGAAAATACCCGTAATACCCATTTCGTAAAGAGGTTTGTCCAAGATTAAATCTCCCTGGGCTTTTACAGGAACGAGTTCGGTACTGTAACCTAAAGTTTCGAGTTTAGATTTTACGGTGTTAGCTTGCCAAAGCGCAAGTTCACTATCGCGGGTTCCAATTCGGATTGTTTTTTTCAAGACTAGGCAGTTTCAAGTTGAAAAACTCTTCGTATAAGTTCAATGCTTTCGGCTGAACCTTCTTCGCCTTTTAAATGGTTGACGAAATGGGTAGTGATTTTTTGAATAAGACGATCGCTAATTATTTCGGCCTGTTCTTCATTAAAGCCATCTATTTTTTTGCTCTGATAATCTATTTCGCCAGTTTTAAGTTCAGCAAGTTTAATTTTTAGAGCGCGAATGGTAGGAGCAAATTTTCGCTCATCTGCCCATTTTCTAAAATCTTTCTCAATTTCAGCAATAATTTTCTTCGCCATTGGCACTTGCGATGCGCGTTGTTCTAAAGTTTCATCGGTTAAGGCTGCAAGATCATCTAGATGTAGCAAAGTTACGAATTCACTTTCCAAAACATCTTCGGAAACATTCTTAGGTATTGAAAGATCAAGTATTAAAAGCGGTCTTTTTAAATATAAAAGTTCCTTGGATATTGTAGGTTGCTGTGCGCCCGTAGCTACAATAAGCACATCGGCCTGTGCAACTTCACTCTGAATATCCACATAATCCTTTACCACGAGATTAAATTTTCCAGCCACTTTTTCAGCTGTTTCCTTGGTGCGGTTTATAAGGGTTATATGTTCGTTATTAGTATGTTTTATAAGGTTTTCACAAGTATTTCTACCTATTTTCCCGGTTCCAAATAGCAAAATATTCTTTTCTGAAACTTGTGGCACCCGATTCATAATATAACGCACCGCAGCAAAACTTACAGAAGTAGCTCCAGATGAGATTTGAGTTTCATTTTTAATACGTTTACTGGCTTGAATCACCGCATTGGCTAGACGCTCCATAAACGGATTGAAAATATCGTGTTTTTTTGATTCACGAAATGCGCTGCGCAGTTGACTGATAATCTCGAAATCACCTAAAATCTGACTGTCAAGGCCGGTACCCACATTAAAAAGATGTGAGACTGCATCGTGGTTCTTATAGATATAGGCCACTTTTTCAAAAGCTTCAACGGTACCATTGGTATGTTGACATAATAATTTTATAAGTTGAAAAGGGTGTTGGGCAAAACCGTAGAGTTCTGTACGGTTACACGTGGAGATTACTGAAAGTGAAGGAATACCTTCTTCCTTAGCCTGAACAAGAATTTTTTGTTTAGCTGAATCGTCTATACTAAAATGTCCTCTTATTTCGGCATCTGCTTTTTTATAATTAAGACCAATAGCATAAAAATGACCCTCAAGGCTCTCACCAGAATATGTCTTTAAATTATTTTTCATCCACAAAGTATATTTGAGAAATAGATAGAAGAAATATTCAGATTATTCATTATAGTAGAATTGCAAAGGCTTTAAAAGCGTTTAAAATAAAAACAGAAGCAAATGTACGGGCATAGTTTTTCAAAAAGTAACGCTAGCGGTATCTTTTATATCGCTCCCTGTTAAAATTGATATAAATATGATACTTATCATATTATAACGCACTAAATTCGGGGTTTCACATCAAATTTAATTAAATCTAATTTAGAACTATTCTAAATAAAATTAATCATATTTACCATGGATTTTCAAAAAAATACCGCTCAAAGTTTACCTGCCAATATGGTAGGATTTTATGAAGAAATAGCAATTGAACCCGGTTTTTTCATTTTAAAGTTTAACAATGAAACCGATGAAAATCAAACTTTTAAGCGGGAAGTGAGTGCTAATTTTATCCAGTTTCATTTCTGTATTAAGGGTTCCGCTTCTTTTTCTTTTAATGAAGGTAATTATAAGTTGCCCATACAGGAAGATCATTCGCTATTACTTTACAATCCTCAGCGAGATTTACCGCTAGATCTTCACTTATCTGCGCATTCCTGGGTTATTTCGGTATTGCTACCCATCACTAAGTTTCACGGTCTTTTTTCAACCGAGGCGAATTATATTACCTTTCTAAACGACGAAAATAAAGATCGTAAATATTACAAGGATGGTCTTACCAATCCATCTATGACTATTGTGCTAAACCAATTAATGAATTACAACTTGCATCCCAGTATTAAACCGCTGTATTTTAAAGGGAAAGCATACGAATTACTGAGCCTTTTTTTTAATCGCCCAGCAGATGCAGATGTGGAGCAATGTCCATTTTTAGCAGATGAAGTTAATGTTTCGAAAATAAAGAAAGCGAAGCAGATTATGATTTCCAGAATGGCTGAACCTCCAACCTTACAACAACTTGCGGACGAGATTAACCTTCCTATAAATAGATTGAAAGAAGGTTTTAAACAAATCTATGGCGATTCCGTTTTCAGTTTTCTTTTTGATTATAAAATGGAAGTAGCACGTCAACTTTTGGCAACAGGATCCCATAATGTAAATGAAGTGGGATTGAAAGTAGGCTATAGTACCTCTAGCCATTTTATTTCAGCCTTTAAAAAGAAATTTGGCACTACACCTAAGAAGTTTTTGATGGGACTTAACGCATAGGCATAAGTAACAAACTCCAAAACATACATTCCTTAGACGACTTTAAAGAATTTGAACAGTCCCCAGAATTTACCTCTATTTGTAGTTAAACCTAGAGGGTCTTTAACAGCAGACTTGTTACCTTTGCAAATTAAATTTAGAAAATGAAAAAAGGAGTTCTCCTTGTAAATCTCGGTTCACCAGACAGCACCGACCCAAAAGACGTAAAAAAATATCTCGATGAGTTCTTGATGGATCCACGTGTGATTGACGTTCCGTTCTGGCTTCGATCTTTTATTGTTCGCGGGATTATTTTAAATACGCGGCCTAAGAAATCAGCTGAAGCCTATCAAAAAATTTGGTGGGAGGAAGGATCTCCGTTAATTGTACTTTCCGAAAGACTTCAGAAAAAAATTCAGGAAAAAACAACTGTTCCCATTGCTTTAGCCATGCGTTACGGAAGCATGACATTAAAAAAAGGATTACAGGAGCTTGTGGATCAAGGCGTAGATGAAATTTTAACCATTCCTTTATATCCACAATTCGCAATGGCCACCACAGAAACTATTGATGTGAGGGTGGAAGAACTAAAAAAGGAATTCTTCCCTCAACTTCAGATTACTTCCTTACCAGCATTCTACAATAAGCCAGAATATATTGAGGTTCTTTCTAAAAGTATCTCAGAAAAACTGGAAGGGCTGGATTATGAGCATTTATTATTCAGCTATCACGGAGTTCCGGAACGGCATATCTATAAACGAGATATTACCAAAAGCCACTGCAAAATAGATGGTAGTTGCTGCGTTACTGATTCTCCAGCTCACGAGTTCTGCTATCGCCATCAGTGCTTTAAAACAACCGCTCTTGTTGCCGAAAAATTGAATCTAACACCCGGAACGTATTCTAATTGCTTCCAATCGCGTTTAGGTTTTGATCCTTGGTTAAAACCACCAACGGACAGAACCATAGAACGGTTAGGCTTAGAGGGAACCAAGAAAATTGCAATTGTCACTCCGGCTTTTGTGAGTGATTGCTTGGAAACTTTGGAAGAAATAGCAATGGAAGGTCAAGAGATTTTCCACGAAGCTGGCGGAAAAGAATTTACTGTTATTCCTTGCTTAAACGATCGTGATGATTGGGCGGAGATTTTGACAGGCTGGATTGACACTTGGCGAATTGTGGATGTTAAAACAGCGATCGCTTAAATTATTCATTATTTTCTATTACTATTTTTTATTATTTCAGCATTAATTCGGGGTAATAGATATAGTAGATGTTAGAGGAAAAAAATAAGTAATAGTAATAAAGAATGAATAATTCTACGGCTCTCGGCACCGAACCCATTGGAAGTTTACTGATAAAACAAGCTGTTCCAGCTTCCATTGGGATTTTAGTGATGTCGCTGAACATTTTGGTAGACACCATTTTTGTGGGGAATTGGATAGGTTCCATCGCCATTGCGGCAATCAATGTTGTATTACCTATTTCATTTTTTATCTCGGCACTTGGGATGGCTATCGGAATTGGTGGCTCTTCCATAATTTCACGCGCTTTAGGCTCTAACACTAAACCACGAGCGTTAAAAACTTTTGGAAATCAGATAACCTTAACGCTTTTGCTGACCACCGCCATGGTAGTTTTTGGCTTAGTATTTATAAATGAACTAATCCCGGCCTTCGGTGGAAAAGGCGACATTTTTGATCCGGCCAAAATCTATTACCGGATTGTCCTTTATGGAGTGCCATTATTAGCACTGTGCATGATGGGCAACAGCGTGATTAGAGCCGAAGGAAAACCGAAGTTCGCAATGATTGCAATGATTATTCCTTCGGTTGGAAATCTAGTTCTCGATTATGTTTTTATCAATCTGATGGATATGGGAATGGCGGGAGCCGCTTGGGCAACGACCCTCTCTTATGGCTTGTGTTTTCTCTATGTTCTTTATTTTTTCTTAAGCGGAAAATCAGAACTCAAAATAAGTATACCCCATTTAGGATTGAATTTATCGGTACTTAAGGAAATGTCGGCATTGGGGGGTGTAACCTTGGCGAGGCAAGCGGTGGTTAGTGTTACTTACCTTTTAATGAACAACATCCTTTTCGACATTGGCGGAGAAGCATCCATTGCATCCTACGGAATTATCGCGCGAATGTTGATGTTTGCCCTCTTTCCTGTTCTTGGGGTAACGCAAGGATTTTTACCTATTGCAGGATACAATTACGGCGCACATAAATTTGAAAGAGTTCGCGAAAGCATCAACAAAGCAATCTTATATGCCGGCGCCTTAGCATTCATCATTTTTGTATTAATAATGATATTTCCAGCGGCAATTGTTTCCGTTTTCACAGACGATCCCGAAATACTCTCAAAAACCCCACAGTATATGCGCTGGGTTTTTGCGGCAATACCTGTTATAGCAATACAATTGATAGGTTCGGCGTATTTTCAAGCCATCGGAAAAGCTGTCCCTGCATTATTGCTGACATTAACCAGACAAGGATTTTTCTTTATTCCCTTGATATTTATTCTTCCGCATTATTTTGGCGAATTGGGCGTCTGGATCTCCTTTCCCGCCGCAGATATTCTTTCAACCATTGTAACGGGTTATTTTTTGAACAGAGAGATACGAAAAACAATAAAAGGTTAAAGCTGATTTTTTTGTATATTTAACTACTAATCCATCAGTTATGAAAAAACTTATACTTCTTGTTGTCACATCTTTTTCAATCTTCTCTGCATTTGCGCAACCTGTTGGAATGTTGAATGAGACTTTCAATTTAAAATCTATTGAAACGAACGATTGGTTTTTAACTCCAAATGGAGAAAATCCAAGTGTGGCTTTTTACCCGCTTCCCGGAAGTCATGTTTTAGATGCCGATGGTATCTTTAACACCTTGACTGCTGGTGCAAATTTTAGCGGCAATTCAGTAACGCTTCATTCTATTAGCGTCACATTACACGATTGTATAGAGCCCAATTGCTATTATGAAGATCTCTATTTTTATGAAATTTTAACCAACCATAACCTGGAATCTAAAATCTTGACTTATAATTATAATGAAAGAAACGGTTATAAATACCTGTCGTTAAGGGATTCAGACTATAATTTAGCTTTATATAGTACAGAACCAGCTCCGGTACCAGATGCCATGTTATTTCAAACTTGGTATTTGTATATGACCGAAGCGGATCTTGGTGATCCCGTTTTTTATCCGGGGCCCAATCCACCACAATTTACAATAAACCCAGATTTCACATATACTGGTATTGAGGATTGTGCCATAATAAGCGGAGATTTAATTTTGGGAAATGGTGGAGACTATGAATTTAAATTGCAATCACAAAACTATCAGCAAGATGAAAGCAATTGTCCGCCAGGACCAGTGGAGTATACCTTATATGATTTAATGTACCAAAATCCAACGATGGGTTGTACTTTATATACAGGAAGTGACGGAATAGACTATTTACAATACGAAACCTATGCTGGTTTTATTTCCTATTTCTCGAATCAATTATTGTCTGTCAATGAAAATAATTTATCTGATTTAGTTATTTTCCCAAATCCTACGCAGAACAAATTGATTATTCAATCTGCAACAAACAATTTCCATTCTGTTATCATCACAGATATTCATGGCAGAATTGTGATTTCTATAAAAGATGTGGTTTCAAATGAAATAGATGTTTCGGATTTAAAACTAGGGATGTATTTTATAAGGATTGAATCTTCCGAAGGAAATAATACCAAGAAATTTATTAAGGAATAATAAAAACCACGCAATTTGTCTCTGCACACTAAAAAAAATCTCAAAATTAAAAAAATACTGCTTTTTATATCGCTTTTTCTCACTATGCAAGTATTGGTGGCGCAACCTCCGGAATATATTGTTGACCATTGGTATTTGCACAGTTTTACATATATCGACGAAGTGGTGTCTATCAGCGATTTACCAATAAGCGAGGGGCCAACCCTAGTTATTGATGCCGATTACACGCTCCACGGTGTCGGTTTCTGCAATGATTATACTGGCGAATACGAATATATAAGCAACGAACCCTTTGGAGTTGACGATAATTTTATACCGAGAAATGTTGTTATTGAAACCGAAAATTGTAGCGATTATGAAGCCATGGAAAACTATTTTTTTATTCCCTTTGTTGAAGAAAAAACGGCCGATATCTTTGAAGTTAATCTCCCGGGAGATGACAAGCAGATAGTACTTCAATATGATTTTAGTTATGGCTATCAGGTTTACAAAAATTTTCCCGCTCTAGACATAGAAGATATTTCAATTAACGATTTAGTTATTTTCCCAAATCCTACGCAGAACAAATTGATTCTTCAATCTGCAACCAACAACTTCGATTCTGTTATCATCACAGACATTCATGGTAGAATTATGATTTCTATAAAAGATATGGTTTCAAATGAAATAGACGTTTCAGCCTTAAACTCTGGAATGTATTTTATAAGTATTCAATTTTCCACAGGAAATAGTACGAAGAAGAAATTTATTAAACATTGATTTTATCCGTTTAGCAGACACCAATACTTATTTTATTAATTCGGTATCTTTGCAGACTAGTTTTTAGAAAACCTAGTTTTTAATGGAACAATATTACCCCTATATAAAATCCCTTCATCTAATATTTATTATCACTTGGTTCGCGGGGCTTTTTTATATTGTCCGTTTGTTTGTGTATCAAATTGAAGCTTCACAAAAACCTTCGCCAGAAAAAGAAATCTTGGGAAAACAGCTCAAAATAATGGCCTTCCGCTTGTGGAATATTATCACTTGGCCATCTATGATTCTGGCACTGTTCTTCGGAATTTGGCTTATTTATATGCGCATGTTTTTTTTGAGCGATGCTTGGATGCAAGTAAAATTAGCCTTCGTGGTGATTTTGGTAATCTATCAATTTAAATGTCATCAAATTTTTAAACAACTGCAAAATGACGTGGTAAAACATTCCTCAAACTATATGCGTCTTTTTAATGAAGTACCCACAATCATTCTATTTGCAGTAGTTTTTCTGGTTATTCTGAAAAGCGCCGTCAACTGGATATATGGAACCGCAGGAATTATAATTTTTGCTATTTTATTGATGATGGGCTATAAAATCTATAAACGAATCAGAGAAAGCAAAAATTGATTTTAGAATTTATCTTGAAGTTGAAATTGAGAATTTTAAAGTTTTGGTGCTTTCCAGTATGGTTTTTGCTATCTTTCTTTCCCAAAAAAATGTAAGTGTACTTTTACAAAAAATCCCTCCGTACTCGCATCTTCCTATCCATGATTCTTTTGGTTATTGGGGCTTCTATACTTATTGCCATCGTTACCGTATATCAATATAAAGAAGAAGCACAGGATTATCACCGTGATCGCTTATTACGTAAAGAAGCAGCCATCCGCGAGAACATAAACTATATTCTAAAAACCACCACGTATCCTGTAGAAACTGCTCAGATTCCGCTCATTTTTAAAGATAAAATCTACGAAATAAAGGACATTCACAGTCTTGAGATTTTTCTTTACGATCTACACGGAAATCTTTTAAAATCATCAAAGCCTTCTTTTTTTAAAGATACCGTTTCCCCAAAAATGCCGGAATATGCGCTTGAAAAGCTTCAGAACTCACCCACAAAAAGTTATATAAAAGAATTTGAGGAAGGTGGCCAAAAGTATCAGTCTTCTTATACTTATATCACAGATAGTTATTTTAAACCACTGGCAATTTTAAACTTGCCTTATATAGAAGATGACGGTTTTATTACCAAAGAACTAACAGAATATCTTTATAGGTTGGGTGTGGCCTACTTTATTATGCTTTTGGTGGCAATTGCCCTAGCGTATTTCCTTTCAAAATATATTACTCGTTCCCTAAAAGAAATTAGTGAAAAACTTACTGCAACTCGTTTTGATAAACGCAATAAAAAAATTCATTTAAGTGATACGCCTTCTGAAATTTCCACAATAGTAAACGCATATAACGGGATGATTGACGAATTGGAAAACAGCGCCGCTCAACTCGCCGCCAGTGAACGCGAAACCGCTTGGCGCGAAATGGCAAAACAGGTGGCACACGAAATTAAAAATCCGTTAACGCCTATGCGACTTACGGTTCAAAGTTTTCAACGTAGATTTGATTGTAATGATGCTGATATTGACAATAAAATGACGGAATATACCGATACATTATTACAGCAAATTGACACATTAAGTTCCATCTCATCAGCATTTTCTACGTATGCAAAAATGCCCGCGCAACAAGATGAAACCTTGGATGTAGTAAAAATCACAAAATTGGCGCTGGATATTTTTAATGAAGATTATATCTTCCTGTTTTCCGAAGAAGAAGATGTCCGCGCACGTTTTGACCGAACCCAACTCATTCGTGTAATCACAAACTTGGTTAAAAATAGTATTCAATCTATAGAGCAGAAGAACCCTGAAGAACCTAGAATTGATGTTTTAATTGAAACCGAAGGCACATTTGTAAACATATCGGTTACTGATAATGGAATTGGTGTTTCCGAAGAAAACCGAACCTTTATTTTTGAACCACAGTTTACAACCAAAACTAGCGGAATGGGCTTAGGTTTGGGAATGGTAAAGAATATTGTTGAGACTTATGGCGGTACCATAACACTGGATTCTTCCGAAGAAAAAACCACTTTTAAAGTATCGTTTCTGGCAATACTATAGGCTTTTTAGTAGCTTTGTGAAAGAGCCACGAATGCACGAATATTATTAAAATCACCTTAGTGTATTCGTGGTAAAAAACTTATTTATCTCAAAATAAAATACACTATAAATGAAATATCAAAATATTCTTTCCGCAACTGATAACAGCATCACAACCATAACTATCAACCGTCCTTCAAAATTAAACGCGCTGAACCGTGAAACTATTCAGGAATTACGCGATGCTTTCGAAGTAGCTGATAATTCAGTTAAAACGAAAGTAATAATCATTACCGGAAGCGGTGAAAAAGCTTTTGTTGCTGGCGCAGATATTAGCGAATTTGCCGATTTTTCAGAAGAAGAAGGTGCAAAACTAGCAGCTAAAGGACAAGAGGTGTTGTTCGATTTTGTTGCAAACCTTTCTACGCCTGTAATTGCAGCGGTAAATGGTTTTGCACTTGGTGGCGGACTGGAATTGGCTATGGCGGCACATTTCCGTATAGCTTCCGATAACGCAAAAATGGGACTGCCAGAAGTTTCGCTTGGTGTGATTCCTGGCTATGGCGGCACGCAGCGTTTACCTCAATTAGTGGGAAAAGGCCGTGCTATGGAAATGATTATGACTGCTGGAATGATCGATGCCAATCAAGCCCTGCAATACGGTTTGGTAAACCACGTAACCACTTCGGAAGAATTATTGGAGTTTACTGAAAAGATCGCCTCAAAAATCATGAAAAACTCTTCGGTTGCAATTGCTTCGGCTATAAATGCCATTAATGCAAACTTCGAAGATGGCCAAAATGGTTTTGAAGTGGAAATTGAAGAATTCGGCAATTGTTTCGGCACGGAAGATTTTAAAGAAGGTACGCAAGCATTTCTTCAAAAGAGAAAGGCAAATTTTCCCGGGAAATAGAACTTTTATTTTTTCTTTGTACAACTTCGTGCTTCTCTGTGATACCGATAACTATCGGGATTGTGGTATAGTGCAATACTAAAGCTTAAAAACATAGATTTTCACCTAGAACCTATCATAAATATCGCGAGCGAATACAACAAAATAGTGCCTAAAATTTATTACTTATGAAAAGATACCTTCTAATAATTTTCGTTTTGGCTTTTACATTTTCAGTAACAGCCCAAGAAAAAGCCGAACCTTGGTTTAAAGACGGCGAGGCACAAATTGTCCCCGCGTTCGAAAACCCCAGCGACTGGATTCGCACCGATTTATGGGTAGAAACAACTTTTGACACCGATGGCGACGGAAAACCAGACCGTATGCACGTGGATGTAACCAGGCCCAAACAAACAGAAATAAATGGCTTAAAACTTCCTGTGGTATATGAATCAAGTCCTTATTTTGCCGGTGTCGCTCCAGAAACTGAAGGTGCTTTTCACGATGTTTATCACGAATTGGGCGCTCCAGGAAAAGGAATAGTGCATCCTTCAGTAACAAGACGTGGCGAGCGGCCTATCATTTCCAACACCCAGATACACACATGGGTGCCGCGTGGTTATATTGTTATTCATTCGTCATCCCCAGGAACTGGACTTTCACAAGGTTCGCCAACTGTAGGCGGCGACAACGAATCTTTGGCCCCAAAAGCAGTTATTGATTGGCTTAACGGTCGCGCAAAAGGCTATACAACGCCAGATGGAAACAAAGAAGTAAAAGCATATTGGGCCACGGGAAAAGTTGGAATGACGGGCACATCATATAACGGTACAATTCCGTTGGCGGCTGCAACGACTGGTGTGGAAGGACTTGAAGCAATTATTCCCATCGCTCCAAATACATCATATTACAATTATTACAGATCAAACGGACTGGTTCGCTCCCCAGGAGGATATTTAGGGGAAGATGTCGATGTGCTTTACGATTTTATCCACAGTGGCGCTGAGTCTAAACGTGCCTATGGCGATTCAATTTATCGCGATGACGAAATAAAAAATGGTATCGATCGCATTACAGGAGACTATAATGATTTTTGGGCGGGTCGTGACTATTTAAACGATATGAAGCCGATGAAAGCAGCATTGTTTATGTCGCATGGTTTTAATGACTGGAACGTAATGCCAGATCATAGCTATAGAATTTATAAAAAAGCTGCAGAAATGGGACTTCCGGTAAAAATCTATTACCATCAAAAGGGACACGGCGGACCACCACCACTATCCATGATGAACAAATGGTTTACGAAATATCTCTTCGGAATTGATAATGATATTGAGAAAGGACCAAAAGCGTGGATTGTTCGAGAAAACGACGCGAATAACAATCCAACTCCTTACGCTGATTATCCAAATCCTGATGCTAAAAAAGTTGAACTTCACTTGAAATCAACATCAAAAAACGAAGGTGTTTTAACGCTGGAAAAGAATAAAAAACAAGGAAAGCAAACCTTGGTTGACGACTATCATTTTTCGGGAGATTCTTTAGCGCAGCTCGCAACATCAAAGCACAGATTATTGTTTGTAACTCCAGTTTTAAAAGAAGACCTTCATCTATCAGGACTTTCCACATTAAAAATAAAATTGGATAGTAGCAAACCTGCCGCGAACCTTTCGGTATGGATGGTTTCCTTACCGTGGAACAAGCATCCTGACGCGAAAATAACCGACAATATTATCACTAGAGGTTGGGCCGATCCACAGAATTACAAATCTATTACCGAGAGCGAACCTTTAAAGCCAGGCAAGTTTTATGAAATGTCGTTTGACTTAATCCCAGATGATCAGGTAATTCCAGCAGGACAGCAAATTGGTTTAATGATTTTTTCGAGCGATAGCAAATTCACTCTTTTGCCAAAACCGGGAACTGAATTAACAGTTGATCTTGATGGAACTAGTATCGAAATTCCAGTAGTTGGAGGGAAGAAAGCTTTTGAAAAATCAATAAAAAAAATAGGAATATTTCCATATTAAAAAGGATTTCTTCCAAATAATAATTAACTTTGAAGATACCCATTCTTCAAAGTTTTTTTATGTCTGATAATGTTCTAAAAGGTCGTGGCGCCCAGAAAAATGTACACAATCGTTTCTTCGAAAATAGTCACGAAGTCTTGGATGAGTATTTAAATTTCTGTGAAGCCGAAGGCGAAGAAGCTGATAGAAATAAAACAACCTACATTGAAGTTTTTCCGAAGACATTTGTAAATAAGGTTAAAAGTCCTGATGTTGGAATGAGTTATTCCGCAAATCCGTATCAAGGTTGCGAACACGGTTGTGTGTATTGCTATGCCAGAAATACCCACGAATATTGGGGTTATGGAGCCGGCTTGGATTTTGAACGAAAAATTCTCTTTAAAAGAAATGCACCTCAGCTTTTGGAAGAAAAGATAACTTCAAAGAATTGGCAGGGCGAAACCATTATATTTTCAGGAAATACAGATTGCTATCAACCATTGGAACGCAAAATGGAAATCACCCGAAAATGTTTGGAGGTGATGCTAAAATGGAAACATCCCACGGGAATCATCACAAAAAACTCATTGATTCTTCGCGATCTAGATATTTTAAAGGAAATGGCCAAACTGAATATTATTTCAGTAAATGTTTCCATCACTTCCCTTTCCGAAGATACCCGCAGATTATTAGAGCCGCGAACGGCAAGTATTAAACAACGGCTTAAAGTTGTTGAAATACTTTCAGCAAACGGAATTCCTGTTCGCGTAATGATGGCGCCGATTATTCCTTCCTTAAACAGCCACGAAATCCTTCCTCTGGTAAAAAAAGTAGCAGAACTTGGCGCAAAAGATGTTGGCTACACCATTGTTCGTTTAAACGGCCAGATTGCTGAAATATTTAAGGATTGGGCCTATAAAACCATTCCGGATAAAGCGGAACGCATTTTAAACCAAATTGCAGAGTGTCACGGCGGCAACCTCAACGACAGCAATTACGGAAGAAGAATGCGAGGCGAAGGCACTATTAGCGAACATGTAAAAAGTACTATGGCAATCGCCAAGAAAAGATATTTAAAGGATCGCAAAACTGAAACCTTGGATACCTCGCATTTTCTTCAATTAAAAAATCCGCAGCTAAATCTATTCTAAATTTCTCTGTATTATCTTTGCAGTGCTCTGGGGAAAATTTAGTCTTCCGATGAATTGCTAGTTTTTTAAACAAAACCCTAATTTCACTATAAATTTAAGAAAAGACCGATGTTTTTATTAAAGCCTATATTTAATCAAGAATCGATAGCTTTAAAACGAAAGTAACAGGGCATTTACTATAAATTGCATAATTAACTTTAAAAGTCAAAACAGAATATGACGTCCAATGGTTTATAAAATAAAAAAAATGATAGTCGGCTTTTTAAAGTTCAAAAGAGCCTTCGTAAACTATCCATTTAGGAAGTTCAATGTTGTAGAAATACTTCTATTTTATATTAGGGAACGGGTTACGCGTATTCAATTTCTAATTCTCTCGGGTATCCTGGTTGGTTTGAGCGCCGGTTTGGCCGGAGTTCTTCTTAAGGTCTTGGTCCACCATATACAACTTTTCGTCAATAATGATGTACCGCTCACGGAGCGGCTATTTGTATTTGCTATATTTCCGATGCTGGGAATTGTGTTGACCTCCTTAATCGTGAAATACCTTTTTAAAGGAGATGAAGACAAGGAGCTTTCATTTATATTAAAAGATATTTCACAAAATGGCAGCAAGGTGAAATCCAGCAAAATGTACTCCCAAATTATCCAAAGTGCGGTAACTGTTGGGTTTGGAGGTTCGGTTGGTTTGGAAACCCCAATTGCAGTTACGGGATCAGCTTTTGGTTCTAATTATGCACAACGTTATAGTTTAGGTTTTAAAGAACGTACTCTTTTACTCGCATCTGGTGCAGCTGCAGGTATAGCCGCCGCTTTTGATGCTCCCATTGCGGGCGTGATGTTCGCCTTCGAAATTTTACTCACCGGCCTAGTATTTACAGATTTTATTCCCTTGGTAATCGCTGCCATTTGCGGTAGTTTGCTATCAACTATTATCTTAAAGGAAGACGTGCTTTTCAATTTACAGTCCCGTGAAGTTTTTTACTATGGCAACACATTATATTTTCTTGGTTTAGGAGTCTTAACTGGATTGTACGCGCGTTATTTTTTAGTTGTAGGGCAAAGAGTGCATCAATTTTTTGAACGTTTTAAAAGAAAAATCCTGCTCCGGGCAATAATTGGTGGGTCGCTGCTTTCTTTATTATGTGTTCTCTTTCCTCCTCTTTTTGGTGAAGGCTATTTAAATATAAAAACCCTACACCGAGGCGATGTGGAACATTTAATACACGAAAGCCTCTTCAGTTATTTTGGAACCTCCCAATTAATCATTATCGCCTTTCTAGGCTTAACAATTATGATGAAGGCCTTTGCCACCAGTATTACGCTGAGTTCGGGTGGGAATGGAGGAAATTTTGCACCCTCTTTGGTCGCTGGTGGACTTTTAGGTTATCTTTTTGGTTTCGTATTGGAAATGATGGGAATGCCAAATGTACCAACTACCAACCTCATGCTAGTGGGAATGGCCGGCGTGATGTCTGGCGCATTATACGCACCCTTAACTGCAATCTTTCTTATCGCCGAAACCAGTAGTGGCTACGATCTTTTTATCCCGTTGATGATAGTTTCTGTAATGGCTTATGCCATTAACCGTTTCTTTTCAACTATAAATCCGGCTTATAAAAAACTCGCGGACGCAGGAGAAATATTTACTACCCGCCAAGACCAAAATATTCTTTCACACATCCATCTTCAAGATTGTCTGAATACCGCGTCACTGATAATCAATACAACGGAAAGCATGGAAGAGATTATGGAAAAATTTAGAAATAGCAATCAGAATACGATGGCCGTAGTAGATGCGGAAAATAAATTCTGGGGGATTCTAAACCGGGAGAGACTTCGACCCTATTTACTTGGAAAGGAATCTACGGAAGATATAAACGTAAGCCAATTGGCTTCAAATCCTTCTTTCATAGTTTCTGATAAAGATAGTGTTATGGAGGTAATCAAAATGTTTGACGAAGCAGATGTTTGGCAGTTGCCAATGCTTGATGAAGACCGAAATTTTCAAGGGTTTATAAGCCGTTCCGCAATTTTAAATAATTATAGATTGTTGTTGCGGGAGTATTCTGAATAAAGGATTGTTTTCTCTGCAAACCTCAGCGTTAGCTCTGCGCCACTCTACGTGAAAGCTATTTCGCAGAGTTACACAAAGGACCACAGAGGTACACAGAGGGTTTAAAGTCCATAATCCCAAAACTCCAATTATTTTAATTAGTAACTTTGACCGTTTCATCCTTATATTGAAAAAACTTGCTGGCTCAAATTATATGAAATATCTCTTCAATTTTTTTTTAGTATTCTTATTTGCTTTTCCAACATATATTTTCGCGCAAAAAGATACTTTGGCAGGTAAGGATTATATCGAGCTCACTAAATTAATAAAAGCACAATCAAAAGATACTACACAGGGATTTGCACTGTTGAAATACTATCAAACCAAGGCTCAAAAAGAACAGAATTTAGAACGCGAGTTTGAAGCTTTGATAACATATTCTGCTATATATTTTGAAAATGAATTATTTGAAAAAGCTGCTGAAAAAATGGATCAAGTGCTTCTTTTTAGATCAAGGAACGATCTAATTGCCCAAAAAGAGCGCACTTATAAAACAGCTATGCTTGTATACCTCAGGTCAGGGCACATAAAAAAAACATATGCTGCAATAGATAGCACGCTCGTAATAGCAGATAAAACCAATGATTTAAAATTAAGACTTTCCGCCAACCAAATGATGGAGCTTTTAGATGGTATGGGCGGAAATTATAGATTAACTATTACAAGAACGAAGCAAAATTTAAAGAATTTAAATAATCCAGATCTAAAACAGCTAAGTTCAGAAAGTAAAAATCAACAATTGCTTCTAAACCAATCGATACTAGCCAATGCATATTTAAGATTAAAAATTGCAGATTCTAGTGTTATTTATTTAAATGAATTATTACAAAATCCAATTGTTAGAAATGATTCTTGTATTATCAAAATTACATATCTCCAACTTGCTGAAGCTGAAATATTATTAAAAAACTATTCCACAGCAAATAAAAATGTGAGTAAGGCGAAACAATATTGCCAGCCTTTTTCAAAAATGGACAGTTTACTTTTGGGAGGTCTTTTAGGTAGAATGTATCTTCAACAGGAAGATTACGAAAAATCGATAGTAGCCTTAGAGAATGCATTCAAAACCTATGAAATTAATGAACAAGAGGAAGCATTTACTTTAGATTATTACAAAATATTAGCTGAAGCATATAAAGGCAAAGACAATTTAGAGAAAGCAAATTTTTATTTCCAAAAATATGTAAACGCTTCGGAAAAGTTTGGAAGTGTAAGAGATACAATTCAAAGAGGAAAACAAATAAGAGAAATAAACCAGTTTAAAAATGTATTAGAATTCTTAAAGAAAGAAAAAGAGGGGAAGCAATCCAATTTTAACTACCTATTACTCGGCGGATCTATAGTTATCTTGATCCTTCTTTTCATTCTCCTAAAATTCTATCGAAACAAAAAAGCCAACGAAATCAAGTTTGACGCATTGCTTGCTAAAATTAAGGCTGCTGAAAATCCCGAAAATATTATAGATACAAAAGACGAAGTTCTAGAAGAAACAAATTCCACCGATGTTTCTGAAGAGGTTACGAATCACATTCTAGACGGACTCAAAAAATTGGAGGAAAAGGAATATTTCTTAAAACAGGAATGCAACTCTTATAACGTTGCGAAGAAAATTGGTACTAATACCTCCTACCTTTCTAAAGTAATCAACTCACACTTCGGCAAAAATTTCAACACCTATATCAATGATCTCCGAATCAATTATGTCATTATTCGTTTAAAGAATGATGTAATTTTTAGATCGTATTCTATCCAATCCATCGCCGAGGAAGTAGGTTATAAATCTGCAGATTCTTTTACCAAATACTTCAAAAAAGATACTGGATTAAACCCTTCTTTCTACATTAAGGAGATTAAGAATGTCGCCTAAAACCACCGTTTTAACCCGAAATTTATAAATTTAGGGTTGGCGGTTTCGTCATTTCTAAAAATTACTTCAATAACGAGCAATCCCACTGTTTTCAATGGGTAACGTGTTTTTATTCCTTCCCCATTTTCCTAAAACTGGGGATGCTTCTCTTTTATATATGAGTTTTGTGTTGCAGATTTGTTTCAGAAATTAACCACTAAAACAATTTATTATGAACACACAAAAAACTTTAAATCGCAAACGTAAATTAATCGTAAAAGTAATCTTAGGTTTTATTATCGGTATTTCATTCGGCTTCGGAATAACTAAAATGATCAAATCAGATACTCGATTGACTTCCTCAATTAAACAAAGTATTCAAGAAAATTGTGACTGCGAATCGGTAAATAAAAATATTTCTTCAATAGGACTTCAATTTAGCAAAGATGGTATTACCAATAAAACAGTATCATTTGTGCTTAAAAATTGCAAGTATGAGGTTTCAGCAGCTGAAGAGGCCAAGAAAATAAATGAGCACTTAAAAGCTACTATTCCAAATTACGAAACAATAGATATTATTGAACTTTCTTTTTAATCCAATAGAGTAAAAGAGTTTGTAAAGATAAAAAACGGTACTGTCCTGTAATTTCAGTAATAGTTTAACGGAAATAAAAAATCAAAAGAATGAAAACTCCAAAAAACCGAGAAACAACAATCAAAAAGTTAATTATTTCAGCCATTGTAGCATTTGGAATATTCTTAATATCGCTATTCATTATTGGAACTTATGTAGGAGAAAAACTATATCATAAAATGAACGCTAATATTGAAAAACCAATTGAAAAAATAAATTCCGAAGAGCTCAGCTTTCACTTTAATAAATATCAAAAACTTAACCTTCATTTAATCTAAAACATACTATTATGAAAAAATCAAAAACACAAAATATCTTTTCCGCTATATCCTGGGCAATATTTCTATATTTTTATTTAGCTCTGTATATTCACACACAATATCACTAATATGAAAAGCAAAACATCTAAATACATTAAATTTATAAAATTCGCCATTGGTATCTTAATTGGCATAACAATTTATCTACTAATCACACTAATCTATTAAAACCAACTATCATGAATATATTAATCAAATTATCAATAGCACTTACGTTGCTGTTTATGGCTGGGTCAATCCAAGCCCAAGAATTAAACGGTTCCTACAGTGGCAACCTTGAAGTACAAGGAATGCAAATGGAGTTAATCATTAACATTACACCAACTGAGGACGGTTATACCGCAACTCTCGATGTTCCTATGCAAGGTGCAAGCGGAATAGAACTCGATTCTGTAGTTTTGCAGGATAAAACTGTTACCATTACTTCGGCCAAAATGGGATTGACCTATACAGGTTCAGTTTCGGGAGAAACTATAGAAGGAACTTACGAACAAATGGGACAAAAATACCCCCTAAACTTGAAGAAGACAATAAAAACAAAACCCGGAAATACAGATTTGCCCTCAACAGATGCCGAATTGGAAAAATTAGCCTCAAAAGCAAAAGGCAATTTTAAATATACTGTTGCCGATTATTTTAAAACTCCAGATGTTTTCTCCTTTAAACTTTCGCCTGACGGAAAATATCTCTCGTATATGAAGAGGAGAGAAACTGGGGAACGAGATGTTTATTTGAAGGAAACCGCAACACAAAAAGAAAGTTTGCTAATAAAGCAAGAAGAGGATTTAATTAGATCTTATTTTTGGGCCAATGACAACCGAATCCTATACCTTCAGGATAAAGGAGGAAATGAAAATTATCACTTGTTCGGCGTTGATGTAGATGGTTCCAACAAAAAGGAACTAACTCCATACGAAGGTGTAAAAGTGGACGTACTTGAAATGGTAAAGGATGACGAAGACAATATCATCGTGCAAATGAACAAGGACAATCTTCAGCAAGAAGAACCCTATCGCCTAAATATAAATACAGGAGAGGCCACAAAGTTATATACTGTAGAGGCTGGCAGTCCCCCAGTAGCTGGCTACGCTTTTGACCAAAAAGGAAATCTTCGGGGCATCGGGAGAATGGTGGATGGAGTAGATATAGAATATCTTTACAAAATTGATGGGGAGTTCAAACCAATGATGGTGGTTGAATTCGGTGATTCTTTTGGGATTAATGACTTTAATCCCCGTTCCGAAAATCCCGATGATGCCTATGTGGTTTCGAATTTAGGAACCGATAAAGCCGAGATCCAACTTTATGATCTTAAAAAGAACGAAAAGATTAAAACCCTATTCAAGAACGATGATTTTGATGTTACGGGACTTTCACTTTCCAGAAAACGTAATTACGAAATAGATTTTTACTATTATCAAGGTGAAAAAACCGAGGTGGTGCCGGTAAGCGAGACTTATAAGAAAATTCATGCCCGTCTAAAGAAAGAATTTGGTGATAAACAGTTTTTCACCCAAGGGAAAACCGATGACGAATCAAAGTATTTAGTAATTATTACCAGTGATAAAATTGTGGGAGAATATTACTTATACGATGTAGAAAAGAACACTGTCACATTGCTTTATAAGTTACTGCCAAATTTAAAGGCGGAAGATATGGCAACTATGAAACCAATCACTTTTAAGAGTAGAGATGGGTTAACGCTTCACGGATATATCACCTTGCCACAAGGCTATAAAAAAGGACAAAAACTTCCATTAATTGTAAATCCGCACGGTGGGCCACAAGGGATACGAGATAGCTGGGGCTTTAATCCAGAGGCGCAATTGTTTGCCAGTCGCGGTTATGCAACCCTTCAAGTGAACTTTAGGATTTCTGGCGGTTATGGAAAAGAATTCCTTAAAGCAGGTTTTGGACAAATAGGTAGAAAAGCAATGAACGACGTGGAAGATGGAATTGCCTATGTAATTAATGAAGGATGGGTAGATAAAGATAAGGTTGCCATTTATGGTGGAAGCCACGGCGGATATGCAGTACTTCGCGGAATGACCAAAACCCCAGATTTGTATGCCTGTGGTGTAGATTATGTAGGCGTTAGCAACCTGCATACATTTATGGAAACTATACCTCCATATTGGGAAAAGTATAAGGAGCTGCTTTACAAAATTTGGTACAATCCTACCATTCCAGAGGAAAAAGCAATTATGGATGAAATTTCTCCAGCTTTGCACGTTGATAAAATCAAAAAACCATTGTTCGTGGTTCAAGGTGCAAATGATCCACGTGTGAACATTGACGAAGCAGATCAAATAGTTGAAAGTCTACGGGAAAATGGTGTTGATGTTCCTTATATGGTAAAATATGACGAAGGTCACGGTTTCGGAAAAGAAGAAAACCGATTGGATTTTTATGCAGCGATGATGGGCTTCTTTGCGGAACACCTCAACTAGACCTAAGACCGCTTGCTCCTCCGCTAAAGCTTTGGCGGCACGCGGACGCTGTAGGACTTAGGATATAAGACTAAAATTTTCTTTAACTGAAATAACCTATCAAGCGTGAAGTTTGATAGGTTTTCTCTGTGTCCTTTGTGGCTTTGTGGTAATAAATACACCACGGAGGCACAGAGGACACAGAGTTTTATTTTTTACCTTCCCATTCCGCATAGAACTGTTTCAGAAAAGTTTCCATAAACAAATGTCTTTCTTCCGCAATTCGCCTGCCGGTTTCAGTGTTCATTCTATCTTTCAATAGCAGTAATTTTTCGTAGAAATGATTGATTGTAGGAGCATCCGAAGCTTTGTATTCTGAAGGCGTCATATTCAATTTTGGCGCAATTTCGGGATCGTAAAGCTTTCGATTTTTAAAACCTCCATAATTAAATGCTCTTGCAATCCCAATGGCTCCAATGGCATCAAGTCTATCGGCATCCTGGACTACTTCCAATTCTGTTGAAGTAAAACTTTGGGTTTTGTTTCCTCCTTTAAAAGAAACGTTCTCAATTATTTTTATAATATGCTCCATTATTTCTTCGGAAACATTTTGGGTTTTTAAGAACTGTCGCGCTTTTTTGGGACCTACAGTTTCATCGCCATCGTGGAATTTTGAATCCGCTATATCGTGAAGCAGCGCTCCTAATGCGACAACCGTTTTATCAACTTCTTCCTCTTCTGAAATTAGCAATGCATTTTTATAAACGCGTTCAATATGAAACCAATCATGGCCTCCTTCGCCACCTTTCAATTCATTTTTTACGAAGTTGATTGTATTCTTAATAATTTCTGAAGCTTGCGCGCCGTGGCGTGGAGAATATGAAGACATAGTTTATAGGTTTTGTGAAAGTAGTAATGATTTTCTTTAGCTAAGAGGTCGCACGCCAGACCCCCTTCCTTCGGCAGGCAAGCATATGGGAGAATTGAAGTTTGGTCAATATTTAAATTGATGGTGTAATCTAGCTCCCTTTAGGGCTGGGGTAAAGATTCTAATTATTATGTACTTTTGAAGTTACAGTTTCCTCTACCTTATCAATCAACGCTTCCACGTCAAAGTCTGAAATTTTAATGGCGGGATGCGTAGTCATTTCTAAACGCACACCCATCTGGATTGGAAACATTCCATACCGCTGCAATTTCCAAGAATTATTGATTGTAACCGGAATAACATAGCCATCTGGCACTTTTTTGAAAAGAGTTTGTAAGCCACTTCTTCTGAAAGGTTTTGGAACTCCCGTCTTACTACGTGTTCCTTCTGGGAAAATAACACCGCTCCGATTAAATTTCTGAAGGTATTTTGAAAACTTTACCAATTCAACTATCGCTTGTCTTGGATTTTTTCGATCGATTAATATAGAACCTCCGTGACGCAGATTAAAAGAGATAGAGGGAATCCCTTTTCCCAATTCAACTTTTGAAATAAACTTAGGGTGATATTTTCGGAGATACCAGCTTAACACGGAGATTTCCCACATGCTCTGATGGTTGGATACAATTATGATAGGTACATCGTTAGGAACATTTAAGTCTATATCAATGTGATAGGTAGTTCCAACCGCATGCAGACATCGCAACAGCGTCCAGTTGAAAACATCAACTGTTTTTTTGTGAGCCGTATATCCAAACCAATTAAATGCTGCCCATTGTATAGGATGAAACACCAGAATTGTAATACCGAAGAATAGGTAAAACAACACTGAGAACGGATAACTAATAATTTTTAGGAGTGCTTTCATTAACTTTCAAAAATAAGAAAACCGTCTTAAAAAAAGACGGTCTTCCGTTTGCTTAATTACATTTTATTCACTGAAGATTAATGTTTCGATTTAGACTTCGACCTATTCTTCAATGTATTTCGGTCTATATGAATATAGTTATAAACACAAAGGCCAATAACCACCAACCAAAAGGCCCTATAAAGCCAATCGTTTATTTCTTTTCCAAACAAATGAGAAACAGTCGGGTTGTCATAAATGTTATAACCCAAGGCTCCAAGGGCCAAAATTCCGATAATGATAGTAAATGGTTTGGTAATTTTCATACCCCTTTTTTTAGCAATATTCGTTATATGCGTCTTTTAGGTTTTCAGCGATCATCTGTGCTGGACGACCTTCAATATGATGACGTTCTAACATGTGAACCAATTCACCATCTTTAAACAAAGCCATTGAAGGCGAGCTTGGAGGAAATGGAACCATACTGGCACGTGCAGCATCAACAGCCTCACGGTCAACACCTGCGAAAACTGTTACTAAATTAGTAGGTTTTTTGTCATTTTGAAGTGACATAGCTGCGCCTGGACGTGCATTTGCAGCTGCGCATCCGCAAACCGAATTTACAATCACTAAAGTAGTTCCTTCTTTTTTCAATGCTTCTTCAACATCATTCGCTGTATGTAATTCTGTGAAACCTACTTTTGTAAGGTCCTCACGCATTGGTTTTACTAATTCTGCTGGGTACATATTATTTGTATTTAAAGTGTATTAAAATTTTGTTGCAAAGATACAAAATTTGAAAACGAAATGTTTTCAAATAAATCCCAAATAACAGCGATGAAATTTCAAATTCCAAAATTCCCAACTATTTACACAAACTACTTTTAGAATTTTGATATTGAGATTTGGTGCTTCCTTTTTTATTTGGAATTTGAATTTTGGTTTTTAAAAACATTACCTTTGACGGCTCTAATTCAGAAAAATTACAATTTTTATGCTTCGTTGGCTATTGGCCGTTCTCGGTTATTTTTTTTATCGGTTTCCAGGTGCTATTGCAGGGTTTTTTATAGGAAGCCTTTTAGACAACGTTAACGTAAAAGGCAAAACATTTCAGACTTCCTTTGGAGGCTCACAACAACAGGTGACTCCTGCCGATTTTGAACTGAACTTACTTTCCTTGGCTTCCTTGGTTATTAAAGCGGATGGCAATGTGAGCCAGACTGAACTGGATTATGTGCGTCAA
Organism: Aequorivita capsosiphonis DSM 23843; assembly: GCF_000429125.1. GTDB lineage: Bacteria > Bacteroidota > Bacteroidia > Flavobacteriales > Flavobacteriaceae > Aequorivita > Aequorivita capsosiphonis. The sequence goes on from NZ_AUBG01000011.1 coordinate 240,387, forward strand.
TACTTTGTTCAGGCTTATGGGAAGGATCGTGCCAATGCAACTTTTAAGGTTTTTAATGAAGTAATAAAAAATAGAGAAATTTCTGCGCAAACTATTGGTGCGATGCTTCGTCAAAGAACGCGTTACGAAAGTAGGTTGCAAATTCTTCACTTTTTGTTTAGCATCGCGAATGCAGATGGCAGCGTTTCAACCGCAGAAGTTAATGAAATAAACAGAATCGCAGGTTTCTTGGGCGTTTATGCGCGTGATTTTGAAAGTATAAAAGCGATGTTCTTTAAAAATCCGGACAGCGCATATAAAATTCTAGAAATAGACCGAAATGCCACCGCTGCCGAAATTAAAACGGCCTACCGCACTATGGTTAAAAAATACCATCCTGATAAACTACAGCATTTGGATGAAGCCCACCGAAAAGGTGGAGAGGAAAAGTTTAAAAAAGTTCAAGAAGCCTACGAACAAATTCAAAAGGAGCGGGGACTTTAGCTTCGATACGTCTTGATGAAAAATCGAGACACTCAGCTACCGATTATTTTGAAGACAATTAATAAAACCTCACAGGTCTTTGAGACCTGTGAGGTTTGTTTTTTAATCCTTTCTGTATTTCTTTCTCGTTATTACTTTTTCAAGTTGTCTAGCAATTATCAATCGCGCCAAAGTTTGCCCTGAAGTTTCTTTCGAAGCATTTTCGGCAAGTGCAGCCACAGCTTTTTCTTGTGAAACATCAATTCTATATAAAATTGCTATTAGTTTATTATAATCCCTTACCAATAAATTGTCGAGATACTTAGCCAGATCGCTTTCCAATTCCTCATAAGTTTGTTTCTCAATAGGAACCGGTTTTTCTGAAGTGACTATTTTATAGCTCCACAGCAAGGCTTCAAATTTATCATCGTCTTTTTTCAAAGTATCAAAATTTTATTGATCGAATAAATTACATATTACTTAAAGCCTAGAGTTTAAACAGTTTGGCTAAAGCCAGTATCAATGACTCAACTTTACGGGCTGAAGCCCGTGGCAATTGAAAAGTATCTTTTGTGACTGAAGCCAGTGGTAATTGAAAATGAATTCCTTTTTTGGGTGTCCGTAAAGGGTCATAATATATAACTAAAATTTAAAGAATATTGATAAACCAGCCCTGAAAGGGAGGTAATATCTTAACATCGGGCAACGCCCGGTAGGGATAAACCCGGGAAACACAAAGCCCTGAAAGGGCGCAATGATTAACTACATTATGGAACGGCTGCCATTTATGCCGCCCTTTCAGGGCTGGTCTTAGCCCGGTTTACGTGCTGATAGGGCGCTGCCCTATCTAATGGTATGGTATGTTGCCTTTTCAGGGCATATTTCGTCATCTTCAAAAGATTTGTTTACGGATGTAAAAATCAACACACAATATGACAAAATCAATCATATTACTGATTACGGATATACAAATTCCTTAATTCTAATTGGATTTTTCCACTCTTAATTTTATAAAATCATATAAAAGTCGCACGCCTATACCAGTTCCTCCTGAAGGATTCGATCCTTGAGCATCTTTTAAAAATGCAGGGCCGGCGATATCAAGGTGAATCCAATCGTAATCTGTAAAGTGTTCTAAGAATTTTCCTGCGGTACTTGCACCTCCAACGGGACCACCAATATTTTTTAGATCGGCTACGTCACTTTTTAAAAGTTCTTCAAATTCCTTCCAAAACGGCAGTTGAACAAGGCGCTCATAAGTAGTTTCGCCAGATCGCTTCAATTCATCCATTTTTTCTTGATGATTTCCAGCCATCGCAATCCCGAACGGTCCAGTAATCGCCGCTGCAGCGCCTGTTAATGTAGCCATATCAATAACAAGTTCAGGTTTGAATTGCTTGGCATAGATTAAGGCATCTGCCAATATAAGTCGGCCTTCGGCATCGGTGTTTTGAATCTCTACCGTGGTGCCATCCATCATGGTTATAACGTCATCTACCAACAGTGCTTTTCCATCAATTTTATTATCGGTTGCCGGAACCAGACCGATTATGTGATATGGAAGTTCATTCATAGCCACGGCAGCCATAATTCCTACAACCGTAGCAGCTCCACCCATATCTGCTTTCATAGAGGACATATGTCCACCGGTTTTTAGGGAATATCCTCCGGTATCAAAAGTCACCCCTTTTCCAACCAAAACAAGCGGTTGCTTGTTGATTGCGTTTTTGGGCTTATAGGTCATAATATTAAAAGTTGGTGGCACTTCCGATCCTTGGTTTACTCCCAAAAGCCCGCCCATTCCTAGCGCAACAATCTTATCTTTCTGTAAAATTTCGGTTTCGAAACCATATTTTTTTCCGGCCTCAACTATTCTTTCTGAAAACTTTACAGAATCCAGTTTATTAGGCGGTTCATTTACTAATGTACGTGTAAGTGCAACTCCATTAATTAAATTGGTTACTTTTTTTATTGTCGTTTCAGAAGAAGTTTCGTTTAAAATATAAACTTTTAGTTCTTTCCTGTCATTTTTCTTGTGATAAGAACTGAACTGATAGCTTCCCATAAGCAAGCCTTCTAAAAAGGAGTTTTTTTGAGAATTGGGCAAATCGTTCAGACCTTCCAAATATGAAATAGTGCAATTTTCCTTTTTTAAGGCTTTATATAAAGTAATACCCAATTTTCTATTTTGTTCAGAATCCTCAGAAGTTGCGACAACCCAAAAACTTTGTGAATCTCCAAAGGAGGTAATTACCTCGTCTTTATCCTTCTCGAAAGCAGCGGCTATTTTTTTGGATAAGGACGTATTCAAGTCGTATTTCTCCAATTGTTTTTCTTCGGAAATAAAAACAATTCTACAGGAGTTTTCTAGACTTTCACTCTTGGAATTATAGGATACTAGTTCAAGGTTTAGATAGGAATTTTTCAAATTGATATAGTTAAAATTAGAAAATCAATATACACTTTTTTGCGCTTTTGAATATTGGATTATGGAAGTAATTTCTCAGCTACTTTTTGTTGCTTAGTTTTAAAATTTTGATCGCTTTTTTTAGCTCACTGACTTTTGAAAGCTCGCGCGACGCAAGTGATATATCTTTCTGCATTAGATCATTGCTTTTTACATTTCGGTCAATTACTTTTTTATGTTCTTGAAGGAGGTTTATTGCGAATTCCATTTGTCCTTTTTTAGTTTATTTTTATCTCAAAGGTAGAAAATTTAGGTCCTTTGAAAAAATATTTAGGGCATCCTAACTATTATTTTATGATAATATTAATCTTATATTTACACTTTACTTAATTGAGGTATGTTTACACGATCAGAAGAAAACTATTTAAAAGCCATTTTTCACCTGCAACAAGATGCTAAAGATGGAGTTTCTACCAACAGCTTGGCAGAATCATTAGATACAAAAGCTGCGTCAGTAACGGAAATGGTCAAAAAATTGGCGGGTAAAAACCTAGTTTCTTATAAAAAATATTACGGCGCCACACTTACTGAAAAAGGTACTGAACAAGCTTTAAAAGTGATACGCAAGCATCGTTTGTGGGAATCATTTTTAGTGGAACGCCTAGACTTCAACTGGGATGAGGTGCACGATGTAGCGGAACAACTGGAACACATTCAAAGTGAAAAACTAGTTGATGCCATTGATAAACTATTGGATTACCCCAAAGCTGATCCGCACGGCGATCCCATTCCTTGTAAAGATGGCACATTTCCAAAGGAAAATAAGTCGGTACTTTCCGAATGTGAAATAGGTGCAAAAGGTGTGATTGTAGGTGTTAAAGATTCCTCGCCAATATTTCTAAAGTATTTGGATAAACTAGAAATCGGCATAAATTCCAATTTCAAAATAAATGATAAAGAGGCGTTTGATGCTGCGCTGGATATTGAGATTGATGGCAAGCCACTGCAACTTTCGGCTAAAATGGCGGCCAATCTGTTTGTGGAATTTTTATAAATTACTTTTTAAAGCTATAATGGTTTCGCTTTAAGAGTTATTAAAGTTTTAGATAACTGTTCTGCATTCAAATATTGAAATAACGCGCCCTTGCATAATATTTATTTTTTATCAAAAAAGTAGGTGATAGCAATGAAGACGGCATAACTACTTCCTTCGCATTCATTAGTGTGATTTTATAAATTGCGCTTCTTCGGTTTAGTTTTTTCGTTTCTATACATTTTACTCCTCAAGTTAAATGGTCTCAGTACTTCCATAATATATTCTCACGGTGTGGAGCTATGCCCAAGGAAACAACTTAAACAAACTAAGTTTACATATTTAGACTAAGCTAAAAATATATTTCTTCCCAAAAAAATATATCTTTGCATATATAGAAATTTATAATGACCCTAGCCGAAGAAAATTATCTGAAAGCCATATTCCATTTGGATTTGGAAAGTGAAGACGAAGTTAGCACTAATGCTATTGCTGAGCGCATGGAAACCAAACCGTCTTCGGTAACGGATATGGTAAAAAAATTAGCAGAAAAGAAAATGCTGATTTATAAGCGTTACAAAGGAGCGCAGCTCACGGAGAAAGGAAGAAAAATAGCAGCTGGCGTAATAAGAAAGCATCGTCTTTGGGAGGTTTTCTTGGTAGAAAAACTCAATTTTCATTGGGATGAAGTTCACGAAATAGCCGAACAATTGGAACATATAAAATCTGATGAGTTAATAACGCGTCTGGATAATTTTTTAGGAAACCCAGATTTTGACCCTCACGGCGATCCCATCCCTGACAAAGACGGCGTTTTAAAACGAACGGAGAAAAAATTGCTTTCAGAATTAGAGAAAAACCACAGTGGTGTTTGTGTGGGCGTAAAAGAAAGCAGTGGCGGATTTTTACAATATTTGGATAAAAAGAAAATCGCCATCGGAACGAAAATAAATGTTTTGGGAAAAGAATTTTTCGACGGCTCTATGGTTATTTCAGTGGGAAACGAACAATTTTTTATTTCGAAACTAATTGCTGAAAATCTTTACGTTCAGACCATTTAAATCTTAAAATAATAATTACTTGGTAATTAAAAGCCAAGGAAAAAAGTTCAAAAACGAATGCAAAGTATGAAGAAACTCCTAGTACTTAGTTTAATTACGATTTTTATTGGATGCAAAAATGCTTCCGAAGAAAATGGCAAGCTTAAAATAGTGACTACAACAACCATGCTCACCGATTTGGTAAAGAATATTGGTGGAGATGCCGTAGATGTTGAAGGTTTAATGGGAGCTGGTGTAGATCCACACTTGTATAAAGCAAGCGAAGGAGATGTTTCAAAACTCTTTCATGCCGATATTATATTTTACAGCGGCTTACATTTAGAAGGAAAACTAGTAGATGTTTTTGAGAAAATGGAAGCACGAGGTAAAAAAACCATTGGACTTGGCGAATCGCTCAATAAAGATGAACTGATTCCATCAAAATTGTTTGCTTCAAATTACGATCCACACGTTTGGTTTAATATTCAATTTTTTAAGCAATTCGCCCAAAAAGTAACGGAGGTTTTATCTGAAACTGATCCTGAAAATGCTGAAGTCTATAAAGAGAACTTCAATGTATATCAGGAGAAGCTAAGCGCTCTTGAACGTTCAGTAAGAGAAACCATTGAAACCCTTCCCAAAGAAAAACGAATCTTGGTAACGGCACATGACGCATTTAATTACTTCGGAAATGAATACGGATTTGAGGTAGTTGGCCTGCAAGGAATTTCAACGGCAACGGAAGCAGGAGTTCAAGACGTACAACGACTATCACAATTTATAATCACTAATAAAGTAAAGGCGATTTTTATAGAAAGTTCGGTTCCTAAAAGAACTATTGAAGCTTTGCGTGAGGCCGTACTTTCAAAAAACCACGATGTTGCTATAGGCGGTTCATTATACAGCGATGCTTTAGGAAGTGCTGGCACAGAAGAAGGAACGTATATAGGTATGTTTAAGTATAATGTAAAAACCATAATTACGGCACTGCAATAAAGATGAAATCGAAATCGAAACTGAAATCGAGATTAATACAAATGAATTTTGAAAGTAGAAAAAAAGCATTACAAGAATTCCTGAAAGGTGACATGCTGAACTTGACGAAGTATCTTGCCGCAGGCTTCCATGTAGGTATTAATCTTAAAATCTCTGCTATATAATAAAAAACCATGAATGAAAAACTAGCCATCCAAGTAGACGACCTAACAGTTGCCTACAATTATAAACCCGTACTTTGGGATATCGATCTCGAAGTGCCCGAAGGCGTGTTAATGGCTATTGTTGGACCCAATGGTGCAGGTAAATCCACATTAATAAAATCAATTCTGGGAATCATAAAACCAATAGCGGGTAGCGTATCAATCTTTGGAAAGCCCTATGAAAAGCAGCGTAAATTAGTGGCTTACGTTCCTCAAAAAGGAAGTGTAGATTGGGATTTTCCAACTACCGCTGCCGATGTGGTTTTAATGGGAACCTACGGCAGTTTAGGATGGATAAAACGTCCCGGACAAAAAGAAAAGAAAGCCGCGTTGGAAGCTTTGGAAAAAGTGGGGATGCTCTCTTTTAAAAATAGACAGATAAGCCAACTTAGCGGCGGACAGCAACAACGTATTTTCCTAGCCCGAGCCTTGGTTCAGGATGCATCCATTTACTTTATGGATGAACCCTTTCAAGGTGTTGATGCAACTACAGAAATTGCAATTATCAATATTCTGAAGGAATTGAGAAAAGCAGGAAAAACCTTAGTCGTGGTACATCACGATTTACAAACCGTACCCGAATATTTTGATTGGGTTACTTTTTTAAATGTGAAGAAAATAGCAACTGGACCCGTGAAGGATATTTTTAATGATGACAATCTTACCAAAACTTATGGGATTAATTATAAGGTGGCGGTTAATAAATAGAGGTGAGAGGTGAGAAATTTGAATTATCGATTTATTGAAAACCTTGCTATCCTATAAAAATGAAGAATAATAGAATGAATATTAATCTAAACCATCTTAGAACAGAAGTTTATGACAAGTGTGCTTTTGAAATTTCAGACTTTAAACTCGAGCAGGAAAGTAAGGAATATGATGCTTGCCGATTTAAGCTAAATGAAAGAAATATAATTAGCAGAAGTGCGAAAATAACACCTAAAAAAATTGGACAATTCGTAACATTCTGGAAAAGAAACGGAAATGGAATCATTGAGCCACTCGATGAAAATGACCAATTTGATTTTTATGTTGTGAATACACGAAGAGAAAACGACTTCGGACAATTTGTTTTTTCCAAATCCATATTGATTAAAAATGGAATAATCTCAACAAATAAAAAAGAAGGAAAAAGAGGGTTTCGAGTTTATCCGAATTGGGAAATAGCACAAAATAAACAAGCAGAACAAACTCAAAAATGGCAGTTGGAATATTTCTATGAAATCAATGATTCAACCAATCTTAAAAAGGTTGCGAAACTATATAAAGCTTAATGATTAGCAAAAATGATAAATTAAATATAAGCCTAAAACAACTACTCTCTTACAACTAAAGACTACCGACTAAATATGTCAATAACTGATTACTTTACATTGCTCTGGCACGATTACACCTTGCGAACCATAACTATGGGAACAGCGGTATTGGGTGCAATCTGTGGTATGTTGGGAAGTTTTGCTGTTTTGCGCAAGCAAAGTCTTTTAGGTGATGCTATTTCACACGCAGCCTTGCCAGGTATTGCAATTGCATTCCTAATCACGGGTGCAAAAGACACTCATATTTTAATGCTCGGCGCTCTTGTAGCTGGCTTGATTGGTACTTTCTGGATTCGTGGTATAACTTCAAAAACACATCTTAAAAGCGATACTGCACTTGGATTGATTTTATCTTTATTCTTTGGTTTTGGTATGTTGCTGCTCACTTATATTCAAAAGCAACCCAACGCCAATCAAGCTGGATTGGACAAATATCTATTCGGACAAGCCGCAACTTTGGTGGAAAGCGATGTTTTTTTAATGATTGGGGTTACGGGGGTTTGTCTCGTGATTCTCCTATTGTTTTGGAAGGAGTTTAAAATCATGCTTTTTGATATGGATTACACCAAAACTTTAGGCTTTAATGTTCGGTTTATCGATACGCTTATTACCTTTTTTATAGTATTGGCAATTGTTCTTGGGCTTCAAACGGTTGGTGTTGTTTTAATGAGTGCCATGCTTTTGGCTCCGGCCGCGGCTGCAAGGCAATGGACCAATAGTTTGGGAGTAATGGTAATTGTGGCAGCAATAATTGGTGCTTTGGCAGGAGTTTTTGGAACTGCAATAAGTGCGAGTCAAGACAATCTTTCAACAGGACCTGTAATTGTATTAGTAGCAGCCGTTTTCGTGCTGTTCTCGTTTATCTTTTCCCCCGGAAGAGGGATATTATTTAGGGAAATTCGATTTAGAAAAAACAGAAATGATCTTCAGTTAAAAAAGACACTTCAATTTATGTTTGGCATTGCAAAGACGCATGAAAACATTTCACATCCACACGCAATTCGGATTTTGAATAATTTCCACGGGTTTTCAAAAAGTTCCTTACAGAAAATGGAAGAGAAAAATTGGATTCAATTGAAACGTAACGAATGGTCATTGACAAAAGAAGGTTACGAAGAAGCCAAGAATCTTTATAATCAACAAAGCAATGAGTAGTGCACAATTAGAAATACAGTTGATTGCTTCGGTTGTTGCAATAGCCTGCGCCATTCCAGGAGTATTTTTAGTACTTCGGAAAATGGCACTTATCAGCGACGCCATTAGTCATTCTATTTTACCGGGAATTGTCATCGGCTTCTTTATAACCCAAGATTTAAATTCACCATTATTAATATTGTTAGCCGCTCTTACGGGAGTGATTACCGTGATTATGGTTGAAATGATTCAAAAAACAGGATTGGTAAAAGAAGATACTGCCATTGGACTCGTTTTTCCCACACTTTTTAGTATTGGAGTAATTCTAATTGCGAAAAACGCAAACGATGTCCATTTGGATGTTGATGCAGTTTTACTTGGAGAACTTGCCTTTGCCCCTTTTGACAGGGTATTGATCTCAGGAATGGATATGGGACCAAAATCGTTATGGGTTATGGGATCTATCTTGCTGATTTCAACAACTTTATTGATTCTCTTTTTCAAAGAATTAAAAGTCAGTACATTTGATGTAGGACTCTCTTCAGCATTAGGCTTTTCACCCATGGTCCTGCATTATGGGCTTATGTCTGTATCATCAGTAACTATTGTAGGTGCCTTTGATGCTGTAGGTGCAATTTTAGTAGTGGCATTGATGATAGCGCCGGCAGCAACAGCATATCTCTTGACAACGAATCTTAAGAAAATGATTGTTCTGTCCATATTTTTTGGAGTTTTCTCAGCCGTGAGCGGCTATTGGTTGGCAAACATTCTTGATGCTTCAATTTCAGGATCTATGACCACCATGTTGGGTATTATCTTTTTAGTGGTTTATCTATTTGCACCAAAAAAAGGGCTGCTTTCAGTGCTATACAGACAAAAACAACAACGAACTGAAGTTTCTTTGATAACATTTTTACTTCACCTTAACAACCATTCCGAAAAGAGAGAACGCCACATTAATCATTTACAGGAACATATTAACTGGCAAAAAGTGCGTTCAAAATCCGTGGTAGATCTGGCACTGAAAAATAATATGGTCACCATAACGGACGATATTGTTTCCCTTACAAAAAAGGGAAAGGACTTTACAGGTTTGGCTTTAGAATATATACTCACAAACCGTGATGATAAAATAGAACATATTAAAGAAGACTTTTTCTTGTTCCGAGGATAGAAATAAACTGTTCTTAGTTCAAGATTTTGAAAAACCTTCTATTGAAATAGTAAACAATACGATAGCAACAAAGCTAAAATTTTGAGAATTATCACTGATTGATTAACTATTAATTCAAAATGAGATGGACAGAAGAAGTCATAAATCTCTTGAAGAAGTACACGGAACCATTGAAACTTCAGGCAAAAAATCGCCTTGGAAGCGACTACTCGCCTTTTTGGGTCCCGCCTATTTAGTGAGCGTAGGTTATATGGATCCGGGAAACTGGGCCACAGATATTGCGGGGGGAAGTCAATTTGGATACAAATTGATTTGGGTATTGTTAATGAGCAATATTATGGCACTCTTGCTTCAAAGTCTCTGCGCGCGTTTAGGCGTAGTGCGAGGACGAGATTTGGCCCAAGCCTCTCGGGAAGCCTATAATCCATTCGTGAATTTTATACTCTATGTTCTCGCTGAAATTGCCATAGTAGCCTGCGATCTCGCAGAAGTAATAGGAATGGCAATTGGTTTAAACCTTCTTTTTGGACTCCCAATGATTTGGGGAGTTTCCATTACTGCCCTGGACACCTTCCTGCTTTTATTCCTTTTGAATAAAGGAATGCGGAAGATGGAAGTTTTTATTATTGGCCTAATTTTTATCATTGGAGGATCTTTTTTTGTGGAAATGCTTTTTGCAAAACCTGATATGGGCGATCTGATGGCTGGCTTTGTCCCTTCGATTCCAGATAGCAACGCCCTTTATATTGCCATTGGTATTATTGGAGCAACAGTAATGCCGCACAACCTGTACTTACATTCTTCCATTGTACAGTCTAGAAAAATAGAACGTACCAAAAAGGGAATTAAACAAGCCTTGAAATACAACTTTATCGATTCGGCGATTGCACTTAATCTTGCATTTTTTGTAAATGCCGCCATTTTGATATTAGCTGCCTCCGTGTTTTTTAAAAATGGGTTATACGAAGTAGCCGAAATTCAAGATGCACACGCTCTTTTGGAACCCTTATTGGGATCAAAGATAGCTCCGGCATTTTTTGCAATAGCCTTGATTGCCGCTGGTCAGAGTAGTACACTAACTGGAACATTAGCCGGACAAATTGTGATGGAAGGTCACTTAAATTTACGAATTCAGCCTTGGGTTCGTAGATTGATAACCCGGATGTTGGCAATTATCCCAGCGCTTTTAACCGTGATCTATTTTGGTATCAGTGGCACAGGACGATTATTAGTTTTAAGCCAAGTTGTACTCAGTTTACAGCTTGGATTCGCCATAATTCCACTAATTCATTTTGTGAGTAGTAAAAAGCTGATGGGCGAATTCAATATAAAATGGCCATTGCGGATTGCATCCTGGTTAGTAACCATAATCATAGTACTACTTAACGCGAAATTGGTAATTGATGAAATAACAAACTGGCTAAAAACTACTGACAATCCCATTTATATCTGGGTTTTCGTCGTTCCAATAGCAGTTGGCGCCGCGATATTATTAATTTATATCACTTTTAAAACGACGGTTAAGGATATCAATGGCACTAGAAAATTAGTGCCGCACATTCTTGACGCTAAAGTGGATGAGCTTGCTCAACCTCTTTCCTATAAAAAGATTGCTGTTCCAGTAGATTTTTCAACTTCCGATGAAAAGAGTATTTCCGCAGCTTTGCAATTAGGAGGGAAGGATGCAGAATATACCCTTATTCATATTGTAGAAACTCCAGGAGCCATGATTTATGGTGATGAGATTGACGATTATGAAACCGAAAGCGATGAAAAATTCTTAAACACCTATAAAGAAAAGTTAGAAGAAAAAGGTTTTAAAGTATCGGTTGAACTCGGTTTTGGCTCTCCGAAAAAGAGCATTCCAAAGATTGTGAATGCTTCCGAATTTGATTTATTGGTTTTGGGTGGCCACGGACATAAAGGATTTAAGGACTTACTTTTTGGAACAACTGTTGATAGTGTTCGGCATAGGGTTAAGATTCCTATTTTTATAGTATAATATTGGAAGACCTTACTGAATTTTTAGATTAGCACTCTTTTTTATAATCAAAAAAGCCGTTAAAGCTCAAATCTTCATCGAGTGTTGGCCAGTGAATTCCGAAAGGAGAGAGTTCATAGTTTTCTCGTTCCTCCTTTGATGCGTTTTGCAGCCTTGGGAACCACGATAAAGGATGGCTCATCTTCAGGCCATCACTAGTCTCTATATAGATCTCTGATTCTGTAAACCAAAGCTGTCTTATTTTTATGTTATCTTCTAAAGTGTTCATTCCAATTTTCAATTATAATCTCTCTATTTTCCTGGATTATTCCTTCTTCCAACTTGATATCTCTGTTCCTTAAACCTTTGTTTGATATTAATTTAATTTTTCCAACTTCAAACCTTGCTTCTCCATCCGCATTCCTAACGTGTATGTGAATAGGTAAATGTTCGTTCGGTTAAAAGAAAAATCGCATACCAAAAACGATAAATAAGGTCGGCATAGCTATCTACTTTAGTGCAAGTTAAGGAATTTATATCAATATTTTCTGAAGCGTAAAAATGATTTTAAATTACAAAAGCGCTCAAACTCTACTTAAAATACTTCGTTTATTTTAAAAACTATCGTTTCTGGCGAAATGATTTTCATTTTCATATCCCTGCAAAAACTTCCCCAATAAATTGAAGTGTCTCGTTTCAAGTTCTTAACTTAAGTTGAAAGGAAGCACTGCTTTATGAAAACCTATCAAGTTTCTAATTTTCTGGAATAATTTTTTAATGTATCTTTAAAACTTATAAAAATTTTAAAAATGAAAAATTCTCTTTTAGCAATTATAATCCTTTTTTCAAGCTTTGTCTTTGGGCAAGAAGAATCTGCCAAAATCCCTCAAATTGGAGTGAAAGTTTCATTGGGTGAAACTGTGGTTTTAAAAGGGGTATCGGTTAAATTTTTAGAAGTGGTAGAAGATTCCCGTTGTCCAGAAAATGTAAATTGTATTTGGGCAGGACGAGCCATTGTCAAGGCTGAAGTAACTTCCAATGGAAAAACAGAAGAGAAAACCCTTACTTTTGGCGAAGTAAAGCCAGGCGAAGAAAAAAACACCAATCTTTATAGCTCTTCAAAATTTGCCATTAATGGATTGACGTTAAATCCTTATCCTACTTCAGAAAAGACAGGAAAAAATTCTGGATATACTTTATTGATTTGTGAGGAGAAAAATAATTAATGACATCCACAATCGCTTTTGCCACACTTGGTTTTTCCACCATCAAGCGTTTCACTTGAATTTCTGCGTGATTCAAAAATAGGGTTCCAAACAAACTTTTTCAATAAAAAGCCTGCAGCGATAGAAAACGTAATTAAGACTAAGATTGTTTGCATAGTACAAAGATATTCAATTTTCCCTAACCTCAAAATCCCCTCCCAGCCTCCCCAAAGGAGAGGAGAAAGTACTGTTATTGACGTAATGAAATAAAATTAAGAGTTACTCGCTTATTTATAAAAAATAATCAGTGAAAACTGCATTTGCTGCAATCGGAGTGATCTCCCACTTTATTTTTGGCAGTTTTTGTAGATTTAAACGGGTTCCAAATAAACTGAGTTATTAAAAAACCCACTGCGAGTAAAAATGCTATTAAAACTAATATTGTTTGCATACTGTTTAAATTTTAAAAATTTGTGAAGGGTTTACCCCTTCCGTCATATATTCCTTCTTCGCGGAATATATGCCACCTTCCCCTAAAAAAGGGGGAAGGAGCTAAATGAAGTATTACTTTACTTTAAAGTTTGATAGGCCACAAGAGCAAAAACATAAGCAATGGCTGTCATTACAACCAATTGCCACATTGGCCATTTCCACGTATTGGTTTCTCGTTTTACAATGGCAAGCGTACTCATACACTGCATCGCAAAAGCGTAAAACAACAACAGTGAAATTCCACTGGCAAAATTAAATAGAGGTCCGCCCAAAATAGGATTTACCTCAGCCGCCATTCTACTTTTTATGGTTTGTTCATCATCGCTTCCAACACTATAAATAGTGGCAAGTGTTCCAACAAATACTTCACGTGCCGCAAAGGAAGTTACCAGCGCAATCCCAATCTTCCAATCGTAGCCCAATGGCCTCACCGCTGGTTCAATAAAATGACCAACATGTCCAATGTAGGAATGTTCCAGTTTAAATGATTCAACGTGCATCTCTAATTCCTTTTCTGAAAGATTTTGAGAAGCGTATTCGGTTTCAATGATTTGTTCGGCATTATTAAAATCGCCTGGTCCATAGGAAGCCAAAACCCAAAGGATAATTGAAATGGCAAGAATAATTTTTCCTGCGCCATACACAAATGCCTTAGTTTTTTCAATTACAGTTATAAGAACGTTTTTGGGCAAGGGAAGTTTATAATTAGGCATTTCAACCAAAAAGAAACTTTTCGTGCTTATTTTCAATATTTTATCTAAAATGTAAGCTGAAAGAATAGCCGCGCCAAATCCTAGAATATACATAAACATTAAAGTAATCCCTTGAAGGCTAAAGATTCCCAATACGCGCGTGTCAGGAATTACCAAGGAAATGATAATCAGATAAACGGGTAAACGCGCAGAACAAGTAGTAAATGGCGTCACTAAAATAGTTATTAGCCTTTCTTTCCAGTTTTCGATATTTCGGGTAGCCATAATTGCAGGAATAGCACAAGCGGTTCCAGCAACTAACGGCACAACACTTTTTCCGCTTAATCCGAAACGTCGCATAAGCTTATCCATTAAAAACACCACGCGACTCATATAGCCCGTTTCTTCCAAAATTGAAATAAAGAGGAAAAGGAAGGCAATTTGTGGAATAAAAATTACAATTCCACCTATTCCCGGAATGATTCCTTCGGAAACCAAGTTGGTGAATTGCCCCGCAGGCATCGCATTTTTAGTCCATTCGCTTAAAGAGGCGAAAGAGCGGTCAATAAAATCCATCGGATATTCGCTCCAATCAAAAATGGCTTGAAAAATAAGCATTAATATCGAAAAGAAAATAACATATCCCCAAACTTTGTGGGTCAAAACTCGATCTAAACGACTTCTTAAATCCTTGGCATTAGCGGCATCAATGTGAAGTGTTTCCTTTAGCGTGTCATTGATAAATTTATAACGTATAACGGTTTCCTTTTGCTGAAGCCGTTTCAAGTTGCTAGGAGATTCTGTTTGAAATGAAGCAACACCTTTAAGTTCCTTACGATCTAGTTTTCCAAAATTCACATCTTGGGTTATCACCAGCCAAAGCTTGTAAAGGTCTTGATTTGGGAAAGCGTTTCGCAATCGGTCAAAATACTCAGGTGCGATTTCAGAGGCGTTCAAACAAGGTCTAGTAGGAAGTTGATTGTAATTTTCAATAAGTTCCTTTAGATAATCAAATCCAAGATTTTTTCTCGAGCTGATTAAGGCAATTTTAGTGTTTAATTTTTCTTCAAGTAGAGGAATATCTAGCGTAATTGCTTTCCGCTTCATCCTGTCAGACATATTGATTGCAAGAATCGTGGGGATTCCCAAGTCTTTAATCTGCGTAAAAAGCAAGAGGTTTCGTTTCAGATTCTCTATATCTGCCACTACTACAGCAACATCAGGAAAATCCTTATCGTTTTTGTTCAGTAGCAATTCGATCACTACATTTTCGTCCAAGGAGGAAGCATTCAAACTGTAAGTTCCAGGTAAATCTAAAACGTGAACCTTACAAGCCCTACCAAATTTGCAGTTACCTTGTTTCTTTTCAACAGTAATTCCGGGATAGTTTCCTACTTTTTGGTTCAAACCAGTTAACCTATTAAAAACAGAGGTTTTACCAGTATTCGGATTTCCAACAAGTGCAACGTTTATATGTTTTGCCATACTTCGACTCCGCTCTATAACTGGCGGATGAAATTTTAAAATTATAACAACTCAATTTCTATATTACAGGCAGTTTCTCTTCTAATAGCAAGGTGGCTGCCGTTAATATTGAGATATAAAGGGTCGTTAAACGGTGCAATTTGAACCAAAGACACTTCATTGCCTGGAAGACAACCCATTTCCAAAAGTTTTAAGGGAACCACATCTACGGAAAAATCCTTGATAATAGCGCGCTGCCCTTTTTTTAATGAAGCGATTGTTAGAGCCATCTTTTTATTTAGATTGAATTTAAACAAGGCAAAAGTAATGGTTTTATTTTAGAATGGAAAAGGAAGAATTCTTAATTGTTTCGGAAGTCATTAAACCGGTATTTTCTGTAAGCTCTTACAGGAAAAATTGAAAAATATTTTCTCAAATTGTCATGAGTCATCATACTATTCTTACGAGATTCTTCAACCCGGTATGTATCGCTGAGCGTGTATTTTAGCTTAAAAAAATACTTCTTCTCTATATAGACACGGAAATCACAAAACACGAACAACTGACCATCACGCAATTAAGGTCTGAATCATTTTTCCTTTTCTAATACTTCAATATCGTGTAGCAGCGTTTTGATGGCATCTGGATCGGTACCGTCATAAAATCCACGAATTCGTTTCTTTCTATCTACAAGTACGAAATTTTCGGTGTGAATCAAGTCGTATTCCTCAAATGGAATGTCTTTGGCAGCTAAATAAGACTTTCTCGCAAGATCGTAGATTTCCTTTTTATCGCCAGTAACTAAATTCCATTTTGCATCATCAACGCCTTTTTCCAAAGCGTATTTCTTCAGCTGTGGCACGCTATCAATTTCTGGGGTTACGGTATGCGACAACAATAAAACTTTGTTATCATTTTTTAATTGCTTTTGAATCTCTACCATATGATCGGTCATTATCGGACAGATGGTCTGGCAGGTTGTAAAGAAGAAGTCGGCCACATAAATTTTATCTTTATAGTCGTCTTGAGTGATAATTTTCCCATTCTGGTTTACCAAACTGAAATCTGCAATAGTATGATACCTTTTTACATATTGAAGCGTAGAATCAACAAGTTCGGTGGAAACATCTGCAGGTTGATAGACTTTCAAGACCTCTTTCGGTATCATAACTCGATAAATGACCAGAATAATAACAGAAGAAAGCACAAGAAAAAAAATTGCAAAGAATTTATATTTCTTAAAAAAAGTAAGCATCGCGTTAAATTTTAGACTATATAAATGATTTTGACGCAAAAATAGGCCTGAATTACGTCAAAATGAATACATTTAACATCCTTATTTTTGTTGGGATATGCGTTTTGATTTCTTCTCTACCCATACTTTGGAATCGATTTGTGACTTTCGGCAAAATAGTAACTAAACACACAGATTCGATGAAAAAACTTGTACTTCCCATTTTAATTTTAATTTCCTTTATATCCTTTTCACAAAATTTCAGAACGAATGATATTAGTGAAGCCGAAGCCAAAGCAGCTTCCGGTCTTTTCACTACGGCCAGGAATATGAATACGGACAACTATGACATTAAATATGCCCGTTTAGAATTGGACGTAGATCCAACCCAGGCTTTTATTTCAGGGAAAGTAACATCCCATTTTGAAGCCAAGGAAAACATGAATTCTGTAACTTTTGAATTAGTCAACAATATGACGGTTTCAGAGGTGCTTCAGCGAGGCAATTCCCTTTCTTTTACACAGAACAATGATGATGAGGTGGTAATAACACTTCCACAAATGCAGAATCAAGGTGTTTTGGATTCGCTTTCCATCAGTTATTCGGGAAACCCAATAAGTTCTGGTTTTGGTTCTTTTGAAATAGATACGCACAATGGCAGACCAGTAATGTGGACACTTTCAGAACCCTTCGGCGCAAAAGCTTGGTGGCCTTGCAAACAGGATTTGACTGATAAAACAGATTTAATAGATGTTTATATAACTTCACCAAGATTCAATCAATTCAATGAAGAATACATAGCCGTCTCAAACGGACTGGAGTTGAGCCAAACTATAAACGGCACTAATAAAACCACCCATTATCGTCACGGACATCCTATTCCCGCTTATCTGGTTGCCATAGCGGTTACCAACTATTCTGTTTATTCCCATACGGTGGCCAATAATGGAAACCCTTTTGACATAGTAAACTACATTTACCCCGAAGATCTTAGTTATGCCCAAACGCGCACTCCGGTTACCGTAGATATTATCAATCTATTTGCAGATAAATTTGAACCTTATCCTTATGCAAATGAAAAATACGGTCACGCGCAATTTGGATGGGGCGGCGGCATGGAACACACTACTGTTTCTTTTATGGGAAGTCTTGGTCGCGGTTTAATTGCCCACGAACTGGGCCATCAGTGGTTTGGAGACAAAGTTACTTGTGGAAGCTGGCGCGATGTATGGTTAAATGAAGGTTTTGCGACATATATGGATGGGATGGTTGTTGAAAATTTAGACGGTGAGTCCGATTTTAGAAGTTGGAAAGAGAATCAAATCTATTATACAACCCAGTACCCAGACGGTTCTGTTTATATTCCAGCACAAGACAGCACCTCTGTAAGCCGGATTTTTAGCAGCAGACTTTCCTATGACAAGGCTTCGATGGTAATTCATATGCTTCGGAAAAAATTAGGCGACACTGTTTTCTTTCAAGGTCTAAAAGATTACTTGAACGATCCCCTTCTTTCTTATGGCTACGCAAAAACTCCAGACCTTATTAGAAATATGGAAGCTGCAAGTGGCGAAGATCTTACCGAGTTTTTTAATGATTGGATCTACGGGGAAGGCTACCCGAGCTTTACCATAGAGTGGAACCCAGGGAATACCGGACAGATTAACGTGGAAATATCGCAAACACAAAGTCATTCATCGGTTTCCTATTTTGAAGTGCCCGTACCCTTAAGATTTAACGGAACACAAGGCGAAACTTTGGATTTAGTTTTTGATAATACTTCAAACAATCAAACATTTGAGGCAGATGTACCGTTTACGGTTCAATCCGTTCAATTTGATCCTGAGTACGACATCATCTCAAAAAACAATCAAGTAGTTTTAGGAACAAATGATTTATTTTTCGACCAACAGCTTATTCTGTATCCAAGTCCAACATCTGGTCTTATCAATCTTCAAAAACCAAAGGCCTTACAGGTGGATTCAATACGAATCTTTAATGCTTTAGGTCAATTACTATATTCTGAAAAATATTCAGAAACCGTAGATGTTTCTAAGTTTGCGAAAGGAATACTTTTCTTTCAAGTGGAGACATCAGGAGGGGTTATCAATAAAACGATTATGAAGAATTAGGGTTTTTGGGAGTAAGAAGGGTTCTTTCCACGAATACACGAATTTGAAATTATGCTCTGTACGGAAGAGTTCAATTTTTTCACCACGAATACACGAATTGAATTGGTTGTTTTACGGAGGAGGATGATTTTCTTGCCACAAATGCACGAATTGATTTATGCTCTGTACGGAGCAAGATGGTTCTAATGCCACGAATGCACGAATTGTTTTTATTCGCTGTATGTAGCAGGACGGTTTTCTTATCGTGAATACACGAATTGAATTGGTTGCTTTGTGAAGGAGGTCGGTTTTATTGCCACAAATGCACGAATAGTTCTCCTACTATGCGAGAAGAAGCCCAATTCAATTATCACGAATAAACGTATTACTTTTATTCGCTGTACAGATTAGGACGCTTTACTTATCAGAAAGACACGAATTGTGGAATAAACCTAGAAAGAGTATTGATTTAATCTTAGACCACTAGCTACCATCAGATTCAAGAATCGAATGCAATAATTATTCGTGTATTCGTGGCAAACTTTCACTAACTAGATGTATGAATATATAAAAAATAAGCGGCCAAGACGGTCGCTTATTTTTTTTGCAAGTTCTAAAAGACTACTTTTGTGCGATTTTTTACCCAACTTCCGATTTTTTTTGTCGGGAGCCTCTATGGAGGTTTACTGAAATCAGTCAAAAAATTAGACTCCATTTTGGTAACGAGTACTTAAAAATCGAGACTATTCTATTTAATTATCTATTCAAGATCAAGACGCTATGAGTCCATTTGCTGTTAAAGCTATACAACTACTTTTAAGTTTATCCTTATTAATTGTTCTTCACGAATTCGGGCATTTTATTCCTGCCAAATTGTTTAAAACGCGGGTGGAGAAATTCTACCTTTTCTTTGATGTGAAATTCTCACTCTTCAAAAAGAAAATTGGCGATACCGTTTACGGAATTGGCTGGCTTCCGTTGGGCGGTTATATAAAAATATCCGGGATGATCGACGAAAGCATGGACAAGGAACAGATGGCACAGCCACCTCAACCGTGGGAGTTCCGAAGTAAACCGGCTTGGCAACGTCTTATTATAATGCTAGGTGGTGTAACCGTCAACATTATTGTTGGTTTTGTTATCTATATGGGTATTTTATATGTCTACGGAAGAGATATAACGACTACCGAAGATCTTCCTCAAGGCTTTGCCGTTACCGAACAATTTAAGGAATACGGCTTCCAGGATGGAGATCTGATCTTAAAGATAAATGGAGAGCCTCTGGACGATATGTGGCAAATAAACCGCAATATTTTCCTTAGAGATGTTTCCAATGTTGAAGTGAAACATGCAGATGGAAGTGTCGCGACTATTCAAGTTCCAGAAGATGCAGGATCAAAAATGTTTGAAAATGGGATAATGATTCCGTTTGAGCCAATACAAAAGATTAAACTCGACTCAATATTTCCAGAAGGTTCCGCACACAAAGCTGGGTTATTGGCTTCGGACAAAATTATCGCTATCAATGGCCAAAAGGTAGAATATCGCCATCAATTTGAGAAAGCTTTTGACAAAGAAAAAATTGCAGAAAAGAAAATTGTCATTTTAAGAGGGAATACTCAAGACACTTTGAAAATCATGCCAAATGAGGAGGGAGATATTGGCATTATGTATGCCTCTCAAGGAATTGGGCAAACGAAGATAGACTATAACCTTGGCGAAAGTATTACTGGAGGTTTCAGTTATGGTTATTACACTTTAAGAGATTATGTAGCCCAATTTAAGTACGTCTTTACTAAAAAAGGTGCTACACAAGTGGGTGGTTTTGGCGCCATTGGCAATATGTTCCCAGGTGTTTGGAACTGGCAGAGCTTTTGGGCAACCACGGCTTTAATATCGATCATTTTAGCATTTATGAATATTCTACCTATCCCTGCATTGGACGGTGGTCACGTAGCCTTCCTGTTATATGAAATTGTCAGTGGCCGTAAGCCTGGCGACAAGTTCATGGAATATGCCCAGATGGTAGGTTTCTTTATTTTGATTGCTTTGGTGCTGTTTGCGAACGGAAACGATATTTATCGTTGGCTCTTCGAATAAAAGAATAACGAATTATCATTTTAAAAATACTTCAGGAATAGTTCTGGAGTATTTTTTTTTGAAATATTTTGATGACATTTTAAATCCTTTATCGATGTGTAGGTAAGTCCAAAGTCGATTTTTGAAGTTTTGCCACTAAAAATACCTTGGATGCCTTCATTTAAACGAAAAAAAGCATCCACTTATCTAAGTTGCAAAAAATATATAAATCCATTGCGGATATATTGTATCTTTCTGTGTTGTTCAAGAAATAATACAGAAAATCAAAGATCTAAAAACATATAATTCGCCATTTAACGAAACGGTAGCACTCATTAAACAAAATGATGCCACAACGTTAAAGGAATTGTATAAAGTGAATTTTATTAAAGTAAAACGTTACGTTCTTAAGAATAGTGGCAATGAACAGCAAGCAAAAGATGTTTATCAAGAAGCTTTTTTGGCGATGTGGCGCAATGTAAAAAACGATAAGTTTACTGCGAAAAGTGAAACCGCCATCAACGGTTATATTTATAAAATAGCTAAAAATAAATGGATGGATCACCTGCGATCCTCGAGATATAAAAACACCACTTTTATAAATCGGGAAATTGAATATGACGATTCTGAAATTGATGAAATTGAAACACAGAGCAAAAAAATCAAACTGCTGATGACTGCAATCGACAAACTAGGAGAACGTTGCCAGTTGTTATTAAAACTATTCTATTTTGAAAGAAGACCGTTTAAAGAAATAGCCGTGATAATGAAAATGGACGCGGCCTCCGCACGAAATGCAAAATATCGTTGCCAGGAGGAATTGAAAAAAATGACCCAAAATATCCCCAATGAATCCCAATAAAAACATACCGCTTAGTCAAGAAACCCAAGAGCTTATAGATAACTATCTATTAGGAAAGCTTGATGATACCCAGTTGGTTAATTTTAAAGAACGTTTAAAAATCGATCCAGAATTCTTCAAAATGTTTGAAGAGCAAAAAGCTATTGCCAGAGTTGTAGAGGAGTACAATTTAAGAAAGTCATTAGACGGCTATCACGCTGAAATAGTGGAAGAGCCGGAAAAAAAATGGCTCACTCCCGGCCTGTTTGCTTTGGCAGCCTCAATTTTATTACTTATTGGCGTTAGCGCTTGGGCTATTTTCTACACAGGAAATTCAGCACAAAAGGTGTTTTCTGAAAATTTTAGACCAGATCCCGGACTTCCAACCACTATGGGGACGGCTTCGCAATACGAATTTTACTATGGCATGGTTAGTTATAAACGCAAGGAATATACCGAAGCCATTTCACGATGGGAACCACTTTACGCTGCCAATCCAAAAAACGATACTTTAGTTTACTTTCTAGGAGTAGCAAATTTGGCAAATGGAAATGCCCGTCAAGCGGAAAACTATCTGAAGTTGGCTACTAAAAAAACTGAAAGTGCTTTTTATGAAGATATTCAGTATTATCTAGCCTTGGCATACTTGAAAGAAAATAAAATTAAAGAAGCCACGGAAAGCCTTTCTAAAAACAGTTCTACCGCTGGTAAAAAGCTACTTAAGCAGATTAAAAAACTCTAAGCTTCTTTAATTTTCAAACAACACAGAAGCCTAAAAAAAATAATTTTCATAATTTTTTATTTTTTATTTTGAAGGAATCAAAAAATAGGTATATTTGCACCCGCCAACGCAATCGACGAGGTTGCTTCTGCAGGTTTAGACCTGCAAATGGTAAAGAATAAATTCCTCCTTAGCTCAGTTGGTTAGAGCATCTGACTGTTAATCAGAGGGTCCTTGGTTCGAGCCCAAGAGGAGGAGCAAAAACATCCCTGTCAATTTTGACGGGGATTTTTGTTTTTATATGGATTATTGTGTTTACATACTGCATTCAGACAAACTATCCAGATTCTATACAGGGTACTCTTCAGACTTTGATATCAGATCCGTATTCCACGAAAATTCCGAATCCCGAAAGTTTACCTATAATGCTGCCGATTGGGTCCTGTTTCTGAAAATAGACTGTCAATCTCAGAAACAAGCCATCGGTATTGAAAACCATATCAAAAGAATGAAAAGTTCGGTTTACATCAGAAACCTTAAGAAATATTCAGAAATGGTTGAAAAACTACTGGATAAATATAAATAGGAAAAATTGTTAATCAGAGCCCCGATAGCTATCGGGGTTGGTTCGAGCCCA